>JAFDXJ010000046.1 GCA_018268015.1 Bacteroidota bacterium
CGACAACGTCCTCGCCACCCATTTTAAAAATGTAAAGGCTGTTGAAAATAAAGAGGGCATCAGCATCAGTTGGCAAACACTGAATGAAAGCAATACTCAGTCATACACCATAGAGCGCAGCGGCAATGCGCAGGATTACCGGGATATAGCAAACATTCCTGCAAAAGGGCAAACAGAAAACAGTTACAACTACACAGATAAAAATCCGCTTGCAGGAGATAACTATTACCGCATCCGGGAAAATGCCCGGAATGGTACGGTTAGTTACAGCCAGACACTTAAAGTAAACTTTATACAAAGTGGAGTTCTTTCCCTCTATCCCAATCCGGCCAAAAGCACCGTAACGGTCAAAGGTTTAGATAAGAACAGCGCGTCTGTTATCAAAATCATGGATATGCAGGGCAGAGAAATCAGCAGTCAGCATTTTGACAAGGCAAGTACCGCCACATTGAATATCCGCAGCTTAGCACAGGGCGCTTATTTTATACAAATAACCCAGGGAGAAAAAGTGGTAAGGTTGAAGATGGTGAAGGAGTAATTTTTAATTGTGAATTGTTAATGGTTAATGGAGGATGGTTAATGGAGGATGGGTGTTGGGCTGAGTTTTTTAGGGATGCTTTCTGTAATTTTTTTGGTTAACCAAGTGAAAGCTCGATCATTGGATCCCAAAATTTTTTCTCAAAATCCATGACCTTATTATTTTGAACAAGTGTTTTTTCTCGCAATAATAATTCTTCCATTAAAGTTGGTGTAGCAAAGTGCATTTTTCCGCTCAGCATTCCATTGCGGTTTACAACACGGTGTGCGGGGACTTTTTCTCCACTGTGATGCGACATATTTAATGCCCATCCCACTAACCTGGCAGAAGATTTTGCGCCCAGATAATTTGCAATAGCGCCATAAGAAGTAACACGGCCTCGCGGAATTTTTTTAGTGATACTCCATACATCTTGATAAAAATTAAATTGTGCCGCTTTTGAGGTAGCAGGTAATTTTGCCTTCTCAGTTTTTAGGGATTTCATTTTTTGTCTTTGATGGTTTTTGTAATAACTTTTTTTCTGATGGTACATTGATATGGTTATAGGGGCAATGCAGGCAACCATTTCCACAACAATAGCCGCGTTCCAAATGAAATTTTTCAGTCAAAACCATTAATCCATCAGTATTGTAATAAAAATCTATAAATTCTTTCATGACTCATCTTTTAAAAGGTTGTCTTTTTCCGAAGGCAGATCCTGGTCAATTTGAAAACACAGGTAAAACACTTTTTTGCTCCCGGAGATATCCAATGATTCATAAAAAGTTTTTATTTTCAATTCCTCACAAATCATTGCCTGGCCATAAATGTTTGTTTCATCCTCAAGCAGTTTTAAATTAAAAGTATTGATCACTGTTTTCGTAAACCTATATAAATCCGGGCTATCGGTTTTTAAGTGTATTTTCCCGCCGGGAGCTAATATATTTTTATAGAGCCGAAGGAATTTAGGGTGTGTCAATCTTTTTCTTTGTTTGGATTGACTTAATTGTGGATCTGGAAAAGTAATCCAAAATTCCTGGACTTCTTTTTGGGTAAAATAAGTATCAATAAAATCAATTTGAGTACGTAAAAAAGCGACATTTTTTAATCCTTCATCAAGAGCGGTTTTGGCTCCTTTCCATATACGGTTTCCTTTAATATCTACGCCAATAAAATTTCTTTGAGGGTACATTTTGCCAAGCCCTACTGCATATTCGCCTTTGCCACATGCAAGTTCCAGCGTGATGAGATGATTATTTTTAAAAAATAATTCCCAATTGCCGGCCATATTTTCCGGGTATTCCAGCACATTGGAAAAATGTTTAATTTCCTCAAAACGGATGAGTTTTTTTTGTGCCATGCCGCGAAGATAGGTTTCAAATTATTAAATATTTTAGCAGGCATCAACAGAAAATTCTTGTTGCGTTTTTGATTGATATTTTTTTTAAGTTTACGCAAATAAACATACTTGAAAAAAACGTATCCCCGTCGGAAATTTATCCGGCAATTAGCAGTGGCCGGCGCAGTAGCTGGTGCCATCAATCCAAACCTGGAAATTTTTGCAAAGGCAAAATCCGGGAAAGTACGAATTGGAATGATTGCCGTAGGATTGCGTGGTCAAACGCATCTTGCAGAAATGCTCAAATGAAATGATGTAGAAGTGGTAGCCATGGCTGATCCCGATAAAAAGATGATGGCTGATGCTCAAAAAATGATTAAAGATTTTGGTAAAGCAGCACCTGTAGAATATGCAAATGGGAATACAGATTATCAAAATTTACTGGCAAGAAAAGATATTGATGCAGTGATTATTTCTTCTCCATGGGAATGGCATATTGTACAAGCCATTGATGCATTGAATGCAGGGATTATACCGGGACTGGAAGTCTGTGGAGCGATTCAAATACAGGATTGTTTCGATATTGTAGATGCCAGTGAGCGGACCAAACTTCCGGTTATGGTACTGGAAAATGTTTGTTACCGTCGTGATATTATGGCCATCTTTAATATGGTCAAGCAGAATGTTTTTGGTGAAATTGTACATCTTCGCGGAGGGTATGAACATGATTTAAGGACCGTATTATTTACGGATGGAGATACGCCTCAATCGGGTGTTGATTTCGGCGCTAATGCATATAGTGAAGCCAGGTGGCGTACGGAGCATCATGTCAATCGAAATGGAGAATTATATCCTACACATGGCCTGGGGCCCGTTTCAACCATGATTAATATTAACAGAGGCAACCGGCTTACCGCTTTATCTTCAATGTCTTCTAAATCTTTGGGGCTGCATAAATATATTTTGGACAATAAGAAAGGTGGGTCTAATCATCCGAATGCAAAAGTGAAATTCAAAGAAGGGGATATCGTTACTACTCAAATTCAATGTGCTAATGGTGAAACGATCCTGCTGACACATGATGTATCCAGTCCAAGACCTTATAACCTTGGATTCAGAGTGCAAGGTACAAATGGCTTATGGCAGGATTATCATGCAGGTGGCTTTGATGAAGGCATGGTATATATTGAAGGAATAAGCCCTGCTCATCAATGGGAAAACTCAAAAACCTATTTGGAAAAATATGACCATCCATTATGGAAACGTTTTGAAAAGCAGGCAGAAGGCGCCGGGCATGGTGGCATGGATTTTTTCGTAGATAATGCATTTATTGAATGCCTCAAAACAAAAGCTCCTTTTCCACTGGATGTATACGATCTGGCTACCTGGTATGCCATCACCCCATTGAGTGAAGCATCCATCAGGGAAGGTGGCAGCCTTCAGAAAATACCGGACTTTACAAAAGGAAAATGGAAAAGCAGGAAACCCATATTTGGCCTGACAGACCAATATTGAGTTAAAACCATTTGCCGGCAAAAATGAAATTTTCACAAATATGAAAACTTTTATTGCAGAACCCTGATTATATTGCGGCAATATCAATCAACAATATATGGATTATCATAAAATCATTTCTATCACGGGTTTAAGCGGGTTATTCGAATTAATTGGAAGTAAAAACGATGGCGCCATAGTACGCTCTCTGGATGATGGCAGTACAAAATTTGTTTCTTCAAGGATTCACAATTTTTCACATCTTGAAGGCATTGAAGTCTATACGGAAAATGATAATGTAAACCTGGCAGAAGTGTTATTGGCAATGAAGGATTCTTCTGAAAAATTACCTGACCTGAATAATGCCGCAGATATAAAAGCCTATTTTGTAAAAGTATATCCCAACATGGATTTTAGCCGCGTATATACCAGCGACCTGAAAAAGATGGTGAAGTGGTACAATACTTTAAAAGCAGCCAATGTAGAAATAAAATTACCCGAAGAAGAAACGGCGGAAGAAACGGCGGAAATTGAAGAGCCTGTTTTAGAAAAAGAAATAGCGCCTGTTGAAGAAGAAGCTGCACCAAAGAAACCAGCCCGTAAGAAAAAGACGGAATCCTGATTTTGCTACTTGAACTCTTTTTATTTCAAAAAAATTAAGGATGGAATTAATCAGCGATATTCAGAAATTGCCAAGGCATTTTTTGCCTGCAGATTTTTCTATAACCACATGGGCAGAACTAGAGCCCTGGTTTAAACAATTATTGGAAAGAGAAATTCTTTCTAAAAAGGATTTGGATCAATGGCTTCATGATATGAGTGAACTTGAAGCGGCCGTTAGTGAAGATGCCTGCTGGCGTCAAATTAAAATGACCTGTGATACAACCGATAAATCCCTGGAAGAAGCTTTTACTTATTTCTGCATGGAAATTCAACCTCATATTCAACCTTATGCAGACAAGTTAAATAAGAAATTAATAGATAATCCTTTTACTGCTGAGCTGGACAAAGCCATTTATTTCCCGTATTTAAGAAGCGTTAAAAAAAATATTGAATTATTCCGAGAAAAAAATATTCCCATTCAGGCGGAGTTGAGTGTCATGCAACAACAATTTGGGGTTATTTCCGGGCAAATGAGTATTGAATTAAATGGAAAGGAATATACTTTGCAGCAGGCATCCAAATTTTTGGAAGACCCCAATAGAAATTTGCGTGAAGAAGTGTATCGCAAAATACAGGAAAGAAGACAACAGGATAAAGAAGCGCTGGATCACTTATATACGGAATTAGTTTTGCGAAGGCAACAAGTTGCCGAAAATGCCGGGTTTCAAAATTATACGGATTATAAATTTGTAGAACTGGGGCGATTCGATTATACCAAAGAAGATTGTGCCCGGTTTCATGATGCTGTAAGAGAACATGTATTGCCTTTGTCGAGAAAAATTTATGAGCATAAAAAATCTGCATTAGGTATAACTGACTTTCGCCCATGGGATACAGAAGTAGAACCGGGAGGTATGGCCCCTTTACATCCATTTCATGACGGGAAAGATCTATTAGATAAAACAGAAGCTTGTTTCGAAAAGTTGAATCCTTTTTTTGCAGATTGTATTCGTAAGATGAGAGCGATGCAACATTTTGACCTGGAAAGCAGGAAAGGCAAAGCGCCCGGTGGATACAACTGTCCATTGGCAGAATCCGGGGCTCCTTTTATTTTTATGAATGCTGCCGGTCAGATGAGTGACGTAACTACGATGGTACATGAAGGAGGCCATGCCATACAATCCTTTTTGACACATCCACTTTCTTTGAGCGCCTTTAAAGAGTATCCCATGGAAATAGCCGAAGTGGCCAGCATGGCTATGGAGCTTTTTAGCATGAATTACTGGGATGTGTTTTTTGATAATGAGAAAGATTTGAAACGTGCAAAGATGCACCAGCTTGAAAGAGTCATTACTATTTTTCCATGGATTGCTATGATAGATAAATTTCAACATTGGGTTTATCAAAATCCGCATCATTCTGTTGAAGAAAGAACAAAAGCCTGGATGCAAATAGTAGAAGAATTTTCCATTGGTACTATAGATTATTCCGGTCTTGAATCATTCCGGGAAATATCCTGGCAAAGGCAATTGCATTTATTTGAAGTGCCCTTCTATTATATCGAATATGGTATTGCACAATTGGGCGCAATCGGCTTATGGATGCAGTTCAAAAAAGATCCTAAAATGGCTATGGAGAATTATATTCATGCTCTTTCATTAGGTGGTACGAAGACATTACCGGAGTTATATGAAGCAGCCGGCCTTAAACTTAACTTTTCTTCAGCGTATATTCAGGAACTGATGGAATTTGTAGGAAATGAAATGGATAATTTATGAAAAAATTCTCCAGGTTTTCTGGATCAGGTATAATGCTTTTTAGTTAATAATACCCGGATTTTATTTTCATATAATTCTTTCTTTGCTGAATAGCATTTCAACAATTGCAATTGATTTGCTGCACGGGTAAAATTGTGCATGGGGTATTTGGCCGTATAATAAATATCTCCATTCAAAAAATCAGTGAGGAAACGGAGTGCTTGCATATATATCATAAACTGACCCGAAAAATAAAATGCATCGAGTTCTTCTTTGCTCAGCTCCTCCTGCATTTCTATAAGATACCCTTCAGCAATAGCTTCAAAATAAGTGTCGCGTATTTGTACAAGAGAGAGGTCTTTTTCCTCTTCACCTGCGGGCGATAAATAAGTCCGCATCATGTCTCCAACATCACTAAAAAAATATCCAGGCATGATGGTGTCTAAATCAATAACGCAGATGCTTTTGTTTTGCGGATCAAATAATACATTACTGATTTTGGTATCATGATGTGTTACTCTTTTTCTAAAACCACGATCATGTATCATTTGCTTAAAATGAGTTGTTATCCATGTATAAGCAGAAATCTCTTCGATCAGTTTCTGAGCCCTTTCGAAACGTTCCGTAGTAGCTGAATCAACGGCTGTTTCAAATTGCTCCTGCCGGAGAATGAGATCATGGAAATGTGGAATGGTTTGATGCAATTGATTTGCATTGAAGCCTTTTAATAATTTTGTAAACCTGCCAAATGCTTTTGCTGCTTCATAAGCAATATCCGTTGAATTGACTATAGAAAAAGTTTTGGAGTCTTTCACAAACTCAAATAATCGGAAATATTGATTGCCTGATTCAACAAGTGTTTTGCCATTCAATGCCTTAATGGGCATGGTAAAATAATATCCCGGAAAATGCTGATGTAAATAATTTCCGATTGCGGAGATATTATCATCTATGATACCCGGTGATTTGAAAACAGAAGTATTGATTTCCTGTAATATATATTTTCTATTTCCTGAGGATACCAGGTAAGTATAATTGATTAAACCGGTCCCGGTCTTTTCAATGGTATAATGATCCGATGAAAATGCAAAGTTTTCTAATACCTGCTTTAATAAATCTTCCATTTTATACTTTAATACCAAAGATACAACTCACAGAAGGACAGAATAAAAAATACCCGGACATTCTCCGGGTATTTTTTAATATTTGAAATGGGTGCTTTATAACTTCACCAATAGACCTACACCTACTAAAGATTTTAATTGCAGGGCCGGAGCATTTTGATTGGCACCAAAAATCCGGACATCATCATCATAAATCATATCCAGGCTCCAGGTGGCAGAAAGCACTTTGGATAATTTAACGGCAAAAAGATTGGTCATATAAAGATCCACATTTTGCGGATTGTGTTTATAATTAGAAAACAAGTCTAACCTGCCTGTATAAGTCACTACTTTTCCAAGATTGGTTGTATAATTGATGGATGCATAAGCACCAATCTGGTATAAAGATTTTTTCCCGGGGTCAAGGCCATATAAAGTTGATAAGGCTGTATCATTGACAAAGGTCCACCTGTTTGTGACCGGTGAAACAAAAATAGATAAATTGCTGATTGGATGATAATCAAGACCTAAGCTAAGTAATACATAAGCGGGAGAGAAAAAATTGGAACTATATACTTTAGTAATATTATCCGGGTAAGTATATCCTTTAAAAAATTGAGAGCGTATATCACCTAATGCCGCAATATTGAGTTTGGGATTTAATGCATAACCATATTTTGAGGTAATGTCTATGCGGTCATCATTTTTCCTGTTGCCCAATGTAGAAGTATTCATGTATCCAAGATTAAAATCCAAATTATTATCCCAACTGTTTTTCCCTTTTTTGTAGAAAGCATGTGCATTGATATAACTATTGAGTGACAAAGAAAATTTATCACCACCAGCAGCCCAGTTACTGGTACTGCCTTGAGCAATACTCAAACTGAGAATACCACCTGTCTTCCAAACTTTGTTGGCTGTATCAGCCGGGTCTTTGTTGATTTGCTTTTGAGATTCTGTTTGCAAATCCTTTACGGTTTGATCCTGTGCATAAACCATGACTGAACTGATCATAATCATGGCGGGTAAAATAATCTTCTTCATCTTTAGTTTTATTTTTTGTGGGGCAAAAATACTGTGAAACTTCACGTTGTAAAAACTAAATACTTCTGATTTAGCAATTCTTTTATTGACTTGATGAGATATACCCTGTGAAAGATATACTCTGCCTGTCAGAGGAATTGATATTCAAAGTGGCAGACCCATTGTTAAAAATCACGAATAAGAGTTGAAGTACATTTTGTTTATCTTTTGGCTTTATTGAAATATTCAATTTGTCATTGCTTTCTGTAAAAGAATAATCGAATGAAGTGGATTGAAAATTTAATGGAGACTGGGAAGGATCAACAGGAGGCATATAAGCCTGACCTTTGTAAGGTAAGTGGACAAGGAGGCTATCCTGGTTCACCCTCACATCATAAAAACCAGTTATGTACGATGGTATTCCTGTTGCCGGTAATAAACGTTCTGCAACGAAATCAAAATTTTTTTCATTCACCATTTTTTTTAATTCGGTAAAATCGGTGACTTGTTTTTTTGTTGCCTGCCGCGTAGAACTGCAAGCGGTAAGCAGGAAAAACAGGGAGCACGTCAGAAAGTATTTCATATTATCTTTTTAAATGAAAAGCAAAAATGATGCTATAATTTCTATATTCAGAATGCCGTAAAATTTACTTGCAAAGAAAAGAGTCGCCGGATGTATAAATGCTGAGATGAATATCAGAAAATTTAATCAAGCCCTTGACTGCTTTTTGATCTTCCATATTTGAAAAAACAAGGACCTGGCTTTTGCCCGCAACGGTGATTCTTTTCTTATGAAAAATGATGGCTGTACTTTCGTCTATGCCAATACAGGTAAAATTCGGATAAGCATACAATGCTGAAAGAAGGCGATTGTAGCGGCTTCTAACAATAAAATGCTGGTCAATAATGATGGAGTCCAGTAAACCCAGGCCTTGCGAAAATTCAATATTATTACTCCATATCCGATCAAAAGTGGCGCTATAGGATGTATCGCCCACTAATTGATTTCCTGTAATCATAAATTTACTCATTACCGCAGCACCTGCACTTGTTCCGGAAATCGTTGCGCCTTTTTGATAAGCTTCATGTATTGCTGTGTAGATGGGGGTATTCAGTACAATAGACATGAATCGGCTTTGATCTCCTCCTGTGATAAAAATGAGTTTTGCTTTTCTTAAAGAATCTAGCCAGGTTTTATCATGTGCCTTTTCTTTGGTGAAATTCAGGTTGGCTATAGTATTCTTACAAAGCGTGGACATCTGTTCCTTGAAATAAAAAAAACTTGTATCCGGCTCAGCTCCTGACATAGGTAAAACGACGATGTAATCCTTTGCGTTGAGTTGAGCTGTTTTAAGTAAGTCTATCATCAATGAATCCGGGCGTTCACCACCACCAATGATAAATAAATTCCCTTCCGGGAGATTTGTGGTTTGTCCAAAAATTGGCTGAATAAATAAACAAGCCATTATGGTTAAAAAAGACAAAGAATATTTTCTCATACGAGTTGATTAAAAGTGTGATTTGATCAGGAAAGAAGTATAAAGATAAAAAAAAGCTGTTTCATACCTGATGAAACAGCTTTGCTGTAGGGGTAGGATTCGAACCTACACGGGGAAGTTAGCAACGGCACAAATCCTGGTGGTCAACCCCGGTCGGCCATTCGGTCGGCTCTATGCCCTGTTTTTCCTGTGACCCCCACCCCCGAGACGAGAGGGTATGTCTGCCAAAGATTTCATCACCCCACAGTGTGATAATGCAATATTAAGTAAACTATTTATTTATTTGAAAATATCTTAAAGAATTCTTTAAAATATAGAAATTATCTAAAAAAATAATATATATTTGAATAATATTAAATAAACGCTTTACCAATGGCCACTTCTTTAAATTTTGATCAACTCGATTATGATATTCTCCATGAAATGTTGCATACCTCAGATATTTCTTATGCGGAGTTGGGTAAAAAATTGTTTGTTTCCGGTGGTACGATCCATGTACGCATTAAGAAAATGGAAGAGGCCGGTATTGTCAAAGGGAAAAAATTGCATGTGGATCTGAAAGGTTTAGGATATGATGTCATTGCCTTCATTGGTATTTTTTTGGAAAAAAGTTCTTTATATGATTCGGTTGCTAAAGAATTAAAAAAGATCCCGGAGATTGTCAGGCTGAATTATACTACAGGGAATTATAGCATGTTTGCGGAAGTAGTTTGTAAAAACATCCAGGAATTGAAAAAAGTTTTGCATGATGAATTGCAAAAAATTAAAGGCATAGAACGTACCGAAACTTTCATATCATTGGATGAAAGTTTTGTTCGTCATGTTGCCATTTCATTTTAGTGAAGGTGCAGTTACCAGCGCTCTTCTTTACTTTCATGATCCGTTTTGTTGTAGTTAATACGCGTTTTTATTTTTTCAATTTGTCTTTCAATAATTAAAGTTGTAATAGTTGTTGATGTATCCCTATTTTCCGGATTGTCCAATTGATCTTTTAATTTTTTTTCTGAAATATCTATTCTGTATAACAAATTCACTAAGGCAGGGAAATCATTTTGAATAAGATGTTGGATATAGGAATTCAATAATTGAAAAAAGCTGTTGTCTTCCCAATCCTGAATATTTTTATTTTCAAATAGGGTTTTTTCAATTTGAGTATTTGTCATAAAAAGTTGTTTTATTATTGATGCCCATTCCAAATAAAGCAAAGTCATATTTTACCGGATCATGCTTATCAAATTTTTTTAATTGTGCAGTCAGCTTACAGGCAGTTTGCCAATTTGGCTTTTCATCTTTCAGTAATTTCAATTGCTTCGCGGTTCTTAATACATGGATATCAAGTGGGCAAATCAGATCAGCCGCTTGTAACTTTTCCCATATTCCAAAGTCCACGCCGGATGTGTCTTTGCGTACCATCCAACGTAAGAACATATTTAATCTTTTACAAGTAGAGTTTTTTTCGGGTGCTGCTATATGTTTTTTTGTTCTGCATGCCGCAATGCCCGTTTCATCTTCAAAAAAGTAATGGTAAAATCCATTCAGGGCATTTTCCATTTTGTTTTGCCGGGTAGGCTTGGTCTTTAGAAATGCATTTTCAAGAGATTGATTTGAGGCATAATGTTTCTGTAAAAATCGGAGAAAAAATTGGACATCATCCCCATTAAAAGTGCGGTGTTTGAAGTTTGAAAAAATATTTAATTCTTTTGATGTGAAATGTGTAACAAAATCATGGGGACTGTTATCCATTCTGCACATCAGTTCTTTTGTTTTAGCAATGATGACCTTTCGGTTACCCCAGGAAAAAATGGCAGCAAAAAGGCCTGCTATTTCAATATCTTGTTTTTTGTTGTAAGCGTGTGGAATGGAAATAGGATCCTGATCAATAAAATTGATATGATTATAAAGTTCAAAATTGCGTTCAAGTAATTCTTTTAATGTATCAAACATAGAAATCACTTCCGCTATCTTTAGCCGATTGCATTATTTAAATCTTCCATGAGATCATCTGCATCTTCAATACCGATGCTTAAACGAATGAGGCCATCTCTTAAACCATTTTTAATACGCTCTTCACGAGGTATTGACGCATGAGTCATGGAAGCCGGATGATTGACCAGGGATTCCACGCCGCCAAGGCTCTCAGCCAAAGCAAAGATGCTTGTGGAAGATAAAAAGCGCGTTGTATTTTCAGGGCTGTCATCCACTAATTCAAAGCTAAGCATACTCCCAAAAGCTTTCATTTGTTTTTTAGCAATATCATGATTGGGATGATCTTCAAATCCCGGCCAGAATACTTTAGATACTTTGGAATGATTTCGTAAAAATCGGGCAATCTTTTCCCCATTTTCACAATGCCTTTGCATCCGTACATGAAGTGTTTTAATGCCACGTAAAACCAAAAAGCAATCCTGAGGCCCGGGTATGGCGCCGCAACTTTTTTGAATAAAATACAATTCCTCCCTAAGTGAATCATCATTCATGATAAGTGCGCCTTGTATAACATCACTATGGCCGGCCAAATATTTTGTAACAGAATGCATCACGATATCTGCTCCTAAAGTTATCGGATTTTGTAAATAGGGTGAGGCAAATGTATTATCTACGCAAACCAGGATACCATGTTTTTTTGCAATTGAAGCAATCGCTTGGATATCTGTAATATTCATTAAGGGATTGGTAGGTGTTTCCAGCCAAATTAATTTGGTATTTTTTGTAATGGCCTTTTCAACAAGGGAAGCATCCTGTGTATTAAGAAAATGAAATTGTATTCCAAATTTTGCATAGATTTTTGTGAATAAGCGGTATGTCCCTCCATACATATCATTTGCTGTGATTACTTCATCACCCGGCTTTAAGAGTTTAATAACTGCATCTGTAGCCGCTACTCCACTACTGAATGAAAGGGCATGCTTACCTTGTTCAATCACGGCTAATGCGCGTTCCAAAGCAGAACGGGTGGGATTTTGCGAGCGGGCATATTCATAGCCTTTATTTTTTCCGGGTGCTGATTGCACATAAGTGGATGTTTGAAAAATGGGTGTCATGATAGCGCCTGTAGAAGGGTCCGGTTCTACGCCCGCATGAATGTATTTTGTTGCGTCTCTCATCTTACTTTTTTTAAAAGGTTGTTTTGCAAAGATGCATGATTTATTTTAAGAGTGTGGCTGCACATAAAAAACGCCAGTCGAAATTTTCGGGAGCGTGTGCACTTTTGGCCATGATATTTTGATGCATAATCGCTTTGTTTAATATTTTATGATCAACCAGTTTCTTTCTGGCACTCATCACCATGTCCTGTATCATTTTTGATTTCATCCAGTTTTCCTGGGGTGGCTCATATCCGGTCTTTCCTTTAGCCCAAATAATTTTTTCCGGTAATTTATTTTTCATGGCTTGCCTGAGCATCCATTTTGTATAGCCATTTCGTATTTTAAAATTATCCGGCATGGAAAAGATAAATTCTACAAATGCATGATTTAAAAAGGGTAAACGTACTTCTAAAGAATTCGCCATGGAGTTTCTGTCTGCATATCTCAATAATTCGTCGAGGCCTGAATGAAAGCTGCTTTCAGTGAGTTGTTCTGAAAAACCTATAGGTATTTTTTGCAGGGATAAATCCTTCTCCAGGAATTCTTCCATTAATTCAGGATGGATAAATCCCGAACTTTTTAATTTTCTTTTCTGTGAAATGTTATATGCTGCAACAATAGTTTTAGGAAAAGTAGCAGTCAGATAATCACGCATGTCCCATTTCTCTAAAAACCGGTTCTTTGATAATTGTTGTTTTTCTAAATGAAATAAAGTTTTATTGTTTCTCCATAAGTCCTGTAAGAACCAGCGGGTATATTTGGTATAACCTCCAAGAATTTCATCCGCACCTTGACCATCTAAGATCACCCGAATATTATGCTCTTTTGCTTTTCTGTACACGAGGAATTGTGTGAGTACACTACTGCTTTGCAGTGGTTCTTCCTGATGATACATGAGTGTATCAAAATTTTCTGCCCAATCATTTTCTGAAGGATATAGAATCTCTTGTTGGATATCTAAAAAAGTAGCCACTTCCTTGCTTTTCTCTAATTCATCCTTTTCAAAACCCGGAAAGGAAGCCGTGAAGCAGATATTTTTCCAAAAGGCGCCCGGTGATTTCATGTTATGAATCATGGCTGCAATCGTAGCAGAATCAATACCTCCGCTAAGACTGTTACCTGTATTAACGTGGCTCCTTAATCGCCGGTTGACGGATGTTTCAAGCAAAGAATAGAATTCTTTTATCAACAAAGTTTCTTCTTTGTCTTGTGAAATTTTTGTAATAGTTGGCTGATACCATTTTTCAATTTCTAATCTGTGGGATTTTAATTGAATAGTCATCGAATGCCCTTGTGGCAGAGAAAAGATGTTTTTATAAAAGGTGTTTTTTTTATCTGCAAAACCGGTAATTTTTCCCAGGACGAGATAAGGTAATAATCTTTCAACATCGAATTCCTTGGGATAACCGATAGCCCAAAATGCTTTCATTTCACTGGCAAAAATGAAGTTATCAAAAATGCACTCCTGCTTTTTTTCAAGTATATAGTAAAATGGTTTTTCACCAAAACGATCCCGGGCAATAAATAATTCATGGGTATTTTTATCATACAAAACAAAAGCAAACATGCCATCAAATTGATGAAGGCAATCTTTTCCCCAATGATCAAAAGCGGCAGGAATAATTTCTGTATCGCCTTCTGTAAAAAAGGTATATCCTTTTTTGATCAAATATTCTTTTAATTCAAGGTAATTATATATCTCCCCGTTCAGCATGATGATATAATGCATGTAATGCAATGGCTGTGCGGCTTTTGGGGTTTTGTCCAGAATAGAAAGCCGGCGATGTGCGAAGCCACAAAGACCTTCATCATGAATCCAAAAGCCTTCGCCATCAGGACCGCGATGCGATAAGGCGACTGCCATTCTTGAGAGTTGTGGCAGCGAAACCTGAGATGAGTCAGTAGAAATTATACCGGCAATACCACACATATCAAAAATGTATTTGGTTCTCGAAACCTTTCCATGTACCTATTGAAAAATTTAAAACATAGCTTTCTTTCAGTTTCATTTATTCCTTATTTAGAATTTCATATTCCCTGAAAGCGAATGTATGTAAACGAGGAAAGAATTCATGAAAGCCATGCTGAATCAGGTGATAATTTTTTAAGAAAATATCATAGGCTCCGGTTTTACGTTCCAGGAATTTAGCGCGCATTTCTATGCCTGTAAAACTTTTTTCAATTCCGGTTTGATATTGATAATTTTCAAGCCAGTTATAAGAGATCATAGAAGGAAGCATTGTTTTAAATCTTTCAGGCAGAATGTCATAGGATATGGTCAGTGTAGTATAAATGTTTTCAACGAATTGATGCAACTTCACTGTTTTGGACTTTAGAATTTCCTTTGCCAAAAAGTGATCGTAGGCAATATCCAGGAAGGCCCCACAATATGCGCCTACAGCCGGTTTAAATACTTCTTTGATTTTTTTTACCTGATTATCTGTATCTGTAAAAGCGTCAATTCGACGATGAAGAATGATCCCTTTTTGAATCTCTATGGGAAAGGTATAGCGCTTATTCCCTTTTACATAATCACTTATCATATTGCCCAGAAGTATCTGCTTATTTTGAAAAGAAAGATATGCATGAGCCAGAAAGTTCATCAGTTCTTAAAGTATATTATTAATGTATAGTTTGATGTAGCCAGTTTGATATTGTTTCAAGCACTTCTACAGAAAAAGTTTCCGTTAATACGTCATATTCTTCAACGGTACATTGATTGCAATGTTGGAAAAGATGATTCAAATCAGGGAATATTTTTATAGTAACATTTTTATTCCCTGCTTTCTGAAGGGCGTGTTGAATAGCCGGTATATTTTGATCCAGATAGACCTGAATATCTTTTTCACCATTTAATGCAAGGACAGGGCATTTTACCTGATCCCAGTATTGAGTAGGATCTGTAGAAATAAAAAATTTATACCAAGGGGATAATTCTTGAGATACCTGTTTTGCATAATCATCCGGGGTGGCTGTATTGGCATGTAATTCCTGTTGAATGTATAAAGGGGTATTTTTTTTCCAATTAATGTAGTTTGATTTGATTGAATCCAAAAGAAAGCTATCGGGGCTACCTGGGTGTTTCCTTATGATATCTAAAGTATGTTGTGTAAGATTATAAAAAGCATTGAAAACACTATCACTTACCAGGTTCTTTAAAGGATCCGTTTGTTGGCGAAGGAGTATTTCAGAGCCGGGAATTCCGGTGCCCGCCAGTGAAACGATAAAAGCCAGGTGAGGCCATTTTGAATAAACCATAGGTGCGATCATGCCTCCTTCGCTATGGCCTATCAATCCAATTTTGGTTTTATCAATTTCATTTCTTTGCGATAAATATTGAATGCCTGCAAGTACATCATTGGCAAAATCTGCGCTGGTAGAGCCGGCAAAAACACCGGTTGTTTGTCCTTTTCCACGATCATCAATTCTTAAAGTAGCAAAACCATTTTTCGTGAGATAATCGGCAATTACAGCAAATGGTTTATGATTAAAAATTGTTTCATCGCGGTCTTGTTGCCCACTACCGGTAATCAATAAAGCAACAGGGAAGGGGCCTCCTTTTTTGGGAAAGGTGAGTGTAGCACCAAATTGAATAGAACTGTCTTTATTGAAATATACCACATCTTCACTATGGTAATCAAAGGGTGGCTTAGGTGTTTGTGGCCTGAGTTTGACTATTTCTTTCTTTGAAATCTGTCTGTATAAGATTAGTGGAAATGTGCTATTTGATTGATACCAGGTGCCGTCAATGGTAGTGTCATTTATTGTTCTTCCTTTAAAAATGGCCTTTAACATTTGCAATTCAGTATGAATGCTATCACCGACAAAAATGACTTTACTTAATGGAATTCCTATTACATTTTGATCCGGGCTATCCATTGTACCGGACAAAGTACTATCCGGATTTATTGTAAAATGAAAAACGATTTTCACATCAACACCTACATTTATTTTCCCTTCCCAATCACCCAATATTTTTTGAGCATTCGCATTCATTGCTGCAAAAATTAAAAAGATAAACAGGAATACCCTTATTCTTTTATCTCCTGAAATATTTTGATTAGCCATGATCGTCATTCTTTTTTTTAAAAACAACTTCTTGAATGCAAACTTCCAGATTATATATGATTTTTCAAAAACCATTTATCCTATGTTAAGTAGCGTTAACGAATCTTCTGTATGAATTTACATTTTATTAAACATTGGCTGAAATTCTTACTGGTATTGTATTTCAAAAGGATATCCAAATTTTTATTCGGAGGCATTTTTCCGTTTATCGGATTAAAGTACGAAAACATTCATATTTATCCTTTTTATCTTTTATGGGGGATCAGCCTGTTCTAGATTTGATTTTTCAATTCAATTTTTCACACTTTAAAAAAATGATCATGAAACAGTTATTAAAAAATCAAAAGCAAGGCAGCTTTGCAAATACTGCCAAAAAATCATTTGCAATTTTGGGTATATTACTTTCTTTGGGCTTGTATTCTTATGCAGGTACAAATGGAGCACAAGTGCGTGCGGAAAGTAATTTTGAGAAAGTTTTTTCTAATGCCACGAATGTTCACTGGAATCAAAGTGGTGATTATTTTCAGGCTAATTGTTTGTTGGAGGGTAAACAAACTCATGTATTTTATAATGCTGAAGGAGAATACCTTTGCCTTACCAGGGAGATCGAATACAAAGATTTACCGGAGAATGCAAGAGCATTGATCAGCAAAAAATATGAAGGTTATACACCTTTCGAAACAATTTCATTCACGAGTAAAGATGCCGGGAATGCGTTTTATTGTTCTCTGTTGAACGGCTCTGAAAAGAAGGTTCTAAAAATAAATTATGATGCAAGCGTGGCTACCGTAGAATGAAAAGGAATTACTGAAATAAAAAAAACCGGCATTGCCGGTTTTTTTTATGAGAAACGCTTTTTAAAATTATTATTTCTTCCATTATTATTCCGGTTATTTCCATTCCGGTTTTCTCGTTGTCCGCTATTGCGGTTGTTTCGTTGATTTCTGTTGCTGAAATTTTGTCTACGCGAATTTCCATTTCTAAAATCATCACGTTCAAACCCGGATGCCTGATGCTTAATAAATGGAGTATTACTGAACTCCAGTTTTCCGTCAGAAATGACGCTTAATTCTGTTCGAATGGAATCATCTTGAACAAGTTCTTTATGCCAGGTGCTGTATGTCAACTTCATATAATAAGCGATGGCATTAGCAAATCCTGATTTTTTTTCAGGATCATTTTCCTGTAGTGCCTTATTTACAAGTACTTCCAGGTTTTTTCCAAGATGAATGAATTTAGGTCTTCTATTGGGATAGGAGATAGGGTCAGATTTGGCCTTGTATGTTTCCTTTTGAGGAACGGGATAAGGACTGTCCACATCCAGTTTAAAATCGCTGATAAAAAATAAATGATCCCAGAGCATATGCCTGAAGTCTTCTACATTTTTTAAATGAGGATTCAGTGCGCCCATGAGTTCTATAACAATTTGCGCCTGTTCTTGTCTTTTTGGCTTTTCTTCAATCGTTAACAGGTATTCCACCATTTTTTGGATATGCCTTCCATATTCACGCATTACAAGATAGTTCCGACCCGTATTATATTCCATATCATTTTTTGAAAGGGCAAATATACTGCATGTTTTCTCATTTTTGACCTGAAAAAGTGCTTTAACAAATGAATGCTACTTTCGTTTTCTGTTTTTATTCCTCATTCTCCGGGTTTTTAATGAAATAAGGGGCATGATTAATAATAGTTTTGTTACTTCATTCGTTAAATGACAGCGATAGGCAATGTTACACAATTTGACTTTTCAATGAAAAATATTTTTAAAAACCAGGTATTGAAAAAGGCGCTGTTGTTATCAGCTTTATGCTGTTATCATTTTCTACATGCACAAAATTTTACAAATAAAGGAGTCGAGTTTTGGGCGGGTTATGGCACTCATTTATCTATGTACAATCCCGATGGATCCATAAATCCTCAAGGTGGGTCTCAGGAAATGGTTTTTTATTTTTCGGGAAACCGCGATGCTGTTATCACTATAGATATTCCTTCCATAGGATGGACAAAAACTTATAATTATTCTGCGAATTCCATGCTGACTTCAGATGTCATGCCGAAATCGGGAGGAAGTGATTCACGTATATTATCAGAAGGTCTCACTCATAATGGTATTCATATTACCAGTACACAAGAAATCGCTGCGTATTGTCATATATATGATAGCCGTAGTTCCTCAACAACACTCCTGACTCCCATCAATTCTTTGGGGCAATTTTATACTTCTCTCAATTTTACACAACAGTCTGCAGAGAAAAATGCTGCAGGTTATTGTTTTGTTGTTGCTACAGAAGATAGCACTCAAGTAGAGATTACCCCCTCGGTGAATACATTAACGCATGCAGCCGGCGTACCATTTTTAGTCAGTTTAAATAAAGGAGATATTTATAATGTGTTTAGTGCACAAACGGGTACCACGAATGGCCTTTATACGGCGGGAGATTTAACAGGAACATCAATTCGAACTGTGAATATTGATAACAATATTCCTTGTCGGAAGATTGCCGTTTTCAGCGGGTCATCCAATGTGTCTGTGAATTGCGCCGGTGGAAAATCCACATCTGATCTTATTTTTCAACAGATATTGCCTAATGGCACCTGGGGGAATAAATTTTTTCTGATTCCCACCAAACAAATGGGGAATAACTATTTCAGGGTGCTTGTATCGGATGCTTCTACGAATGTTTCTCTTAATGGGGTTCGGCTTTCAAATCTTATAAATGGCACTTACTATGAATTTACCTCAGATGAAGTATCGCAGCTCACAGCCAATTTACCTGTTATGGTAGCGCAATATATTACTACTACAGGGGAGTGCGGTAATAATAATGCAGGAAATGGTGATCCGGAGATGGTTTATATTACGCCTACATCTATGAGCATTAATTCCGCTACTTTCGAAAGCCCCAGTGTTTCAAATATTGCCGTTCATTTTGTAAATGTTGTCATGCAGACAACAGATACGGCCAGTTTTACCCTGGATGGCGTATTGATGGGTTACCAGTTTAAACCCATTGCTCAAAACCCGGATTATTCTTATGCCCGATTCGATTTAAGCTCAGGCAGGCATAATATTCAAACGGATAGTGGCTTTAATGCAGTTATATATGGTTATGGGCCTGAAGAAAGTTATGGATATAATCCCGGTTTCAGCAGTAAAAAGTTATCCAATTTTTTAACTGTATATAATCCGTATGCAACACCTGCTGACCTGATCACGTGTAGAAATACAACTTTTCAATTATCATTAAATATTGTATATCAACCGGAGGAATTCACCTGGAGTTTTTCCAACGCTGGAAATCTTACACCTAATACGGATGTTTTTATCAAGAACCCTGTTCCTGATAGCACTTATACAATCAATAATACGACCTATTACAGATATAAATTACCCATCAATTTCAATTTTACAACGATTGATTCTTTTCATGTGCATATTTTATCTCTTGCTTATATACAAGACGGTTGTACCAATACTCATGAAATGGATTTTGATGTAAATGTTGTAGAAAGGCCTGTTGCCCAATGGTCTCTTGATTATAATCATTGTTCAAATGATAGTTTATATTTTAAAGATTCCACATTAGCTTTTGGATTTAAGCCGGTACAATGGAAATGGAACTTTGGCGATGGAAGTATTGACTCGACTCAGAATGTTTGGAAAAAATATGCTACATATGGTGATTATAATGTGTCCTTAAGAACCATTACGAATATTGGTTGCTTTGATGACACGATGCAATTAATAAGCCGGGACCCGATACCTATATCAGCTTTTGATTATAATGGCTTTTATTGTTTGAATAATAATACCATTAATTTCACAGACCAATCAACGATTGCCAATCCCGGAATTATCGCCGGTTGGTTATGGGATTTTGGTGATGGCAATATGGATTCTACAGAGAACCCGGAGAAGGTTTATCAAACGGCGGATACATTTTCAGTAAAATTAATAACCCGGTCAAACAGGGATTGTTATGATACATCTGCCGCACAGCAAGTGATTATTTATCCCAATCCTTTGATTGATGGCCCAGATCAGGTGAATGTATTCCTGGGTGATACGGTAAGGCTGCCAATGACTTACATTGGTACAGGATTGACCTATTTATGGACACCGGTGGTTTATTTAAATGCAGCTAATTTACCACAACCTATTTCGAAACCGCCTGTTAATGTTTTATATACGGTGAATGTAAATGGAGTAGGTAATTGTTATGCATCAAGGCAAATTTTTGTACAGGTATTAAAGGAATTTAAAATTCCCAATGCTTTTTCTCCGAACGGAGATGGGATAAATGATAAATGGATTATTAATGGCCTGGAAACTTTTACCGGAAACACGGTTGATGTTTTTAATCGTTATGGCCAGGTCGTATTTCATGCAGATGGTTATGATAATTCGGGGAAAGTATGGGATGGAAAAATGAATGGAAAGCCATTGCCACTTGGCACTTACTATTATATTGTCAATCCGAAAAGTGATTTTATGCAAAAAAGAAGTGGCTGGGTTGTTTTACTTCGGTAAGCACCAAAGCAATCTTATACAACCCCACTAAACTGTTTCAAAAAGCGCAAGTCATTTTGTGAATACAATCGTAAATCATTAACCCTGTATTTTAACTGACATATCCGTTCAAGGCCCATACCGAATGCAAATCCGGAATATTTATTGGGATCTATCTGAAAATTTTCCAAAACACGCGGATGCACCATGCCACTTCCCAATATTTCCACCCACCCGGTATGCTTGCAAATATTGCATCCATCTCCGCCACAGATGAGGCAACTAATATCCATTTCAGCACTCGGTTCAGTAAATGGAAAATAGGATGGTCTGAAACGTATTTTGATATCCTTGCCAAACATTTCTCTAACAAAGAAGTATAAAGTTTGCTTGAGATCTGCGAAGCTAACCTGTTCACTGATGTATAATCCTTCCACCTGGTGGAAAAAACAATGCGCTCTTGCACTGATCGTTTCATTACGAAAAACCCTGCCAGGACAAATAATTCGAATAGGTGGTTTTTGCGATTCCATCACGCGTGCCTGCACACTACTTGTGTGAGTTCTTAATAGAAAACTTTGTTCATTTTCATTGCCTTTGCTTAAATAGAAAGTATCCTGCATATCCCGGGCAGGATGGTTTTCGGGCATATTCATACTACCGAAGTTATGCCAGTCATCTTCTATTTCCGGGCCATTAGCAATGGTAAATCCCAGGCGTTGAAAAATAAAAACAACCTGGTTGCGAATGATGGTCAAAGGGTGATGCGCCCCCGTAGGGAATTCCCTGCCGGGTAAAGTATAATCTTCATTTAAGCCGATCTTTTCTTCTGAAGTAATAGCTGATTTAGCTCCTTCATATTTATTTTCTACAAAAGTTTTAAACTCATTCATGACCTGTCCAAAAGTCTTTTTTTGATCGGCCGGCACATTTTTCATTTCCCCCATCAAAGATTTAATCAAGCCTTTGGTGCCCAGGTATTTAATACGAAACTGTTCTACTTCACCGGCATCACCGAGTGGTTCATGTTCAATGGCCACTTTATATTGTTCAATATTTTTAAGGATCAATTCCATGCTGCAAATATAGGGGAAGAGAAAAGATCCGTATGAAAATTATGCTTGGTTGGAGGAAGAAATCTATTTTACCTGAGCAATATTTAAATATCCATTTTCTGGTTTTTTTATATATCATACTTTTCCATAGGCAGGTTGAAAAAGTTTTATGGATTGTAAAAAAGGATAAAAATAGTTTTGATTATGGAGCTCATTTTTTTAAGTAAATCTCCGGGTTATTGATGAACATTATTCTGCCTGCCATATCTTCATTCAATGGTTGCCATCCAAATTGTGCATATAGTCCATGCGCATCTTTCGTGGTAAGCAACCATCGGCGAATATTCTTTGTTGCGGGATATTCATGAATACTTTTCATGAGCCATTTTGATAAACCAAGATTCCTATGGCTTTCTAAAATAAAAACATCAGCAAGATAAGCAAAGGTTGCCTGGTCTGTTATCAGCCGGGCAAAACCAATTTGATTTGCATTTTCATAGACGCCAAAACAAATTGATCCTTTGATGGATCTTTGAACAACATCGAGTGGAATATTTTGTGCCCAGTAAGATCTCTTGGAAAGATAAGTATGTATCATGCTTAAATCCAGCAACTTTTTTTGAGTGCTGATTTTAAAATTTTTCATTTTTCGGGAAAAAATATGCGTTGTATTCATTCCTGAAAAATAAATTATTCCCCGCGAATCCCAAACAGTTTTTTATTAATGGTATTTTTACTTAACTCTTTTATTTCTCCAGGCTGGAGTTTCCCAATTTCAATATCTGCAATACGAATGCGTATCAATCTTAGTACCGGGAATCCTGCTGCAGCAGTCATTTTCCTGACTTGCCTGTTTTTTCCTTCATGCAAAATCATTTTTATCCAAGATGTAGGAATATTTTGTCTTTCGCGTATGGGTGGAATCCTTTCCCAGATGTCGGGCATTTCTTTTAGTTGTGTTACATTGCAAGGCTTTGTGGTATAAGGCTGGCCATTGACTCGGATAGAGATGCCCTTTTCCAATTGCAGAAGTGCGACCGGTGAAATATTTCCTTCTACTTGCACCAGGTATTCGCGGGCATGGGCATAAATAGGATTTAATAATCTTTCATTTATAAGAGGGTCATTGGTTAATAACAATAATCCCTCGCTGTCTTCATCCAATCTACCCACCGGGTAAATATTTTTTTGTAAGGAAAAAAAATCTTTCAAAGTTTTTTTTCCGGCAACACTGGAGAATTGCGAAAGTGTTTGATAGGGTTTGTTTATGATAAAATATTGATGCTTCATAAAAAAGTCCCGTTATGACGGGACTAATATATGGATGGGTTAGTAAGTACCGGGAATAAAATTCCCACCACAATATTAAAAATACTTTTTGCTATAGCAAAATAAAATGCCATTAATTTTATTCACATTTTTTTGGACATGTGCATGGAAGCGTCTTTAAAAAATCAGGTATGAAGATATTTTATCGCACATTGAATTAGAGTTCAATCGAATGATCAAAAAATAATTTCGATAGAACAATGATGAATAAAGAGTTTCAGAAGATGCGACTTTTTATTAGATGATTAAATTTATTTAGTAAAAAAATATTTATGACTGAAATGGTCAGGATTATTTTATAAAAAATTCTTTTTATGGAGCATCAAAAATTTTCTGTTAAAAGATGTTTATGCACAATTTGATAAACCTTTTTGAAAAAAAATGAATCAAGATTGGAGAGACTGAAATACCTTTTTTTTATTCATCAGTACCTGCTCATTGTGTAAGAAATAGTGAATTTTTCAAAAAACGATTTACATAAACTCGTTCCTTACCTTTGATAAAATTTAGAAATATGAAATTTGCAAAACCTGTTAAAGCTACATGGTTAGCCGAATTGATAAATGCTGAAATACTCGGGTCAGGCGAATCAGAAGCTTTTGGTATCAATGAAATCCATACTGTATTGCCGGGAGATATTTGTTTTGTAGATCATCCAAAATATTATTCCACTTGTTTAAATAGTGCTGCTACACATATTATTATCAATTCAAAGGATCAAGAATTTCCTGCAGGCAAAACAATTTATTATTGCCAGGATCCTTTTGAAGCCTACCAAAAAATCGTTGCACACTTCAGGCCATTTGAAGCAACAAATGTGATGATACACTCTTCAGTGCAGGTGGGGAAAGATACCGTCATTATGCCCAATGTTTTTATTGGTAAAGATGTCTGCATCGGAAATAACTGTATTATTTATCCGGGTGTTTGTATCCATGATTATACCCGTATTGGAAATCATGTAACCATTCAATCAAATGCAGTGATTGGAAGTGATGCATTTTATTTTAATACTAAGAAAGATCAATCCATGTGGTATAAACGGATGCATAGTTGTGGCGATGTGATCATTGAAGACCATGTTGAAATAGGGGCCGGATGCACCATTGCACGTGGAGTAACGGCTTCAACCATTATTGGCAGCGGAACCAAAATGGATAACCTGGTCCATCTTGGACATGATGTAGTCATCGGGAAAAATTGTTTGTTTGCCGGCCAGGTAGGCATTGCGGGCGCGACCGTAATTGAAGATGGTGTAACTTTATGGGGCCAGGTGGGAGTAAGTAAAACGCTGACAATTGGGGCAAATGCCATGGTGCTTGCTAAATCCGGTGTACCATCCAGCCTCGAAGGCAATAAAACGTATTTTGGTACACCTGCCATTGAAGCATCTATAAAAAGAAGAGAATTAGTTTGGATTAAACGTATCCCTGAAATATGGGAAAAGATTAAAAAAATCTGATAAGCCTGATTCTTTATGAATGATTTATTTTAAGGTAACTAAAAATCTTTTTTGCAGATTTGTGAAGAGAGAAATCAACACTACTTTCCAGAGCAACCCATTTCTCTAATTGCTGTTGTAATATTTCTCCGGTTAAAAATGCTAAGAGACAATCTTTCCCATTCTTGTATATTGAATCAATAGACTGGTATAAAAAATATCTGGCCATTTCAGCATAATGCTCAAATAGTTCTTTATCCTGCATTTTTTTGAAAGCAATAACTCTTAATATAGCGCTTTCCATGTGAAAGATCTGAGTAAAAATATTTGAAAGGCATGTTATGATTTCCTGTTGATGGGAGAATTGGTGGCCAAAAGTCTTTAAAGAGAGTTCGAAAATTTCAATAAATAATTGTTTCGATTTTTGAATCAGGTTTTTTTCAGGAGCCATTAAACCCTCTGAATTCAAAGATGAAAAATTCACTTCGTTGTTCCATGTTAATCTGCCTGAGTTAAATCGTTTTGCCAGGGTGGTCATCATAAATATCCTGTTGATTTCATTAGTCCCTTCATAAATCCTGTTGATACGTGCATCCAATAAATTTCTTAAGACATCAGAAATACCTGGCACCACATTCTCTGCATAAATATTATAGACCGCATCAACTGTTTCATTCATTAATTCAGATGCATAAATTTTCATCATGGCACATTCAATAGCATATTCTTCTGCTGCTTTTAATAAGATATGTTGGTCATCTTTATCACCGATCGGTTGCATATTTTGAATAAGTGAAGCGGTGCGATAAATAGAGGCTTCACTGGTAAATATGTTTACGGCTGTCCGGACAATATAATACTCCAGTATGCCTGCATTAGAAACTAATACGGGTAATTGGTCAACCATTTTTTGAAAAGAATATTTAATAGCGCCGAGATTAAATTGTGCCAGTTTTAACCTGCCGATATTTAAAATATTAAAAGCAATAATATGTCCTTTCCCGGCCTCTCCAAGAAGGTTACTGACGGGTACTTTGCAGTTGTCAAAATAGAGTGCTGTGGTGGAAGAACCCTTAATACCCATTTTTTTCTCATCCGGTCCCTGGGTAAAACCTTCAAAATTTTTTTCTACAATAAAAGCACTGAGTCTTTCCTGGCCTTGTTGTTCATTGTCACCTTTTATTTTTGCAAATACCGTAAAAATATCTGCAAAGCCTCCATTTGTGATCCAACACTTTTGGCCATTTAAAAGATAATATTTTTGATCATCACTTAATGAAGCGGTTGTAGAAGCAGCCATTGCATCACTCCCGCTATTGGGTTCTGTTAATGCATAAGCGCCCAAATATTCACCGGAACATAAAGAAGGTAAATATTTTTGTCGTTGCCATTCATTGCCAAAATATAAAATTGGTAAAAGGCCAATACCTGTATGTGCGGCATAAGCAACGCTGAAAGAATTTCCCGCACCTAAAGTTTCAGTGGCTATACCTGCGTCAATAAAATTTTTTCCAAGGCCACCCCATTTTACAGGGATTGAAATGGCTAATAGACTTTCCTTACCCGCTCTTTTTAATAAAGGAGGCATACGCGTCCTTCCGGCATCATCAATTTCATCAATGAACGGCATTACATGATCTCTTAAAAATTCTTTGCATTTTTTCTGCAGTACGGCATTATCCGCATCCTGGTTTTCAGGGAAGTGAATATTGTTGATATCAGGTTCGCTTATGAGCCAGCCGGCGCCCGGTAAAATTTTTAGGGTAGCATTAAAATTCAAGCATTTGTAATTTGACTCAAAATATAGAAAAATACTTGAATAAAAAAGGGATTATTTGTTTATTTCGGATAATAACTGTGTACAAATTCGATGGATGGATGTAGAAATAGGCGTATATCGAAATGCGGGAAATTTTTTTAAAAACTTACTATTATCAAAAAAAACTTTAGCCATAGCTGTATGGGCTGTTTCTTTTGTCAACAAAGGCTTTGCGCCGGATAAGCGCGACTTCAGAAATTCCATTCTCCATACTAAAGAGGCCATCAGCGGAGTTACTTTCTTAAATGGTGGCCGTTTATGAAAGACAGCGGCTATTTGCGTAAATAAATCTTTATATAAAACATTTTCCGCATTGATAATAAAACGCTGTTCACTTATATTACTATTCATCAGGCATTGCATAGATTCTACCAGGTCAAGAACATCCACAATACCTGTAACACCACTGGTGTGCCAGGGAAATTCATCAAATGCTTTTTTGAAAATGGCGGTTGATCCCACATTCCAGTTGCCCGCCCCCAAAATGATTGAAGGATTTACAATGACTGCATTCAAACCTTCTCCAATACCGCGCCATACCTCCATTTCAGCTAAAAACTTTGTTCGGCCATATTCACTATTACTGGTTTCTTTAGTCCAGTACATGGTTTCATTTACCAGCTCTTTTTCTCGTAATCTGCCTAAAGCAGACACGGAACTGACATACACAATTTTTTCAATGTTCGACTGGATAGCGGCATTGATCACATGAGCTGTACCTTCAACATTGGTTTTGAATAAAGCTTGCCTGTCCCTTGGATCATAAGAGACTAATCCCGCACAATGATATATTTGCTGAACATCCTGCATCATATTTTCTACAGAAGGAATATCAGATAAATCAGCTTGCACCCACTCCACATTTTCTGTAGGCTGCAAATCGGGTTTTGTTTGATGATAGATCGCTTTTACCCGGATATTTTTTTTGATTAATGCATGGAGTAGATGACTGCCAACAAGCCCGGTAGCGCCTGTAATCAACACTTTTTTTACTTCATTCATGAAAGCATGTATTCATTAGTAATGGTAAAAGCCCATACCTGTTTTTTTCCCCAATTCACTTTTTTCCACTTTTTCTTTTTGTATATTAGAAGGCTTTAACCTGTCCGGTTTATGCAATGCATTCCATACAATATTACTGGTCGCATAATTGATATCGATGCCAATTAGATCCATCAATTTAAAAGGGCCCATTTTAAAACCACTGGCTTCCATAATAGTATCAATATTTTCCACGGGTATATTTTCCTTTTCCAATAAATATAAGGCTTCCAGATAATAATGCCGCGCTACACGGTTTACAATAAACCCGGGTGCATCTTTACAAATGACCGGCGTTTTATTCATTTGTTTAGCCACGGTTACCAAATCTTGGATCGTGGAATCAGGGGTTATTTCTGTACGAATAATTTCAACCAGTTTTAATAATGGGGCTGGATTAAAAAAATGCATTCCGGCAATCAATTCAGGGAATGGTAAATCAGCCGCTATCTCATGAATAAATATGGAAGATGTATTGGAAGCATAAAGGGTTGTAGTACCATTGATAGACTGGAGTCTTTTAAATAATGCTACTTTGGCCTCTTTATTTTCAATGATTGCTTCGATCACCAAATCGGCTTTACAGTCTTCTATATGAGTTGTGAAATGAAGACGATCCAAAACCTCTTTTTTATGCAAGGATGTTATTTTCCCTTTATCCTGAAGTGTCGTTAGGATCTTTTCAATTTTTGTTTTTGAATTATCCAGGAATTTTTGATCCACATCATACAGGATTGTATCAAATCCAGACTGGGCTGCAATCTGCGCTATACCGGATCCCATGGTACCGGAACCACAAATACAAATTTTATTTATCGTACTCAATGAAGATTTTTAGCAAACATACAATTTCTTCCTCCATTTATGATGGCTTTGAGGTAATGTATAACGCTAAAAACAATTTTTAAAACAGCTCGTTCGTTATATACATTTTTTCCCCGTTTATATAATTACTATTGCTTTTTAACAAACTACCGTTTAGTTTCGCTGTATGGTGCAGTTAAATATTTTTGAAGAAAATGAAAGTAAGAAAAACTTCAATGAAGGAAAGAAAACTGTTGACATAAATAAAGATGCCTCAAAAGGTAGCACCCCCAGAAAAGAAAAGGAAGATTCAGAAACCAATGCCTCAGTAAGAAAAGAGCAGAATGAATCCTTAAACAGAGAGAGTCGCCGTGGCCGGAAGTCTTATAAAGAAATGGATGCAGCGATCGTACATATAGAAATACCTGATGATTCGGTCTTATTTTCTAAGAGTTATTACCCAATAAGTGAGGTAGCACAATGGTTTAATGCGAATACTTCATTAATTCGTTTTTGGGAAAATGAATTTTCTATACTAAAACCTCGAAAAAATAAAAAAGGCGATCGTCTCTTTAGACCGGAGGATGTAAAAAATCTTCAATTGATTTATCATTTATTGCGAGAAAGGAAATTCTCAATTGAAGGTGCAAGACAATATTTAAAAGATCATCATGCCAAAGCGATGGAAGAATTGAAAACCGTACAATCTCTCTCAAAAATAAAATATTTCCTGCTCGAATTGAAAGCAAACCTCGATTTAGAATAAGAAATAAAACAATGAATCTATTTTAAAGAATTTATGAAAATTAAAAATTGGATTTTTATGATGGGCTTGTGTTTGGGAATGGCTTCTTGTGCCTCTCAAAAATTCAACCCGGGTAATGTACCAACTGCCTATAAAGTTAAAACAGAAGGCAATGAAAAAATACTGGTAGGTATCATTGATCGGAATATCCTGGAAAAAAATGATGCTTTTCCCTGGTTTAAAAAAAGTTATGATCTGGAAAATCCTGATGTCAAAGCGGTTGAAGCATTTAAAAAAAATATAGCGGACTTTCAAATGATCGTTTTTGCGGGCACCTGGTGCGAGGATACGCATAATCTTTTGGGGGGCTTTTATAAGCTTATTGATCAATCCGGATTCCCGGGAGAAAATATTACGCTTATCGGTGTGGATCATGAGCATCGTTCATTATTTGATTTGGCTCATGCCTTTAATATCACTAATGTGCCCACTTTTATTGTAATGAAAAATGGAAAAGAAATGGGACGGGTTGTGGAATACGGAAAATCAGGAAATCCCGGAAAAGACCTGGGTGAAATAGTCAATGCATTAAAGTAAAAAAGCAAATTTCACTGATAGACCTATCCATTATTTTCAAGCGAATAGAGAAAAGCCAAAGGATACCCATTCACTTAATAGATTATTCCATTTCATTCCTTTCAGGATATTAAAGTTGATTATCTTTTACAATCCTCAACTTGGCATATTGCAGTAATATTCTTTTTTCACCATTTAGATCAAAGGAAATTGTTGCAGCAGGATTGTGGGCAATATTTTCCATTTTTATAACGGTGCCAAATCCAAACTTTTGATGTTCTACCCTTTGGCCGGCTTGCAAGCCACTTGTATCATCCGGTGCAAAATCTTTTGATGGCACATGAGCAAGTGTTTGCGGCATTGGCTTTTTAGGTTGCAGATAGGAAGGTTTTCTTTCATTTTTTTCTGATGGAGGCGCATCATTATAATCACCAAACCCGCCTCTGTGCATTCTCTGGAATGCATTGCCCATATTAAACATGGTGCTTTGTGAAGGCATTCTTCCGCCGGCATAACTGTTATCAATAAATGTTTCCGGCAATTCTTCTAAAAAGCGGCTGGGCTCATTCTGCACCAGGTTTCCAAAACGGTATCTTGAATTGGCATAGGTAATCCAGAGCTTTTGTTTGGCTCGGGTTACTGCCACATAAAACAGGCGTCTTTCCTCTTCCAACTCTTCTCTTGTATTTATACTCATGGCATTCGGGAATAAACCTTCTTCCATGCCACCAATAAAAACTACAGGAAATTCCAGACCTTTAGCTGCATGTACTGTCATTAATTTTACAGTATCAGCATCCCCGTTTTGATCTGTATCCGCATCCGTAAGTAAAGTGATTTGTTGTAAATAAGCCCCTAAACTTTTATCTACCACTTCTCCATCTTCATTATCGGGCGTTTCGGTCCATTCTTTAATAGAGTTCAGCAGTTCCTGGATATTTTCATACCTGGCGAGCCCTTCCGTAGTCTTGTCATTGAATAACTCTTTGGTGATTTGGGTGTGTTTGCCAATTTGTACCGCAACTTCATAAGCATTTTTTTGTTTAAGCAGCGTTTGGAAATATTGGATCATTGTGACAAAGTTTTTAATGGATTCCAAAGTGCTTCCTTTAAATCCATATGCATGAGCTTCTCCAAGAATATTAAATAAAGGAGATTTATTTTCATGCGCCATGACTAAGGCTTTTTCCACAGTTGTTTTACCGATACCACGAACCGGATAATTGATAATTCTTTTCAACGCTTCTTCATCTTTTGTATTAACGGTGATACGCAGGTAACAAATAAAATCTTTAATTTCTTTTCTTTGATAGAAACTCAGGCCTCCATAAATTTTATAAGGGATGGCATGTTTCCGCAGGCTTTCTTCAAAAGCCCGGCTTTGAGCATTTGTTCTGTAGAGAATGGCAAAATCATTATTAAAAAAATGATTGCGTAATCGTTGTTCTTTAATGATATCTGCCACAAAGCGGCCTTCATCATTATCCGTCATGGTTCGTACCAGTTTAATGGTTTCACCATCTACATTTTCAGTCCATAAATTTTTGGGAATTTGTCCTTTATTATTCTTTATGATTTCATTCGCCACTTCAATGATGCTTTTACTGCTCCTGTAATTTTGTTCCAGCTTCACCAGTTTTACATCATCATAATCTTTTTGAAACTGAAGAATATTTTCAATGGTTGCGCCGCGAAAACTATATATACTTTGAGCATCATCACCTACCACGCAAATATTTTCATGCACTGCAGCCAGTAATTTGGCAATTTCATATTGCACCGGATTTGTATCCTGGAATTCATCAATCAAAATAAATTTAAACTTATGTTGATACTTATGTCGTACATCCGGAAAGTTGTGTAACAATTCATGCATTTTCAATAAGAGATCATCGAAATCCATGGCTCCATTATTAAAACAACGTTCAGCATAAGCCTGGTAAATTTTTCCAATGGCAGGTCTGTTTGATCGCTGGTCTTCTTGTTGTATATAATAGTCCTGCTGGTATTCCATTGGACCAACCAATGCATTTTTTGCCTGAGAAATGCGGATGTGAACATTATTGGGTTTATAATGTTTTTCATCCAAATTCAACTCTTTCACCACAGCTTTGATCACTGTGCGGGAATCATCCGTATCATAAATGGTAAAGTTTGAAGGATAGCCCAGTTTCACTCCTTCAGTTCGCAGTATGCGGGCAAACACGCTATGAAAAGTACCGATATATAAATTGCGAGCCTCCCTGGATTGTAAAAGATTTTCAATCCTTAATTTCATTTCGGCAGCAGCTTTATTGGTGAAAGTGAGTGCAAGAATATTAAAAGCGTCCACCCCATTTGCCATTAAATGTGCAATACGTGTGGTAAGTACTTTCGTTTTCCCGCTACCGGCGCCCGCCACGATCATTAATGGACCTTCCATGTGAGTGGCGGCTTCAAGTTGAGGGGGATTTAAACCATCTAAATATTTACCCATGAGCGCAAGGTACAAAATGAGATAGGGATTTTTTTTTCGATTCTATTTTTTAGAAAAAATAAAACTTATTTTTTGGGGAGCACCCATTGCACGGTATCAAATTCAAGGAAGTCGTAAACCGGGTGTTGAATGTAAAGCTTTCCAAATTTATCCACCTCCTGAATGGTACAGGTGATTTGCTCCGAATTTAATTTAAAGGTGGCCCTTTCATTTTTCAAATACAATACTTTATTATAAGCCTCAATGACGGCTTTTTCATTAACGGATAATAATTCATAGGCATCATTTAAATACATACACAAATCCCGGGCTAATAAAGCCGGTTGATAGGTGTTTTGAGTGATTTGCTTCAGGGAAACCGGATTGGGAATGGCCGGGTCAAATTGTACCTGGTTGATATTCATTCCTATACCCACAATGGCATAATTCCAGTGAAGGCCGCGGAAAATGTTTTCAACAAGAATGCCTGCTGCCTTTCTGTCATTATAATAAATATCATTGGGCCATTTTATAGAAATATTTTTTTGAGCATAAAAGGAAAAAAAATGGTGTACACCAATAGCCATGGCCATACTAAAAGTAAAATACGATTTTTCCTGGAATGCAGTCGTATCAATGATTACAGAAAGAATGATATTTTCTCCCCGGGGCGATTCCCATATTTTTCCCCTTCTTCCTCTTCCCCCGCTTTGATGATCAGCAAAAAAAGCAGCACCATGCCCGGCATGACCGCTTTTTAACTGTTGCATGGCATAGTTGTTGGAACTATCCACATCTGTTAATTCAATAAAAGGGTATCCTAAAGGATTAATGGGAGTAGAATGAGGCAAAGTTTGCTTAGTTTTGTGCAAATTTATTTAAGGAAAATTTGAAATCATTAAATAAAGAAATCAAAGCCGGCCAAAACCGGGTTGACATTCAAAAAAACATTTTATCATAAAAATCAAAAAGATTATTGGAACCACAGACCACCGCCATTTCCCGTCAAAAAAGTACTGTTGTAAAACTGGCAAAGAATGCAAAGATTTTAAAAACAATTATTAAATCATTAAAAGAAAAAAAAGGCGAAAAAATAGTTTCACTTGATTTGCGTAAAATTCACGAATCAGTGGCCGACTTTTTTATCATTTGCGAAGCGACCAGTAATACCCAGGTTAAAGCATTAGCTGCCATTGTGGAAGAAAATGTGAAAAAAGAATGCAGCGAAATGCCATTTCATCATGAAGGATTTGGTGCTGTTCATTGGGTGATCATAGACTATATTAATGTAGTCGTACATATTATGCTTCCTGAAACAAGGAAATTTTATGGGCTTGAAGAATTATGGAATGATGCGCCTTTAACAGAATATAATGAAGCGTAGTAGCTACATTGCAAGAGATATATTAAAATAAAAATTAAAAGTGAAGTAAGAATTATATGGCACAGGAAGATAAAAAAATGAAACCTATACTCCCATCAAATGGGAACTCCCCTAAAAAGTCGCCCCCCAAATTCAGTATATATTGGATTTATGCGATGATTATTATTTTTTTACTGGGCTATCAGCTCATGCATCTCGGTACGGCCGATTCTCAAACCGTTACGGAATTGGAATTTCGCCAGAATATGCTTGAAAAGGGTGATGTAGCCAAACTGGACCTGGTAAAAAATAAATCTTTGGTAAGGATTTATATACAAAAAGATAGCTTATCAAAACCCTATTATAAGCAGAAATTCAATAGAGAGATCCCAGCGGATGTAAGCTCAAGCCCTTTATTTGAATTTAAAGTAACTGACTGGCAGAGCTTTAATACAGGGATGTCAAATTTTTATGCGGCTCATCCGGCAATTAAACCGGTTCCGGAAAGTACCATTGATGAAGGAGAATGGATTGGTCCCGTATCACAGACTGTACTCACCATTTTAATCATGATTGGCGCATGGGTATTATTAATGCGTAAAGTTGGTGGTGGTGGTGGAAGCGGCGGCCCGGGTGGTATATTTAATATTGGGAAATCGAAAGCCCAGTTATTTGATAAAGGGGCAAAAGTGAATATCAATTTTGGTGATGTAGCCGGATTGGATGAAGCCAAAGTTGAAGTGATGGAAATTGTAGATTTTCTAAAAAATCCTAAAAAATATACAGCACTTGGAGGCAAAATTCCCAAAGGAGCATTACTCATAGGCCCTCCGGGAACGGGAAAGACATTACTCGCAAAAGCAATGGCCGGAGAAGCGCAGGTACCATTTTTTAGCATCAGTGGATCAGATTTCGTAGAAATGTTTGTAGGAGTAGGCGCAAGCCGCGTTCGGGATTTATTTAAACAAGCCCGCGAAAAAGCGCCTTGTATTATTTTTATTGATGAGATAGATGCCATAGGTCGTGCTCGTGGCAGGAATGCCATTATGAGCAATGATGAAAGAGAAAATACTTTGAACCAATTATTAGTGGAAATGGATGGTTTTGGCGGTGATACCGGCATTATTATACTTGCCGCTACCAACAGGCCGGATGTATTAGATTCTGCATTACTCAGACCGGGGCGTTTTGATAGACAGATATCTATAGATAAACCGGATGTAAGTGGACGCGAAGCGATCTTTAAGGTGCATTTAAAACCCATTAAGGTCTCTCAAACACTGGACATTAAAAAATTAGCGGAGCAAACCCCCGGTTTTGCAGGAGCTGATATTGCAAATGTGTGTAATGAAGCTGCATTAATTGCAGCTCGGAACGGGAAAAATGCAGTGGATATGAATGATTTTCAGGACGCTATTGACCGTGTAATTGGTGGATTGGAAAAGAAAAACAAAATTATTTCTCCGGAAGAAAAAGAAATTATTGCCTATCATGAAGCCGGACATGCCATCTGTGGCTGGTATTTTGAACATGCGTATCCTTTATTAAAAGTAACCATTGTGCCTCGAGGCACAGCAGCACTCGGTTATGCGCAGTACACGCCTAAAGAACAGTATTTATATAATACCGACCAACTCATGGACCAAATGTGTATGACGCTGGGAGGAAGAGCAAGCGAACAAATATTCTTTGGGAAAATTTCTACAGGTGCATCCAATGACTTGCAACAAATTACACGGATTGCTTACTCAATGATTACCGTTTATGGGATGAACGAAAAAGTGGGGAATATCAGTTTTTATGACCCGGCGCAGGAAAATTCATTTACAAAACCCTATAGTGAAGAAACCGGGAAACTGATTGATACAGAAGTGCGTTTATTGATTGAATCAGCATACAAAAGAACGCTGGATTTACTTACTGAGAAAAAGGATAAAGTAGAAATATTGGCTAAGGAATTATTAAAAAAGGAAGTCCTTTTTCAAAGTGATGTAGAAGCCTTAATCGGGAAAAGACCATTTGGCGAAAAACGTATTTTAGATGTAGATGATGAAGAACATAAAGAAGAACATCATACAGAACAAGGCGCTGTTAGTGAAGGTGTTCCTCCTTATGACAGTGGAGCTATTGTTCCCACGATTTAATGCTTGAAACAATCATGACGTCTTCGCGTGAACAAATACTGAAAAGGGTGAGGAAAGCCACAGCACAGGCTGTTCCTATTCCTTATCCTGATCTGGGAAATTATACGGATTATTTTGAAAAAACGGTTATGGATAAAGAAATAGAATTTGCCCAAAATTTTGTTTCACTCCAGGGCCGTTTTTCTTTTTGTGAAGATATTGATGAACTAAAAAAACAGATAGACACTTTAATAAAATCAAGAAATTGGGAAAAAATCTTTTGCGCTGAAAAAGATATTCTCCTGAAATTGAAAGATACTTTACCAGAGTCGCTCATTACGGATTCGCTGGCAGAGTGTAATGCATCCCTCACCACATGTGAAGCCCTGGTAGCACGTACAGGTTCAATCGTTTTAAGTAGCGCCCAGGAATTGGGCCGCACGACTTCCATATATGCTCCGGTGCATATTTGCATAGCGGATACGAGTCAAATAATGTATGATGTCGCGGATGTGTTTCATTTTCTTCAAAAAAAATATAAAGGTCTTTTACCTTCTTCCATCAGTTTTGCATCCGGCCCAAGCAGGACGGCCGATATTGAAAAAACCCTGGTGACAGGTGTGCATGGCCCCAAAGAAGTTTTTTGTTTTTTGGTACAGGAATGATTAACTTACTGGTTTATTTAAAACCTTTTTATGATACAGACGCCATCTTTAAATAGTCTATTCGTTTATGGTTCATTACGTAGCGGATTCCGCAGTGATGCGTATACATATATCAGCAATTTTTTTGACCTGATTGGTATTGGCAAAGTACGGGGTCGCTTATATGATATGGGAAAATACCCGGCGGCAAAACCCGGCATAGATGAACATTATATTACGGGGGAATTATATCATATCCGTAATGCATCTGACTTTAGTTGGGCCATCGGGCAATTAGATGTGTATGAAGGTGTTTGCGTGGAAGAAGATGAAATGCAATTATATTATCGGGATATTACAGAAGTACAGATTGGTATTGGTAAAGTGCCCGCCTGGATATATTGGTTTAATGGCAGTGTGGAAAACAGAAAATTAATTGAATCCGGTGACCTGATGGAATATTACAAACCCTCCTAGTAACTACCAATTTTTAAAACCAAATCCCAAATCATTCATGAAGGAATCCGGGCAGAAAAAAATTTATTTCATTTCTGATTTTCATCTCGGCGCCCCGGATTACGCAACCAGCCTGGAACGGGAAAAGAAAATAGTCCGTTTTCTTGAAACCATAAAAGAGGATGCCGCAGAACTGTTTATCCTTGGTGACATGTTTGACTTTTGGTATGAATATAAAACAGTTGTTCCGAAAGGATTTGTGCGATTGCTGGGTATGTTAGCGTCCTTCTCTGATAAAGGAATTCCGATCCATTTTTTTATAGGCAACCATGATATGTGGATGCATGGTTATTTCGAAAATGAATTGAATATTAAGGTTTATGAAAAGCCAGAACGTTTCCAGTTTAATGGAAAGAAATTTTATATAGGGCATGGAGATGGATTAGGCCCGGGGGATCATGGATATAAAAGATTGAAAAAAGTTTTTCGCAATCCATTTTGTCAATGGCTTTTCGGGCAATTGCATCCAACATGGGGTATGGGACTGGCAAATTATTTTAGCGCCAAAAGCAGGAAAAAAACAGGTAGTTCAGACCAGGTTTTTTTAGGTGAGGAAAATGAATGGCTGGTAATCTATGCCAAAGAGATTTTGGCCAATGAGCATATTGATTATTTTGTATTTGGCCATCGCCACTTACCCTTGGATATTGATCTTGGAGATAATAGCCGTTATATAAATTTAGGAGACTGGATTCGAAGTTATACGTATGCTTTTTTTGATGGACAAAACATGCATTTATTAAAATGGGAAGAATAGTTTTTTCACATATTCTTTTTTTACTTGGTATCGTGACTCCCTCATGGGCACAAACGGATACGGCCTTCCATCTCACATGGCAAAAGACGATCTATGGCCCATTTCGTGATTTTTATGCTGATAACCTCGGTAATTTATATCTGATCAATACAGATAACCGGATTAAAAAGCTGAATGCTCATGGAGATTCAATCGCCGTATATAATGATCAGCGGCGTTATGGTGATCTCTTTAGTATGGATGTAACTAATCCCTTCAAAGAAATTATATTTTATAAAGATTACCAGACGATCGTTGTTGTTGATAAATTCTTAAACAGACTGAATACGCTAAATCTTCGCAATTATGGAATTATGCAGAGTACCGCTGTTGCATTGAGCTATGACAATAATTATTGGATATTTGATGAGTGGAGCAACACGCTGAAAAAAATTGATGACAATGGTAAATTGTTATTAGAATCAGCAGATTTTCGTCTTTCATTCGGTGATGGATTCAACCCTGGAAAAATTATTGATGCGGATGGAATCCTTTATTTGTATGATCCTTTAATCGGGTGGAAAATTTTTGATTATTATGGCCATTTCAAAAAAAATATTCCATTCCCGGGCTGGAATGATGTGCAGGCATCCAAAGGAATGGTTTATGGGTGGGGCCATGGAAACCTCATGAGTGCATCAATTACTTTGTCAGATGAACATTCATTTTCAAGTGGTTTAACATCAAATACAGTTCATAAAATATTTTTCTTGGGAAATGTTTTTTATGTGTTAGATGAGCAAGGACTTTCCATTTATCATTTACCTTAATCCTGTTTTTTAGAGATGATTTCTAATAATTGATGGATCATTTTTGGCGCATTTCCAATAAATATTTGACCATCGTACAGAATTACGGGTCTTTTAAGAAAAGTGTATTCCTTGAGGATTAAGGTGCGCATTTCTTTTTCACTTAATATTTTTTCTTTCAAATTCATTTTGGTATAAAGGACTGCGCGTTTACTAAAAAGCGCTTCATAACTACCGGCCATTTTTTTCATTTGATCAATCTGTTCGGGAGTTATTTGATCGTTCTTTATATCTTGAATTTCAAAACCAAATTTGGAAGGATTGATTTGGTTCAGGATTTTTAAGCAAGTGTTACAGCTTGAGAGGTAATAAATTTTTCGCATGGATAAAATTAATGAAATATGTACATTCTTTAGAATATAAAGCTGGGAAAACATCGTATCTTTGCGATTGATTTAGATAGGTTCAATGGATTCCATTTCAGGAAAACCAATTTTAAAATTCATTTTCTACAATAATTTACAATGATAAAAACAGGTAACCCGGTAATCAGCATTTATACTGAAATGACACCCAACCCGGAGACAATGAAATTTGTGGCGAATAAATTACTTTACCCCGGAAAAAGTATTGATTTCCCGGATGAGAGTTTTGCCGGCCCTTCACCCTTAGCAAAAGAATTATTTGCTTTTCCTTTTATCAGGAGCATTTTTATTGCCAGCAATTTTGTGACGCTTACTAAAACTGCCGATACAGAAGACTGGCAGGATGTGATACCTCCCATCAAACAATTTTTAAAAGAATACATTGAAAATGGGGGCCCCATCGTAAATGAAGAAGAAGCAGAGAAAGTCAAAAAAGAAGCAACAAATTTAGTTTTAGCCGATGACGATGATGTTGTTAAACGAATTAAGGAATTATTGGACAACTATGTTCGTCCTGCTGTGGAAATGGATGGCGGCGCTATACAATTCAGGAGTTACGAGGATGGCATTGTCAACCTGATGCTGCAGGGAAGCTGCAGCGGATGCCCATCTTCCATGATTACTTTGAAGGCCGGTATTGAAGGCATGATGAAAAGAATGATTCCTGAAGTGAAAGAAGTTGTAGCTGAGGCAGAATAATTTTTAGAAAATATTTTATACTAAGCTACCTCTTTGGTGGCTTTTTTTATGGAAAAAAAATGATCCATCTTTTTTAGCTTTATTATTTTCACATTCGTCCTATTCGAACCTTTAAATGCACCATTTACAATTGATCAGGACCTTATTACAAAAGATGGAGGAAAGTATAAACCAAGCAATGAAAAAGATCACTCCGTGTTGGTATATGCGGATTTTATACCGAACCTTGTAAAATCCGTGCAAGAACTTTCTGAACCAATTGAATCTGTTGAAATCATTGATGTTGGCGTCTTGCGGTAATAACCGATCGAATGACAATACTTCTACCTTTGCATCTCTTGAACAAAATGTGCTCAACTCATATCATCAAAATACCGTAATTCAATGTACATTGCCTGCGAATTATAAATCAGCCCGCATGAGCATTACGAACAATTTTGGTAAAGAAATAAAATCAGCACCACTTTCAGATATCGGGAAATTGAAAGTGTCATTTGATACAACAAATCTTTTTTCCGGCACTTATCAATTCATTAATTATAGACGGTAAATTCATGCATTAAAAACAATGGTATTGATAAATTAATTTTTTAATTCAATGAAAAGATATTTTTTTATAATACATGAAAGGACTGATTTATAAATCAACAGGAAGCTGGTATTTGGTTAAAGATGAAGAGGGCACATTTTATGAAGCCCGCCTAAAAGGTATTTTCAAAATAGATGGTATTACTTCTACAAATCCAATAGCTGTAGGAGATCAAGTGGAATTGGAGTTTTCGAATGAGGGAGAAACCATGATTAGAAATATACTACCAAGGCATAATTATATAGCTCGAAGTTCACCACATCATATCAGTCAGCATCATATCATTGCAGCCAATTTGGATCAGGCCATTTTATTTTCCAGTTTAAAAAATCCTAAAACTTCCTTAGGTTTTATAGACCGGTTTTTGGCTACAGCAGAAGCATTTCATATTCCGGCTGTTATATTTTTTAATAAATCAGATCTCTATCAAAAAAAAGAAATGCAGCAGTACCAGCACATAGAAAAAATGTATGGTTCTTTAGGGTACCCTGTTTTATTAATGAGTGTATCCGGCCTATCCGGAATTGAAGAAACGAAAAAGTTCTTCGAAAATAAAACCTCACTGATTTCAGGTAATAGTGGGGTGGGCAAATCTTCATTTATCAATTATTTAGCCCCCGGCCTGAATTTAAAAACACTTGAAGTGAGTCAATGGAGTGGTAAAGGGATGCATACAACAACTTTTGCTGAGATGCACGATATACAGGGTTTTCAAAATGCAAAAATTATTGATACACCGGGCCTCCGGGAATTTGGAATGGCAGATATGGACAAGCAGGAAATATCTCATTATTTTCCTGAAATGCGAAACCGGTTACAAGATTGCCGCTTTAATAACTGTCTGCATATAGATGAACCCGGTTGTGCTATTAAAGATGCAGTAGAGAAAGAGGAAATATACATGGATCGTTATGTCAGCTATCTAAAAATAATGGATAGTATTAATAAAAAGGCGTATTAGTTTCTTTAAAAACCAACAACCATTTTACTTATACCATGCACTATATTTTACATAATTCTCCGCAATGCGTTTTATTTCATCGTGAATAGTATCTTTTGAAATTTCTTTTACTTTCTTAGCCGGCACCCCCGCATAAATGCTCCCTTCTTCCACTTCAGTTCCTTCCAGCAATACGGCACCGGCAGCAATGATACTATTGCTGTGAACCTGGCACCGATCCATTACTAAAGCGCCCATGCCAATTAAAACATGATCATATACCGTACAACCATGTACGATTGCATGGTGGCCTATGGATACATTATTTCCAATATTTACCGGGTTCTTTTGATAGGTACAATGAATGATAGCGCCATCCTGCACATTTACACGATCTCCCATCTTGATGTAATGTACATCACCACGAACGACGGCATTAAACCAAAAACTGCATTCATCGCCGGCCACTACATCGCCTATGATTGTGGCATTTGGAGCAATAAAACAATTTTTCCCGAATCGGGGCTCTTTATTGAGTAGAGGAATAATCAAAGACATATTGAAATAGTTTAAATTTCGGCTTAAATTTAAAAAATAAAAGCATACTTCTAATGCAAAATATTTCCAACAGGCAGTTATTTCTTCGCCACATTGCACAAACCAGCGCAGAGCCAATCGGCATTGAAATGGTGAGTGCTTCCGGTATTTATTTGTCTGATGCAGAGGGCAAAAAATATATGGATTTGATTTCAGGTTTTAATGTAGCAAATATTGGCCATTCAAATCCACTGGTGATAGAAGCTGTTCAGAAACAAGCTGCATCCTATATGCATCTCATTGTGTATGGAGAATTTATTGAATCACCACAAGTACAATATGCATCTTTACTTACAAAGCATTTACCCGAAAATTTGAATTGCGTTTATTTCACCAACAGTGGCGCGGAAGCAACGGAAGGCGCTATGAAGCTGGCGAAAAGATATACCGGGAGGCCCAATATTATTTCTTTTAAAAATGCATATCATGGAAGTACTCAAGGAGCATTGAGCTTAATGGGAAATGAATACTGGAAAAATGCATACAGGCCTTTATTGCCAGGTATCCTGGAATTTGAATATGGTGAAGACAACGTTTTGGAAGCCATTAATGAAAAAACAGCTGCTGTATTTGCCGAAACGATCCAGGCGGAGAGTGGAGTCAAAAAACCACCGAAGGAATGGCTAAATAAAGTGAAAAAGAAATGCCGGGAAAATGATGTATTACTTGTATTAGATGAAATCCAGGCAGGATTTGGCCGTTCGGGGACCTTATGGGCATTTGAACAATTTGATGTAGAACCGGATATTTTATTGCTCGGAAAAGCTCTGGGTGGCGGCATGCCTCTGGGTGCATTTATTTCATCAAAAAAAATAATGGACTCCTTAATGGACAATCCGGTACTGGGTCATATTACCACATTTGGCGGGCATCCGGTATCCTGTGCTGCTGGCTTACAAGCATTTAAGATTTTACTGGAAGGAAATTTCATTGAACCTGTTTTTGAAAAAGAGAAAATATTAATGGAACAATTGTCTTCATTTAGTGAAGTGAAATTGCATACAGCCGGACTATGGGCATCCTTAGCATTCTCTCAAACGGAGTTATGCCGGTCCGTTATTCATCAATGTATAAAAAATGGATTAATAACAGACTGGTTTTTATTTGCACCGGATCACTTACGGATTGCACCACCTTTAATTATTACAAATGATGAATTGATCAACATGTGTACTATTATCAATCAATCAATAAGTGAAGTCTGCCACCAGGAGGCTTGATTTATCCAGGATTAAAGTATATATTTATACAACTTTAAAATTAATATTGTGCCAGGGGAATCCTATACACCACAAATTCAGAGTGAATATCAGCGATTGTTCGATACCTGCATAATACATCCGGAAAAGTATGATGAAGTAAATGCCATCATAAAAACAATTACAACCCATAATAACCGGTATCAAAAAGTAGCTGCTGTGGTCAATGTACCCTGGTTTTTTATTGGCATATTACATGCCATGGAATCAGGTAATGATTTCAAAACTCATTTATATAATGGTGATTCATTAAAAGCTCGTACGGTCAATGTCCCTGCTGGGAGGCCTAAAACCGGAAATCCGCCATTTGAGTGGGAGTATAGTGCTATTGACTCTTTGGAATATGATGGCCTGGATGTTTGGTATGATTGGAGTATCCCGGGAATCTTGTATAAAATGGAAGGATATAATGGTTTTGGATATAGAAGCAAAGGGATTAATTCACCATACCTTTGGAGTTATAGCAATCACTATACTCGCGGTAAATTTTTATCCGATGGGAAATATAGTTCTACGGCAGTTTCCAAGCAGTGTGGAGGTGCTGTACTGTTAAGAAGAATGGTAGAAATGCAACTCGTGGCACCGGGTATTTCTAACAGGGTAAGCCTGATTACAGAATTAGGGAAACAGATAAACTATGCCCCAAACCGTTATGTACAGAAAGTAGAGGAACTACAGGGAATGCTTAACCTCGCCGGCGCTTATTTAAAAGTGGATGGGAAAGCGGGCAGGAAAACTTCTGATGCTTTCCGCACATTTACCGGTTTATATTTAAAGGGTGATCCGGAAATAAAATAAATGTATGACTGAAAAATTGAAACGATACAAATCTCTTTATGTAGCGATCATCTGCTTTCCACTGATGCTCCTCGCTTCATGCCGTGTTTCCCTGGTACCTGCTTATGATGCAGCACTTCAAACGCAGATAGAGAATGCTGCTAAAGCAACGGATATGCTTTATCTTAAGATGATGGATGCATCAATGAACGATAAAGAATATGCAACATATGCCCAGGATTATTTAAATATTGAGGGAGAAATCAATGCTATCTTATTAAAAAATGAAATAAGGCCAAAATCGGAAGACATTGTTGCTTCAATCAAAATCCTCAAAGATTATTTTATCAAAGCAAAAGAAGACCATGTAAAAAGAAATGTTCTTTCAAATGCAGAAGCACTTATTTATAATGAACAATTGAAAGCACTATGGAAACCGGTTTTGATTGAAGAAATGGCACTCAGTAAAGTAAGGTAACTTTTAAATCTGTGAAACATGAAATTTGATATTGATGAAGTATTGACAAATATGTTGTCAGCTGTGAAAAAATCTTTAAAGACTGATTGGCCTTTTGCCAAAGAAACAGCCAATAATTTTTTTCAAAGCAGGAAAGAAAGGCTGGATTTACTGACCAGCTTAAGGCTGTCGAATCAACTCAGTGAAGAATTTTATGAAAGCCGCATCCTTGATGAGAAAAAGATATTGATTTCTGAATTACATGCATTAGCCATTATTTCTAAAGTACTGGCTCAAAATGCCGCCAATGCTGCCTTTGATATTCTTGAAAAAGCCTTAAAAGCAGCTCTCAGTCCTTTATAAGTCATGGCAAGATTATGGGTTGGCTTCCGGGGCAATTATTTTTAAAATCTTTTGCAAGTTTCCTTTTGCAAACCTTTGTGCTTGTGTACCTTTGCGTCCTGAATTTCTTTGGAAAAACAGTAAATCATCCATTTCAAAAACTGCATTAAAAATATCTACATGGAAATCAATTCAAAAATTGCAGAAGAACTCCGGTTAACGGAAGAAGAATTTGAGCGGATCAAAAAAGAGTTAGGGCGTACACCCAATTTTACAGAACTCTGTGCTTTCAGTGGTATGTGGAGTGAGCATTGCAGTTATAAAAATTCTATTAAATGGCTGAAAACACTTCCCCGGAAAGGTGGGCGCATGTTAGTGGAAGCAGGTGAAGAAAATGCAGGGTTAATGGATATTGGCAATGGATATGGGGTCGTTTTTAAAATTGAATCTCATAATCATCCCAGTGCCATTGAACCTTTTCAGGGGGCAGCTACCGGTGTAGGAGGCATTCAGCGCGACATTTTTACGATGGGTGCAAGGCCGGTTGCTTCTTTAAACAGCCTTCGTTTTGGAAACCTGAAAATGGAGAATGGAGAAACAGACCCTAAGACGAAAAGGCTTTTGAGCGGTGTCGTACAAGGCATCGGATTTTATGGTAATTGTTTTGGTGTGCCCACAGTTGGCGGCGAAATTTATTTTGAAGATTGTTATCATACAAATCCACTCGTCAATGCCATGAGCGTAGGTATTGTAAAGATTGGCGAAACCGTGAGTGCTACTGCGGAAGGTGTGGGAAATCCTGTCTTTTTTGTAGGCAGTGCAACCGGTAAAGATGGAATTGGCGGCGCCAGTTTTGCCAGTGCAAATATAACAGAAGAAAGTGCGGAAGATTTGCCGGCTGTTCAGGTTGGAGACCCATTCCAGGAGAAAAAATTATTGGAAGCCTGCCTGGAAATTATTAAAACGGGCGCAGTGATAGGAATGCAGGATATGGGCGCTGCAGGCATTATTTGTAGTACCGCCGAAATGAGTGCAAAAGGGAAATCTGGTATGATCATTCATCTTGACAAAGTGCCTACCCGTTCAAAAGCAGAATCAGAAAGTGATTCAGGTATGAAAGCATGGGAATTATTATTAAGTGAAAGTCAGGAAAGAATGCTTCTGGTTGTGAAAAAAGGACATGAAGAAAAAGTGTTGAAGATTTTTGAGAAATGGGATTTGCCCTGTAGCCATATTGGCGATGTTACGGATGATGGTAAATTAAAATTTTTCTTGCATGGAAATTTAGAAGCAGAAATCCCGGCTGACTTATTAGTACTTGGCGGTGGTGCGCCGCAATATGACCGAGCCATTGCTAAACCCAAATATCTGGAGAAAATCAATGCTTTTTCCATGGATGATGTTGAAGATATTTCTGAAAATCATTTGAAGGACATCGCGGAACAAATTATTTGCATTCCCAATATTGCGAGCAAGCGATGGATTACACGGCAATATGATAGTACCGTCGGTGCGGCAAACTTGAGTACCAATGAGCCTTCTGATGCAGCTATTGTATGGGTAAGGGAAACCGGTACAGCTCTTGCCATGACTACTGATTGCAACAGTAGATATGTGTATGCCGATCCTAAGAAAGGGGCAATGATAGCTGTTTCGGAAGCAGCACGTAATATAGTTTGCAGCGGCGCGCAACCCATTGGCGTCACGAACTGCCTGAATTTTGGTAACCCTTTTGATCCCGAAGTATATTATCAGTTTACTGAAGCTATTCAAGGTATGGGAGAAGCGTGCAGGAAATTCAATACTCCGGTTACGGGAGGTAATGTAAGTTTTTATAATCAAAATCCTGAAGGCCCGGTATATCCTACGCCAACAATAGGTATGGTGGGTATCCTGGATGATCCAAAGAAGAAGATGACTTTGGATTTTAAAAATGCTGGAGATACCATTCTTGTCTTAGGTGAAATGAAAAATGATGTGAACTGTTCTGAATACTTACATAAAATACGAGGAGTAGAATATTCAAAAGCACCTGCTTTTGATTTAGATGAAGAATTTGCTTTGCAAAAATTTTTATTATCAGCTATTCACGATCAACTTGTACAAAGCGCACATGATATCAGTGAAGGCGGTTTATTGATTACATTGATGGAAAAAGGCTTTCATAGAAACCTGGGTTTTGAAGTCAATGATATTCCCGGTTTACGATTAGATGCATGTTGGTTTGGCGAAGGTCAGAGCAGGGTAGTTGTTACCTGCAATTCAGCGCAGGTTTCATCATTAAAACAAAGAGCTGCCTTGAATAATATTCCTTTTACAATAATTGGATCCGTTACTACGGGTGCTATTAAAATAAATGGTGAGGAATGGCAAAATATTTCCTTATGGAAAGGAAAATATGATAACGCTATTGAAAAAATAATTGCTGAATAATTTTTAGTGTAGCGAAAATAGTATTTGCATGGAAACACAAAGTGCGCAAAATAAAGAATCGGAATTTATCCTTATTACAGGTGCTGCAGGTTTTATCGGCAGTTGTTTAGTTCAGTTCCTAAATGAAAAAGGCTATGAGAACCTTATCTTAGTAGATGATTTCGGTGTAGAAAAAAAACGAAAGAACTGGGAAAGTAAAAAATACGATCAAATAGTAGAAAGGCAAATTTTGTTTGATTGGCTGGATGAAAAGGCACTAAAGATTTCAGCTATTATACATTTAGGCGCTCGAACAGATACCACTGAATTTAATTATGAGATACTGGAAGAGCTCAATGTCGATTATTCCAAAGATATCTGGAATTATTGTACGGCATATGAAATTCCTTTGATTTATGCTTCATCTGCTGCAACTTATGGTTCCGGTGAAGAAGGGTATGATGATAGTCATGAGGTGGTAGAAAAATTGAGCCCTTTAAATCCATATGGTGTCAGTAAAAATGAATTTGATAAATGGGTATTATTACAAAAGAATTATCCACCCTATTGGGCCGGCTTAAAATTTTTCAATGTTTATGGCCCTAATGAATATCATAAAGGAAGAATGGCAAGCGTTATATTTCATTCTGCCAGGCAAATCAGGGATCATGGTTTTGTAAAATTATTTCAAAGCCATAAACCTGATTATGCAGATGGAGAACAATTGCGTGACTTTATTTATGTAAAAGATATAAACGCTGTTATACTCTGGATGCTGGAAGAAATGCTCCATCAACGATGGAAGCGGATCAAAAACGGTTTATATAATGTAGGTACCGGGAAAGCTAGAAGTTTTAAAGATCTGGTAAGTGCTACTTTTAAAGCGCTGGGCAAAACTCCTGAGATCACTTATATTCCTATGCCGGAAGATATACGCAATACTTATCAGTACTATACGAAAGCGGAAATGAACAAATTATTCAATGCAGGTTACCAGCATAAAATGCATAGTTTGGAAGAAGGTATTACAGATTATGTAAGCCGGTATTTAAAAGAAGAGAAATATTACTAAGCCAGATCACTTTTCAACGTAAAGATTCATTGAAAAATTTATATAAGATAAGAGGCTGTCTCGAAAGAGACAGCCTCGCTTATGATTAAAGTAATTTTATTATTTGAATTGGATTCGAATACGAATGAAGCCTATAGTATTTTTCAATATTCGTGAATTACAGGCTCAATAATGATTATTTATTTTTTGCTTGCGGCAATTCCTTTCTTGGCAACTTTTCATCGCGCATAGAAGCATCATACACAAATGCTGCAACAATTGTGGCTGCTTGCTTTAAATCCTCTTCCTGTAAATGCTCAGAAACATCCATATTGCTGTGATGTGTTCTGGTATCATATTCCAGAGGATCCTGTATAAATTGAAAACCGGGTAACCCTACGGCATCAAAGGCAAGATGATCTGTTCCGCCTGTATTACTGATGGTGAGTGTTTTTGCGCCAAGGTCATTAAAAGGTGCCAGCCATTGGGCAAAAATTTTTTTTACCTCATTATTCCCCTGTAAGTACACACCCCGAATTTTTCCTGTACCATTATCCAAATTAAAATATGCAGAGAACTTTTCATGAGCAGGTAATAGTTTCATATCAGCAGGGTCAGCAAAAGTTTTCTTTACATAACCTCTGGATCCGAGTAATCCTTCTTCCTCACCGCTCCATAAAGCAATCCGTATTGTACGACGTGGTTGTACACCAATAGCTTTCAAAATTCTAACCGCTTCCATCATTACCATAGAACCTGCTGCATTATCAGTAGCACCTGTACCTCCCTGCCAGGAATCAAGATGGCCGCCCAACATTACAATTTCATCTTTTAATTTAGGGTCAGTGCCGGGGATTTCCGCAATTACATTATAGCCCTTTGTATCTTTTGTGAAAAATTTTGTAGCCACATCCATGTCAATATTTATCGGGATATTATTTTTCAACAAACGAACCATCATCATATAATCTTCATATTGCAGGGCAATATCTAAGAAGTTTTCCGGATCAGATAATTTATAAGGTCCCGCCTGTTGGACGAATATTGTGCCGTCATGATTGCGTGGGCTGGAAGTAAACATCGCAAGAGCGCCTTCCTGTTCTGCCATTTCTTTCAAGGTTTTTTGCATACTTTGTTGTGAGCGATACTGAGTTAAAAATTGTTCTCTTCTTTTACGTATTGCTGCAGTATCTGCCGGTTTTATCGTTTCATTCGCCATAGAATCAAGCTCCGCATCTGTCCACCGGTGTGCATCTGGTTCAAAACTAAATGTATATTTATCTTCCTTGTCCTGAATTAAAATTTTGTTTTTTAATTTTCCGCGGTATACATCCAGTCCGGCAGAATCTTTTGCAGTGATTAGAATCACTTCAGCATGTTTTAATCCATTGGAGCCGGCAGTCCAAACTTTGGGATAAGCTTCCAGAGGCTTATACCAGGGTGCGGTCATGGCTACATAAGATTTTTCTAATTCCCATCCTTTACCAAAATCACCCCAGGGATCCAGCATTGCATTTTTTAAACCCCATTGAGTCAATTGCTTAATTGCATAATTGGCTGCTCTAAAGTAACCGGGAGAGTTGGTAACACGCGGGCCATTGGCATCGGTTAAATGAAATGCTATATCCATGACCTTTGAGTTTTCCAATCCTTCCTTGCGGATTTTATTCATTACATTAAGATCAATATTTTCATTTTGTGCAACAGCAATAAATGGAAATAAGAGAAGAAATAAACAGAGTTTTTGAATGTGTTTCATATAAATGATTTTAAAGATTACAGATGAACACAAAAGCCTTAGCAGATAGGTTGTGACCAAGCTAAAGGTAAAAATTATTTTATGATTAATCAGATTAAGAGAAATTAAAAGGATAAACGGTATTATCAATACATTAAATAATATTAGTAAGAAGATGATAAAGTAATGAAACGGATATTCAGTATTGTTGCTATATAACTTTGAACAAAAATAAAACCCTTTGGAGACTAAGAATTTCTTAAAAAGCGATTATACCAGGCTGTTTTTTACGGCAATTTTTATTAAACCGGCAGTATTACCTGCATTGAATTTTTCTAAGAGGCTTTTGCGATGCGTATTCACCGTAGGTATGCTGATGAAAAGTTTTTCAGCAATCTCTGCATTGGTAAAACCATCTGCAATAAGAGCCAATACTTCCATTTCACGCCTAGTGATCATCGGAAGACTATCTTCTTTTTTTCTTAAGGAAAGCACTACTTCATTACTGAAATAATTTTTTCCGTTCATAACGGTATGGATAGCGGTGAGTAATTCTTCTTTTGTAGCATTTTTCAAAACATATCCTGAAGCCCCCTGGTCTATCATGCTGCGAATAAAAGGTTGTTGATTAAAAGTACTAAGCCCCAGGATGAAAACGGATGGATATTTTTCATTTACAATTTTGGTTAAATCAATACCACTCATTTCTGGAAGATTAATATCCATTAAGATAATATCTGGTAATTGATGTTTTAAAAAACTAAGACAAGATGTAGCATTTGTTGCATGCCCCATCCATTCAATATCTTTTTCATTTTCTATTAAAGAGCGGATGCCCTCTATCACCATGTAATGATCATCTACTATGAATAATTTTATTTTCATGAGGCTTTCTTCTGGTACATGAATTAAATACTGATTTCAATTAATATGGAGGTGCCTTTTCCGGGTGCAGAGGAAATATCTGTTTTTCCTTTCAGGAATTCTACCCTGTTTTGAATATTGCTCCATCCCATTCCTTTAGTTGTGGATAAAGTAGTTATATCAAAACCTTTGCCATCATCTTCAACCGTAATTGTCAGTAATTTCTCACTTTGTAAAACATGTACCTGAACCAAAATATTCTTTGCAGATGCATGCTTCATGGCATTATTGATCAACTCCTGTATAATACGATAAATAGTAACTGAAGACGTTAGATCCAGTTTTTCCTTGTTTAAATTGATTGAATGATAACTTACATACAGGACGCCACTAAGGTCAATTTCATTGCAATATTCGTTCAGAGCTGAATCCAGTCCATACTTTACCAATATTTCCGGCATCAGGTTATGAGCTACGCGCCGCATTTCTCTGATAGAACTGTCCAGCATATCTATGCTGCGTTCAAATGCCTGTGCATTTTCAGGAGTCATGATTAAATTTTCTTTCACATTTCCTAAGGAATATTTTATACCACTTAACATCCCGCCTAATCCATCATGCAGGTCTTTTGCAAGACGGGTACGTTCCTGTTCTTCTCCTTTTAAAACCCCTTCCGTAGCCGTTAATTGTTTTTCTGTTTCTAATTCATCAATTTTGGCTTGTTGTAGTTTTTGTTTGTTTTTGTAATTGCGATATGTGAGAAAAGTAATTACCATTAATGCTACCACACCGGCAATCAATGAATAAATAAGTGTGCTTTTCTGCCGGAGTTGTGATTGCTGAATCTGGATGATATTTTCTTTTTTTTCTGTTTCATATTTCGTCTCATACTCGGTAGAAAGTTGTTGCAGGTTATCATTGTGGATGCTGTCTCTCAATAGATCTTCCATTTCCTCAAACTTGTGCGCAGCGCTCAAATCCTGGTTGGCATAGGAAATATCAGACAACAGATTATATATCTTAAGTTTTTGTTTTCTGATATTGTTTTTGGTGGCAACACCAAGGGCTGAATCTGCAAATTGGCGGGCTAATAAATAATTTTTTTTCTCCAGGTAGTACATTGCCAACCCTTTCATTGCTATCGTTTCGGTTTCAGATAAGTCCATCTCTTTTGCAATTTCCAGGGACCGGTCAAATTGTAATTTGGAATCTTCTAACCGGTTTAGTTTAAAACTCAAATCTCCTAAGTTGAGCAAAACAGTTGATTCTGTATAGAAATCACCAAGTTTTCTACTAATTTGAAGCGCTTCGTTTAAATAAATCAATGCCGTATCATACTTTTTTAAAGTAGAATATACTGTTCCCAGGTTACTTAAGCAATACGCATGTTGAAGTGAACCGTTGAAATCATGCTTATAAATTTCAAGGCCTTTCTTTCCGTATTCAATTGCTTTTTCATATTGTGAAAGTTCGAGATAGAAATTTTGAAGATTACTGTATGCAGTCCCCAGCATTTGTTTGTCTCCCAATTTATCCAGGACAGGCAATACCTGCATATAATAATAAATAGCAGAGTCGTTTTTTGAAAGCATATAAAACGAATTAGCAGTATTGAAAGACATTTTTGCAATAGCTAAATCATTCTTTAATTTTCTTGCAAGTTGAAGCGCTTCTTTATTCAATTGAAGTGAAGAGTCAAATCGCCCCTGCATATTCAGCACTGCAGTATAATAGGAGGCAAATTTTATTTCTCCGAGAGCGTAGTTTATTTTCTTGCTTAAATCTAAAGATTGGTGGTAATAATATTTTGATGTTTCCGGTGCAGCTCGTTCGTATTGCTCACCTATGCTCAGCAATAAAATTGCTTTGTTAGAATCCTCCTTTGCTGTTTTCAATACATTCATTAGGCTATCCAATACATTAGCCTCTTGCGCAAAGAGTGCGATTGGGGAAGCCGCTAAAAGAATATACAACAAAATTATTCGCATAAAATCGGGACGTATTATGAATGTGCACAAAATAATGCTATTAAATATATATTATTCCTCATCTTTTTTAATGATTTTTTCATAATGAATCAAACCGTTAAAACGGTTTGTAAGTGGCGTTTCACCATAACCCACAGTTGAAACCGTGGGTTATGGAAAACCGTGGGTTATGAAGCACCCTGGACTATGTCGCTTATGGAAAAAATCATCTTTTTTAATGATTGCCCAACCTGTTACAGGCATCTACTTTTGCAGTACAAATTTCTTTAATAATGAAAAAGATCACATTCCTTCTATTCCTTTTACCAATCATGGCAACGGCGCAACAAAATCAAAGCATGGATGAAGCTATGAAGCAAATGGAAGAATTAAAAAATAAGATGACTCCGGAGCAACAAGCTATGTTGGAAAAAATGGGCATTGATCAAACAATGAAATATGCTCAAAAAAATATGCAGCAAGCCAATTCCGGTAAGGCAATGATGCCCATGCCGGATCCCAATAAAATTCCGGATAAACCTTCTACGCTTAAAATTGCAACAACACCGCAAACTAAAGAACAGCTCATTGCTTATCTGAAACCAATTTTTTCGCAAACAGAAGCCGCAATGAAGCCGGATCATAAAAAAGCAGTGCAAAGCCTGATGAACAAGGGTGCACAAACCGGACAATATGCCATGGTATTTTGGACACACAATGAGTTTGATAAAACCCTGTACCTTTTGCTGAATGCCTGCATCACAAGCCCTGATGATTTTGTATCTATCAATAATTTAGGTGCATTGCTCACCATTTCAGGATATGCACATAAAGCATTGCCTTTACTTTTATACACACAAAAATTTGTACCACAAAGCGGCACACTCCTGAATAATGTAGGGCAGGCATATCTGAGTCTTGGAAATGTAGAAAAAGCACAGTCGCTGTTTTCATCTGCGGTTGCCAAAGACTCCACACAATCAGAAGCGTACCGATCAATGGCGCTGATTGCACATAAGCAGGGAAACCAAACACTTTGCGCCAGCTATCTTGAAAAAGCAATAGCCAATGGTGGCGCTACATCAGAAGCCATCAATTTATTAAGCCAGGTAGCCCCCGACAAAGATTTGTCTGAAGCAATTCGCAACCGCTTTAAGCAATTTTATAAAGACCACAGTGTTATCAAACGCTTTATTGTACCCCCCATTCCGGCTTCGTATGAAGAAGCAGTGCAAAGAGACAATGAGGTGGAAACCTATTTCAGAGATTTTGATGCCAGCATCAATGCAACTTACAAAACTCAGCAGCAGTTAAACAAACAATACGAAAACCAGGTGCAGGCAAATGCTACAAAAAAAATGGTGCAAATGCAGCAAGTAATGGCCAATGCCGGTAAGCCGGGATTTGAAAAATCTATGCAGGATATGAAAGCTTCGCTTAAAAATCCTTTTTTGGCACAGGGAGCCGTTATGTTGTCCAGTATTGACAATCCGAAATTCAGCAAGTCGTATTACAACCGTATGAAAACCGAAACAGAAAAACGGTTACAAGCAGTGAATGAACTGAAACAGGGCTTGAAAACTGATTATGATAATAAGATATCTGAATTGACAATGGAAAAAAGTAAACTTAAAGATGGTGAAGGCCAGGATGCAGCCAATGCACGTGCTGTTGAAATTGAAAAAGAACTTTGCGAACTGAAAATTGCAAGGCAAAATAAATGGTTGAGCAAATCTGCCGAAATCAATAATCAGTATATCCACAATATGGAAGACCTGCTGAACCAGCGTTTGCAGGAATATCTTTTTTGGAATACCATAGTCATGCAGTCCATGCAAGACCCTACTGCAGTTAACTACGCATATTATGTTAGCTATTTAAAAAACCTGTACGATCTTGCTTACCATCTTTTTCCAACACATGTGGATGGAGGGCTATCGAAACCCTGTGAGGATTATTTAAAAGCCAATAATTATAGGGGAAAAATACATGACTGGGAAAGAGAACATTGCGAAGTTGACTTTGGATTTGATGCAATGGTAATGGGTGCAAAAATGAATTGTGAAGGATGGTCGGTATATGCCGATTTTAAAGCCGAGTCATTTAAATATGAAGCCAGTACAGACCCTGTAACCTGTGAATACACCGAGCATAGCATTTCAGTAAAAGCAGGCAAGGATAAAGAATTTAAAATGGGCAACATTAAAGGTTCCATTGGTGCATCGGTGGAAACTACCGTAAAATTTGACGGCAATTTAAACCCTGTTGATTTAATAGTGAAAGGTGCAGCAGGTGCAGGATTAAGTGGCCCAATGGGCGGCAGTGCAAGTGCCGATTTAGGTTCGGCAGAAATAAGTGTAAGGGGCGGTTTCAACTCATCTGGGCCTGGCTTTACACCTTTTGGAAGCGATTTTTTAAAATAATAATTTAATATAACTACAATGAAAAAAGTATTATCAATTATTATGGCATCCATTTTATTTTCATTTTATGGTAATAGCCAAAACCTGACCTTCGGAAAATTTTTGGGTAGCATTAATCCAACCAAATTTGTTGGCAACTCTACTTACAGAATGTACGAAAAACAAGTGGAGATTATTGAAGTTAGTACCAACGGGCAAAATCAAAATACAACAGTCAATTTCAAATTTTCGCCCTGCTCTGCCAGTGCAGATTTTATAACACATACTCAAATTGGAAAAAATATTAATCAGGGTCAAATTGATGTATTGGAGAAAAACCCATACAACCAGGGCTACAACAAAATAAAATATAAAATCTATTTTGAAAGTGCACAGGTAATTACCTGTAACGATACAAGAGCTTGCAACAATGTAATGGCAACAACCGTTTCTCTAAAGCCACAGCGAATTTGCTGGGTTTATTATAATTATGATATAAACGGGAAGTTGCTTAATAGTACAACTAACGGCTTTGATTCAAAGACAGGTCAGCCCTGGTCAGTAACAGTGCCAAATTTTTAATGCCCTAAAAAATTAATACAAACAGCTAATTAAAATATAAAACAGTGAAAAATACTATCAGCATTTTATTATTTCTATTTGCACATTCCATTTGCTTTTCGCAAATAAAAAAAATTACCGATCCCCTAACTCCCTGCAATGAAACCTCGGATGCTGTTGCCGGCATTTACACCAATCATACCAATCCTAAATATGGCCCCATCGATTTAAAAGGCACAGCTGCTGAAAAGGCTGCCATGATGAAAAACCTTATTGCCATTGAAAAGCTGGAAGAAGCAAGCCGTAAAGATTTTAATTTGACGGGCTGTGTTGCCAGGGTAAGTTTTGCAAGATGGGGAAACAGTGATTATGGAAAAGCTGTTTATGCAAGGTATGGGTATCAGTTAGGCATTTATAAGTTAGTATGTCATGCAAAAGAACATGTTACTAAAATTGTAGATGAATACACTTCAGTATTTCGGGTAGATATTAATTCCTACATTGCCACAGGTGCCAAAGCCGGCGGCATTGGGGAGTTTACCATTAATGGCAAATCTCGGTACGATATACCTATAGAAGCGAAAAGCGGCCCAAACTTTGAAAACGACAAAAAAAACAATCCAAGCAAAGTTTCCCAATACATTTCAGAGTCTATGATGCTGGCCAATCGTTCCAGCGATTATAAAAACAACCATGCCGATTTTCTGAAAATAATTAACGGCGATGGTTATACAGAAAACTGGCTGAGAGGCGATAAGTATGATACTCGTTCGGCAGATTCCTACCAATGGATAGACCGACGCTACCTAATCACCAAACCGGGAGTTCCCCTACTCCTTCCTGTTAGTAGAAAACAATATTTAGAAGATATGTTAGAATACCTGGAAATAGAAAAAGCAAATTTTCAGTATTACAATGCACTTCAACTTAAAGACATTGGAACCAATACTGACGACTGGGCAAAAAAAGAAAAAGCTATTCTGGAAGAGGATCAAAAAATTTATCCAAAAATATACGAAGCAAAAAAGGAAAAAATAAAAATGCTGTTGGCCAATCAAAAATCAGAATGGCTCAACAAACCAGCGGTTGTAGAAAAAAACAACAGAACATCGGATGCAATCAAACGCCTGGAAAGCCTGGGAAAATTTTATGATGCAGAAGATGACTATAATACCGCTTTGTATGTACTAAACCCTGAATATTGTAAAAGCAATAACGGCCAAACAACCAAACCCCTTTTCATGGAAGTGCAATTCCGATATGAACGAGGTAAAGACTGTGGTTATTCAACCAGGCTTTTCGATAATTGGGAAAAGAATTTTGATTTAGATGCCTTGTGGAAGATGCTGAACTAACCACTCAAAAAATCATCTTTTTTAATGATTGCCCCTGCTGTTGAATACTGATACTTTTATCGAAATTTTTATTAGAATAAAAAAGTATTAATGAGAAAATACAATTTAGCCATATTTATTGCTTTGCTGTTTGCAACAAACGTTGTGGCGCAGTCAAAAAACCCAACTTCCAACAAAGAGATACAAGATAAGTTACAACAGGCGCAGCAACAGTTGGATAAACTTACACCCGAACAAAAAAAGATGATGGAGCAGATGGGTATGTCAACATCTGTGCCTTCAAAGCCAACCGGATATACTGATGCCGATATTAAAGCAGCCGTAGGGAGCGATGCTTATAGTGTACCTTCAAAAAACATGAAGCTTATTGCTGCCATTCCCAAAATAACATTAACTGCCGCAATGCTGCCGTCTTACATAAAATCATTAAACGAGTATATTGATAAAGGAATTTCAGGCGATGCAAAGCAGGCAGCACAAAGCATTTATACCGACTTTAAAAACAATAAATTTTCTCCCGAAGCAATAGGCAACACTGCCGTAGGAATCTGGACCACAGGGCAATTGGAATTAGCAGTGCTGGTAATAGGGAAAGCTTGTACAGACAACGTAGCTGATGCAGACTTGCTAAGCAACTTTGCAGCCATGCTAAGTATGAGTGGCGCACCCCACAAAGCTATTCCACTGCTGGAATATCTTAATACACAATATCCCGACAATACCACCATCCTTAATAACCTTGGGCAGGCTTGGTTTTATTTGGGTGAAACCGACAAAGCCAATGCACAATTAGATAAGGTAGTAAAAGCATTTGCCTATCATCCACAGGCAAACTACACCCAATGCCTGATTCAGCAAAGCAGGGGCAATACAAACACTGCTATTGAAAAAATGAAGAACTCCCTTGCGTATAGTTTTTCAACAGATAAAATAAATATGCTACGAAAGATGGGATATAAAGTAAAAGGAAGTGATATGCGTATTCCTTTTCGTCCTGACCCTAATCCATTGGGCTTGCAAAATTTTATGCGTCCTGATGTCCCCAATTCTTATGAAGAGGAACTAAAGGTTAAAGCCGATTGGGATGCTTATCAACAACAGATAAGCGAAAGAAACCTGCAATTAGGAAAAGATCTTATTCCGTACCAGCAGGAGATGGCAAAAAATGCAGCGGAGGCATATAAAAAAATCAATAATAAGACAGCAACTGATATCAGTAAAATGAATGCAGGTTCGGTTACTACTGAAAATATATATAGAACAGTGGCCGAAAAAAACCTGCAAGACATGAATAAAGATGGAGGTGTAGCATATCGCCTTAAAAAAGCAAAAGCTTTGATTGACTCATTAAGAAAAGATTTTACAGCAAAGAATCAGCTTCAACGAAAAAAGATTGAAAAGGAAAACAGCATTAAGGCCGACCAGGAATCTGAGCTGGCTAAGAAGGGGGAAGATATTGGGTTTGATAATTGCAAAGTGCAGCAGATTTACAGTGAGTGGGTGTATGCAACCTACAATAAGCCGCTTGAAGAAGCCTACAAAAATTACCTGCACCAATTAAGATTAAAGCTAAGCGAAGAATTGTATTGGAAGCAATTCACACAAGATGCTTCGGCCTTTGAAGCTACCAAAATAGCCGCTAAAAAAGAATGGCTAAGTGCATTGGGTAACACCAGGTATATATCCACCAACCTGTATGGCGATTGCACGCCACAACAGAAAAAGGAAAGCCGCTATAAACTGGCTGATTTTGATGAAATGCATTGCAGTTATGTTAGTACGCTGGACTTTGGGGTTTGTAAACAAATATTTGAATGTGGTTGGTCCCGTATAGAATTTGATGCCGGCAAACTAAAAGGGGATTTCAAATTTTATATGGATAACAATGCTAAAACCCGTTTTGTAAAAGGCACAGTAGAAGCAACTGCTATCAATATAGGCGGTTCCGTAAAAAAAGGCCCCATTCAAATAGGCGCCAATGTTAAAGCAGGTGTTGGTGTAGAGTTTACTGGCCGTGGTGTAGAAGATGTGTATGTAACAGGAAAAGCATCGGTAGAAATTAAATCAAACATCATAGACAGATTTGATGTACACATTAAGGATGCGAATGGTGGAGATAAAAATCAACCCGGCATGGGTGATGCTCAACTCAGCGACAAGGGCATAGAAATTGGCGTGGATGGCAGGATGAGCTTAATATCCGGAAATTCATCCACTAATATTTTTGTAAACACTCCAAACTAAAATAAGTAATCATGACTAAAAAGATAATGATCATTACGTTTACTACTCTTTTACTAATTCAGGGCGCTTTTGCTCAGGATTGCAAAACTTCAAACGATCTTGCATCTGTTCCGGGAAAATATCAAACTGCAGCACAATATCCCTGGCCCGCAGTTAGAGCCGAATATTTTAATAATTTGACCACGGCAGCAGATAAGGCTTTGGCTAAGCAAACGCTGAACCAAATTGAAAAAATTGAAGCACAAAGTCATGCAGGTTTTAATCTAACCGGTGGTAATTGGGAGAACTACTATGCAACCAAAGGATATGGCAATTATAGCAATGTAAAATTGGCCCAGTACAATTTTGAGTCTTCGCTGCATGAGTATTTTTGTTTGAATGGCAAGCTTAAAAGAAACGATGAGGCAGGAACTATTTTGCGTATTTATGTTAATGCCATCCCTACCAACACCCTCAATCGTTTTTTAGATTATCCTTTTGGCAGCAGCATGGGTGAGTATGATTTTGGATTTCAATTCAAGGATTGGAAAAACCATAAATCAGTAAATGTAAATGACCCCTTGATTAGTTTGTTTAATTATTTCTCCTGCAATAGTGCGCAGCTCATTCAGGCTATCAATTCAGGTGAAGGATATTTTCAGGATGTTGCCGAAAAAGATATTAAACCAAACAACCGTAACAATTTCATTTACCGGTACTGGTTTGTAAAGAAAAAAGATATGCCCGTTTTAGTACCGGTAAGCAGAAAAGAATATTTGCAAAGCCTGTTGGAATATTATGAAAGGGAAAAACTTTATTTTCCAAAATTGATTACAGAATTAACCTCCAACCACAATAAGTCCATTGAACGAAATTATGGGAACTGGGAGGCAGATGTAGCCGATAAAATTGCTATTGTAAAAAAAGTATTAAGCGAAAATAAAGAAGAGTGGCTAATGAAACAGGCTGTAATAAACCGTATAGAAGATAATGCCCAAAACTATAAAGCACAACTAAAAGAAAGGATCAACTACAACCGCTTTTGGAAATTTTATGACGGCGAAAAAAATAGCCAACCACTCTATAAAATAAACCCTGACTATTTCACTCCCAGTAAGGCTGGCGCTGCCGCACCTCAATTGATGACGGTAGCTTTCAGATATGTGAGTATGCCTGTTTCACTAAATCTTATGAATAATTTTAGTGAAAAGTTTGATTTTAATGCACTTAAAAATTTATTGAGGTAAATAAAAAATCATCTTTTTTAATGATACCACCTGCTTTCAACACCATTTATTTTTACATCATAAATAGGTAAAATGAAATCTATTATTTTTTTGATGATGCTTACAGCCATAGCTACTCAATCAAATGCACAAAAAGACACCTTCGATGTAGTAAACTATACCATGCCCCAGGGCTGGGATAAAACAGTAACGGAAAATGGAGTGCAGCTCTCTATCAAAGACGATGGTAAGGGTAGTTATGCCGCTATGGTAATTGTTCGCTCAGTCGCATCCAATGCTTCAGCCAATGATAATTTTAATAGCAGTTGGGAAAACCTGGTAAAAGGAACAGTAAAAGTTTCGGAGGCGCCAACGATGTCTGATATGAATATTGAAAAAGGTTGGGAAGTATTATCAGGTCACGCAAATTATACCGATGGCGCCACCAAAGGATTTGTAACATTGATAACAGCAACTGGTAATGGCAAAATGGCCAATGTGGTAATCATGACCAATACCAATAAATACCAGGATGAGATTATGGCGTTTATCAGTTCATTAGAGTTAAAAAAAGTAAATAGTAATCAATCCAATAATACAAATCAATCAACAAATGGCAACAGCAGTATAGCAGGCCTGTGGGTTAATAATCTTTTAGAAACAAGTGGCTACGCCAATGGATATCCACAATACACTGCTGGTTATTTCAGAAGAGAATATTTATTCAATGAAAATGGAACTTATATTTTCAGGGTGAAGAACTGGTCAGCATATATGAAAGAAATACTCTTTGTTTATGAAACCGGTAACTACACGATACAAGGCAATCAAATCACTATAACTCCGCAGAAAGGCATGGGCGAATGGTGGAGTAAAAAAGACAACAATACATCACTTTGGGGAAGCAGGTTAAAATCTTCTACCTATAAAGCAGAAAAAGTGACTTACACTTTTGAAGTAAAATACTATTCAGGTAGTAATGATTATGCATTACTGCTGGATTCTAAAAAAACAACTGAAAGAGATGGAACCTATAATGGGCCAAACAGTTTTTCCTATAAAAAATGGGATGACGGTGTTTCAAAAATAGATAATCCGCCAGGTTTTAAAGCATGGAATGCAGACTAACAGGGTGTTTCTGCCGCCAATTCATCTACCAAAAACGCTGCAGGTAATAATACTTCTATAGCAAGTTCACCGAATGTAGCTGCTAATAATAAAATTGCAGTTTTGTGGATCGATTATAACCCTGGATTAGCTTCCAATCCATATAATAGCAATTATGCCGGTGCAAGAAATTCAACAGGCGGTTATCGAAATAAGGAATACCAGTTTTTTCCTGATGGAACTTATTTATACCGGAAAAAATATTGGGTTACTACCATGAAAGAAATATTATATGCTTATGAAAAAGGGTCCTATTCTGTAAATGGTAACCAATTAACGCTAACAGCACAAAAAGGGAAGAGTGAATGGTGGAGTAAGGAAGGTACACAAACCAATAAATGGGGCAAATTTATTAAATCAGCTGAATACAAATTGGAAAAAACCACTTACAGTTTTCAAATTATTCATGACGAAACTTATGGCAATGGCATTGTACTTAAAGCAACAGCGCCAACCCAGAGAGATGGAGGAGTACTTAATAATGCCGGTGAACCTTATGAATTTCGGTATAGTTTCAGAGACATAGAATCGGCAATTGATAATCCACCGGGGTTTAAATAATTATTTATCTGGTTATTTTAAAAAGATGTAATACCTGACAGGACAGGATGTAAAAAATCAAGGCAAATATTTGAGAGCATTCAAAGCAGGAGTTGTACAAAAAAAAGCCTCAACTTAGTTGAGGCTTTTTTTTAAAAGATTAATATTATTCTTCTATTTTCATTTTTCCTTTACTTTTTGCAATCACTTCTTCTGCAATATTTGTTGGTGCAGGAGAGTAGTGCGAAAATTCCATAGTGGAAGTAGCACGACCACTGGATAAAGAACGAAGTTGAGTTACATAACCAAACATTTCACTCAAAGGAACTTTAGCTTTAATCACTTGTGCATTACCTCGGCTATCCATTCCTTCCAGCATACCCCGGCGACGATTCAAGTCACCTGTTACATCCCCCATATATTGATCCGGAGTGACTACTTCAACTTTCATGATTGGTTCAAGTAAGGTAGGTTTCGCTTTTTTTCCTGCTTCACGGAAGCCGCCTTTGGCACACAATTCAAAACTCATAGAGTCTGAATCCACCTGGTGGAAGCTGCCATCAAATATGCGTACTTTCATGGACTCCATCGGGTAACCCGCCAGTACGCCTGTGGTCATAGAAGTTTCAAAACCTTTTTGAATGGCAGGTACAAATTCTTTTGGAATAGAACCACCGAAAATATCATTTTTAAATTGAAAGTGTTTACCCGGGTTTTCTTTCAGCCATTCTTCGTCTGCAGGCCCTATTTCGAATTGAATATCTGCAAATTTACCACGACCTCCGGTTTGTTTTTTCAGTACCTCACGGTGTTCAATCGCTTTCCCAAATGCTTCTTTATAGGCAACCTGTGGATTACCCTGATTAATTTCAACCTTGAATTCTCTACGCATCCTGTCCACAATAATTTCCAGGTGCAATTCTCCCATACCGGAAAGTATTGTTTGTCCGGTATCTTCATCTGTTTTTACACGAAGGGTAGGATCTTCTTCTACCAATTTAGCAATAGCCATTCCCATCTTATCCACATCTGCCTGTGTTTTTGGTTCTACTGCCACAGAAATCACCGGTTCCGGGATAAACATATTTTCCAATACAATGGGATGATTTTCATCACAGAGAGTATCACCCGTTTTGATTTCCTTAAAACCTACGGCTGCAGCAATATCACCTGCCTCAATAAAGTCAATAGGATTTTGTTTATTAGCAAACATTTTCATGATACGACTAATGCGCTCATTTTTTCCACTTCTCATATTCCGCACATAACTTCCGGCATCCAGATGCCCGGAATAACAACGGAAGAAGGCCAATCGGCCAACAAAAGGATCGGTCATAATTTTAAAAGCCAATGCGGAAAATGGTTCCTTTGCATCAGGCTTACGGAGTACTTCTTCTCCTGTATCCGGATTTGTACCAGTAACAGCATCAATATCTTTGGGTGATGGAAGGTAACGGCAAACGGCATCCAGCGCTGTTTGTACGCCTTTATTTTTAAAGGAAGAACCACACATCATGGGTACAATACTCATGTCAATCGTAGCTTTACGAATGGCATCATGCAATTCTTGTTCTGAGATACTATTGGGATCATCAAAAAATTTTTCCATGAGGTGATCATCGTATTCAGCTACGGCTTCCACCAGGTTTTGGCGCCAGAATTCCACATCCTCTTTCATATCATCCGGGATAGGCACTTCCTGGTATGTCATACCCTCTGTAGCTTCATCCCAAATAATACCTTTAAGAGTAATAAGATCAACAACACCCTTAAAATGATCCTCTGCACCAATAGGTAATTGTAAAGGAACCGCTTTAGCACCCAGCATTTCTTTAACCTGTTTTACAACATTTAAGAAATCAGCACCTGCGCGGTCCATTTTATTGACAAATCCAATACGTGGAACTTTATAGCGATTAGCCTGGCGCCACACAGTCTCACTCTGAGGTTCTACGCCATCTACAGCAGAGAATAAAGCAATCAGGCCATCCAAAACGCGCATTGAGCGTTCCACTTCCACTGTGAAATCTACGTGTCCGGGTGTATCAATGATATTGAAATAATAACTTTTCGTATTGGCATCTGATTTTCCATTCACTGTTGGAAAATTCCATTGGCAGCTAACTGCTGCTGAAGTGATCGTAATGCCGCGTTCTTTTTCCTGCTCCATCCAGTCTGTTGTAGCTGCGCCATCATGTACTTCACCTATTTTGTGAATCATGCCCGTATAGCGTAAAATACGTTCTGTAGTAGTGGTTTTACCGGCATCAATATGCGCCGCAATACCAAAATTTCTTTGTAACTTGAGATCTGCCATTTGTAATTTTATTTTTGAATTTAAGCCTTCCCGGAGGGGATTTTTGTGTGTATGAAAAAGAAAATATCCTTTAATTAAGGATGATTATATGTATTGATGTTGTTACCCTCATATATGCTAATTCATACCCGGTGTTTGCTTTTTTATGACACCTCATTTGTATTTTTAGCGGCGCAAAGGTAATTAAAATAAATGTAAAATGACAGGCTATATCAATTATTTTTTATAGATATGAAACAGTCTTACATTTTTGATTCTAAATAAAAAAACCCGCTGATGAGCGGGCTTTTACCTGAAACTTTTGATAATAACTTATATACGGAAATGAGAGAATGCTTTATTGGCTTCTGCCATTCTGTGTGTATCTTCTTTCTTTTTAAAAGCGGCGCCCTCTCCTTTACTTGCCGCTATCAATTCATTTGCCAGTTTATCAGACATGGTACGTCCATTGCGTTCACGGCTATAACGGATGATCCATTTCATACATAATGAAATTTTCCGGTCAGCACGAACTTCTGTTGGGATCTGGAATGTAGCACCGCCAATACGACGGCTACGTACTTCTACGGAAGGTGTTACATTAGCCAATGCTTTTTTCCAAACTTCATATCCATCTTCTCCACCTTGTTTGGTAATCTTATCCAAGGCATTATAAAACGAATTGATGGCTGTACTTTTCTTACCATCCCACATCATATTATTAATGAAACGGGTTACCAGTTTATCATTGTACCTGTCATCTGGTGCTAAGGGTAATTTTTTGGCTTGCGCTTTACGCATATTTCAAATAAATTAATTGACGAATTATTTTTTCTTTGCTTTTTCTTTCTTAGTACCGTATTTTGAACGGCTTTGTTTACGGTCTTTCACGCCGGCAGTATCCAGACTTCCACGAACAATATGATAACGTACACCGGGTAAATCTTTCACACGGCCTCCACGAATAAGAACGATGGAGTGTTCCTGTAAATTATGACCTTCACCCGGAATATATGCAATGACTTCAATTTTATTGGTAAGCCTTACTTTGGCCACTTTTCTCAATGCAGAATTCGGTTTTTTGGGTGTAGTTGTATAAACCCTGGTGCAAACGCCTCTGCGTTGAGGGCAGGAATCAAGCGCTCTTGATTTGCTCTTGGCTCTAATGATGGTACGGCCTTTTCTAACTAATTGTTGTATTGTTGGCATGCTAAACCTTTAATTTTTCGGACGGCAAAGGTAAAAGCAGTTAGTGAGAAAACAAAATATGTGGCAAAATTTATTATTTCACTGCAAAACAGGCTTCTTGAAGTTATTTCTCAGCAGCATTTTGCATAACCCTTTTATTGACGATGCTCCAGTATTTTTTGTGCTAAAAGCAAGTCTGTGGGCCGGGTAATTTTAATATTTTCAAAATCGCCTTCAGTTAAAAATATCTCTCCTCCGGCTGACTCTACTACGGATGCTTCATCGGTGAAACTTTCTTTGTATTCCTGCGCATAAGCCGGTAAAAGGATTTCGCTGAGAAAAACCTGGGGCGTTTGTATGACTTTGATATTTTCCCTGTTAGCGGGAACAAATTTCCCATTTTGAAAAATACGCATACTGTCTGTTGCCGATATTGCCGGAATAGCGCTCCCATATTTTAATGCATCTCCTTCACACCTTAAAATAAGGTCTGTTGAAACCAGGCATCTAACTGCATCATGAACGAAAATTACAGATTTGTCGTGGATGCATGATAGGCCGGCTTTTACTGAATCAAATCGGGTAGCTCCGCCTATGGTGATTTGTATTTTCTGAGAGTCAAAATCTGACAGGGCCATTTTTGTTTCTTCCACAAAATCTTTTGGGCAGACCAATATTATTTCAATTTGAGGAATGGCTTTAAAAAAAGCATTCACAGAATGCCAAAGGATGGTTTTATGTTGTAATGCTAAAAATTGTTTTGGCTTATCAGAACCCATCCTCAACCCTGATCCACCCGCTACGATGACCGCAATTTTTTTCATTACAGCGTATTTTTATTCTTCATAAATAGAAATACTTTCCGATCCTTCATTATTTCTAAAGGCGCGATACATGCCGGCACAATTGAAAATCAATGCTGCATTTCCTTTTCCATCCACACCGATCATACCACCTTCTCCATCTATTTTTACCAATTTATCTTTCACAACTATGGTCATGGCATCCTGCAAGCTCATGCCTTTATATTCCATCAGGCAACTCACATCATAGGCGGCGACGACTTGAATAAATCTTTCACCATGCCCTGTACAACTAATGGCACATGTATTATTATTGGCATACGTTCCTGCGCCAATCAAGGGGCTATCACCTATTCTGCCATATTTTTTATTTGTCATTCCACCGGTACTGGTACCTGCAGCTACATTTCCTTTATCATCACAGGCAACAGCGCCAACAGTACCAAATTTTTTTTCACGTAACAGTTCATCCAATCGTTGGTGGGTATGATCTAAGGAGTAATTATCAGAGTCCCTGATTTCTTTCCATTGATCATAACGGAACTGGGAAAAGAAGTATTCATCCGGTTCTAATTTAATGCCTTGCTTAATGGCAAAGTCATTGGCTCCTTTTCCACTCAGAAAAATATGATTACTATGAAGCATCACTTCTTCGGCCAGTTCTATTGGATTGCGTACATTACGTACGCCGCAAACTGCTCCGGCAGATAGGCTCTGGCCATCCATAATAGCTGCATCCATTTCCTGAAGTCCTTTTTTTGTAAAAACAGATCCTCTGCCTGCATTAAAAAGCATATTGTCTTCAAGAATTACAATGGCTGCTTTTACGGCATTTACCGAAGAGCCGCCTTCTTCCAATACTGCATAACCTGCATCCAGAGCAGCTTTGAGGCCTCTTAAATAGGCTTCTTCGAGTTCCGGAGTCATATCTTCTTTAAGAATTGTTCCTGCGCCACCATGTATGGCCATTGTAAATTTTCCCATTGTCATTTATTTTTCAATCATCATTTTTATAATAATCTCAAACATTCTTCCTGTAATCTTTTTTTACTTATTGCCACAGTTCCGGCTTCTTCACATACTAAGCCGCCGGCAATATTTGCAATCTTTGCCGCTAACATCATATCACCTGAAACAGCATAAACCAGGGAAGCTACTGCAATAACCGTATCACCAGCACCACTTACATCTGCAATATCTCGGTTATATGATGGAATGATTTCACTTCCTTGATCACTTTGTGCAAAGATGCCTTTTTCTGATAAAGTGATCAATGAAATTTTATTGGAAATAATTTTTTGCAACTGATCATGTACTTTTTGAAAACTATGGATGTCCATTTTTTCTTCCAGGATATGAAGTGCCTCCTTCACTTCTTTCAGATTGGGTTTAAAAATGCCGGTATGTTTATATTCAAAAAAGTTTTTATGCTTGGGATCTACTGCTGTAAGGATTTTTTTTTCATTGCAGAAGGTCAACATTTCACCAATACAATTCTTTGTTAGCACCCCTTTATTATAATCTTCAAAAATGACAACAGCAATGTTGTTTGACGTGATGAATGATTTAAAATTTTCAATGAATTCATTTTCCAAATCTGCGTCTATATCATCTTTTATTTCTTCATCTATACGCATCATTTGCTGATTGCGGCTCATGATCCGAATTTTATTGGTAGTAGGCCGACCAGAACTGCGAATAATATGTTGCGTTTGGATATTTTCTTTTTCTAAAATTTTCAGCAACATATCGCCGGTTGCATCTTTACCAATTACAGAAAACAAAGTAGTGGAAGCGCCGAGTGCCACCGTATTTAAGGCCACATTACCTGCGCCGCCAATGCGGTATTCCGTATGTGTATGGGAAAGTATGGGTACCGGGGCCTCAGGGGAGATACGTTCTACATTTCCCCACTGATAAGTATCCAGCATGATATCACCTACAACGACCACCGGTAAAGTTTCAAAACCGGAAAATAACAAATCAAATTTATTCATGATTGGTACCTGTGCTTTTTTTGCCTGATGAAATTGCAATAAAGTACACCGGGATACCGGCCAGTACAATTCCTAAACCCCATAAAGTATATGCCGGTTTGAAAATTAAGAGGAATACACAAAAAATGATACCTAATAAAATATACAACCCAGGTAATATGGGGTAGGCAAATGCTTTATATGGCCTCTCGGCATTAGGTGCTTTTGCCCTTAATACAAAAATACCAATAATGGTGAGGACATAAAATAATACTACTACAAAGGCAATCATATCCAGCAGATCATTGTAACCACCACTAAGGCATAAGATACAAGCTACACAACATTGGGCCCAAAGTGCCCATTGGGGTACCGTATTTTTATTAAGCCTGGCAGCTTGTTTAAAAAACAGCCCATCCTGTGCCATTGTATAATATACACGAGCGCCGGCCAATATTAATCCATTATTACAACCAAAGGTTGAAATCATAATCATCACCGCAATGACAATGGCGCCGGCACTTCCAAAAACGGCTGTTGAAGCAGCCACAGCCACACGGTCTCCTTCGGGATAAGCAATCTGGTCCAAAGAGAGTGCATTGAGATACATGAGGTTCATTGTAATATAAACAAGGGATACAATGAGGGTACCTAAGAAAAGACTCAAACCAATATTTCTTTTTGGATTTTTTATTTCTCCCGCAATAAAAGTGACATTATTCCAGGCATCGCTACTGAATAAAGACCCAACCATAGAAGCAGCCACGGCTCCAATTAATACGGTTCCACCTATGGGTAACCAGTTTCCATGCAAAACAAAGGAGCCATTTGCTTTTTCCAATTGCATGGCATTGAACCCGGTCTGCCAGTTTTCACTCCAAAAACTGTGTTTAACAAATAAAAATCCGGCAACGATAAGGCCAAATAAGGATAAGAGTTTTACGGTGGTAAAAACATTTTGGATAATTTTTCCTCCTTTGATGCCACGGGTATTGGTATAGGTCAAAAATACAATCAGGGCAATAGCCAATAATTGTGCAGCTGAAATATTCAAATGGCCCAGTGTAAAAATAATATTATTTTCACCCACCTCCGGTACAAGGTATGCGGTAAAACGACTGAAAGCCACACCCACAGCGGCAATAGTAGCTGTTTGAATAACTGTAAATGAACTCCATCCATATAAAAATCCGGCAAGTGGATTGAAAGCTTCTTTTAAATAAACATATTGCCCTCCCGCTTTAGGATACATACCACTTAATTCGCCATAGCTTACCGCAGCCATTATGGTCATTAATGCAGTGATCAGCCAAACAATAATCAACCATCCGGCGCTTCCTACATTTCTGGAAATATCAGTACTTACAATAAAAATCCCGGAGCCAATCATGGATCCGGCTACAATCATGGTTCCGTCAATTAGCCCAAGAGAAGGCTTGAATTCATTTTTAATTGGGTTCATGAAAAGTGTTGGTTTTTGAATTGATAAAGGAAAAAAAATCCCGGTTTTGTAAAACGGGATTTGAAGATAAGTGAAATTTAAAAAAAACAGTTATTTTTTCTTGGAACTCTTATATTCATCATTGAGTTTGACAACGATATCTTTTGTGATATTATTGATGGTGTCCTTATAATAAAGATAGTCGTTGTCATTGGAAGCAAAAATATATGCATAGCCTTTATTCTGACTATAGGATTTGAGGAAATCCTGAATTTTTTGTTTTACGCCCTGCATCTTTTCCATTGCTTCTGCCTGCATCTCCTGGCTCACGCTTTGTTCTTTGGCCTGATAGTCATTTTGCATTTGCAAAAGATCTTGTTGATATTGGCCTTGCTCAGCCTGGGATAGACTTGGGCCTTTTTGATTGTACTCTTTCAATTTACTCATGTAATTATTCCTCAACCTGTTTAATTCTTTTGTATTGGCATCATCTTTTCCTTTGAGGTAATCCCGAACCTCAATAAAATATTGATATTGATTTTGAAGAGAATCAAGATCAAAATAGGCAATTTTTCCATGAATACTATCGCCTGTATTATGCGAGCTGACCTCCGGGCTATTCGGCTGAACGGACTGATAAGAGCGGTAGAAGAGAAAAGCTACTGCTGCAATTAAAACAATATTAGAAGCGATTAAAAATTTCTTCATGCACTTTTTGTTTGGCGGCGAATATAAAAATTATGGCAAAAAGAAAATTGTTAAAAGCAAATAAGCAAAAATAATGAGGAGCATAAATGAAAGTCATATCATATCATTCAAAGATTTTAAAGGCTGCTAAATGCACGGTCTGAGGCAATCCTATTTGATTATACAGGAAAAGCATCATTTTCTCAATATAATCGTGATGATTAAAATTTAACGCTATTACTTTTAGTTAACAGCAACTTTCCTTCAAAATTTACGACCTTTATCACCTATTCCATTCAACTTAAATATTTAAAAATGAAAAATTTAAAATGGCTGGGAACCATAATACTTTCCGGTTTCCTGGCTTGTAACTCCGGGGGAAATTCTGCATCAACAACTGATACAGTGGCTACCATGACAGATACATCACATAACATGACCATGGATACAACCACTGCTTTAAAAGCACTGCCCGCAGTGCCTGCCGGCGCTAAAGTATTCTTTAAAAACCTCAAAAATGGTGCAACCGTTACTTCACCCATTAAAATTGAAATGGGCGTAAGTGGCATTGCTATCCAACCTGCAGGAGATATCCAGGAAGGCTTTGGTCATCACCATCTCCTTATTGATGTTGGCGACTCAATGGTTGCAGGCCAGGTGATTCCTACAGATGCTCAACATATGCATTTTGGTAAAGGACAAACGGAAACAGAAATAACTTTGCCACCCGGCAAGCATGTTTTGACTTTACAATTTGCTGATGGCGCTCACCGGTCTTATGGAAGTCAGCTTGCTTCTTCCATTACGATTGATGTGAAATAATCTTATTGCGTGAATACAGGAATAACCCGGTTTTAAAATAAACCGGGTTTATTTTTTTCTTGCAATAAAAGGTGGGTAAATATTTTCTTTTATCTTCGCGGCTTCAACGTTCTTTAACATGATCACCAGAAGAAATATCCGCATAAAAGTAATGCAGGCCTTATATGCACCCGGGTTAGCCGGTACTGAAAAATCTGTAGAACAACTCAGGAAAAAATTTGCGGAATCTCATCAATTATATTTATACCTCTTTTATGTACTTACGGAAATCATGCGATATGCTGAGAAAGAGGCTTCTATACGTGCCGGCAAAAATCTGCCAACCAAAGAAGACCTGGAAGTAAATATTAAAATATCCGGTAATGACTTCTTATGGAAAATATTAGAGTCTCCTTTTTTTAAGGAAGGAACAGAGAAATTTGATAGTTATTTTCCGGCAACTGCTGCTGTAGTGAAAAAAGTATTCCGGGGGTTGGCTGTATCACCCATTTATTTGGAATACATCAAAGATGCATCGCGCAATAAGCCGGCAGAAAGAGATATTATCAAATATATTTTTACAGATTTAATGCTACCTAATGAAGATGTCATTGCTGTATTGGAAGAATACTTTACCAATTGGCAGGATGATGCTGAAATGATGAATAAACTTGTTTTAAATAATCTTCAAAAGCCGGGGAGTTTTTCTTATGAAGCATTTATATCTACGGAAAAAGCCATTTTTGGAGAATCGCTTTTATTAACCGTTCTGGAAAAAGGGACATACTTAAAAAGTATGATTACTCCAAAGTTAAAGAATTGGGATGTGGAAAGAATTGCATTACTGGATATGATCATCATGCAAATGGGAATAGCGGAGTTTTTATTTTTTGAAAGTATCCCCACGAAAGTCACTATTAATGAATATATAGATATTGCCAAAGAATATAGCACTCTACAAAGCGGGCATTTTGTCAATGGTATTTTAGATAATCTTCATAAAGAACTCATCACCGCAGACAAGATTCATAAAGTAGCTTATAAAGTGAATGCCACTCGTTAAGCTTACTGATATGTAAAATGATCTATTTTATGACTAATGGGCTTAAGCGTTTTCAGGTATTGATAAATAGAACGTAAATCTGAACTATCCATACCACTATACATTGTCCAGGGCATAACCGTATTTATTTCTTTGGGAGTCATCTCGCGAACATTGGCAGGATTGGAATATGATTTAAATCTGGATACGAAATCATTTTCACTCCAATTTCCAATTCCGGTATTTTGATCAGGCGTAATATTTGCTGATTTAAGTAAGCCATTGGGCATTTTAAATTCTCTTCCTCCACTGAAGGATAATTCCATTACTAATTTGCCTTTTTCAAAGGGTGTATGACAATCTATACAACTGGCGGCATTGGTTAGATAAGCGCCATAAGAAATGGAGTCCGAGGCGGGAGGCCTTTTAGTAAATGTTGCTTTTTTGGGAATTGTATTCACAATAAAATTCATTGGAAAATCAATAGAGCGTACCGGAACAGCATTTTCAATGGGAGCAAGGCTCCGAATATACGCGATAATATCCATGACATCTTCCCGATCCATCTTTCCATAATTTGCATATGGCATTACCGGGAAAAGGGCTTCCCCTTTTTTATTGACTCCGGTAGTAATGGTCCTGAATATTTCACCATTGGTCCAATCTTTTATACCAGCAGGCGTAATATTTTTTGAATAAAAATTTCCCGGGAATGATGCCTCATGTCCAAAATAGGCGCCACCTTTTCCTAAAGTACCCGGTATAAGTGGTCCTGAAAATTTAGTCCAGTCCCTGGTGGAATGGCAATCCATACAAACAGTAACATGGTTTGCCAAGTAAGCTCCATGTTGAATGTGTTCCATAGAAGTATTCAATGTGATATCTTCAGGAGCACCTACATTCGGCAAAAAATATTTCACATAAATCAATCCACAAATAATGGCAATGACAACTATTGCCAGAATAGAAATGAGTATTTTTTTCATGGCATATTTGTTTTGGATTATAAAAGTAGATCTTTTGATCAAATATTTACTTTTTTTCAATGAATGATCCCTTTCAATAAAGACATGATTTTATGTGCTTTGATCCTATGCAGAGTGAAAAGATGCAAAGACATTTGATTAAATGAGGTAAGAAAAAGAAAGTTGAGAAATTTTTGTAGATGAAGAAAAGCAATAATTCAGGAAAATACTGCTGAAATAATCTTGTATAAGAATTTAATGCGTGTGCCTCCTGGTTAAAATACCACCGGATGCTTCCTTAATTGTATTTGCATAGACAAAGGCCCTGGAATCAACTTCATATACAAGATTTTTTAGTTTTCGCAATTCCATACGGGTAATAACCGTAAAAATAATATCTACATCTGCGCTCACTTCAAATTTCCCGGGTAAAAAACCTCTTTCCCCTTTATATATGGTGATGCCGCGCCCAAGCTTATTCACCAATTCATATTTGATGGCTTCGCTTTTTCCGGAAATGATTGTTACGCCGGTATAAGCCTGAATTCCTTCTACTACATAATCAATAGTACGTGTAGCAGCAAAATAAGTAAGGATGGAATATAAAGAGGTCTCAATTCCAAATTCAAAGGCAGCAACTGTGAAAATCAGGATATTCAATCCCAAAATTATTTCAGTGATGGTAAATGAAGTTCGTTTTAACGTATAGAGGGCCAGCACTTCAATACCGTCTAAAGCAGCGCCTGCACGCATGACAAGTCCTATACCCAATCCCAGAAAGATGCCCCCAAAAACGGAGACCAGGAGTTTATCATGTGTTATAGCCATTGTAGGTATCAGGTAGAGACAGGCTCCAAATAACACAACACTTGTAAAAATACGGATGGCAAATTTCTGCCCTAGGGTAAAATAACTCAAAATGATTAAAGGAATATTTAGAAGTATTACCAGCCCGGATAAGTTAAAATGATACAGTTCATGCAGCAATAAGGAGAGCCCGGTAATGCCGCCATCGAAAAACTGGTTGGGGACTAAAAAATATTTTAAGGCTATCCCCGCAATAAAAACGCCCAAAATATTCAGGATTGCATCCTGGATCATTTCTTGAAGGTTGACCTTTTGCTTTTTGGGTAATGATTTAGTTAAAATAAATTTTAATTTTTTCAGGGTCTCCTGTTTTTTATTTTCTAATTCTGATGAGGCGGATTTTGTAAAATAATGATGCGCAGAAATGAATTCAATTTGCTTCATAATCCATTCCGTATAGGTAGTCACAATTCCATTTCTTTTAAATTCAAGAAATAATTTATGGGAATATTCTTCATATTCATCCGTTCCCAAATAAAAGAGGTCTGCATCACAAATAATCTGGCTTAAATGATTGGTAGGCGATTGAGGCAATTGAGTAGCCATAATCATGTTGCAAATAATGTCTATTTGTTCCGGGGAATATTCAAAATCCGGCAAGTGTTTTTTAGCAACCTGGCAGGATATGCTCTCATGATTATGATAATTTTGTAAAAAACCGGCATCATGAAAAAGAGCTGCAGTCAATAACATAGTGCGGTCATCGCCGGTTACATTTTCCAAATCAGCAAGGTAAGATGCCGCATTGATCACATTTTTTGTGTGCTGGGTATTATGATAAGTGGTATAGGAAGGCAAACCCTTATCAAGTTGTATTATTAGAAAATTATACGCTTTTTCAAACTGCATGTAGTGTATTTACCATAAACCCTTTAGTTCAATACTTCATAAAGCATTACTTCCGCGGTCTTATTTTTTAATGATGAGGGGCCAATTTTCTGGCAATTGAAAGATTGTTTTACTTTTTCATAGCAATCTTCCGTGATGATTACCTGGTTTTTCCCGGCTATAGCTTGCAGGCGTTGTGCCGTATTTACCGTATCTCCGATAACGGTAAAGTCGAGGCGCTTTAAAGTAGCAGAACCAATATTTCCGGATATCATTTCTCCACTATTAATGCCTATGGAAACTTTTGGTGAAAAACCCACTTCTTCAGGTAATACATCAATAGCTTTTTTAATGGCAAGGGAGGCATCTATTGCCCTGTCAAGATGATAAGTGCCTTTAAAGACTGCCATAATGCAATCGCCGATAAATTTATCTATGGTGCCATTTTGTGCAATGATTTCTTTGACCATTACATCAAAATAACGATTAAGCATTTTAACTACGGTATCGGGTGTTTCTTTTTCACTGATAGATGTGAAGCTGCAAATATCTATAAAAGCAACAGTTGCCGAGATCGTTTCATTAGCAGTAAGTGAATTTTCATATTCGCGAGAACCCATGAAAGTCAGCACATTTTCATCCACATACATTTTAAGGATATTATTTTCTTTGATGGCTTGTAAAGTTTGTTTTAGTTGTTGTACATGATGAATGGTCTTCTCCATCGTTTTTTCAAGGTCATCAAAATTAACCGGCTTTGTTACGAAATCAAAGGCGCCTCTGTTCATGGCTGTTCTTATATTATCCATATCTCCATAAGCGGAAACCATGACGGCTTTGATTAATGGACAACTTTCTGATAGTTTTGAAAGGAGAGATAAGCCATCCATTTCGGGCATATTGATATCACTGAGTACAATGTCAATTTCCGGATCTTGCTTGATTTTATCAAGCGCCTCTTTGCCATTGGCCGCAAAAATAAATTCATAAATATGTTCCCTGATCTTTTGACGAAACTTTTGCCGAATTAATGTTTCCAGGTCGGCTTCGTCATCAGCGACTAAAATTTTGGTCATTGAGTTTTTGTTTTCAACTTTTCTTTTAAAGCAATAAAATCAACCGGTTTGGTAAGAAAATCATCTGCGCCCAATTTTATTGCTTCATTATAATTGTCTTTATCCCCATAGGCTGTAATCATCATTACAATGGGGGGTGGTTTCTCAAATTTTTCTTTAATATGTTTCAGTAGTTCCAGTCCACTCATTCCGGGCATATTGATATCGGAAAGGATGAGTACGGCCTCATGTTCATTTGCATTCATGAATTCCAGTGCTTCTTCCCCGGAGAAAGCAAAAGCAAGTATGATTTCTCCATTTTTTATTTCTTTTCGAAAACGTTGTTCAAAAAGTGTTTTTACATCCTGTTCATCATCTACGACCAAAATTTTCATAGTCTCATTTTAAGATGGTAAGATAATAATAAATGTGGTACCCATACCTTCTTTTGACTGCAAATGTAATTGACCTCCCTGAGCTTTTATCAGGTCAAAACTTAAACTTAAACCAAGTCCTGTACCCTGACCGGTCGGTTTTGTAGTAAAAAAAGGCTGAAATATTTTATTTTTAATGGTTTCAGGGATACCTGTGCCATTATCTTCCACGCGAATTTCAATTTTATTTTCCAAATTTTTTGTTGAAATTTTTACTGTTGGTAAATAATTTTCTCCGACTGTTTTTTTCTTTTCATTGGTGGCATAAAAAGCATTTGTAAGGAGATTGAGCAGAACGCGTCCTATATCCTGGGCATTGATATTTATTAAACCAATAGATGGGTCAAAGGATGTTTCAAGGGTCGCATTAAAAGTTTTATCTTTTGCCCTTAGGCCATGATAACTGAGCCTGGAATATTCATCGCATAATGCATTGATACTGGTGGGTTCTTTTGTGCCGGTATTATTCCTGGAATGCTGCAACATACTTTTTACAATCGCTGCGGCTCTTTTTCCATGATGATTGATTTTGTCTTCATTCTCTTTGAAAATATTTATAATACTTTCTTCATCTTGAACATTTCTTTCATTGATTGGTTTTTGAATGGCCAGAGCCAGCTCATCTGCTAATTCTATATTGATATCCGAGAAATTATTTACAAAATTGAGGGGGTTTTGGATTTCATGAGCGATCCCAGCAGTGAGTTCACCCAGGGAAGCCATTTTTTCATTTTGTATGAGTTGATCCTGCGTTTCCTTTAATTCTTTCAGCGTAGTTTCCAAAGCCACTTTTTGTTCATCAATTTTTTGTTTTTGTGTCTGTAATAAATTAAAATCCTTTTGTTTATGACGATAGGAGATGATGAAGAAAAGTATGAAGCCAAACAATAAAAGTATGATGAGCAAGCCTGCACAAACAAACACAATAACGTCTGATGAATTGATATTATTCATGTGATGGTATCAATTTTACCCGGTAAGATACATTTAATATAATGGCTAGTGAATAAATTAAATACAGCAATGCACTTAATAATAAATTGATTTGATACATTATTAGGGGCGGATCCTGCATCTGATAAACTTTAAAGCTGTGAAAGCCGGAGATTAATATATTAAAAGTGTAATAGATCAATATGATACTGTTAAACCAAAATACGCCATCTTTTAAAAAAGAATCATTTAAATGTGATGTGCGGATCTGAAAAAAAAGCATCAGTGACAGAAAGACGAGCAGGATATTTTCCAGCATCATGATATTCGTATTATCAATATTCAAAGGCTGAAGATACCTTGTATTGAGTATTTCCATTAGAAGGACTACGGATATACTTATCAGGAAGAACTTATTCCAAATTTTACCTTTTAAAAATTGCCGGTAAATGCAAGTATAAATGAAATATTCTACTGGCGTAAAAAAGTGGTAAATGATACTATTGTTCTCTCTGGCAGTACTTAAATATTTTGCAAGGTATTCGCTGATGAAGGTGATGATGATGAGGAGAGCCAGGAAACGAAATGCCCTGCTTGCTTTATGAAACAAAAAAAGGCTTAAGCATGCAGAAAGTATTAATGTTCCATAATATAAGCTATGATAAAAATCTGTAAACATATCATTTAGGCATCTGATTATTATAATCATTTCGAGGGAGGTGGAGGAGGTGGTGGCGGTGTTTGAGGGCAACCCGGGCCGGGACAGGGATCCGCTTTGTCAAAGATTGAGGATTTCGATTTATCATTATAATCTCTCTTGTCTTTTGGGAGCATTAATTCTGATTGGCCATTTGAATTTTTATGTACGCCAATGGTGATGATTCGAATATTGGGTCTTTTCTTACTGAGAAGTCCGGGCTTTCTCCAGCGCATACTATCTTCCCCTATATAAACCATGACTTCATCAGGTTGTATGGGTTTGTTATTTCCATCTAAAACATTATTATTATGAATAATCTCTTCCAGGCTACTCACACTAAAACGAAAACCTTCCAGATTTCCGTATTGATATTCAGCATCATTTGGATTATTTTGATATCTTAATAGAAAAGGATCTCTTGTCCGATAGTTATTGGTAAGATTAAAGAATGTATCTGCCGAAATCGGTTCTGAACCGTAAGAAGGCGGCCGATCTTTACTCATAGAAAACGGGAATGTATTAGCTGTGGGGCTAAAAAAATAAAAAGCTAAGCAAGTGATCAATGCTGTAGCGCCCATTTTTAAAATATCTGATTTTTGCAAAACCTTTTCCCGGATGGTGAATCGTTTTCATTTTTTTTCATAAATGTTAGTTTTAAATTGATACTATAAAACTACTATGAATTCTGGAAAAGGGCGAATAATATTTTCTTTGAAAGAAGTAGTTGCTTCTTTCTTAATTTTAAGCTGAATTCAGCAAATTAATGGATTGTACAAATTTGCCTTCTCATGAAATCAAATAATCTCCTGAATCTGTGGTTCAGACGCCAGGTAATTGAATAAGAAACTCCGTTCCTTCTCCTTCTTTACTTTCCACTCTTATTTCCCCTCCATGCGCTTTTACGATATCATAACTCAAGCTCAATCCTAATCCGGTTCCGCTTCCCGTAGGTTTTGTGGTGAAGAATGGCTGAAATACTTTATCTATGATATTTGCAGGAATCCCATTCCCATTATCCCGGATGCTGATTTCTGTTTTATCATCAAGCTTTTTTGTCTGCACGGTAACCAGTGGTTTATAAGTCGTATTGGCGATGTTTTTTTGTGCTTTAAATTTTTCATTCACGGCATAAAAAGCATTATTGAATATGTTTAGAAGTACGCGGCCAAAATCTTGTGGCACGATATCTATTTTACCAAGAGCATCATCAAAATCTGTTTTCAAATCCGCATTAAAGTTTTTATCTTTTGCCCTTAGGCCATGATAGGAAAGTCGTAAATATTCATCACAGATTGCATTTAGGTCGGTTGGTTCTTTTAAGCCCGAGTTTTTTCTTGAATGCATGAGCATGCCTTTGACAATTGCATCTGCGCGTTTTCCATGATGATTAATTTTTTCTTCATTCGCCGCTAAATCATGAAGCAGAATATTTTCCAACTCATCATCCCGTTCATCTTTTGGTTTTCGTTTTTCATTTTTTAATTCTTCAATTAATTCAGCATTTACTTCAGAAAAGTTATTGACAAAGTTTAATGGGTTTTGGATTTCATGGGCTATGCCTGCTGTAAGCTCGCCCAGGGAGGCCATTTTTTCTGACTGAATCAACTGGCTTTGCATGGATTTTAATTCATGCAGGGCTTCTTCAAGTTCTTCTTTTTGTTTGGTTATTTCAGCGGTTCTTTCTTTGACCTGCACTTCCAGGTCAGCTTTCATTTGCGTGATTATCTGGTTGTCTTTTTCTTTTGCAATGACCTGAGCGGTAGCTTTTGCTAAAGCTTTTCTTTGTCGGTTGGTAACAATCCAGACACCCACTCCCCAAAGGATAGCAAAAGTGCTGATGTTATCAAGGGTACTATCCCATGTTTTATACCTATCCGGCATAAAATATTTGATAACCAGGTTAAACAAATTAACGATTACATAAGGTGCAATAGCAATGACTATTTGGCGTGCAGGCCGAAAGATTTCCCGGCTGTATAATAAATAAGTAAAGCCAACAAGTAACAGGGCAGAAATAATTTCTTGCCCTGGAAATATTTTATTCATTAAAAAGCCGGAAAGCAATAAAACCGGAGATGCATACATTATCCATTTTAACCGAAGATCCCAGATGGGATTTGTCTCTTGAGTTTTAAGAGAGCTACGAAGGTATTTGGCTATAAAAAAAATCAGCAGATAATCAAGATTTATCATAACCGAAAATGTTATATTAAATTTATTGAATGACTATTTTGAAACAATACAGTACCTCATTGGTCATTATAAAAGTAATGCTTATTGAGGGAAAATTTTTGTATAAAAAAGAATCACATATTTTTTTGTTGCCAAGCTAAATATCTTGCGGACAGAAATTGAGATCCTTTTTCCCTGAATTCCGGGGTAGAAACGGTAAAATGATCACCCGGGAAATATTCAATGGTAATTTGAGCATTTAATTTTTTCATTTCGTCATCCAATAAATGGACTGCATCATTCAAATAAAAATTATCATTATTACCTGTTGTAATACGGATTTTATTATCCAGGTCCGTTTTTAATTGCTCCCAATTTGTTCGGAGATATAAGGATATGTCATATTTTTTCCATTGCTCGGCTACTACCGGATTGATCACGCCGGTAACCGGGTCGCAAATACTTTCCGGGTTCCCATCTTTCCCTTTAGGGCTGAATACCGCATTTAATGAATTCATTTGCTCTCCACGATAAATTACTTTTTCCATGGGATAGGCATCTCTCATATAAAATACCGGGAAAAAGCCATCAATGGATGCTTCAGGATTCAAGGCACTATCTTTATTGTAAAACATATTCTTATCCTCATAAATATTTACGGTCAATGTTTTTCTGAAATCCACCGGGTCAGGTGAACTTGACCAACAACCGTCAAATGTTTTTGGATAATGCGTCTGCAACCATAAAACAGTCCATCCACCACTGCTATGCCCCGTAAGTAAACGGGCGCCATTACACCGATATGTTTTTTCCAGTAATGGAATAAATTCATTGACCAATGCATCTCCGCGTGGGCCATTATTTTCACTGTTGGCATAAACGGAATGCCCCAGAGGACAATTGCCATCGAGTATTACTCTGATACAGGCAATGGTATCTATGGGATCACTGGTAATATCTCTGCCGGAAAATCTGTGATAATCTCCACCAAATCCGAATACGGTAAATAAAACAGGGAATTTCCTGTTTGGCTCAGTGGCATATTCTTTAGGTAAAATAATGGCTGCATCCACTGTCTGTGCTTTGCCATAAAAAGAAGTGAGTAGGGCAGAGGGAGCCTTGAGCTCTTTGACATGCTCCGTTTCAATAAATGTTTTTTCAGGATTTACCTGGTCGCAAACCAATGTAATAATTTGCTTATCATTTGCGGTAACCGTTACCTGGATGGGTTTACTATATATATTTCCCGGGCTATGCGAAATGGAACGACCACCTTCATTCTTATCCCACACTGCCTGAACAAAGTAAGTGCCTCTTTCAATTTCTGATAGTTTTACGGGATAGCTGATTGCCTTATCATCAAATAGAACACTTCCGCCAGAAGGTACCCCAACGGCGTTGACTGCATAACAAGGAAAGGATGCCATTCCTACCTGGCCATCTTTAGGTACCTTAAAATTCTTAGACATATAAAGGATTACTTTACCTGAGAAAAACCTGCCGGTAGAATCTTTTAAAACAGCTCTAAACTTTTGTGCATGAACTTGTATAGATAACAGCAAACTAAAAATCAAAAATGCTGAAGTGGTTTTTTTGACGATCATGTGTTACACTTTTGATGAATATTGAATTGGAAATATAGGATTTTATTGTTTAGAATATTCAATAATGTGATAAGATATCGTAATAAAATGAAGAGTGGATGAAGGTTCAATGTGGCATTGCTAAAGTTTTTAAAACATCTGTGCTTTATTAATACATTAACATCAATCGTTTCCTTTTTAGATACCTTCGCAGGCTCCAAGAAGCCATCGTATGTATAACAAAAAGCATAGAAAATTCACAGCGCTGACCATGAAGGCATTTGCTTTTCTGTGTATCAATTGTTTACTTACTTTTTCGGCGGTTTCTTATGCTGCCATTCCCGGGAATTCCATGCAACATGAAACGATTATTCCTGGTCAAAATAATGCTTTTCCTGAAGAGATTCAATTTCATCATTCCGTTTCTTTTGAATGTGGAGTCAATCGCTCCTACAGAACAAAACAGATTCCATCTTTTTTCTCATACCGGAAAGATGCCTCATGTGAAGGCTCAAATAACCTTGAAAAATCAAAGCGCCCACTTTGGTTTGAATTCTGTAAACCCGGATATTATTCCTTTCTCTCCCTTTATTATTTATATTGATTTGGTGAGGCCACAGGTCATTCTTTTTCTTTTTTAAGCAAAAAAGAAAAACGATTCTTTCATTTCCTTTTGAACATTATCAAATGGTAAATAAACATACCCGGAATAGGATATTAGATGTTTAAAAAAAATGAAAGGCCATCCATATCATGATACAAAATTGATATGAAGAAAATTAATTCACTGCTCCATAAAAATTGATTAAGCCAAATGGCTACTAAAGATGAAACCTGTAATGAGCAACAGTGCAACATTGAAAAAATAAAACTGAATTCGTATGGAAAATATACTTGAGAACTTGATGCATCTTACCGATCCGAATTGGATTATGCAGCATGGCGGTTTATATATTGTGATCATTATAGTTTTTATTGAGACCGGATTCCCGTTTGGGTTTTTCCTCCCCGGTGATTCCCTGTTATTCATAGCCGGGATGGTGATTGCAAATACCTTATCACCCATGAGCCTTCCGGTGATCAATCTGATCTATTGGATAGTTTTAATTGCTGTGGCGGGTACCCTGGGAAATTTTGCAGGGTATTGGATTGGAAGAAAATCCGAAACACTTTTATTCAGGCAAAAAGATCGCTTCTTTTTTAAGAAGAAGTATTTGTTACAGGCTAAAGCCTTTTATGATAAAAAAGGAGGCAGTGCTATCATGTTAGCCAGGTTTTTACCCATCGTTCGCACCTTTGCCCCTATTGTGGCTGGTATGGTCAAAATGCCTCCGGGAAAATTTGCAGTATATAATATTGCCGGAAGTTTTTTATGGGTTATTTCTATCGTGAGTGCCGGGTTTTTACTGGGGGAAAATAAGTGGGTGCAAGAAAACCTGGAAATAATTATTATAGGTATTGTATGTATTACAATGGCTCCGGTGCTTATAAAAATGTTTACCAGGAAAAAAAATAAAATGGTTATTCAATAATTTATAATTTTTGTAAAATAATTTTATCACCCATAATCAAAAGATTATATGGAATTTTTAATGCCGGATTTTACGAACCCGGGAATATGGATAAGCCTGCTTACTTTAAGTTTCTTAGAAATTGTTTTAGGTATAGACAATATTATTTTTATATCAATCGTAGCAGGGAAGTTGCCGAAAAACAGGCAACGTAGTGTTCGTAATATCGGGCTGCTTCTAGCCATGCTTTTCCGTATAGCCTTATTGTTATGTATTACATGGATCATTGGTTTAAAAGACCCAGTGGTCCAGGTGCCGGCCATTAGGGGAATTTCAGAAAATGGATTTGGCCTGAGTTATAAAGACCTTATCTTAATTGCCGGAGGTATTTTCCTGATCGTCAAAAGCACTTTAGAAATTCATCATAAATTTCAGCAAGAAGAAACAGTGGCAACGAGTGCCAAGCCTAAAGCAGGTTTTGGGGCTGTTGTTTTCCAGATCGTTTTGGTTGATGCGGTATTTTCATTTGATTCCATTCTTACGGCGGTAGGGCTTGTAGATAATGTACTGATAATGATTATTGCGGTCATTATATCTATTGGAATTATGATGCTTTTTGCCGGGCCGGTAACAAAGATTATCAATGCGCATCCCACATTACAAATGCTGGCACTTTCTTTCCTGGTTGTGATAGGTGTTGTACTTATAGCCGGTGGCCTGCACCAGGAAGTAAGTAAAGGGATTATCTATTCTTGCTTAGGTTTTTCGCTGATCGTAGAGTTGCTTAATATCAGGCTGCGCAAAAAATCTAAACAAGAAAACCATTCAGGTGTAGCGTGAAATTATACCGGTTCATCATTTTTATAGGAATGTAATAATTTGAGTCGGGAGTTTTATGAAATGTTATATTATCATATCGTCTCAATGAATGCCTCATCAATATCATGCATTGTCTGAATCACTGATTGGCACGGATTTATAGTTTCCACTGATTTTTCCATGTAATCCTTTAACCTCATTAATCTGTGATTTAGACAACAGGTAATTGAATGCAAAACGCTGTCCCTTCATTCTCCTTGCTTTCCAATTTTATTTCACCGCCATGTGCTTTTACGATATCAAAGCTCAAACTCAGGCCCAGTCCGGTTCCCTGCCCGGTAGGTTTTGTTGTAAAAAAAGGCTGGAATATTTTTTCTTTAATCTTTTCCGGAATCCCTTTCCCATTATCCTTAACGCTGATTTCTATTTTGTTGTCTAATTTTTTTGTGCTCACTATAACGGCTGGTTCATAACCTTCTTCACCAGATAATTTGCGTTCAGTAACTGCATAAAAAGCGTTATTGATTAAGTTCAAAATGACTCTTCCAAAATCTTGTGGTGCAATATTTATTTTTTGTAAAGACGGATCAAAATGCGTTTCAAATTTTGCGCTGAAGCTTTTATCTTTTGCTCTCAGACCATGATAACTCAACCGAAGATATTCATCACATAATGCATTGATATCCGTCAATTCTTTTTGGCCGGTACTTTTTCGGGAATGATGCAACATGCCTTTGACGATTGCTTCTGCGCGTTTACCATGAAATTGTATTTTCCCTGAATTCTCTTTAATTGTTTTAAGAGTTTCAAGTAAATCCTCTAATTTCCCATTGTCTATTTCGCCCAAGGCTTCATCAATAATTTCGCCATTCAATTCAGAAAAATTATTGACAAAATTCAATGGGTTTTGAATTTCATGGGCAATACCGGCAGTGAGTTCACCTAAGGAAGCCATTTTCTCTGATTGAATCAATTGTTTTTGAGTGGACTGTAAATCGCTCAGGGTTTTACCCAGTTGTTCATTCATTTTTCTTTTCTCCCTGAAGCGTTTGAAAAATACTACAGCAATAATCATGGAGACAATTAAGCTGATGATGGTAATATTCCTTACCAGTTTTTGTCTTTTAATTTCCGATTGTTGTATGGCAAGTTGATTATCCTGACTGGCTTTGAGCAAGGCTCTTTTATTTTGAAATTCCAGTTGATTGGTCAGGCTGGTGATCTTCACTTTTTTTTCATTTGCGTAAGCTGAATCACTGAATCGTTTAAATTGAAGACTGTTTAAATAAGCTTCTTTAAAGTTGCCGGTTTTACTATTCGCGCTTGCTAAGAGTTCATAGATATCTGTGAGACTTTTATAATCATTACTATCCACGAAAGTGAGCGCATGTTGTAAGGTTTGTATAGTAGATGACAGTTTATTTTCTTTCATATAAATCTTAGCTATACCATACTGAGACTCAGCCCGGCGGATGTTATCTCCGTATTGAGTGCTCACCTGATATAAGGAATCAAAATATAGCAGCGCTTTTTCTTTGTCATTGATCAACTGGTAATCGTCAGCCAATTTAGAATAGGAGTCTAAAATAAATCTTCCATCTTTCAATAATTTCGCATATTGCAGGGATTCCAAATTAAGTGCAATGGCTTCTTGATATTTACCCTGCTTTATCAAAATGTCTGACATGTAAAGCAGATTGCTGCTTAAGTAAATGTTTGCGCCCATTTGCCTGCGAATTGCCAGAGAAGTTGAAAAGTCATGATAGGCCATGTCTAATTTTCCCGCACGAATATTTGTATTGCCCATATCGCTATAAGCAGTAGCTATAAATTCGCTGTCATGGATAGATGTTGCAATTTTTAATGCTTCTTGTTGGTTTTTCAATGCCAAATCATATTCCTTTACCAGCATATAAATAAAGCCATTGGCCAGGAGACACTGCAATATGGAACTTGTATCTTTATTTTCTTTTGACATGGAAAGTGCGGTCAGATTGTTTTCTAATGCATCTCCATAGTTAGACATAGATCTTTGTGTGAGCGCTTTGAGGTAATAGATATAGGCTAAGTTTTTGCGATTCCCTAATGTCTGATTTATTTTCAGGCTTTTATCAAAATATAATATAGAGTTTGAATAATTATTCTGATTAGCATAAGTTTCCCCTAAGAGTTGAAAGATGGTGGCCGTTCCTTGCTGGTCATTGATCTCATTGAAAATTCTGGCAGCCAGGAAAAAAGTATCAATGGCCGGCGTTGTATTGATATTCATTAAGCTTCGACCTATATTCATCACGGCATTTGCATAAAGAGTTTTGAGGTAAATGTTTTTAGGTGGCTCATTATTTCCCCCTTTACTTTGCATGTCATTGACCAGGTTCAAAGCTTTTTGCGCATAACTCAAGCAACTGTCGGTTTCATCTAAATTGGAAAAAGCGGTTGAGATGGCATTGTATATTCTGGCCCTGGAGGTATCACTTTTAGCTGTTATCAACTGCTCCTTTAATTGGGAAATACTTTGTGCAGGCAGTTTCCCGAGCGCCAGGAATAGTATAAGAGACAGCACGAATTTTTTCATATTTTGTAAAGAGGAATACCGCTATTGTTGAAATTTAGTAGTGCTTTTAAATTTTTCTTATCTCTATATCCATTCTAAAATGTTTCTATGTAGCAAGGTAAAGAACTTTTATTATGAAACGTCATGATTCTCACCGCTACATTTTCATTTCTTATGAAGTGTTTACCTGATTTCAGTTTATGGGTAGTTGAATGATAAAAGTCGTTCCTTCATGCTCCTTTGAATTTACGGTTATCTTCCCACCATGTGCCTGAATAATATCATAGCTTAAACTCAATCCTAAACCTGTACCACTTCCGGTAGGTTTGGTGGTAAAAAATGGTTGAAATATTTTATCCACTAAAGCAGGAGGGATGCCATTCCCATTATCACTTATTTTGATTTCTACTTTATCATTTATTTTTTTTGTAGAAATATCTACTTCGGGTTCATAATTTTCAGGGTGGATTTTCTTTTGCTCATTTATAGCATAGAATGCATTATTGATCATATTCAATAACACTCTTCCCAGGTCTTGTGGTACTACATTGATTTTGCCGATGTGATCATCATAATTTGTTTTCATGGTCGCATTAAAGGATTTATCTTTTGCTCTCAGGCCATGATAAGCCAATCTTAAAAATTCATCACATAAAGAATTGATATCAACCCATTCTTTTTGACCTGTGCTTTTCCTCGAATGCTGTAACATGCCTTTCACTATGGAATCTGCTCTTTTACCGTGATGACTGATTTTTTCTTCATTGGATATAATATCATTAATTAAGTCAATTTGCTCTTCGTTTTCTCTTGCATGACCGGGTTTCAAGTATTCCGCTTTAAGTTCTTCAAGCAGCTCCATATTGATATCACTGAAATTATTGACAAAGTTCAAAGGGTTTTGTATTTCGTGTGCGATGCCGGCTGTGAGCTCTCCGAGTGAAGCCATCTTTTCAGATTGGATGAGTTGCGATTGCGTGGATTTTAAATCTGCTAAGGTTAATTGCAATGTTTTATTGGCTTTTTGTTTCAACCTGTTATTTCTGAAAAGAATAAATGCGATAATCAGGAATACGATTATCGTAAAAAGTAAAAGAATGATTCGGTTATTATTTCTTGTTGCTACGGCTTCATTTTGTAATTCCTGTAATCTTAATTTTTCTTCAAACCCCATGCTATGAAATTTCCCAAGATTGGTAATACGGATATTGTTGATGCTATCACTGATTGTTTTTGCAAGGTCCATATATTTATATGCACTATCATATCTTTTACTCTTATTAAAATTCAAAGCCAGAACAGTATAAGCGTCTAAAGTTTCTTCCAAGGTTTTACCGGCCACATCATATAGCCTGAGAGCCAGGTTAGCATAATAAATACCGGAATCATAACGATTGTTATCATAATTCAAATTAGAAAGAGATATATAATTCCCTGCAACGATGATATTTTCATCACTGCCCTTCATTATTTGAAGTGCAGCAAACAAATATTTACTCGCGGAATCTTTCTTTCCCATTCGCTGGTAAATTTCACCCATGGTGGCATAGGCAGCTCCCTCATACATACCAATACGACTTTTCTCCCTAAAGACTATTGATTCATTCAGGTAATAAAGAGCCGAATCATATTTCTTATTGTCCATATAAGTATAGACGATATTATCGGTGATGCCGGCCAAAAGAAACATATCATTGGTTACATTTTCTACCAGCTGTTTTGCATCTTTTAATTCCTGCAATTTTTTATTTTGGCTTTCCGTGTAGCCGTACAAGATGCCTAAACAGTTTTTAGTATATCCCATCAATTCAATCCTGTTTGTTTCAGCATCTTTTTGCAAATAATTTTCTATGTATGGGGTCTTCAAAATATGGGCACCTATATCTTTATCCTCAGACAATTTTTTAGCTATGATTATATATTTTAAGCCATTGGTATAGTCGCCTTCGGCAATATAATTATAGGCCATATTGTTGGCAATCATTCCTTGATAAAACTTCTGATTTAATTTTTGTGCAAGTGCAAAAGCTTTATTTCCAAAATACAAGGCACTATCGTTATTTACTTCCGTAAAATTCAATAACTGGGATGCATAATTGGATAATCGTAAAGTGTCATTTTCTTTGGGCTGATTGTTTTGCTGTGCATCAGAAGCATAAACAAGTAAACAGAGAATGGTTATGAAGCCTATTATTATTTTCTTCATTTCATGAAATTTTATTTAAACCAAAGTCCATGTTTTTCTATAGTGTTTTTAGGTATCTTTTAGCAACATCAATGACCTTTTTTCTACTAAAAAAATTTAAAGAATTATTTTATCATCTTAAAATTAAATGATGGGGAGTGAAATGATAAAAATACAGCCTTCTCCGAAATCATTTTCTACTTTAATGTAACCATTGTGCACTTTTACGATATCATAAGCCAAAGACAATCCCAGCCCGGTGCCTTTCCCTGCCGGTTTCGTGGTAAAAAATGGTTGAAAAATCTTGTCCAGGATTTCTTCAGGAATGCCGGTGCCATTATCCTGCACAAGGATTTCAATAGACTGGTTATTTTTCCGTGTAGTGATTTTAATATACGGTTCATAGGGCTTCTCCGAAGGGATATTCTGGCTTTTGGAGATGCGCTGTTGTTTATCGGAACAGGCGTAAAACGAGTTATTAAGCATATTTAAAAGGACCCTTCCAATATCCTGCGGAATAATATTTATTTTTTGTATTGTGTTATCAAAATCCATCTTGAGTTCGGTGTGAAAATCTTTATCTTTTGCACGAATGCCATGATATGCAAGACGAATATATTCTTCACACAGGAAATTGATATCTGTTGGTACTTTCAATTCTGAACTGCTCCTGGAATGTAAGAGCATACCTTTGACGATAGCTTCGGCCCTTTTACCATGATGATTTATTTTATCTTCATTTGCACCGATATTCTGTGCAATAGCTTTTACTTCATCAAAATTTCCTGCGGTAATTTCTTCATCCATTTCGCGAATCAATTCAGTATTCAGGTCAGAAAAATTATTGACAAAATTCAAAGGGTTTTGTATTTCATGAGCAATACCCGCTGTGAGTTCACCGAGGCTGGCCATTTTCTCGGACTGAATTAATTGAGCCTGTGTGGATTTCAAAGTCCTGTAGGCATCCGCATTGTCTAATGCCACCGCAGTGTATGTAGCAAGGGTTCTTAAAACATTCAGGTGATAATCGTTATAAGCATTTTTATGGATGCTTTGGGCAGTGATCACACCAATAGATTTCTCTTTATTCATCAAAGGCAAATAGATAACAGAAGCTGAATGTTCACTTTCGCCCGCTTCGGATAATGTAGCAATAATGGTTGCATTTTCCTGTTCAAAATTATTGGTAAAAATTTCCTTTTTATGATTGTAACACCAGGATGAAGGCCGGTTAGAATCATTCAAAGAATAGCTGTATGCCGGAAGCGTTTTTCCTTGTCTTTTGGTAGCAGGAAAATCAAGAGCCGTTTTATCTGCATTAATAATCCCAATGCCCAATAAGGATGCATCCATTAATTTATTTACATGAATATAAACGGTATCAATAATATGCTCTATGGATAAAGAGGATGTAATGTCTTTGCCCATCTCGCTGATAAGTTCTATATTTCTATGTCTTTCGGCTTCTGCATCTGCTTTTAATTTTTCTTCCCTGATCAAAGACCGTTGCCTTTCTTTAGACAGAACACGCTTTCGCTGGAAATTAATAAATAAAAATGCAAGTAAGCAAAATGAAATACCATAAATGAACCATGCCCACCAGGTTCGATACCAGGGAGGTAATATTTCAAAACGGTAACTATCGCTACGACTTTCTATGCCCTGTATATTTAAAGCAATTACTTTAAATGTGTATTTGCCCGGAGGAAGATTTGTATATTCTTTCGCATTCTCTTTTGACCAGGAAGTCCAGCTTTTATCAAAGCCTTCTAAAAATGTTTTATATTGATTTGCATTATTTCCTTCATAACTCGTGGCTGAAAAGCGGAATTTGAGAGAATTGTGTGCAAAACCTATGCTTGTAATAAGGGTACTATCCCTTCCTTCTCCAAAGTAAATAATCGAGTCATTATCCGTAGTAATACTTCTTATGAGGGCAGCATAATGACTATTGATTTTTTTTCCGGAAAAATCATATTTTATGATCCCTGAGCCGGTACCTATCCAGGCAATGTCTTTGTTCTCGGAATAAACCTGGTATATAGCTTCATCAGCAAAACTTCTAAAGGCTGCAGACATCCTGTAGTATTGTCCATCCTTTTTTTTGATATTCATTTCCAACCTTCCCTTTGAACCAATCCAGATTCTCCCATCACCATCCTGATGAAAAACATTGATGGGATTACCTTGTGTGATTTGGTAAAAATTTTTAATGATTTCATCTGTGGTATCAGAATAAAATCTTTTCTTGTTTTCCTGGAAGATGTACAGGCTATCAGGAGTATAAAAATAATTTATGCCATTTATTTTTTGAATAAAAACAAAACCGCCCTGCAAACCATCCTTGCTATCAAAATGTTCCACCTTCCCGGTTTTGATGAGGGTTTTCCCATTTGGATCTCTGTTGAAACTTAACCTAAAAAGCCCTGAAGAAAATGTACCAAGCCATATAGAGCCATCTATGTCTTCGGAAATGGATGTTGACTGGTCCGGATTATTTAATATTTGTCCTTCATCTGTATAGGATTTCCCATTATATAAAACAGACCATAATCCGCTGCCCGTACCAACAAATAGCCGATTTGGTTGTATAGAAGACTTCTTTAAAATATTGATATTATAATCATTCCCCGTTGTCAGTCTTATGGGCGATAATTGCTCCGCATCTATCTTAAAAAGACCATCAGAAGTGCCAACTAATAAATCAGCGCCCATTTCAGCCAGTGACCAGGACTGATTATGACTGTTTTTCAAAATTTGAAAATTTGAATTCCCTGGTTTTAAGAAATAAACCCCATTACTGGTAGCCGTATAAATGATATTATTATGACGAATGATATCATTAGGTGTTGTAGTAATATTATTCCTGGAATCAAAATAAGTGATGGGAGAGGAGTAGTCAATACTGGAAATGCCATTGCTTGTAGCCAGCCATATTTCTCCAGACCTGTCCTGGTAGGTATATTGAATGACATTATCAATAATACCGTTTTCCCTGTTATATCTGCGTACTTCATTGCCGGACGAGTCAATAACAATAGCACCGCCATTTAAAGTACCTAATAAAATATTACCATCTGAAAGTACCGTGCCGGGTAAATAGCTTAAATTATTCTTTAAAAATTCATTGGCTGTGGATTGGATTTTCGAAAAATGTTTACCATCATATTTTAAGAGTCCTTTAGTTCTAGTGACTATTAAGAGCACTCCTTTTTCTCCCGGGAAAGGGAGGATGCCATAGATTTTTTCCTGTGAAAACTGCTCGCCTTCAGGGCATAAAGAAATCTGATCATTATTAATAACCATTAAACCTTTATCCCATTCCCGAACATAGATCACTCCATTGACACTAAACATGGTATGAAAGCCTTTTGCACTTTGTATAAAATGAAATGACTGTTTGGTGATATCCCAGATGAAAATGGCATTGCCCGTATTAAAATACACTTTTCCATTCAGGATATAGGTATTCCAGACATCCGAAAAATCGCGTTTATCTTTTGGTAAAAAGTTTATTAAAGAATGAAAAATTAATTTGCCGGATTTATCGTTTTCGAAATAACCAAGATCAGCCTGTGCTCCGGCATAGATCTTACCGTCTTTATCAATTGCGAGAGAAAAGATATTTGATTTATTGGGAACAGGATATAATCTCCAGGAAGAGCCATCAAATTCAAGGAGGCCTGAACCATTTCCAAAATACATGATGCCTCGTGTATCCTGAACAACGGACCAGTTTTGCTGAAAGGCGCTATACTCTTTTGGTGAATAATTGATGATATTCTGCGAGCCGCTTTGTAAAAAACTCTGGGCGGAGCATATCCACAAATGGGATAAAGCCAGTATCGCCAGTTTTAGTTTCTTCATTCTATTATTAAGAGTTTACAGGTTGCAATCGGATCCTGCTTCATCATTCTGTAAGTAAACTTAGGTATTTATTATAAATATTATGATGATGAGTAAATTATTTAGTGATTCATTATCGTAAAGTATTTCTTATTTATTACTTTTTAAGTTGAATAGGATTTTTAATTTCCTGGTTAAAATAATTAATCATGTCTCCATTTTCATTAGCATCAACTTTGAGCCAGCCTGAGTGATTTCATTATGGAAAATTAAACTCATGATCAACGATATTTAAGAAGTTCAAGCTTATATCACTGAAATTTCTCATATTATTCATCTCTGCATACAGCGTGTTAAATCATTCCATTTAAGTATTTTAATAATCTCATATTTATTTATTCAACCTTCAGATCTATGACATCATAGCCTGCGATAAGAATATTTTTTCGGGGATCCACACTTTTTTCAGAAGGCAATTCCTTCATACTTTTTGGACGGAATCCATTCCACCTGAATGTGAAAGAGTGGGCTGTTTCATTCGGATTGTAAAGCCGGATCAAAAAACCTCCTCCTTGTTGCGGAGTAATACTTGTAACAACAATTTTATTATTGGATAATTCGAAAAGGCTTTTTTGTAAGCCGGCATTTTCTTTTACCGGAAAGGCAATGAGTGGCTGCGTAAATTCCTGTGCTGCCTTTTCAGATTCGACCGACTGAAAAGCGCCATGCGGCCGTAATGCATAGTGAAATTGGCTGATGCCTTCCTGGTCTATTTTGAAATTGGTATGCCAGTAATTATTCATTACATAACTCAGCCAGGTGGAAGTGGGTTTGCCGGATTCTCTCCACCTTTTGAAGCTTTGATTGATGATCAATCGTTCGTCCACCATGGAATCAGGGGCAACCATAAATGCTTCCTTCATCAGCCATTGGATGCCAGCACCATCGCCGGAAGCATCTATCCACCGGCGTGGTGTAAGGTAATCCATATTGGAACCGGGCAACTGGTCTTTCAGATATCGCATATTGCCATAGCCGGCATCAATAACAACGTCTTTCAAATCTTTTGCAAATGGGAAGGAAAAATAAACAGCTTCTTTTGTGCGGACAGCATTTTTGTCAATGATGTTATCTATATGCACTTCATCATCATTGGCCCGTAGAGAAATTTTTCTTTGAATACCTTTTGTTCCCGGAGCAGGCGATTGCAAATTTATGGTGACCAAATAGGGCCCGGAATTTTCAATACGCATTTTTACTTCTCCATTAGAGAGGGCTGTTGCAGGATCGCGGCCGGGTACATACCAATAACTGTTCAATCCTTCGTCGTGAAAGCCATCCGCAAAATTGATTCCGTTGCTTTCAAGTTTTGTGATGGAACCATTGGATGTATTCCATTGTATCTTGACCTTGCCATTAGTAACCGTACTATCGGTAATTACAAAAGGGGTTTCATCATCGGGAGGGCTTGAATTATTTTTTAAATAGAAATAAGATGTGCTCAACGGTTTCAGGCCTTCGGCAATAAATATTTTTCTGCCATCGGATAATTTCTGAAGTGGGTATTGCCTGTCATTTTCGTCAACAATCATATTGGCAGTAGTGCCTGAATCCAGGTAAACGATTCCACTCCGCGGCCAGGACAAAGTATTGACGACAGCTATTTTTTGCGAAGCAGGGTCTTCGAATTCGTTTAGCAATGTTTTTGTCAATTGGTTGAGAATGGAATCTGCATCCAGCATAAAATTCTTTTTGACACGCCATTGATCAGTAACGAAATGTATATCAGGTTCGGAAATACTGTTGTAGGCGCCCCATGTATGCTCGGTGAACATAATGATGTTGCGCCAGGCTTTATAGAAATCATCCGCATCATATTTTTCGGGAGCCAGCATGGCATAAAGCGTTGCAAGCTGCGCACAACGAAGACTGTTGATCCTGCTCATCCCCTGTTCAGAAGCAGTGGAAGCCGCACCATCTTCCCAGTATGGTGTAATGTCTCCTTTCACAATGGGAAGCGACTTGCCGTATCTTTTTTCAAAAGCATGAAACATATTATTCACAGTACTCAGGATTATTTTTGGCGATGCATATTTCTGATTCCACATTTTTACAAAGTCTGAAATGGTGGTGTCAATAGGGCCGTTATCCGAAACAATATTATACCTCCATTGTACGATTTGGTAGGGATATTTTTTTTCTACCAGTTCGTTCATGTAATCAGCAATTTTTTTTGTGCCTGAAAAAAATATGCCGCCGGATGATGTGCCATGCCATGATGAATATCCTCTGCCGGCTGTCCAGAAAAGAATTTTTTCTTTGCCGGATGGCGATAGCCACCACACGGGACGATCGCCCCATTCTTTTACAAAATGGCCAACCCTGTCGCCGAGATAGGGATTGTTTTTGCCCAGGTAATTCGGTCCATCAGAAAAGTATTTGATCCCTCCTTTCGAAAATCCTTCCACTGTCGTCCATGTGATGCCCGGCACATCAGTGATCATAGCGCTCTCGATAGGCAACCCGAATTTGCTGCGCAATATTTCTGCATAGTCCGTGTAATGAAAAACTTCTTCAGGCATACTCAGTCCGGTCATCATGTTGGCATACAATCCGGATAGGCCGATACTTTCATTTTTGACGGCGTCAAAAAAATGGACACTATCGGCAGCTGATGCCTGGTTCAGAAAATTTTCTACTGCCCAGAGTGACTCCACGTTCCATTTGAATTTAGAACCTTCAGGATAGTTTTTTGTCCTGTTAATCATGCGCAGGGCATCATAAATATTTTTGATGTGAATCTGCTCTACCTGCGACTGAAGATGAGAATACCCAATGTCTGTATGTGAATGCGGAATAAAATAGAGTTCTCTTTGGATGACTGGCGCTATTTTGATAAATCCATTATATAAAACCATTCCTCCATGTTTTGCAACTACATGCACACTGTCTTTCTTAGAAACCGCAGCGACAGGCACTTCAAAACTGTTCATGCCTTCATTCAATTCAAATGAATGGTTGACTTTCTGGTTTACTGTAACCTTCAATTTTTCTTTATTGCCAAAATGCAGTACAGTTATGGATAGTGGTTGCCTTCCGTCTTTCAGGAGAAACGGCAATGAGGTAATATCTGCCCGTTCTTCGAATGCATATTTAAAAGTCATGAACCAATCGTTACTCTGCTGTGCTTCGCCAACAAGTTTTAGCTGCAATGGTTTGCCCGGAGTGGTTTTAGAGGCAGGCACCCTGAGGTACAGAATACCATGGGCATCATTGGCGCCGTCCGTTCTCAATTGAGCGAATACAACTTCTGTACTGTCTGCAGCAGTAAAGTGCCAGCGTGGTGTCTTATTGCCCGGTAAGGTAGTGATGACAAGGGTTTTGGCGCCATTGATATATAAATCAAAATTCCGGTTGCCACTACTTGTTCCAGTGGAATGCCCGGCCACCCAACGGAAGTAAACATAGTCTGAATGGGTATTTGCAGGTACAGGAGCTGTTTCCCATTCGATAATCTTATGACCATCGGTGGCACGGGTAAGCAGCGCCTCATTTACATAATCCGGAAATGCGGAAAAGTAAGAGATGGGTTCGCCGGTGATTGCTTTTTCATATCCACTGAGCCAGTGAATATTGTTTCCAAAAGGAGATTGTGCATGAACAAAAAGATGTGTCAAAAAAAATGAAAGGAGTATAAAGGGTTTTTTCATCATTTTATTTTTTACGTGGCTGCCATTTGATTGCATGAAAAAGTATATCACTTTATTTGTATTGAAGAGATGATTCGTTGATCCTCTGCATTACTTCCTACAAAAATTTGATAATCTCCCGGATACAATTGCCAATTATTCTTTTTCAAATCCCATTTTTTTAATTCCGATAAAGGAACAGAAAAATCAACAATTGCAGCTTCCCCTTTTTTGAGTGAAACTCTTTTGAATGCCTTTAATTCTTTGAGAGGCATTCCCGGTTTTTCAGGATATTTTACAAACACCTGTGCTACTTCATCACCATCATACTTGCCGGTGTTTTTTATTTCAACAGAAAAAGTAATGTTATCCTTTTTCACAACAGGCTTTGTTTTCCATGTGTAATCAAATGTAGTGTAGCTCAATCCATAGCCGAAAGGATACTGCACCTTCCCGTTGAAATAGCGGTATGTCCTTCCTTTCATTTCATAATTATCATAAGCAGGCAGGTCGCTGAGCGAGTTGTAGAAGGTTACGGGCAAATGGCCGGATGGTGATGTCTTGCCAAACAAAATATCAGCAAGTGCATTCCCGCCTTCCTCCCCAGGATACCAGGCAAGAATGATAGCATCAGCATAAGGCGCTATTTCTGAAATATCAACAGCGCTTCCTGATGTGATCACCAACACGATAGGTGTTTTCGTTCCCTTTCTCAGTGCTTTCAAATAAGCTATGTGTGCAGCAGGGAGGCTTAGTGTATTCCGGTCGGCGCCATTTTCCGAAAGAAACGCATCGCCTTCTTCTCCTTCATAAACCGGTGTGAGTCCCAGTACTGCAATGGTTACTTCTGCATTGGAAGCAGCCCATATCCCGCCAAACTTTGATGTGTCTTTGTAATCACAACCCATGTCATATTCCACCCTGGTGCCGGAGCCTACGGCCGCTGTAATACCTTCCACAAAATTTACAGTTTTATCACTTACACCATGATAATTTCCAATCAGTGCATCGAGTGAAGCAGCATTGGGCCCTACGATCATGATCTGCCGGAGTTTATTTTTGTCTAAGGGCAAGATATCATTTTTGTTTTTCAACAACACCATGCTTTGCGCTGCCATTTTTCTTGCCAGCATCCTGTGATATGGATTGGTAACACTGTCTTCTCCATAATTTTTATATGGAGAGAGAGAAGGGTCGTCAAAGAAACCCAATTTTATTTGCGTCCTCAATATGGGTGCAAGAGCGCTGTCAACATCTTCTTTGGATAATAATCTTTGCTGAATCGCTTTCATCACATCATCCTGCAAGAGGTTACTGCAATCTAAGTTCACACCGGCTTTAATGGCAGCCGAAGCAACCGTAACGGCATCAGGCAACGATTTGTGAGAAGTATAAATATCCTGCAATGCCCAACAATCGGTAACGACATGGCCTTTGAAATTCCATTCATTGTGCAGTATGTTTTGTAAGAGTGTATGGCTGGTACAACATGGCTCTCCATTCACCCGGTTGTATGCACACATCACCGCCTCCACTTTAGCGTCCACCAATTTTTTAAATGCATAGAGATAGGTCTCCCTCAAATCTTTTTCATTAACGACAGCATTAAAATGATGGCGGTCTTTTTCAGGCCCGCTGTGAACGGCAAAGTGTTTGGCACAGGCAGCCGCTTTTAGATGAAGCGGATCATTTCCCTGCAGACCGGTTACAAAAGCTGTTCCCATAGTGGCCGTAAGAAAAGGATCTTCACCATAGGTCTCCTGTCCCCGGCCCCATCTCGGGTCACGAAAGATATTGATGTTAGGCGACCAGAAAGTGAGGCCCATGTATTGCAGATGGTTGCCGTTCTTTGAACTCAGGTTGTATTTTGCTCTTGCTTCCGTTGAAATCACATTGGCACATTCGTAAAGTAATTCATTATTAAAACTCGCTGCCATTCCTATTGCCTGTGGAAAAACGGTGGCATTGCCGGCCCGTGCCACTCCATGCAAGGCTTCATTCCACCAGTTGTAGGCAGGGATGCCCAGGCGGGGAACCGATTTGCTTTGATAACCCAATAAGGAAATTTTTTCCTCAAGGGTTAGTTGCTTAAGCAAATCATCAACCCGTTCCTGAATCGTTGCATTTGCATTCCTGAAAACAAAATGGTTTTCCTGTGCTGAAAGTATTGAAGTGTTTACGACTAATAAAAAGATGAGTATAAGATATTTCATAAATTCTTGAATGTAGGTGTAATTCAGATAACAGGTAATAAAATTATAAACTTTGTCCCTTCATTCTCTTTACTTTCCACTTTTATCTCTCCTCCATGAGCTTTCACTATATCAAAACTCAGGCTTAACCCAATCCTGTTCCACTGCCGGTTGGTTTGGTGGTAAAAAATGGCTGAAAGATTTTGTCTTTTATTTTTTTGGGAATTCCATTGCCGTTTTTCGCAGAGCCGAAGGCTCGAATCATATAGTAACTTCGGATTTTAATCCGGAGACAAATGGTACTTATGCATATTGAGTGCCGTAGGCACAATGCGTTTTAAAGTGGTTCATGAAAAATAAATCGTTCATCATATTCAACTTTTAGAATCTTTAACAACAAATACAAATTGCAGGTAAACCTGATGATATGTGTTTGGCTTCTCCCTTTTGTTGCTGAAATATGTACCGTGCCTACGGCACTCGTTTAATTTCCATTTTTTATTTTTCAACGGAATAATTTCCGTTGCTACAACATGCAACGAGGCTACGCCTCTGCACAAGATTATTTAAATAACAGGCAATTGAATAATAAACTCCGTCCCCTCATTCTCGTTGCTACCTACTTTTATCTCCCCGCCATGTGCCTTTACAATATCATAACTCAGGCTTAACTCCAATCCTGTTCCACTGCCGGTTGGTTTGGTGGTGAAAAATGGCTGGAAGATTTTTTCTTTTATTTTTTTCGGAATGCCATTGCCATTATCTTTTACACTGACCTCAACCCAACCCTTCCCCAAAGGAGAAGGGGGCTTGAGACGTAGTATAATAAAGTGTTTCATCGAATTTGATAATTTTTAGTCGGACAGTAATGTTATTATTTTATTGTTTGCTACTTCAATATAATTGGTATAAAAATACGAAAGCCCGACAAAATCGGGCTTTCGTATTGCTGCTTGATTTTTGCAAACAAATATTTTGTTGCACTTTATGAAAAATCACAGATTATTTTTTATCAAAATCTCCAGTATAAACCAATACTAATTTTGAAGGGTCGAAATATTTTTTCAATGCAGCATTTACGGATTCGAGGCTCAACGCATTTATTTTATTTTCAAAATCTGTTATTTCATTTAAATCCCTGCCATCCTTCAAATAATCTAATTGCTGATAGGCTAAATAATTATCTAATCCAAGCAAAGTCTTGCGGTATTCCATCAGGCTTCTTTTAGATTTATCCAGCTCATCCGTAGTAACCCCTTTGCTGATTGCCTGATCAATTTCATCATGCAATGCAGAATCCAGCTGGTTTTTAACATTGGGATTAAAAATGGCATAAACGCCCCATGTGTATTGATTTTCCATAGCCATGTCATAATTCCATAGAAGACATAATTCTCTACGATCAATATATTTGCCGGATAATTATCGCTCATTCCAAATACATTTCGAACTACTGTAAATTCTTTTTTTAATTCTTCCTGAAGGATTTTTGAATTAACCATCTTGTCAGACTCCATTTAATAATTTGTTTCTAATTCAAAAAAATAATGATTCCTGGAATTTTTTCTGAAATAATACACTTCCTTATTAATTTATCATCTGTTCGTTCTAGAATTAAATCATGTTTGTAGAAGTATTTTAAAGACAGCATCTTATTGGAAATACAGGCAGTGCCCTTTTTATGAAAATGGATTGCGTTTTCATGAATGAATTGGTATGAAAACAGGAAATGAGGTTATTTGTTTGTTTGCCGGCACGAGCAAATCGGTTACTTAGCGAATCCTTGTATAAACCCAAACGATTTTTGTGAATAGGCAAACCTTAATTAACTTTCCTAAAAATTGGCTAAAGCAATTTTTGATATCCATGAGTGATTTCTCAATTAAAGGCGGAGAAAAACAGGATCATATAATACGGCAAAAGCTGAATGCTTCTTTGTCGCATATCCAAACAACTAAGCGGTCATTTGTTAGCCTTATTCAAATGGCTATTCAATTTTCGCTGCCTTACAAAAGGTATGTCTGGATTATTCTTTTTGCTATGTTGATTGAAACGCTTGTAGGCTTGGCTATTCCCTGGCCTCTCAAGATAATTATTGACAATGTGGTGGGTAGCCATCCTCTTCCTGAATGGCTGAGATGGATGGATCATTTTTTTCGCAGGGGAAACGCTATTGAACTGGCAGCCGTTGTGGCAATCACTTATATTGTCCTTGTTACGATTGATTCATTAGCCCAATTCCTGGATAGTTATTATAATGAGAAAGTAGCCCAATATATTGCTAACGACCTTCGTGTAAAAATTTACCATCATCTTCAACATCTGTCTATTTCCTATTACGATTCGCATCAAACAGGGAAGTTGCTAAATACGCTAACTAAGGACGTTGCTACACTGCAAGATTTTGCATCTAACACGATGTTAAGCATCCTGGTTGACAGCCTCACTATCATTGGTATGATTGGAGTAATGTTTTATCTCGATTCGGATTTTACATTAATAGCATTGGCAGTTACTCCTTTTCTGCTATTTTTTGTTTTCTACTTTAAAAAGGGAATGAAAAAAGCAACAAGAGAGGTGAGAAAAGACGAAGGGAACATGTTAGTTGTATTGCAAAAAGGGTTGCAATCCATCCGTGCAGTAAATGCATTTGGCAGGCAGGATTTTGAAGAGGATAAATTTAAAGTAGTCAGCAGGGAAACGCTTGATGCTGCCATGAAAGCACGCCGGATAAAAGCAGCGTTGTCACCGGTTGTGGCGGTTATCGTTTCAGCCTGTACTGCAATTGTACTTTGACGGGGGGCATATCTTGTAACCCATAATATAATGACAATCGGAGCGCTAACTGTTTTCATTTCATATATGGGCAAATTTTTCAGTCCTGTTAAAGACCTGGCCAAAATGACCAGTTCCATAGCCCAGGTAACAGTTGCTCTTGAACGCATACAGGCAATTTTGGAAGATCATAGTACAGTTACAGAGAAACCCAATGCAATTGATCCGGGAAGCCTAAAGGGAAACATCGTGTTTGAAAATGTATTTTTCTCTTATCATCCCGATACGCCTTTAATAAAGAACTTTAACCTGGATGTACGTTGTGGGCAGCGAATTGGAATTTGCGGTCAAACAGGTTGTGGTAAGTCAACCATTGTAAGTCTTCTGGTACGTTTTTACAATCCGGATTCCGGGCGCATATTGATAGACGGTACCGATATTTCGAATTTTACACTTGATGGGTTAAGGAAACAATTTGGATTTGTAATGCAGGAAACAATGTTGTTCTATGGCTCCATACGTGAAAATATTGCTTATGGAAATCCTAATGCCAGCGATGATGAAATTAAAGAGGCAGCCAGGCTGGCACATGCTATTGAGTTTATTGAAAAAATGCCTCATGGATTTGATACACTTGTTGGTGAAAGAGGTGTTACATTGTCCGGTGGCCAGTTGCAAAGAATAGGCATTGCAAGAGCAATAGTACGCAAATCGCCCATTTTGATTCTTGACGAACCAACTTCTTCTCTTGACTCGGAATCAGAGAAGGAGGTAATGGAAGCCCTGGAAAACCTGATGGATGGAAGGACAATCATCACAATTGCACATCGCCTGAATACCATTCGGAAAGCAGATAAGATTTATGTGTTGTCAGATGGAGGAATAGCCGAGGTAGGATGCCATGATGAATTAATTTCCAAAGGCGGTATTTATCATGAGTTATTTCGTTCACAGGAATGGGCAATGCCTTCATCAACATCTGTTGATAAATGAAACATCTGTTTGCATTCACAATTATCCGGTTAAAAATGATCAATCTTGATGAAACACATTCTGGTACTACGTTTCAAACTCCTTTACCCTTGGAAATGGATTTGGGTCGAGGTCAATACCAGTATGTCTTTCACCAGGTTTGCCGGGCAAAAGAGATTTGAATTAATCAATTCAAAAATTATTTGATTACATTTATTAGATAAAATATCACAGCGATGCCGCAACGATCTTTAATAGTTTTACCCGATGATACAGCTAAGGAAATCATAGACGCCATTGATAATGCAAAACAGGAGATTCTGATTAAGATGTTTTTGTTTTCGGATGAAACGCTGATTAACGCAGTTGTCAGGGCTCATGAAAGAGGTATCAATGTTCGGGTGATGTTAAATCCAAACCGGCAAAACGGAAAATCTGAAAATGAACATACAAGAATAATTCTCGAAAAAGCCGGTATTGCCGTGAAGGATACCTATCCTGTCTTTAGCATAACACATGAAAAATCCATGGTGATAGATGACCGGATGGCTTTTATAAAATCACTGAACTGGGAAAGTGAAAATTTTATTCAAACAAGGGATTACGCAATAATCACACATCATCCACAGGAAGTCAGACAAATTATTATGTGTTTCGAAGCTGATTGGGGAAGGCATCTTTTTGAACCCGATGAAAAATTGAATCTAATATGGTGTAATAATAACGGCAGAAAAAAAATTGCCGGATTCATTGATGAAACAAAACACAGCCTCTTTATTCAAAATGCAAGATTCCAGGATGTAGTTATTGTTGAACGGTTGGTACAGGCTGCACGAAGAGGTGTAAAGGTGCATGTAATGGCCCGCCCCCCGCATACCCTGAAACTGGAGAAACTGGTTGAAGGTGTAGGCGGTTTACGCATTATGGACGATGTGGGCATCAAAGTACACAAACTGGCTTTGCTTCGCCAGCATGGAAAGATGATGCTTGCTGACGGATGCCGTGCCATTGTTGGTTCTATCAATATCAGCCCGGGAAGTTTTGACCATCGGAGAGAACTGGCTATCGAAGTTCATGACAGCACAATCATTGAACGAATGAAAGAAATAGCACATCATGATTGGAAACATTCTCATCCGTTAGACCTGTCAGACCAGGGATTACTGGATGATATGGATGGAATTGACGATGCCGGAATTGAAAAACTGGTGATTCAGAAAGATGATAAACATCACGATAAAAAACACCATAAACATTGAATGTGTGCTTGTTCCACAGTATGTGATTTATGTATTGTAGTGATAACATTTTAATCACACCAATCAAAGTGATAATGGATTATTTGTTGGTGTGCCGCCGGCTGAGTACGATTTGTGAATGGTATTAGCAATTGAAGTTTTGATGAAACATTAAATTATGTAAGCTATGCGAAAATTATTCTGTATCGTTTTTTTCATTATTTGTTGCTCTGCTGTACATGCACAAAATACTGAAACATCCAATAATGCAGATAACGCTGAACTGTCGCGCCCGAAATTAGTAGTGGGCATTGTAATAGACCAGATGCGCTGGGATTACCTGTATCGTTATTATAATCTTTATCAGCCCAATGGAGGATTCAAACGTTTACTCAGCCAGGGTTTTTCCTGCAACAATACGATGATTCCATATATCCCAACATTTACAGCTTGTGGCCATTCGGGTATATACACAGGCTCCGTGCCTGCAATAAGCGGCATTACCGGTAATGATTGGTGGGATTATGACCTTTCCAAATACATGTATTGTTCAGAAGATGACAGCGTAAAAACAATTGGCAGTAATACTGTTGAGGGCAAAATGAGCCCGCGTAATATGCTTGTAACTACAATCGGCGATCAGCTACGACTTGCTACAAATTTTCAAAGCAAGGTTATCGGTATTGCCTTAAAAGACCGTTCAGCAATTTTTCCTGCCGGGCATAGCGCCAATGCAGCTTACTGGTATGATGATAGCACCGGTAATTGGATTTCATCTTCTTATTACATGAATGAGTTGCCGGCATGGGTAAAGGATTTCAACGCATTAAAACTGGTTGATAAATATTATGAACAAAACTGGAACACTTTATATCCGCTTGATAAATACGTTCAAAGCACTCCTGATCAGGAACCTTATGAATACAGGCCTTTCGGAGGTAAAAATCGTTTCCCGTATGACCTGAAGCCATATATCGGCAAGAATTATGGAATGATTCATGTAATTCCCTATGGCAATTCATTTACTTTCGATATGGCCAGGGCAGTTATTACCAGAGAAGAGTTGGGCAAAGGCCGCGCCACTGATTTGTTAACCATTAGCTTATCTACGCCTGATTATATAGGCCACACATTTGGTCCCAATTCTGTAGAAGCAGAGGATGACTTTTTGCGTTTGGATAAAGACCTTGGAGCGTTTCTTGATTACCTCGACACACACATCGGCAAAGGGCAATACCTGTTTTTTTTATCTGCTGATCATGGGGTGAATGAAGTTCCTGCCTTTTTAAAAGAACACAAAATTCCTTCAGGGAGTTTTGATAATCAAAAAGCTACTGACCAACTCAATGTTTTATTAAAGGATAAATTCAAAACCGATAATCTGGTTTTAGGTATTTTAAACAACCAGGTATTTTTAGACCGGAACACGATTGCATCTTCTTCCCGGATTGATAAAGCAAAAGTCTATGAAATGATAATTAATTTTCTGTTGCAGCAACCCAGTATTTACAGGGCTTTTGCTCTTGATGGTTTGGAAAATACCATATTAAATAAAACAATTAAAGAAAGGGTAGCTAACGGGTATTATCCTTCAAGATGCGGGGATATTCAGATTCTTTTTAAACCGCAATGGATTCCGGGTTTTACGATCGGAGGCACAACACATGGAGATTGGAACCCCTATGATTCCCATATTCCGCTTATCTGGTACGGATGGAATGTGCTTCCGGGTAAAACAAACAGGGAAGTTTATATGACCGATATAGCTCCTACATTGGCTGCCATGTTGCATATCCAGATGCCCAGTGGTTCTGTGGGGAAAGTTATTGAGGAAGTTTCGAAATAGTTATATCTGTTGGTAATTGTTCAGTTTGGGCTTTCTTATTCTTTTGAAAGTAAATAGTTGCAATTATGAAAAAAATTATCTTTTTCTTTGTCATTGTATCTTATGTAACATTACAAGCTGCCAATGCACAAATAAATGAGCTTGATAAAGAAAAATTTTTTGAAGACACTTCTGTGGTCAATGCAACGATCACTACAAATATGGTAAATATTGACCGGCGTAGAAACAAGGAAGGTGCAGTCTTTCCTGCAAGTTTGCAGATTACACTAAAGGATGGTACCCAAATAAACGACTCAATTACTATTGAAACGCGAGGCCACTTTAGAAAAGGATATTGCTCGCTACCACCGTTAAAGATTAATTTCAAATATAAAAAAAATTCTTATACAAGTCCGTTGAAAGATTTGAAACTGGTTAATCGCTGCAGGGGAGTGGAGACGGGTGACCAATATTTGCTGAAAGAGTACCTGATTTATAAAATATATAACCTGATAACGGATATGAGTTTTCGTGTCAGGCTTTTGCATCTGAACTTTATTGATAATCACCATAAAAAGAAACCTTTAGAAGAATATGCATTTCTGATGGAAAATATTAAATGGGTTGCCAAACGAAATGATTGTAAGGAAAGGAAAGATGACAAAATGGATCCACGAAAGACCAACAGGCTGCAAATGGCAACGGTCGCCATATTTGAATATATGATTGGAAACACCGACTGGGCCGTTGCTTCAGGTCATAACACCAAACTTATTGTTCCTAAAATTGATTCAAGTAAAAGCCCTTACGTTGTGCCTTATGATTTTGACTATTCCGGGCTGGTCGGTACTGATTACGCAATTCCAGATCCAAAGCTCAATATCTCAAGTGTGTATGAAAGGCTATATCGGGGATTCCCGAAAACAATTGAAGAAATCAATACAGTGGTAGATAAATTTAAAAGCCGGAAAGACAGTATCTACAACCTGATAAACCATTTTGATTTACTATCACCGAGAAGTAAAAAAGAAATGACTGCCTACCTCGATGATTTTTTTTCATTGCTCAATCAACCTGAAAAGGTCAAATCGACTTTTATTTACAATGCCCGGACGGAATAGTTCAGTGAAACAAAAAAAATCACAGTTGCACTACAAACAATGATCAATTTCGATGAAATGCTTTCTGATGCTACGTTTCAAGCACCCTATCAAAGGAGTGGAGTTGGGTTGTGGTCAATACCGGTGAGATTTTCAACACTATCATTGAACCATAGCTTAAAAAAAATCAATTTGGAAAAAACAAGGCAAGATTAATCTTCTCTCAACCCTTTGATAATAACATTCCCCGTCCCGTTAGGTGAAATAGGTAAGACTTGATCTGATGCCTGCCCAACTCTGGTGGGTATTAGTGGGGGATTGATAGATTGCGCTGATTTTTCTTTTCCGTGAAATCCTATTACATTTTATCTTTTCGGGGATGCCATTGCCATTATTCGCAGAGCCGTAGGCTCGAATCATATTGTAACTTCGGATTTTAATCCGGAGACAAAAGCTCCTCATACTTATTGAGTGCCGTAGGCACGATGCATGTTTAAATTGTTCATGAAAAATAAATCGTTCATCATACTCAATTTTTATTGTCTTTAACAACAAATACAAATTGCAGGTAAACCTGATGATATGTGTTTGGCTTCTCCCTTTTGTTGATGAAATATGTTCCGTGCCTGCGGCACTCGTTTAATTTTTTTTTATTTTTCAACGGAATAAATTCCGTTGCTACAACATGCAACGAGGCTACGCCTCTACACACGATTATTTAAATAACAGACAACATAATTTTAAACTCTGTCCCCTCATTCTCCTTGCTCTCTACTTTTATTTCACCGCCGTGCGCTTTGACTATATCATAACCCAAACTCAATCCCAATCCGGTTCCGCTTCCTGTTGGCTTTGTTGTGAAAAATGGCTGAAAGATTTTGTCTTTTAATTTTTCGGGAATACCGTTGCCGTTGTTCGCAGAGCCGAAGGCTCGAATCATCTTGTAACTCCGGATTTTAATCCGGAGACAAATGGTCCTTATGTGTATTGAGTGCTGTAGGCACGATGCATCTTTAAATTGGTTCATGAAAAATAAATCGTTCATCATACTCAACTTTAAACTTTTTCAAAAAAGCCTTGTACTCATCAAGGAATGTCTGTTTCTTATGATGAGCTTTCTGGTTTTGGATATACTTGTACACACCGTCCACCTGCGATTGACTATAAGAAAAGACTCCATACCCCTCCTGCCACTCAAACCTTGCGGCTGTCAGCGAATGATCATTAATATATTTTGATGATTTTGCCTTTACTGTTTTCATTAATTCAGATACAGAAACAACAGGTTTTAATCCTAAAAAGCAATGTACGTGATCTTCAACACCATTTACAATAATGGTTTTACAATTTGCTTCATTGATTAAATTTCCAATCACTCCATATAGCCGGTTATTCCATGATTTATCAATTATTGCGGCTCTGTATTTTACTGCAAATACTATTTGCAAATAAATCTGATGATATGTGTTTGCCATTTCTTTTTTTTATGAAATACGTTCCGTGTCTACGGCACTCGTTTAATTTTCTTTTTATTTTTCAACGGAATAAATTCCGTTGCTACAACATGCAACGAGGCTACGCCTCTGCACACGACTATTTAAATAACAGACAATAAAATTTTAAACTCTGTCCCCTCATTCTCCTTGCTCTCTACTTTTATTTCTCCTCCATGCGCTTTCACAATATCATAACTCAAACTCAAACCTAATCCCGTCCCGCTTCCCGTAGGTTTTGTGGTGAAAAATGGCTGGAAGATTTTATCTTTTATTTTTTCGGGGATACCGTTGCCATTGTCTTTTACACTCACCTCAACCCAACCCTTCTCCAAAGGAGAAGGGCTTTTGGTGGCTACGGTTACAAGTGGTTTATAATTTTCACCAGCGGCCTTTTGTTTTTCTGAAACTGCATAGAAAGCATTGTTGATTAAATTCAAAATTACCCTGCTAATATCCTGTGGTACCACATTTATTTTTGGTAACGAAGCATCAAAATCCGTTTTCATTTCTGCATTAAATGACTTGTCTTTGGCCCTTAACCCGTGATAACTCAGTCTCAAATATTCATCACACAAAGCATTGATATCTGTGGGCTCTTTTTTGCCGCTGCTTGTTCTTGAATGTTGCAACATGCCTTTTACAATGGCATCGGCTCTTTTACCATGATGATTTATTTTTTCTGAATTGTCTTTAATATCGTTTGATATACTGATTGCTCCATCAAGGTTGCCTGATTGTAATTCTGTTTGTAATTCATCAATCATCTCTTTATTGACTTCCGAAAAATTATTTACAAAATTCAACGGGTTTTGGATTTCATGGGCAATGCCAGCAGTGAGTTCACCGAGTGAAGCCATTTTCTCGGATTGGATGAGTTGGGATTGGGCGGCTTTTAATTCCGATAAAGTGGATTCTACTTTCTCTTTTTCTTTTTTTAATTCGACCGTACGCTGCAATACTTTTCTTTCCAGTACTAATTTTTCATTGTGTATAGATGATATTCGCCAGCGAATAAGTAACCCTACTATTGCTATAAAACCAATAGCATACAAAGCATACGCCCACCAGGTTCGCCACCACGGTGGTAATACTTCAAAACTGTACATTGCTTCGCTACTTATGTGCTTATAAATATTTTTTGCCCTTACGTGAAACTGGTAGTTTCCTTCGGGCAAATTGGTATAATCTTTTTTTGTTTCTGAAGTCCAGCCGGACCAGTCTTTATCAAATCCCTCCAGGAAATACTGGTATTGATTTGCTGATGGATTATCATAGCTTGTTGCAGCATACGTAAAACGTAAGGCATTTTGATTGTACAATAGAGTCGGTTGCTGATCCAACCCCTCAACGGGTAATCCATCATACAATACTGAATCAGCACCAATAAGGTTAACATTACGAATCAATGCAGAAAAATAGGTATTGATGTTTTTCTGCTTATGTGTATTATAGTGTATCAACTCATTTGAACCTGCAAACCAAACAGTGCCGGCACTTTCATCTGCATACATGGCATAATACTGTTGAGGCTCTATGCGTAGAAAGGAAACTGAATCTATCGTAAAGCCACCATCATTTTTAGGTATAGCACGATAAATGCTATTATTACAATCGAACCAAATATTTCCTGCCTTGTCTTCTTGTATAAATTCCCCATCATACCGGAAGTTAATAATATTTGTATCAACATTAAACTTGTCAGTTGATGCATTGTACCTAAATACTTTTCCCAATGCATAAGCATATAATTGTTTTGCAATGATTGTTGTACGTATCGCATTTTCTTCAGGAAGCCCTTGTGTGGTATCATAATGCTTTACCTGCAGCTTATGCATTTCGGCACCCTTTGCTACACTCCGAAATGCAATTTTGATCAAATACGGATTATACTTTGCAGTTAACCATAAACTGCCATCCGAGCTTTCATTTATACTATAAATATATTCATCAACACCAGGAATATTTCCCTCATTCGTCCATGTATCGTTTGTATGATTATAATAAATAGACGCTATGCCACCATACCGCAAGCCGAGAAAAATACGGTTACTGTCGTAAGCCGAACGATGCATGCAAATCACATCATGATTCAACTGAACTAATAATGTTGCTTTATTATCACGAATTTTATACACGCCCTCTTCAGTACCTGCTAACATTTCTTTTGAAGATGGTAGCGGGAGCAAACACCAGGTCCAATGATGTAATCCTTGTACGAAATTAAAAGTCGGTAGGGGAATATTGCCCGTAGTCTTTGTCTCCTGCAGATAAGATACGCCAACTTCTGTTGCTAAATATATCTGGTTTTGAAATTTTTCTATGCTGTACCCAACTCCGTTTAAACCACTCACTTCGTCAAAGTTTGATAAAGGCGATGTTGCTTCTACTCTGCCAATACCATTGTTGGTTGTAATCCATAGTGCACCCTGTTTGCCAACATATAGGTTATATGCAATATCCGCTTTCATGCCTGTAGCCTTATTTAATACATGAATTATTTTACCTCCCGCCATCGGATTAATAATCACAACACCACTACCCTGAGTAGCAATTGCTATTGTTCCATCACTTAATGTAACTGCATCATAAGTATCGAACTGTTTTACCAGGTCAGCTATTACGCCACCTAAGAGCTCGCATGTTTTACCATCATAGATGTAAAGCTGATGAGCTTCTGTAGCAATAAGCATTTTTTTACTACCAATGGAATCGTTGTATGGTACAATAAAACTAAATCCACTTCCAATTTTTTTGCCATCCGGTAAAGACACCATAGTATCTCCAATTACCTCCAACAAACCATCTTTTGCAGTGGCTGTATACACATGATTGTTCACTATGGCCAGTCCACCAAAACGATCATCGTTGGTAAAAACATGCATGCAATTTTTGCATATAGAATCTTTCTTACCAGCTTGTGAAAGCGAGTAGCGAAACAAGTGTTTTTTTGTTTGAAAAAAAACATACTGCGAACTAATACAAGTTCTCCATACATCCGTAAAATCCCGATCGTTTGGATGAAGAAATCTCGTTAGAGATATATACTTTCGGTTGTATGGATTTTTTAAGCCACTATTTTTCTGAAATTCATTTACCGGCAAAAAATACCCGATCTCACCTTTACCGCCGATGTAAATATTTTTGTTAGCCCCAATAGCCAAAGACCTTACAAAACTATTTTCCGTAAATTCTAGTACTCGCCATGTTACTCCATCAAATTCCAACAAGCCATTGCTATTTCCAAAATACATGATACCCCTGCTATCTTGTGCTACACCCCAGGTTTGCGCATCGGCATTATATTCTTTGGGCAGCCAGTTTGTAATAAATGGCTTGCCTGCATCGTTGTTTTGCGTACATGCTATAATCGGGCAAAGGCAGAAAATTAAAACGACTATAATAAAGATAGAACGTTTCATGCTTTTTTATTTTTTAATATGAATCATGATTTATTGAACAATTGTTTGAGATAATTTATTTGGCAATTTAATTATAAACGTTTCGCCATCACCCTCCTTACGCAATACCTTGATCTCCCCACCTTGTGCCTTCACAATACCATACATTGTCTGAATGACCGATTTGTACAGGTTTATAGATTTCACTGATTTCTTTATTTTATTTATCCGTGTAATCTTCTAATCCCAATAATCCATAATTCAGACAACTGGCAATAAAATAATAAACTCTGTCCCTTCATTCTCTTTGCTTTCTACTTTTATTTCTCCATTATGTGCTTTTACTATATCATAACTCAAACTTAACCCCAGTCCTGTTCCGCTTCCCGTAGGTTTGGTAGTGAAGAAGGGCTGAAATATTTTTTCTTTTATTTTTTCAGAAATACCATTCCCATTATCCTTAACATTTATCGAGATGTTACTTCCTTCTTTTATGGTACTGACAATGACAAGAGGTTCATAATCTTCCTGTTCCATCTTTTTCCTTTCATTGACTGCATAAAATGCATTATTGATTAAATTTAAAATTACTCTTCCGATATCCTGAGTCACTACATTTATTTTTGGAAGAGAATCATCAAAATCCGTTTCAAACTTTGCATTAAAGCTTTTATCTTTTGCCCTTAAACCATGGTAACTTAATCGTAAATATTCATCGCATAGTGCATTGATGTCAGTCGGTTCTTTTTGTCCAGATGAGGTTCTGCTATGCTGCAACATGCCTTTTACAATGGCATCTGCCCTTTTGCCGTGATGATTTATTTTTTGTTCATTCTCTTTTATGTCTTTCAGAATACTTGTTGCTTCACTGATATTCCCATTTTCTATTTCTTGAGTAGCTTCATCAACCAATTCAGCATTCACATCAGAAAAATTATTGACAAAATTCAACGGGTTTTGAATTTCATGTGCAATGCCTGCAGTGAGTTCTCCCAGCGAAGCCATTTTTTCGGATTGGATGAGTTGCTTTTGAGTGGATTTTAATTCTGATAAAGTGGATTCTACTTTTTGCTTTTCATCCCTGAGCAGCACATTGGCTTTTTGCTTTTGCCTATTATTCCGGTAGAATACCAATGCAAGAATGGATAACAATCCTACCCCACAAACCAAAGCTATTGTCCTCATTTTGTTTTTGGCATTGTTACTGTCCTGCACCTGTTTCTCCAACTGGAGCTGATTCTCAAAATTCAATGTTTGAAACTGCAACAATTTATCAGTCCTGCTTTTACTCAGGCTGTCTCCAATTGATTTGGCAATTGCCAGATAGGAAAATGCACTGTCTGTGTTTCCCTGCATTTTCCAGGCATTAGAAAGTATATAGGCTGCATCGCCTACTTTTTCCATCTCTTTATAATTTAAAGCCTGCAGGAATAGTGACATGCCATAATATTTTGCAGAATCGGGTTGATGAAGCTGATCGTATAGTTGTGCAAGGGCTTTCCTGGCAGCCATTTCTGTGCGTGGGTTTTCTTGTTGCCTGCTTATAGATAAAGATTGCTGATAAAAATATTTAGCAGAATCTAACCTATTTCTTTTTACGTACACCAATCCAATTGCGTTTAACATGTATCCATTATAAACTTTCCATCCTGTAATTTCTGAATTAGTTAAGGCTATTTTACTATAAATAATTGCAGAATCCAGTTTGCCCGTTTCTGCGTAAATAGTTCCAAGATTCATATTACTTTGAACCAACGCCATTGCTTTTTTGCTTTTCAGCATTTTGAAAATTTGAATTTCCTGCTCATAATATTCTATGGCTTTTTTATCATTGCCTGTCCTGTAATAAATATTACCTATCTGATGAAGTGTATATCCTGCCTGGCTCAACCTGAATTTATGTGGATCTCTGAATTCATAATCAGAAGGTATGTACACATTTTTTTCATTGGCTTGGTCCTGGGTTAGTTGTAAAGCCTCATTGGCTAATTTAAAACTCAATGGATAATTCCCTGAGATCATAGCTATGTATGACTGGCACTCTGTAATAAAATGGGCAATCCAGAGTGGCTGATTAATTTTTTTGGCAAGATCTGTCCCCAGGTTTGCATAATACAGGCTACTATCTTTATTGTTTTCTACATAGTTAATGGCAAGGTTAAAAAGAACAACCATTTTAACTGAGTCGTCAGGCGCATTTTTTAATGCCAGTGTCAAGCTATCCAAATTGGTAGGCAGCGTTTGCGCCATTGCAAAACAAGGCACTGCTAATAACAGACATACTTGTAAAAGATATTTTTTAATCATTGAAAGATGGTAGTATTTTTTATAATAATGTTTGAATCTGTTTCTTTTAGGCATTCGTCTTCGACTCTTCGTTATACGATTTTTATGATATTATTCTTTTATTTTTCTGTGTAATCATTTAATTTTTTTTCTGAAATATGTTCCGTGCCTACGGCACTTATTTTATTTTCCTTTTTTTTCAACGGAATAAATTCCGTTGCTACAATATGCACCGAGGCTACGCCTCTGCACATGATTATTTAAATAACAGGCAAGAAAATTACTAACTCTGTTCCTTCATTCTCTTTGCTTTCTATTTTTATCTCCCCACCATGTGATTTCACTATATCATAACTCAGGCTTAATCCCAGTCCTGTTCCACTGCCTGTTGGTTTGGTGGTAAAAAATGGCTGGAAAATTTTATCTTTTATCTTTTCAGGAATTCCGGTTCCATTGTCTTTTACACTTACCTCGATTTTATCGTTCACTCTTTTTGTACTTACCAATATTGTTGGCTCATACCCGGTTTCGTTGAGTTTTTTTCTTTCATTGACAGCATAAAAAGCATTGTTGATCAAATTCAAAATCACTCTCCCGATATCCTGCTGCACTACATTTATTTTTGGAAGAGAAGCATCAAAATCCGTTTCAAACTTTGCATTAAAGCTTTTATCCTTTGCCCTTAAACCATGGTAACTTAATCGTAAATATTCATCGCATAGCGCATTGATGTCGGTAGATTCTTTTTTGCCTTCGCTTTTCCTGGAATGTTGCAACATGCCTTTTACAATGGCATCAGCTCTTTTGCCATGGTGATTTATTTTTTCTTCATTACCTATTACATCATCTGCAATGGCATTTGCTTCATCTGTATTTCCTTTTTTGATTTCATCTTTTAGTTCAGTAAGTAATTCTTTGTTGACATCAGAAAAATTATTTACAAAGTTCAATGGATTCTGAATCTCATGTGCTATTCCTGCAGTGAGTTCGCCCAGCGAAGCCATTTTTTCGGATTGGATAAGTTGGGATTGGGTGGATTTTAACTCTTCCAGCGATTGCTTCAATTCTGCAGTTCTTTCTGTAACTTCCGTTTCCAATTGAATTTTCTGAGAAGCAATCAGTTCGCTGCGTTCTCTTTCCTTGTCTATTGCCTGCTGCGCATTTTCCTTCATTAGATGTACATATTTCATCATCAGTACCCTTACAAACCAAAGAACCAGCCATGTCATACAAACCAACAGTAACAGCCAGCTATTCTCCTTTACCCAATTTAAGAATACCCCCGAATTATTGGAGCTTCTAATGTTGAGAATGACAAATAATGATACTATGAAAGTGAGCATTAGTGGAAATATTCCAATGGATAAATATCGGATGGATGTGTTGCGTTGTCTGAAATATAAAAATATGGTTATTAAAATCAGGAGAGGATATAAACCAAATATGAAAATGATAGATACCAATCTATAAATGTTGAAGAATGAAGAATCTTCCAAATTGGCAACATAAGAAACCAGACCGACTGCACCTAACAATACACTGAATATTCCGCCCCAAGATAATATTCTATCCCACTTAGAGTATTGGTTTTTTACATTAAAAAATTTCCGTACAAACCAGATAAGAAAGTAGTAATATGTGAGCCAGGGAATAAACGAAAACAGAAAGGGGACCCACCAGGATAGTGATGGATGGAACCAATATGCAAATATGGCAGCAGTATTGTGAAGATTGATGAGTAAAGCGTCAATTGAAAAAAATGCAAATAATAAATAGACAGGCTCCTTTACAATCCGGTAAAAAAACAAGCTAATTAAAAAGGAAAAAAGCATGAGTCCTGCAGTGAATATTTCATAGATGTTGGTTTCCTTAAAAATATTCTCCCTGCTATCAGCAAAATCCAAATATTGTGACATAATTTTTTCGTTACTCGCAAAACGAACAACAATTCTTCTGATATCTTCATTCATCAGGTTTCGCCTGTCGTAGATTAAAACCTCTTCTCCTATATTTAATTTTAAAGGAATGGCGCCTTTCATATATTCTGCACTTTTAAAGCCATCCTTTTCCTCCCATTTTCTTAAACCTCCATTCCGATAATGAGTTACCAGGGAGTTACTTCTTACAATATAGACATCGAAAAAATCTGCAGTTGAGGTCAAAAATATTTTTACTGGGTATGGCAACATATTTTTTAATTTGTAACGTTGCCATGAGGTATGTGCAATAGCAGGAACATCTGCCTGAATATGAAACTTTCCAGCCAATGGCTCCTTCCTTACCTCTTCAAATGTCCATCTGCCTCCCGGGTCTTCTAGCCTTTGCCAATAAATTGAATCAATAATTTGTTCGGGGATGGTATCGGATTTAATCTCGTAAACCGGCAAAGAATCCACCTGTGCAAAGACGATATCAGATATAGATATGCAAGTCAGAAATAATACCAAACACTTCTTTATCATATTCATAAATTAGTTGTAATACTTAAAGGATTGTTTTTTCTTTTTAAAATCAGGGTCCGAGCTATCCATTAAAAGTTTTTACTCTGGCAAGCAGATTTTGAATATTGTTTCGTTATTTTCTACCGTTTCCACTTTTATTTCTCCTCCATGCGCCTTTACAATATCATACATAGTCAGAATCACTGATTGGCACGGACTTTTGGATTTCACTGATTTTGTATTTGAATTAATTTGTTTCATAAATCTGTGCAATCTTTTAATCCTTTAAAATCCGTGGTTCAGACAACTGGCAATTGAATAATAAACTCCGTTCCTGCCTGTCCGGCAGGCAGGCCCTCTCCTTCTTTGGTTTCCATTTTTATTTCCCCACCATGCGCTTTCACGATATCATAGCTCAAACTTAATCCCAGCCCGGTTCCGCTTCCTGTTGGCTTTGTGGTGAAAAATGGTTGAAAGATTTTGTCTTTTATTTTTTCCGGAATACCATTACCATTATCGTTAACCCTGATTTCAACCTTGTCATTTAATTTCTTTGTTGATACAATTACTCGTGGCTCGTAGCCCGAAGCTTGCAGCTTTGCTTTTTCACTCACTGCATAAAAAGCATTGTTGATCAAATTCAAAATCACTCTCCCGATATCCTGCCGCACTACATTTATTTTTGGAAGAGAAGCATCAAAATCCGTTTCAAACTTTGCATTAAAGCTTTTATCTTTTGCCCTTAAACCATGATAACTTAATCTGAGATATTCATCACATAGTGCATTGATGTCTGTCAGTTCTTTTTGTCCTGATGAAGACCTGCTATGCTGCAACATGCCTTTTACAATGGCATCGGCTCTTTTACCATGGTGATTTATTTTCTCCAGGTTTTGCTTTACATCATCGGCAATTTCTTTGGCATCATCATAGTTACCTTTTTCCAACTCCTCTTTCATTTCATCTATCAATTCATTGCTTACTTCAGAAAAATTATTGACAAAATTTAAAGGGTTTTGTATTTCATGGGCAATACCTGCAGTGAGTTCTCCCAGCGAAGCCATTTTCTCGGATTGGATGAGCTGCTTTTGTGTAGCCTGCAACTCTGACAATGCACTGTCCACCTGTTTTTTGGCAGATTCCAGTTTATTAAAATCTTCATAACGGGAATAAGCTGATGAAAAGGCATCGGCTACGGCTTGTATCAAATCAGTTTCTTCTTCATCCAACTGTGTTGGGTTACCCACGTATAACATGCCTTGCAGGAATGGAAGAAAATGTAAATAAAATCCGCCGTGTGGAAAACCGGAGAGATAAGTTTCGGATGATTCAAAGGCATGGTTCTCTTTCAATGCTGTTGCAAAATCAATGAAATCATTATCAGTCCAATGATCTGTATATGGATTTTTCTTTTTCCAGTTTTCAGGTATTAACCTGGTTTTTCCCGGAGTGTTGTATGGAATATGAATAGCGGCAATTGCTTTGCCATCAGGCGTAGAGAGAAAAGTATGGATCAATTCTTTTTCATTGTCCATGATAAAGACGCCGCAACGGGTAAAAGGAACCTTGAGAATTGTCAATTCATTCCATATCAAAGGGATTATTCTTTCGAGATCTTTTGCAGTACGCATAGCTGCAATGTCAGCACGGATACGGTCAAGTGCCGCCTGCTTGATGGCTTCTTTCGTACTATCTTCCGCCTTTTGAAGATCAAGAAAGCGGGTATAGGTTTGCTCAAACACTTTTCCGAATCGAAGAAATATTTGTGTTTCTTCAAATGGCTTTGTGGTAATAATAAGTAAATAGCCTTGCTGAAATGGTACTGCATAATTTTTTTGCCATGCAGGAATGGGGTAGCCTGCATCAATCATTTTTTGAAGCCCTTCTCTGAATGCAGGAATTTTCATGAACGCCTCAAAATATTTTTTTTGTTTTTCGCCTTCATAGACTTCTTCATACATGCCCGACTGGTATTTCCAGGCTTCGTACATTCTTTGCTCGCCGGGGTCTATGTTATATGGATGAGAAAAAATGCCAATGCTGGTCCATTTCTGAACCATCATGCTATCCTTATCGCATATTGCAAAAGCCACTCCCTGCAATTCGGCGCCGAGTAGCCTCATCTGGTCAAACAAGATTTCTGCCGTCTGTAGTAATTCAGAGCTGTCACGCATCGCCATTGTTCTGCTTCTTACTCTTTCTAATGCTGCCTCTACCTGCGCCTCTCTTGCCTGCGCTTCTGCTTTTTGCAGATCAAGAAAACGGGTATAGGTCTGCTGAAATACTTTTCCAAAACGGATGAGAATTTTATTCTCTTCATCCGAATAAGGAGTGCCGGAGAAATTTTCGATGTAAAGACCAACACTGTCTAACAAAACTGTGGATACGGCAAGCCCTTTGCATTGCAGATAAAATTTCTTTGCTTCTTCGGGTACCGTAAATAATTTAAAGAGAGATTTGTAAAATTTATTTTTTTCTTTAAAATCCAAAAAATCGGTATGCAATATTGTTCCATTTGCTTTAGCTTCACGAAAACTATTCCAGGTGGGTGTGTCAAAATAGGGGAGTATGGCAAAGAAGGGTTCAATGTTTGGGTCGGCCAGCCAGATGTGCATATCGTCATGGGCTTTGTAATCAATATAAAAACCGGCATGCTCTGCATTTATTTTCAGGTAAATAAATTGCTCAAGCACTAATCGTATCACTTCTTTCAGTTCTTCACTTTTATGCATGGCCATGCTGCGGCTGCGTACTCTTTCCAATGCTGCTTCTATCTGCGCTTCCCTTGCCTGCGCTTCAGCTTTTTGCAAATCAAGAAACCGGGTATAGGTGCCATCAAATGCATTTGCAAACCGTTCCAAAATTTTCACTGTTTCTTCTGGTAATGGTAAAGCGGATGATAAGGAAAGATGCCCCCTGGAAAAGAATGCAATGCTGATTACTCTTTTACCATTTGTATCCTTGCTGGAAATAGATACACCTGCCATCTTATTACGGTACTTCACCCACCCTTTCAGATTTTTTCCGGATAATTCAACCACCAACGATTTTTCTTTTGCTCTCCACGCCATAGCAATAGGCTTTAACAAGGTAGGTTCATCCATGCTGCCATATGCCGGCTGCTCAACTTGCAGACCTCCTCCTTCCCAATGGGTTGCCCGGAATTCTATTTCATTAGCAGCTTCGTTATAAATACCAATGGTAGTTTGAATCAATTGTTGTTGTACTAATTTTTGAAATTCAAGGAAAAGCAATTCAGCGGTACTTGCCAATTCAGCACTATTCTGCATAGCCATCGTTTTGGCTCTTACTCTTTCCAATGCCAATTGTATCTGTGCTTCTCTTGCCTGCTCTTCGGCTTTTTGCAGATCAAGGAAACGGGTATAAGTAAGATCAAAAACTTTTGCAAACCGAAGCAGAATATTAAAATGTTCTTCTGCTAATGGTTCAAGGGTGGCTACATTGATACCGCCAAAGTTGTTAAAAGAAGCGGATAACAGTACCCGATCAGGAGCCCTCATCCCATCCTTTACTATAGCAGGCAGGTTTGCCAGTTCTGTTTCATTGAACAAAATATCATCCCATTCTTTCTTCTTTTCCCCCTTTAAATCATAAACAAATTTTACATTTTGCTTTTTCCATTCATTTACAAATTTGAGGTAAGCAGGATGTTCATGATATTTTATATAAAAGCTCATTGGATTGGATGGTACTTCTGAATTTGCCATCCACCATCTTGCTGCATTGGTTTCCGGTTCAAAAACCCAGATAATGCAACGGGTAAGTGCAAGATCCAATTTTGTTAATTCAGAAAAAACAGTACCAATGAGTTCTTTCAATTCGTCAGAGTTCTGCATCGCCATTGCCCTGGCTCTCACTCTTTCCAAACCCAATTCAATCTGTGCTTCTCTTGCCTGCGCTTCTGCATTTTGCAAATCTTTAAACCGCTGATAAGCCTGACCAAATACATTCGCAAACCTTCGCAACATTGCTCTGGAATTTTCATCAGGCGGGTTTACTGAAACCATCACAAGCGAGCCACCATGAAAATCGGAAACAGACCAGTATGCAGTTATACCGTCAGGTTTAATATTCTTTGTTCTGTTAGCAAGAAAAGCGTGAGCCTTTGGGTCAACTTTTTTTATAGCCTTAAAGAACTCCTTCGCTCGTTCCATATCGCTGATAATAACATAATCCTTTTTTCCGGCAAGATATTTCTGAAATGCCTCTTCCAGGATTCTGATGCCTTTGATGTTAAACCGGGTTTCAGATTCAATTATTTCCCCGGTATTATCAGGTTTACGAAGAGCGGCCCAGGCTTCCAACTGCTGCAAAGGTTCATTCCATAAATGGATGGCGCAGGTTTCTAATTCTTTCAGGCCAAGCAGACTAAATTGATTTCTCATCTCTCTTGCTACCTGTTTTAATTCTTTTGAAGAGTGCATGGCCATTGATCTGCTTCTTACTCTTTCCAATGCTGCTTCTATCTGTGCTTCCCTTGCCTGTGCCTCGGCTTTTTGGAGATCAAGAAAACGGGTATAGGTTTGTTCAAACACCTTTGCGAAGCGTTGAAATATATCATATGCTTCAGGAACCGGCTTGTAGGTAATGAAAAGTATGTAACCATAGTGGAAGAATGCAATGTGATCTATCTGATATTCCGGTAGCGAAATACCACTTTTTTCCATGGCCTTGAGCGCATCTCCTACAACGGGAATAGTTTTTAAATAGCCGTAATGTGCTTTGCAATCGCCCTTTTTAAATTCCTCTATATAAAATTTTTCACCCTTCTGCCCTTCTTTGAAATAAGTTAAAAAGAATTTTTCCCTTGGCGTCTTATAAAATGGTAGTGCTCCATTAGCGCTGCTAAACCATTCAAAATCCCCTTCTGCATTTTCTGCATAAATATGAAATGCACAGCCCCATGTTTCAATTCCGAGGCCCCGTACCTGCTCGTCTAAAAGTTTTGAAGCTTCTGCCAATTCGCCTGAGCGGTGCATCGCCATCGTTCTTGCTCTCACTCTTTCCAACGCCAATTGTACCTGTGCTTCTCTTGCCTGTGCTTCGGCTTTTTGTAAATCTAAAAACCTTGTGTAAGTCTGTTCAAACACTTTGGCAAAACGTTTTAATAAATCATTTTCAGTACCTGTAAATTTTCTTCCCTCATGATTAATGATGAAAATGGAAGTATGCTTTGATACAGCAACAGACCGGGTATATCCGCCTGGAGCATCAAGTATTTGTTTTTTCTGTTTAGTAGAAAGATCAGCCCAGGGTTTTTGTTTGAATAATCTTGTAAAGAAATTTTTTTTCTGTTGTTGCGAAAACTCTTCCGTAAAAAATTTGGAGCCTCCTTTGATACCTTCTATTAAGTTTTTGACAAAGGCCAAATTAAAATGCGGCACCTTTACTTCAGCAGATGTATTGGCCGTACCGCCCGAACCCCAACAACGTAACTCCGGACCAACATTGCTGTTGATTACAATAAATGATCCGCCGTCAATTGTAAGATTCAGGTTCAATAACTCTCTATGAACTGTATGTATTACTTCCTGCAACTCAGAAGTGTGGTGCATGGCCATACTCCGGCTTCTCACTCTTTCCAATGCAGCTTCTATCTGTGCTTCTCTCGCCTGTGCTTCGGCTTTAGCAATATCCACATATCTTTTGTAAGCAAGATCAAATACATTCCGAAATTTTTTCAGCATTTCCACTTCCTCTTTTGATATCGGATTAAATGTGGAAATGCCCAAAGCTCCTACGCCGGTAGAATAGAAGTAATAATAAAGTGTAGAAATTTTATCAAGCCTGGAGTCTTTATATTCTCCGCTGTTTCGCCTTCTTTGCTGCCAGCTTTTCAACCCATCCTTTTTTATCACCAATTTTGCAAAAGCATCTTTCGCTTTTCTAATTTTCTTTTGAAACTCAGCAAATGCAGGATGACTGCTGTAAGGGAGTTTTGCAAAATTTCCTCCGGCAAAATCCGAGTAATCGTAGTCATGCAACAGGCCATTCTTATCATCCCAAAAGTTGATAAGTGCATTCCTTAAATCTTTAAAGCCAAGTGCTTTTAATTCCGTAAAAAAGACCTGGCAAATATTCAGAATATCACTGGCAGTATTCATTGCCATCGTAACGACTCTTACTCTCTCTAATGCGGCTTCTATCTCTAGTTCTTTGTTTTTGTTTTCCAAGTCTGCTGTTCGTTCAGCTACAACCTGCTCCAGCTCTTTTACTTTTTTTTCTGCTTCACCTACATGAAAAGTATCCTCCGAACTGCTGGCAGCATCGGGTATAGAACCATGAAACAATACCAATTGCCACTTGTTAATCCGGTATTTGAATAATGTGGTAAACCTCAGATGAAGGGTAACTTTGTTTTTTTTATCACCAAGCTGCACCAAAACTTCATCCTGGAACTGAGCGGTGGTTTCGTCAATAAATTTTGGCCGGTATGGAGAAATTAATTTCGCTTTGAACAACTTTCCTTTTGCTTGCCGTCTTGAATCCATTACCATTTTACGGTAATCTTCTCTTGATTGCACTTTTTCATCCGCAGCGGTGCCATAGCCACTTACATCTTCGGCAATGTATTGGTTGATATAGTGCAGAGGAGCCTTCATATCCAAAATGCTTATATCCAAAGCACATTTATAGGATGTGGCTAATTCGGCTTTTATTTGCTTAGATATTTTCATTTCCTAATCATTAACAGGTAAACTAATTATAAATTCAGTACCTGCCTGTCCGGTTAACAGGCTCTCTACCTTTATCTCTCCACCATGCGCTTTTACTTTATCATACATTGTCTGAATCACTGATTAGCACTGATTTTTGGATTTCACTGATTTCGTATTTGAATTAATTTGTTTCATAAATCTGTGCAATCATTTAATCCCGTTAATCCCTGCCTACCGGAAGGCAGGCGTGGTTCAGACCACAGGCAATGAAATAATAAACTCTGTCCCTTCATTCTCTTTGCTTTCTACTTTTATTTCCCCACCATGTGATTTCACTATATCATAGCTCAAACTTAATCCCAATCCTGTTCCGCTTCCTGTTGGTTTGGTGGTAAAAAATGGCTGAAATATTTTCTCTTTTATCTTTTCAGGAATTCCGGTTCCATTGTCTTTTACACTTATCTCTATTTTGTCGTTCACCCTTTTTGTACTTACCCATATTGTTGGCTCATACCCGGATTCATTGATTTTCTTTCTTTCATTGACTGCATAAAACGCATTATTGATCAAATTCAAAATCACTCTCCCAATATCCTGAGGCGCCACATTTATTTTTGAAAGTGAAGCATCAAAATCCGTTTCAAACTTTGCGTTAAAGCTTTTTTCTTTTGCTCTCAAACCATGATAACTCAATCGTAAATATTCATCGCATAGCGCATTGATGTCTGTCATTTCTTTCTGACCTGACGACGTCCTACTATGCTGCAACATGCCTTTTACAATAGCATCTGCCCTTTTTCCATGATGATTTATTTTTTCTAAGTTTTGCTTTACATCATCTGCAATTTCTTTGGCATCATCATAGTTACCTTTTTCTAATTCCTCTTTCATTTCATCTATCAATTCATTGCTTACTTCAGAAAAATTATTTACAAAGTTCAACGGGTTTTGTATTTCATGAGCAATACCTGCAGTGAGTTCCCCAAGCGAAGCCATCTTTTCGGATTGGATCAATTGTGCCTGTGCAGCCTTTAACTCTTCCAGTGATTTTTGTAAAGCATCATTGGATTCTTCAATTGCTTTTCTTTTCAACTCCAGTTCCTGGATAGTTTCTTCCAGAAGAATGGCGGTGGTGCGTTTCACTTTTTCTGTACGATCAAGTTTGAAGTTGATTATTTCGTATTGCTTATCTGCATCCTTCACTGCTTTTTCAAGTGCAGATTTTTCAGCATCGCTGAGTTGCAATTGCTGAAGGAGGTTGAGAATATTTTGGAATGACGAGTTCAATTGGTAATGGTTAATGGTTAATTGTGAATGGTTAATTGTTAATGGTGAATGGTTAATTGGATTTCCTCCGCTTTAATGTTTTTAATATTGATGTCAGTAATTTCCTTATTTCAGTTATATCACTATAAAAAGAATCGTATAGTTGTTTTTCTATGAATTCTGACTGGTATAAAAGTTCAATCCAGTATTCAGTTTCGTTGGCTTCTTTCTGTACTATCCCGAATTTATGAATAAAATCTACTTTGCTTTCTGCCTGCTCCGATTCCCTGACCATGGCACCAATAGAAGTCCCGCATCGTAATAACTGTTTACTGAGGACATACTCCTTCTTTTCACCCTGCAGGTATTGATACAACTTAATTATGCGAAGGGCAAAGGCAAAGCTTTTCGTTTTAATTATATTTTCCTTCATGATAGTGAATGATTTATTGTCAATTGTTAATGGTGAATTATGAATGGTGATTTAAATTAACAATTAACAATTCACCATTAACAATTATTTCTTCTCTTTCAACGCCACACAACAAGTTGTCAGGTTATGCATTTCCAAATTGCCTCCGGTAGCTCTTCCTAATTCGGCATTGCTGAACATGCCGGCCATGGGCACATCCCATACCTGTTTTACTCCTTCTAATTCTTTACTCATCAAAGGACCCAATGAGAGTATTCTCCCGGCGCAACTGAATACTACCAATGCATCCGCCTCGGGCATTTCGGTGGCTTTTAAATTTTCTACCCCTTTCACTACTTTTTCCATCACATCCCAATCGGGTGGCAGAGAAAATCTGACTTTTGCGCCTTGCGGCACTGATCCGCTGGTATAAAAAGAACGATCATTCCAGTCAACTACCAAACCGGGGCGCATAACAGGATCGCCTTTTTCTCTTTGTAATTGCAGCGGGAAATTGGCTGCTATCTCAATGAGCAGGTTTCCATTTTCGGGAGAAACATTTTCAAGCCCTCCGTATTTAGCAGTAATATCCAGTACCGGGATATCATCAACGGTATATACATGATTGCCTTCACTTTTTGTTACGATCCTTTCGGTACCCACAGCTTTCCATCCGCAGGTGGCAACACCTTTTATTTCCACTTTTGTTTCATCAAGGGCAATGCATACCATAGCGATACCGCTATCTTTTCCATTGCTGAATACAAAGGTTTCGGAAAACGAATAATCATCTCCTGCTGCTCCGCCATAGGCATTTACCTGAGGGCCCAGTATATCTGCAATTCCATGTAAAATTTCTTCCCCATCGGCTGCGGCATGGCTGGTACCAATTAAAAATGCTGGTACGGCAAATTTCTCCTTTGCTTTTTGTGCTATGCTTTTTGAAATCTCCCGGTAATTTCTTTCGGGGTATTCTTCAAAATAGATTTGAAAAAAATCTTTGTTCATATCAAGCAGTAAAATGGCTGCTGAACCTTTCTCCGTTTCTTCGTCAATAAACTCACCGTTGGTGGTGCAGCCGAAAATGGCAATGCCTTCCCGGTCCAGCACTTCACAGATTGCTTTCCTGTCCTGCCTTCTTGAAATAAAACAAATGGATAGTGTTGGTTTGAAACCGTCGGCCATACTTTCTTTTAATGCCGATTGAATTTCTTCGGTTGATTTTCCCTTAATAGATTTCGCTATCATAATTTTTAATTTTTAATTGATAATGGTGAATGGTGAATTGAATTAGTAATTAACAATTAACCATTCACAATTATTTTTTCTCTTTCAACGCCACCCAACTATTGGTTGTAGAACAAAATGTTTGCTGCCCGGTTTCTTTCATTCCATATTCTCCATAAGTAAAAAAGCCCGCCATGGGCGCATTCCATAGCTCACTTAAACCATCATTTTCCATTTTAGCCAAAGGCCCTAATGCATTGAGGCGGCCTGCACAGGAAAAAACAAGCAAAGCTTCTGCATCTTCACCTGTTTCATTTTTTAACCCCGCTGCATTTTCTAAAACAGTTTCTACTATATCAAAATCGGGCGGTACCGAAAACTTAAATTTTGTTCCCTGCACTATTTCAAAATCAACTTTTACCGCATTTCTATCTTTATCAAATTCCATTGGTGTTCGCATCATTGGTTCTGAATCGTCTTCTACCTGGAATGGATAATATACTCCCGTTTCTTCCAGAATGCCGTACTTATTCGTTGCGATGGAAACGCCTTCTCCAAGATAGCGTAAATATAAATCAAGCGCCGGCTGATTATCTATTTCAAGTACCCAGGGGCCATCACTTTTTGTAACTGTCCGGGTTATACCTATAGTTTTCCATCCAGACATAGACATACCGTGCAGGCTAATTTTTTCTTCATCCAATACTAAAGCCGCCAGTCCAATATCTGTTTCTTTATCGTTGGCAAAAACATAAGTGCCGGAAAATGTGCCATCATCACCCGCCATTCCGCCATAAAATTTTATATGAGGGCCAATTACTGATTTTATACTTTCGACAACAGCCTCACCGCTCATCATTTCGCCTTGTAATGAAATGGCGGTACTGCAAAGAATGAAGGCAGGTCTTTTAAACTTTTTCAGCGCTTCTTTTGCCAGCACCGTTGCTACATCACTTATAGTTCTGTCTCCAATTGCTTCAAATAAAATGGAATAATGTTCCTTCTTTATATCCAATAATAAAATGACGGCAGAACCGGTGTCCTGATTACCATCTGTAAACTCTCCGCAGGATGTAGCGCCGAACACATCTATTCCATTTTGATAAAACAATTCTGTTATCGCTTTCCTGTCTTGTTTTATAGAGATAAAGACGATGGCCAATGTTGGGTTAAACCCATCCTGCATGGATTGCTCCAATGCCAATTTTATTTCTTCGGTTGATTTTCCTTTGATTGATTTTGCGAGCATGTTGGTTAATTGTGAATGCTGAATTGTGAATGGTTAATTGTTAATTAGATTTTCTTTGTTTTGATGTTTTTAATATTGATGTCAATAATTTTCTTATTTCAGTTATATCATCAAAAGCAGAATCGTATTGTTGTTTATAAATGTAAACCGAATGATGTAAAAGTTCAATCCGATATTCTGTTTCATAAGCTTCTATTTGAACTACCTAATTTATGAATAAAATCTGCCTTGCTTTCTGCCTGCTCCGATTCCCTGACCATGGCACCAATGGAAGTCCCGCATCGTAGCAACTGTTTACTGAGAACATACTCCTTCTTTTCACCCTGCAGGTGTTGATACAACTTAATTATGCGAAGTGCAAAGGCAAAGCTTTTCGTTTTAAATATATTATCTTTCATATTGTCGAATTCCGAATAGTGAATGCTGAATTAAATTAACAATTAACAATTCACCATTAACAATTATTTCTTCTCTTTCAACGCCACCCAACAACAGGTCATGTTGTGAAACTCATTGCTGCCACCCGTGGCACGTCCGTATTCACCATAAGAAAAGAAACCGGCCATAGGCACATTGAATACGCTCTGAATTCCATCCAATTCTTTGGATGTCATCGGGCCAAAGGCATCAATGCGTCCAACACAAGAAAACATAACAAGAGCATCCGCATCGTGCATTTCTGTTTGCTGAAACTGCTTGGCATTTTCGCTTACCTCGGTCAATACATCAAAATCGGGCAAGAAAGTAAACCTGAATTTATCTCCAGGCTTTATTTTGCCGGATACAGTAATTCCTCTGGTGTCCATATTGAAGCCAAGCGTAGAGCGAATTATACTGCTGCTATCATCTCTCAACAGGCTTAAAAAAATGTCCTTAATATTGAAATTCTTGAAATCTTCCGGAGAAAGACTTTCACCCATATATTTCATCACAAGGTCAGAAGCAGGCTGGTTGTCAATTTCAAGAATCCAGCTTCCTTCAGACTTCGTGATTACCTTTTCAGTACCTATGGGCTTCATGCCCGACGCTGCCCTTCCCTTCACCAATATTTTATCTTCATTCAACACCAGCATCAGGATACCCTTGTTAGTAATGTTGGTGTTATTGAATACAAAAGTTTCTTTGAACATCAGATCGTCGCCTGCGCCACCACCCCAGATAGTTATATTGTTTCCAGCCACATGGCTAACGGATTGTACTATTTTTTCGCCCAATTCAATATCCTCCGGTTTCTCGATACTGTTGCTTAGCAAAAAAGCCGGCCGTGAAAAAATCGTCAATGCCTGTTCTGTCATTGCCCTGGCTACTTCCATGACATCACTACCTGTATAATCGTCATGCAATATTCGGAAGTTGGCGATGTCCATATCAAGAAGCAGAATGGATATGCCGCCTTCGCTTACTTCACTACCGGCTATTTCTCCACCCGAAGTGGCACCAAAAATTTGTATGCTGTGTTGCGAAAGCAGGTTGACAATGGCCTTGATGTCCTGTTTGACAGATAAAAAGACAAGAGCCAGGGTTGGTTTGAAACCATTAGTCAAACATTCGCTTAGGCCCTTGGAAATCTCTTCCGTTGATTTTCCTTTTATTGATTTCGCGACCATAATTCTTAATGGTTAATGGTTAATGGTGAATTATTTTTCTTTTGCCAATTGTTGTAAATAGGAACAATATACCAATTGCCCTTTTCTAATATCAGACAGCCTGAAAAATTCATTGGAAGCATGCCACTTTTCGTCGGGCAATTCAAAGCCTAATGAATAGGGATAGATTCCCAAAATATCTTTAATGTCAATTAACGATCCGGTAGAAAAGCCTGCTGCAATTTGCAAGGGCTGCACACCATAAATTTTATATAAAGCATTAGCAACATAATTATAGGCTTTTGTATTTGATGGAAACTTCAAAGGCGCTGCATAACCATTGGAAAATTTATAAGAAACTGTTGCACCCGGCGGGCAGTTTTTATTGATGTGTTTTACAATTAAATCTATAATTTCCTGCCCGTTTTGATTGCTTACTAACCTGCAGGTTATCCTTGCCATAGCGCTGCCGGGAATGATATTAGCATGTCCTTCGCCGGTATAGCCACTTTGTAAACCCACTATTTCAAGAGTGGGGCGATACCAAACCCGTTCAAGCGGTGAAAATGTGGTATCACCAACTTCTGCTGTGGTGCCCAATAGTTTCATATCAGCCGTTTTATCATAAGGTATTTTTTTTATCATCGCTCTTTCTTCCGGTGTGATGGGTAATACTTTATCATAAAAGCCTTCCACGGCCACATTGCCATCTTTAGTATAAAATGAAGAAATTATCTGCGACATGATGACGGCGGCATTCGGCGTTTTGCCACCGAACATTCCTGAGTGGGCATCTGTATTAGCCGTTTTTATAGAAAATTCCATTGCGACAGAACCCCGTAATCCCATCAATATGGATGGAGTAGTTTCACTGTATTGGCTGCCATCAGCATTTAAAGCATAATCAGTTTTTAATAAATATTTATTGGCGATAATAAATTTTCTAAAATTCGGACTGCCTATTTCTTCTTCACCTTCAAAAACAAATTTTACATTCACTGGTAGTTTACCATCAGTTTTCAGTATGGCTTCCACAGCCCACATAGAGATCATAACGCCACTCTTATCATCACTGGCACCACGCCCAAATATTTTTCCATCTTTAATTGTGGCTGTAAAAGGCGGGCTATCCCATTCGGCTTCATTAACAGGCTGCACATCATAATGAGCGTAGATTAATACAGTAGGCTTTCCCGGAGCTTTATCCCAACTGCCATATACCACGGGACTTCCATCGGTGGGCAATGTTTGAGCAGTTGTCATGCCGATGGATTTTAATTTATTTACAATCCATGCAGCCGTTTTATTAATATCTTCTTTATGCGATGAGATAGATGATATACCGGGGATAGAAATGATATCTGCATATTCTTTTAAATGCGCATCAGCATTGGCGTCTATATATTTTTCATACAATGTTGTGGATGATTGTTGCTGGTTTTTTGAGGAAGAAACCGAACGTTTGTTTTGTGCATTTGCATTTGTAATAAAAACAAATAAACAAATAAGGACTATGGGTAAAAAAGTTTTTAATTTGAACATGGAGAATATTTTAAATGTCATTTTAATGTTTTCTGTTGTATTTCTTTTATAGATTTTGCTTTCATAATTTTTAATTGTTAATGGTGAATGGTGAATTGAATTAACCATTAGTAATTAACCATTCACCATTATTTCTTCTCTTTCAACGTTACCAGGCAACATGCATTATTATGGTATTCGTTTTTACCGGTTCTCCCTGCCTGTCGTGCAGTAAAAGATTTTCCATATTCACCATAAGTAAAGAAGCCTGCCATAGGTGCATTCCAGATTTGTTGCACCTGTTCAATTTCCTCCTTCACTACCAGGCCAAAAGATAAATGCCTGCTGACACATGAAAACATAATCAGTGCATCGGCCTGCTGATGTTCGTTATCTTTTATTGTCTTGCAGTCTGCCACTACTTTGTCTATCGAATCAAAATCAGGCGGCATAGAAAATTTTATTTTGGAGCCTTGAGGTACATTGCCGGAACAAATCAATGAACGATCGGTTTTATTGGCAAACATGGCTGTACGAATGACAGGCTCACTGTTTTCTCTTTCCACCTGCAACTGATAAAACCAGGAACTGAGAAAGGTTACAATGTCCCTGTCGCCATCCTGCTTTATTTCCACACCGAGGTAATTCAATAGCGTATCCAGCGCCGGTTTATCATCTATGTTATATACAATATTGTCTTCGCTTTTGGTAACTGTTTTGGTGGTGCCGATAGCACTCCAACCACAGGTAGCAATCCCTCTCACATCAATTTTATCGGCATCAATAATGAGTGCAACAATGGCATTGTTGCTACTCTTACCATTGGTAAACACAAATGTTTCTTCAAGCGCCAGGTCGTCTCCCGCCTTGCCGCCAAATAGGGTTACCTCTCTACCGCCGGTTGCATCCCTTTCAAAACTATCGGTAATACCATCTACTATTTGTTCGCCACCCAAAGACACACCACCTGTAGCTATTATAAAGGCAGGGTTGGTAAAAGTTTCTTTTCCGATAGCGCCTAATTTTTTAGCGTCTTCAAAAGCAGTTTGTTTGCTTGTTTCCAAAAACTCCAGTTTAAAATATGCCGGGTTCATATCGAGTAGCAACAAAACAATGCTGCCACTTTCAATATCACCATCAATAAATTCACCGGCAGTAGTAGCTCCAAATATTTGAATTTCTTTTTCACCCAATAATTTGGAAACAGTTTCCCTGTCTTGTTTTACAGAAGGGAATACAATAGCCAAAGTAGGCTTGAAATCGTTGCCGATGGCCTCCTGCAATGCCGATTGTATCTCCTCTGTTGAATTTCCTTTTATTGATTTTGCGTGCATAATGGTTAATTGTTAATGGTGAATGCTGAATTGTGAATGGTTAATTGTGAATTGAATTAACAATTAGTAATTAACAATTAACCATTATTCATTAACCATTCGCTTCATTGATTTTGCTTTCATTATTTTGATTAAAATTTCTAAACATAATCAAAACCTATTAAAATATTAAAAATAGGTTTTTCCTATTGAAGATGCCAAAGACTCTTTTATCAAAAATCTTTACTTGATTTTATTCAACCGGTTTTATCTGTTTATTGCAGAGAGGGTATCACGCCTCATTCGTGGCCGTTATTTTCGGCAAATTCTCTGTTGAATTTTTGATAGCAATTCAATTATTTTAAAAGCCGGTCAGGTATTTATATCAGGATAGTTATTTTCTTTGAAAAAAGCTCAAAGAAGTTTTTTTTATATTTTGCATATTTGCATACAATATTTATATACCTTTGCCGCCCCAAAAGTTCTTCATAGAGAAAAATTGAATTTGGGAGTTCCATTAAAATATGGAACGCTAAAACCAATAAAATTAAAAGTATGGCTAAAGAAATCACTGGCTATGTAAAATTGCAGGTAAAAGGCGGACAAGCCAATCCTGCGCCCCCCGTAGGTCCTGCACTGGGTAGTAAAGGCCTCAATATCATGGAGTTTTGTAAACAGTTCAATGGACGTACTCAGGATAAAATGGGTAAGGTTTTGCCTGTCCTGATTACCGTTTTTGCTGACAAATCATTTGAATTTGTTATTAAAACCGCTCCGGCAGCGATTCAACTGATGGAAGCTGCGAAAATTCAAAAAGGTTCTAAGGAGAGTAACCGTGTTAAAGTAGGTAAAGTAAACTGGTCACAGGTAGAAGACATCGCTAAAGATAAAATGCCCGACCTGAATTGCTTCACAGTAGAAAAAGCAATGAAAATGGTTGCCGGTACAGCCCGTAGTATGGGCTTAACAATTGATGGCAAAGCTCCCTGGGAAAATTAATTGAACTCCTTAAAATCTTAGACATGGCAAAATTGAATAAAAAAAGAAAACTCGTTGAAGCTAAAATAGATGCTTCAAAACAATATACACTTAAAGAAGCTTCTGCTTTGGTGAAAAATATCAATACCGCAAAATTTGATGCTTCCGTGGACCTGCATATCCGTCTCGGAGTAGATCCTAAAAAAGCTGACCAGCAGGTACGTGGTACGGTGAGCCTGCCTCATGGTACAGGTAAAACCAAAAAAGTACTGGTACTTTGCAACCCGGATAAGGAAAATGATGCCAAATCGGCCGGCGCTGATTTCGTGGGTTTAGATGAATTTATCCAGAAAATTGAAGGTGGTTGGACAGATGTGGATGTTATTATCGCCACCCCAACCGTAATGCCTAAAATTGGTAAACTGGGTAAAATTCTTGGTCCAAGAAACCTTATGCCAAACCCTAAAACCGGTACCGTTACCAATGATGTAGCGGCTGCAGTCAATGAAGTAAAGGGAGGTAAAATCGCTTTTAAAGTAGATAAAGCAGGTATTGTACATGCCTCTATCGGTCGTGTATCCTTTGACCCGGAAAAAATTATGGGAAACAGCCATGAGCTTATCAATGCGATTATACGCCTCAAGCCTTCAACGGCAAAAGGGATTTACCTGAAAGGAGTAAGCATGGCCAGCTCGATGAGCCCCGGTATTGCCATTGATACGAAAACATTACAAAACTAATTTTCAACTGAAAATTTGAAATAAAATAATTATGACTAAAGATCAAAAAAATGAGGTAATCGGGATTTTAAAAGAAAAATTTTCCCAGTATAATAATTTTTATATTACCAATACGGAATCTTTATCGGTATCCCAGGTTAACCAATTACGTAAATCCTGTTTTGATAAACAGGTGGAAATGAAAGTAGCCAAAAATACCCTTATTCGCAAAGCCCTCGAATCTTTGGATAGCGAAAAATACAACGGCGTTTTTGATGCATTACATGAAGTGACCGCTTTAATGTTTTCAGATAATCCCAAAGAACCCGCAGTGATCCTGAGTTCTTTCCGTAAAGCCAATAAAGCGGAAAAACCGGAGCTGAAAGCCGCTTTTATAAATGGAGATATCTTTACCGGTGACAATGCACTTGCCGGCTTAACAAAAATCAAAACGAAGAATGAATTGATTGGTGAGGTGATCGGATTATTACAGTCTCCTGCGAAAAGAGTATTGGCAGCTTTATTGCACCATCACGAAAAACAAGGCGCTGAAGCAGTAACCGAGTAGTTTATACGCATGGCACACCATGCATTAAGAATAAAACCCTGCCCGGGTATAGGGCAATTTTTTTAAACCATCCGCTGGATCCTTCCGGAAATGAAAGCGGAAAAAATACACATATTATGGCAGACGTAAAAGCATTAGCCGAAAGTTTAGTAGGCTTAACAGTAAAAGAAGTACAGGAATTAGCTGATGTACTGAAAGCAGATTATGGCATTGAACCCGCTGCAGCAGCAGTAGTAGCCGTAGCCGGTGATGGTGGTGGCGCAGCAGCAGCAGAAGAAAAAACATCTTTTGATGTGATTCTTACAAGTGCAGGTGCAAGCAAATTAACGGTAGTAAAAGTAGTTAAAGAATTAACCGGCTTAGGCTTGAAAGAGGCCAAAGACCTGGTTGATGGCGCTCCAAAACCCGTTAAAGAAGGCGTTTCCAAAGGAGAAGCTGATGATATCGCCGCTAAATTAAAAGAAGCCGGTGCAGAAGTAGAAATTAAGTAATTCCTAATACAGCTCACTGAAAAGCCCATTCCATCATTTTTGGAATGGGCTTTGTTTTTCATACGTAAACCTCATCCGGTAGATACCGGTGAGGTTACGCACATCAAACATTCCAAACATTCAACAAAACGTCTTAAAACTTCAGCGACAATCCACCACTGAAAATATATTTTCCATAACCGGCCTCAAGAAATATCCCGGCTTGTTTTGATAAATGAAAATTAGCGCCCAGTGATATCTGGTATGCAAGCTGTGACGGATCCGATACGATCGCGGCCTTATTACCCCCGGCATCCAGGTAACTTTGGGTATAGTTATTTATACCGATTGCCGTACGCAAATAGGGCTCTACTTTGCGATCCATAGTAGGCATATAACTCATCATATTCAGCATCAATGACCAGTTTTCAATCCTGCCCGTAAAATCAGGTACATTGGTCCCATTGCTATAATCATAATAGGGAGCAGATACTTTTCCATAAGTCCCCATAACACCAATACTCATCATTGGACTAAAACGATAATCCAGTGAGCCCGTAAAAGGCCCCTGCTGTGAAATGCTTCCCTGGTAAGCATCCCCGAATATGGCAAGATTGTTTTTATCTAAGTTGGGTAGCCCATAACCCATCTTTATTTCTAAGGAAGGTTGAAAAGACGACTGCCTCGGAAATTGTTTTTTCATCATGGGCGGCCTTGAACGGTATCCGCCATTTACATAGACCCGGGTCCTGTATTGTGCATTGGCTTGTATGGATATCAGTCCTGATGCGATAATCAGGGCAAATAAATAAAAGTGTTTTTTCATTTGAATTGATTTTTATAAATATGATTTAAAGAGGAAAACAATTTTAAATTGCTTACTGGATATCTGATATTATGGAGTCTTTAAAGTTTAATAAGGCCATCTCATTTTTTCCATAAATTTTTTCATGATATGAAAAATAGATGCATCCGGTATGGATATTATTCGAAAGTTTTTGTTACCGGCTTTTGTCATTCTATGGAACATCCTTGCGTCGCACCCATCAGGGCCTTGTACAGGGTTGGGCAGGAGAGAAAAACATTCATGCTCTTGGAAAATTATAATACTTCTTTTCTTCTAAAAATGTTTTATATTTGAACTAGCAAATCCTATTCTTCACCATTAAATTAAACTTATGAGAAAAGAATGGTTACTCTATTTGTCTTTGGGTCTTTCTTCGCTTCCTTTTCTTTTGCCACAAGAAAAAG
>JAFDXJ010000047.1 GCA_018268015.1 Bacteroidota bacterium
AGTGTCTGACTGTAACTAACCGTACCATTCCGGGCATTTTCCCGGATGCGGTAATAGTTATCTCCTGCGAGCGGATTTTTATCTGTGTAGTTGTAACTGTTTTCCGTTTGCCCTTTGGCAGGAATGTTTGCTATATCCCGGTAATCCTGCGCATTGCCACTGCGCTCTATGGTGTATGATTGGGTATTGCTTTCATTCAGTGTTTGCCAACTGATGCTGATACCCTCTTTATTTTCAACAGCCTTTACATTTTTAAAATGGGTGGCGAGGACGTTGTCGCCTTTGAAACGGGCGAGTAATGTGTAAGCATCTGGCCCAATAGGAGATATACGGCCTGTGGTCAAAATTTTCCCATCAGGAAGCGAATGGACTGAACTTGCACCCATGCTTGCTGTATCATTGACAATACTGACTATGCCATTGTCCCCAAAATTCGGATCTAACTGACCATTTATTAGATAACGTACTAATACTAAATTCAAAAATGGTTCTCCTCCCCCACCACCGATTAAAATTTTTCCATCAGCTTGAATATCAATGCCTAAAACGCCAACAAACTGATGATCTCTATAAGGTACAATTGAACTTCCATTTTCTCCAAAATTCTCATCAATAGTCCCATTGGAATTAAAACGACATATTGCCATTTCTATGTAATCTTTACCACTTTCACCAAAACAAACAATTTTATTATCCGTTTGCATGATCGCTCCTTCCATTATATTATACCAATCACCACTTTGCCCTTCGCCAAAAATATATTTGGCAGCTCCGTTTTCACCAAAGCTTATATCTTTATTTCCATTTGTATCAAAGCACTCCAGCATGTATGCAGCATGTTCATTATATTTATTGTATGTACTGCCTCTTATTAATTTTCCCGCAGAATTGATCATTAAAGAATTTGAATTTGTAGCGTTTGTATAAGTTGTTATAACGGTTCCTCCTTCTCCAAATGTTGGGTCTAATCCACCATCGGGCATCAATCGGCTTATAAATGTTCTTTTCTCATCATATTCATTTCTCTGTACATCGCCTGAAATAACTATTTTTCCATCTGGTTGAACTACGAGGCCGGTTACCCTGGTAGTATTATCTAATTCAAGTGTATCCAATCCATTATTACCAAAGCTGCTGTCCTGAGTGCCGTTTGGATTTACTCTTATTATACCTACACTCATTTTACTGGTCGGTTTTTGCAAATACAATGCTGCGCATATAATCTTGCCATCTTCCAATAAAGCAAATGTTTTAAATTGGGGGCCGGATAACTTTCCATTTAAAGTAATATTTAAACGACCATTGGTACCAAAACTTTGATCATAACTGCCATCCGGGTTAAAACGATCAAAACTTGCTCCAATATTGCTTCCAACAATGATGATTTTTCCATCAGGTTGCATAATGGACATTTCATTCCCATTAACAGTGGGTTGTACCAACAGCCCTCCATTTCCGAAAGTTGGATCTAGAGTACCAGCCTGAGCATAGACCGTTTGCAGCTTTACATAAAAAGAAAAAATGATGATAAGTATTTTAAATATATTTTTCATCTTATTTGATTATGAAAAAAATAAATGAGCTAAGAAAGAGGAAGCAATTTCCTTTCCCACAGCAATTTTTTAATGGCATGAAAAATGGTTGCTTCTCAAATATAAAACATTTTTAGAAGAAGGGGATGAAACTAAATATTGGAGTATTTGTCCAGCAAGTTATGCCTTGACAACCTGTCATATATTTTTAAATTGGTATTTTTTTTGACTCTTTTTTACACCTTAAAATAAATCAGACTTATGCCTAAAGGACAAATTAAAGTACAGACAGAGAATATTTTCCCCATCATCAAGAAATTTCTTTATAGTGATCATGAAATTTTTGTAAGGGAATTAGTGAGTAATGCGACAGATGCTACTCAAAAAATAAAAACACTTTCTTCGATTGGTGAAGCTAAAGGTGAGTTAGGAGACCTGAGGATTGATGTCATTTTAAATCCAACAGCCAAAACACTGACCATATCCGATCATGGGGTGGGAATGACGAAGGAAGAAGTGGAGAAATATATCAACCAGGTAGCCTTCAGCGGTGCGGAGGAATTCCTGGATAAATTTAAAGATGCCAGTATCATTGGTCATTTTGGCCTGGGTTTTTATAGCGCTTTTATGGTAAGTGATGAGGTGGAAATTTTTACCAAAAGCTACCTGGATGCACCGGCTGTTCATTGGGTATGCGATGGCAGCCCGGAATATGAGCTCGAAGAAACCGATAAAACTGAAAGAGGTACATCCATTGTTTTACATATTAATGAAGAAAGTAAAGAGTTTTTAGAGCCTTACAGGATAGAAAGTATTTTGAAAAAATTCTGCCGGTTCCTGCCCATACCCATTTTCTTTACAAATACAGACGAAGAAAAAAAGGAGATAAAAGAAGGTGAAGAAACAGAAAATAAAGAAGACGAAAAAGAAAGTCCCATCAATAATATCCATCCATTATGGATTCAAAAGCCGTCTTCCTTATCGGATAAAGATTACCAGGATTTTTATAAAGAATTGTATCCATTTAGTGAAACGCCACTTTTTTGGATACACCTGAATGTGGATTATCCTTTTCATCTCACAGGCATTCTTTATTTCCCTAAAATAAAACAGAGCTTTGAAATACAAAAAGATAAAATCCAATTATACAGTAATCAGGTATTTGTAACGGATGAAGTAAAAGATATTGTGCCGGAATTTTTAATGCTGATGCATGGGGTGATTGATAGCCCGGATATTCCTTTAAATGTAAGCCGCAGTTATTTGCAGGGTGATCCAAATGTGAAAAAGATCAATGCCCATATTACCAAAAAAGTGGCTGATAAATTGGAAGAGATCTTTAACCAGGACCGTAAATCTTTTGAAACCAAATGGGAAAGCCTGGGCTTATTTGTAAAATATGGTATGATGACGGAAGATAAATTCCTGGAAAAAGCAATTCACTTTTTTATTATGGAATCAACCGGAAAAAAGGAGAACCGATTTTTTACTTTAGATGAATATAAAAAAGAAACCGAGGCATTACAAAAGAACAAGGAGGGTAAACAGGTGATTATTTATGCTACGAATCCAACGCAGCAAGATGCCTATATCAGGGCCTGTGAAGAAAGGGGTTATACGGTCGTTTTGCTGGAAACTTTAGTGGATACCGCTTTCATTAATGCCATGGAAATGAAATGGCCTGATGTTCATTTTGTGCGTGTAGATGCGGATATTCCTGAAAACCTGGTAGATAAAAATGAGCAGGCCGACTCTGTATTATCAAAAGATGAAACAGAAAAACTGAAAGCCTTATTTACTTTTGAAATGCCGGGTTTACATATTCAAACCGAAATTAAAGGATTAAGTGAAAATACAGCTCCGGTAATTGCTACACGGCCTGAATTTACACGCCGGATGAAAGATATGGCTGCTATGAATGGTAATGGCATGTCGGCTTTTTACGCTCAAATGCCGGATGAAGTTACCCTCACCGTCAATGGCAATCATCCGGTATATGCACATATTCTCCAGGAGGAAAATAAAGATAAACAGGAAAAACAGGTGCATAACCTGGCTGATCTCGCCTTACTTTCACAAGGTCTTCTGAAAGGAAATGAATTAACTGCATTTATCAACCGCAGTGTGGAATTGATGGAAGCGAACACCCGGAAAATAATCACTGAGATCAATTAGTGGATCTTTTCAAATGGAGTATTTAAAAATAGCCGGTCTTTTGACCGGCTATTTTATTGAACAAAAAATCAGAAAATCCTTTTCATGGCAAAATGCCTATAAATAGGGCGGAATATTTTTTCATCTTATTTGATTATTTCTATTCCTACCACATAAAGCATATCCCTATTTCATAATCAGTTTAAAAAATCTTTAAACAATTGGCGCTGAGTCCAAAATTTCTTTGGAAACACCGGACTCAAATTTTTCAAAATTTTTCCTGAAGTGTGTGGCTAATTCGTGTGCTTTTTTATCATATTCAGCTTTATCTGCCCATGTATTTCGGGGATTCAGTAATTCTGAAGGAACGCCAGGGCAGGATGCAGGCATTTGCATTCTAAAGATCGGATGCATTTCAAATTCCACATGATCCAGTTCGCCATTCAGTACAGCAGTAATCATGGCACGGGTATAGTCAAGTTTCATTCTTTTACCCACACCATAACCACCTCCACTCCAACCGGTATTCACCATCCAGACATGGACATCATGTTCATTCATTTTTTTACCCAGCATTTCTGCATAAAATCCCGGGTGCAATGGCAAAAACGGGGCGCCAAAACATGCACTGAATGTAGCCTTTGGTTCTGTGACACCGGCTTCCGTTCCAGCTACTTTGGCCGTATAACCGCTGATAAACTGGTACATTGCCTGGCCGGCTGATAAGCGGCTCACCGGCGGTAGTACACCATAAGCATCGCAGGTAAGTAAAAATATATTTCTTGGCAATTTGCCGATACTGGGTTCTAATGCATTGCTGATAAATGACAATGGATAACTTACCCTCGTATTTTCTGTAATAGATTTATTTGAAAAGTCTATCTCATTGGTACCATCATGAAAAACAATATTTTCAAGTAATGCACCCGGTCGGATAGCCCTATAGATTTCAGGTTCTTTCTCTTCACTGAGATCAATACATTTTGCATAGCATCCACCTTCAAAATTAAAAACGGAATTATCAGTCCAGCCATGTTCATCATCACCGATCAGTTTCCTTGCAGGATCAGCGCTAAGAGTTGTTTTACCGGTTCCACTTAAACCAAAGAAAATCGCCACATCACCCTCTTTGCCCATATTGGCGCTGCAATGCATACTCAATACATTTTTATCATGTGGCAAAATAAAATTAAGAATTGAAAAAATTCCTTTTTTCATTTCTCCGGTATAGCCGGTACCTCCAATCAATACCATTTTATGGGTAAAAGATACGATGGCAAAATTTCCTTGCCTTGTTCCATCCACAGCAGGATCTGCAAAAAAGCCTGGGGCTTGAAGGATCGTCCATTCCGGTACAAATTGATCCAGGCTGGATGCATCTGGTCTGATAAACATATTATATGCAAACAGATTACTCCAGGGATTTTCATTAATCACCCGGATTTTTATTTGGTATTTCTCATCGGCACAGGCTGCACAATCGCGTACCCAAACCTCTTCTTTTGAATTTAAATAATCGAGTAGTTTTGATTTTAACTGGAAAAAATATTTTTCATCAATAGGCAGGTTAAAATTATTCCAATTCACGGAATTTTCTGTGATGGCATCTTTTACGGTAAATTTATCCTGTGGGCTTCTCCCGGTAAATTTACCGGTATTTATACAAAGCGCTCCCGTATTATTTAATACGCCTTGCCCTCTTTCAACCGTTTGTCTGGTAAGGGTTTCCGGGCTTTCCTGATAAAAAATATTTGAGTTGGTTAATCCTGCTTCAATGAGTTGTGCTGAAGGATAATTCTTAGATGATGGCATATACTTTCTATTTTGTTGAAAAGGCAAAGGTATTTCAAAGCGATGAAATACAACCTAACAAACAATAGTTTTTTCCTTATTGGTTATATTTCAAAAGGAAGAATTTAACCATCCATTTTCAAAAAAAATTCCATTGGGAATAAAAAATGTATAATTTTTTGGTTATTACATTTTCACTTTCATCAGAAAGTTATACGCCAAGATAAACGTGTAATCTGCGCCAGGAATGACGTGAATTTTTTATTTTACTCATAGCTTTATCTTTAATCTGGCGAACTCTTTCCGTAGATAAATTTAATTTTCGACTGATCTCACCGAGGCTTAAGGGATATTCCAAACCCAAGCCAAAAAAATCTGAGATGATTTCTTTTTGACGACCGGTAAGCATGCCCAATATTTGTTGAATATCTGCTTTTAAAGATTCTGTGTAAGATAAATCTTCATCGGTACCTTTACAATTCTTATCCTCAATCAAGTCATACATATTACTTTCATCTTCATTAGAAAATGGAGCATCAAAACTCACATGGCTGATTGTAATTTGAATAACTGAAAGGATTTCATCTTCGTTCATTTTGAGACTGGCAGCAATTTCCTGGGTTGATGGTTCTCTTCCATGTTTTTGCATCAACTTTTCGATACCGCTATTCACATGAGCGTTCAGGGTGATTTTATTTAGTGGGTATCGTACCATTCGGCTTTGATCGGCAATGGCCTGCATTATTGATTGGCGGATCCACCAAACGGCATAGGAAATAAATTTAAAGCCCCTGGTGATATCAAAATGCTGTGTTGCTTTTATTAAACCGATATTACCTTCATTAATCAGATCTGATAAAGAAAGGCCATGTTTCTGATATTGCTTAGCAACCGATATGACAAAACGAAGATTGGCATTGATCAATTGCTGAAAAGCTTCATTATCCCCATTTTTTATTCGTTTAGCCAGTATTACTTCTTCTTTAGGATTCAGCAGTTTATACCTGTTTATTTCAGCCATATATTTTGCCAGGCTGGTTGATTCTCGACTCGTAATGGATTTGGTGATGAGTAGTTTTCGCATTCCCATGTTGCATGTTTTTGAGGTTAGAAATTCTATTTTGGTTAATCATAGAATTTTACTTCTGAAGAGGAAATGCTAATGAATTGCAAAATACACTTTTCTTTTATTATCCCAAAAAAATATTATGGCCAATTTTTTTAGTTTTTGGATTCTTTTTATGCATTCCCTCAAAGGAAATGAAATAATATTTTGATGGTAATTTATATTTTATACTTTGCAGCCTCATGAATATGGAAAAAATGAAGAACATGGCAAAAAAACAATTATATACTTTAGAATATCCGGTACGCTGCTCCCCTGCCATATTATATGAGTTTCTTTCCACTCCGGCAGGCTTGCAGGAATGGTTTGCAGACACGGTAGATGAGCGGGATAGTTTATTTAGTTTTACTTGGGACGGCGCTACTGAAAAAGCGGAAGTTGTGGGTAAGGAACAAGATAAATTTATTCGTTTTCGATGGCTCGAATCCCCCAAAGAAGAATATTGGGAATTCAGGATAGATAGCAGTGAAGTGGCTAATCAAACAATCTTAGTAGTCAATGATTTTGGTGAAAAAAGTGAAATCAAAGATCAATCCCGTCTTTGGGACTCACAATTTAAGGATCTATTTCACCGCTTAGGCAGTTAAGCACTTAGCATTTTTAAAATACACTCAAAATTTTCCTTAAAAAACTGGGGCATTTTCCTCCAATCATTAAGATCCATTTTCCTGGCTAATTTAAAAAAAGGTTTTTCTAAGTTCGAGATGAAATGCGGATCATCCATTTCACATTGTGCTAAATACCGGTAATGATTTTTCTCCAGTGAATGCATCCATTCATGGCCGGACATACTGATCATCCAATTTTTACTTTCTGTAGCAGCCAGTATTTTAGGTACATACAGCGTTTTATAAATTCCTTTTAAGTGGAGCGTAATACTGCAAAAATTTCCCCACCAGAAAAAGCTTCGAATGGCAAATACATTTTCATGTGAAAATATTGCAGGGAAATCCAGCATGATATAAGGAAAGCCTTCATGATTTTCACCCCTTGAAATTTTCTGGAAATCCAGTGAAACAGGAATAGGAAATTGATAAAGATACTTTTTTATTTCCAGGCGATATTCATGAGAAAGTTCGCCAAAAAAAATTTTGATTTTCTCTATAATCTCATTTTTTAATAATAGGATTTCTTTATTTGCTGCGAGCTCCGTTTCCGCTGCTGAAAGTTTTATATTTGCCATAATTATATTGATAAAAATAAAGGAAAACTCTCATTGTTTAAGAAGCTTGATATACTTGTTTTGCGATCCTTCATTGGGCCTTTCCTGGCAACTTTCCTGATTTCATTGTTTGTCCTCATTCTCCAGTTTTTCTGGTTATATATTGATGACCTGGTAGGAAAAGGGCTTGATCTGGGCACTTTGGCTTATCTTACTTCGCTGGTAGCCGTTACCTGGGTTCCCCTGGCTTTGCCACTTGCATTATTGCTTTCCTCTATTATGGCATTTGGGAAACTGGGTGAAACTTTTGAGTTGGTTGCTATTAAATCTGCCGGGGTTCCTTTAATCCGTTTTATGAGGCCTGTTTTTATTGTTACCATCCTTTTAAGTATTGTCGCCTTTTTCTTTGCAAATAATATTATCCCTGTAGCAAATCTGAAATTGAATACAGTAAAATATGATATTCTGGTTGCTAAGCCAGCGTTTGATATTAAAGAAGGTGTATTTTATGATAAAATAGAAGGTTATATTATTAAAATAGGCAAGAAAGATAAAGATGACAGTACGATCCGAAATGTGATTATATGGGAAAAAAACTTTGGCTTACAAGATAATTTTATGACCGCGGAATCCGGTATAATGAGTATTACCCCCGATAAAAAATTTTTACGGTTTACCCTGCACAATGGCTGGAATTACCAGGAAAATGGCAACCGCTATAACCCGAATACAGAATTTATTCGGCTTGGATTTAAAGATTATATCAAAGAATTTGACCTGAGCAGTTTTAAAATGAATAAGACTTCTGACACGGCATTTAAAGACAACCCGCAAATGCTCAGTATTCGTCAGCTGAATCATGCTATAGATTCATTAGGCGATATTCATAAGCAATTTGCAGCGACTTTGCAAAGCCAGGCTGCTCCATATCTGTCTTTCCTTCGTTTGAAAGATAGCACCTGGCCTGATTCAAAACCTATCCAGGGCGTTTCCATTTCGAACATCATCCCGGATACATTAAAAACAATGGTTTTCAATAGGGCTATTGCTCAAACGAATAGCACTAAAAGTTACATTGATCTTCTTGATTCAGATTATAAAAATCGTCAGGAAACAGAAAGGAAATATTGGATAGAATGGAACCGTAAATTTACTCTTTCAGCTGCCTGTATTGTATTATTCCTGATTGGCGCTCCATTGGGTTCCATCATACGGCGTGGAGGATTGGGTACACCACTTGTTTTTGCGATTGTCTTTTTTGTACTCTTCAATATGCTCAATACATTTGGAGAAAAATTTGCAAAGGAAGGCGTATCCAGTCCTTTTACAGGAATGTGGCTTTCTACTATGGTTTTAGTGCCTATCGGCCTCTTCCTGACTTTCAAAGCCATGAGAGACTCCCAACTTTTTAATAAAGAATATTATTTCCGTTTTGCAAGGCGATTAAAAAAGATAGGATCCAGGATTGGGCTGATCAAAAATAACGTAGAAAATAAGGAAGATTTGTAATCTATAATTTATATCTCATTGCAAAAAGCAACGCAAAATTTCAGGGTTCAAAAATGGATCACGGTTCTGTCCGTTCTATTATTTTTAGCTAAAATAGCTGCTTATTTTCGAACGAACTCTACGGCGGTACTTTCTGATGCATTAGAAAGTATTGTAAATGTGATGGCAGGTATAATTGGTCTGGTGGCTCTATACGTAGCTGCAAAGCCCCGTGATAAAAGCCATCCGTATGGTCATGGTAAAGCAGAATTCATTTCAGCAGCCGCAGAAGGAACCCTGATCATTTGTGCAGGATTTTTTATTTTATATGAAACGGTTATTCATTTTATTGAACAAACTCCATTATTAAATATTGATGAAGGCCTTTACATTATTGGCGCAACTGCATTGATCAATTTAGTCGCAGGTTTGTATTGCATTCATATTGGCCGCAAAAATGATTCTCTGGCACTTCAGGCTTCCGGCAAACATCTTTTAATCGATACCCTTTCAACTTTGCTCATCATGGTTGCTTTAAGCATGATGTATCTGATAAAAGTATTATGGATAGATAAAGCCACTTCTTTGCTGATGGCCATTATTGTTTTATATAACGGTTATAAGATTATTCGTCAATCATTAGCAGGCATCATGGATGAAGCCGATGAGAAATTATTGAAAAACCTGGTAGCCCTTTTAAATGATCACAGGAAACCAAAATGGATTGACCTGCATAATCTTCGCGTAATAAAGTATGGCGCCGTTCTTCATATTGATTGTCATATGACTGTTCCCTGGTACCTGAATGTGAGAGAAGCCCATGATGAGATAGATGCCTTAATCTCTCTCATTAAAAATAAATTTGGTGACATGGTTGAAATGTTTATTCATACGGATGCCTGTATGGAATTTTCCTGTGCCATTTGTACGGTAGAAAATTGCCCGGTAAGATTGCATTCTTTTGAGAAAAGAATAGACTGGACCATGCAAAATATTATCTCTAATGAGAAACACAGCATCCATCAAATGGAAAGATAAATTCATGATAAAGATGAAAACAGTTGACCATTTATAATTTAAAATTTTCTATATTCGTCAACCTTCAGGATTATTTCATTCAAATTTTTTAAAAAAAATATATGGAAGCATGGAAAGAGTACCAGGAAAAAAATAAAGACCGGTTCCTGGAAGAATTATTAGCCTTACTAAGAATCCCCAGTGTGAGTGCACGAAATGAAAATAAAAAGGATATGCTTGTTTGTGCTGAAGCGGTAAAAAGCAGGCTTATGGAAGCGGGTGCTGAGAATGTAAAGCTAATCCCCACCACCGGCCACCCGGTAGTATTTGGTGAAAAAATAACTGATACATCAAAGCCTACCGTTTTGGTTTATGGGCATTATGATGTACAACCTGCTGATCCATTGGAACTGTGGAATAGTGGACCTTTTGATCCGGTCATCAAAGACGGTAAAATATATGCCCGTGGATCCTGTGATGATAAAGGTCAGTTTTATATGCATATCAAAGCGCTGGAAATAATGACAAAAACGAATTCATTACCTGTCAATATCAAATTTATCATTGAAGGAGAAGAAGAAATAGGCTCTGCACATCTTGCAGAATTTTTAGAAGAAAATAAAGCGCTTTTAAAAGCTGATGTAATCCTGATCAGTGATACATCCATGTTGAGCATGGAAACTCCAAGCATTGATGTTGGGGTGCGTGGCTTATCATATATAGAAATTGAACTCACCGGCCCCAATCGGGATTTACACAGTGGCGTTTATGGCGGAGCCGTAGCGAATCCGATCACTATTTTAGCACAAATGATATCAACTCTTCATGACGAGAATAATCATATTACGATCCCTGGATTTTATGATGATGTAGTCAATTCTACAGATGAAGAAAGAAAAGCAATGGCCAAAGCACCCTTTGATGAAGCAGCCTATAAAAAGGACCTGGGTGTAAAAAATTTATGGGGAGAAAAAGGCTATACTACCAATGAAAGAACCGGTATCCGACCTACTCTCGAACTGAATGGAATATGGGGCGGCTATACGGGTGAAGGTGCAAAAACAGTTTTACCATCAAAAGCTACTGCAAAAATTTCCTGTCGGCTGGTACCGAATCAGAAGAGCGAAAAAATGACCCGATTAATCATGGATCATTTGAAAAAAATTGCACCGGATTGTGTTAGCGTAAATATTTTTGAACATCATGGAGGAGATCCTTATATGACTCCGGTTGACAGTATAGAATATGAGGCCGCTTCTAAAGCGATTGAAAAAACTTTTGGGAAAAAACCTATCCCGGTACGCGGTGGTGGCAGTATCCCCATCACTGCCCTTTTTGAATCGGTATTGCATTGCAAAACGGTTTTCATGGGATTTGGTCTGGATAGTGATAACCTGCATAGCCCCAATGAAAAATATGATCTGTTTAATTTTTATAAAGGCATAGAAACCATTCCCTTTTTCCATCAATATTATGCGGAATTGAAAAAATAATTTATCCGTATCTTTTCTAATAGAAGTCATTTACCCATGAATGCCACTTCCGGAAAAATCAGGATTGATAAATATTTATGGTCTATCCGAATTTTTAAGACCAGATCCCAGGCTACTGAGGCATGCAGTAAAGGAAATATCAAAATGAATGGCCAATCGGTAAAAGCTTCAAAGATGATCGAATTAAACGATCAATATGAAATAAAAGCATCAAACCGAAAGTGGGTCATTAAAGTCACAGGCTTTCTTCAGCAAAGGGTTCAATATGCGGAAGCTGTCCAATTTTATCTGGATATAACGCCCGTGGTAGAAAAGAAAGATTTATCATACCAGGCACCTGTATTTCATACTGGAAAAAGGCTTAGTAAAATGGGCAGGCCTACGAAAAAAGAAAGACGCGGGCTGGATGACTTTTTCAATTCTTAAACTTTTCACGATTTAAAACAGGAAACGTTTTTTTTAACCCTTCTTCAAAAGAAATTGGATGATAATTCAATTCGTTCATCGCCTTATGAATGGTTAAACCTGATTTTCGTGCTCTTAGTACAGGTTGATTTAATGTAGCGCCTTTGACGACTTCAATTAAATCTGCATCTAATCCTAATAAATTGGCTGTGGCTATGGCCATTTCGGCCGGTGAGATAATTTCACTTCCTGCCAGATGAAAAACGCCGGTTTTCTTTTTGTCAATAATAGCCTGAACCCCCTTACAAATATCCCCAACAAATGTGGGTGTACGTGCTTCATCGGAGACTACTTTGACAGATTCATTTTTTTCCAAACTATTTTTTACCCATTGTACAAAACCACTCCTGACCCCTGTTCTTTCCGGGCCATAAATAAAAACAGGGCGAATAATGGTAGTTGGAATTTTTGCAGCAGTAACCACTTTTTCTGCCATCCATTTTGATTCTCCATAAAAATTTAGTGGGCCGGGAATGTCTTCCTCTGCATGTGGGCCATTCTCTCCAAAAATATAATCCGTAGAAAAAAAAATGAAATGAATATTTTTTTCTGTTGAAATTTGAGTAGCCGCATTTAATAAATAACGGGTCGCTTCCACATTTATTTTTAAACATTCATCCCTGCGAGTATGACAATCATTTGGTTTACTCATGGCAGCATTATGAATGATCACATCCGGCTGGACTGTTTGTATAAGGCTTGTTACCTGACTTTCATCGGTGAGTTCTGCATTTATATAATGCACTTTCTTTTTCAAATCAACATCTCTATAGAAGCCACGGCCTGTGGCTGTCACCTTAGTATTCATTGCATTAAAATAATGAACAAGATGACTGCCTAAAAAGCCATTTGCACCTGTAATCAATATATGCATTTAAAAAATGATTTTAGAAATTTATTCATCAGCATCTTCACTGATATCCATATTCCCGGTATTCAAACCATCTTCTCCTTCTTCACTAAAGCCATCCAGGTTTTTACCTAGGTCATACTTCTCTTCAATATCTGCGAATTTGCTACCTAATAAACTTTTTGTTCCGTATTGTGTAGGCCCAATACCTTCCGAACGGGAAATATAGGGATAAGTCATATTTCTGTTTTCTTCTTTTGTTACATGAATTAACTCAATTAAAAACGTCCATTTTTTTGTGAAATCATAGAGGTAAATAAATTTCTGATTGGTATCAAGAATTTCACTGCCAATGGTTGTTTGATCCATTAAAAGAGGTTCGGCTTTATAGGGTTTATCATACTTCATGAGCGAAATTTCACGGCCATGTACCCATTGGTCATTACTCCGGAAAAAAGTGGCTTCATGTTTATTATCAAAGCCAAAGGCTTGTAAAATAGTGCCATGCAATTGGGAAAAATATTGCTTATGTTGTATTAAGATATCACGATAAACAGTATCATCTTCCTCGAGGTAAATCCTGAATTTTAAAATAGCCATAGAATTCTAATTATTTAAAAATACATCAAATCTTTTGATGGAAAGTAACTATTAGTCCACCGGTTGCAAGTTTAAATCTTTCGCTTTTTGAAGCATAAATGAAAATGCAGCCGAATGGTTGTTTTCAATTTTACCATCCAATATCGCTTCGCGAATGGAGTCTTTGATGATGCCTACTTCCCGGCAGGGTTTTAAGCCAAATGCCTGCATGATTTCTTCTCCTGATACCGGTGGTTGCCAGTTCCTTAAATGATCTTTTTCCTCTACTTCCTGCATTCTTTTACGCACCATTTTAAAGTTTTCCATAAACCTGGCCTTCTTGATTTTATTCTTGCTGGTAATATCCGCATTGCAAAGGATCATCAACTGATCTATATCCTCTCCTGCATCCAGCAATAAACGGCGAACGGCGCTATCCGTAATATTTTCTTTTGTCAGGCTGATCGGGCGCAGGTGAAGCAGGACCATTTTTTGAACAAATCTCATTTTTTCATTTAATGGTAATTTGAGTTGCTTGAAAATTTTGGGAACCATTTTGGCACCAACAACTTCATGGCCATGAAAAGTCCATCCGCTTTGATGATCAAACCTTTTGGTTACCGGCTTGGCAATATCGTGTAGGATGGCAGCCCAACGCATCCATAAATCATTTGTTTTCTCAGCCACATTATCCAATACCAGAAGTGTATGATAAAAATTGTCTTTGTGCCCTTTACCATCTACATACTCAGCGCCATGTAAGCGCATCATTTGAGGAAAAATAATATCTAATAATCCGCTCTCACTCAACAAATGAAAACCTATTGAGGGTTTATCGGCTAAAATTATCTTATTCAATTCACCGGTTATTCTTTCTGTAGATACGATATGTATCCGTTCTGCATTTTTTTGGATAGCCAGGAAAGTCTCCTGATCAATATCAAAATTCAATTGTGTAGCAAAACGAATGGCGCGCAACATCCTTAAAGGGTCATCTGTAAATGTAATTCCCGGATCCAATGGCGTTTTAAGTATTCTTTGCTTTAAATCCTCTTTCCCATCAAAAGGATCCAGGAGAGAACCAAAATCCGTTTCGTTTAAACTAATAGCCATGGCATTAATAGTAAAATCACGGCGTAATTGGTCATCCTGAAAAGATCCCGGGTACACTTCAGGTTTCCTGGAATGATCGGAATAGCTTTCTTTTCTTGCACCTACAAATTCGATTTCATAACCTGTTGAATCATGAGGATCTTCGTTAAGGTGTATTGCGTTTAACTTAATCTGTGCAGTGCCAAAATTTTTGAAATGCGCCAATGCCGGTGCAGGATTAAATTTCGTTGAGAAAAGATAGGCAAGTTCAATACCATCACCCACGCATACAATATCCAGATCCTGAACCGGCCTTTTCAGTAATTTATCACGGACAAACCCTCCTATTAAATAGCAGGGTGTTTTCATTTCCTGGGCGGATGCAGCAATTTTTTTTAATAAAACCAGTTCAGTTTTTGAACATTCAATATCCATATTACAAAGATAAGGGTTCAATAGAATGAGAAGTGGCGCGTTTTGATTGTTTAATTAACTTTGAAAAATGAGAATCGATGTTCTTACAGTTGTGCCACAATTACTGGAAAGCCCCTTGCAGCATAGCATCATGAAAAGAGCCCGGGATAAAGGTTTATTGGAAGTACATGTGCATGATTTACGACAATGGGCCGTCAATAAATATGGACAGGTGGATGATTATCCATTTGGAGGTGGAGCTGGAATGGTCATGATGTGTGAACCATTGGCCAATGCTATTGAATTTTTAAACAAATCCAGGCATTATGATGAAATAATTTATATGACACCGGATGGACAACAACTGGTACAAAAAGAATGTAACAAATTATCTATGGTGAAAAACCTGATGATCATTTGTGGACATTATAAAGGAATAGATCAGAGGATAAGAGATCATTTTGTAACCCTGGAAATATCGATCGGTGATTTTGTTTTAAGTGGTGGGGAATTACCGGCGGCCATTTTGATAGATTCCATAGGGAGATTAATTCCCGGTGTATTAAATGATGAAACTTCTGCACTTACAGATTCTTTCCAGGATAATTTACTGGCACCCGATGTATATACCAGGCCTGAAGTGTTTAGAGATTGGAAAGTTCCAGATGTTTTATTGAGTGGAAATCATCGCATGATAGAAGAATGGAGATTGGAAAATGCCGAAAAAAAGACTGCTATTAAGCGTCCAGATATCATTTCTCCACGAAAATAAAAATATCCGTAAAAGGCTTTTTGTGTCCGAATGGGATATTTTAATACCTTTAATATTTATTTAACTAAAATTTATTGCCCTACTTTTACTCTGTGAAACGCTTAACCGCTTTTCCCGTATAAGTCCAATATCCAATTAATGATAAGCCTCCAATATCCAATCAAAGAAAAGCCGTAGCCGATGGTTAAAAAATGTAACTCCTGAAACTTAAAACGGCAAAAAACAATCCTGCTTACCGGCGGGATTTTTTTTTATTGAATCTTTTTAATTTCTTCAATAAGTTTTGGAACCACTTCAAAAACGTCTCCTACAATACCATAATCAGCTGATTTAAAGAAAGGTGCTTCCGGATCTTTATTGATTACCACAATGGTTTTACTTCGGTTTACACCAGCCAAATGTTGTATTGCCCCTGAAATACCCAAAGCAATATATAAATCAGGCGCAATTTGAATACCCGTCTGACCTACATGTTCATGGTGTGGTCTCCAGCCGGAATCGGCAACAGGACGGCTGCATGCAGTAGCGGCATGCAAAGTTTTTGCAAGCTCTTCTACCATTCCCCAATTTTCCGGGCCTTTTAATCCTCTACCAGCGCTAACGACAATCTCTGCCTCCGTAAGGGGAACTTCTCCTCGTACTTTGTTAACAGAAATAACTTTAATGGAGGATGCCGGTACCGGAATATCTAATTGTATTACTTCAGCATTCCCTGTTTCATTTTTAGAAATATGAAAGCTATTTGGATTAATGCTAATAACTTTTATATCTGTGTTCATCTTCACGTTGGCAAAGGCTTTGCCACTGAATACAGATTTCCTGATCACAAAACCACTTGTTAAATCAGGTAAAGAAGTAACGCCACTTACCAGGCCGGCTTTTAAACGAACTGCTACCCGGGGAGCAATGGTTTTCGCTGTGGTATTGTGCGAAAACACGATTTCTTTAGCCCCAGTATCATTGGCTGCCTGGGCGATTACTTTTGTCAAAACAGCAGCATCAATTGTATTCAATTCTGGTTTATTTACCTGGAAGACTTTACTGATCCCATATTTACCTAATTCAGCAGCATCTCCATGAATAGTGCCTGTAATAAGGCCATTTGCTTCAGTTCCCAATAATTTGGCTAATTCAACCCCATAGGTCAAAGCCTCATAAGATGATTTTTTAATTTCCCCTTCAGAATGATCTATATAAATTAATACCATAATAAATTTTTTAAAAGATACTTTAAATAACTTTTGCCTCTTCATGTAAAAGCCTCACTAATTCTGCAACTTGATCTGCCGGCACCAATTTAACACCCGCTTTTGCCGGAGGCATACTAAAATTCAGATATTCTGTTGTTGCAGCTACAGAAATTGGTTCTACTACGTTCAATGGTTTTGTTCGAGCAGACATGATACCGCGCATATTGGGAATTCGCTGCTCGGCCATACCCTTCTGGCAACTGATTACCATTGGCAATTTTAATTCTACAGTTTCTTCTCCTCCTTCAATTTCACGCGTAATTGTGGCTATATCATTATTCAGGTCAAATTTTGTAGCCAGTGATACAAAGGGATACTCAAGCAATTCACTGATCATTGCACCCACAGATGAACTATTAAAATCAATAGTTTCTTTACCTGTCATAATCAGGTCATACTTTTCTGTTTTAGCCACAGCTGCTATTTGAGATGCAATATTAAAAGAATCTGAATCTGTGGAGTTTACACGTGTGGCCAAATCACCACCTAAAGCCAGGGCCTTGCGAATAACCGGGTCGCAATCCGGGCCTCCAACAGTAATAAGATGTATAATAACCTGAGCATCTTTTTCCTTTAATTCAATAGCACGTACTAAAGCATACCATTCATCATACGGATTAATAATCCATTGCACACCAGCATCATCAAACTTTGTATTATTATCCTTAAAAGCGATTCGTGATGTTGTATCCGGTGTCTTACTAATACAAACTAAAATTTTCATTGTCAATTATTAAAATATTTACCAAATAAATTCAGTTGGCTCAATGTGCCCGCAAAGGTGCAAATAAAAATTGTATTTTTTTAAATATCAAATAGCTTTCTTTTTTTAATACTGAATACAAAATAAAACATCCACGCAACAATACTTATTGAAATAATGAAATGATAAATTCAGATTGGTTTTTTGCAAATCCAGGCCAGATAATTAATTTTGTTAATCTCATTTTTTAAAATACTGATTATGGAAACAGCAACATTTGAAAAAAATACGACAGAGCAGGGAATAGATTTTTTGCCATTGCAAGGAACCGATTATGTAGAATTTTATGTAGGCAATGCAAAACAGGCTGCTCATTTTTATAAAACGGCATTCGGTTTTCAAAGTGTGGCATATGCAGGGCCTGAAACAGGCGTGAAAGACCGTGCAAGCTATGTGATCCGTCAACATAAACTTACATTTGTTTTAACTACACCATTGCGCTCAAACAATGAGATAGCCAATCACATATATAAACATGGAGATGGCGTAAAAACTCTTGCACTGATGGTATATGATGCCCGCGATGCCTGGGAACAAACGACCAAGCGCGGCGCTAAAAGTTATATGGAGCCCATTTCTTTAAAGGATGACCAGGGCGAAGTGGTTCTTAGCGGTATTCATACTTATGGTGATACCGTACACGTGTTCGTAGAAAGAAAAAATTATAAAGGTGTTTTCATGCCAGGATATATTGAGTGGAAAACCGCGTATAACCCACCATCATCAGGTTTATTATATGTAGATCATTGTGTGGGAAATGTAGGCTGGAACCAAATGAATCCCTGGGTGAAATTTTATGAAGATGTCATGGGGTTCAAAAATATTTTAAGCTTTGATGATGAAGATATTTCTACAGAATACTCTGCCTTGATGAGTAAAGTAATGAGTAATGGAAATGGTTATGTAAAGTTCCCAATAAATGAACCGGCTGAAGGCAAAAAGAAATCACAGGTAGAAGAATATTTGGATTTTTATGATGGAGAAGGCTGCCAGCATGTGGCACTTGCAACCCATGATATTGTAAAAACCGTTACAGATCTACAAAGCCGTGGTATTGAATTTTTAAAAATCCCTTCCAGTTATTATGATGACCTTATCAGTCGAGTTGGCCAAATAGATGAAGACCTCGAACCTTTAAAACATTTGGGTATATTAGTGGACAGAGATCATGAAGGCTACCTTCTTCAAATTTTTACAAAGCCCCTGGAAGACAGACCCACCTTGTTTTTCGAGATCATACAACGTAAAGGCGCTAAGAGTTTTGGCAAGGGTAATTTCAAAGCCTTATTCGAAGCAATAGAAGCAGAACAAGCATTAAGAGGTAATTTATAAAATCAAAAAACCGCCAATTTCAAGGCGGTTTTTTAATGCCCAATTGGCCTTTCAAATAAACCAATTCTTTTACCGAAGAAAAATTTTTTTTAAAAAATTTGGTTTTAATTTATTTTCACTTATACATTTGCAATAGTTCTGTGACAAAGTATTCTTATCAGGAAAGACAGAGGGAATTGACCCGATGAAGTCTTGACAACCTACCCCGTATCAAATCGGGATAAGGTGCCAAATTCAACCCAGGCCTATGCCAGGGAAAGATAAGTTAGAAATAAAGCATCCTTTTAAATTTTGTTTGTATGCTCTTCTGACTGCTCGTTTGAAGAGCATTTTCATTTCCCCCCTTTTCTTTTTTTGATAATAATCTTTCGCACAAGGCCTATTATTTTATCAAAAAAATTAAAATCAACATGAAAGAGCAAACAAAAATCTTACACAGTATCCCGGTTGATCCTCTGACCGGTGCAATTTCCACACCGATTTATCAAACTTCCACATTTGTGCAGGATGAACCGGGCATCCATAAAGGCTTTGATTATTCAAGAACAAATAACCCTACAAGAAAAGCCCTTGAAGACCTTATTGCTACATTAGAAAATGGCGCACAGGGCTTTGCTTTTGCAAGTGGTTTATCGGCTATTGATGCGGTTGTGAAATTATTATCTGCAGGTGACGAAATACTTGCCGTTGATGATATTTATGGAGGTGCATTCAGGTTATTCACTCAGGTTTATACAAGGTTGGGTATTACCGTAAAATTCTGTGATACAACAAATGCAGAAAATGTATTTAATCAAATTTCGGAAAAAACAAAACTGGTATGGGTCGAAAGCCCCACAAACCCAACTTTAAAAATATCCGACATTGAAGCCATTGCAAAAATTGCCAAAGCCAACGGCAGCCTGCTTTGTGTGGATAATACATTTGCATCGCCCGTCTCCCAAAAACCCATTCATCTAGGCGCTGATATTGTCGTGCATAGTGCCACAAAATATTTAGGAGGCCATAGCGATTTAATATCAGGGCTTGTTATTACAAAAAATGATGCTTTAGGTGAAAAAATAAAATTTATCCAAAATGCTTCCGGTGCGGTATTGGCTCCTTTTGATAGCTGGTTAGTCATTCGTGGTATAGAAACGTTGGATCTTCGCGTAAAACAACACGCTGAAAATGCCTATAAAGTAGCCCGCTTTTTATCCTCCAATCCATTTATTAAAAATGTTTATTTCCCGGGCCTTTCTTCGCATGCAAATTTTGAAATTGCCCGTAAACAAATGAAATATCCGGGTGGTATTGTTTCTTTTGACCTTGTACAGGATGATAAAAATAGAGCAAAGAGCATTGCAACACACACTGCTTACTTCAAATTAGCAGAAAGTCTTGGTGGTGTAAAAAGTTTATTATGCATTCCGGCAGAAATGACCCATAAATCCATTCCGGCAGAGATAAGAAATCAAAATGGAGTAACCGACTCATTGATTCGTTTATCCATCGGCCTGGAAGATGCAGACGACCTTATTGCAGACCTGGAACAGGCTATAAATTTTGCCTTCTCAACTGAAAATCAACCAATCAAATCATTAAAAGAATTTTATGTCACAAAATAAATTAAGTATCGGTTTATTTGGCTTTGGTTGCGTAGGCAAAGGCATTTATGATTTGTTACAAACAGATCATACCATAGCCTCCATTAAAAAAATCGTAGTAAAATCATCCGACAAAAAAAGGCCTCTGAATACGCCCATTCTAAGTTTCGATCCAAATGATATTTTAAATGATCCTGAAATTAATTTGGTCATTGAATTGATTGATGATGCAAAAGCAGCATTCACCATTGTTACATCAGCTTTAAAAAAAGGGAAAGCCGTGATTTCTGCAAATAAGAAGATGATCGCAGAAAACTTCCGGGAATTAGTGCATCTGCAAAAAAAATTTAAAACGCCTTTCTTATACGAAGCATCTTGTGGCGCAAGTATTCCTGTGATCCGAAATCTGGAAGAATACTATAAGTGTTGTACTTTACAATCCATTGAAGGAATAGTAAACAGCTCAACAAATTTTATTCTCTCCAGGGCGCTTGAACAAAATAGCTCGTTTCAGATTGCATTAAAGGAAGCACAAGAATTAGGTTATGCAGAAAGTGATCCAAGCCTGGATACAGAAGGATTGGATGCTGCTTATAAGCTCTCCATATTAACGTCGCATGCTTTTGGAAAATGCCTGGATGCAACAGCCATCTTTAGGGTAGGCATCAATCAACTCAGAGATATTGATTTTGAATATGCCCGTAGAGAAAAATATAAAATTAAATTAGTGGCCTTTAATGTGCTCAGCAAAGAAGGAAAATTATGTGGAGTTGTAGCACCAAAATTTATTCCACCTCATCATCCCTTTTATCAAGTAGATGATGTATTAAATGGAGTATTAACAAAGGCTGCACATGGTGATGTTCAATTCTTCTCCGGTAAAGGTGCCGGTGCATTACCCACGGCATCCGCAGTTCTTTCGGACATAGCCGCTCTGTATCATAATTATACCTACAGCTATATTAAATTTTTTTCAGACCATATTCCACTGCTGGAAAATAGTTTCTATTTAAACATATTCATTTCATTTCCCATAGAAAAAAGAGAAATCCTGCAATACCGATTTTTATCCATTGATGAATCTTTTAGTAATCAACAGGTGGGATATATTACAGGAGTCATTTCTATAAAAGAGTTGTGGAAATTAAAATGCACGTATGATGATATTTCCATTATCATTTTTGATCTACACCATGAAGATATAGAAGAAAATGAATCCAGAGAATGGGCGTTTGAATTACAAAATGTGTAAATATTTTTCTGCCAAAAAAAAGCTTTTGAAAAATTTCAAAAGCTTTCGTGGAGCTGAGGGGATTCGAACCCCTGTCCAAACAAGGCTGCCATAAGTTTTCTACATGCTTATTTCCTTATTATTTTTCGATACGGAAAAGGGAAGGAACAAACCGGAACCGTACTTAGCCGAATAATCTTATGCTGAGGTCACGGCATTGCCCAGCAGCATTCCGGATTTGATTTTGAGTCGGCGGCGGAGCGTGGTACCGGAAAAACCTGCTCAACGCGGCCCAAATGGTTACTTAATCACTGATTAAGCAGCCATGGCTAACTGTGTGTTGCCATTTAAATGTTGGGTATTCATATTTCCCCGAAGGGCTCCTTGCGGAGAAGTGCTAATTACACAACGCACTGCATGCTTATTCTTACCACAACCGATGCTGTCAAAACCATACAGCCCCTATCTTTTCAAAGATAAGAAAAATATAAGTGAAGTTGAAAAAATGAATAGGCTTACTTACTTATTTAAACAATCGCCAAAAATCCAGACCAAGCGCATAAACCATTAATCCGAGTAACAAAACCATCCCAAACATTTGGGCATATTCCATAAATTTATCACTTGGTTTTTTGCCGGTGATCATTTCAATCAAACAAAATAAAGCATGACCTCCATCCAGTGCCGGTATAGGAAGGATATTCATAAAGGCCAGTATAATGGAAAAAATGGCTGTCAATGTCCAGAATCGTTCCCAATCCCATACACCCGGGAAAGTATTTCCAATACTAATCACACTTCCTAAAGAATCATTGGCATTTACTTTTCCTGTAAAAATTTGTTTTAACCCGGTCATATACCTGCCCAAAGTTTCAAAACATCTATTGAAACCGGCCGGTATAGCTTCCATGAAGCTATAATGCTTGGTAACTGTGCCGAAAATACTCATAGCACTCCTTGCGAAAAACCCTGCTTTTGCATCTTTATCAATTTTAGCAATAACCTGTATTGTATCATTGCCCCGTAAAACAGTAATAGAAGCATCTTTAGATTTATACTGCTGTATGATTTGGGTATATTCATTATAAAATTGAAGCGGGTGATTTCCGATACCAATAATTTGGTCATTCTTTTGTAATTCACCTTTCACAAATTTTGCTGAAGATGCTACAGAATCGACGAATACGGGAAAACGTACATCAGCAAAACCCATTAATTTATTCTTGCTTAATAAATTGATAAATCCATCCGGAATAGCAACATTCATTGTTTCTCCATTCCGTTGTACCTGAATATTCTTAGCATCCGTAAGCATAATCTGGGCAGGAATGGTACCAAAATTGTCCAGTGGTTTTCCATTGATTCCAACGATGTTATCACCATCCTGAATACCCAATTTAATAGCCAGGGAATCTGCATGTAAACCATACTTCAGGTTTTTTACCGGCAGGTATTCATCTCCCCACTTATAAGTAATCATCATAAAAAGGAAGATGGCCAATAATATGTTGACTATCACGCCGGCGATCATCACAATGAGCCTTTGCCAGGCGGGCTTACTACGGAATTCATATGGTTGAGGGGCCTGTTTCAATTGTTCTTTGTCCATGCTCTCATCAATCATCCCGCTAATTTTCACAAAGCCCCCAAATGGAACCCATCCAATGCCATATTCCGTTTCTCCTATTTTCTTTTTCCAAAGACTAAACCAAGGATTGAAAAAAAGATAAAATTTTTCAACTCTGCAACCAAACCATTTTGCTGTGGCGAAGTGTCCCAGTTCATGTAACGTAACTAAAATAGAAAAGGAAAGAATAAATTGTAAAGTTTTGATTCCTACACTACCCCATTCAATAACTAAAAGCATAAATATTTTTTTATATCAATACCAGGTAAATACTCCATTTAATTCATAGTATGCGTTGACCTGATAATAGCATTGTTATTTTCGCAATGATACGAATGTTGTTTAAAATTAATTGCTAAACCTGGATTAATCTTTATAATTCAATTAAAGATGCTGCAAAATTTCTAGCCTCCGCATCACTGTCCAGGTATTCCTGTAGTGTGGGTTTTTCAATAAATTTGATCTTTTGCATAGTTCGTTCAACCATTTCCGAAATATCTAAAAAACCGATCCGGTTACGCAAAAAAGCATATACTGCAATCTCATTAGAGGCATTGAGCAGGCAGGGCATATTACCTCCTTTGTGTAATGCTTCTATGGCGAGCGATAAATTTCGGAATGTTTTCAAATCGGGTTCTTCAAAAGTTAATGTGGATGGTTTCTTAAAATCATAGCGAGGAAAATCACTTGGAATTCTTTGAGGAAATGCCAATGCATATTGAATGGGTAATTTCATATCGGGCAAACCCATTTGAGCCTTGATACTCCCATCTTCAAATTGTACCATACTATGAATGATGCTTTGCGGATGCACCACCACTTTTATTTTATGAGCAGGTAAATTAAACAACCATTTTGCTTCAATCATCTCAAGTCCTTTATTCATCAAGGTTGCAGAATCTACCGTAATTTTAGCGCCCATGCTCCAGTTCGGATGCTGCAATGCATGATCCCGTTTTACATTAACCAGGAAGTTTGGTTTTTTTCCCAGGAATGGTCCTCCACTGGCGGTGAGAATTACTTGTTCAATTTTATTTCTTCCTTCTCCTACCAGGCATTGGAATATGGCTGAATGTTCACTATCCACCGGAATGATGGGCACCCTCATTTCAATAGCTCTTTGCATGATGATATCACCTGCTACCACTAATGTTTCTTTATTTGCCAAAGCAACCGGTTTACCATTTTCAATGGCACATAATGTAGGTTTAAGCCCGGCATAACCTACAATACCAGCCAACATCAGATCATAACAATCCATAGCGGCTGTTTCTTCCAAAGCTTTTTCACCGGCAAAAACTTTTACATTGGTGTGTTGCAAAGCATCTTTGACCCGGGTATATTTACTTTCATCTACAATAACCACTACATTCGGATTAAAAGCCAGGGCCTGTTGTATAAGCAGGTCATCATTTGTATGTGCAGTTAAGATTTCAACGGAAAATTTATTGCTATTTGCAGCAATGACTTCCAATGCCTGTGTACCGATGGAGCCGGTAGAACCAAAAATGGCGATACGTTTTAAATCATTCATTCAAAATTTTTTACCCATTAAATAATCAGCCCTGGAATACCAGGTATTGGTAAAGATAATTGAGCCGGTGTTTTTAATTGCAAAAAAATCTATTGATGCACAAGAAAATTTCAGGAAAGAATAAATGGTTCAAGGGCATCTGCCAATGTGCGGTCATTACTCAGCCTGGGTAATTTATTTTGTCCTCCCAATTTATCAATTGAGCGCATATATTCTATAAAGCCATTTTTATATATAGGTCTTATATGCAGGCTTTCTAAAATATTACCGGTAATGAGGTCATCATAGTACACATTCTTTTTACGCAGGTTTTGGTCGAGACTGCATGCAAATGATTCCAAATCATCCGGCATATTCTCAAATTCAATAAACCACTCATGGTAGCTTTTTCCATCATTACTCTGCACTTTGGGGGCCACAGTAAACTCTACGATTTTTACATTTTTTTCTTCTGCTGTTTTTAGTAAGGCTTCATCTACCTCTTCAGCGATTACGTGTTCTCCAAAAGCTGAAATAAAGTGCCGTAATCTTCCCGTAACGAGCAGCCTGTAAGGATTTTTACTTACAAATTTGATGGTATCCCCTAAATTATATCCCCATAATCCTGCATTACTGTTTATGATTAAAACATAGTTTTTTCCGATTTCCACATCTTTTAGAGAAATTCTGTTAGGGTTTCCCTTGATCATTTCTTCCACAGGGATAAATTCATAAAAAATCCCGGAATTCGTATTGAGTAATAGGCCTTCCTCGCCAGGCCGATCTTGGAATGCAATAAAGCCTTCACTGGCCGGATATAATTCGATATAATCTACTTTTTTCCCGATACTTTCAAAAAGCCTTTTTTTGTATGGATCAAAATTAACGCCTCCCTGTACGATTAAACTAAGGTTGGGAAAAATATCCATAATCTTTTTACCGGTCTTTTCTTGTAACCTGTCAAAATACATTTGCATCCATGGGGGGATGCCGCTGATAAGGGTCATATTTTGGCCCAAGGTTTCTTCGACAATTTTATCCAGTTTTGTTTCCCAATCTTCTATACAATTGGTTTCAAAAGTAGGCAGCTGGTTACTTCTAAGATAACGAGGAATATGATGATTGACGATTCCACTTAATCGTCCGGTAGGGATACCTCCAATACGTTCTAAAGTGGGGCTACCACTAAGGAAAATCATTTTACCATCGGTAAACCCTGCATTACCCGTTTGAGCAATATAACAGAGTAATGCATCTCTTGCGGTATTGATATGGTTGGCAATAGACTCTTTTGTAATGGGTATATATTTTACACCACTTGTGGTGCCACTGGTCTTGGCAAAATAAATCGGCTTCCCTTTCCAAAGGATATTTTGTTTCCCTTCTTTGATAAGCTCAATGTATTTTTTCAATTCTTCATAATCACTAACCGGTACTTTAAGGCGGAAATCATCGTACGATTTAATGGAGGCAAAATCATGATCTTTCCCAAAAACTGTTCCTCGTGCGGATTTCACCAGTTGTTTCATGATCAATTCCTGGTTTTCCACAGCATGATCCATATCCTTTGATAAACGGGAATAGATATAGTTTGCAAATGGCTTTGCAAAAAGCGTTTTTAACTTCATAATGGAGCAATCGTTATTTGAAAGATCCGGAATAGCCGGACATACTCAAAATATAATGCAAAAGTAATGATTTGCTTAAAATGGGTATAAACCGTTCCCCATTCTTTAAATTTATTTAAGATTTCTTGCCTTGTTTCATTAGAAACCATTACCTTTGCCGTCCTAATTTTGTAAAACATGTTCGCAATCGTAAAAATCCAGGGGCAGCAATATAAGATACAAGAAGGTCAGCATATCTATGTTCCACATCTTGCAGGTAAAGCCGGTGATAAAATTGAATTTAATGAAATCCTGTTTTCCGCTGATGAAGGCAAATTAGCTATGGGTAAAGATGCTCCCAAATTAGTAAAGGCTGAAATTATCAGTGATCTTGTAAAAGGCGATAAGGTTATAGCTTTTAAAATGAAAAGAAGAAAAGGCTTCAGAAAAAAGCATGGGCATCGTACCCAATATACCCGAATTAAAATTGAAAGCATCGCATAATTTCATTTTTGAAAGAATATTTTTAAACAATTTATTTTAAAAGACAAATTATATGGCACATAAAAAAGGTGAAGGCAGTGTAAAGAATGGACGTGACTCGCAAAGTAAACGTTTAGGTGTAAAAATTTTTGGTGGCCAACCCGCTATTGCAGGTAATATTATTGTACGTCAAAGAGGTACCGTATACCATCCCGGGAAAAATGTAGGAATCGGAAAAGATTTTACATTATTTGCCCTTACAGATGGGATGGTTTCATTCAAAAAAACGAAGGGAGATAAAACAAATGTCTCTGTTCTCCCTCCTGCAATCATTGAAGCATAAAAAATTTTTTTTGGGAGTTTGCAGAAAGTTTTTATTTTTATAAAGTATTTACTAACTTTTAAATCTAAAAAAATGGCAACTGCAAAAAAAGCCGCAAAAAAAGCTGCTCCTAAAAAGGCCGCTGCGAAAAAAGCTGCTCCTAAAAAAGCCGCTCCTAAAAAAGCTGTAAAAAAAGCCGCTCCTAAAAAAGCTGCAAAAAAAGCCGCTCCTAAAAAAGCTGCAAAAAAAGCCGCTCCTAAAAAAGCTGCTGCAAAGAAAAAATAAGCCTTTTTAAAATTTAATTCAAAAAAGTCCTGGTATGTTCCGGGACTTTTTTTTGTTCTCTCTATGCTGAAACTATTACCAGCATTGATTTTCAAAGAAATCCGATTTCCTATATCTTTGAATAATAAAAACCATCATGAAGTATTTTCCAATATCTGCTCCCTTATAAAAATTTCTTTTCTCAGGTTTTCTTCCATATTTCTGAATTCCCTAAAAACAGTTTTACAAAAAATAAATTACGAACAAACTTTCTTTTTTTTCATTTAAAAAAAGAACCATCTATGAATAACTTTTTTTTATTTTTTACTATTCCGGGATTCATTGAATGGCATTTTTTTGCGAAATATTTTTGTGATTGTAATTTTTAATGAAAAAAGATATCGCTTGGTTTTAGATGAAGTTTTCCTCTTTTTTATAAGATTAACAAAAAAATTCCTGCTCAATTCAAAGGTTCTTAAAAATTTTTTTTCGATGAAATAAATACTTCACCTGTATTCTTTTTAAAATAAATAATAGAAGAATATCAAGATATTACTTTCAAACATATCCACTATTTATTTGATAATTTTTTTTGAGAACTAAAAGTGAAAAAACCGGAAAGAGAAAAAAATGATAGTCAAAATATTTTAAATGGACACAGGTATGGTCACATAAAATGTGGTGCCTTCATATTCTTTAGTCTGAAACCAAATACTTCCTCCGCTGTTTTCTACGATGCCTTTGCAAATGGCCAGGCCTAGGCCTGTGCCGGATGTTTTTGTAGTAAAATTCGGAGTAAATATTTTAGCCTGCATTTCTTTACTGATCCCAATACCGTGATCTGCAACAGTCACTAAGACATCTTGCTGTCTTTGCTCAATGGCTATCTCGATATGAATGGTTTTTTCCATGGTAGAAGCTTCAATAGCATTTTTAATAAGATTGGTAAACAATCGGTTTATCTGGGTCTTATCTTCATAAACTTGCGTCTCCGCATCCGGTAAATTCAATACAATTTCTACTTCATCTTTGGATTGAAATAAAAGTGTAAGTGAAGAAAGCATTTCATTTAGGTTAAATTTTTCTTTACGGGCAGAAGCAATATTAGCAAACTGTGAAAAGTCACCGGCTATTTGTGAAAGCTGGTCAATTTGCTCCACCAAAGTGGATGCAACCTGTCTGGAAAGATCTTTGACATTTGGATCATTCTTATCAATAGCTCTTTGAAGATATTGAATACTCAGCTTCATAGGTGTGAGTGGGTTTTTAATTTCATGTGCCACTTGCCTGGCCATTTCACGCCATGCGCCTTCTCTTTCACTCCGTCCCAGGGCCTGGGCGCTTTCTTCCAGTTTCAACAGCATTTTATTATATTCTTTAACGAGTAATCCCAGTTCATCGTTCCTTTTCCAAACGATTTCTTCATTCACTTTCCCCAGGCTGATTTCTTTCATTTTATTTCCAATCAAAGAAAAAGAGGAGGTGATTCTTCTTGTGATAAACAATGCGATGGTTCCTCCTAAAATAAAAATCAGTGCATTTAAATTGATCAATGTTACAAGGAAATTGGATATTTCCTGTTTCAGTTCATTCTGAGAATTTAAGTAGGGCACATTGAGGTATGCGATCGTCATACCCTTTTCATCTTTGATTGGCTGGTAGATACTAAGAAAAGAAAATTGTGCAGCTTTTTCATTTTCTATCACTTTGATCAAAAAGTTATAATGCATTTGATAATAGGCATCCGGATTCATCTTATCACTTAAAACCTGTTTATTGAAAATGTACGGTTGTGAACTCGCTTTCAGATTACCATTCACATCATAAAAATTCACATCGGTATTTTGTACTTCTGAGATCTCCACAATTTTCCTTTCCAGATCTCCACTAATGCCGATATTGCTAATATTGAGGTTATCATCAAAAATTAATTCACTTCTGATAACAGCTTCAATTTGATTCACCATAATATTTGAAATATTCGTAAGCTTCTCTTTATTATTTTTATCAAACCGGTATATAAAAAATGAAATCGTAGCAATACCTATAATGATAAATGAAAAAATACTGACACTTAATATAATGGTTTGAATCTGCGCCCTGATATTGAAATTAAAGACCTGACGGAGATTTTTCCACCTGAATCTTGCTTTGAAAATTAAACTGCCATAATGAAAGATCACCACAATGATAATAAAGAGGCAAAACAGGTAAGCGAAAAGGGTCAGTGCTTCTAAAAACCAATTATCATTTTTTACTACAATAATCGCTTTCTGATTATTGGGGAAATACCATAATTCATTGAAGCCATTTATTTTTCGGTTAAAAAACTCTGATTTTTGAGATGCCCCCTGAATCAAGGTATCTGAAAAAGTATAATCTGCAGAACTGCTTACGAGATGATTTTTATTGTAGATAGCGTAAGAATAATCAGCCGGAATAATAGATGACAGATCATCTGATTCCTTAAATAACTCAGGTACCAAAGCCTGGTTTTTAATCGTTTTCGGGTCAACAATTACAAAAATATCTCCTTGCAAAACATGACTCTCATTAAAAACATTTTTATAATAAATATATCCAAAATGATCAGAGCTATTTTCATAGAAATATAATCCGGGAGTATTTGTTGCTCTACCTTGTGAAGTTATGATGGCCATAATCACATCATAACTGGTATTATCCTGATTAAAAAGTGGTTGATGCTGATTGTCAAAAGCATAAATACGGGTATCATACTTATTTAAATAACCTGAGAAATTATTATTGATAATACTGTCTTTCAGAAATTTATTTTCGTTTTTATCATAAAAACGAGAAAAATTTCCGCCAAAGAAACTATTTGAAAAGCCGGTGATGGCCGTTTTCAAAAGAAACTCTTCTCCACTGTCTGATTGCAATGCCAACTTGTATGCATAATTTTTTTGATGGGCATTTTCAATCAGTCTGTTTTGATAGGTTACTAGGATTGTGACCGGAAGGATAAAGAAAATTGCCCAAAAAATAAAGAACGTCGAACGAAACAATGATACCTTATAATCAATCTGTCGAAATAATAATATAGCCAGGTATATCAGTAACCATATCATAGCCATAAAATAAACCGGGAGATTTTCATTACCAATATTCAATGAAAGAAAAACCAATCCAGATACAGCCGTAATCACCATTCTCCAGAAAAATGAAATACCGGCAGCAATCCTTAATTGCTCCAATAAATTCATGAGATAATAAAAACTTAGTGACAGGAAACAAATAATTATAAGTGTAATAATTGTATAAATATTGATGGAAAAAAAATCGGTAACATTAAATGGAATGGTGGAATCCTTTACCAGGCTGAGAATAATATCTACAAAATAACATGTAATAAGTGGCAGAATTATTAAAGTGAAAAAAGCAATATTTTTAATTCCCTTTTTCCCAAGTTCAAACCTATTTACGGATTCATTTTTATAATTAAATCGAATAAAAACCAATAGCCAAAAAAGGATCACTACATTGATTAATAAATCACCCAATGATGGATGCAATGCGCTGGATGCATAAATTAATGGATCAAATAACGGAATACCTCTCAGCATAGCAGGTATTGCAAAAAAATAAGACAAGCCACGGCAAATAAAAATGGTAATTGCTAAAATGGAAAACCCTTTTAAAAATCCATTGGTTTGAACAAAACTCGTTGCGGTAAAGTTCAGGAAGATCATGGCAAGGATAATGGCTATAAACCTTAATATCAAAGGAATCGTGCCGGGGGGGCCGGTATGGTAATCATTGCTTTTACTAATTTTAAACAAGGTTTCCCCCTTAGCATTCAAGACAGGTACACCTTTAGCCGGGCTGGTGATATGGTACGCATTTCCAATTTGTGGCAGCGCGGCAAAATGCGTTTGTAGATATTTATTCTCAATAAAATAATGCCATTGTACAGGAATCAATGTAGCTATGATGTAAGTTCTATTATTTTGGGATATCGTTTCTTTAATAAATTCAAAATAACCATTTTGATTATTAACCATAAAATGGCCATCAGGCCTGGCAAGGTCATCTTTATTTATAGCCATGGAATTGGTATTCCAGTATAACTGTATAGGATTCCCCACATCATTCAATTGGTAAGCGAAGATGCCCATACCATCATTGACGAGGTCTTGTTTAACGCTATTTGCGCTATCTGAGATGAGTCCATTAATGGAAACCGTATCTTTTAATAATTCAGCAAAACTGTTTTCATGTGAAATGATATACTGTGAAATCAGTCGGCTTACACTTTGAGGATTGGAGCTATATGAAAAATAATTGGTAAATAGAAATGAAATGGTATATAACCAGGCTGCCGTAATAAGCAGGTAGCCATGGCGATAAAATATTTTTTTAAGATGACCAATCACAAAGGGTTACTTTTAATTTCATTCCACAGAGCGTCCATTTCTTCCAAAGAAAGTGCATGAATATTTGAACCTTTTGATACGGCTAATTTTTCCATGGCCTGAAAACGCGAAATGAATTTCCTATTCACTCTTTCCAAAGCATTTTCCGGATCTATTTGCAAAAACCGGGCAAAGTTGATTAAACTGAAAAGTACATCTCCAAATTCTTCTTCAATATCTCTTTGATTATCCTGTAAAATTGCTTGTTTTAACTCAAGGATTTCTTCCTCTACTTTTTCAAAAACATCGTCTGTTTTTTTCCATTCAAAACCAACCTGCTTAGCTTTTTCCTGGATGCGTAATGCTTTTACAATTCCCGGTAATCCGGCGGGAACTCCATCCAATGCAGATTTTTTACCTTCAATTTTCTTTAATTTCTCCCAGTTCCTTTTCACTTCCTCTTCATCTTTCACTACTACATCTCCATAAATATGCGGATGCCGGAAAATCAACTTTTCACAAATATCTTGAATGACTTCCTGGAGCGTGAATGCATTTTTTTCCGCGCCGATTTTCGCATAAAAGACAATATGCAACAATAGGTCACCTAATTCTTCTTTAATATTTTGCCAGTCTTCTCTCGAAATGGCATCAGCTAATTCATACATCTCTTCAATAGTAAGTGAACGTAATGAAGCAATGGTTTGCTTTTGATCCCAGGGGCATTTTTCCCTCAGTTCATCCATAATATGCACAAGCCGCATAAATAAGTTTCCCGTTTCTTCCATAAGTGACGTTCTATTTAAAAGAAAATGTTGACATCAAATTATTCATAAACCTGTTCATGCCGGAAAATTATCAAACAAAAAAATAATGTCTTTACATTAAATATTTTTCCAATGCAGGTCTATCTTAACATATTACCTTTATTTAAAACATGGTAATCATACGACTCATCTCCTATAATTTTAAAAGCAATTGGTAAATGAATTTTAACTAAAATTACAGCACTTTACTTTATCTACAATATTTACATTGCAGGATAAAAGTCCTTATTGACGAATACGAAGTATCCCGAAGTTTGCGTTTGATTATATAATTTAGAAATATGAAATTAATCTGCAGTATTTTTTTGGTTGTCTTTTTTCATTCTGCTTCCAACAGCCAGTTTTATTTTAATGATATCCTGACTACCAAACAAACCAATGATCAATATACTTTATTGAGAAAAAATAATATTCGAAATGTTTCCGCAAAAAGTTTTGAAGCTGATGAAACGCAATCTCCTGATTTTAAACTGGAACAATTGATTTCAAAAGACGGTCAAATGATCATTACCAATTCCTCTTCATCAAATACCGGAACTACTGTTTCTACTGCATACTATGAAAACGATCGCTTGATAAAAACTATGGATAGCAGCGAAAATATTCTAAGTGTGACCTTATATCAATATGATAACAATGGTCATGTAGAAAGTATATCCACGACTACCTCTGACAATTTTATGAACAGTCATTCACAGGAGAACCATAAATGGATTTATGAGAAAGATCTTCCTGTAAAAATGCTCCTGATTAAAAATGAAAAAGATACCACAACCGTAGAATTTCAAACGGATAAAGGAGAAATTGTTTCTGAAACCTGGGAAAAAAGAGGCATCCCCTTTGAAAAATATTTTTATTATTATACTTCATCAGCCATGATATCAGATATCGTTCGTTACAATTCAAAAGCAAAACAAATGCTTCCTGATTTCACATTTGATTACGATACACAAAACAGGGTTAGCACATTCACACAAATTCGCAGTAGTGCTTCAGATTATTATACCTGGGTATATGAATATTTACCAAATGGCTTAAAAGACAAAGAAACCTGCTTTGATAAGCAAAAGTCTCTTGTAGGAAAAATAATATTTTATTACCAGACATTTTAAAATGAAATTCAGATCACCATCCCAAAAAGACAAAGCAGAAATTTCCTCACATATATTCACGGGTGCTATTTCCATGGCAGGTGTAAGCGTTACGGTAATCGCATTATTCCGGGTATTAAAAATGAATACCTATACTTATGCAGATGAGATTCTTTCTTTCAATTTATTTATATTATTAACCTCGGCATTTCTAGCTTATACATCACTCCGGCAGGGTCGCAATAAAAAGCTGGAGTTGGTTGCAGATATTTTATTTTTCCTGGGTATGATCCTCATGTTAATTGTAGGAATCATTATTGTTTATACATCTTATTAATCGGAATCATTATTTTGTCTGAAACCACAATGCACTGTCATTATTAGGCTCTGCATGATAATTCACAAACAACTCCTCCCCCTTTTTAATAGCGCGCAAGGTCCTGATATACATAAGATCCGTATCAAAATCCATTTCATATTCACAATTTGCCGGAGCATGATGATTATACATGGATACATATCCCAGTGCGATACAGGCCATTGAATTATCCTTCCCCCATTCAAAAATATAATTAAACAAGCGGGTCTTTTCTACGATTTTTCTATCTTGCCTGTTTAAGGTAATTACGGGGGATATTTCAATAATTTTATTTGCAGGAATAGGTTGTGAAGTAAATACTCCCCGGCCATTTTTGCCTGATGGGGCAATGCATAGAACAGGTAAAATCATTTTGCTGAATAAATTAGACTATTGAAGGTACATTCATTCCGGTAAAAAATTTATAAACAAATAAAAAATAGTTCGATCATTCATCTCAGCCCTAAATTTGCATCATGCCACTGGAAGACGAAAATATCGCCATCAAAGATCAATTCAAAGAATTACTGAATGCGAATGATCTTTCAGCGCTTCGTGAGTTTCTGAATGATCAAAATATCAGCAATGTAGTAGAATGGATAGATGAATATCCTGAATACAATACAAAAATTATGGCCAATATGGCTATACATCGCGCCGCCAGTGTATTTAAGAACCTCGATATTTCTGATCAGCGCCGTATCGTACGTGAATTGCATCCCTTTAAAACAGCTGAATTACTGAATGAACTACCTCCGGATGACCGCACAGATTTTTTTGAAGAATTACCTAAAGAAGCCTTGCGTAGCCTGATTAAGCTGCTCAACCCAGAGGAAAGAAAAATTACTTTATCCTTACTAGGCTACCCGGAAGATAGTGTTGGCCGCCTCATGACACCGGATTATGTATATGTTCATACATATAATACGGTCGCTTATGTATTGGATGTAATCAGAAGAGTGGCAAAGAATAGTGAAACCATTGATGTGATATACGTGATCAATGAGAAAGGAGAATTATTGGATGATATCCGTATAAGAGATATTATACTAGCCTCTCCGGATAAGAGAGTAGAAGAGCTCATAGATGGTCGTGTAGTGGCATTGAATGTTAATGATGACCAGGAATATGCAAACCAGGTTTTCCAAATGAACAATCGTGTGGCTTTACCCGTAACAGATGATAACAATATTCTATTGGGTATTGTTACAATTGATGATATGTTGTGGGTGGCCAATGAAGAATTTAGTGAAGACATGCAAAAAATGGGAGGTACAGAAGCATTGGATGAACCCTACCTGGACACTCCATTATTCAGCCTGATTCGTAAAAGGGCCGGCTGGCTGATTGTATTATTTATTGGCGAATTATTTACCGCCACTGCAATGGCTTTTTTCAGCGATGAAATAGATAAGGCCGTAGTGCTGAGTTATTTCGTTCCGCTAATTATGAGTAGTGGGGGAAATAGTGGCTCCCAGGCATCCACTTTAATTATCCAGGCAATGGCGGTAGGCGATGTAAAAATGTCTGATTGGTGGCGTGTCATGCATAGAGAAATATATAGTGGAGTTATACTTGGAGCAATACTTGGTCTGATTGGTTTTATAAGGATTGTTATTTGGCATTTTGCCATGGCTAATGGGCTTATTGAAGATTTATACGGACAACATTGGCTTTTAGTAGCTTTCACCGTAGGTGTTTCACTTATCGGTGTCGTTTTATGGGGTTCATTATGTGGCTCAATGCTTCCAATTATCTTAAAGAAATTAGGCGCTGACCCTGCCGCTTCTTCCGCGCCTTTTGTAGCAACCCTGGTGGATGTTACCGGCTTAATCATTTATTTTACGGTTGCTTATTTCTTCTTAGCCGGTTTATTGTTGTAAAATCATGCTGATGTCAATAAATTAGGCAAGCCACTTCTTATTGTTTTCTCAAAGCTTCATTGTTGATACAATTTGTTTTATTTATCAAAAATTATTTTCAAATTTTTTTACAAAAAAATCCCTCACAATTTTATGTGAAGGATTTCTGTATTTATTTTAAAAAATGATTATTTCACTTCTTCAAATTCTGCATCTGTTACGGTATCAGCGCCATCATTATCTGATGCCTGTCCTTGAGGTTGCTCCTGTCCGGTAGCTTGCTGATTCGCACCTGCACCATCTGCCTGGGCTTTATAGATTTCTTCACTGGCGGCCGTCCATGCTGTATTGATTTCAGTAAGAGCAGTATCAATTGCCGGAATATCCTGGCTTTTGTGGGCTTCTTTCAGTTTTGTCAAAGCAGTTTCCAATGGCGCTTTTTTATCGGCTGAAATCTTATCACCAAATTCTTTCAGTTGCTTTTCAGTTTGAAAGATCATACTATCTGCCTGGTTTAATTTTTCTACCTTTTCTTTTTCAGATTTATCTGCCGCTTCATTTGCTTTTGCATCAGCCTTCATTTTCTCGATCTCATCTTTGCTCAAGCCACTACCAGCTTCAATACGGATTTTTTGCTCTTTGCCGGTACCTTTATCCTTAGCGCTTACATGTAAAATACCGTTTGCATCAATGTCAAAAGTTACTTCAATTTGAGGAACGCCGCGCGGTGCTGGTGGTATATCTGCCAGGGTAAACTTACCCAGGCTTTTATTATGAGCAGCCATGGGCCTTTCACCTTGCAGGATATGAATCTCTACGCCGGGTTGGTTGTCACTGGCTGTAGAAAATGTTTCTGTTTTTTTAGTTGGAATTGTTGTATTGGAAGGAATCATGGTGGTCATCACACCGCCCATTGTTTCTATACCGAGGCTTAATGGAGTAACATCAAGTAGTAAAACATCTTTGATTTCACCTGTTAATACAGCGCCCTGAATAGCTGCTCCAATAGCAACCACTTCATCCGGATTCACCCCTTTACTTGGTTTTTTTCCAAAAAACTTTTCTACAATTTCCTGCACCTTAGGGATACGTGTACTACCGCCCACGAGGATAACTTCATCTATTTGAGATGCATTATAACCTGCATCTTTGAGCGCTACTTCACAGGGTTTTAAACAACGTGCAAACAATGTATCTGATAACTGTTCAAACTTTGCTCTTGTCAATTTCTTCACAAGGTGTTTGGGTACTCCATCTACAGCAGTAACATAAGGTAAATTGATTTCAGTTTCTGAAGATGAGCTTAACTCAATCTTTGCTTTTTCAGAAGCCTCTTTTAATCTTTGTAATGCCATTGGATCTTTACGCAGATCAATATTTTCATCTTTTTTAAATTCTTCTGCGAGCCAGTCCATAATCACTTTATCAAAATCGTCTCCACCTAAGTGTGTATCACCATTTGTACTTTTCACTTCAAAAACACCATCACCCAGATCAAGTACGGATATATCAAATGTACCGCCACCTAAGTCGAAAACTGCAATTTTCTGATCTGTATGTTTTTTATCCAGTCCATAAGCAAGAGCTGCAGCAGTTGGTTCATTGACAATTCTGCGAACATTCAGACCGGCAATTTCACCGGCTTCTTTGGTGGCTTGTCTTTGAGCATCATTAAAATAGGCCGGAACGGTAATAACAGCTTCATGTACTTCCTGCCCAAGGTAATCTTCTGCTGTTTTTTTCATCTTTTGCAGGATCATTGCAGAAATTTCCTGCGGAGTATATAACCTGCCATCAATATCTATACGCACTGTATTATTGTCACCCTTGGCAACTTTATAACTCCAGTGGCTAATTTCTTCTGATACTTCGTCATAACGGCGTCCCATAAAGCGCTTAACGCTCATGATGGTGTTTACTGGGTTAGTAATTGCCTGCCGTTTGGCGGGATCACCCACTTTTCTTTCCCCGTTTTTAAGAAAAGCCACCACACTTGGAGTAGTCCTCCTGCCTTCATCATTGGCTATTACTACAGGTTCATTACCTTCCATCACCGCCACACAACTGTTAGTTGTACCCAAGTCTATACCGATTATTTTTGCCATATTATTAATTTAAATGAATAATTTTTTTTCAATCAACAATTAGTCAATCATTGTGCCATGCAAAAAAAGATGAAAAATTGGCAGAAAATAACCGGTATTTCTTCAAAGCTGTTGAGCCAATTACCAGAATATGGTGTAGAGAAAAGTTAATATAGCCACTACGATTAATGCGCCTATAGCAAATGTGGAAGTTACTTTATAAGATTGATTCCCCGAATTGTCAAACTCAGTAATATGTTCTTTTTTATAAGTGATCTTACTAATAAAGTACATCCCAATAATACAGATGATGAATACAAAAGTCATCCTGTCAAGAAAGGGAATTTCAAAAAAACCCTCTTTATTTTTTGCTGCAAAACCATAAGGTACCAGGAATGAAAGGTCAAAAAAGTTTGGTAGAAATTTAAAAAAAACGGAGAAAACAAATCCTCCAATGGTGGCAAATAATGCAGCTGCTGAAGTGGTTTTTTTCCAAAAAAAGCCTAATAAAAACATCGCAAAAATACCGGGTGATACAAAGCCGGTATATTCCTGGATATATTGAAATCCTTGTTTCCCTTCTCCCATTAATTTTTCACCTAATACAAAAGCAAGCATAACGGCTATCATCATACTCACAATGATGGTGATTTTCCCAATGTTTACAAGGTGATTTTCATCTGCATTTTTTCGAATGGCTTTTTTATAAATATCCAATGTGAAAATGGTGGCAATGCTGTTTGCTTTACCTGCAAGCGAAGCTACAATAGCTGCAGTCAGCGCTGCAAAAGACAGGCCTTTAAGCCCTTCCGGTAAAAGGGATAGCAGTGAAGGATAGGCTTTATTTACATCTACCACTCCCTGGCTATTGAGCATTTCCTGCTGAAACATTCCTTTTTGATATAAAACATAAGCAGCAATACCCGGCAGCACCACAATCATAGGCATTAATATTTTTAAGAATGCTGCAAAGAGCAATCCCTTTCTTGCTGTCGGCACACTTGCCCCTAAAGCTCTTTGAGTTATATATTGATTACAACCCCAATAATTCAGGTTGGCAATCCACATACCTCCAACCAAAACACTTATTCCGGGTAGGTCGAGATAATTGGGATTGTCTTTTTTTAAAATCATTTGAAAATGCTCCGGCGCCTGTTTCCATAATAATGAAAATCCGCTGGCAATACTTGTTTCACCGGATTGAGATGCCATTAATTTTAATCCATAATAAGTGGCCGCCAAACCGCCGATTATTAAGAAAAATACCTGGACCACATCCGTATATCCAATTACTTTCATGCCACCCAAAGTAATGATGATAGCAAATACAGCCAATAATGAAATGCATAAACCGATGGGTAATCCGGAAATGCCGCTCACCGCTAATGCGCCTAAATAAAGAATAGATAACAGGTTGACGATAATATATAACATGAGCCAGAAAATAGCCATAATCATGGCTACGGTACCATTATAGCGCTGTTGCAGAAATTGTGGCATGGTGTAAATATTATTTTTAATATACACCGGAATAAAAAAGATAGCTACTACCAGTAATGTTGCAGCCGACATCCATTCATAGCTTGAAATAGCCAGGCCTATCTGAAATCCGGAGCCACTCATACCAATGAACTGTTCTGCAGAAATATTAGAGGCAATCAATGATGCACCAATGGCCCACCAGGTTAAGGAACCCTCAGCCAGGAAATAATCTTTAGTACCCTGGTTCGTTTTTCTTTTTCGCCTGTAAATCCAAATTCCATACACGGATACTATTATAAAATAAAAAAGGAAGATGAGATAACCTGATGTATGCAGCATATTGATATTTTAATAGATGTAAATTTATTACTCCTGTTGCAATAGGAGAAATGCTTTTATAAATCCGTCGAGTTCGCCATCCATCACAGGTTGCACATTTCCCACTTCAAAACCGGTTCGATGATCTTTAATCATTTTATACGGATGAAAAACATAACTTCTTATCTGACTTCCCCATTCAATCTTCTTCTTATTTGCATTGGATGCATTTTTTGCCTCTTCTTTTTTTCGCATCTCTTCTTCATATAACCGGCTCTTTAGCATTTTTAAGGCAAGCTCTCTGTTCTCTCCCTGTGTGCGGGATTGCTGGCATTCCACAATTATTCCACTGGTATGTTTCAATCGGACAGCCGTTTCTACTTTGTTTACATTTTGTCCGCCTTTTCCACCACTACGGTAAAACTCCCATTCTAAATCGGCCGGGTTTACCTGTATTTCAATAGTATCATCTATTAATGGATAAACAAAAACACTGGCAAAAGAGGTATGACGCCTGGCATTACTGTCAAACGGTGATATCCTTACCAAGCGGTGTACCCCTGATTCTGCTTTTAAAAATCCATAAGCAAAGGGGCCATCAAATTGCAGCGTGGCTGATTTTATTCCCGCACCTTCACCTTCCTGGAAATCTAATTCAGTAACTTTCCAATCCTGTTTTTCGCCATACATTCTGTACATACGGAGAAGCATTTCTGCCCAGTCCTGGCTTTCTGTGCCTCCGGCTCCCGGATTGATTTGCAACACGGCCGGTAATTCATCTTCAGGTTTATTGAGCGTGCATTTAAATTCCGCATCTTCTACTTTTTGAGTAGCCAGGTCAAAGGCTGTTCTGGTTTCTTCTTCTGTGGCATCACCGGATTTCCAGAAATCAAATAATACAGAGAAATCTTCAACAGCATCATTGACTTCTTTATACATCTTTATCCAGAATTCATTTACTTTGATTTCTTTCATGATAGAAGTAGCGCGCTGATTATCTTCCCAAAATCCTGAGGAAAGGGATAATTGCTTATCTCGTGAAATCTTATCTAATCTTTGATCGTAGTCAAAGAAATCGTTTTAGGACGGAAACGCGTTCCCTCAGTGATTTGATTTGTTCTGTTGTCATACAACGAAAATAAGAAGATTCATGAAGGAAATAAAAATTTACCTGCAGAAATGTTATTCTGTTTTTTTCAGTCTATCATTTTCTTGTCATAAGCAATCTTCATGACCTGCGCTTTGTTATTGACATGTAATTTTTTGTAAATGTTTGATACATGTTTTCTTACGGTGAGTACACTCGTGCCAGAAAATTGTGCAATTCTTTTGGCATCATTCCCTGCAACAATTTGTTTAAGAATTTCCTTTTCTTTTTCCGTTAAAATGGTTGAAATGGTATGATCTTCAACCGGCTTATTTTCCGGCTTGTTCATAGAAGCAGCGCTCAATAATTGCAACGCTTTCCGGGCAATTGACGGGCTCATGGGTGCCCCTTCATGAATTACCGCAGAAATCACTGCATGATGCAATTCCAGGGCACTTTCATCTTTCATTAAATAACCATGAGCGCCGGCTTTAATGGCTTCAAAAATTTTATCATCATCATCAAATACAGTTAAAACGATAAAATAAATTTGTGGGTATAAAGATCTCCCCAAAGCAATCGCCTGAATGCCATTCATTTCAGGCATTTCAAGATCCATAAAAATAATTTGTGGCATCTTGTCTAAAGGCAGCCCTTTTAATTGCTCAAGGCAATCGCTCCCATTGACCGCTAAGAAACATAAATCAAGGTCTTCAAACTGCTGAATTTTTTCACCAATTGTTGTCCTATTGACCGACTTATCATCTGTAATTCCTACGCGTATAACTGCCATAAAATCTTTTCCATAAAGGTTTTTAAAAGAAATTAAAATACTCAAGCAAATTGTAATTTTTACCTGAAGTATGGAATACTTAATTTATAGTAGAAACCATTTCCAATAGTGTGCCTTTCCCGGGTGAAGAAAGAATAGAAAGCTGAATACCTGCATCTTTTGCTCTTGCCTGCATATTACGTAAACCATTCCCGGCAGTTTCTTTTCTCATCGCCATGCCGATTCCATTATCCCGGATATTTATTTTTAAAAGTTCATTACTATCAATGCTGATATGAATATTTTTTGCCTGGCTATGTTTCAGAGCATTATGAATGGCTTCCTGGACAATTCGGAAAATATTCAGGGCTTTTTGAGATCCCAATCGAATATCATTGGTGATCGTTTCTTCTACTTCAATTTGTTGATCATAGCTTTGGCCAATTTTTAAAGTATAATTTTTAATCCGGTCACTCAGACTGGTAATCGTAATATGCTCTCTGTTCAATATCCAAATGGTATCCCGAAGGGAATTCATGATATTCTGGGAATGTTGTTGTAGGTTTTGCAATTGGTTATCACTGTTTGCAAATCCTTTAGATTTTATTTTTTCCACATCAGCTGAAATCGCTGTAGCATAAGCGCCTATATTATCATGCAGGTCTGCAGCAATTCTTTTGCGTTCATTTTCTTCTGCATCCAATATGGATTGAGCTGAAAGTTTCCTGGCTTCATCAATAGTATGTTGCATTTTGATGCGTTGTTTGGTACGTATATTTCGTAACCACATCCATACTATAATACCTGCTAATGTAAAAAGCGCCAGTGAGCCATAAATTAAATAATTTTTTCGGGTGATCTTTAATTCCTGTGAAATAATGGTGTTTTCTTTTTGCTTTACATCGTATTTGGTTTGTAGCTCTGCAATGACTTCCGCTTTATTTATTTGATTCAATGTATCTTTCAAAACAATGATTTCTTCCAATACCTTTTGATAAGCCGGATAATCTTTGTCTTCTTTCAGATAACGGGCAAGCGCCAGATAAAATGGCAGGCGTGTTGCCGGGTCATTATTGAAAGTTTGTGCGGGATCTCCCTGTTGTTTATTGTAAATATTACCGCTCCCTAATTTACTCCAGCAATAGTCAATGGCTTTTTTAAGCTGCCCTGTTTGAGCATAAAATTCGGCAATTTGTATATTATCGTCTATCACGGCATCGGGCCTGCTATACATTTTGCTCCGGGCTTCCTGCATATTTTTCAATGCCATTTCGGCTTCATCCAATTGTTGAGTGGCCGTATATACTACAGACTGGTAACGATACCCTCTGGCAAGTAAATCAACCTGTTCATTTTTTTTACTAAAATTTAATCCCTCGTTTAAAAAATATAAAGCAGAATCAAGTTTTTTCTCATTGTAATAAAGCTGGCCCCGATTGATTAATATGCTTCCCAGGGATTTTGAATTTGTTGGAGTGATATAAGAAAGTGCTTTATCATTCCATTTGCGTGCTACACCCAATTCGTTTCGAGACAAAGCAATCTTACCAATAAGATCAGAAGAACTGGCCATAATCAGGCTATCATGATATTTTGAAGATTCAGACACCAATTCAAATAAAATCTTCAAACTTTCTTCAAATCTTCCTTCTGCCGCAAATGAAAGCGCTTTGATATTTTTCAGGCGATAATATATCTCTTTAAATCCGGCATCACTCAAAGGGATTTTTTTTAATTCATGTTCTACAACATAGCGTGCGCTGTCAGTCCATCCCCATTTCATATAATCCTGTGCCAGAGTGAGCTGTGACAATACTTTTAGCCGTTTATCGTTTGACCGGGAAGCCAGGTCAAGCGCTACATAAGCAAATTTTTCCAGGCTGTCCTGGTTGATGTTGGCATAATCTTCACAATATGCAATAACCGCAGAAAGTTTTTCATCACCATCCCTTGCTTTATCAATTGCCACTCTCAGGCTATCGAGCTTTGTAGTTTGGAGATATGCGGGTATGCCAAATACTAAAAAACAAAGAATAAGAAAAATGATACGCATAAAATGAATTGGCAATGATATCGTCGAAAATTGTTTAAAAATAATGGTTTTATCTAAATGAAGAGTTCTATAGGTGAAAGGCCTTTAAATAATAAGAAGTCTTCATAGTAAAAGCCGCATTATGGACTGTAGTCCAAAATGCGGCTTCTTTTATTCTTCATTTTTTATTCTGCTACTTGAGGTAAGACTTTCCCAACCTTATGTAGAAGTGAATTATATTTAAATCCTAAGAGCTGTGCAATCGTTGCAGCATATTGTGTTTGAAAAATTTGTTCTTTAGTTTTCATTTCTCCTAAAGGCTTAATCGCCGGGCCCCAGGTGGCTAACCAGGTTTCATTGCTATGCATCACATCACTACCATGATCTGTCCAGGCATCTCCTACCCCTCTTCCATGATCTGGGAAAATGATGAAACTGGTTTTATCCTTGTAAAAAGGATCTGCCTGAATGAGCAGCCAAAGCTTTTCAATCATAGCATCCAGGTGATGAATATCTTCCAGATATTTATCGTAAGCCCCTTCATGGGCATATTCATCAGTATCCCCAAAATCAATGTAAATTACTTTGGGATGATTTGCATTGATATAAGATTTCGCCAATGCATATACTTCAAAATCGAGTCTTTCTCCATCACCAAGTATTCTTGGAGCAATATGTTGTAATTCATTTGCCAAAATTTGTTCTTGCGTTAATTGTGTGCCATGTACATCTTCCCAAGGGATATTGACCATCATAGTTGTCTTATCTTTATTTAAATTTTTTCCTGCAGGTACCCAACAAACAATACCGGCTACCTTTCCATGATAATTATTTTGCTGGTTTAAGAATTCCAGCACATTCATATTCTCATTGTCTTTATAATTATTAGAATTGATCGCCGTATCTACAAATCCACTCAATGCTTCAGCTCTTCCGGGATAGGAGAACCAGTATGGATTCTGCACATTTACATTATTTCCCAGATCACGATTACCATATAGCTGGCCTTTTTTGGCAATATATTTCCAGGTGAAAGGCATGAGTTTTTCCCTCCGGTTATTGATATCATCTGACCAGAAGTCATGAATCCTTTTTAAAGAATCCATTGAGTTAAATTTAGGATTGTTTAATAAATTCCATTCTGCACCGTGGAATAATTCCTGCCACCTGTAACCATCTATTAAAATAATGACCATGTTTTGATCATTGGCTTGTATTTGTGCTGGCAATTTAGATACACAAATACATAAGAAAAATATACACCATAACCTCTTTAATGTAAAATGCATAAAATAATTTTTGGCTTGAACAATCAAATTTATACAATTCAAACACGCTCTAATGGAACTGTTATTATTTTTTGATGAATAAGATTTTAAAAAAAGCATCAATAAAAGCTCCCGAATTTCATAAACTTTTATTCCGGGATGAGATCTTTCTTTATCCTGTTTTTCTTGTCATAATAATAATAAACCGGAATACCCAATATTGTGAAACCTATACCGGCTACGGATTCCACAGGCATTTGGATAAATGTAATAATTATTAAACCAATGGAAAATAATATTAAGATAATTGGAGAAAGAGGGTATGCAATTAATTTTCCTGTAATTTTTCCGGCTCTTTTCATCTTGATTAATCCAAGCCCTAATAAAATAAAAAATAGAAATTCTACAATGATAATCGTATTCGTAAGGATATCAAAAGTGCCGGAAATAATCATGATGCATGTCCAAATGGCACAATAGATGATGGCATAATAAGGCGTTTTATATCGAGGATGTACATAAGAAAATTTTTGAGGAAAAAATTTTTCCTGTGCCATTCGGTAATACATCCGGGGATAAGTAATGATCGTTGAGTTTAAAGATCCAAAAGTGCTCAATGCAATTAAAATTGCTAAAAATAAGACACCACCATTCCCCATAATGACTCGTGCAACTTCTACTCCTGCAATGGCATTTTCATCCAATGTTGCAAGAGCAGGCAAGGTCATGACCTGCATGAAAGCATAATTTATCAACAGATAAATAATAATAACCATGGATATCCCACTGATAATTGACCTGGGTACATTTTTTTCCGGGTTCTTAATTTCGCCACTCATAAAACCAATACAGTACCATCCATCATATGCCCAAAATGCACTCACCATAGCAGCAATGATGGCGCTGAATAAATTTACACTACCCACATGTACCTCAGCTACAGTGGCTGTTTGTGGTGAGCCATTATAAAAAACGCCCATCAGGATTAAAGCTAATATGCCGATAATTTTGCAGGCCGTAATGAAGTCATTAAGACGGCTACCTTTTTTTGCACTTAAAATATTAATCCATGAAAGCAACACAATTGAAATAATGGCTAATAATTTAACGCCTGATCCTGCAAATGGATAAATAAAATGACCAATCGAAATGTCTTTCCATAAATCCATTGGATTCGGTAAGGGAATAATTGAATTTACAGATTGCGCAAAAATATAGGCAATTGCTGCATTGCCACCACATCCAATTACCAGGAATGATGCCCAGCCATATAAGAAAGAAAATAAATTTCCAAAACTCAGCCTCAGGTATTCATAAATGCCCCCGGACTCTCTTGTTAATCCGGCCATGCCGGCCATAGTGAATGCGCCAAACATGGATATGATTCCCGCTAAAAGCCACGCTAATAAGATATAGTCCTTATTCATGAGCAAAGCGCTCATGGGTGCAATTTTCTTAAATATTCCAGAACCAATCAAGGTTCCGGCAACTAATAAAATTCCTGTACTTAACCCAATGTTGCGATTTAGAGGAATGAGCGCCTGATCTGCCTGGCAGGAATCTTTTTCCGAGTGATGTGTCATTTGTTTTGGTTTTATGAAAGCAGGATTTTATACTTTAAAAACAAAATTTCTTCTGAATCTAATTCTATGAAAATTCAATCAGTGTTCAATAGGTATAAAATTGCTCAAAATAAATGACAAACTATACTTCTTACTCCCTAAAATTTATCTTGTTAGAAAGAATAAATGAGAAGCATGGGATTTCAATGAAAAAAGAGAGTGGAGAATACCGGATTCGAACCGGTGGCCTCTTGCATGCCATGCAAGCGCTCTAGCCAACTGAGCTAATTCCCCTTTCAAAGAAGGCAAAAATAAGGGTATCCATTTTTCAATTCAAAAAAAATAAAACTTCTTTTATCTCAATCAAATCTTTTAAGAAACATGCAAACTAAAAGTAAATTTTCCCAAATCTGGTAAAATAATTCCCATTTTCAAAGAAGTCGTTTTTTTCATTCAGTCATCTTTGCGGCCTAATTCTGGATTTACTCATGAAAAAGGTATTATTAAACGCAATCGTGACCGTACTTGTGTCTTTTTTTTCAATCAACTCTCTGCAAGCTCAGGTACTAACACATGAAGATTCTTTGGCAAATGGCTTAATCAGCAGAGATAATGCGACGATCATATCCGGTTATGGCGAAGCGCGTTATACTTATGATACCAAACGAAAAAATGCAGAAGCCAATTTAGAACGTGTCGTTTTATTTGTTGGGCATAAATTCAATAATAAAATATCTCTTTTTACAGAACTCGAACTCGAAGATGCCTTGGTAATCGGGAGTGGAGATGAAGGCATGAAAGGAAAAGGAGAAGTAGCCATGGAACAGGCTTTTCTCAAATTCTCTTTAAGAAATCCGGCAAATTATTTTGTTGCAGGATTATTTATCCCACGTTTAGGTTTTATCAATGAAAATCATTTACCGGCAACTTTTAATGGCGTGGACAGGCCATTTGTAGAAGAGTTAGTCATTCCATCCACCTGGCGCGAAATAGGTGTGGGTTATTTCGGCACTGTGAAAAAAGTACCGGGCCTCAATTATAGTATTGCCCTTACGAATGGACTCAATTCCCAGGGATTTCAAAATGGAAGCGGCATTCGTGATGGCCGTCAGCTCGGTTCAAAAACACAGGGAACCAGCCTTGGATTATCAGGCTCCCTGCTTTATTATATAGGAAATTTTCGATTACAGGCTTCAGGATATATTGGTGGTACGACTGCTTTGGAAAAAAGAGTAGCAGACAGCCTTTTACTCAATTCCGGGCCCTTTGGTAATCCTGCTGAAATGTATGAAGTAAATGGCCAATACACCCATAATGGCTGGAATATGAGAGCCCTTTTTTCTTATGTAAATATCCCCCAGGCTTCAGCTATCAATAGAGCCTTTGCCCATAACATTCCCAATTCTTTATATGGCGGTTATGCAGAATTGGGTTACAATTTATTGTTTCATAAATATCAAAATGAAAAGGAACTCATTGCTTTTGGACGAGTTGAATATATGGACCTGAGCGCCACATTACCAGTGAATGGTATTCAAAATGATGCGAATAAACAAACATATATCGTTGCCGGGCTCACTTATAAACCGATAAAGGGGGTTGCTTTAAAAGCGGATTATGTACAACGAATGACCGGTGCCTTAAATCCTGCATTAATTATTACACCATTTCCCCAGCAAGTGCCCTATTTTAAAAATAATGGATTTATCAATTTAGGAATTGCGTATAATTTTTAAAAATGAATCGAAGAAACTTCATACAAAAAAGTTGTGCTACCTGTATTGGCCTTACCGGAATGGGCTTTCTCTTACAAAGCTGTTCTACAAGTCTGCCCGTATTCACAGCCCAGGTAAATAAAAAAATAATGACTATTCCTGTTTCGAAATTCCAGGAATTGAAAACAAATTTATTACTCCTTCGCAATAACAGCCTGGAATATGATATACTATTAGTCAAAAATAATGATGGCTATAAAGCATTATCCATGGAGTGTACTCACCAGTCTGCATCTCTAACACCAACAACGACTAAAATTATTTGTAGCGCACATGGAAGCCAATTTGATTTAAATGGAAATGTAATCAAAGAGCCTGCTTTAACGCCACTACATCAATATAAAACAGTTATTCAAAATCAATCAATAACAATTTTTTTAAGTTAATCAATTCATTATGTTTAAAAAAGTCAACTTACAATCAGTACCCTTTTTTTTATTCTTTATCCTGGCCTTCAGTGCATGTAATAAAGCGGATTTACCACCTGATGATACGACGCATTTAAGAGAGGATATTTTAAATAATTCAGCCAACAACGTATGCCTGGCCAGTTACCAGGATTTATATAGTAAAACGCAACAATTATTAACAGCCGTGAATACGCTGAATACAACAACCACAGATGTCAATTTGGATGCTGCCCGCCAACTTTGGAAAGATACCAGAACCACCTGGGAACAATCGGAAGCATGGCTTTTTGGACCCGTAAGCTCCGATAACATTGATCCGCGTATTGATACCTGGCCGGTTGATTTCAATGCATTAGACAGTATTTTATCTACCTCAAATATCTTAAATGAAGATTATGTAAATGGATTGGATGATGCCTTAAAAGGCTTTCATCCCATTGAATATTTGTTATGGGGTCAGGACGGAAATAAAACAGCAAACGCTTTTACCGATAGAGAAAAAGAATATTTACTGGCTTTAGCCACTAATATAAATACGTTGGCACAAGAAGTAGAAAACAGTTGGGGAAGCGGGTATGTAAATCAATTAGCTCTTGCCGGAAATGGTTCTACTGAATATGCCACCAAGGTAGATGCTTTCTCAGAAATAGCTGATGCCATGGCAGGCATTTGCGAAGAAGTAGCAAATGGTAAAATTAAAGATCCTTATGACCAGCAAAACCCTTCTCTGGAAGAAAGCCCATTTGCAAAAAATTCAATCGCTGATTTTACAAATAATATTCAAGGTGTGTTGATGATGTACCAGGGAAATTTTAAAGTAGATGGCAAGGGATTGGAAGATCTTGTTCGCACATACAATCTCGGTTTGGATAATGAAATCAAAACTGCTCATGCTGCAGCTATTGCCTCTTTAAATGCTATTACTGTTCCATTTGGCGAAGCTATACTGACACAACAAACACAGGTTCAAAATGCCATGACAAAAATTAATACGCTGAAAGATATCATAGAAAATAAATTACTTCCTTTTGTCAAACAATATGGTGAATAACCTTTAGTGAATGAAATGCATATTCCAAAAACTTATAAAATAACAATTGCCCTTACTGTATGTGTTGCAATCCTGGTAATATCCTGTACCAAATTTGATATAGGTGTATCTACTGATAACCCGGATACAGAGTGGCAGAGCGGTGGCATACAAACTGTTTTTGATGCCGGCAGTGGAGCATACGGTCACCCCTTCCCACTGCTCCCGGGAAATTTAGAAAGGGTGCATGAGATTGGAGATTTACAATTTGAACAAACTTTCGTTTCCGCTCCTGCTCCCTTGAATTCCGGTCTTGGTCCAATATTTAATAATGTTTCCTGCGCATCCTGCCATATTGCTGATGGCCGTGGAAAAGTGCCGGGAATCGGCGAATCCGTTTCTTCCATATTATTCAGAGTGAGTTTGCCAGGAATGGATATTCATGGAGGACCATTGCCTGTTCCGGGATTTGGAGACCAAATTCAAAACCGTGGTATCTTAGGCGTACCCAAAGAAGCCGATGTTACAATTAATTTTACGGAACAAACATTTCATTTTGATGATAATACCACTTATTCATTACGAACACCGGTTTATAATGTCATCAATGCATATCTACCTTTCCCAACAAATGCATTTCTATCTCCCCGAGTGGCTCCGCCTGTTTTTGGCCTGGGTTTATTAGAAGCCATTAGCGATGCCGATATTCTTTCTCATGCCGATGAAAATGATTTGAATGGAGATGGCATCAGTGGTAAACCAAATTATGTATGGAATGAAATGACTAAATCAAGCACCCTGGGGCGTTTTGGATGGAAAGCCAATCAGCCAAGTATCCTGCAACAGGTAGCTGCTGCATATAATGGAGATATGGGAGTTACCAATTTTCTCTTTCCCTTTGAAAGTTCTTTCAATCAGTCTCAATATGATCATCTGGATGATGATTATGAAATAGCAGACAGTTTACTGTATAGTGTAGAATTTTATATAAAAACTTTAGCTGTTCCGGGAAGAAGAAATGCAACAGACCCGACCGTATTACAGGGAAAACAAATTTTTACCAATGTCGGTTGTGCCAAATGTCATATCCCCGATTTTCATACTAAGGTGGATGTTACATTTCCTCAAATCAGCAATCAATTTATTCATCCTTATACCGATTTATTACTTCATGATATGGGTGATGGCCTGGCTGATAACCGCCCGGATTTTGGTGCAAATGGCCGTGAATGGAGAACCCCGCCTTTATGGGGCATTGGACTGACCCAAAAAGTAAATGGCCATACCAATTTCATGCATGACGGCAGAGCAAGAAACCTGATGGAAGCGGTCATGTGGCATGGTGGAGAAGCAGAGAAAGCAAAAAATAATGTATCCGCATTAAGTTCCACAGAGCGGAATGCACTGATAAAATTCCTGGAGTCTTTATAAATATTTAATCGCTCTTACAGGTTGTGCATGGGTTATTAAACGAATAATTCATATTGTTGCCTGATGACCTATTTTCTAAATGTGAGCCATCCTATTTAATATTGAGATCTTTATTTTAAGGAAAGAATCTATCAGACAAGATTCTTTTAATGATTCCTGTTTATAAAAAATGGAATAGCCTTAAATGGTCTCCCTTTTAATTGTTACGATATTTTAAAGTAAAAAATACTTTGCTTTACTTTGCAGGCAATTCATGAGAGTAAAAAAGCAAATAAAATTTGCCCTTATTGGATGCGGACGGATAGCCCATCGACATGCCGCTGTAATGCAGTCTCATGGCATCATACAGGCTGTTTGTGATATTGACTCATTCAAAGCGGACACATTTGCAAAACAGTTTAATGCCAGGAGTTATCATGACCTGCAAGATTTACTCAAGGCGGAAAAAGAAATTGACCTGGTAGCCATTTGTACACCGAATGGATTACATGCATCTCAAAGCATATTATGTCTTCAACATCAATTGCATGTTTTATGTGAGAAGCCGATGGCCCTATCCGTACAGGATTGCAAAGCCATGATGGCTGCTGCGGATCAATTTCATAAATTATTATTCATTGTTAAACAGAACCGGTACAACCCTCCGGTAATGGCCGTAAAAGAACTCCTCGATAATCAAATGTTGGGGAAAATTTCCGGAATACAATTGAATTGTTTTTGGCATCGAGGTGCTGATTATTATCATCAATCCTGGAAAGGCTCAAAAGCACTTGATGGAGGAATTTTATATACTCAATTTAGTCATTTTATTGATTTGTTATATTGGTTTGCAGGAGAGATCAAATCAGTAAAATCCATATCAAAAAATTTTAATCACTCCTCTCTTATAGAATTTGAAGATACCTGTGTGGCCATTGCCACATTTCAATCAGGCGCTGTTGGCACCTTACATTTTACCATTAATAGTTATGAGAAGAATATGGAAGGCTCACTCACTTTATTTGGTGATAAGGGAACGGTAAAAATTGGTGGCCAATATTTAAATGAACTTGAATATCAACAAATCTCCGGACATAAAATCAGCGGGCTTCCTGCTGGCAATCCCCCAAATGAATACGGGAATTATACAGGCTCCATGAGTAATCATGATAAAGTATATGAACGAGTGTGTGCCGCATTAATGCAGGAGGGAATGGTGGTAACCAATTCATTTGAAAGTATGAAAACCATTGAAATGATAGAACAAATTTATGACGCTTCGATCTGAAGATTATAAATAAGGTTGAGGTAAAAATAAAGTCAGGAATAAATAAGTGAAAAACTGCTTTTCAAAAAAATCTCCCCTTTGATGATTTTGAAATCCCTATCATCAGATCATCTTATGTTATAAGAAAGTTTATTGATTTCCCTTTTGATACATCCGTTCAATGATCTCAACCACTTTCAAACCTTCTAATGCATTAGTGGTGATCGTATTTTTACCATGCAATACATCAATTACATTTTCGATAATATAACCATGATTCGCTGCAGAGCCGGAGTATGGGCCATAATGATTTGCAGCATTGGTGGGCGGTAATACGGGCATTGTGTAATTCTTTATATGAACATACTCGAGTTTATCCATATACTGTCCGCCGATTTTAAAACTACCATTTTCCCCAATAACCGTAATACTGCTTTCCATATTCTTATCCCAGGTGGATGTGGTAAATGTCATACATCCCATGGCGCCACCTGCCAATTCAAATTGTATGATACCACTATCTTCAAACTCGGTAAGACCTTCATGATTAAAGGATTTGAAGGATGAACGAATTTTTTCAATATCGCCCACCAACCAATATAAGATATCCACGAAATGGGAAAATTGTGTAAATAAACTTCCTCCATCCAATAATTGGGTGCCATGCCAGGTATTCCCGGTATAATAGCGTTCATCACGATTCCAGAAACAATTTACCTGCACCATAAAAATCCGGCCCAGTATATTTTCATCCAATATTTTTTTGGCCCATGCAATCGGTGGAGAATACCTGTTCTGCATCACTGCAAAAACATGCTTATGCACCTGGAATGCTTTTGATAAAATTTTCTCAGCATCCTTTTTTGTAAGAGCCAGAGGCTTTTCTATGACTACATGTTTTTTTGCTTCCAGCGATACCAATGCCTGTTCTGCATGCAATCCATTTGGTGTTGCAATGGTGATCACATCCGTTTCTATTCCGGATGATAAAAAATCCCGGAGTGAAGAAAAAAAAGGTACCTGATCATAATCTAAATTCAACGACTCCTTGTCTTTGATATCAATGATTGCCATCAATGCCGAATCATTATTCCGGTTGATCATTTCCGCATGGCGCTTTCCAATATGCCCACAGCCCAGTACCGCAAATTTTATTTTATTCATACCCTTTGAAAATTATGTGATCACTTTTTTAACTACATGATCAACTAAGGAATACTTATCGCCACTTTCAGGACAAAGTGCAAATGCGGAATCATTAAAATGCAAACGATGCCCATATTCGCTAACCCATCCTTCCTGCTTTGCCGGATTACCAAAAAATAATGCATAGTCTGGCACATCTTTCGTAACGACAGCGCCTGCACCGATAAAAGCATAACGTCCAATCTGATGACCACATATTATGGTGGCATTGGCGCCAATTGAAGCACCTTTTAATACGCGTGTTTCCTTATATTCATTTTTCCTTTCTATAGCGCTACGGGGATTGATCACATTTGTAAATACACAGGATGGCCCGAGAAATACATCATCTTCACAGGTAACACCTGTATAAAGTGAAACATTATTTTGAACTTTCACATTATTCCCCAATGTTACGCCGGGCATAATAACCACATTCTGCCCAATATTACAATGATTGCCCACTTTGCATCCGGGCATGATGTGAGAGAAATGCCATATCCTTGTGCCTGCGCCAATTTCAGCGCCTTCTTCTATAATTGCACTTGGATGTACAAAAAAATCTGTATTCATTTTCCCTGCTAAAATAATTTTAAAAAGGATTATTACGGAAATAAATATTTTAAATCAAAGCCTGTAATTGCAAATAAAATTTTTCTGCAATCTTACTTCTTTCAAAGTTATTTAATACATACGTTTTTCCCTGGTTTCCCAAAGTTCTTTTTAAATCCGGATTTAGATACAATTCCATGATCGCACAGGCTAAAGCATCTGCATTTTCAGGTTCAAAATAAATTCCTGTTTTGCCTTCATTGATAAAAAGCGTTCTCGCTTCTCCGTCCACACCCAGCAGGATGGGTTTACCAAATGCAAGCGGCTCAAAAAGTTTTGATGGAATTGCTCCTTTAAATAAATCCAGCTTTCTTAAAGGTACGATATATGCATCACAGGATTCAATTTCTGATAAAACAAAGTCCCGGGGCATATTGGGTTTAAAGGTCACATTTTGCAGGGATAAAGTTTCCTTTAAATGCAATAATCTTTCTTTTTCAGGCCCATCACCAATGATAGTAAAATGGATGTCTGCTTTATCTTGTAATATTCGGGCTGCATGTAATATTACTTCCAACCCTTGTGCATGGCCCAATATGCCGGCATACAATAAATGAAAACCATTCTCTTCGACTTTGCAGATATTTTTTGGTGCAGTCAAAAAAAAGATATCATCAACCCCATTGGGAAACCAGTATAATTTCTTACCCGGTATCATTTGATCAATTGCTTCAAGGATTCCTTGTGTTTGCCCACTGATGAGATCCGAATTTTTATAAATCCATTGTGCCAGTTTGTATGAACGTTGAAGTATCCATTTATTTTTGATAATACCCATTTTTTCAGCGCTTTCAGGCCATAAGTCAGATACATTAAAAACAAGGCGGCATTTCCATTTTCTCTTTAAAAAGATGGCTGTTATGCCCAGAAATAATGGTGGCGATTCGCAAAGAATGATATCCGGAGGAAGAATTTTTTTTCGTGCATTCCGCCATGCATTCAGGGTGAAAGAAATATAATTTGCAAGCCTGTAATAAAATCCTTTCTTTTTACTTACAAAAAGATTTGAGCGATGTACATTGATCCCATTGATTTTTTCAAAAGAATAAGATTTTCTTTGATAACCGGGATAAATTTCCTGTTTTGGATAATTAGGTAATGCAGTCATCACGTCCACCGCTGCACCAAAAGACTGAAGGTGCTCTGCCAGGCTGGACAAACGGTTCTGGGGGGCGCCAGTTTCTGGTAAATAATATTGTGTTAGTATGAATATTTTCACAAAATGGTCACATTGCTAATAATGTGCGGGCAATTTTTTCACCTGCATGCCCATCACCATATAAAGCGAAAGATACTGGAAATGCTTTTGATAAAAAAATCCGGGCCATAGGAATAATTTTTTCTTTATCTGATCCGGAAAGAAAACTAAAACCATTTTCTACCAGTTCTACCCATTCTGTTTCTTCTCTTAATGTAATACAATATTTTTTAAAAAAATAGGCTTCTTTTTGTAAGCCGCCACTATCCGTAATGACCAATGATGAATGATGGATCAATTGCAACATATCAAAATAACCAACCGGCTGGATCACTTCAAAATCAATATCAAAGCCATACTTATCAACTAATTTTTTTGTACCTGGATGCATCGGACATATCACTTCAATGTCTTTATGCAAAGTATTCAGTGCAAAAATGATATCATGCATTTTCTCAACTGTGAAAACATTTTCGGGGCGATGTATAGTTGCTAAAATAAATTTCTTATCTCTCTTCAAATATTTTTCAATGGCTCTTTCACTTGACTTTTGAAAATAATAATTGGCAGCATCCAACATCACATCACCTGTATTTTCCATGGTATGAAAAGTTGTATTAAAACCTTCTTCCTGCAAATGGCTTATAGCTATTTCAGTTGGGCAAAAAAGAAAGCGACTGACTTTATCCGTGAGTATGCGATTGATTTCTTCCGGCATATCCCGGTTGAAACTTCTCAATCCTGCTTCTACATGTGCCACCGGAATATGTAGTTTCACCGCAGCCAATGCAGCGGCCAGTGTACTGTTCGTATCTCCATAGACCATCACTAATGCCGGCTTTTTCTGTAAAAATATTTCTTCTAATCCGGCCATCATTTTCCCGGTCATTGCACCATGCAAGGTTTCCTGTATTCCCAAATTATAAGCTGGTGACGGGATTTCCATTTCAGAAAAAAATATTTGCGACATATTATGATCATAATGTTGCCCGGTATGTACAATCATTTCTTCAAAGAAATTTCCGTTTTGCAGCGCACGCGATACCACAGCTGCTTTGATAAATTGAGGTCTCGCTCCTACTACAGTAATCAGCTTCTTTGCCATATCAGTGCGGGTGTTTTATTTCGGAAATAACGGCCTGGAATTTTCCATTCCGGCTCAAAGGAATTTCCCGGCAAGTTTCAATATGAACTTTTAAATTTTCAAGTTGCGATGAAATTCGTTTTCGAATTTGTTCTTCATCTTCTTTCGAAAGACCTAATTCTGTTTCTACCCTGATTGTAATTTCATCCAGAGAATGTTGAATGACCTGTGCTCGTTTGACAGATTTCAAATGATAAAAAACACGATGAAATCTTACCATTTGCCTGCCGTCTTTTCCAATAATTACATCTTCCTGTCTGCCGCAGATTTCTTGTACCAAGGGCATATTTCTTCCACAAGTACAGGCCTTATCAGAAAGCATGATTTCATCGCCAATAGCATAGCGAATGAGTGGTTGATCAAAATTGATAAAACCGGTACAATATACTTTCCCCACCACACCCGGTTCTACCGGTTTTAGATCTTCATCAAGCACCTCAATAAGACCTGCATCAGGACTTATATGCAGGCCTCCAGCTTCACATTCGCTGATTAGTCCGCATGCTTCCACACCGCTCCAACTATCATACGTTTTACAATGATAAACACTTGCAAACAATTGGCGCATTTCATCTGTTAGTTTTTCACTGGAGGTAATGACACATTTCAGCGGAAATGGATCCACCTGATTTTCCCTTAAAAGTTGAGCAAGAAAATAATTTGACATGGCATAACCTGTCATATACTGCACTTGATATTTTTTCATACCTTCCAAATAATTCAATGCATTTTTTTTGTTTATATGATAGGCTGAAAAATAAACTTGTTTTTCTGCAGCATTATACCTGAAAAATGGAGGGCCTCCCGACGCTTTTGGCAATACACGCCTGCCCCCGATCATTCCACGCGGCACCATACTGCTTACACCCGCCCAATTTCTAACCCGGCTTTCAAATAATGCATACCAACGCTGGTGCATCTTATGAGAAAATAAAATATTTACCGGAGTGCCGGTGCTTCCGCTACTCGGAAAAAATGCGCCACGCTTTTCCCTGGAATGGCTTAACAAAGATGTTGTGCCATTATTTTGCAAATCATATTTTGATAAAACAGGAAACTGATTTAATGTATCTAAAGAAACATGATGGATGCTTTTCTCATGAAGCCCAAATTGAGCAAATCGTTGCTGATAATAGGGCACGGTTTGCATAGCATGCAACAATAATTTTTGCAGTTGCTTTACCTGGTATTCATTCCATTGTTCTGAAGTAAAGTCTTCTCTGTTTTTAGCTTCATAATATTCTTGATGAAATATACCGCCCATTCTTCTTTTTCTCCATGAGAAACCATAAGCTGACACCATCGCATTTTGTAATGCAACAGGAGCAACGCTATAAATTTTTTCTTTCAGATTCAAGAAATAGCTTCCTTTAAGAATGGAATGGGATAAAATTACATTAAATCAGTTTATGAATGAATCCATGAATCACCATGCAAATAACGCTTCATTTTAAGCACTGCAATTGATGATTTAATTGATAAAAAGGTCAACAGGCATCAATGATTTTTTTTGCTTTGAAAATCATTTGCTTAAATCAAATTATTTCCATAATAAAAGCCGGGCACAAAACCCGGCCTCAATTAATCATTCACAATTAACCATTCACCATTAACAATTATTAATTACTCCTTCACCATCTTCAACCTTACTACTTTCTCTCCCTGGGTTATTTGTATAAAATAGGCGCCCTGTGCTAAGCCGCGGATATTCAGTGTGGCTGTGCTTACCTTGTCAAAATGCTGACTGCTGATTTCTCTGCCCTGCATATCCATGATTTTGATAACAGACGCGCTGTTCTTATCTAAGCCTTTCACCGTTACCGTGTTTTTGGCCGGGTTGGGATAGAGGGATAGAACTCCGCTTTGGATAAAGTTTACTTTAAGTGTCTGGCTGTAACTAACTGTGCCATTCCGGGCATTTTCCCGGATGCGGTAATAGTTAT
>JAFDXJ010000048.1 GCA_018268015.1 Bacteroidota bacterium
CATTTGCCAGCACACGGATTCCGGCGCAGCAAAGTATTACCGTTGTCAGTAATAGTACAATTTTCTGTTTCATAAAGTTGTGGTTTTTTGAATTAAAAAAATAGAAAACAAAATGTTCTTCATTGCTTATTTATTTTTGTCAGGGAATCATAATTTTTAATACAACACATAAGGGATAGAAAAGTTAGTTTTGGTTTTTGTTGATTCTAGTGTTAAAATTATTTTCAAAAATATTTCACCTAAAAGGTATAATCTATACCTAATTTGTAGTAGGCGATTAAGTGAAAAGACACATCATGGAAATATGTAGATAAAATTTTAGTGTTTTTCCCGAATGATCTTCTCAAATAATCATTGAGATACATTGAATATTGTCAAATAGATAATTGGTTTTGCCAGATAATCAATAATCTTGACGAACGTAATTTTTCCCTTGACAAATGATTCAACAGTTTTCATAAACATAAAGGAGATTTGCATTTAATCTTTCTTATATGCCTTTATTATTCAGGAAAATATTTACCCAATACAAAGGTCTTCATCTGTTGATGTGGGCATTGGTTTGCTTTTCCACTTTTATCACCTATTATGATAGTCAGTTGCCTATTATTCCCCAGTTTAGCAATGCCCTGATGGTTATTATTATTTCAACATTGCCTTTTTATATTACAGGATATGTGCTTATTCCACAATTTTTATATAAAAAAAGATTTTGGGCTTTTAGCTTTAGGTTGATAGGCTTAGTCATTGGCTCGGGTATATTCATGATGTTGGCCGTGCGTACAGTGGATCAATTTTTCGATCCCACTATTGATATCATACCTAAAGATTCAGCCAAGTTGCGATTTGCACTGAATATATTTATCTGGACGGCGTTAATAGCCTCATTTGGAGCAGGAGGACTTAAGATAATGATTGATAGTTTTAGATTGAGGAAACAATTGTACATGGTTGAAAAAGAGAAGATTCAGGCTGAATTAAATTTTCTTCGTTCCCAGGTAAACCCGCATTTTCTTTTTAATGTCATGAATTTAATCTATTTTCAAATAGACAAAAAAAATAAAGATGCAAGGGAATCGGTTGAAAAACTATCAGAAATGCTCCGGTACCAGTTATATGAATGCACGACAGATATGATAGAAATAGGAAAAGAATTAGATTATATTAAAAATTATGTGGCTATTCAAACACTGAGACTGGAAAAAGGAACGGATATTTTGATGAAAATTGATGATGGGATGCAAAATTTTAAAATTGCTCCACTGCTCATTTTACCTTTGGTTGAAAATGCTTTCAAATATATTTCACATCATAAAAATGTACTTGAGAACATGATCCATATTCACTTAACGCAGGAACAGGAGAAATTTTTTAATATCCGCATCATCAATACTTATGATACATTATTACATAACCAAGATTTATTAAAGACTGGAGGACTGGGTGTTCAAAACCTATCTCGCAGGCTGGAACTTTTATATCCCGGAAAGCACCACTTGGAAGTACATAGAAGCGAGCAAATTTTTGAATCCTTTTTAAGCATTCAATATGCAGATTAACTGCCTGATTGTGGATGATGAACCAATAGCCAGGAATGGCCTGATGGAACATGTCCGTCAAATTGAATTTTTGCACCTTGTGGCCTCTTGTAAAAGTGCTTTTGAAGCAACCGCATTTTTGCAAAAAAATAAAATTGATCTTATCTATCTGGATATTCAAATGCCCAGACTTACAGGAATTGATTTTATTAAAAACCTTAAAAACCCGCCTTTGATTATTTTTACAACGGCTTATCCTCAATATGCTATTGAAGGTTTCGAGCTGGATATCTTGGATTATCTTTTAAAGCCGATCAGTTTTACTCGGTTTTATAAATCAGCTATAAAAGCATTTGAATATTTATCAAAAATAAATAGCCGAGTCACCAAAGAAAAGGGAGATTTCTTTTTCTTAAAAAGTAATCAAAAATTAGAGAAAATATATATCAAAGATATTTTATATATAGAAGGAATGTCTAATTATGTGATCGTTCATACCCAACAAAAAAAGCACATTGCATACCTCACTTTCAAAAGTATTGAGGATAAATTACCATTTCAGCAATTTATCCGAATACACAAATCATTCCTGGTTTCCATCAGCGCTATTGAATCTGTTGGCGCAAATGAGGTCAATCTAAAAGAATGCATTCTTCCTATTGGGAAAACTTACCGCGAAGACGTTAAAAACAGGATCGAAACCTGGCTTTTTAAAAGATAACACCCAGGAAGAGATTGACACTTAATCAGGCATTCTAATATATAAGGAACCGGTCTCATCTCATTTGGTATAATTTATGATTGTAACTACTATTTTTCGGTTTTAATAATCCTAAATTTGCAAAAAAATTCTTCATGAGATTCATTACATTATCGGTCATTTTACTTTTTACGGGAGTAATATCCTATGCTCAGCAAAACCATTTTATTTATATTCAAAGTGACGCGAAGTCCATGTTCACCGTAAATGCAAATGATCATTCATATAAATCTTCATCTATAGGGTATGTAATCATTCCAAAGCTTACCAATAATACGTACAATTTAACCGTCAATATGGATGAAGCGCCCGGTACTTCTCTGACTTTTCAATGTAAAGTGAATAATAATGACCTGGGTTTTTTATTAAAAAATGATGCGGATAAAGGTTGGACTCTTATGAATCTCCAAACTATGGATCTTATTCATGCTTCGAACGGATCGCCCATAGTAGAAACGAAGAAAAATGCCTTTGGCGAAATGCTTTCAGATGTGGTAGATGACAGCACATTAAACAACCCGGTCAACTCTCCGGTATCTCCGGCCGTAAATGCTAATACACAAATTATGGATAGCAATACTTTGGAAGTTAAATCAAACACCACTGTAGCGTCAATCCTGCAACCTATTGACAGCGTTTCTATTGGAAATAACAAGATTACAAAAATAGAAAGTGTTTCAGATCAAAATGGTATGCACTATACTTTCCTGGATTTTGATGGTATTAAAACTGATACAATTCATGTAACAATTCCAGCATCCGTTAAAACAGACACAGTTGTTGAATCAAAAAATGAAGTAACCGAACAACCCGTTGAGGATAACAACAATGTAATACCTGATTCTACAAATCATGCAGCCAATACAGAGATTTCGGGAAATCCATTTTATAAGGAAAACGGAGGAGACAAAGTCAATGAAGAGCAGCCACCAGTTTCGGTTGGAGAAAATACAAAACTGCTTAGAAATGAATGTGCAAACCAGTTTCCGGATGAAGATATGGATAGGTTGAGAAAGAAAATGATTTCACAATCCACGGATGATAAAATGATTGCTGCAGCTTTAAAATACATAGGAAACAGGTGTATTACCACAGCACAGGTAAAGTCTTTATCCGGTCTTTTTTTAAATGATGAGAGCCGCTATAATCTTTTCAGTCAACTTTATGCAAATGTCTTAGACTATGAAAATTATAGTCAGCTAAGCAATCTGTTACTAGACACAAATTATAAGAATAGATTCTCGGCGCTTATACAACAGAAGTAACTTTTATGCAACAACGCTATTGTATAGAAGTCGCCTACTGCGGGAGCAAGTATCATGGCTCCCAAAGTCAGATCAATGCGAATACGATACAATCCGAATTAGAAAAAGCCCTACAGATTTTTTATAAACAAACTTTTTCATTGATTGGTGCGTCGAGGACAGATAAGGGGGTACATGCCTTACAGAATTTTTATCATGTAGATACTGCCATAAATATAAATCACAAACAGGTATATAATATTAATAGTATTTTACCTCCGGATATTTCCATTGTCAACATCTATAAAACATTACCGGATTTTCATGCAAGATTTGATGCCCTTAACAGGGAGTATAAATATTTTATTCACCAATTCAAAGACCCTTTTTTGAATGACCGCTCCTGGTATTTCCCTTATAAAATTTCTTCATCAATATTAAACGACTATGCGAGCATTATTTTAGAAGCAAAAGATTTTACCTTTTTTTCCAAGAAAGGAACTATGACACAAACATCGCTCTGCAATATTGAAAAATCATTATGGAATTTTGATGGAAAAAATATTATCTACAACGTTAGTGCTAATCGGTTCTTAAGAGGTATGGTCCGTGGGCTTACAGCAACGATGTTAAATTGTGCGCGTAAGAAAATGCCGGTAATTGATTTTGAAAATCTCATTCAGGCAAAAAATAATCAAAAAGCAGATTTCTCAGCGCCATCAAATGGATTGTATTTGTGTGCAATTAATTATCATCATCATAGTTTTCAAGATCTTTAAGCATCTATAATATAGATACAAATCAGTCCCCATGAGGGATTGAGAAATATATAAAAATAAATCATCAAAATATTTGTGGTGAAAGTTATCCGTATTATCTTTGCAGCCCGTTATTAAAAACGGATAGATCCTTGAAGCATAAAATAAAAAATAAATTTAAAAAGATGCATATAATTTTTTTTAAATAGAATGATATGTATCTTTGCAATCCCGTAAAAAAAACGGGTAGTTGTTTGAAAGAATTTTATTTGATTGTACTCCAATATTTGGCTTATCAAAGTCATTCATAAAGTACAATAAAGAAGGTCAAAAAAGATTGTATGAATTTGGCTTTCAAATTTTTTCTGAAAATATTTTACAGATTTATTTGGTAGAATAAAAATGGTGCTTACCTTTGCAGCCCGAAAATGAAACCCCCTTAATTGGGAGCTTCAAAAAGGGAAGCAAAAAAGCTAAAAGTTCTTTGAAAGATTGGAAATAACAGTACGTAAATTTTTTATAGTTTACGGTAAGGAAAAGCGAAATTTAACATTAAATCAGACGTTAATTTCGATTAATTTGAGATTAAGTCAGATCAAACAACATTTACAATGGAGAGTTTGATCCTGGCTCAGGATGAACGCTAGCGGCAGGCTTAATACATGCAAGTCGTGGGGCAGCGCGTTGTAGCAATATAATGGCGGCGACCGGCAAACGGGTGCGTAACACGTACGCAACTTTCCTTCGAGCGGGGCATAGCCCGGTGAAAACCGGATTAATACCCCATAAAATTTTGAGATGGCATCATCTTATTATTAAAGCTTCGGCACTTGAAGATGGGCGTGCGGCTGATTAGGTAGTTGGCGGGGTAATAGCCCACCAAGCCTTCGATCAGTAGCTGATGTGAGAGCATGATCAGCCACACGGGCACTGAGACACGGGCCCGACTCCTACGGGAGGCAGCAGTAAGGAATATTGGTCAATGGACGAAAGTCTGAACCAGCCATGCCGCGTGGAGGATGAAGGTCCTCTGGATTGTAAACTTCTTTTATTTGGGACGAAAATGGGCCTTTCCAGGCCAACTGACGGTACCAGATGAATAAGCACCGGCTAACTCCGTGCCAGCAGCCGCGGTAATACGGAGGGTGCAAGCGTTATCCGGATTCACTGGGTTTAAAGGGTGCGTAGGCGGACAGGTAAGTCAGTGGTGAAATCTTCCCGCTTAACGGGAAAACTGCCATTGATACTCTCTGTCTTGAATATTGTGGAGGTGAGCGGAATATGTCATGTAGCGGTGAAATGCTTAGATATGACATAGAACACCAATTGCGAAGGCAGCTCACTACACATATATTGACGCTGAGGCACGAAAGCGTGGGGATCAAACAGGATTAGATACCCTGGTAGTCCACGCCCTAAACGATGGATACTCGACATACGCGATACACTGTGTGTGTCTGAGCGAAA
>JAFDXJ010000049.1 GCA_018268015.1 Bacteroidota bacterium
TCACAAGTTAATCCAATCTTGATACTACGTGGTTATAAAAATCATTGGAGAGCATTTTTTACTACTTGTGGATTGCCCACCGGTAAAATATTTTTACTGGCCTATTTCATAAAATTTCAGTTCAGTGACCGTTTTCAATTGTTACCCATAATTTCATTCATTTCGCTTAGGAAAAATTAAGATATGCCGGCCATAATCAATAAGCTCAAAATACTAGGTAAAAGAGAAGAAAATAAAGAATTAATCAAACATTCTTTTATTGCGCTCTTTTTGAGAGTCGGTGGCGCCGGAATTGCATTTTTAATGAATATTGTGGTAGCACGGAACCTTGGCGCATCGCAAGCCGGCTATTTTTTCCTGGCTGTATCTATAACTACATTGATTTCTTCTATAGGCAGAGTAGGAGCTGATCAGACGGTATTACGATTTGTTGGCATTCATGCCGCGAAAAATGAATGGGCGGAAGTACATGGAGTTATGAAAAAGATGATGTCTTGGACCTATCTGCCGCTCCTCTTCTTCACCTCTATTATTTGTATTTTTGCAGCACCTATATCCACATATATATTTCATAAGCCTGAGCTACAATGGCCTCTTTTCTGGACAGCTATTATCATGCCTTTTTTTGCAGGATATAATGTTTTGGGAATGGCATTACAAGGATTGAGGAAAGTTGCCTTTTCAGTAACTGTACTCAAGATCCTCACACCTTTATTTTTAATCGCATTGGTTTTTGCATTTCGTCCTAAAGATGCCACCTATACTTCTGTTTACTATGCCATAGCCTGTATATTAAACTTATTGCTTGGTTATTATTGGTGGTATAAAAGCGCTCCAAAGACAAGTGCTCCAAAAAATTATGATACCAGTACTTTATGGAAAAGCAGTGGCCCGCTTTGGTTGAGCGCCATTATGAATCAGGTGACCATCTGGGCCGGGCAGTTGATTGCAGGTATCTACTTAAATAGCGTAGATGTGGCCCAGCTTGCAGTGGCACGTAATATTACGGTATTAATTACATTTATTATGCTGGCCGTAAACAATGTAAGTGCTCCCAGGATTGCTTCAATGTATCAAAATGGCGAAATGAATAAATTAAAAAATTATGTGCGTAATACAACCTGGTTGATGACTTTGGTATCCCTTCCCATTACCATACTGGTATGGTTTTTCCCGGAATTGATCATGTCACTTTTTGGTAAAGGTTTTACAGAAGGTTATTGGCTGTTACGTATTTTGGCGCTTGGTCAGTTTGTATCTGTCGTGTCGGGTATTGTTGGAACGTTATTAATCATGTCCGGCTTTGAAAAAGATTTAAAAAATATACGTATTTTCAATGGAGTGTTAGCAATCATTTTAGCTTTTATTTTAACTCCATTATATGGAGCGATAGGCTCCGCATTATCATCGGCCATTGCCATGGCATTATTTAACTTGGTTTGTGTCTTTTATGTAAAAAAACGTCTGGGTTTCAGCACTCTATCACTTTTATGGAATTTTGACAAAACAAAAAAAGATATATGATCTGTCATGATTACAAATGTATATTTGTACATATACCTAAAGCCGCCGGGCAAAGTGTAGAGCATTATTTTTTGCAAAAAGTTGGTCTGGATTGGGATTCTAGGTCTCCATTATTGTTAAGAAAAAATGACCAGCCCAAAGCGGGGCCTCCTACCCTGGCACATATGCGTGCTGCAGATTATGTGAAGTACCATTACCTTTCACAAGAGCTTTTTGATACGTATTATAAGTTCAGTTTTGTACGCAATCCCTGGAGCCGGGCTGTATCTATGTACAAGTTTTTAGGTTATCATACTTTTATGAGTTTCGAAAATTTTGTACTCTACCAGTTGCCAAAACTTATGAAAAGTAAAAGTTGGTTTGTTGCTCCCCAATATGATATGCTTTATGATAATGACATCTTGCAGGTTGATTTTGTAGGAAAATTTGAGAATATAGATGTGGATTTTGCCCAGGTATGTACTCATTTTGGGTTTTCTGATAAGATACTCCCCCATGTCAACAAATCGAAGTCGGATAAATTTAAAGGATTAAAACAATTAATTAAAAACCCTGCACTTTTAACGAAATTGTCATTAACAAAATTTAAAAAAGATTATAAAGCCTATTATCAATCTAAAACGACTGATATGATTAACAAAATCTATCAAAAAGACATTGAAGTTTTTGAATATATGTTTTAAAAAATAATGGCGTAAAATTTGCACATCACTTTTTTTCAAACATTAAACTTTAATTCATGAACCCTTTTTTAGTATTCATCAGTTTTATTCTTGCCAGTTGTGGTCAAAAGCCAAATACAACTTTGTCAGATGTGCCTAAGCTAGAGCAGCGAATATCGGGAGAAACCATTAATTTAATGAGTTATGGTGCAAAAGGGCTGGGCGTAAGCTCTTTAAAAGAAGATACAACTGCATTGCGGAATGCCATCGCTTATCTCAATTCTAAAGGTGGCGGCAAATTATATGTTCCCAATCCGCCAAAATTTTACGCATTTGCCGGCGATGGCGTTTTTGTAGGCAATAATATTGAAATCTACGGTGACGGAAAAGGCAAAAGTGAGATCAGGAATGTGGACCCATTGAGCGGGAAATATCTAAGAGGGCCAATTTTTTTATTCAGCACCTATGGGGCAAGTGATGAGATTAATATTTTCCAAAACGGTGTTGAACAATATTCAGTTGCAGATGCTAAGGCAGGAGATAAAATACTTCACTTAAAAGATGCAACAAATGCTTCAAAATTAAAGGTTGGGGAAATAGTAGTTATAGGAAGTGGTGTTTTTAATCATGGAACCGGAAAAGCTAAAAGTAGATTTCACAATATGGAATTAAATGAGATTTCTTCTATTAATCAAAACTCTATTGAATTTGCTTATCCATTTACGCTTGATTTTAACACAAGTGAAAATAATCCTCCAGTAATAGTTAATATTAACAACACTCAAAGTCTTAATTCCGCTCTAGGTATAAAAAATGGAACTTCAAAAAATATTTATATACATGACATGAGTTTAACTCAGGCTCAAACAAATGAAATAACAAATGAGGCTTTACCAACAAACGACAAAAAAAATGGTTTATCGGGGATCTGGCAAGAAGGAGGCGCATTTAACAGCAAGTTTCAAAACTTATTCATTTCCTGTTATGGTAGTTTTGGTGGAAATATGTTTACACGTTGCGAATTTAGTAACATTGATGTTGAAGCTAAAAGAAAGCTTTTTGATTTTGGTTATGGATCCAGTAATGTAAGCATACATGATATTCAATGGAAATTAATTTCAAGTGAAGCATCTGATTTTGCTGCATCATTTATCATCATAAATGATGGATCTCATGATCTAAATATGTACAATATTAAAGCTACAGGTGATTGGCAGGGAGAAAACATAATCCTAATGTCTCAGGCTAAAAATATAAATATTCATGATATTGATTTTGATTTTCCAACATATTCTAAACCTCGGGCAGCTATCTTAATTGGAGAGCAGGATGGTGAATGTAAAAATATAAATTTGTCTAATATTAAATTTAATATCTCAAAAATCGGATTATTCCTCTCAGCAAGTGGGGATAATACTGCCTTTGGAGATGATAGGAACATCCAATTAAACAATATTTCATTTTCAGGCACTGCAACAGGAGAAAAAGTAATGGATGAAACTACCACTGGTGGTAATCCGAGAAAGGCAGCAAAAATGGCTCAAAAAGCAAATACGAATAGTGATAAACTTGGAGTAGGTTTTTTAATAAGAAATATTAATGGCATTCAAATGAATGTTGTAAACACTGCATCTGGTGATTTTCTTATACTCAACGCAAATAATATCTCACTTAATAATATTCAAGCGCCCAATTCAAATCTTATAACTAAAAACTCAGATGTAAAATTGGGCACCAACAATTTTGCTCATACAATGACAGATGTAAAAAAGATTGGTGGACGTAAAAATTAAACATACAAACAATGAATTGTTGTTAACCACATGAAATTAGGCGAACTTAAAGCAAATATCCTTCTACATATCAGGTTGTTAGAAACAATTTCCTTTTGTTATAAATTAAAATTGTATGTCCGAAAAAATCTCTGCTGCTCTTGAAGAAATTACTCCCTTGATTACGGCACATGGGCAGGGGGAGAAATTCGTTTTTCTGCATAAAGGAGAATCAAAAACTGATCTCACCCAATTTGCCTACGGAAAATTCCAGCCGGGTGAAGCCTGTGAAATGCATCGTCATGAAACAATGGAAGAATTTTTTTATTTCCTCCATGGGGAGGGTGAATATATCATAGGCCATGCAAAAATTCAAGTTCGGCCGGGTATTTTTCTTCGCATTCCGGCTAAGACACCTCATTTGTTAAAAGCTACGGGAATGGCGGATCTTGAATTTGTATATTTTGGTATTGCTACCTTATAACGGGTATTTTTTAATGTTTTTTTAAAAAAAGTTAGTATTTTACTAAAAATGGTTGTAATATTGTCCTCCGTAAATTTACGGCTTACCCCTCAACCTATGAATCGTAAATTTTCAATGTGTTATTCA
>JAFDXJ010000004.1 GCA_018268015.1 Bacteroidota bacterium
CCCGAGATAAATATGGGTTTATTTGTGGTCATGTGCTTGCTGAATTATTGGCTTCAAAAAAAGAAAATATCGTCGTTCCATAATTACGCTGAAAACGAAAGAAAGGAAAATTGGAATACTCATTCCTGGGCGTATGTTCCAGGATAAATATTCCATCAGGAGCCAATAATTCTTTTTGAAATATTTTTTCTGGAAGCAAGTCTATCTCATTCAATGCATAAGGAGGGCCGGCAAAAATAACCTGGTATTTTTCATGAGCCTTCTCTATAAATTCAAACACATCCATTGAATAAATTTGAACATTTTCAATTCCCAGGTGTTCAAAGTTTTTCTTTATGGATGTGCTCATCTGACTGTTTTTTTCTACGATATCCAACATGGATGCGCCACGTGATGCCAGTTCCAGCGATATACTTCCTGTACCTCCAAAAAGATCCAGGGTTTTGATACCTTCCAGTGTGATCCTGTTTTGTAAAATATTAAACAAGCCCTCTTTGGCAAAATCTGTGGTAGGCCTTGTTAAAGGCATTTTAGCAGGTGTAAGTATTTTCCTTCCACCAAATTTCCCGGAAATAATTCTCATAATGAATCAAAGCAGTATAAAGAAAAATAATGTAAAGGGAATTCCTGAAACCCGCTCGTCATAAACTTTGACTGCCCGGGTTCTTCCAAATAAAACCGGGAGATATACCTATATAATGTTTTGTATAAGGGAGAATCTGTATCGATCATTCCTACAGCTTCAACTGGAGTATCTGCAGGAAGCCCTGTCTGTTTGATAGCAAGCAAAATATAGTAAAGTGCATCCTCGGGGGTTTGAAAATCGAAATGTCTGATGAGTTGCAATTGATTCTCTTTAATTACAACTGCAATAAAATAAGATGAATAAAAATAAACTTTGATAAGGTTTTCTGTTGATACGGAATGAAGATGCCGGAGAATTTCTTTGTATTTATGCTGGGTCTCCGCAGCCGGAAATGTAGTGCGCAGCTCCTTAAGGCCATTTACTTGTAAATCATTTACCACAGCCACTTCGATATCATATCCATGTTCAATTTGTAAATTTCTCTCTAAACTATTTTTCATTAAGGAGAAATGATTCATCAATAAATTTTGATCCAGCAGGTCTTCCGGTATTGTCGTACATTCCTCATTTTCCAAAATAATCAAAGGCGTTTTATCCGTTTGGTTTAATAATTTGGATTGTTGCAATATATGCTGCCAGGTATAATCAAATTGCGCTGCATCTGCAAGGGTAAACTGGAATAATTCCAGGGAAAGAAATTGAGCGGTTTCTTCATTTTTTGTCCATGCAGCAAGATGATTTTTTCCCAGTTCCATAAATAACTTCCCTTCCTGTGGATTAGGGGAATAAATGCCAAATGTTTTCTGAATCATAAATAAATTATATGTGTGCAATGATACTAAATTACGTTCGTTTATTCCGGTTTTGATAAATGCTTAACGGAATAGTAGATTTGCGCCCCAGTATGAGCAAAAATCATTCCAGCCGTTTACAATTAAAAATGACCAATCGCCAGATTTTTCAAATGGCTATGCCTATTGCTGCATCTATTCTCGTTCCTCAGGCAAATTTTATTACAAACAATATTTTTCTCGGGGCTTTGGGTGAGCAGCCGCTCGCTGTAGCCGGGATTACAGGGGTCTATTATTTATTTTTTGCCGTTATTGGTTTTGGTTTAAGTAATGGCCTGCAAGTATTGATCTCCAGGCGTTCCGGAGAAAATCATATTTCTGCAATTGGGATATTATACAACCAGGGTATCCTACTGGCCATTGTATTAGCAGTTTTCAGTATTGTGTTTACAATCTTTCTTTCCCCGGGTATTCTTAGTGCATCCCTTCATCATCCGGATAATATATCTATGGCCATTGGGTTTTTGAAAATAAGGATATGGGGAATTTTATTCCTATACCTGTACCAAATGAGTAATGCCCTTTTGGTAGGCACCAATCAAAGTAAATATTTATTGTATGGTACCATTCTGGAAACCATCATCAATATTTTATTAGACTATTGTTTAATCAATGGCAAGTGGGGCATGCCTCCAATGGGATTTAATGGAGCTGCCGTAGCATCCGTCCTATCCGAGTTTACTGCATTATTGACGGTGCTTTGTGTAATTCATTTTAAAAAAATAGCACAACGATTTGCCTTATTCCGGCAAATTTATCTTAATAAAATCCAGTTGAGTCTTATTCTGAATCAATCCCTGCCACTCATCATGCAATATGCATTAAGTATAGGTTCCTGGGAATTTTTCTATATCATCATTGAGCATCATGGCGAAAGAGATTTAGCTATTTCAAATATTATCCGCAACTTATTCGGGCTTTTTGGGTGTATAACCTGGGCATTTGCTGCTACAACCAATACCATGGTCAGTAATTTTATTGGTCAGGGATTACAAGATAAAGTGGTTCCGCTTATTATCAAAATCATGAAATGGAGTGTTCTTTTCTCTACGATTATTTTTGTATTATTAAATTGCTGGCCCGGTATCTTAATGCCTTTATACGGGCAGGATGAAGCCTTTACCCAGGCGGCTATTCCGGTAGTGCGGGTTGTATCAGTTGCTTTAATTTTAATGTCCATTTCCACAATATGGCTCAACGCTGTTATTGGTACCGGGAATACCAAAATTAACCTGGCCATTGAAATGTTGGCAATCAGTTTCTATTGTATTTTCGTTTATACGGTTTTGGAAAAATTAAATTTACCTATCACGGTAGGCTGGTGTTCTGAATGGGTTTACTGGACTACTTTATTTATTCCTTCATTTTTGTATATCAAAAGTAACAGGTGGAGAAAGAAAATTTTATAAAAAGATCGAACAAAATTATTCATTCATCATGCTAACTATTTATACGGATGGTGCATCACGCGGAAATCCCGGGCCCGGCGGTTATGGTGTCCTACTAATGTGGAAAGACCATAAAAAGGAAATAAGCGCTGGATACCGGATTACCACAAATAACAGGATGGAATTAATGGCCGTGATCGTAGCTTTGGAGTCGCTGACTAAGCAGCATATTCCGGTTTCTATTTACACCGATAGTCAATATATCGTCAATAGTGTAGAAAAGAAATGGCTGGACACCTGGATCAAAACAAACTTTAAAGGAGGCAAAAAAAATAAAGACCTCTGGATGCGGTATGCTTCTATTGCCCAAAATTTCGAAATTAAATTTCACTGGGTAAAAGGCCATGCCGCAAATCCATTTAATAATCGTTGTGATGAACTGGCAACGATGGCTGCCGATGGCGACCATCTATTAGTGGACAAAGGTTATGAAAGCCTTCAGTAGAAAGAATAATTATTCTATCAAAAACCGGAAAAAGTTTCCAATATTATTTAAAAATTCAGGCTTTTTTGAAAAGCAAAGAATGCTTTTCACCAATAAAATATTTATACACGCCTATAAAACAAGGTACAAAAACAAGGGTTGATAGAAATGAATTTTTTAGAAAGGGCAATCCCATAATATATGCATCCATGAGGCCGTAAATATCTTTTGAATACATTGTTGTCTGACTGGCCCACACCTGGAAATTTGATAAGAAAAAGTAAATCAAAGGACCCATAATGATACTCAGGACGATCCCGGGTGTTTTGGCTTTCCTGAAAGTCACTCCAATTAATACAATCATTAAAAGTAAAATATAATTGATCAACTGTCCGGAATAAAATCCCGCAAATGGAAACCAACCGGCCATATAAAATCCCTGTATGAGCGCATCACTGATAAATAGAGCGATGAGTGGAAATAAAAAAGTGACTTTCAAATCCTTTATCTTAAGACCTGCAAATAGTGCCATAGCGATAATAGTACTGAATCCACTCATGGCAAGGTTTGGCGCACAAATAAATTTCACAATTGTGGTCACTGCAACCACAAAAATCAAAAAGTAAATAGTGGAGCGCGTATTCTTCATGTCTTTAAATTTATTACAAAAATAAGGCTTTAAATTTTTATAAGACAACTTGTATTTTACAACCTTATACAAGATATCTATTTTTTCAAGGTACAAAAGCTTTAAAAGCCAGGAGTTTTTCCTTTGATTTGATCGTATAATTCTCTCCGGCACATATCAAAGCCGCTTCTCCTCTCTTGATGGTCAGCTTACGAGAGCCCTTCAATTCTGCAATACCTTCTATCACCACAATGATTTCCGATGATGTAGAAATATATTGATGACATTCCTCTTTCTTTAATTTCAATGCTGAAATACCGAAATCAGGAACAGCACTTTCATAAACCAGGTTTCCTTTTCCATCATCTATCCCTTTCAGGATTCTCGGATCAGTTCCTTTGAAAATAACATGTTTCAACAATTCCGGCACATCTATATGCTTGGGTGTAAGGCCGGCTCGCAGTACATTATCGCTGTTTGCCATGAGCTCTATGTTTTTCCCTTCCAGGTAAGCATGTGGCAGGCCGGCTCCCTGGAAAATGCCTTCCCCTTTTTTAAGGTGCAATAAGTTGAAAAAATAAATGGAAAAAATGCCTCGGTCAATATGGGTGGGTATTTTGTCTAAATAATATTTAGCTACCCAATAATCCGGATCTTCTTTAGCAAGTGTCTTTTTTCTTTTCAAAGCAGATTTCACTAGAGGCAACAGCATGTAATCCACTTTCTCCTGAGGCATTTGCATGACCTCTTTATAGAAAGCCTTATATCCTTTCTCCCTGAATATCCCTGCCAGATCATTAAAAGCTTTTATGGAGTCTAATCTTTTTTGCAATTCGATTTGTTGCAGGAAACCATGTAACAACCAGAAGTCACTCAATGCAACCATAATTTCCGGTTTATGATTCCGGTCTTTATAATTTCGGTCCTTTGCATTGATCGGTTTTCCCATGATATCTTCTGCATCAAAACCTTTCGCAGCAGCGGTCTTGGATGGATGTACCTGAATGGATAAAGCATCTCTTACATCCAGTATTTTAAAAAGGAAGGGCAATTCGCCATAGCTTTCATACACCTTTTCACCCAGGATAAAAGCGGGCATTTCACGAATAGCATCCTGCAAATTAATCGGGCCTGTATGTGTATTAATGGTAGATGATGCTGAAGGATGTGCACCCATCCAATACTCTGCAAATGGCTTGTGATCCGGGTTATTGATTCCCAGCCATTGTGGGATAAACCGATCACCTCCCCAGGCATAGTGCATCACTTTTCCTTTTAATTTAAAAATTTTCTCTTGCAAATTCAGCGCTTTTTTAATAGATTGTATATTCCATGACAGAAAACAAAAATACAGGAAATAAAGGTGAAGAAATGGCCTCAGTTTATTTAACCAAAAGAGGATTTCAAATTTTGGAAAAAAATTGGCGCCATAAACATTGGGAAGTGGATTTGATAGCATCATCCAAAAAGAATATCCTGCATTTTATTGAAATCAAAACTCGTACAACCATGAAGTATGGCTACCCGGAAGAAAGCATTGGCAAAAAGAAAATGGACAACTTGCGTAATGCAGCTGAAGAATACCAGTATTTACATCCTGAATGGAAATATATACAATTTGATGTATTGGCAATTTTACTCCATCCTCATGAACAGGTATCCTATTTTTTATTAGAGGATGTATATTTTTAAAAAGAATTATTGCGCCAACTGAAGTTTTTGTGCCATCTTTTCTACCATTAAATAAGTAGCCGGGCAGTGAACGATATTCTGTTGATGAACATGAATATAGTCAATGGGTTGTTTCTTCTTAAAGTGAGGGAAACCGGCGCAATCAGCAGGTCTTACCGCATAAATGGTACATTTGTTTGTTTTCAAATCCAGGAATTGGCAGGGCTGTTTCACATTCACCCAGTCTCTATCTTTCTGCTCATAAATTAGCCATTTCATTTTAAATGCCTTCGGTGTCATATGAAGGTGCGCAGATATTCTTTGAATATCTTTTGGCGTAAATGTAGGCGTCATTGTTTTGCAACAACGTGCACAACTGGTGCAATCTATCTCTTTCCATACCTCCTGATCCAGTTGCCGCATCAGGCTATAAAATTTTTCAGGCGGATTTTTTTCAACACGCGACAAGAATCTTTTCATCTTTTTTTGATGACGATTTCGTTTCTGAATAAAGGATCGAATATTTACCGGCTGCATGGTTCGGCAGAAATGATTTTTCTATTTGTAATTTAGCAGAAATATTTTTAACGGGTCAAAGGAATTGCAAAAATTTAATTTTACCAAATACGATCATGATTTATGTGGGAAGAATACCTCAAAAGTTTTAAACAATATTTATTCCTGGAAAAATCTCTCAGTAAGCTTTCCGTTGAAGCCTATTTACATGACCTTCAATTATTAATCTCCTGGTTTGAACTTCAGGAAAAAGCGCCGGTTCTTACAGAAATTACACATAAAGACTTGCAGTTATTTATTCAATGGCTTCATGAAATAGGCATGGGACCTGCATCACAGGCAAGGATTATCTCCGGAATCCGTAATTTTTTTCTATTTTGCTTACAGGAAGAAATCATTGAAAAAGATCCCTCCAGCCTCCTCGAAACACCTCGATTAAAAAGGCATTTACCCGAAGTACTGGAAGTATCAGAAATTGAAAATATGATCTCTATGATTGAAACAGGGAAACCATCAGGAGCACGTAATCGCGCTATTATTGAAATGATGTATAGCTGTGGCTTGCGTGTGAGTGAAGTAACCCAACTTTTGTTGAGCGGGTTACATTTTGATATGGGTTATATCAAAGTAACCGGTAAAGGGAATAAGGAAAGATTGATCCCTGTTGGAAAGCCGGCCATTAAATACACGGAATTATATATACACCATATTCGAATTCATCAAAGAATTCAAACCGGTTTTGAAGACACCTTGTTTATCAATAGTCAGGGCAAATGTTTGAGCAGGATCATGATTTTTCATATCATTAAAGACCTGGCAAAAAAAGCAGGAATCAAAAAAACTATATCGCCACACACATTACGTCATTCTTTTGCCACGCACCTGGTAGAAGGTGGCGCTAACTTAAGAGCTGTCCAGGAAATGCTGGGCCATGAAAGTATCACCACAACAGAAATTTATACGCATTTAGATCGTGACTATTTAAGAAGTACATTGCAACAATTCCATCCGGCATTTCAAAAAGATTTTTATGCTAAAAAAAGGGAATGATCCATTTTATTCATCTATTTTTTCACTTACAATTCTGTAATTATAAAAGCACAAGATAAAAATATTCAGTACAGTGATGAGGAGCTTTTAAATAGCTACCGTAATGGATCACAACAGGATACATTGGCGATCTTATTTCAACGTTATTATCCACTCCTTTTTGGTGTGTGCCTCAAGTATTTTAAAGAACCGGAAACCGCAAAAGATGCCGTTATGGATATTTATGAAGAATTGGTTTCCAAAGTTAGAAAACATGATATACAACATTTTAAAAGTTGGCTATACCGTGTAGCTCAGAATCATTGCCTGATGAAATTGCGCAGCAAAAAAAATGTGCCTTACATGGAAATAAATGACGCTCTTATGCAAAAGGACGATTTCATGCATCTTGATGATATACATGAAAAGGAATCAAAATTCAACCAGCTTGAAAAATGCCTGGAAGCTTTGCCGGCATTACAAAAACAAAGTATTTTTTTATTTTATACTGAAAAAAAATGTTACCATGAAATTGCCGTTCAAACGGGCCAGGAATGGAATAAAGTGCGTAGTACCATTCAAAATGGCCGTCGAAACCTAAAAATTTGTATGGAAAAAAATGGATAGACCTATCAATAATAAACCGGTCACTTTTGAAGTAATCGAAAAATATTTCTCGGGTAAAATGACCCGGGAAGAAATGCATGCATTGGAAAAAGCTGCACTCGATGATCCATTTCTTGCTGAGGCATTGGAAGGTTATGATCAACATAAAAATAATTGGGCAGATGTAAATAAACAAGTAGGACTACTCAAAGATTTCACTGTTTCGAATACATCTTCTACAAACCCCCCCGTATGGAAACTTTACCCGGTTTTTATTCGGGTGGCAGCAATCATTATTATAATTCTATTAGCCGGCGGTATCGGTTGGTATAGCTGGTTTCGTCAAAAGCCTGATTCTCCGGTTATAGCAGAAATTGTTAACCCTAAAAACCAAAATAATCCTACACTTCAAGCTCAGGATACAACCTTAAATTCCCCCGAATTGAACACTCAAAATGTAGATAAAACCAAAACAAATCCTTCCTCAAAAACAGGTATTTCAAAAAAAGAAGAAGCTCCAAAAATTAATAAAAATGCACCACTCATAGCGATGAAGGAAAAGATATATCCGGATAGTACAGTTAATGAAAATAAACCTGATTTGAGTAAGGCAGCAACTTCTGCAAAAGTAAATACGTTCAATGAAAACTTAGCCCTACAACCCCCTGCACCGATTGGTGGTATGGCAGCATTTCTTCAATATGTAAATGAAAGAGCAGGCTTTTACAAAAAACTACTCCCCGAGAATTATCAAAGTGGTGTCGTGAAAATTGATTTTCACATCAGTTCGAATGGGCAACCAGAAAATCTTAAGATTATCCAAAGTCTTTCTCCTACAATGGATAGCCTGGCCGGTAAAATTTTATCCGAAGGCCCGGCCTGGCAAACACGCTTGAATGATTCAATTTCCTCTATAAAAATACGTTTCTAAATAGCCGCATTTTCCCTAAATAAGTGCTATATTAGACAACTCAAAAAAATAATTATGAAAAAAATAATTTTAATGATTTGTACGATGGCCTTCTTGATGAATGCCCAGGCGCAACTCCCTGCACCAAGCCCAACGGAAAAAATTATACAGGATTTTGGCTTAGGAAAAATCATCATCACTTATTCCCGGCCAAGTATCAAAAACAGAACTGTATTTATGCAGAATAGCGAACTGGCGCCATTAGGGAAAATATGGCGTACCGGTGCGAATGCTGCTACACAAATTACCTTTACAGACAAAGTCAATGTAGGCGGAAAAGATTTAGATACAGGCATGTATGTCCTATATACGATTCCCGGGAAAAATCAATGGGAAATTATTTTGAATAAAGGATTGAAAAACTGGGGAACGGATGGTTATAAGGAAACAGAAGATGTGGTTCGATTTAAAGTGCCAGTAAATGAAACAAAGCCTTTTGTAGAAACATTTACCATACAAGTTGCCAATATAAAATATCAAAGCTGTGACTTACAATTGAGTTGGGGAAATACCCTGGTTAATATTCGGGTCACTACAAATATTACAGACAGAATACGCAACCAGATAGAACAAGCTTTACAACATGATGAGAAAAAACCTTACTGGCAAGCTGCTAATTTTTATTACGATTGGGATAAAAACTATGACAAAGCCTTGGATAATGTGAACCATGCCATAGCCGAAAATCAGGATGCTTATTATATGTATTTATTAAGAGCCCGAATCGAAAAAATACAGGGTAAAAAATTGCAAGCAAAAAATGATGCACAAAAATGTATTGAGTTGGCAACTACTGCAGGAAATGATGAATATATCGCTTTAGGGAATGAATTATTAAAAGGTTTATAATAATCCTTCTTACGAATATGAAAGCGCTTTGCAAAATAAACTGCAAAGCGCTTTTTATTTGAATGTGATGATAGTTATTATTTTAAAAGACCTCCTTTTCAACTAATTAAAAAATTATTTTCTTTTTCGGGCAAGTGTTTTACTTCGTTTGACAATATCTGCAAGGGTGGCATTACTTAAAATTCGCAAAGTCTCCATGCGCACCTCAGAAAAAACATCCCGGATACCACAGGTTTCTTCGTCTGTACACTCATCGCATTTTTCATAGTTATTGGTAGCCAGGCAAGGCAGCATGGCAATAGGCCCATCAAAGAGGCGCATAATGGTAGCCATATTGATTTCAGAAGGCGGCTTTTGTAAATAATAACCTCCAAATTTTCCTTTTCTACTTTGCAAAATTCCGGCATTCCTTAAGTCCAGTAATATGGCTTCAAGGAATTTTCTCGGTATATTTTCACACTCAGAAATTTTACTTATTTGAATGGGTTCCCGGTCTTTGTTTTGGCGTGCCAGGTAAACCAAAGCATTGATGGCATATTTTGTTTTACGCGATATCATATTGTTTGAAAAAATTATAAACAAAAATATATAAAAATACCTCTGAAAAAATTCGAAATTAAAGCCCCCAGGAAGACCTCAGGTTCTGTTTCTGTACTTCATCCATTTGATTCAAATCATACATATTCTTTGCTGCTCTTTGCCGATAGGCCTCATAAACTGTGATTGCACAGGCTACAGAAATGTTGAGGCTTTCAATAATACCCACTTGTGGTATATTAAAATAGCCATCTACCATTAATTTCATTTCCTCACTCACGCCATCTTTTTCATTTCCAAAAACCAAAGCGATACATTTAGTCAGGTCCATAGTAAATAAAGAGGTTGCGTCTGGCATCAGGCAGGCCGCATAAATTTTTTCATACCTGCTTTTTAAATGACGAATACAAATCGCCCTGTCTTCAAACGTATGGATACTCATCCATTTTGAAGCGCTGCTACTACTTTTAAAACCCCATTTTTTAAAAGGCGGTATATATGTGTTCAAAATATAAATGTCCTGTATGCCTACTGCATCGCAGGTGCGCATAACTGCAGAAATATTATGCGGATCATGGACATCCTCTAAAACTACAGTCAGATTGGTTTGTCTTTTATTTAAAACCTTTTCCAATTTTTCACGTCTTGCTTCGGTCATTTCTTTTTTCTTAAAATTGAAAATAAACAAATTGTCCGCCATTAAAAACACCTGTCATTAAAAGTGCCGTTACAAGGAACGTATAAAATCCATAACGAACTGCAATACGTTGATGATTCATAGGGTCATGCTTTGGAAAATATTCCTGGATAAATTCTACACTTAATAAAAGCACAAGCGCAAATACACAATATGCAAATGCTGTAGGAGGCTCTCCTTTATAAATATGCCCGGGCTTTAAAGTAAACATCGCTTTGAGCATAGCCCAGGATTGATCAATTTTTGGCGCACGAAAAAAAACAGCCATAGCAACAAAGAGCGAAACAGTAAAAAATATCCTTACCCCATTTTGAAAGATCCCAAAAAATGCATGCACCTTTCGAAGTACCGGGCTCATCAAATGTTCAATAACAAGTACGGTCCCATTGAGCAAACCCCAAATGACAAATGTCCATCCTGCTCCATGCCATAGGCCACTAATGGCAAAGACGATCAACAAATTTCGAAGCAGTATAACTTTTCCTTTCCGACTACCTCCAAGTGGAAAATACACATAATCACGAAACCAGGTAGTCAATGATATATGCCATCGTTGCCAGACTTCCTGAATACTTTTTGCAAAAAATGGCCTTCTGAAATTCGTCATTAAATTTATTCCCATCACACGGGCGCAGCCAATAGCAATATCCGAATATCCCGAAAAATCACAATAGATCTGAAAGATAAAAAAGAAGCTGGCAATGATCATTGATACCCCACTGTGATGCTGATAATTTCCATACACAGCATCCGTATAAATGGCCAGCCTGTCTGCAACAATAATTTTTTTGACAAAACCCCATAAAATTAATTTGAGCCCCTCTGTAACCTGTGCATATTCAAATCTTTTCTTCTCATGAAACTGATGCAAAATATTTTGTGGCCTTTCAATAGGTCCTGCAACTAATTGCGGGTAAAACATGACATACAATGCATATATACCAAAATGATTTTCCGGTTCCTGGTTTTTTCGATATACTTCAATCGTATAACTCATCGCCTGGAATGTGTGGAAAGAAAGGCCGACAGGCAATAAAATGTGCAAAAACGGAATGGAATTATAATAATTAAAAAGCCCTAAAAAAGTCGTCAATGAATCATTCAAAAAATTATAATACTTAAACACAGCCAATACGCCAACATTCGCAATAATACTTAGTACCAGCCATCGCCGCCTGGCATTACCTTTTGCTTTGGCTATAAAAACACCGGCATAATAATCAATACATATCGTGAAGCCCAATATTAAAATATAGATGGGCAGAAAATACATATAAAAGATGCTGCTTGCTAGTAATAATAATGCCCAGCGATATTTATGGGGCAACAAAAAATAAAATGTAGTTACAAGAATAAAAAATAATACAAAAATGAGAGAATTGAAAACCATGCAGCCGTTAGTTTATTAAATACAATTTATTCAAAATAATGAAAGAAGCATCAATAACCAATTCTTATGGCAGTATTTCCTTTATGTGTATTATCATACATTTTTTGCAAAGCCTGTGGAAGTTCAGATAAATGAACGGTTTCCGCCAATACCGGTTTTATTTTACCATCAATCACCAATTGATTCAGTTCTTCGCAATCCACATTATTTGCAAAGTGAGAGCCCTGGATTCTTTTACGCTGCAACCATAAATAACGCACATCAAAAGTAGCCAGGTATCCTGTCGTTCCTGCACAGGTTACCACCATGCCTTCCTTATCGCATACATAGAGTGAGGTAGGCATGGTATTTTCACCAGGATGTTCTAAAACGATTCGCGGCAATCTCTTTCCGGTAAGTTCCAATACTTTTTTAAAAAATATCTTTGCTTCATTTCGCCATATTTCCTGTGTATCCGGCATAAGGGATCCCGGTTTCAAAGCACCCCAGTGAGAAAAGTCACTCCTATTGATCACCAGTGCTCCCATTGATTTACAAAACGCTTCCTTGTCTTTCGAATTGACAATGGCCAATGGAATCCCACCGGCCATTTTAACCATTTGAATAGCCATGCTTCCTAAACCACCTGCACCTCCCCAAATCATAACCACATCTCCGGGCATTACAACATGAGGCGGATATTTAAAAAGCATCCTGTAAACGGTAGCGCCGGATAACATATAAACTGCTGCTTCATCCCAGGAAATATTGGGAGGTTTTGGCAGGCATTGAACTTCTTTTACTTTACAAAATTGTGCAAAAGAACCCCAGCTTGTTTCATATCCCCAGGCCCTGCCAGACTTCGCAAAACAGGGATCGCCCCCATTTTTCAAAAAAGGTTCTTCCATATCATACCAGCCTGCTTGCACAACGATCTCATCCCCTACTTTTACCCGGGTTACCTTACGACCAATCTTATAAACGATGCCTGAACAATCACTTCCGGCAATCATAAAATCATCAGATGATTCTTTGCGTAAATGCATGAGTTCAATCATATCCATTGGGTAACCGGTAGATGCCCATACAGAATTAAAGTTTAGTCCGGCCGCTTTGACACCGATCAATACTTCATCATCGGCAATCGCAGGTACATCCACAACTTCCATTTGGTATGCTCTGATCGGCGGGCCATAACGATTGGCTCGTAATACCTGGGCATACATTTTTTCAGGTATATCATTCAATGGTGGTAAACTTCCTAATTCGGTGAGTTGCATAGTAATTTATTTTATAGGTGAAAATTAGCCTTTAATGTTTCTGCTCTCCTTTTTCCAAAAGGGTTCACGTAACACCCTCCTTAATATTTTACCCGTAGGGTTTCGCGGCAAGGCATCCACTTTTTCCAAATGCTTTGGAATTTTGTGATATGCCATTTTTCCCTCACACCATTTTTGCAGATCTGTCAATGAAATATTTTCTTTATCACAAACGGCTATCGCACATACGGCCTCCCCGGCTTTCTCATCCGGCACTGCAATAACAGCAACATCTTTAAAACCTGGAAAATGTATCAGCACCTTTTCAATTTCTGCCGGGTATATATTGACCCCTTTACATACAATTTTATCATTTAACCGGTCCACTAAAAATAAATAGCCATCAGCATCTATGTAACCAATATCCCCGGTATGCAACCAACCATCTTTATCAAAAGTTTCAGTTGTTAGTTCAGGCATATTCCAATATCCTTTGGCAATATTTTCTCCACGAATTAATATTTCTCCTGTTTCAAAACCATAGTCATCATTGAATTCCGAATTCAAAATGGAAACCTCAATTCCTAAGGCACATTTACCAGCTGATAGGAGTCTGTTATTTGTTTCCTGGTCCGATGTTTTTAAAAACATTTCATGATCATCATAACGTAATGCCGTGCCCACTCCACCGCTTTCAGTAAGGCCATAGACTTGTGTAAAATAACAATGAAAAATATTTTTCATCCTCAGTAACATTTTCCCCGAAACGGGTGATCCTCCATATTGGATGTGCCGGAGTGAACTGAAGTCCATGGATTCAACGCCTTCCATTCCCAATATGAGCGGAAACATAGCTGGTATCAGTAATGCATTGCTTACTTTATGTTGCATAATATTTTTACATACTCCTTCTGCATCAAACATCCATAACAACACATTTGTACAACCTGCATAAATGCCTGCGAAAAAAGCGCCGTATCCAAATATTGAATACATGGGGCCACAAACTAAGTTGCGCGTATCAGGGCCAAAAGATGGCGTATCCAGAGCACATAGTAGATAACAGCTATATAAGTTTTTATAAGTCAACATCACTCCTTTCGGATTCCCTGTAGTTCCGGATGTATAAAGGAGTGTACAAATATCATCTTCGGAAATTTCTATTTCATCCGAATGATTAATGATTGATTGATTATTTTCTACAAATAATTTTTCAATTTCAATGTTGTGTATGTTTTGTGGAAAGGGCGTAGCATCTATCAATTTTTTAAATGAGCTGCCAAAAAATATATAGTCAATACCTGCATCATTTGTTACAAACAATAAATCATCTGGCATCGCACGCCAATTCAAGCAAACTGGGATAATGCCTAGGAGCATGGCGCCCGAAATCAGATGAATGACGGATGGGTTATTGAAATCAAGAATCCCAAAACGATCTCCTTTCTTTAAACCCAATGACTTCAAATACCGGGATGCCTCCAAAGATTTTTCAAAATACATTTGATAAGTGAAGGCCTGGTCATTAAAAACATAAGCCATTCTGCCTGGATGTGCATGAGCTCGATAGAAAAGAATTTTTGGAAATGTTGTCTCCATAGTTTTTTGTTTTTTTAAGTATAATGCCAGCCAAGATGAGCGCCACCTGATACAGGCAGAATAACTCCTGTAATAAAAGAAGAGGATGGCTGTGATAAAAAGCTCACTGCTGCTGCCACTTCTTCCGGCTTGCCGGCACGCTTTAAAACATTAGCCGATGATAATTTTTCAAAAATTTCTTTGGGTACTCTTTCTTTTACAGAAGGCGTTTCAATAAAACCGGGGCAAACAATATTTGATGTAATACCATATTTTCCTTCTTCCACAGCAAGGTTCATAAAAAATGATTCCATCATGGATTTTTGTGCTGCATATAAGGACTGGCCGGGTATGGAAATATGCGCTGCTTCTGAACTAATACCAATCCATCGGCCAAACTTTTCTGATCTTTGGAATAGTATTGTTTGCTCCATAATCTTAAATAAATGATCCATATTGATGGTAAAATTTTCAGCAATTTCTTTTGCAGAAAAATTAATCAGTCTTTTTTTGGGAGTGTGTACATTTAAATTATGAATAACGATATGTGGGAAGCCCGTATTCATTAATTTTTCCCATAACTGGTCTTGCCCTTCTTTGCCGGAAACATCAATTGGCCAACAGGTTAGTTGATTATTTTTTACTTCATTTTGAAGTCGTTCTAATTTTTCTGCAGTTCTTGAAACAGCCATTACATCGGCTCCATAACTCAGTAATGACTTAGCTATGGCATGTCCAATGCCTGCACCGGCGCCAGTAATAAGTGCTTTTTTACCGGTTAAAGTTTCTTTCATTCATTTTCAGTTTATGCAGCAGGAACCTTGTATAATGCAGCGCCACCGGTATAACCAGCGCCGGCAGCTGTTAATAAAACAAGTGCGCCTGGCTTTAATTTATTTTGTTCATACGCATAATTAAAGGTTATCGGAATTGTTCCGGCAACACAGTTTCCCACTTCATGTATTGAGACCACCATTTTTTCCAGAGGAATATTTAAGTCATGAGCTGTTTTTTTCATGATGTACAAATTCGCCTGGTGCGGAATAAAAACATCAATATCCTTCACTTCTATTTGATTCATCGTACAAACTTGCAAAGCCAGTTCTGCCATTTTTCCTGCAGCACTTTCTGCAAGTTCTTTTCCGGACATTTTCATAACAGTGCCGTGCAAATCCTGGTCAATTGTTTCATGCGATGCGGGTAGTTTACTTCCTCCTGCCGGCACATGCAATAATTCTATACCACTACCATCTGCCCATAATTCAATACCCAGGAATCCTTCATTCACCGCACATTTTGTCAATAATACTGCACCCCCACCATCACTGAATATAGGCTGAAATATGGGGTCATTTCTCCTTACAGATCTGGATTTCATATCCGCTCCTATGACTAAAACATACTCCATTCCTGTCATTACACAACGAATACCAAAATCCAGCGCATACATAAAACTGGAGCAGGAAGCGGTCGTATCAGCCACGGGGCAGGTCGCGCCAAGTATTTGTTGCACCGTACAAGATGCAGCTGTATTAATATAATCTGCCGTTTGTGTGCCCAATATAATCCTGTCTAACTGAGATGCTTTTATACCGGCTCTTTCAAGCGCCTGTTTACCTGCTGCCGCTGCAATATGGCTTGTAGCCATGTCCTTATCTCCGTAATGCCTGGATCGAATGCCTGTTACCGCTTCATGTTTTACGGGATCAAATTCAAAATCATATTTCTTTTTCAGATCATCATTGGTTACCGGCTCTCCGGGCAGGAAAGCTCCATACCCGATTATTTTTACGCCACAATTTCTCATAAATTTTTATGTTTTAATGATTAAGCCTCCCCATGAAATTCCGCCACCTGCTGATAGCAGCATGATGGTTTTATCTTTTTTACAAGCCTTGTTTTTCCTTGCATCATCCAAAGCGAGCAATACGCCTGCGGAGCCACAATTAGCAATTTTCCCAATGATATTTACCGTTTTTTCCAATGAAATATTGGCGGCATTTGCTGCAAATGCTGTTCTATTTTTATTGACCTGATGAGGAATCAAACAATCAATATCTTGTGATGCAATACCGGCTTTCTTATATAATATTTCGGGAATCTCAGACCATGCCTGATTTAAAAAGTCTTCTGCCGTATCGCTATATTCCATAAAATAATTTTCATGCTCCAAATCAAATTGATTGGGAGGCAATAAACCCGGTACGCCCATGTGCCCACTAAAACTGCCATTACTGTTGATATAAGATGCTAAAATTCCTTTGGCCGGATCAGAAGATTTTGAAATAACAACTGCCGCGCCGGCATCTCCGCCGGCATAAGCCATACGCGGGTTCAGTTTCAAAATCTTTGTGATCGTTTCACCGCAGGTGATCAATACATTCCTTGCGCCACCGGCAATTATTTGTGATGAAAGAACAATGGAAAAAATGTTAGATGCACAACCTGTTTTCATTTCAATAGCCGGTGCATTGATTCCCAACCTGCCTGCGATATACGGACCCATGGATGTGGAATATCGTGGGGAAGTAATGGTTACCGTAATAATAAAATCAATTTCATTTTTGGCTATACCGCTATCTTCAATGGCTCGTTCTGCCGCTTCTAACATCAGGTCAGCAGAAGTAAGTTCTGTATGCAGAATCGGCATACCGGGTGTATGTACCCAGAACCTGTTTTCAAAACCGAGTACTTTTTCATAATAATCGGGATCTAATTTTTTTTCCTGCATTTTTTCCTGCCAGGCAGAGCCAAAAATTAGTGCATGAATATCCCGGTTATGCATCCATTGACCGGTTTGGGGAAAAGCAGCGGAGGAGCCTGTTATGGTTATATTGGATATACCCATATTTTCTTGAGTTTTCATAAGCATACGTGAAGTTAACTTATTTTAAGTAAAATCACCAAGTAGTTTTTGGAAGTTAAAAAAGATTATCCATCTATCAAAAAAAATATCATGATTATTGATTCCTGCTTACATTCGTTATCAAATTTTCAATTATGTCTTTTAAAAATGTTTTACCAATTTTCATTTTGATTGGAGGATTGATTTCATGTAATACAAACAAGACCAATAGCACCGATAAAAAAGATGTTCTGGCCGCGAACATGGATACTACTGTAAACCCTGCAGATGATTTTTTCGATTATGCCAATGGTGGCTGGATTAAAAATAATCCTATCCCGGAAGATCAGAGCTCATGGGGAATTGCTTCTCTTGTTATTCAGGAGAATCAAAAACGCCTGAAAGAAATTGCGGAAAATGCTGCAAAAGCAAATGCAGCAGCAGGTACAGCAGATCAAAAAATTGGAGACTTTTGGAAAACAGCTATGGACTCTGTAAAAATTGAACAGCAAGGTATTCAACCTATCCAATCTTATTTAGATAAAATAAATGCTCTAACGGACGTACCTTCTTTACAAAAAGCATTTGCCGATTTAGCCATTTTGGGAATTGATGGCCCAATCAGTTTCAGTATTGGTCAGGATGCCAAAAACAGTACGATCAATGCTTTACAACTTTGGCAAACAGGATTAGGTTTGCCCGATAGAGATTACTATTTTAAGACAGACGCACCCACCCAAAATATTCGGATAGCTTATGTAAAACACATTGCTAAAATGCTTACCCTGCTTGGTGAAGACACAACTCAATCTGCAAAAGATGCGCAGGCTGTGATGGCTATGGAAACTAAAATGGCCGGATCTCATCGTAAACTGGAAGATTTAAGAGATCCTTATTCCAATTATAACAAGTTTGCTGTTACGGATTTAGGTAAAGTTTCCAACACAATAGATTGGAAAAATTATATGCAAATCTTTGGCGTAAATAAAGCAGACTCTGTGATTATTGGTCAACCGGAATATTATACAGAGGCCGGAAAATTGATAACCTCTGAGCCTATAAATACATGGAAAGCCTACTTAAAATATCGCTTAGCTCAGAATTTCGCGGGTGCATTGCCTGAAGTATTTGGACAGGAATCTTTTGATTTTACAAAATTATTTTCCGGCGCTAAAGTAAGGCAGCCAAGATGGAAGCGCGCTATTAACAATGAAGAGGATGCCATGGGTGAATTACTGGGGCAGTTATATGTGAAAAAATATTTTGATGAAAAAACCAAGCAACGTTATTCAGATTTAGTTGAAAATATTCGTTCTACTTTTAAAGAACATATAGAAAAACTGGACTGGATGAGCGACAGTACCAAACAAAAAGCGCTGGCTAAATTAGCCGCCATCCATAAAAAAGTAGGTTACCCGGATAAATGGAAAGATTTTTCTTCCTTAAAAATTGGTACGGAAAGCTATGTAGCAAACCTTATCCAGGTAGCTCAATTCTGGCACAATTATGAAATCAACAAATTGGGCAAACCGGTTAATAAGGATGAGTGGGATATGTATCCACAAACCTACAATGCTTATTATGACCCTTCCAATAATGAAATTGTTTTGCCTGCAGGAATTTTTACTGTACCCGGATATATGGATAATGAATTGGATGATGCCACTGTCTATGGCTATGCAGCATCATCCACTATTGGGCATGAAATCACACATGGCTTTGATGATGAAGGAAGGCAATATGATGCTCAGGGAAATTTAAAAAATTGGTGGTCTAAACAAGATGAAGAAAATTTTAATGCCCGTGCCAAAAGAATGATTGACCAGTTTTCCGGGTATATGCCGGTGGATAGTATGCATATTAATGGTAAAGCTACTTTAGGTGAAAATATTGCAGACCTGGGCGGCATTGTATTAGGTTGGGATGCATTTAAAAAAACAGATCAATATAAAAACAATCAGCCCATTGCAGGTTTAAGCCCGTCACAAAGATTTTTCCTGGGATATGCTTTAGGCTGGCTGGGCCATACCAGGGATGAGTCTTTACGCTCCAGCCTATTAACAGACGTACATTCTCCCGCAAAGTTCAGGGTGAATGGCCCCTTCTCTGATGTGGATGCTTTTTATGAAACTTTCCATGTGATGCCGAATAATAAAATGTATATCCCGGACAGTCTTCGGGTAAGAATATGGTAGGAGTAAATTCTTTGCTTATCTTCGCAGCTTAAAACCTACGTATGAATTTGCATGAATATCAGTCCAAAGAATTATTGAAGAAATATAATGTACCAGTACAAGAAGGTATTGCCGTGGATAATGTAATGGCTGCTGAGGAAGCCTATCGCCAGATTAAAACTCAAACCAACAATAATTTTGCCGTTATCAAAGCACAGATTCATGCCGGTGGCAGGGGAAAAGGAAAAATTGTAGGGACTGAACAACGTGGTGTGGCTGTTGCAAAAAGCCTTGAAGATGTTTCTACAATTGCAAAAAATATATTAGGTCATACTTTGGTGACTATTCAGACCGGCGAAGCGGGTAAAAAAGTAAATAAAATATTGGTTGCACAGGATGTGTATTACCCTGGCCCTAATCCGATTAAAGAATTTTATTTATCTATTTTATTAGATCGCGCCAAAGGGAAAAACGTCATTATGTATAGCACTGAAGGTGGTATGGATATTGAAACTGTTGCAAAAGAAACCCCTGATAAAATTTTTAAAGAATGGGTACATCCTGCTGATGGCTTACAACCTTTCCAGGCAAGAAAGATCGCCTTTAACCTGGGATTATCCGGAAATGCGTTTAAGAGTTGCGTGAAATTTGTTACCAACTTATACAATGCATACCTGGGGCTGGATTGCAGTATGCTGGAAATAAACCCACTGTTTAAAACCAGTGATGATAAAATGATCGCTGTGGATTGTAAAATGAACCTGGATGAAAATGCATTAATGCGTCATGCAGACATTGCAGCTCTGAGGGACGTTTCAGAAGAAGACCCTACCGAAGTAGAAGCCGGGCAATACAATTTAAATTTTGTAAAACTGGACGGAAATGTAGGCTGTATGGTTAATGGTGCCGGCCTTGCAATGGCTACCATGGATATGATCAAACTAAGTGGCGGTGAGCCGGCAAACTTTCTTGATGTAGGCGGCTCAGCCAATGCACAAACGGTAGAAGCGGGCTTTCGAATCATCTTAAAAGATCCAAATGTAAAAGCGATTCTGATTAATATTTTTGGAGGTATCGTCCGTTGCGACCGGGTTGCATCCGGTGTCATTGAAGCTTATAAGAAAATGGGCAATATCAATATCCCTATCATTGTACGCTTACAAGGTACCAATGCCGGTGAAGCAAAAAAATTGATAGATGAAAGCGGCCTTAAAGTGCAAAGTGCTATTTTATTAAGCGAGGCTGCAGACTTAGTTAAAAAAGCAGTCAACTAAATTTCAGTACACAAAAATTTTTCGAAAAGCGTTGAAGCATGCAGGGAAAAATGAAAACATACTTCAAGAAAATTGGAATCATTGGATTCCTCTTTTTCCTTGTGAAAGGCTTAATCTGGCTTGCTGTTTTTTATTTTGTCAAAGAAAATGTATAATTCAATAATTGATGTATTCATAGCATAGTAACGTTTACCTCATTTATGATTTCTTAATGCTGCATTTTCTTCATCTATAAATATTATTTCTTATCGTTCACCATTTCAACTATCCGCTCATAAAAAGCCTTTTCAATTGTTTCAAAAAAATGAATCATCAGGGTCATTCCTTTAATCCGGTATCATTTAATGCTTAATGAATCATTGAAAAATTGCTCTCATCATAGACATAAAATGGTTGATAAACTATGAATTCTTGAATTCCTGCCAGGAGCAGTAATTTCAATTGATCATTCTTCCCTTCTCCCCTGTTTCGGCAAAAACTGTGATTTCATTTCACTTTAACACTGAAATGTTTTTTAAAAAATTGAATTTAAATTTTTATAGTTAGGATTCCTAACTATATTTGTTATGGCAATATTGCCGCATTAAATATAAATAACTGTATTATGGAATCCATTAAAGGTTATGATTACGGGAAAGCCACCCTGGCTCCCTCTCCCGTTACCATGCAGGATTTAGCCCTGCTCAAGAAAACGCTATTATGGACAGATCAGGATGATCACTATTTGAAAATGGCGGGTGACGTATTAAAAGATCAAACGGATGATGTTCTTGATTTATGGTATGGTTATGTGGGAAGTAATGAACATTTACTTTACTATTTTACAAAAAATGCCGTGCCTAATGTTGAGTATCTCAATGCTGTAAGAGCCCGATTCGCTCAATGGATTTTAGACCTATGCCAAAAACCATACGACCAGGACTGGTTGAATTATCAATTCGAAATTGCTTTACGTCATCATAGTACCAAGAAAAACAAAATGGACGATGTGGATGCTGTTCCGATTATCCATTACCGGTATATGACGGCTTTCATCTACCCGATAACAGTCACCATAAAGTCTTTCCTTGCTAAGAAAGGCCATTCAGCAGAAGAAGTAGAGGGCATGTATCATGCATGGTTTAAAGCGGTTACGCTAACGGTTATTCTGTGGACCTATCCCTATATTCAGCAAGGGGAGTTTTAATAGAAATACACATTAATAAGGAATAACCGGGTGAATCCCTTCACCTTTTCAAAGGCCGCCTGGTTATTCTTTTTACATTTAAATTTAAATAAAAATGAAAGTAGCCATATGGGATACCTATGTTACCAGGAAAGACGGTTCTATCATGCACTTTGATATTATTGTTCCGGCCGGAATTAAAGATGAAAAAATAATTTATCAATTCGGGAAAAAATACCTGGAAACTAAAAATGAATCCGAGCAGTCTTTATCGTCCAAAGAATGTCAATTTTGTCATATAGAAACCATTCGGCCACAATGGGAAGAAAGCATGAATCAAAATGGTTACTATATTTATGAAATGGAAAACTGTTTTTAAATGAATAAATCCGATTTTGATTTAAGCCGGCAAAACCAACATATTGAAAGCAGAATAGTCGCTGCATTGGAACGTATCTCACAGGCGTTTCGCGTATTGCTTTGGCAGGAGAGCAAAACGTATTCCCTTTCTCCCATACAGGTACAGGTATTAATTTTCCTTTCTCAACATAGCAGGGAAAAAAGAAAAATCAGCTATTTGGCAGATGAGTTCAACATGACAAAACCCACCCTCAGTGATGCCATAAAGGCTCTCGAGCAGAAAAATTTAATACGGAAAGAATATGAAAAAAATGATTCCCGGAGTTATGTTATTCACCTCACTAAAAAAGGAAAAGATATTGCCGACAAGACCTCTTTTTTTTCAGAAGCAATAAGAACACCCGTCAGTGAATTATATCCGGAAGATCAGGAAAACATGTTGTTATCCCTTTTAAGCATTATCAATTATCTGAATAAGTCCGGGGTGATCACCATTCAACGAATGTGCTTTAATTGCATACATTACAGTTTCTCACAAAAAGGAAAAAAACATTTTTGCCACCTATTGAATAAACCTTTGGCTACAACGGAATTACGTATTGATTGCCCTGAATTTCAACAAGAAAATGTGGAATAAATCGGTATCACCTAAAATGAATCATTCAATGCGCACTCCTAAGAAGTTTTTTTTACACTGAATAATGGATTGCAAAAAACATTGGTGCATTCTTTTTCGTATCATTTTCCAACATTTTGAAAAGCAAAAAAATATTTTTATTCAAAACCATGAAGCTTTTCAAGAGCTCATCATCCATGTTTATTCTGATCTCAAACTCTTTACAGGATTCGCTTTTGCCGCTCGTATTGCCTGGAAGCAAACAGTCAATAAAGCTATAATCATAGAAAGCAAACCGGCTAAAATAAATACCCACCATTCCATATTTATTCTATAACTATAAGTATCCAGCCATTGACTCATACTCCACCAGGCAATAGGCGTTGCTATGACAAAGGACAAAGCGACCAACTTTAAAAAATCCATTGATAAAAGAGTGGTTATTCCGGATACGGATGCGCCTAAAACTTTACGTACACCAATTTCTTTCAGTCGGCTCTCTGCCGTATAAGCAGCCAGGCCAAATAATCCTAAACAAGAAATAAAAATTGTGAGTGCAGCAAATAAAGCTGCCAGTTTACCGGTTCGCTGTGCATCACTGAATTTTCTTGCATACGATTCATCTGCGAAAATGATTTCCGGAGGATAATCCGGATTATATTTTTTCAAAATTTCTTTCAGCGCTGAAATATTGGCTGCTGTTGGTCTTGATGGGTTTAATTTGATATGAATGACTTGTGAAAACATATTACCCGGGCCAAAGATCATCATTGGATTAATGGTTGATTGGAAAGGAGATTCAATGATAAAATCTTTGACAATACCTACGACATGGTATAAGGTAGTGTCACCACTTTGGCGGATAATCATTCCGATTGGATCTTTAACATGCATGGCTTTTACGGCAGCTTCATTTAATACAATACCGGTGCTGTCTGTAGGATATTCATACACATTCAGATCGCGCCCTGCAATGATTTTTACACCCATTGTCTTTGTAAAATCCGCATCCGACTGCAGTTTCACAAAATCAATTTTTTCATCTGTCTTTGTACTGCCAGCCCATTGGAATCCCCAACTATCACTCCATCTTTGAGTAATGGGATTGGCTGATTGTGTAATTGATGAAGCAACCCCATTATTGATTAATTCATTCTTTATTGAAGCATAATGTTCATCCACTTTACCTTGTGTAAATATATAAATAAGGTTATCCCTGTTATATCCTGAATCCCGGTTCAGGCCATATTGAATTTGCCTCAGTACAATGACCGTCCCAATCATTAAAATAATGGCAAATGTAAATTGGATGATTACCAATACTTTCCTTGGTGTAACCAATGCATGGGTTTTTTGGATGGTGCCTTTTAAAACGGATATTGGGTTGAAAGAAGATAAATAAAATGCAGGATAACTTCCCGCCAAGAGGCCTGCAAAAAGGATAAATGATAAAGAAAAAATCCATACATCAGGGTTGCTATATTGGATGAACAATTGTTTCCCGACCAATTGATTAAAGGGGCCCAAAGCGATTTGAACGAAACATAAGGCAATCACAAATGAAAGCGCGCTTATTAAAATACTTTCTCCCAGAAACTGAAGAATCAAAGATTTCTTTTGAACACCCACTACTTTACGAATGCCGACTTCCCTCGCTCTCTTTTCACTGCGTGCCGTACTCAAATTCATAAAATTAATACAGGCAATTAGTAAAATAAAAGCAGCGATGATACTGAATAAGCGTATTGTTTCTATTTGCCCTGCAACCAATTTTCCATTCTCTGATTTTGCATATAAATAAACACGGTTTAGAGGTTGAGTAAAGACTTCTGTGGTAGAAGGGGTCTCTGCATCTTTTGTATGATCTATCGTAATATTTTTGATTTTACGATCAAAAAGAGATTCTGATGTTCCGGCTTTTAATAAAGCATATGTATAAACCGAATTATTGGACCATAAATCGTCATCCCATCCAAGTTTTTGCATATAAGCCCAGGGCAATATATAAGCAAAATTAAATTGTGTATTATTTGGAAGGTCTTTTAATATGCCGGTTACAGTGCAATTATTTACACTATCTACCCGCACTATTTTTCCCATGGCATCTTCATTACCGAATAATGCTTTAGCAAATTGCTCAGTCAATACAATACTATAACTATTATTAAGTGCTTGACTTGGATTACCTTTAAGTAAGGGAAAAGAGAATACATTTAAAAAGCCACTATCTGCAAATGCGCCACGTTGATTTAATTTTTTCTCTCCGGCAGTTAAAAGAAAAGTAACATTTCGATAGCGCACTGCATCTTCTACTTCCGGGTAGTCATTTTTCAAAGTTGTAGCCAATATATTCGGGGTATTAGGCCAGGCCCATATTTTTCCTTCAGGATCCTTATCCCGGTTATACATCATATAGATCCGGTCGCCGTTTTGATGAAAACGGTCCATACTCATTTCATTTTGAATCCATAATAAAATCAGCATAGCACTGGCCATACCAATTGCCAGACCGAAAATATTGATGGCAGAAATAGATTTATTTCTCCATAGATTTCTTATAGCAATTTTGAAATAATTTTTAAGCATAATTATGAATTGTTAATTATTAATTGTCAATTAGCCATTATCAATTTATCTCATTCCGTTCTCAAACTCTTTACAGGGTTTGCTCTTGCTGCTTTTATTGCCTGGAAACTGATAGCCATCATTGCAATTAATATAGCAACAATTCCTGCCACTGCAAAAACCCACCATGCAATATTTATCCTGTATGCATAATCCAGCAGCCATTTATTCATAGCCCAAAATGTAACCGGAATAGAAATGATGAATGCAACTAATACAAGTGATAAAAACTCTTTTGATACAAGTATCAGAACATTTTGTGTAGAAGCCCCAAGCACTTTGCGGATACCAATTTCTTTTGTGCGCTGTTCAATTACAAATGCCGATAAACCAAACAAACCAAGTGATGCAATTATGATGGCAAGGATAGCAAACGCAGAAAATATTTGCTGCGTCCGTAATTCGCTTGCATATAAAGCTGCAAATTTTTCATCGAGAAAATTATAACTTAATGAACCTTGTGGACTGAATGAATTCCATTTTGCTTTCAGGTCATTCAAAAAGCCTGTTACATCATTTGTATTTATCTTGATGATAAGGCCGCCATAATTATTTCCATGCAACATCATTAACGGTGCAATTTTTTGCTTGGCTGATGCATAATTAAAATCATTCATCACGCCAACAACTTTAAACGAATGCTGCCCGGAGCCTACAATGGTTTTACCTATGGGATTTTCATTCCCCCACCCTAATTCACGTACTGCTGCTTCATTAATAACAACACCCGAACTATCGGTCCCATAATTTTTTGAAAAAAATCTTCCTCCTTTCATTTTGATGCCAAGTGTCTTTACATAGTCATAATCTACATGGTAAATATTCATGTGGATTGTTGTGCCGTTCCCATTTTCATTTACAGGAAAAACTTCTGTTCCATCCATAAATGCGCCACCGGGAATAAATCTTGAAATAGTTGCATCAACAACCCGGCTGTCCTGCAAAACACTTTGTTTAAATGCATCCTGGTTTTGCCCCATTAATCTTCCATCGGGTAAAAACAATACCTGTTCTTTATCGTAACCCAATTTTTTGTTTTGCATGTAATGCAATTGCTGGTAAACAATAATGGTTGAAATGATTAGAGCAGTTGACACAAAAAACTGGAAAATAATTAAGCTACTGCGTAAAGAACTTCGGTTTCTACCTGTTCCGGATGAACCTTTTAAAACTTTTATCGGATTGAAGGATGATAAAAAGAATGACGGATAAATGCCTGAGATAATACCAACAAAAAATACCAATGCAATGAGTGCAAGTATGAATTTATAATTCAACAAATCATCAACAGTAACTTGCTTGCCCGAAAGCTGATTAAAATAAGGAAGCAATACAAATATCAAAGCAATTGCAAGTAACATGGCGCTACAGCTCATCAGCATTGATTCTGAAAGGAACTGTTTTACCAGTTGAAATTTTGCGGAGCCCAATACTTTTCTAACCCCAACTTCTTTTGCTCTTTTTACAGAACGTGCAATAGAAAGATTGGTAAAGTTTACGCAGGCAAGTAATAAAATAAATAGGGCAAGTATGGAAAAAATGTAAACATATTGAATATCGCCATTGGGTTCGAGTTCATATTTTGTATCAGAATACAAATGAATATCGGTAATTGGCTGTAATGAAAAAACAAATGTGCTCACCGACTTTTGTGCCTCGGCGAGGCTTACACCCATATCGTGTTGTATTTCGGGCACAATATATTTTTCAACTAATTGCGGAAACTTATCCTGTAATTTTTTTGGGTCAGCATTTTTATTCAATAACAAATAAGTGTACTCACCAATATTGCTCCATGTGGGATTTGTTATATGCCATGTTGTAATACTTAAAAATGCATCGAAATGAAAATGAGAATTTTCCGGTACTTTATTAAATACACCCGTTACCTTATATAATGCATTATTTAAACCAATAACTAATGATTTACCAATCGGGTTTACATCACCAAAATATTTTTTTGCAAATGCCTTTGAAATAACAACAGTGTTTGGCTGAACAAGAGCATCATTGTTGTTCCCTTCAATTAAAGGGATAGAAAACATCTGCAAAAAATTAGAGTCTGCGAATGCCAGCTTATCCTCTTTAAATTGTTTATCGTCATACTTTACAAAATCTGTTGCAGGGGATAAACGCGCAAAGCTTTTTATTTCCGGAAAAGCATTTTTCATCCCTTCGCCAACCCCATAATCAACATTCGGATAAACTGCTACATTTCCATTTCCGGTAACAGATAATTGAATACGATAAATATCTTTCGCGTCATTTGGGTAGCGGTCATAACTCAATTCATTAAAAACAAAAATAGCGATGAACACAAAACAGGTTAAACCTATTGACAAGCCAATAATATTGATGAAGGAAAATGTTTTGTTCTTCATCAAATTGCGCCACGCCGTCTTTAAATAATTTCTAAACATAATTTTTAATTTAGAATGATTGAATTGTTAATTATACATTATCAATTTATCTCATTCACTTCTCAAACTCTTCACGGGGTTTGCCACCGCTGCTTTAACTGCTTTAACGCTCACTGTAATCAATGCAATCCCAAAAGTTAGCAGTGCAGCCAAAACAAAGACCCACCAGCTTAACGATGTTTTATATGCGAAATTTTGCAGCCACTTATCCATCGCCCAATAACCAACGGGTAATGCAATGCAGGTAGCAATTAGTACCGGTTTCAATAAATCTTTTGACAACAATATCACGATATTTTGCACAGATGAGCCGAGTACTTTTCTTACACCAATTTCTTTAAACCTTTTTGTTGCGGTAAATGATGCAAGTCCAAATAAACCGAGACAAGCAATAAAAATGGCTAAGCATGCAAACACAGATAATATAGTTTGCTGGCGTAAATCACTTTTATATAATTCATCAAATTTCTGGTCTAAAAAACTATATTCGAAAGGATATGCAGTAGCCACTTTATTATATACATCTTTCACAGCCGCAATACCGGCTTGTATATTTCCGGGCTTTAACTTTACCAGCGCAACTCTTCTATCGTCATTCGGTGCGATAACCAAAGCATCCATATTTTCTTTAAGTGATAAAAAATTAAAATCTTCAACTACACCAATAATTCTCCTCTTATTATCATCGCGAAATTTATTTTGAATCCATTTGCCAACAGCCTGTTCCGGCGTCCATCCAAGTTTGGCAGCGGCTGTACGATTAATTAATACTGCATCAGTTGTATCAGTTGGAAATTGTGATGAAAAATCTCTGCCTGCAATAATTTTTATTCCTAATGTTTTTACAAATTCAAAATCCGCAAATTCAGTTCTTGCTTTCCAGGGTTCATTGTGACCTTCTACATCAAAATTAAAATCATCAAAAAAGCCACCCGGCTCACCAGACATTAAAGACACCGATGCAATATTGCTGTTATTTTGCAGTTGCTTTTTAAAAACTGTTTTGTTGTTGAAAATATCATTGTTATCTATTCTCACAATAACAACTTGCTCTTTATTATAACCTAACTGTTTACTTTTTACATAGCTCATTTGCTTAATGATAATAATTGTGCCGATAATCAGGAATACAGAAATGCTGAACTGCACTACAACCAATGCCTGCCTGAATAATGAGCCCCCTTTGCCTATTCTTAATTTACCTTTTAACGCCTGTATCGGTGAAAAGGCTGACAGGAAAAATGCGGGGTAACTACCTGCTAAAAAACCAACAATAACTATTACACCAATAAGAAATAAATAAATCGGCAACGCATTCCACGAAACGGTTAATGAGTAACCTAAAATCTGATTATACCAGGGCATTAAAAACAATAACAAGCCAACAGATAATATGCAGGAAATGGTGGTTAATAAAATTGATTCGCCAATAAACTGCCAAACTAAATGATTACGTAATGCGCCTAATACTTTGCGTAAGCCAACTTCTTTAGAGCGCTCCACTGCGCGAATAGTAGAAAGATTCATGAAGTTGATGCAAGCAATTAAAAGTATAAGTACAGCAATAGAAAGAAATATAAGTACAACGGTTTTATCGCCATGTTTTATATTGTCGAATTCAGAAGCCGGTTCAAAATATATTTTCTTTAAAGGTGTAAGCGAAAGGGTAAAATGAAGGCCATATTGTTGCATATCATGTCCCATATATTTCATCATGAATGCGCCAAATTTCTTTTCAAGAGCCGCAACATTGGTGTGTTCATTTAATAAAACATAAACAAATAAGCGGTTGTTTATCCATACGTTAAAACCATCATCATGTGTAAAATTTTCAATCGGTACAACCATATCAAAATCCATGTGAGAATTAGAAGGAACATCCTTGGCAATGCCTGTGACTTTTAGTTGAAATTGTTTATCCATTTCAACTACTTTGCCCATTGCATTATTAACAGAACCAAAATATTTTTTTGCACTCGTTTCTGTAAGCACAATGCTGTTTGGATTTTTTAAAGCAGTTGCAGCATTACCGAGTATTAACGGAAATGAAAACAGGTCAAAAAACCCCGAGTCTGTTAAATACACTTTCTTTTCATTGAAGGATGTATTGCCCACTACAAACAAATCATTTGATGGCATTACACGCACGGCTTGCTTTATATCATCTCTAAAATCATTTAGCAAAGCAGGCGCATACGGACCAGATAAATAAGGCGTTGGTTGAGAGGCATTATTAAAGCCGCGCATAACACGATAAATATTTTTCCCTTTTGTCTGAAAATTGTCAACACTAAATTCATTCATGATGAAAAGGAAAATCATCATGCAAACTGTAATGCCAATGGTTAATCCAAGAATGTTGATGAGAGAAAACATTTTATTCTTCATCAAATTGCGCCATGCCGTTTTTAAATAATTCTTAAACATTTTTATTCTTTTTGAATTAACAATTAACCATTAACAATTAACAATTATCTTACTCGCTTCTTAAACTCTTCACAGGATTCGCCACCGCTGCTTTGATTGCCTGGAAACTCACAGTCATCAATGCAATCATTAATGCTGCTAATCCTGCTACAAGAAACACCCACCAAGAAATATTTGTGCGATAAGCAAAACTTTGCAGCCATTTGTTCATTGCAAACCATGCGAGTGGCGCAGCAATTAAAAAAGCAATCACAATAAGCTTTATAAAATCTACAGATAATAAGTTTACAATATTGAACACGTTTGCACCAAGTACCTTGCGCACACCAATTTCTTTTTTACGCAGAACAGTGTTGTAAAAAGATAAGCCAAACAACCCGAGGCAGGAAATTAAAATAGCCAGTCCTGCAAAACAAGTAAACAGCATACTAAATCTAGCTTCTGACTGATATTGCAAATTGAAAGTATCGTCAGAAAAAAAATAGATCAGTGGAAGCTCAGACGCTACCTGTTTCCATTCTTTTGAAACTGCATTCACAGTATTTATTACGTTGTCCGATTTGATTGTTAACGTAAGAAAAGTATAAAAGTCAGTAAGTTTTTGTATAGTTAAAGGTTGTACCGCTTCATGCGCAGAATGAAACTGAAAATCTTTCACAACACCTATAATCGTACCTGGCCGATTGTTTCTTGAAAAGGTTTTTCCGATAGCCTCTTCAGGATTTCTGTAACCAAGCTTTTTACAAGCAGCCTCGTTAATGATCATGCCTTGCCATATATCACTTTTAAATGCGGCCGAAAAACCACGACCGGCAATTATCTTAATACCGTATTGATTTAAGAAATTATCATCAATATACCATCCGTCAAATTGAAAATCATCCGTACTTCCATCTGCTGTTTGAAATGTTGTTGAAAATGTTTTATTAGCCCGCCCCGGGATACAGGATGCCATGCTCACATCAGTTACGCCAGGAATTTTTTTAAAGGCTGAAGCAATCAATTCCGGGCGATTGGTTATACTTGAATCATAGTGATAATCTATAACGAGATTATGTTCTTTATTAAAGCCAAGATTTGCACTTTGCATATAATGAAGCTGGCGATAAACAACCAACGTAGCAATAATGAGCGTAATGGAAATAACAAATTGTGCAATCACCAAAGTTTTTCTCAATCTGTAGCCGCCTGAAGTTTTGAGCGTTTTCTGTTTTAATACTTGTGTTGTTTTAAAAGACGAAAGAAAATATGCGGGATATAATCCTGACAACAACCCGATACAAATGGTCGCAATGAAAAGTGCCAGCACATAACTTAAGTTATCCTGTATTGAATAAATAATGGTTTTACCTGCCAATGCATTGAAAGATGGCAGAAGAATAATAGATAAAATAATGGCAAGAACAAATGAAATTAAGATAAGTATTACAGCATCTGCAAGAAATTGCACAATAAGTTGTTGCCTTGTTGCACCAACAACCTTTCTTATTCCCACTTCACGTGCCCGTTGAAGAGAAAAGGCTGTTGTAAGATTGATGAAGTTGAAACAGGCAATTAGAAGTACAAATATGCCAACGATTGAAAAGACATAAATATTTAAAGAATTGCCATGAGCAGTTGCACCAGCTTTGTTTTCACGAATACTTCCATGCAAATACAATCCTGATAATGGTTCAGCGACCAGGTTATATGATTGTCGATTCTTTAAAGGGTGTTCTGTTGCAAAAGCAGTAAGCTTACTTTTAAACAAACTAATATTTGCATTTGGTTTTAAGAGCACATAAGTTGAAAAGCCAAACCTGCTCCAATTCTCCACCCAGCTAGTATTAGGTTGGATTAAAGATGACATGGATAATAACATATCCACTCTAAAATGTGAGTTCAATGGAATATCTTTCATCACCCCCGTAATTAGTGCAGTTATATTTCCATCTAATTTTAATGTTTTACCAATGCAATCTGTTGAACCGAAATAGCGTTTTGCATATTTCTCTGATAATACAAGATTGTAAGGCGCATCGAATACTTTATCAACTGCTCCTCTTAACAGCGAAAATGAAAACATTGAAAACACTGAAGGATCTGCGTAAGCTATTGTTTCTTCAGATGCAGCCTCCTTATCTTTTTGTACGATATAATAATCCAAAAATATTCTTGTTGCCTTTTCAACTTCGGGAAATGTAGCAGATATATTTGAAGCAAGAGCTGCGGCACTTGTTTCCAATTTAACACCTGTGCCTGTTTGTACATCAGTGCTAATGCGGTAAATACGGTTTTCGTTCGCATTAAAGTCTTCATAGCTTGTTTCGAACTTAACATATAAGATGGCAAAAAAACTAACGCATAATGCGGTAGCCAATCCCAACAAATTAATTGAAGTAAATAATTTATAACTCTTCAGGTACCGATAGGTTGACTTAATATAATTTCGAAACATAGCCAAATATTAACTTTTCTATTTTAGTTGCTTTTTATATATCGTTTAATGATCCTCGGTCTGACCTTCGGTATAGACTGCTACTCGCCATTTACTATTCACTTCTCAAACTTTTCACCGGGTTGGCCACCGCTGCTTTGATTGCCTGGAAAATCACAGTTACAAGCGCTATGAGTATTACTAAAGTACCGGCTGACATAAAAAGCCACCAATTCATCGAAATTCGATATGGATAGTTTTGAAGCCACTTCGTAACAGCAATCCATGCTGCAGGAATCGCCAGTATCAATGAAATCATAACTAGCTTTACAAAATCTTTAGATAAAGTGGTCACAACTGACTGCACAGAAGCTCCCAATACTTTCCTGATACCTATTTCTTTGGTCCTTTTTTCAGTAGATAAAACCGATAAGCCAAACAAACCAATGCAGGAAATAAAAATAGTGAGGATAGCGCCAAACAACATAATCTGCTTCCACTTAGCTTCAGCTTCATAGTTTTTTAAATTCTGATCATTCATAAAAACATAACTATATGGACTTAGCGGAAATAATTGTTTAAAGGTGTTTTGAATATAACTCAAATTTGAGGCTGCCGTGTTGGGTTTTATTTTTATAAAGACCTGGCCATAAGGATTGTTTTTCTTCATCGTAAAAACCTGCGGTCTTATCATTTTATTCAATGGCTCAAAGTGATAATCTTTCACTACCCCTATGATGGAATATTTTTTATTGTTATACCAAAAATTTAAAGTTTGCCCAATGGGGTCTTTCCATCCCGCCTGTTTTACAAAGGATTCATTTACCAAAACCGAGTTAGCCGAATCAGAAGGAAAATCAGGTGAGAAATTTCTTCCTTTTACTAAGGGGATTTTTAATGTAGGTAAAAATGATTCATCTATTGTTTCATAATCAAACTGCATCGTCGTATCATTGGCTAATTTTGCTGCGGTACCCCAACTGCCGCCATTTCTTGGCGCCACACTGATAATATTCGGGTTCTTTAATAATTCATTCTTAAAAAGCCAGGCTTCATCATGTGATTTAAAGTCTTTCCGAACGAGTACAATATCTGTATCGTCATAACCTAACTTTTCATTGGTTAGAAAATTAAATTGTTGAAAAACCGTAAATGTTGCAATGATTAAAAAGGAAGCAAGTGCAAACTGAAAAACAACTAACGATTTCTGTAAATAATTTTTACCCCCAGGATGAAAACGATTATACAATGTTTGCACTGGCTTATAGCCAGATAACACCATCGCGGGATAAAACCCTGCAAGCAGCGCAGTAATGAGAAAAAGTAAAATATATCCTCCGACAAGTTTTACATCAAATAAATAAGAAAGTGCCAGTGTCTTATTCGCAAGAGTGTTAAACACCGGGAGAAATAATTGAACGAAAACAATGGCCAAAACAAATGCAATCACACACAATAAAAATGATTCTCCCATAAATTGAGCAATGAGTTGTTTTCGACCACCACCAATAACTTTTCTGATACCTATTTCCTTCGCTCTTTTTACCGAACGAGCAATAGTTAGGTTAATAAAATTGATGCATGCAATCAATAAAATAAACAAAGCAATCCCTGAAAGTATATAGGAATAGATCGGGTTGCTGGCATCTGAAAGGCCATTATTTGCCGGAAGGTCAGTACTCATATGCATTGAAAGCATAGGTTGCAGTGAATAAATACTATTCCAGTTTAGTACATCATCTCCAAATTGAGCGCTTAATGTTGCTATGGCATCTTTAGAATCTCCATTATAAAACTGATTCATTTTAGATTCAACAGCCGAAATATTTGCCTGTGGATTTAGTACCACAAAGGTGTTCAGAAAAAAATTGAACCAGTTCGTATTATCAGATGCATCCTCTTTAGATTCCTTAAATGGTAAGAGTATATCAAATTTTATGGAAGAATTTTGTGGGCATTTTTTTGCAACGGCTGTTACAACATGTGGAACAAAAACACTGTCGTCTTTCAATTGAATAATCTTTCCAACAGCATCCTTTGTGCCAAATTGTTTTTTTGCTTCATCTTCTGAAATGACAACAGAAGAGGGGTTATTTAAACAGGTAACAGGATTGCCACTCAATAAAGGAAAAGAAAACACTTCAAAGAAAGTAGAATCTACATACAGCAAGTCCTTATCTTTTACTTCAGCACCCTGTTTCATATTTACATTACCACTTTGTACGCGTACATAATATTTAATATCAGTAATATTTTGTGCAAAACGCGGGCCTTGTAAAAAACCGGTATTTGGGTCTTTTGTTCCTTTCACTCCATTCTTATCAAGCTCCTGTCTTGTAATACGGTAGATGTTATGTACATTACTATGAAAACGGTCATAGCTTACTTCATCTTTTACATATAAGATAATGAGCATGGCACAGGCAAGCCCAATACTTAATCCTGCAATATTGATAACAGAATAAATTTTATTTCTTGCGAGATTTCTGTAGGCTATTTTCATGTAATTTCTAAGCATAATTCCTATTTTTTAAAATGAATTTTAAAAATGCTGCTCCACTAGAATAGCTATTAGTAACACAAATTCGTGCTGCCAGTACAATTTTCATGAATACCGAATGCAAACCTTTAAATCAGAATAAAAGCCCGAATAATTTGAAAAAAATTAAACCAGTATATTTTCCGTAACCGTTTGTCCATCGAGCATACGGATAATGCGATGGCTGTAACGGGCGTCGTGTTCGCTATGTGTAACCATGATGATGGTGGTTCCCTGTTCATTTAATTCGGTTAATAATTGCATCACTTCATTTCCATTGGAAGAATCCAGGTTACCGGTTGGTTCATCGGCCAAAATCAATTTCGGATTGTTCACGACGGCTCTGGCTACTGCCACCCGTTGTTGCTGACCTCCGGATAGTTGTTGCGGGTAATGATTTCGACGATGCATGATCTGCATTTTATCTAAAACTTTTTCCACTCTTTCTTTTCTTTCAGTTCCTTTAACGCCAAGATAAATAAGAGGCAGCTCCACATTTTCAAAGACCGTTAATTCATCAATCAGATTAAAACTCTGGAAAACAAATCCGATATTGCGTTTGCGCAGATCGGCTCTTTTCCTTTCATTGAAGTGAGCGACTTCAATACCATTAAAAAGAAAACTGCCACCATCCGGGTCATCCAATAACCCGAGAATATTTAATAAGGTAGATTTTCCACAGCCTGAAGGGCCCATGACTGCTACAAATTCGCCATCATTTACGTTAAATGTCAACTTATTTAAAGCAACCGTTTCTACTTCTTCAGTTCTGTAAATTTTTTCCAGGTCTTTGATTTTTATCATGTGAGTTTTTTTAAAATGGGTTTATAAATTATAGATTTTAGAATAAAAAGGGGAAAATGAGAAATCATCTTCGGGCAAAAAAATTTTATTCCCTCTTGTAAAAGCGCATGTTGCAGGCCGTCGATCGCGGGTATGGAAAAATGATTCTAATAACACCGTCCCAAAAAATACCAGTAAGAAGATCAGTAAAATTTTCATATGCTCATCTGATAAAAGATTATACATTCTGAAATAGATATTTTCATATCTATTGTCAAAACAATTTTGTTATGGCTCTTTCAAAACTAATTCGTCCATATCGCCATAGTTTTCATAACTGCTCGTTACCACCTTATCACCCGGTTGCAAACCGGAAAGTACTTCATAGAAATCAGGGTTTTGCCTTCCCAATTGTATATCCGCTTTAAATGCTTTTGTGCCATCTTTAGAAATTTTATAGATCCAGTTTCCGCCAGTTTTTTCATAAAAGCCACCTCTTGGCAAGAGCAATGCCTGTGTTTCATCACTTAAGGCGAGGCGAATTTGTAAATTCTGCCCTCTGCGAATACCGGTTGGCACATTCCCTATGAATTCCATATCTACCTGGAAGGTTCCATTTGTTACCTGTGTATATACTTTTTTAATTTCTAAATGAAAGGTTGAATCTGCAAAAGTAAAATCGCCTTTCAAGCCGGTATAAATGCGTGAAATATAGTGTTCATCAATGTTTACGCGTACCTTAAAGCCTCCTAAGACATCTATCTGGCCCAGGCGTTCTCCTTTATTTTTGGACTGGCCTATTTCAGCATCCAGTGAGGTCAGCTGACCATCCACCGGTGCCCGGACAACCAGGTCACCTACTTTTTGCCGCATGACATTCAAAGCATTCTGAGAGCCTTCAAACGATTGCCTGGATTGGGTTAATTGCTGTTCATTAGAAACGGAATCCTGTTGCAATATTTGGTCCGTCAGTTTCTTCTTTTGCAAATAATAGTTATAGTCATTTAATGCCTTTTGATATTCTTGTGAACCAATGGCTTTTTGATCCAATAATTTTTTATCCAGATTATAAATCCGTTCTGCTTCTTTTAATTCACTTTCTACATCGGTCATTTGATTTAATTTATTCACCGTGTTTTGTTGAGCTGCATTTTTGGAAATTTGCATTTGGGTAAGCAGGTTATAAACATTTGTTTGTTGAGTTACGAGCCCTAATTGTAAGTCGGTATTTGACAAGCGAAGAATCGGCTGTCCTTTTTTCATGATGGCTCCATCATCCACAAACTTCTCTTCTACCCTACCGCCTTCAATGGCATCCAAGTAAATGGTTGTTTGTGGCAATACAATTCCGTTCACGGGTATAAATTCCTGGAATGTTCCCTTTTTAATTTCACTGATGGTTATGCGTTCTGTATCTACATTCAGTTTACTATTTCCGGAAGTGTAATAGTAACTTGCAGCTATCAGAATTACGAGGAGAATGATGCCGGTGATTGTAAAAATTCTTTTTTTATTCCACTTACTTTTTTGAATAACCCTATCCATAGAGGTTCTTTTTATTTGACAAATTTGGCTATGAGGACACTAACTAACACGTACAATTTCATGCCATTACCTAAATGCTTGTTTTTCAGGCATTTTGTATAATGAGGTAGAAATAAGTGTACGGATTTGATACAATTTGCGTGCGTTATTGATACAAGAATAACATTGACTAATTACAGAAATCTCCGGGTTCTTTGAGTATATTTTTTACTTTTTTGAATATTCCATAAATCGGCTACACAAAAATGCTTTTCTACAGGCTTATTCAAATGATAAGCAATGGTTTCTTTCACTTCACTAGTAAGTTGGCTGATTTCTTTTGCATTCAGGTTCGCAAGAATGGCAAAGTTTGATTTGAATTTCATAATTTTTATTTTTATGGATTTGATAATTTGTGTGATGGCTTATACGAAGCTTTCCACTTTTTGTTACAGTATTTTTTATTTTTAAAATACTCTTATCAGTAGATATACAAAGCTGTGCCAATAATAAAACCCTTTATGGTAAAGGGTTTCAGCATTTATGCATTTCCGGGATGTACGGTTTTGATACAATCATTGTACGGAAATTATACAATTCATGCACAAAACGAAATCCTTTTGTAGTATAAAAGAGGGAGCCTTTTAAGATGAAAACAATAGATCTTTTTTAAGCAGATGTATTCATTGCAAAATAATAAAAAGCAATAGCGGCAATACCGATCACTGCTAGCAAAATGGCAGCAATCCACCACTTTTCCTTTTTTACATCACGCTGAAGAATTTCCTTCATTTGCTCGGATGTTTTTTCCTCTTCACCAACACGAACAGCATGTGATGCATTTTCTCTTATTACCTGCTCTACAGGAAGCGCTTCAAAATATTTATTGGATGTAAAGGCATTCTCCAGTACAATATCTTGCTCATTCTTTTTTAAAACGCCTAAGCCGGGTAAATCATAAAAGCCATCCTTTTCAAGATGGGATTTCACAAAAGCTGAATATTGCTCCAATTCAGCTAGTGAACGATCTTCCGGCATATTGAGATAATGAGATAAAAAAGAAGGAAAATCCTGTTGATCGGCAATAAGCGTATGTGATTCATTCACATTTTGAGAAGAAGCCGGCTCTGTACCCGATTTTTCTTCGGTGGAAAAAATAATAGATTTTTCCGGAGGGTAAATGATTTTATTAATAAAATCCAGCCGGGCATTTTGGGATATCAGTTCAAACTTTCCTATCCCTGGCAAATGAAAACTTTTATTTTTATCGAGATAACGAATAAATATTTCGTGCATATTATTTTGTTAAGCCTAATTGAGAAAATGAATAAATAACGCCTGCCTGTACATTAAATCCTAAAACAGGATATTGATTCCATTGTTGGTATTTATTATTAAACAAATTATTCAATTGTACCCAGGCATTTAACTTTGGCAAAATAGTAAATTCTACGCCGGCATTCAAATCTATGGCCGGATCGAGCTTACGGCTTTCTTTCATGGCATCCAAATAAGGGGCGCCATCCTGGAAAAAAATATCTCCTTTCACCAGAAAATCTTTAAATATCTGCCAGCGTAATGTGCCTGTCAATTGAAATGGCGTAAGTCCCCATGCTTTATCATTGATTTCCAAACCACTGTATTGATTAAAAGTTGCGGCTGCCAATAAAGAAAGTTTTTCCTGCCAGGTATAGCCCAATTCACCATGCAAGCGAATACCTTTCATGGTAGATTCATTGATTACTTGAAATGATCTTCCGGTCATTGTATCATTCAGGAATAATGGTTGATTATTATACTTAATAAATGACACTTTAGCATTATAGGTAAAATGACTTCCTGCAGACCCTTTAAATCCTGCATATTGCTCAGACATTCTTGTATTCAATAAGTTGGTGGGTTGTTGTATCCAGGGATTTAGGCCTGCTAAATATTCATAAGTGGTTTTATTGAAATAACCAATCCAGCCGGCAAGCAAAATAAATCTTTCGTCATTGATTTTTGCTTCAGCGCTGAAATCAGGCAACATGGAAAAAACCTGGTTGTCCCAGGCAGGTTTTAATCCTGCATTCAAAATAAAATTGGGCGTCTTGAATTTTAATGAGGGCGTGAGATAATACAGGTTATTATTGCTGGTAGTAGTATCCCCTTTGAAAGAAGTGATATCAGCCGTTAAGCCAAGATCAAAAGAAAATATTTTTCCAAATGATTTAGACAGGGGCGCCTGAATGATAAAATTGGTTTCAGCACCATGATGGTTATCAGAAAATAAATCGAGGGACAGGGAAGGATTATAGGAAATATTGGCTGCATTAATCGTTTTATTACGAACACCTACCTTAGCTCCAAAACTGCTGAAGCGCTGGCGTAACTGGTCTTTGGTGAAAGTAAGTGTATCAGGCCGGAATCCATATTCATATTGTGTGTTACCATCATAATGGAGCTGACCCATCCATTCCTGTGTATTTTTTTCATTGTTAAAAATCCCGATGGCATTCAAACCCGTTTTACTTGCTTGTTGAAAAGGCAAAGGGCCTTTGGAAGAAGTATATTTCCCAAAAACATTTAACATGGAATGGACCCCATCTCCCATAGAAATTCCTGCTTGTAAATAAGGCGTCGTAAAATTCCCATAGCCAACTTTCACAAAATTGGAATTTTCCCAATGTACAATAGAATCAATAGAAGCAGCCAATGGTCTTAATGATGGGGATTCATAAGTAAAAAATAAATTCTGCGCAGGTACATGATATTGCAACAATGGTCTGTCTGTATCAGGTATTGGCGCCCCGGCGCTGAAATTTATTTTGGCTGATTTTTTTAATGAAGGCGTGAATGCCGAAGTAACGATAACCGTTTTTTGTGGTATGGTATCCTTTCCATTTTTATTTACAGCCTGTGAAGAACTGCGTTGGCGGTCCTGTGCAATAATTAATCCCGGAATAAAAAGGAAAAGGAAAAGTGAACTATATTTATGCATTGTTCTTTTTTTCTGTTGAATCATTTAATGGTTAATTGTTTTGACCGGATTGGTCAATTTTACTGTTTTGATTTTTTTCAGCTACCACCCTGTCCAATTTTTTTTGAGCTTCCGACTGTAATTCAGGAATTGAGGCATTTTCGACTACGCTTTTTAAAGTAGCCTCCGCATTGAAATAATCTTTTTCGGCAAAATAAATATCTCCCAGGAGGATATATGATTTGGTGATCCAATAATTATAAGAGCCCGATTTATTAATCACTTCAAAAGCAGCTTTTTCGGCATCGGCATATTTTTGCTGTGAAAATAAAATGACGGCCACTTCGTAACGCGCTTCAGCGGCATATTCCGATTTACCTAAATTAATCACCGTTTTATATGCATCGAGCGCTTCAAATACCTGGTTATTGAGTTGCGCACTTTTGGCAATGGCCATATTAGCCATCATTTTATCATCCGTTGCAATTTCTTTCTGTGTTAATAATTCCTGAGCATTTGAAACAGCATCCGCCCATTTTCCCAATTTATACTGGCTGCGCAACAATCCACGCATACTCTCCAGTTTATTCTCAGGTGTAGTAGCTATTTTTTTGAGCATACTAAAATATTGTTCCGCTGTGGTATAATCTTTCAATTCGAAATAGGCGATCCGCGCCGATTGCAAAGCAGCTTCTTCAGCATATTTATTCGGAGATTTGGCATTTACTAAATCAAAGTATTGAATGGCATGAGTAAAATCTTTTTTATCACTATAGATTAATGCTATTTCAAAAGCAGCTTCCACAGCATATTGGCCATTCGGGAATTTAGTGAGATAATCATTTAATCCCGCTAAAGCATTTTCTGTCATTTTATTTTCATAGGCATTTTGAGCGGAAATAAAAGTAAGTGAATCAGCTTCTGAGAAACTCACTTCCTTTCCATTTTTTTGCATAAAGGTGATGAAATCTCCCGGCTGATGTTTCTGTAGAAATATATTCCGAACATAGTTTACCGCTTCATCACTTTCATCTGCATTGGGGTAATTTTTAATGAGTTTTTGAAAATTATTTAATGATTCATCTGTATTCCCCTGGTTGAAATAGGCAATACCCAGTTTTAGATAAACCTGAGGTTTCAAGGCGCTGGCTGATTGGTTATTCAATAATGCATTCAATGGTGCTATGGAGGCGCTATAGTTTTCATTTGCTAAATATGTATTAGCAATTTCAAGATTGGCATCGGTGAGGAGATTTGATTTTGGATATCTTTGAGCAAGGTCTTGCAGGAAACCGATTTTTTGAGCATAATTTCCGGCGCCACCACTGATCATTGCTTTCTGGTATAAAGCATAATCTGCAGCCGGGAACTGATGACTGATCATAAGATCATACATCTGTACTGCTTTCGTATAATTTTTTTGCATAAAATAACAATCCGCTATTCGAGCATAAGCATCCTGTTGCAAGGGCGAGCTTACTGCATTGATATTGTTTACCACTAGCAGCAAGTTTAGTAATGCATAGGGATAATTTTCCTGTCGCATATTGCTATAACCTAAAGTATAATAAGCATTCACAGGAGAAACATCTTCATAAGAAACGGGTGATTTCAAATACCGGGACAGATAAAAATTGACTGAATCAAAATCATTGGTACGATAGGCAATTTCTCCTTTCCAGAAATCAATGAAGGGTAATTCTTTTTCATTGTATGCTGCATTCATTGCCTGGTTGAGTAAATCATTTGCCTGGAGGATCTGCTGGTCATTGATCAATTCTTCAGCACGACCCAATAATATTTTGGGATAGACCTTTTTAACCATTTCGGATTGCAAACCGATGGATTGCAAAAGGTTGAGTGCATCTTTAAAATTATTGGTGTTTGCCATTACGCGCACCAGTAATTCTTTTGCTTCATTGATATCTTCACCTCGTGGATATGCGGTCACATAATCTTTTAACTCATTCAGTGCAACATCTGAATAGCCCAGTTCGTAGGAAAGTTTGCCATAATTAAATTTCGAAATCTCCTTTTGTAAAAGGTTACTGCTATTGAGTGAACAAAATAAAAATGCACTTCGGGCGCTTGGTTTCATGTCCAGTTCCAGGTATGATTTTGCAAGCAGGTACATGCTATTCTGTGCCAATGAGTCCTGTTGACCGCCCAATTCCTTAAAACCGGTTGCGGCTTTACTATATTGACCTGCCTGATAATAACAAAAGGATAATTCATATAAATCTGCCCTGCTTACCTTTTTGGTACTACTCACATAAGTCTCAAGAAAGGGTAATGCATTTTTGAATTCTTTTTTCTCAAAATAAATATGCCCAACCAATTGTTTCAATTGTAAATCATAATATTGGTTGCCTGATTTTTTCAGAATATTCTCTGCATAATTCAAAGCCTGGTCACGATCATTATTAAAATAATATATTTCGGCAATATAATAAGGCACTACATTTTGATAGGGCGACTGGCTTTCACAAATTTTAAAACAACCCAGCGCTTCCGTATATCTTTTTTCACTAAAGAGAATAAAACCATAATAATAATTTGCATCCACATAATTAGCGTCACCCGGTATTTGCCTCACTGCATCGAGTAATGGTTTTGCTTCATTGAACTGCTGTTTTGTAAAATAGACATACCCTTCATGAAATTTCATTTGAGCTATTTGTCCATTATCCAGGTTTGACAATCCGGCTTTTTCATAATAAGTTAATGCATCTGTAAACTTATTTTTACGATAAAAATATTCAGCAAGGAAGTAGGACATCATTTCAATGCGAGGTGTATTATGTTCCAATGCAATGAAATCAATGGCCTCTTCTTTGGCTGTTTCGTCATTGAGTTGCAAGCCACTGATGATGGCATAATATTTAGATTCTTCCCAAATACTTACGGGTATATTACTTTTAAAGTCTTGTGATGCATACAGACTCTTAAAAAGAGGGTATGCCAAACTGTAATCTGTTTTTTGATAGAGATCCTTAGCCAATTTGAAAATTTCATCGGGATCATTATTCCATTTCGTAAATTGGGCTGACAAGGTAAATGAAATACAAACGGCAAATAAAAGGAAGCTATACTTCAGAGGGATTTTATGCATAATGTGGTGAACGGATCGTTGATTTAAATATTTTAATGATATTTATAATAAAACGTAAAAACACGCTAAAGATAAGTTTCATCACAGGCAAACGGTATATCAATGACGAAAATGTGGATAAAGTTTTGACCATTTTTTTTATTCACACCGGTGATTACATAATATAAATTCAAAAAACTATACTAAATGTGGTAATTTATTCAAATTCAATAAAATTGTTGTTGTCATCTATTCAAGTATTTAAATTCTTAAAATTCAGGGAAAAATGAGCTAAATAGCTCCAAATAAAATTGATTCAAAGATTTATTTGCCTCTCATTAAAGAAAAGTATTTGGTTATGTGAATTAAATGCCATTATTTTATATTTCTGTTTACGAACAGAAGACAATATCCATTATTCCTAAAAGAGAAACCTAGTACATGAAAGCTATTCAAAAAGTGCTTTTACATGCGCTGTTGATTTTTATCCTGATTTCGCCTACCATTCATTTACAAGCGCAATTAAAAGCGGACTTTACAGCAACCCCAACATCCGGCTGCTCCCCATTAATAGTTGGTTTTACGGATAAATCCACCGGTAAACCCACAAGTTGGAAATGGATTTTAGGAAATGGTGTTATTTCCACCGCACAATACCCGTCCACTACCTATTTTGAAGAAGGTGTCTACACAATTAAATTAATAGTTTCCAATGCCACTCAGACCGATTCCATCACCAAAACCGGGTATATAAATGTCTATGGAATACCTGATGTGGACTTCGATGCTTCGCCATTAAGTGGATGTTACCCACTTGATGTAAATTTTGTGGATAAAAGCACTACAAATTCAGGAAATATCAATTCCTGGTTATGGGATTTTGGGGACGGTAATACAGCTACTGTTGCGAGGCCAGTTCATACTTATACTTCATCAGGTTCTTTTGGTGTAAGCCTGATGGTCACCTCGGGTTATGGTTGTTCAAAAACAATTACGAAAAATAATTATATTAATTTATCACAAGGTGTTACTGCTGCATTTGCTGTGAGTTCCGCAGATATTTGCCAGGCTCCGGCGAGCTATTCATTCACCAATCAAAGTATTGGCTCCGGTAACCTGGCCTATTACTGGCAATTTGGAGATGGGGCTACTTCAAACGCTACTTCACCAAAACACAATTATAGTAACCCAGGAACATATACGGTTTTACTAACAGCCACCTCTTCATCCGGATGTGTAGATACGGCTTCTGTAATCATTAATTTCAGTTTTCCCAAATCTGCTTTTAATATTTTGCCAACAATATGCGCCAATCAGCCACAATTTATTTCGAACAATACAACACCCACGCCTGTTTCAGTTAATTGGAACTTTGGAGATGGTACAAGTTCTACGGAATATAGCCCAACAAAGACTTATACCAAAGCCGGCACCTATCAAATTAAATTAGTGAATGAATTTTCAGCAACTTGTAAAGATTCAATCACAAAGATCGTAGAGGTTATTGATGGCCCGGCAGCATCCTATAAGGCATCTGATACTGCCAGCTGCTCAGTTCCTTTTACCGTAAACTTTACAAATACTACAAAAGGAAATGCCGTATCTTTTTTATGGGATTTTGGAGACGGTACTACATCTACGGAAATTAACCCGACTCATACTTATACGAAAAATGGCGATTTCACCGTATCGCTGACTGCAACAAATTCAAATGGTTGTCAAACTGTTGATAGAATTGTCGGATACATCAAAATACACCCATTATCAATCAGCGGTTTCGAAAACTTACCTGTAACGGGTTGTACTCCATATATTATTCATCCAATTCCCATTGCGAATGCTTCTTTGACGAATGCTACGTACTTATGGGATTTCGGGGATGGCGCCACTTCTACTTTACCTAATCCATCTCATACATATCAACTTGATGGAGATTATACCGTTTCACTTACTTTAACGACTACAAGTGGATGTACTACTACGTTTAAAATGAAACATGCAGTTGTTGTAGGGCATAAACCTACAGCAGATTTCTTTGCAGACCCATTAGATGTATGTGCAAAACTACCCATCACATTTACCAGTACTTCCACCAATGGCCCAATTACTCAACTGGAATGGCATTTTGGAGATGGCGCTATTTCCTACGAGAACCCGGTCGCGACACACAAATTCGTTGATACCGGCTATTTCACTATTACTTTAATTGCATTTAATAATGGATGCCCGGATACTATGGTAAAAGAAAGATATGTGCATATTAAAGCCCCTGTAGCAAAATATACTTTTGAAAATAATTGTACAGACAGGCAATCCGTGAGTTTTAAAGACAAATCTATTGATGACAAAACCTGGCAATGGAATTTTGGGGATGGCAATTTTTCTTCTGATCAAAATCCGGTCCACACGTATGCCAGTACAGGATCTTATGAAGTTATACTTTCTGTTGCAAATGACGCTTGTGAAGATACAATGAGAAAAACAATCCAGGTGGTCAATGAGAAGCCTAAATTATCAATAACCCCTTATGCTAATTGTCGCAATGTGGATATTTCTTTTGAAGTAAAAAATGTAAATAAGGAAAACATTATAAATACAACATGGAATTTTGGAGATGGAATTATCCAGGTAGTGAATAGCACCTCTGTCATGCATAGCTATGCTAAATCAGGTACATACATTGTGTCTGTAGTGGTACAGGACATACTGGGATGTACGGATACACTTACTGAAACGACCGTTGTCAATATTTATGGGCCTACGGCAAAATTCACATCACCAAAAACAACGGGTTGTATTAAAGAGCTTTTTGATTTTACGGATGCTTCTACTACAGATGGCACACATGCCATTCAATCATGGACCTGGGATTATGGAGATAATACGATAACTACCTATAATGCGGCCCCATTCCAACATGCCTATCTCAATCCAGGTTATTATGATGTGAAATTAACCATTCAGGATAGCTATGGCTGCACTGATAGCATCCGCAAAAAAACATTTATTAATATCACTAAACCAACGGCATCTTTCAATTTTTCTGATTCTGTTGTATGCCCGGATAAAAAAATAAACTTCACCAGTACATCTGATGGTATTGAATTAAAATATTCCTGGGATTTTAAAGATGGTTCCGGTTCTTCCAATGAAAATCCAAACCACACATATACTGTCCAGGGGAAATATTATCCACAACTTTTAGTTACGGATATCAATAATTGTCCTGATTCAATAACATCAACAACCCCTATTATTGTTTCCATTCCATCACCAAAATTTTTAATGAGTGATTCATTTTCAACTTGTCCACCATTAAATGTAATCTTTACAAATAAGTCCCAAAATTATGCCTCCTATACCTGGGATTTTGGCGATGGAAATACATCCACAATTTTTTCTCCATCTCATTTGTATAACACGGCAGGTACATTCCAGGTAACTTTAAAAGTAACCGGAAATGGGGGTTGTGTTGATTCCCTCACCAGGAAAGTTGAAATTAAAGGGCCTTCCGGTAACATCAGTTATGACCCGATTAACAATTGCTTCCCCAATGAAACTTCATTTATATCCAAAGCACAAAATACAAGTCAATATTTATGGGATTTCAGCGATGGTACAACCATCACAACAAGTACCGGATCAGCAACACACACCTATGCACCTGGTACTTATTTACCCAAGATTATCTTAAGTGATGATTTTGGTTGCGAGGTTCCCATTAAAGGTCTGGATAGTATTCATGTTTATGATATTACTGCCGTACCAACTGTATTCAATAAGCAATTCTGTGATTCCGGAACGATTATTTTCACCGATTCATCTTATTCCAATGATTCTATTCAAAACTATCACTGGATTTTTCCGGATAATAGTACAGCTGATGGAAAACAGGTTTCGCATTTATTTACGTCCAGTGGCACATACAATATATCTCTAATCGTAACAACCAAAAATGGTTGTTCTGATACAGCGCAATTAATTACACCATTTTATATAGCATCCTCACCAAAAATAAATATCACCGGTGATAGTACCGGATGCACACCATTTACAGTAACCTTCAAAGGAAATGTAAATGCTTCTGATACATCTGTTCTCAATTGGAACTGGGCTTTTGGGAATGGGGCCGTTTCTAACCTGCAAGATCCACCTCCGATTACCTACACACTTCCAAACCTATATGCGGTTTCTGCCATTGCCAAGAATAGTGCAGGCTGTGCCGATACTGCATATAAACAAATTAATGTTTTGGCTCCGCCTAATGTTAGTGCCGGGATGGATACAACCATTTGTAAATTTGGAACATATGTTTTACAACCGAATGGTGCCACCAGTTATATTTGGGATCAAAATCCATTTATCAGTTGCACAACTTGTACGAACCCGATTGTTTCGCCTGATTCTACTATGACCTTTGTTGTTCATGGATTTAACAGCTTAGGTTGCCAGGCTTCCGATTCCATAACGGTTCAGGTTATACAACCCGGTTCTCTTAAAACTATGGACAATGATTCCCTTTGCATGGGAGGAACTATACTATTACATGCAGAAGGATCCACACAATATCAATGGTCACCAGCTACTTTCCTGGACAATCCATATCAGGCAAACCCGGTTATGCATGCCACAAAAGATACCATAATCAATTACCAGGTTACAGGTACTGACCGGAAAAATTGTTTTATTGATACAGGGAATGTTCGCATCAAAGTTTATCCAATTCCAGGAATGCAAATCTTGAAAGAAAACATTACCCTGCAAGCTGGTCAAAGCGTCAAAATTGAAACAACTGCCACACCTGATATTACTCAGTGGAAATGGGAGCCTTCAACAGGATTAGATAATCCGAATTCAGCAAACCCGATAGCCAGTCCTTTGCAAACCACGACTTATACTTGTGTAGCTATTAATGGTGGTGGATGTATTGCGCGTGATATGGTAACTGTTCATATCCTCTGCGATAAGAATAATATCTTTATACCAAATACTTTTTCGCCTAACAATGATGGGATGAATGATGCATTTTACCCCAGAGGCACAGGATTATTTAGTGTCAAATCTATTAAGATATTTAATCGTTGGGGTGAATTAGTATTCAGTAATAATAATGTGCAGCCTAATGTAGCCGGAGATGGATGGGATGGAAATTATCAAGGGAAAAAGGCGCCATCAGATGTGTATGTATATGTTATGGAAATAATTTGTGATAATAGCAAAGTAATTCCCGTGAAAGGAAATGTAACATTGATTCGGTGATGCTATTGGGGATGTGATAACGTATTTTTTATTTCTTACATAAATCCAATATCCAACATGAAAAATCAAAAATGGTTTTTTATTATCAGCTTATGCTGTATTTCAGGCATTGTGCATAGCCAGGATGTGCACTTCTCGCAATTCTTTGATGCGCCACTATTGCGTAATCCTTCCCTGGCAGGTATATTTAATGGGGATGTACGTGCCCAGGGTGTATATCGAAGTCAATGGGGTAGTGTAACAAGGCCCTATCAAACGGGTAGCTTTGATGTTGAAATCAAGAAACCCATTGGCCGGGCCAACGATTTTATTACCTATGGTATGCAAATTCTGTATGATCGTGCAGGTGATATAAATTTTACCACAACAAATATTTTGCCTGCAGTCAATTATCATAAATCACTCAATGGCAATAAAAGGAAATTTCTGTCCCTCGGATTCATGGGTGGATTGGTGCAAAGAAGGATTGATCGCTCAAAAATGACTACCAACAATCATTTTGACGGCTTTGGATATAACCCGGCACTACCGGATGGAGAAACGTTTCCTACATCCAATTATAAGTATTGGGATGGAAGTGTCGGTATATCCTATAATTCATCACTCGGGGAAAGTGAAGTGAGTAATTTTTTTATTGGGCTTGCGTATCATCATTTCAACAGACCCGTAAATTCTTTTTACAAAAACCCTCCTATTGAATTAAATCCAAAATGGGTCGCATCAGGTGGTGTTAAATTATTTGTCAATGAATTCTCCTATGTAAGCTTTCAGGCTGATATTTCCATGCAGGGAGATAATAAAGAAATTATAGGAGGCGGAATGTATTCAAGGAAAATTGGGGATGATATGGATAATCCTTTATATACCTTACATCTTGGCGCCTATATGCGCTGGAAAGATGCCATCATTCCGGTTATCAAACTGGATTATAACCCTTTTTCCATTGCCTTCAGTTATGATGTAAATACATCAGCGCTGAAGACAGCAAGCCAATATCGAGGAGGTTTCGAACTCTCCATTGCTTATATTGGTTTTGATAAAATTGGTTATTCCACAAAAGATGCGGTTCTATGCCCTAAATTTTAATTTTAAAAAAAATTGATGATCAAATTTTACATTATTTAAATCATACCTTAGCGCCATTAAAATAAGAATTATGTCAATTAAAATTGGAGACTTAGCGCCGGATTTTACCTTAATGGATACTGAAAAAAATAAAGTGTCCCTTGCTGATCAAAAAGGGAGTAAAGTACTTTTACTATTTTTCCCAATGGCCTTTACAAGTGTATGCACGACAGAAATGTGCAATATGCGGGATGATATGGCCAGATATGAAAGTATGAATGCAAAAGTTTTTGGCATATCTGTGGATTCACCTTTTACGCTGGCAAAATTTAAAGCAGATCAACAATTGAATTTTACTTTATTAAGCGACTTTAATAAAGAAGTCTCTGAAAAATATGGATGCCTCTATGACACTTTTATTGGCTGGATGAAAGGTGTGTCCAAAAGGTCAGCTTTTTTGATAGATGAAGAGGGAATAATTCGTTATGCAGAAGTATTGGAAAGTGCAGGGGATCTGCCAAATTTCCAGGAAATCAATTCGATTCTGGAGAAGAAATAGCCTTTATTTAATAAATGCTTAAATATTAATTTTTGCACAATAAAAAAAATTACTTATTTTTACTACGTTTATTATGTGATGAAACCAATTTTACATAAACATACCCGGATCATTCGTAAATCGCTGCTCTTCATTCTATTGATTGCAGCCGGTTGGGCATTCACCCATTCGGGTAATGCTTTGGCATCATCAGATATACAGGTGAAAATTGTAAAATTTTACCCCAACCCGGCTACTTCCTATATTAATTTTGAGTTCCCTGCAAATATTGACAGGACTTATTCCATTGCTATTTATAGTTTTTCAGGTAAAAAAATGGAAGATGTACCCGTATCATCCTCTAAAATCTCCATCATTTTATCAGATGACTTTTATCGGGGGATTTATATCTTCCAATTGCATGACAAAAATGGAAAGCTTGTTGAAGCAGGAAAATTCCAGGTAGCCAGATAAGTTTTTTCAAACACCATTCTCACTCAGCAAAATTTAAAAACAAAATCGGTTTTTGTTAGTTTGTAAAGTCCATCATTCATTAGTTCACGATCAACACGGGTATAGAAATCCGGTGTCTCACCTGGTTCACCGTTTCACCATATAAAAAATCTTTGAGGCCTTTATGCCTGTGAGCTCCCATCACCAGCATATCTGCATGTTCTTCCTGTACGATACGCACAATTTCTTTGACCCTGCTTTTATATCCCAGCTGAATTTTGATATCATAACCTAACTCTTTTAAACGGGTTGCATATACTTCCAATCTTTGTAAATCAGTTCTCGTTTCAGCATCATCTGCCTGTGCTCCAAAAAACCGTGCTGCCGCTGTTTCTACAATATGTAATAAAATATATTTTGCGTCCTTTCTTCCTTGCGAAAGCGCAAAAGCTATTAGTTTTTCATCGTTGTTTGAAAAGTCAAGTGCAATGGCAATATTCTTTAATACCGGGGTTTCTAAATTCACCAGTGGTTGCACATCACCATGCATAGCAGATTTAATCCTTGCTTTTTTCATAATAGGAATAATGATCATCATGATAAATAACCATGCAAAAAGCATGGCTACACCAATTAATAATATTTTGAGGCCAGTATGCCCCCTCTCCTGAAAGAGTGGCAGGCACGCTTCTGCAACCATTTTAATATTTAAAAATATCAATACTGTAGCCACTAACCAGGATAATATTTTTACCCATAGAGCAATGGCATATTTACCCATTGTACTCTTATCACTCACAAAAAATATTAATGGAATGATTGCAAAGCCAAGCTGGGCACTTAAAATAACCTGGCTTAATATAAGTAAAGAATCCAATTCCTGGTCTCCATAAACAAGGATAACAATCATGCTGGGAATGATGGCCAATAATCGGGTTAATAAACGGCGCATCCAGGGATTGATCCTTAGGTTCAAATATCCTTCCATAACGATTTGCCCCGCCAATGTACCGGTAATCGTAGAACTCTGTCCGGCAGCAATAAGAGCAATTGCAAATAATATGGGAGCCAATTCACTTCCTAATAAAGGCGCTAAGAGGGTATGCGCATCTTCAATTTTGGCAACTTGTGTATGGCCTGTTTTAAAAAATACGGAAGCAGCTAAAATTAATATGGCCGCATTTACTAAAAAGGCAGCATTTAAAGCAATGGTACTATCAAAAAAATTAAACCGTAATGCCTTTTTTATTCCACTCTCAGTATGTGCAATTTTCCGTGTTTGTACTAAAGACGAATGTAAATATAAATTATGCGGCATTACGGTCGCGCCAATAATGCCTACCGCAATATATAAAGCATCGCCACTGAGGGCAGTGGGAATAAAGCCTTTTAAAATTTCATGGCCACTCGGTTTGGCAAGAAATATTTCAACTAAAAATGATCCACCTATTATTAAGATCAAAGCAATGATAAATGCCTCCAGGCGGCGCATTCCCAGCTTTTGAAACCAGAGCAATAAGAACGTATCTAAAACAGTGATGCATACGCCCCATAAAATGGGTAATCCTGTAAGCAAATGGATGCCTATGGCCATCCCTAAAACTTCAGCTAAGTCACATGCGGCAATAGCTAACTCCGCCAGGATGTATAAGCAAAAATTCACGAGTCGCGGATACATGTCCCTGTTTGCCTGTGCAAGGTCTCTCCTTCTTACAATGCCCAAGCGGGTACTTAAACTTTGTAATAATAATGCCATGAGGTTACTCATGATCAATACCCAAATAAGGCTATATCCAAATCGGGCACCTCCCTGTAAATCAGTAGCCCAGTTTCCGGGATCCATATAACCTACACTTACCAGGTAAGCCGGGCCAAAATAAGGAAGCCATTTTCTCCACCCTTTTTTGGTAGAGCTTGTCATATCCACTGATTCATGTACTTCACTTAATGAGATATGATGATGCTTTTGGTTGTTCATCTTTCATTATTTTACAATGAGTGATTTGGTAATCGCCTCACTCAGATGCAGCGTTTTGTTTTTACCAACTTTCACTTCTATGGATTCATCAAAATCAAATCTTTTGATTACTTCTATCATTGTTCCAAGCTTGATGTCAAAATGTTTCAATAATTCCAGTAATTTAATTTCCTGGCTGGCTACTGCTACTACCCGTAACGGCTTATTTAATGGCGCCTGTGCGAGGCGTAATTGTTCCTGATGAGGCATTTTCCCTTGAGCATCCGGGATGGGGTCTCCATGCGGATCTACTTGTGGAAAGTGTAAATATGCATCCAGTTTATCAATTAGTTTCTTTGAACTCACATGTTCCAGTTCTTCTGCAATGGCATGCACTTCATCCCATTCAAAATGTAATTTTTCGGATAGAAAAAATTCCCATAAACGATGGCGGCGAATAATATCCAGTGCCAGCTTTTTACCCTTTGCCGTTAACTGAATGGATTTATAGGGAGACCAGGAGATCAGCTTTTTTTCTTTCAATTTTTTCAGCATATCCGTAGCTGATGCCGGCTTTGTATTCAAGGCACCCGATAAGGCGCCGGTGGATAGAGCTCCCCCCTCCTGCAAATGAAAAATAGACTTAATATAATTCTCTTCAGCAACAGAATATTTAGTCAGCACGTAAATTTATTTTAGGCAAATCTAAATTTATTTTTATAAAAAACATTTATTTTATAAAATCTTTATCATTTTTAAAAACCTAGCCATACAAAAGTTATAGGAGCGGTAAAAGGTTGTATATTTTTAAACTTATCTTTGCTTTCTTTAAAATTTATTTCATGAAATACCTGACACTTATCTTTTTCCTGATCATCGGAACATATATTCAAGCCCAGCCAGAACGTTGGCAGCAACGTATTTCTTATAACATTGATGTCAAAATGGATGTACATACCAACCAGTTTACCGGTACAGAGAAAATCAATTATTGGAATAATTCTCCCGATACACTTACCCGCTTATTTTTCCATATGTATTGGAATGCATTTCAGCCAAACAGTATGATGGACATTCGTAGCAGGGAACTGGGGAAAACAATCTTAGCCACTTCTAAAAAAGGAGAGCCTATCAGAGATTGGGATAGCCGTGTCCGGGACCGAATTTCTAAACTTACTCCTGATGAAATTGGCTACCAAAAAATAATTAATATTAAAGTGAATGGCCAAGCTGCCAAACTGATAGACCATGAAACGATATGGGAAGTCCAGATCAGTACACCCATTTTACCTCATTCAAAATCTACTATTGATCTTTCCTTTATGGCCCAGGTACCTATTCAAATAAGGCGAAGTGGACGAGATAATGAAGAGGGAATCCGTTACAGCATGAGCCAATGGTACCCTAAAATGGTTGAATACGATTACCAGGGATGGAATGCTAACCCTTACATTGCAAGAGAGTTTTATGGGGTCTGGGGCGATTATAATGTAAATATCACTATTGATAAAACGTACATGTTAGCTGCTTCCGGTACTTTGCAAAACCCGGGAGAAACAGGTTTTGGCTATCAACAAAATGGGACTGCTCCCATTCCTGTAAGTGGTGAAAACCGTACCTGGAAATTTGTAGCACAAAATGTACATGATTTCGTTTGGGCAGCCGACCCCACCTATACCATGATCAAAAAGCAAATACCCGGAGGGCCCTTATTATATATTGTTTATAAAAAGGTAGATTCACTGGAACAAAAATGGCAGGATCTCGCTAATAAAATGGTCATCGTTTATCCATTTATGGCGAAAACATTCGGCGCTTATCCCTATAAAAATTATTCATTTATCCAGGGTGGCGATGGAGGTATGGAGTACCCGATGGCTACACTGATAAAGAATGCCAGTATAGGTACGGCTATTCATGAATGGATGCACAGTTGGTACCAGGGAATGATGGGAAGTAATGAGAGCCTTTATGCATGGATGGATGAAGGGTTTACATCTTATGCCGAATCTCGAGTGAGTGCATGGTTGTATAAAGATACTACCTTCCCTTATCGTGGAGCCTATGCCGGATATTTCGGTTTAGTAAAAAGCGGTTTTGAAGAGCCCATGAATACACATGCGGATCATTATAATACAAACTATGCTTATTCTGTAGATGCCTATTCAAAAGGTGAAATTTTCATGGCGCAATTAGGATATATCGTAAGTGATTCAGTGCTGGATAAGATTTTACTGGAATATTACAGGGAATGGCGCTTTAAACACCCCAATCCGAATGATTTTGTTCGCGTTGCTGAAAAAGTCAGTGGCATGGAATTACAATGGTATAAAGAATATTGGATTTATACAACCAAAACCATTGATTATGGAATTGGGGAAGTGACTGAAAAAGAGGGCAAAGCACAAGTTACCCTCAAACGAATTGGTAAAATGCCGATGCCAATTGATTTATTGATAACCTACAAAGATGGCTCAAAGGAAATGCATTATATCCCCATGGATTTAATGTATGGAGATAAACCTGCAGAAGGTAATTATCCCAGGATCATAGAGAAAGATTGGGCATGGGTAGCACCCGAATATGTTGTTGAATTAAATCATCCTGTCGGAGATATCAAAGAAATAGAAATTGACCACAGCCAAAGGATGGCTGATGTGAACCGGGTGAATAATAAGATCTCTGTTCCATAGTCATTTTGGGGGCCATTAAAACATGTTTTTACTGCAGTCGATGGCATACTTATGATAATCAAGGTAGTCACATTAATCTGCAGGTTCCCAAAGCTCTATTTTATTGCCTTCCATATCGAGGATATGTATAAATTTTCCATACGCATAACTTTCAATCTCATCCAGGATCCTAACACCCTCTTTTTTTAATTCATCTACAAGCGCTTCCAGATCAGCAACCCGGTAATTAATCATAAATTCTTTGGATGATGGTTCAAAATGCTTTGATGAGTCAGGAAAGAGACTCCATGTTGTAGAACCTTTAATATCAGGCGCATTTTCATCAAACCATTCGAATGTAGTGCCATAGTCACCGGTACGAAAGCCCAGATGCTTTTCATACCATTCATTCATTTTCTTGGGATCTTTACATTTAAAAAAGATTCCACCAATTCCTGTTACTTTTTTCATTGATTGAGTTGATTGAGTTGATTGAGTTGATTGAGATTAATGATATTTTGAAAGCTATTCTATCAAATGGAGAAAAGTAAAGTTAAGTAAAATTATCGTCGGTGAAATTAAACAAACTCATGAATACATAACCCGAAAATTTTTCAGAAAATCAAAAAATGACCATACACATCGGCCTGTTTTCATGATGATACTATTTTGTTTAATTCCAATTCAGCTGAATCCTTTTATGGATAAATAGTGAGAAAAATATATGCTACAAGATTGACCAGTAAAACAACACCATAGACGGCATTACTGCGGCCTCCAATCAGTGATAACATGACTGTAAAAATAGAAATTCCGAGGAATATAATCGGCAGGATATCCAGCCCAAGTACAATCGGTATATCATAAAAGTAACTGATAAGAGATATGGCAGGGATGGTCAAACCAATACTTGCAATAGCTGAGCCTAATGAAAGATTGAGACTTGTTTGTAACATGTTATTCCTTGCAGCACTAATGGCGGCAATACCTTCCGGCAACAATATCACCGCTGCAATAATAATACCTACCAGACTCTTTGGTAACCCATGGCTTACCAAAATTTGCTCTATTGGATGTGATAAAGATTTTGCCAGGAGTACAACAATGAGCAAACTAATGAATAAGAATACCAGGCTGATAAAAAGTGACAAATTGGATATTACATGTTTCTTCTCGTGCTTAATTACACCTATATCAGTAGCGATAAAGTACTCTCGATGTCTCACTGTTTGAGCTGCAATAAATGCTATATAAATAACAATGCAGGCAAAAATTTCGAAAAGTAATTGCGCTTCAGTGTAGTAAGGACCAGCATGGCTTTTTGTAAATGAAGGAAGTATCATGGTAAATGCCACAATGGATACTAAGGACACTAAAGATATTTTCACCGAATGAGAAGAAAAAGTTTGTGTATGAAATTTCCTTCCTCCAATAAATAAACAAAGGCCTACAATCCCATTTAAAATAAGCATGACTGCAGCATATACCGTATCTCTGGCAAATGAAGAATATTTTTCACCTCCGGTAAGCATCAAAGAAATAATGATGGACACTTCTATTACTGTAACCGAAACAGCCAAAATAATTGTTCCATATGGCTCGCCAACACGATGTGCGATAATCTCAGCATGATGTACAGCCGACATAACACATAGTAACAAAAATAATCCTGCTAGCAATTGCCAGGCAATATTATTGTCAAGTAATCCTGAAAAAAATAAGAGACAGGTTAAAATGGGGACTGTCGTTGTCCAGGGATAAAGCTTTCTTATTTTCTTCATTTATTTAAATTTAAGATAATATGATTAAATGAAGCATTTCTTCAATAATTTGTTCAAATTGACTGCAAATCCAACTTAGAAAATAACCTCATTGATCATAAAAATAAGTCAAATCTTTCAAGTCAATATGATTACATATTACAAAGTTGATTTTTAAAAATTGAATCACCTTTGTAAATAATTAATATAAATGTCAATTTTTGTAACCTTTCCTCTTCTCAATTACTCTAATAGAATAGCAACAAAGTTTGTTATTACAGGAAAGTATATTTAAAAAATAATCCAGACTCTTTGCCTTGGTCATATTTTTATAAAACCCAAGAATGAGCCTGGATATAGAATCAGTTATTTGAATAATATGAACCAGTTTGAAAAATTTTCCGATGCAGAAGTAATTCACCGTATTTTAAATGGTGATAAATCACTTTATGAAATAATTATCCGCCGTTACAATCCCTATTTATATAAAATAGGCAGGTCCTATAATTTCAATCATGAGGATACGCAGGATTTAATGCAGGATACTTTTTTTGATGCTTATTTGAATCTCTCGCAATTTGAAAACCGGGCTCATTTCAAAACCTGGATTATCCGTATCATGATGAATAACTGTTACAGGAAAAAAGAAAAATCAAGCTCTAAAAATGAAATTATGATTGAAGTAAACGACCATTCAAAACCGCTGTTTACGCATGAAAATAAAGACTCAAATCAAGTAATTCAAAATCATGAATTGGGCAGCATTATAGAAAAAGCGCTTGGGAATATTCCCTTTGAATATCGTATGGCGTTCTCCTTAAGAGAAATCAATGGATTCGATATTCATGAAACATCCAAGCTCATGAATATCAGTGAGGCCAATGTAAAAGTGAGGCTTCACAGAGCAAAAAGCATGTTGAAAAAAGAAATAGAGAAATCGTATTCAGCTGCTGAATTGTTTGAATTTAATTTAATCTATTGCGATGCCATAGTTGAAAATGTAATGAAGAAAATAAATGAACTTTAAAAAAATCTATATGAACGAAACAGCAAAAATGTATGTGGCAGAAGCCTTAGAAAAAACACCTCTCTTACAAACATTGGGATTAAATGATGCCGAGAAGATTAAAATAATTGAATTTCATTTTACCGAAATAATGCAGGCTCTTGGTCTGGATCTTCAGGATGATAGCCTGAAGGATACACCGAAACGAGTAGCTAAAATGTATGTAGAAGAAATATTCAGTGGGCTAAACCCTCTTAATGAACCCTCCATCAGCCTATTTGAAAACAAATACGGTTATCAAAAAATGCTGGTAGAAAAAGATATTACGCTATTCTCCTATTGCGAACATCATTTTGTACCCATCATTGGTAAAGCTCATGTAGCCTATATTCCCGGCAAACAGGTGATAGGACTTTCCAAAATAAACAGGCTGGTACAATATTATGCAAAACGTCCCCAAGTACAGGAAAAATTAACAATACAAATTTCCGAAGCCTTAAAAGAAATCTTACAACATCAGGATGTGGCGGTTCTCATTGAAGCAGATCATTTATGTGTCGCATCAAGAGGAATAAAGGATACCAACAGCATCACGATCACATCAAGCTATTCAGGGCAATTTGAACAAGAGTCTATTAAACAAGAGTTTTTATCTTATATTCACCATAATAAATAAATGATCATGTCACAGATAGTAAAAATTTTATCTATTGAAAACCTCACACATGATGTTCTTAGAATTAGAACAGAAAAACCAGCAGTTATTCAATACAACCCGGGGCAGGCAGCAGATATTTCCATAAACAAAAGTGGGTGGGAGCAGGAATTAAGAGCTTTTACTTTTACTTCCTTGCCGGAAGATGATTTTATTGAATTTTCAATAAAAACGTATCCATCACACCATGGTGTAACAGAACAATTACTTTCCTTAAGCAAAGGGGATGAATTAATCATTCATGATGTTTTTGGAGATATTGGTTATAAGGGTGAAGGACTCTTCATTGCCGGTGGTGCAGGTGTAACTCCCTTTATAGCAATCTTAAAACACCTGGAAAAGAATCATACAATTGGCAATAATAAACTCCTTTTTGCCAATAAAAGCAGGGGTGATATTATCCTTGAAGATAAGTTTAAAGATATATTGGGAGATCATTTTATTAATATTCTATCTGATGAAGACCTTGATGGATATGAACACGGATTTATATCTGCAGACCTGATACAAAAAATCAAAGATGAACATACAAAATACTATTATCTCTGTGGCCCAGAACCCATGATGCAGGCAGTAGAAAAACAATTAGCCTCCCTGAGTATTTCTAATGAATTTATTGTACGGGAAGGATTTTAAAATATCAGGAAACTTTGCCATGTTGTTTCAAAAGTGAACTATCTGTAGTGTTTTGTGCTTTCAATGAAATTATATTTAGCATCATTCTTCACAAATAAATATAGGTGGATTTGAAATAAATTACTACACTCTTTTGTATAGAGTTGATTCGTTTAAATTCAGCAAGAACGCTGCATGAATACACCCACAAAAAAAACTTCACCGTCATTGAAGACGAGTGAAGTTTTTAATTATAATAATTAACCTATTTAAATTCTGAATCAGCAAGATTTGAATTCAATAGCAATGATGTCACATTGAGGTCATAAGCATATTGCCCCTGATCCACGTGAATTTTATAAGGATATTGAATACCGTTTATTTCACGGTAATCACTATAATCTGACATTACTTCCTGGTCAGCACCCATAACCTTCACAGATCGTGTCTCCCTGATTTTCAAACCTGTTTTTACATCATAATAATTAGTTGTCACATTACCTGAAGAGGAATTGGCGACCAGTTCATATGCATCTATACCATCTATATTTTTTATAGAAGTTAGTTTTACCGTAAAACCATTATCCATATAATTCAGCTCAGGGAAAATCTTATTTTCCTCTAATAAAGACTTAATGGTTTTTGAATCAGAAGGTGGAGCAGGTTGTCCCATTTGCACCATTGAAATACTATCCCCCTGAATCACCACTTTAGCAGCCACCAGATTCATACCGGGTAAGCTGATTTCTGAATAAAATTTGTCAGGTGATTTAAATTTCTTCACCACCAAAATATCCTGCCCCTGTAATGAGCCGGTAGCAGTATATTTCATATCGGTAATGGCTTTCAATTTATCAGCTCCTCCCATTGCCTTGAAATAGTTATCGATCACAGACTGGGCTGTAACGCCTGCCGGTATAGGCTTTGAAAGTTTTGTAGGATCCCATGTATTATTAGAAGGATTGATATCCGGCATATCATGTTTTGGATCTATTACAATCGTTTTGATTTTTGAAGTGGATGGATAAGCAAAGGTCCATGTGCCACCACGTTGCCAAACTTCAACCGGCAAATTGATGGTTTCTTTTTTGCCATTATCCTGAGTAATTTCCATAGAAACCGGCAAAGCCATTTGTTCCAGGTTTTCAATAGTAATTAAGGCACCTTTTTGAGGATCATTGCTTACATATTTCACTTCTTTCACACCTTGGTCGAGCTTATAATTTTCAATAAACCATTCTCTCCAAAACCAAGACAGGTCTTCGCCTGATGCATTTTCCATTGTCCGGAAGAAATCCCATGGAGTGGGATGTTTAAAAGCCCAACGTTGAATATATGTTTGAAAAGCAAAATCAAATCTTTTTTGGCCGAGTACATAATTCCTTAAAATATTCAATCCCATTGCCGGTTTATTATAAGCAGCCACGCCTAAAAATAGTGGGCCTAAAACATCGGGAATTGTCATAATACTTTCTGACTTTTTACTAAAATAGTATCTGGCAGATTGCTGTGCATCTTCACTACCTGCAAATTCACCATTATTAAATGCTTCACCGTTTATGCCATTGATGAATGTATTGAAACCTTCATCCATCCAGGGATATTTTCTTTCATTGGAGCCAACAATCATGGGGAACCAATTGTGTCCAAATTCATGGTCAGTCACTCCCCAAAGTGAGCCTTTTTGTGAGCGATACCCACAAAAAACAATACCCGGATATTCCATTCCACCAACAATACCGGCTACATTCGTTGCAACCGGATAAGTAAATTCATACCACTTTTTAGAGTACAGTTCTATGCAACCTTTAACAAACTCGGTTGATCTTTTCCAGGCACTATCGCCTGCACTTTCTACAGGATAAACGGATTGTGCATAAGATTTTTTCCCACTAGGCAAGTTCATTTTTGCTGCATCCCAGATAAATGCCCTTGATGCAGCCCATGCAACATCCCGGGTATTGGTGCATTTAAAATGCCAGGTAAGTGAAGGTTTATTTAAATGTGCTGCAGCAGTTCCTAATTCAGATTCAGATAAAATGGTTACTGTTTTATCGCTATTCTTTGCTAGTGACAAACGACTGATCTGTGTTGGGGTATAAACCTCATTCGGGTTTAATAATTCTCCTGAACCTACAACGAGTAAGTTGCCGGGTGCTGTAATAGTATAATCTATATCACCATATTCAAGGTAAAATTCACCGGCGCCCAGGTAAGGCAACGTATTCCAGCCCAGGATATCATCATATACTTCCATACGCGGATACCATTGAGCTACTTCATAAATCCATCCATTTTTAGTTTGTAATCTTCCCATCCTGTCTGTACCATATTCGGGAATAGAAAATGAATAAGCAATCTTCATTTGCAAGCTGGCTCCCGGTTGTAACGGGCTTGATAATTTGACCTGCATCCTTGTATCTGTTATCAAATAATCCGCAGGTGTAGCTTTTCCATTTACAATCACTTCCACGGATTTCAATTCATCACCATTTGTGAAAGTACGATTACTAAACCTTCCACCCGTAACGGGACTGGTCAATTCAGAACGAGAATCTTTCTTATAAATATTTTGATCCACCTGTAGCCAAAGGAAAGGTAGTTGATCGGGACTGTTGTTTGTATAATTTATTAAAACGCTTCCTGTAACATTATGTGCTACAGTATCCAGAGTCACATTAATTTTATAATCAGCCCGGTTTTGCCAGTATTTAGGGCCCGGCTGTCCGCTGGCAGATCTGAATTCATTACCATTTGAAGGATAAAATAAAGGGTTGAATAATGTATGCTGATCATAATTCGAACCAGCTTGCTGATCCTGGGCAAAAACACTGCTACTTACCAGAAAAAGAGCAAAGACAAAGCCTACAAGTTTTTTCATAATATAAAAATTGATAATTGAAATAGAAAGGGACAAAAGTACCTGTATGCAGGAATCATAAAAAACTAAATGGATGAACGGGAGGGTTTTTTAGCAATGCGTTCACAATAAAAAACCACTCAAGGCACTTAATTCCTGACCGGTTTGCCTGTTTTTATGACACTTTGCAGACGTTCAAGTGTTTTCTTTTCACCACACAAGCTTAAGAATGCTTCACGCTCAAGATCCAATAAATACTGCTCATTCACTCGTGTTTTTTCACTTAGGTCTCCGCCACACATTACATAGGCCAGTTTACGGGCAATGAGTGCATCATGCTCCGTTGCATAATTTCCACGCATCATACCATTGATCCCTGCATATAAAGCGCCTAGTGCTGAACGCCCAAGTACCTGGATATTATTTTGTCGTACCGGCATAGAATAACCATTATTAAACATCTGTAATGCAGCATTTTTACTTTCCAATATCCGACGATCCATATTCATTACAACCTCGTCATGCCCATTGCGTAAAATACCATTTTGATATGCCTCAAAAGCCGAGGTTGCCACTTTTGCTGTAGCTATAGTTAAAAACCTGTTTTTTAAAGTGATGGTCTCCGGTTCATCTTCATGCATTTCATTGGAAGCTCTTAAAGTAAATTCTTTTGTACCGCCACCTCCAGGAATTAATCCTACGCCTAATTCTACAAGACCAATATAAGTTTCGGCGGCTGCAAATATTTTATCGGCATGCAAACTCAATTCACATCCACCTCCTAAGGCTAATCCATGCGGTGCAACTATAACAGGGATTGCTGAATAACGTACTCGCATCATGGTATCCTGGAACATCTTGATGGCCATATTTAATTCATCATAATCTTGTTCTACGGCATACATAAAAATCATTCCCACATTTGCACCGGCACTAAAATTAGGGCCATCATTCGCAATGACCAGACCTTTGAATTTTTCTTCTGCCATTGTAATGCCTTTATTCAGCGCTTCAATGACCTCACCTCCTATCGTATTCATTTTAGTATGCCACTGCAAAGCCAAAATATCATCTCCTATATCATAGAGCGCAGCATTTGCATTTTTCCAAACGATATTTTCTGTAAAATTTGAAAGGATAATCAAAGAGGATGAACCGGGCTTTTCTTTATAAGATTTAGAATTCAAATCATAATAAAATTTTTTCCCTTTTTCTGTTTTATAAAAACGAGTACACCCCGATGAAAGCATATCACTTACCCATGGTGCCATGGAAAATCCGGCCGCATTCATTTGCTCCATAGTTTTTGAAACACCTAATACATCTAACAATTCAAAAACGCCAATTTCCCAGCCAAAACCTGCTTTGATAGCATCATCCACACTGTATAACTCATCGCTGATTTCCGGAACGCGAAAAGAAACATAAGAAAATAAAGAATAATTAAAATGCCGGTAAAATTCCCCTGCTTTATCTGTGCCTTGCATCATCATTTTCATACGCATTCCCAGATCTTCAATAGAACGGGCAGCATCGACGGTTTTGAAAGAAGGTTTTACACGAGGTTCATATTCAAAAGAGGTTAAATTGAGGACCTGTATTTCTTTTTTGCTTCCTTTTGTTGCAGGGTTTTTCTTAAAAAATCCCTGACCGGATTTATCTCCCAGCATATTCAGCTCAAGCATTTTGTTGAGCCAGGCAGGAATTTGAAATAATTCACGACGCTCATCATCGGGAACATTATCATAAACGCCTTTCGCCACTTTTACTAAAGTATCCAATCCAATCACATCGGAAGTGCGGAAAGTAGCAGATTTAGGCCTCCCGGATATGGGTCCGGTGAGTAAATCCAACTCATCAATTGTTAAACCAATTTTTTCAATTGTATCATATACGGCCATCATGCTGAAAACCCCAATCCGGTTTGCAATAAAAGCCGGTGTGTCTTTACAATGAACAACGGTTTTCCCTAAAAATAAATCACCATAGTATAAAAGAAAATCAATTACTTCCTGTTTTGTTTCCGGCGATGGAATAATTTCAAGTAAACGTAAATATCTTGGCGGGTTAAAGAAATGTGTCCCACAAAAATTTTCTTTGAAATCTTTTGAACGGCCTTCTGCAAGCAGGTGAATGGGTATCCCGGATGTATTTGAAGTGATGAGTGAACCCGGTTTACGGCATGCATCCACTTTTTCAAAAAGTTGTTTTTTAATATCAAGCCTTTCTATCACGACTTCAATGATCCAGTCACAGTTTTTTATTTTTGACAGATCATCATCAAAATTTCCGGTAACAATTCTCTGGAGGTCTTCTTTTTGATATATAGGGGAAGGATTGCTTTTCACAGTGGAGGCCAATTCATCATTGACCAATTTATTTCTTTGAGCTTTAGAGGCGCCTTCCGGTAAATCTTTGGGAAGGATATCAAGCAACAACACTTCTACTCCAATACCCGCAAAAAGGCAGGCAATCCGTGAACCCATAACACCACTTCCCAATACAGCAACTTTATTTATTTTTCTATTCATAAGATTACATTAAACCGTACTTTAATAAAATTAGTTAGTTATGCAACTAAAATTCAAAAGTATCAATAAGTTTTAATTATCTATCCGGAAGCTGATACAGAAAAATGTTAAGTATTTTCTATACTCCTGAAAGCCATCCATAATTAACTGACTTTAGATCCGGGAGGCAAAGATGAGTCCGGGCCAACAAAGAAAAGTTTTCCATGAACATCTTCAGCCATTAAAATCATACCATTACTTTCTATGCCACGCATCTTCCTTGGAGCCAGATTGGCTACTACCACTACCTGTTTCCCGATAATTTCTTCCGGTGTGAAATGAAGGGCGATCCCGGAAACAATCGTTCGGGTTTCACTTCCAAGGTCAATGACCAATTTTAAAAGCTTATCTGCTTTCTCGACTTTTTCTGCTTCAAGAATTACCCCAATTCGCAAATCAATTTTCGAAAAATCATCAAATTGTATGGTAGGTTTTAATGGTTGTGTTTCATTTTTTTCTTCCGGTTGATTTACCTGGTTTTCCATATTGATTTGACCTTGTTTTAATTTCAAAATTTGTTTTTCAATTTCTTCATCTTCAATTTTTCGGAACAATAATTCAGGAGGTCTCAATGAATATCCTACGCTCAATAATTTGAGGCTGCCAGCATTTTCCCAATCTAAGACTCTTTCTACAATCTTCAGTTGATGCAATAATTTTTTAGCGGTAAATGGCAAAAAAGGATTGATGAAAATGGCAAGATTCGCAGTCAATTGTAAACACAGGTGAATGCAATTATCAATTGACTTCTGTAATGCCGGATCTTCATTTATTTTCTTGGCCAGCATCCAGGGCTCTTTTTCCTGCATGTATTTATTTGCTTTACGGGCTAAATCCATCACTTCAAAGAGCGCTTCACGAAATTTGAAATGCTCAATATTATATTCAACATTTGTTTTTGTTGAATGAATATCACGGATTAATTGCTGATCTTTTTCATCCATGATATCATTATGAAAAACAGGCACTTTCCCATGGCATAACTTATGCATCAATACCATGGTACGGTTTACAAAATTTCCGAAAATATTTACCAATTCCCCATTATTCCTTTCCTGAAAATCTTTCCAGGTAAAATCATTATCTTTTGTTTCCGGTGCATTTGCACAGAGTACATAACGCAATACATCTTCACATCCAGGAAAATCTTCCAGGTATTCATTTACCCAAACCGCCCAATTTCGGCTCGTAGAAACTTTTTGACCTTCAATATTTAAAAATTCATTGGCAGGCACATTCTCTGGAAATATATAACTACCATGTGCTTTCAACATAGCAGGAAAAATGATGCAATGAAAAACAATATTATCTTTTCCAATAAAATGTATAAGCCTGGTATCCTCACGCTGCCAGTAATCTTTCCATTGATCTGTGAGTTCTTTGGTGGCGCTGATATAGCCAATAGGAGCATCAAACCATACATACAAAACTTTCCCTTCCGCATCCGGTAAGGGCACTTTAACACCCCAGTTGCTATCACGCGTCATAGCACGGGATTGCAAGCCATTATCCAACCAACTTTTACATTGGCCATAAACATTCGGCTTCCATTCTTTATGATCTTCCAGGATCCATGTTTTGAGCCAGTCTTCATACTGTTGCAATTGAAGATACCAATGTTTGGTGCTTCGCTTAACAGGTATGGAATCGCTGAGTGCACTCCTCGGATTAATCAGTTGTTCCGGGCTTAGACTGGATCCGCATTTTTCACATTGATCTCCATAAGCATTTTCATTTCCGCAAACAGGACAGGTACCAATAATATACCTGTCTGCCAAAAAAGTATTTGCTTTTTCATCAAAATATTGTTCACTTATTTTCTCTGTAAATGCCCCGTCATCATATAATTTTTTAAAAAATGCTGCTGCGGTATCATGATGTACCGGGTTGGAAGTGCGGGAATAAATATCAAAAGAAATCCCCATGCCCAACATACTCTCTTTGATTATTTGATGATACTTGTCAACAATTTGTTGGGGGCTTACATTTTCCTTCATGGCACGAATTGTAATAGGTACGCCATGTTCATCGCTACCACATACAAAAATGACCTCTTTTTTTTGGGCCCTTAAAAAGCGTACAAATATATCAGAAGGCAAATAAACCCCAGCCATGTGGCCTATATGCACAGGACCATTGGCATAAGGTAGCGCCGCTGTGATAAGATGTCTTTTAAAATTTTTCATATCAAATTTACCGAGGTGGCAAAAGTAAATAATAGATATGGAAAAAAAGGATCTTCATACTTCATTCATGAATTTGCAAAAAAAGTCCCTGCAGTATGGCAGGGATTTTTCAGTGAATATGATTACCGGATAAACAGCATTTCCCGGTATTTTGGTAAACGCCAATGAGCATCATCCACCAGCAATTCCAACTTATCAATATGATAACGAATCTTATCAAAGAATGGTTCTTTGACCTGGCTGCAATAAGCAATTGCTTTTGTACGGGTATTCTGTATCTGGTTTACTTCTTTTCTTTTGATAATCATTTCGTGCACAGTTGCATATACCGTTTCAATATGATTGGAGAGGCTTTCCACAATCTTCAACTGGCTGCCCCAGGAAGATTCAGGCAAACCAAGATCTTTTAAGCCTTTGATATTTTCAACGAGAGATTGCTGATAATTCACGGCGAGTGGTAAGATCTGGTTGATAGCCAGATCACCCATTACGCGGCCTTCTATTTGTATTTTTTTAATATAATTTTCAAGTTCTATTTCATGTCTGGCTGCCAATTCAATGGGTTTATAAACATTATTTTCACTGAATATTTTCATCGCCTTATCGGTAACCATGGCATCCAGTGCAAGTGGAGTGGTAGGCACATTAGGTAATCCCCGCCTTTCTGCTTCATGATGCCAGTCCATACTATATCCATCGCCTTCAAACAATACATTCTTTGACTCGATAATATTCTTTTGGATAATATGTAAAATTGCAATTTCCTTTTTATCACCCTTATCTATTAAAGAATCTACATCCGTTTTAAAATTCTTTAATGTTTCCGCCATAATCGTATTTAAAGTTATCATGGCATTTGCGCAATTGGCAGATGATCCTACCGCGCGGAATTCAAATTTATTCCCGGTAAAGGCAAAAGGTGAAGTACGATTCCTGTCCGTATTGTCCAACATGAGTTCGGGGATACTTTTATGAAGATCCAGTTTTAAAATAGCTTCATCCTGTTCATCAAAGTCTTCTCCAACGCGCGTTTCGATATCGTTCAACACACGGCTCAAATATTTTCCAATAAAAACGGAAATGATGGCCGGAGGTGCTTCATTGGCACCCAGTCTGTGATCATTCCCGGCTGAGCTGATACATGCCCTTAATAGATCCGCATGATCATGTACAGCTTTAATGGCATTTACAAAAAAGGCCAGGAACATGAGATTTGTTTTTGGCGTTTTTCCGGGCATCAATAAATTGATCCCGGTATCGGTAGCCAGGCTCCAGTTATTATGTTTCCCGCTACCATTGATACCGGCAAAGGGTTTCTCATGTAAAAGAACTTTTAAATGATGCCTTTGTGCCACGCGTTCCATAACATCCATCAATAATACATTATGATCAACGGCAATATTTACTTCTTCAAAAATGGGCGCACATTCATATTGCCCCGGGGCTACTTCATTGTGTCTTGTACGTAAAGGTATGCCTAGTTTATAGGCTTCATTTTCAAAATCCCTCATAAAGGCATACACTCTTTCAGGAATAGATCCGAAATAATGATCATCTAATTGTTGCCCCTTGGCAGGAGGTGCGCCAAAAACAGTCCTGTCACAAAGAATGATATCCGGTCTGGCATTGGCAAGTGATTCATCAATGACAAAATATTCCTGCTCCCATCCTAAAGTGGCCGTTACCTTATTGATATTTTTATCAAAATAATTGCATACATCCAGCGCTGCTTTATTCAATGATTCCAGTGCCTTTAATAAGGGCGCTTTATAATCCAGCGAAGCGCCGGTATAAGATACGAATATGGTAGGAATGCATAACGTTTTCCCCTGCCCTATTTCCATGATAAAAGCCGGCGATGATGGATCCCAGGCAGTATAACCTCTTGCTTCAAAAGTAGCCCTTAAACCACCACTGGGGAATGAAGAGGCATCTGGTTCCTGCTGGATTAATGAGGCTCCATCAAACTCTTCAATTGGACTCCCATCACTTTTGATGGTGAAAAAGGAATCATGCTTTTCGGCTGTTGTACCATTTAAGGGTTGAAACCAGTGTGTGAAATGGGTAACCCCTTTACTTTCCGCCCAGGTTCGTATGCCATTGGCCAGTTGAGTGGCTATGGACCGCTCAATTTTTTTTCCGGCTTGAATACTATGCAAGAGGCTTTTATAAGCATCATCACTTAAAAAACTCCTCGATTTTTCCAGTGTAAATACATTTTCTCCAAATATGGAGGTGATCTTTGTGGATTTGGTTTCTTTAAGATCACTTTTATTTTCGCCCATTTGCCTGATGGCATCAAATCTGAGTGACATAATTTTTTATATTTATTTGAAAATGATTTACAAAAAAACGATAAGCTGCAATTATTTTCAAATAAATTTTTAAATAAAGTATAATATCTTATCAAGATGTGGATAAAAAATGAAATATATTATTTATTGTAATATATATTTAATTTATCCTTTTTTCCAGCCTAACCCGGCTAAAAATGGTGTTATGATGAAGGGCAGAACCAGGCTTCTGTAACGCGTTATGGCACCTGATAATGTAACGGTATAGCCACACAACAATAAAACTGAGATTGCAAAACAACAGCAAAAAACAAAAAAAGAGGTATTGATTATGGGGTTCTTCTTTTTGCTGAAGAAATAAAAAATGATGATTATCCAGAACCCCAATAATTCAAGGCCTGAAAAAATTGCTGCAAGACTTTTCCATTCGGAAAAATGAGGCCTGCAAAAAGACACATCCAATGCATAAGGCAAAAATTTCAAAAAACTTATGGCATTGGGTTCTAAAAGAGGTAATTCTATTTGCGACCCACCTCCTAAGGCTTTAAACTCAGCCTGCTTTTTTATAATATATTCCGGGAAATTATAGGATGCACTTAGATATCCGGTCAGAAAGAAAAAAAGTAAACCGATGCCAAAGACTCCTGTAACAATCAGCCATTTTTTATTTGGATGAAAATCACTCAAAGCCCATACAAATAGTGCTGGTAATAACAGAAAAGCCAAAAAGTTTCTTAAAGCAAAAATCACAATCAATAAAAGTAGCATATAAAAAATATGCAAATAATTTACCTGTCTTTTTTGTAGTTGATTATTAAAAAAATAAATAATCATCCCAATACAGGAAAATAAAATACCGTCTTTATGAGCGCCACTACACCAAAACAAAAAGGATGGAATACAAAATACTGAGAGTGCTATAACCAAATTCTTTTTTTCAGAAAATGTAAAAACCCGGTATATGGCCACCGGGCCGAAAAAAAATAGATAATTTAAGATTACGGCATTGGCATAATAATTTTTAAAAGTGATCACATTGCATAATGCCATCAGTTTAATAATGATATTACTTTTCAGATCATTCCAATAAGAATTGGTTTGCAAAAAAAGATTGCTGCTATGATGATATCCTGAAGAAAAAATATCTTGGAAAAATGCAAACGGATTTTGTAGTAACCAATCAGTTTCTCCTTTACTCAATAAAAAATAATTCCAGGAATCACTGGTAGCGATCATGTTGGCCTGTGAAAAAAAAAGACCGTATGAAAATGCAGCCAAAAATTTGATTATAAAAAACGATACCAGAAGGCGCTTTCCCAGATGTGATTTAATAAAAAATGGAGTATATGTAACAAGCCAAGTAAAGGCAATGCAATACAAAATGGTAATAAAAATTTCCAATATTGAAGTTTATCAACAAAATAAACAATGGAAAGCGAAGTGCACAAATTAATTTGAACTGTGATTTTGCTGAAGGTAACTGAACCAGCATAATCCAAGTGAAATGCCAACGGTATCTTCTTCAATCATAAGTTGGCCATTATGAGGAACCGGCAAAGAACAGTTGAGGATAAGATTCCCATTTCCGATATTATATATTTTAATCTCATTCCCATTTTTGGATAATATATATCCAAAATGATTCCCTTCGATGTCTATCAATCCCTGCCATTCATGCCCATGATAAGGAACTTGCCTGCCAATAATAAACCCATACTCATTTTTGATAACTATTTTATTGTGCTTTAGACCTTCTTTATCAATAACAAATCCACGCCGGAAATTGGATGTACTCATATGCCCGGTGTGTTTTGATGCAGTATAGGAAAAAGTCATAAGTTCATCGGAAGGAGCCCATGACTCATAAATGATATAATCATTCATTTCCTGTTGACGAAGCTTTATGTGAGGGTACATAAAAAGTTTTGTAGTGTAAAGGTACATTGTACCTTATCAATTATGACCACTTAACAATTTCATAATATAGGTTGTGGATAAATAGTGATAAACCCTTTTTTCCAAAATACAAATCATTGATCTGATCACTTAAAAAAATTACAAAAATGAGTAAAAATCCATTAGATTTATAAGTAGTCAGTAATAACCCGCTCTATTTTGAAAAACTCCTTTAAAGCGGGCATTATGAAATATTCTATTTTATTTTTAGGCTTTTCATTGATGCAATTGTTTCCACCTGTGGTTATCAATCCAAAAGATGGAGTCTCGAACAATCTTCAAATTGTTCTTCCAGCAAAAATGGAGGCTCAAACATCTGCCCCAACAGATTTTTTTGAATCCAATGCGGATGGAGACTGGGATGCACCCTCATCCTGGAAGTCTTCATCAGTGAGCAATTCCGGGCCCTGGACGATTCCAGCCACTTCTGTCCCTACGAATAATGCCCAGGGTATCGTAATAAAACATGCTATCAAAATATCAGCAGGCACTCAACAAACAGCAAAATTACTCGTCATAGCTAATGGAGGCACGTTAATTCAAACGAGTACAGGAGATTTATCCTTATATGATGAGGGCACCTCAGCAACAGATTTTCTTATTCAGAATGGTGGTGTCTATGAATTACATGGATTGCAGCCTATTTATGTGAATAACCCGGTTGTAATCATTGAAAATGGTGGTATTGCCCGCGCCAATTCCAATGCATCAGGCGAAAGCGATGATTTTGCCCGTCAAACCAATGTTTATTTTAATACCGGCGCTGTGATGGAATGGAAAACCAGTCAACCATTTCAAACCGGGAATATGACTTATTTTCCCAATGCAACAATAAATGATCATGCCATATTCAGAATCACTTCCACTCCATCCGGAGCTTTCGGTTCAAATACTTCAACCACTTTTAATGGGAAATTTGAAGTGGCATCCGGCTATACCTTTACTTTTTGGAATAAAGGGGATAAAATTTTCCGCGATGGTCTTGGTGGCGACGGCACTTTAGTGAGAGGTACTGATAATGCCAGGCCTTGCGGTGCCTTTAAAATTACCGGCACAAATGCTGTGATTGATGGCAACCTAAATCTTCAATTAGGAAAAAACAATTTCAATTCGAATGCCCTGGAAATTACAAATGGCGCATTTGTAACGGTATCTGATCCAAATATACACATAGGCACTATCTCGAATCCCGGTGGTACATTACTCATGGAAGGCACATTGAATATTTCATCCGGAATAAATATGGATATCCAATATGGAAATATTATTTTGAATGGAAATATGGCTTCATCCTCAAGTGGCGCCTTTTTAGCAGGAACTTCTCCGGGCAATACCATAAAAATAATAGTCGGTGGTTCTAATGGTTCTGCAGGGGTTTTAAAATTTAAGTCCGGGTATGATTTCATTGATAGTTTTACCATGAATCGAACAGGTACTTCTACTCCAAGAATTATTTTAGGAACCTCTTTAACTGCGAATGAGTTTGTTTTAATATCCGGGAAAATAGTAACCGGCAACAACCTCATCTCCTGGAATAATGCAGGACCTACTTCTCAGGGAAATAAAGATAGTTATTTTGCCACCTGCACTGTGACAAATGATACGGATGAAAAGGGGACACCTTTAAGTTTTGCTCTTCCTTTTTCCGGCGATGTGGGTTTAAGAATTTTAAATGTAAATAATGAATTCCCAATTTATTTTCCGGCAGGCCCTAACCTGGAGAGTTTTAATAAAGTGTTTTTACAAAATGAAAGTACTTTAAGTAATAACCCTTTTACCGTATCTATAGCGATTGGAGATATTGGGAATACACCTTTACCCCGGGTTAATAGGATTTGGTATATTCATGAATCACTTCCAGGCACCTCTTCAGCAGATATGCGTCTTTATTTTACCAAACATACCATTACAAGTGGGTTTCCAGTTGATCAGGATGAAGTGGAGTTTGGATTCGATTATGATGATTGCCATCTGATTCAGGAGACTTATGCAAATCAGTTTATACACAATGCCAATGGCGCAGATATTATGCAATATGCATCTGCTCCCGACCTAAGTGAAATCTATGCCAGATATTCACGTGGCATAAGTTATGGATTGGATGGAGATAATAATGGTATTGATACGTTTTCCAGGTTTTCCATTGTCAATGCACAAGGAATTGTTTTACCGGTGAAAATGACTGCATTTAATGTATATGAAAAGAATCTTACAGCGCACCTTTCCTGGAAAATTTTTAACGAAAATCAAATAAAAAATTATGTAATTGAAAGTTCCGTAGATGGGAAAAAATTTACCAAAATTGGGATTATATATCCTCAACGGATATTCAGCCAGGAAAAGAATTATCATTTCATGGACTCATTCCCTTTTTCAGGAGAAAATTTTTACAGGATAAAAATGACAAGTGAAAATAATATGTTCCATTTTTCTGAAATAAAGAAAATATTGATAAGACTTCCAGAGACTTTTGCAGATATATTTCCAAATCCTATTTCTTCTAAATTACCGGATATCCGCGTACGTTTTCATCAAATGGTTTCCGGCAATCTTGAAGTCTCCTTGTACAATATTGAAGGAATCATAGTAGATACAAAACATAGATGTCTGAAAAACAGTTTTGTGGAATCCTTTCAACTCAAAAGCTCGCTTATCCCGGGAATTTATTTTCTGAAAATAAAAATGGGAGATGCTATTCAAATTAAACAACTATTAATACATTAGGTTAGCGTAACCTGTCCACACTTTTTACTAATTTCTGATCCAGGTATATTCCTCTCGCAGCAAAGAACAAAAAAATGGGCATAAAAAAGGTAAACATGGAAGTAATGGTCAGGTTTCCATCAATATATTTTGATTTAATGATGGAAAAATATAAAAATATTAAGCCTAAAGAAACAATAAAAGTGACCAGGGTTATCCTTAATTGCATTTTCCTGTCTTTAAATAAAAACACGCAGATAAAAGAAGCAATAGCTATTGCCACGGTTAAAATAATGAGTGGAATAGTCGTTTTTCCATTTAATTCGGAAAACACTTTTTGACTATTTTCAATAATATTTCCAGAATAAAAAGGGAATTTGAAAGTACAAAATCCACAAGCAGTAGCAATCAGTAACCATAATGTTTGTATTCTTTGTATCATGCTGAACAAAATTTAAGAATTGTAAAAATAAATAAAAAAGATGTCGGAAAACTGTAAAACCTGCGCTATATTTTTTGAAAAAATTTATCTTCGCGACCCGCTGAATGCATAATCGTTAAAGCGATTCAATAAAATAAGAATACATGTTTAATAATCTCACGGACAAATTAGAGTCAGCATTTAAAAACATCAAAGGAGAAGGCAGGATCAATGAGTTGAATATTGCCAATACTTTAAAAGATATTCGTCGAGCCTTAATAGACGCTGATGTTAATTATAAGATTGCCAAAGAATTTACAGACAAGGTCAAAGAGAAGGCTGTTGGCGAAAAAGTGTTGAATGCAATCAGTCCGGGCCAATTAATGGTAAAAATTGTAAAAGATGAATTGGCTTCATTGATGGGTGGAACTCAGGCTGCTTTTTCCATTTCTGGAAAACCTGCTATTATACTTATAGCCGGTTTGCAGGGAAGTGGTAAAACTACTTTGAGTGGAAAATTGGCCTATTTTTTAAAAAATAAAAAGGGAAAAAATCCTTTATTAGTGGCTGCTGATGTGTATAGGCCAGCGGCAATAAACCAGTTACATGTTTTAGGAGAACAGGTAGGCGTGGATGTTTACAGCGAATCGGACAATAAAGACGTTGTTCTTATTGCACAAAATGCCATTGCAGAAGCTAAAAAATTGAATAAAAATGTGGTTATCATTGATACAGCGGGCAGGTTAGCTATTGATGAAGAAATGATGACTGAAGTAGCGCATATTAAAGAAGCAGTAAATCCATCAGAAATCCTGTTTGTAGTGGATAGTATGACCGGGCAGGATGCGGTAAATACGGCCAAAGCATTTAATGACCGGCTAGATTTTACCGGTGTGGTATTGACTAAATTAGATGGGGATACCCGTGGTGGTGCAGCATTATCCATAAAGTATACGGTTGAAAAGCCCATAAAATTTGTCAGCAATGGCGAGAAAATGGAAATGCTGGATGAATTTTATCCTGAAAGAATGGCGCAAAGAATTTTGGGCATGGGTGATATTACAAGCCTCGTGGAAAAAGCACAGGAGAATTATGATGAAGAACAAGCCAAAAAGCTGGAAAAAAAGATTCGCAGAAACCAGTTTGATTTCCAGGATTTCCTGGAACAGCTCCAGCAAATAAAAAAAATGGGGAATCTTAAAGATATTATGGGTATGATACCAGGTATGGGAAAAGCCATTAAAGATGTGGATATCAAAGATGATGCATTCAAAGGCATTGAAGCCATCATCAAAAGCATGACGCCTTTTGAAAGAGCGAACCCGGATATCATTACACAAAGCAGGCGACAAAGGTTAGCCCGGGGATCCGGAAAAGATATTTCAGAAATCAATGCATTGATGAAACAATTTGATCAAATGCGCCAAATGATGAAAAACATGAACAAAATGCCGATACCCAAAATGCCCGGTTTCAAACGATAATCCGGCATTGTTGAAAAAAACGAAAAAAAATATTTTTATTTAAAGGAATTGTCTTAGCTTCGCCATCCAAATTTATTGTTAACCTTATTCAATTAGCCTTTAAATTTCTATTTAACATGGCAGTAAAAATCAGACTACAAAGACACGGCTCTAAGAAGAGACCTTTCTATTTTATCGTTATTGCGGACGCCAGATCTCCAAGAGATGGAAAGTTTATTCAAAAAATTGGTACCTATAATCCATTGACCGTACCAGCGACTATTATTCTGGACAGGCAGAAAGCGCTTGAATGGCTTCATAAGGGAGCTCAACCAACGGATACCGTTAGACGAATTCTTTCTTTCAAAGGAGTATTATTCTTAAAACATCTTTTGCGTGGTGTAAAATTGGGTTTATTTGATGAAGCCACAGCTATGGTTAAATTTCAATCATGGCATGATGAGCATGAAAGAAATTCAAAGCGTCGCTCAGATGATCACAAGAAAAATCAACATGCGAAAAAAACAGCCGCACCGGTTGTTCAAAAAGTAGAAGACGTAAAGGCCCCATTAGCTGAGTCCACAGAAAATAGTGAACCCTCAGAGGCTTAGATCCCTTGTAAATTAATTTCTTAAAGGTCTTATCATAGATGAGACCTTTTTTTATTTGTTGGTGTTTTTTGCAAGATCAATTATTTTTTAACCAGTATCTTTTTTCAGATTTTTTAAAATCATTCATCTGAAGAATATCTTTTTATTGCATTTCTACACAATCCTCTTTTTGAAAAAACGGTCTATTTGCAGATCTTAACTTTTTTGACTTTATATAAAAGCTAATTTGCAGATCTTAATACTTAAAATACCAGGATGAAAAACTTTTTTTTAATGCTATTACTTTTAGGCAGCACTTCCGTATTTTCACAAGAGACTTTTGATACCATTCCCCCATATCAAAAAGATTCTACATTCCCTCACTTCATGCTCTTGCAGACGGATAGCACCTGGTTTTTAGAAAACCAACTTCCAAGAGATAAACCGGTTGTCATTATCTATTTCAGTCCGACCTGTGGCCATTGCCAACTTACTGCCAATGAATTCAAACGACAAAGTCAGGATCTTCAAAATATTTTTTTTGTATGGGCAAGCTATAGCCCAATGGATGAGATAAAAACATTCGCCCAAAATTTTGATTTATTATATCATCCAAACATTCGAATTGGCAGAGATCCGAATTATATTATCCCGGCTTATTTCAGGGTAAAATATACCCCCTTTATAGCTGTTTATAATCTTCATGGAAAAATAATTAAGACATTTGAATTCGGCACTGATCCAGAAACCATCATAGATATATTGAAACAAATCCTGTAATTTTTAACGGTCATTGTTTCAATTCTATCTAGTTTGTATCTTTACGCGCCTTCAAAATGGGCAACATTTTTTTACATAAATTCAAAAAACATGAAAATTACAGTTGTTGGCGCCGGTGCTGTTGGCGCCACTTGTGCTGATAATATCGCACGAGCATCACTTTGCACGGACCTGGTATTGCTGGACATTAAAGAAGGTTTATCCGAAGGGAAAGCCCAGGATATGATGCAAAGCGCTGCTTTGCTTGGTTTTGAAACCAGAGTGACAGGAAGCACAAAGGATTATGAAAAAACTGCCGGATCTTCTGTGGTAGTGGTTACTTCCGGCATTCCGCGGAAGCCGGGAATGACCAGGGAAGAACTCATAGGTACCAATGCCGGTATTGTGAAAGATGTGGTATCAAATATCTTAAAACACTCGCCCGATGCAATTTTCATTATCATATCCAATCCTATGGATACCATGACATACCTTGCATTGACTTCCAGTGGTATTGCAAAAAATCGAATTATCGGAATGGGTGGTACTTTAGATAGCTCCCGTTTCCGTTATCAATTAAGCACCCATTTACAATGTAGCCCTGCTGATCTAAATGCCGTAGTTGTAGGTGGCCATGGAGATACTACCATGATCCCTTTAATTCGTATGGCTACCTGGAATAGTGTACCTGTTACCAATTTCCTGAGTGAAGAGAAACAAAAACAAATTGTGAGCGACACAATGGTTGGAGGAGCCACACTTACAAAACTCATAGGCACTTCAGCATGGTATGCACCGGGCGCAGCAGGGGCCGCTTTAGTAAAGAGTATAGTAAGGGATGAGAAAAAATTATATACTTGCTCCGTTATGCTTGATGGGGAATATGGTCAAAAGGATATTTGTATTGGTGTACCGGTGATTATCGGAAAAAATGGATGGGAAAAAATTCTTGATTTCAATCTAAATGAAGAAGAAAAACAATCCTTTGAAAAAAGCGCTGCAGCTGTAAGAGCCATGAATGATGTCCTTAAAACACTTTAGGAATCTCTTTATGATATCAGAAAAAAGAAACCCCGGAAAAAACCGGGGTTTGTTTGTAAATCCCCCAAACCTTGATGTAAAAAACATTGAGGTATAAAAATAAATCACCGGGTCAATAATTCATTTCGCAATGAGTAAATGGATATTTTGGTTTATTGAATGGTATTCTTTTATTTGGAGCGGTAGTAAATATTGACACACACCGACTTTCAGAATAAAATATCATCCTTTATCTTATAGAAATCAACTATTCAAATACTCCATCCGTCTAATAAATAATTCTGTAAAAAAAAATCGCTTTAATGAAAGGTAGCTTTCAATTGGCAATGATTATTTTTTATTATTCAAAATCATATAGCGGGAAGTCTCATAAAAGGCATTGGTCATATTTCTGAACTGATTGCGTAAAGAATCAGTAAGTACTAATTTTTGATTATCTGTCATACTTACAAACTGCTCCGGGCTGGAATTATGAATACCGAAACTGTAATAATATTTTTCGTTCAAAACGCCGATACGTTTCAGGTCCGGGTCAAAAATGAATGCATAGCCATTTTGTAAAGAATCTTTATGTGAAAGCAGGTCACGGCCCAGGCTGGTATTCTTATAGGGTATTTTACACAAACCGGCAATGGTAGGTAATATATCCAATTGTGATGCCGGGAAAGAATACCTGGCGGAAGACAACATAAAAGGGGCATATATCAATAATGGTGTATGCTCTGAGGTGAGCCCTTGTTCTGTCCAGGCCTTGGGAAACATATTTCCGGCATCGCCACGGATACCATGATCACCGGTAAAAACAAAAATGGTGTTTTTAAAATAATCATTTTTTTGTGCTGCATTCATAAATTGTTTGTAACAAAAATCGGTATAGCGAAATGCATTATACTCATCCTCATCTTCAAAGCCATATTTTTTCAAACTGTCTTTGGACATTTTTTTCTTTGAAAACAAGGCGAGATCTTCTTTTGGAATGGTATATGGCCGATGATTATCTGCTGTTTGAATAACTGCAAAAAAAGGAGATTTAACTTTAGCTAAAATTTTATCTGATTCAAGAAATAAATTTTTATCACTAATACCCCATACATCAATTTTTTTGGCACTATAATCTTCCTGCTCATATAAGCGTACATCCTGGATATTATTAGTGATTAACCCACGAATATTCGCCCAGCTGGCAGAGCCGCCAATAAAATAATACTTTTCGTATCCTTTAAATGCATTGATAATGGTATGCTGATCTACAGCTTGTGGATTCCTGCTGGAAGTGTTGGTTATTTCAATATCCGGGATTCCTGTAAGGGTCGCCCATACCCCCCGGGCCGTTCCATAAGAAGGTGTAAAATACCGGTCAAAAAAGATTCCGGTATTGCACAATTCATTAAAAAAAGGAGTCGTGTTTAAAGGGTTTCCATACATAGAACTTTTATAAGCACTGAAGGATTCACAAATAACTAAAATAATATTGGGCTTAACCGCTTCAGAAGAATCAGGGAGAATAACCCTTTCGAAATTCAATGTAGATTCATTAGGATTTGTGACACCGAGGTATTTGCTCATTAAAGGGTAATATTTCCGGGTGGCTACTGGGTCATCATTCACTACTTTAAAATCTAATGAGCTAAAAAAAGACTGAAAAGGATTTAAAGACACATTGGATGCATAATCATTATTAAAAACAAATGCATCACTCCAGCGGAGGGGAAACTGTCCCACTCTTCCAAATATACCCAAGCCTAAAATGATAAAAAAAACAACCCCCCAGCTAATCCTGGATAACCTTGTAGAATGAGGTTTCCGGGATAGCATAAAATTGTAAATGATGTGTACTATGGCAATCAGTAATCCAACAAAAAGTAAAATACCCAGTAATATCCAAATCACCGGATATGTTTGCCAGATCATTCCAAATGAGATTTTTGCATCATGTAGGTAAGAGAGGATTGTTGCCGTTAGCCGTTGTGATAAATAGGCATAATTAGCAAAATCAAAGACATAAAAAACCATACATAAAACAATTGCCAGCCACAGTATAAAAAAAGCAACAGCCCTGCCTGCTTTCCGGTCAAATGGATGAAGTGGCTTAATACTTCCAAGTAAAAATAAGATCATGGAAATAATACATACATCGCGAAAATCATAGCGAAGGCCCAAAATAAACAAATCCTTATAAGGAATTGCCGATCCTGCAGGTGCTTTAAAAGCAAGGACAAGGGCTAAACGCAATAAAGTCATGATAATCATAAAAAATATTGCCGTTATTCCAATCCATTGAATGTATCTTGGTATTTTTAATTTTCTCATGGCACACAAAAGTAAGGATTAAATCTTCTGTGTTGCCAACAGGCAATTAGATGTTATGATATTATTAAACCAATTTTCCACAGGCTCAATGCACCTCTTCCTTTCCAATATTCTCGATCTTGACCGGGAACTTTTTTTGAAAATAAATAATAGTTGGACCAATTCTTTCCTAAACCAGGTATTTCCCTGGTGGCGGGATGCTTCTACCTGGACGCCTCTCTATCTTTTTTTGTTGTTGTTTATTTTTTTGAATTTCGGATGGAAAGCATGGCCATGGCTACTCGCTTTAATTTTAACCATAACCATTTCAGATCAATTAAGCAGTAACCTTTTAAAAAACTGGGTAGCCAGGCCAAGGCCTTGTAATGATGAATTTCTGCGAATGCAGGTAAACTTACTGATCAATCGTTGCCCGGTAAGTGGGAGCTTTCCTTCTTCACATGCCGTGAATCATTTTGCTGCAGCTGTATTCTTTTATCAAACATTAAAAAAATACCTGGGAAAATGGTCTCTCCTTTTCTTTTTATGGGCAGCCACGATCAGTTATGGACAGGTATATGTCGGCGTCCATTATCCATTAGATATTTTAGGCGGAGCGATTATTGGAAGTATACTTGGTTATATGACAAGTTCCATTTTTCTTAGGCGTATTGGTATGCCACCTTTGCTAACTTTTGAAAGAAATTGAGTTTATGATTACTGTTTCCATGATTGGAAAAATTTTATGCAAGCGCCTTATTCTTTAACTTTGTGATTCAATATGACTGAGATTTTCATTATCATTTGCCTGATTATTTTAAATGGCTTATTTGCCATGGCAGAAATTGCATTGGTCTCTGCAAGAAAAGCCCGATTGGAAGCACAGGCAAATAAGGGGGACCGTCGTGCAAAAGAAGCGTTACAATTGAGTAATAAGCCACAGCTTTTTATGTCCACAACTCAAATCGGCATTACCCTGATTGGTATCCTTACCGGTATTTTTTCCGGAGCCGGTATTAAAGAATCCGTAGCCGCATATATTCATACGTTTCCATCATTGTCAGATTATAGTAATGGCATAGCCACATTTATTGTAGTTTTGATTATCACCTTTTTTTCATTAGTCATTGGAGAGCTTGTGCCAAAACAAATAGGACTTAGCAACCCGGAAGGTATTGCTAAAACAGTGGCAGCTCCTATGCGCATCATATCTGTATTTACATACCCATTTATATGGTTATTAAGTCATTCAAGTAATTTTATTGTCAAACTCTTTGGCATAAAAAATAACAACAATCAGGTAACCGAAGAAGAAATTAAAGCTTTAATAAGTGAAGGAACAGAACAAGGTGCTATTGAAGAAGCAGAGCAGGAAATCATAGAACGGGTTTTTCATCTAGGCGACCGGAATATTACATCGCTGATGACTCATAGAAGTGATACAATATGGTTGGATGTAAATACAACTTTAGCCGATTTGAAAAAACTGGAGGGAGAACAGGTACATTCTGTATATCCTGTTTGTGATGGAAATATTGATAAAATATGCGGCATGGCTTCATTAAAAGAAATTTTTTGGGAATCACCGGAGAAGACTCTGAAAGAAATAATGGTTCCGGCAATCTATGTTCCGGAAAATAATACGGCATATCAATTATTAGAAAAGTTCAAACAAACAAAAAGGCATTCTGCCATTATAGTAGATGAATACGGAAGCATGCAAGGTATCATTACTTTGAATGATATCCTGGACGCAATTGTGGGCGACATTCCGGAACAGGATGAAGAAAACTACGAGATCATTAAACGATCAGATGATACCTATTTCATAGATGCACAAATTCCATTTTATAATTTTCTCAGTTATTTTGATAAAGTGGAATGGCTGGATTATATAGATCAGGATTTTGATACGCTCGCGGGCTTCCTTTTGCACCAAATGAAAAGAATACCCACAGCCGGGGAAAAATTACATTGGCGGGGATTTGATTTTGAAATTGCAGATATGGATAACCACAGGATAGATAAGCTCCTGGTGAAATTCCATGAAGAGGATAACCCTGAAAATAATGTGGAAGATTAGAAATTAATTTCCCATACTGCATTTGGGTAATCCAGTTTTGTGTTCTGTACTTTGTCCATTACTTTGACTTGCATCAGGTTAATTTGATCAGCAGTCAAATCCTGAAGTATGGTATTTACAAATTTTATTTTCTTTGGTAAGGGTACATTATCTGCTTCAAGATAAGTCCATATACTTTCACTTTTCTGTTCATAACCAATAAAATGATATTGTACCGGCATGCCATTGACCTGTATTTTTAATTTCCCTTTTAAATAATTATAGACTTCCTGATTCATTTGATCCTGGTTTTCCGGGTGCAAGATGTCCACTTTAGTCGTCGTATATTTCCTGAGTACGTTCTCGAAATCGTCCGTAAAAATCCTGACGCTAATTTCCAGGTCTTTATCCCTGTCATTATATTTCACATCAGTCATGGATACAAAAAAAGGATGCATGATTGATATGGTCGTTATAAAAAGCCATTGAAACAAACTATTTACCATTTAACAAAAATTTTTCTTAAATACAAAAGTGCAACTTAATTTTAAGCATATAGTTAGGTTTAACAATTCCCAAATTAGCTTGATTTTTTGAATAATTTTAGCATATACTTCCCCATGGGGATCTCACATATTACAGATCTCAAAGGTATAGACCATATACTCTTTATCACGGTGTTATGTATCCGTTATACATTTCAGGACTGGAAAAAAATATTGGTACTTGTAACCGCTTTTACTATTGGTCATTCCATAACACTCATCCTGAGCACTTTACAAATCATTCAATTTCCTACAGCGCTTACCGAATTCTTTATTGCCCTCACGATATTAATTACGGCTTTGAGTAATTGTTATGTAAAAGATTTTTATTTCAAAAAAAAGTATCCCGTAATTTATTTCTTTGCACTTTTTTTTGGTTTAATTCATGGTTTAGGTTTTAGCACCCTTTTAAAAAACATGTTAGGTACAGATCAAAATATTGCCTGGCAATTATTATCTTTTAACCTGGGTATTGAAGCGGGTCAATTAATCATTGTTACCTGTATTTTAACCTGTACATTCATCGGACTAAACATTTTGCGTTTTAAAAGAAGAGATTATATGTTATTTATAAGCGGCGGTATTGCTGCTCTATCTATAGAAATGGCTATTCAAAGATTTCCAATCATTTTAAAAAAAGACAATGAAAAAACAGTACATGTTGTGTGCCCTGATTCTAACGTTGGCCTCACCTAGTTTTTCCCAGGATATACAAAATAACCCACAATCCAATCATGGGAATAAATTTGAGCAATTAGGGACTATTTTACCTACACCCAATGTTTATCGTACAGCAAGTGGTGCCCCCGGCCCTTCTTACTGGCAACAGCGCGCAGATTATGACATCAATTGTACGCTGGATGAAAAAAACCTGAGGCTTACCGGAAGTGAAACAATCACTTATTATAATAACTCACCCGACGATCTTACTTATTTATGGTTACAATTGGATGAAAACCAGTTAAGCACCGTCAATAATGCAAATTATCAGGATGGATCTTCAATGCGTGGGGTTAATGTTAATGAAAGTATGCTCGAAAATCTGCAAAAGCAAAAGACAGATAATGGCTATGGTGATAAAATACAAAAAATAACAGATGCTTCAGGTAAAGCCCTCCCCTTTACCATCAATAAAACCATGATGCGGGTAGATTTACCCACCACTTTAAAGCCCGGGCAGAAATTCACTTTTACGGTGGATTGGTATTACAACATTAGTGACCGTATGATATATGGTGGACGTGGTGGTTATGAATATTTCCCGGAAGATGGAAATTATTTATTTACGATGACTCAATGGTATCCCCGTTTATGTGTTTATAGCGATTTTCAGGGATGGCAAAACCATCAGTTTACAGGGCGTGGAGAATTTGCATTGACATTCGGAAACTTTAAAGTAAAGATGACTGTTCCAGCGGATCATGTAGTGGGCGCTACAGGTGAATGCCAGAATTATGCACAAACTTTAAATGCCGTTCATCTCGCTCGCTGGCAAAAAGCATCCAACCTGAATGAAACAAAAGAACCTCTGCAAATATTCACCCTCGACGAAGCCAAAAAGGCTGAAACAAAGAAGAGTACTGCTACCAAAACATGGATATTCAAAGCAGATATGGTACGTGATTTTGCCTGGACTTCTTCACGGAAATTTATTTGGGATGCGATGCCTGTGAATATTGATGGAAAAAAAGTAATGTGTATGAGCTTTTATGGAAAAGAAGCCTATGGCTTATATAGCAAATATTCTACTAAATTAGTTGCTCATACCATTAAATCCTATTCACATTTCACCTTTCCATACCCATATCCTGTTGCACAAAGTGTGGAAGCCGCTAATGGTATGGAATACCCTATGATTTGTTTTAATTATGGACGCACCGAGAAAGATGGCACTTATAGTGAAGCTACTAAAAATGGCATGATTGGCGTAATTATTCATGAAGTAGGTCATAACTTTTTCCCCATGATTGTAAACAGTGATGAACGCCAATGGACCTGGATGGATGAAGGACTGAATACTTTTGTTGAATACCTTTCCGAAGAATTATATGACAATAAATTCCCTTCCCGTCGTGGGCCTGCTTTTACCATTACAGATTATATGCGTTTGCCTAAAGACCAGCTTGAACCCATCATGACAAATAGTGAAAATATTATCCAGTTTGGTCCTAATGCGTATTCAAAGCCTTCCACTGCATTAAATATTTTACGGGAAACCATCATGGGGAGAGACTTGTTTGACTTTGCCTTTAAAACCTATGCAACCAGGTGGGCATTCAAACATCCAACACCGGCTGATCTTTTCAGAACCATGGAAGATGCAAGTGGAGAAGATCTTGATTGGTTTTGGAGAGGTTGGTTTTATAGTATTGATCCATGTGATATATCTATTGATAGCGTAAAATCTTTCAAATTTGATGCAGCCGCAAATGCAATTCCTGCACCCATGAATCGTGAAAATGCAGAAAGAAAATTAAGTAAGCCTGCCGTAAATTCATTTGAAGATATTTCCAAAATCAGGAATCGTACAGATCCCAATATTCATTTTTTAACCGATTCGGATACAACGCTTCGTGATTTTTACTGGCGGTATGATCGGGGCATCGAGAAATATGATAGCAATTATGTGATTAAAAGTACTCCTTTCGCTTTTGATAAACCGGATGATTCTACAATACAAAAATTTGCAAATAAGTTTTTATATGAAGTTTCTTTTAGCAACAAAGGAGGTTTGGTAATGCCCGTTATTATTCAATGGACATTCAAAGATGGCTCTGTTGAAACGGATAAAATCCCTGCTCAAATTTGGAGAAAAAATGAAAAATCATTTAGTAAAGTGTTTTTAAAAGACAAAGAAGTAAGCGCCATCTTACTTGATCCATTAAAAGAAACAGCAGATATTGATGAAAGCAATAATACATGGCCTAAAATTGATGAACCTACCAACTTCCATATTTATAAAATGAAACAAGCAGCTCGTGGTCAGTCCCAGGGGATGAATCCGATGCAAAGAGCTGCTGAAAAATAAATCCTTGAAAAGCCTTTACCGCCTTTGTTTATTCAAAGGCGGTTTTTCTTCTCACTCATTTAGTATCCTTGTCTATAAATAAAACAAAATGAAAAAAAATTTTCTTTTTTTAATGCTTACCTCACTCTTTTTGGGTAGCTCCATAGCTCAAAAAACTGCTCATGATGCGGATGATAATGCGCCAAATCCTATGGTATTTCCGGATAGTACCGTTACAACAAAAAATTCCATTATCATCAAAGGGCAAACAGTTCCTTATACGGCCACTGCCGGCACTCAACCGGTATGGGATGAAAATGGAAAACCGATTGCTTCTGTCTTTTTTACTTATTATCAACGCAGCGACGTACAAGATAAAGCACACCGGCCCCTCGTTATTTCATTCAATGGTGGACCAGGCACGCCTTCCGTATGGATGGAAATAGGCTATACAGGGCCTCGTATTTTAAATATAGATGATGAAGGCTACCCTTTACAACCTTATGGATTACATGACAATAATAATTCCATCCTTGATGTGGCTGATATCGTCTATGTAGATCCGGTTAATACGGGTTATTCCAGAAAAATCGGCGGCAGCACTGTTCCTGATTCAAAATTTTTTGGCGTAAATGCAGATATCCGCTATCTGGCTGAATGGATAAACACATTCGTTACACGGCATGACCGTTGGGCATCCCCAAAATTTTTGATAGGTGAAAGTTATGGAACCACCAGGGTTTCAGGCCTTGCTTTAGAATTGCAGGAATCTCAATGGATGTATTTAAATGGTGTCGTACTCGTTTCTCCCACTGATCTTGGCATTAAAAGAGATGGCCCGGTTTCAGAAGCGTTGTATTTACCCTATTATGCGGCAACAGCCTGGTACCATAAAATGCTCCCTGCTGATTTACAATCTAAAGACCTCACAGATATGTTGCCGGAAGTAGAAGACTTTACCATTAATCAACTGATTCCGGCAATGGTGAAGGGAAATACACTGAATGATGCTGACAAGAAAATGATCGCCGCCAAAATGTCGAGATACAGTGGATTGAATGAGAAAACCATTTTGCAGCATAACCTCGATATTCCAGTTGATTTTTATTGGAAAGAATTATTACGTGATAAAGGATTTACCATAGGCCGATTGGATTCAAGATATTTAGGCATTGACCGGGAAGATGCTGGCGATGGCCCTGATTATAATGCAGAGCTCAATTCCTGGTTACACTCCTTTACCCCGGCCATTCAAATCTACCTGCGGAATGAATTAAAATATAAAACGGATTTAAAATACAATATGTTTGGCAGTGTTTATCCATGGGATGATAAAAATGACAATACAGGAGAAAATCTTCGGCAAGCAATGGCCGAAAATCCTTCTCTACATCTTATGGTGCAATCAGGTTATTATGATGGCGCCTGTGATTTCTTTAATGCTAAATATAGTTTATGGCAAATGGACCCCAGCGGAAAATTAAAAAACCGTATGAGTTGGCATGGCTTTCGGAGTGGCCATATGATGTATTTAAGAAAGTCGGACTTGGTTGTTGCCAATGAAGAATTGCGCGACTTTATCAAACAATCCATTCCCGCGGCAAATCAACCTTCAAAATATTAATTCTCCTTTTTAAAAGCTACTGTTTTTGAAATAAATTGATCAAAACAGTAGCTTTTTTTATCCATCACAAAAAATATTTCTATCCCCGGGTATTTACTCTTGTGGATGTTTTATTCTTAAAATGACAGGCAATATTTTTTAACTTTTAATGATTTTTTTAGATCTTATCACAACCATTTTTTTCTTTTAAACCAAAGGAAGATAACGATGATGATAATAGCCATTAATAGTAAAACGGCAGGATATCCCCAACGGGTCTCTAATTCCGGCATAAAATGAAAGTTCATGCCATATACGCCCACAATAAAAGTGAGTGGCATAAAGAATACAGAAAATATAGTCAGCAACTTGACGACTTCATTTGTTCTTTGTGCAGAAAGAGATAAGTATATATTCAACAGGTTGGTAACATCTTCATGAACCTGATTATACATCATCATCAGTTTCTTGTGTAAGTCTTTCACATCCTGCAAAGCTACCAGGTCGTTTTCATCCGTACGAATCGTACTAATTACTTCCCCCGTAAGTAAGAGTAATTTATTGCAAACAGCAGCTTTCCTTTTGATAATATATAATTCTTCCAGCATGGATGATTGAAGATTCTTAAGAAATATTTTTATCTCACATTCTTCTGCTTCCTCGGACAACTGAATAACCGGGTCATCATAGGTATGTAATACATTCCAAATAATTTTTGTAACCAGCTCATTGGTTGTACGGCATTTTCCATTCTCCAGATATTTTAATTTAATATCTTTCAAAAATTCCTGAGGCAAGCGATGTATGGTAAGTATAAAATGCTCATTATAAAAGATGGCCAGCTTAGTACTCATTTCCTGTAATGTTTTCACTTCATTTGTGGGAGGGTTCAGCAATACTCTTGTTATAATAAACCGGGTTTCTCCAAGATCCTCATATTTGGGTAAATGGTCCGGTTCCAGGCAATCCCTCAAAGTATATCGATGTAAATGAAACTCTTTGCTCAGTTTGTTTAGTTCAGTCTCAGAAGGCATAACAATATCAAGCCACTGATAAGGGAGATCATCTATAGATAATTTCTGGATGGGCATCAGTCATTTTTACAAAACAAATATCTTACAATATTCCTTTTTCACGCACATTTATATTCCTGTTTATTTTTAAAATTATCGCAACAAAATATATAATACCTTTCCTGCAATTTCACAATTATGAAAATCGGAATTGCGGCCGATCATGGCGGCTTTGAATTAAAAGAGTACTTAAAAAAGTTTCTGGAAGATGAAGGATATGCCATCACTGACTATGGCGCTTATTCATTAAATCCCGATGACGATTATCCCGACTTTGTAATACCTCTGGCAAAAGCCGTTTCAGAAAAAAAAATGGATAAAGGAATTGCTATATGTGGAAGCGGTGTTGGCGCCGCTATTGCTGCCAATAAAATAAAAGGTATTCGTGCTGCTTTAATCAATGATCATTTTTCTGCACACCAGGGTGTGGAAGATGATAATATGAATATGCTCTGCTTGGGCGGCCGGGTAACCGCATCCAGCGCTGCAGAAGAATATACCATGGCCTTTTTATTAGCCGTTTTCAGTGGGCTTGCCCGCCATAAAAGACGTTTAAAGAAAATTGCGGATCTTGAAAAATAGTTTCTTAAAAAGATGAAAAACAAAAAGATTAAAATTCTTTTTTCGGATATTGGCGGCGTATTGCTGAATAACGGATGGGGACATGAATCCCGGAAAAAAGCAGCCCAACTTTTTTCATTGGACTATTCCAGTATGGAAATATTGCACAATTTTATTTTTAATGTTTATGAAATTGGCCGGATTTCATTAGATGAATACCTGGATACGACCGTATTCAATCAGCCGCGTAGTTTTACCCGTGACGATTTTAAAAAATTTATGCTGAATGAAAGCATTAAACTCCCCGAAATGTTTGACTGGCTTATATCCTGGCGCAGGCAGCATCCTGAAGTAGCCATTATTGCCATCAACAATGAAGGGAAAGAGCTGAATGATTTTCGGATTCAGCAATTTGCTTTACATGATTGCTTTGATGCATTTATTTCATCCTGCGAAGTGGGCATGCGTAAACCTGATCCGGGCATTTTTCAATTAGCATTGGGTGTGGCTCAGGCAGAACCTCAAAATTGTTTTTATATAGATGACCGGCCCATGCTTGCTGAAGCGGCATCAAAATTGGGCATTCATGCAATAACGCATCAACATTTTGAAGAAACAACAAATAAAATCAATGCTTTTTTTAAATAAATCTTTTTGTATAAAAGCCGAAAACAACTTTTAATACATGATCTAATCAGGCCTTTTCATTATCTTTAAAAAAAATAAATTCATTATGATTCCTTCAATGAGAAAATGGTACAATGAAAATTTCACGGAAAAAAAATACAGGAAACATATTGCCGACATTGAAAATATACACCCCGGTTCCCTGGATTTCCGCATTGCTGAAACTCCCATTTTTATTGATAACGCCTTCAAAGAAAAAATGCTTTCAGCCTGCGAACATATTATCAATGTAATTACACAATTTAATTTTAAACATATCACCCTACATGCTATTCCAACATCAATTAAAGTACCAAATGAAAATGACCATTCTCATTTCATCGCTTTGGACTTTGGTATATGCCAAAATGAAAAAGGAGAATTAGAACCGCAATTAGTAGAAATGCAGGGCTTTCCCACATTGTTCTGCTATGAAATGTATGATACCGAAAGTACTCGTGAAAACTTTCAGATACCCGAAAATTTCGATTCATTTCTGAATGGCTTTGACCGTGAAAAATATATTTCCTTATTAAAAGATATTATTGTTGCAAATGAAAAAACGGAGAACACAATTCTCCTTGAAATATTTCCTCACAAACAAAAAACGAGGATTGATTTTTATGCCACACAAAATTTACTGGGTATTCCCATTGTGTGCCTGACGGAATTAGTCAAAGAAGGGAAAAAATTATATTATATGAAAGACGGGAAAAAAATTCCTGTTCACCGCATTTATAACCGGATCATTTTTGATGACCTCGATCATCAATCTCCTGAAATCCGTGAAAAAGGAAAAATATTATTTGAAGAAATGGATGTACAATGGGTGCCTCATCCCAATTGGTTTTACCGCATCAGTAAATATACCCTGCCTTATATCCAGCACCCCTACGTTCCTAAAACGCAATTTCTAAGCGATCTGAAATCCATTCCTCAGGATCTGGAAAATTATGTTTTAAAACCTTTATTTTCTTTTGCCGGACAAGGCGTAGTTATTGATGTAAAAAAAGAAGATATTGATAATGTAAAAGACCCACATAACTGGATTCTTCAGAAGAAAGTGAAGTATGCCGATATCATTCAAACGCCCGATATACCTGCAAAAGCGGAGATTCGAATTTTCTATTTCTGGAAAGATGGTGAATCAAGACCTGTTGCTACACATAACCTTGCTCGTCTTAGTAAAGGAAAAATGGTGGGTGTACGTTATAATGCAGATAAAGCCTGGGTAGGCAGTAGTATCGCTTTTTTCGAAAAATAATAAACGGGGAAATTCCTTTATAAAAACAGGCCTTGGGGTTTTGGCATTTTACCATTCACCATTGGTTGGCTCAATTCAACATACTTACCAATTTTTCTAACGGCAAAGTTGTGTAAGAAAAATTTATCCTGCCTGAAAAAAATTGATTTCTTCTTGCAGGTTCAAAAAAGGATATTGTGTTTGTAATTGCACACATTCAGATAAATATTTTTTCCTGAATTTTTGGTGTTGTTCTGAGGCAAAATGAAAGGGCTGATGATTTTTTGCGATGACGATTTCTTTCATCTTTTCAAGTATGTTGCGGGTTTGTTTATCCATACAATTTTCGCAAAATTTTTCCAACACAAAAGAGGTGGCCGCATAATTTGGATGCACCAGATCTATGTCATAAAAACGGTGGTCACGTAAAACATCTATGATCAACTCATAAGAAGGAAAGTAATACAGTTTGTCAAATTTGTCCACCACATGATGAACAGCTTCCAATAAGCGTGCTTTACTTCGGTTATTTTCCACCACGCCATCCCGTACATGACGAACCGGGCTTACGGTAAAAATTATTTTTATTTTAGGGTTGAAATGAAAAAGCCTGTATAGCATGGTATCAATGGCAGTCACGGTTTCTTCAATCGTGCCAAGTTGTTTGGTAAAACTATTTGCCGGCACTTTATGGCAATTAGCCACTATGCGATTTTGTGTTTTGAAGAGATAATGAAATGAAGTGCCAAAAGTGATGATCAGCCAATCCGCATTCTTCAAAAAATCATGCGCCTGCTTTATAGACTCCTGGATACGCTGCAACACCATTTCCTTTGATGGATGAGAGAAAACACTATGATGGTCCCATGAATGCCAGCGCTCATTTTCATATACGAGGTCATGCTCAGAATATTTTTTTTGATCAATATAATCCAAAATGCTGCTGCACAACATTTGTGGTTCGAATACAATTCCATTTGGGTTTTGAAGTACATTAAATTTATGCGATTTTAAAAAATCACCGATATGCTCTGTAAAACAGGAACCCATCAATAAAATCCGTTCATCATATTTTACCGGTGGCGTTATTTTTTTGATATGTATGGGCAAATTAAACAACATCATGAAAATATTTCTGCTGCCAGTAGAAAGCACGTTTCTAATTTTTCCTTATCAATGGGCAACACTTCCTTTTTACTTTCAAAAAAGCGGATCATAAATTCTGTAGCCATATTTCCAACCAGGTCATCCTGTGCCATAGGGCAACCGCCATAACCTTTTAAAGCTCCATCGAAGCGCTTACACCCCGCATTCCATGCAGCTTCTAACTTTTCCAGCTTAGTCTTATCGGACGAATGCAAATGCACGCCGATTGAAATACCGGGATATTTTGGCATAAGGGTTTCCAGTGCAAAACGTATTTGTTTGGGTGTAGCCAGACCAACCGTATCCGCGAGGGAAATAATAGTTATTTCTCTTTTAGCCATCTCATCTGCCCAGTTTAATAATATCTCGTCATTGTATGCATCTCCATAAGGATTGCCAAAAGCCATACTCAGATACACTACCAATTGTTTATTTTTTTTCAAACACACTTCCTGAATCGTTTCAATGCGGGCCATACTTTCCATCGGAGTACTCCCTGTATTTCTTTGTTGAAAAGTAGAAGATATGGAAAATGGAAAACCAAGATAGGTGATCTGTTCATGCTGTGCTGCTTCTTCTGCGCCTCTTAAATTGGCAATAATCGCCAGTAATTTGGTGGCGCTGCCTTCAAGATTTAAGCCTTCCAATACTTTCGCCGTATCAGCCATTTGAGGAATTGCTTTGGGTGATACAAAACTGCCAAAGTCCAGCGTATCAAAGCCTACCTGCAAAAGAGCATTTAAATAATTTATTTTCTTTTGGGTAGGAATTTCATGTGGCCAACCCTGCATGGCATCGCGCGGGCATTCTATCAGTTGAATCATTTCAAGGATTTAAACATGATTTAATGGGTCCTCTGTTTACCGGCTTCATACAAAATGATTCCTGCAGCAACAGATACATTCAATGAATCAAATTGTTTTTCCATAGGAATAGAAAATAAAGTATCCGCTTTTGCTTGTACAGCCTCCTGGATTCCTGTTCCTTCATTACCCATAATAATGCAACAGGGATCTCTAAATTCCATTTCATGCAATTTTTTTTGTTGATTCATAGCACTTGCAAAAATACGTATCCCATTCAATTGCAGTATTTCAAGGCCCTCCAGTAAATGTCTGACGCGGCAGACAGGAACATGCTCCAATGCGCCGGCACTGCTCTTCATAGCATCTTCCTGTAAAGCGCCAACTCCTTTTTCCGGGATGATAATGGCATGTACACCAAAGCAAAAAGCCGTTCTTGCAATAGCGCCTATATTTCGAACATCCGTGATACCATCTAACATGAGCATCAGCGGCGATTCACCATTTGAAAGAATGAAATCTATATTTTGTTGAAGATCGGCATAAGCAATAGAAGATTTAAAAGCAATGATTCCCTGGTGAAGAATATTGGTCAGGCTATTCAGCTTTTCATTGGGAACATATTGTATCGGTATATTGCGCTCCTTTGCAAGCTTCTTGATCTCGGTAATTGAATCGCCATGCGCATTTTTGTATAAAAGAATTTTATCAATATGGGCATTCCGACGTAAGGCTTCCATCACCGGGTTACGGCCGGTAATAATATTTTTTTTGGATAAATAATCTGGGCTTCTTTTAAATGGTTCGCGGGGCAAAGAAAATTTTTTAAGATTTTTTTCAAGGTACAAATATATTGTATTTCCATTGTATAAGTTATCCGCATTGCTTCTACTCTTTTAAAAAAATAAAATACTGCGAACCAATTTCAATACTTCTAATATGCCCGGATGAAAATTCAGTTTTTGTATGAATGGAATTTTATCAGTCCATCTAAAGGTGATTGCATAATTTTCCCTTTAATAAAACCATACTCCCGGCAAAGGGTTTCTAAAACATCTTTAAAACCAAAAGCTATACTTCCAATAAAACCTAAAGGATATTTTTCACTTTCTTTAAAACGGGTGATATGCAGTTCAAAAAATTTCCGGAAAGAATCTTCTATAATATTTTCGATCATATAATGCCCTCGGTTTGATGCCAGGAATAAGGCAAATGAAGCCAAATATTTATTGGGTAAAGGGCCTGCATAAACATGATTTAAAATTGTTGCTTTATCTGTTTGAAACTGCCTGCAAAAATTTGAATTCAGTTCCTCGTCAAAGGCCCCATATAAAAAAAGTTGAATTACTTTTTTACCGAGATAGGCGCCGCTTCCTTCATCGCCCAGTATAAACCCAAGTCCGGGACTGCTTTTTACAATTTTTTTTCCATTATATACACATAAAGAAGATCCGGTGCCTAAAATCGCCGCGAGGCCTTTTTCATTTCCACATACGGCCCTTGCGGCTCCCGTAATATCTGTTTCTACTTCAATTTTGGCCTTAGGAAAAGTCTCTTTTAATAAAGCCTTTATAGCTTGAAGGTTTTTGCTTTGGCCTAATGCCGTTCCATAAAAAAATATTTCCTCAGGTTTTTTGATGAAATCACCCACAAGTTCATTGGCTAATATATTTCTCAAGGCGGGCCGTTCCAAAAAGTAGGGGTTCAGGCCACCTGTGGTTATTTTCTTTCGCTTTTTACCCTCCAACATCACCCAGTCACACTTCGTGGAGCCACTGTCAGCTATTAATTGAATAGGCATTTGAATGTTGATTAATGATCATACAAATTTGATTAAAGATTACCATCCATATTTAAAAATTTTATCTTTAAATATTAATATTGATATTCGTGCTTTAGCATTCATAGTTACAAAGTAGCGACATTTATGGGAAGTAAAAAATTACAAACCTGGATACCTTTTCTTTTTTCCATAGTAATGGTCTTAGGCATGTGGATAGGATACCAGTTGAAAGCCAATACCAATGGAGGTGTACAGTTTTTGACCAATGCCAAAACCAATTCATTACAGGAAGTATTAAATATTATTCAAAAAGATTATGTTGATCCGGTATCTATTGACAGTCTCCGGGAAAGCGCTATAGAAGATATGCTCTCGCATCTGGATCCACATTCAATATATATTCCTGCAAAAGATTTACAAGGTGTCAATGAAGAAATGCAAGGCAATTTCCAGGGTATCGGTATTGAATTCCAGATTTTTAATGATACGGTGAATGTGATGAGTGTGATTCCCGGTGGACCTGCATATAAAGCCGGTATGCAGGCCGGCGATGAAATCCTTACGGTAAATGACAGCATTCGACTTACCGGAAAAAATATCAAAGCAGATGATATAAAAAACTCTTTAAGAGGGCCGGGAAATTCCACGGTAAAAATAACAGCCCGCAGAAATGATCAAATCATGTCTTTCCGGGTGCAAAGGGGCATTATACCACTTCCTTCCGTTGATGTAGCGTATATGATAGCGCCACAAACGGGGTATATTCATATCAATAAGTTTTCAGAAACCACTTACCGGGAGTTTATGTCTAAATTAGACAGCATGCAACAAAAAGGGATGCAAAAATTAATTCTTGATTTAAGAGGAAATGGCGGCGGTATTGTTACAGAAGCAACAAATATTGCAGACGAATTTTTAGATGATACAAAAATGATTGTTTATACAAAAGGAGATAAAGTAGCACCTACGGAAATTCGCGCCATAAAAGATGGATTATTTGAAAAAGGAAAACTGGTCATATTGATTGATGAAAATTCTGCCAGCGCTACGGAAATATTGGCCGGCGCTTTACAGGATTGGGACAGGGCAACTATCATAGGACGCAGAAGTTTTGGCAAGGGTCTGGTACAGCAGCAATTCCCCTTATCAGATGGCGGCGCATTAAGGCTTACCATTGCCCGGTATTATACTCCACTTGGCCGCAGCCTTCAGAAATCTTATGCCGGCGGAAAAGATAAATATGAGGAGGAAGTCATTGATAGATTTGAAGATGGAGAAGTCGTGCATGGTGATACATCTCAACCGATAGGCAAAGCTTTTAAAACGCCAGGAGGTCATGTGGTATATGATGGAGGGGGCATTACGCCGGATATTTTTATTCCTTTTGATACAGCCTCTCAACCTCATGCAGTTATTTTATTATATATGAAAAACACCTTGAATAATTTTGTCTATCATTATTTTCTGCAACATAAAAATTTGTTTACAGCCATCAAATCCCCCGATGATTTAATGAATCAATTTAAACCGGGAGAATCAGAATGGAATCAACTGGTTTCGTTTGCAAAAAAAGATACGATCAACCTTGACAAAATTCCAGCAAGTGCCCGAATCAGTTTATTAGAAAAGATGCAGGCCCTCATGGCGCGTCAGTTATGGCGCACGCAGGGCTTTTATGAAGTTGATAATCACTATGACCCTACCGTTCAAAAAGCATTGGAAATTACGAAATAAATAAAGCAGGAAAACACGCTCAAAGAAAAAGCCTTAATCAGTATTTTGTCATCCATGAAAATATCTGGAGGCATATTTTTATGATCTCATAACTGCAAACACTTAGATTAAAACAATCTCATCCCTGTATTAAACGGAATTGAAATTTTCATTCATCATCTCCTCAATATGTTTTAAATTTGAACTAGCAAATCCTATTCTTCACCACTCAATTAAACTTATGAGAAAAGAATTACATCCCAATTTGTCTTTGGGTCTTTCTTCGCTTCCTTTTCTTTTGCCACAAGAAAAAGCAGGCGCATCCCAAAGCGATTTTAAGACGGCCGAAACCATTACCCACACAGCGTTTCAGCGGATTTCGGGGGGGGGGGGGGGTAAACACCTTTTAAAAAGCTATGAATATATAAACTCCCGTATTGATTGCTTATTCCGTTCTATTTTGTATAAAGTATCAGGTAAGTTAATGGGCATAAGAAAATTCATTTTCTGCGAGGACTACCGGCATTCCCCGGATGCTTCGGGTAATTGCGCCACAGCCGCTGACCATAATTGTCCCTAATGCTTAACAACTTTATTTTATACTTTAAATTTTAAAACAATGAAAAATATATTTAAAATAATAGTATCCGTTTTATCAACCATATTGCTGAACCAAACACTCCACGCCCAGGCAGGCAGCTTGGACTCCTCCTTTGGAGACGGAGGCCTGGTGATTGAAAACACAAATAGTGGCAATCCTTATTCAATCATCATGCCCAATAATAATATATTGGTGGTAGGAGAGTATCTGGGAATATGCTTTGACTGCTTTAACCCGGATGGGAGTTACAATGAAAGTTTTGGGCATGGCGGTCGCTTTAGCATTGGCCTTGGCGGAAAATTGATTAGTTCAGAAAGTAAGGCTTTTGCCTTGCTGGCAGATGGCAGGATTGCCTGTGCTGGAAGATATTTTCCGGGAGGGGGAACTGATATAGGCATCATTGTCTGTTTCCAGGATGGGAGGTTAGACAGCAGTTTCGGTGTCAATGGGTTTAGCGCTCTACATATAGATAATTTAAACTTTTGTACCGGTTTAGTAGTACAGCCGGATGGCAAAATTGTAATCTCCGGGGATGTGCAAAAGAGTGAATACGATAACCATAATACATTCATAGCAAGATACAGGACAGATGGCAGCCTTGACCCGGATTTTGGAGACGGAGGGATTGTATTAACGCACTATGCAAACGCAACCACTACCAATTCTTTAATCATCAGGCCAGATGGTAAATTAGTCAGGGGGAGTAATTATGATATGTATGGCGCTCACTCGGCCTATATGCTGGAGAGCTTTAACCCGGATGGCAGCATAGATGCCGGTTTTGGCGATAATGGAACGGCCAAATTTATTTTCGGGCAGGGGCAGGGCGGTTTCTGGAATAATGCTATGTATATGATGGCGTTACAACCGGATGGTAAGATAGTATGTACGGGAGAAACAGGTCAAAATGAGGATGAGGTAATGGCCCTTTGCCGCTTCAATGAGGATGGTACTGTTGATAATGCTTTTGGAGATGATGGTGGGAAGATTGTTACCTACCAAAATACAACCGTAGTATCCTACGATTTATGCTTTCAATCGGATGGGAAGATACTTACAATAGCCGGTGCTTATACTGTTCCTTTTGTAGGGCTTATCCTGCTACGCTATACCTCAGATGGACAATTAGACCCAAGCTTTGGAGAAAATGGTATTAG
>JAFDXJ010000050.1 GCA_018268015.1 Bacteroidota bacterium
CTGCTCGTTCCTCGCAGTTCGCAATGACGGTTGGTTTGTTTTCGCCATTGTGAGGGCTTTGCCTGAAGTAATTTAGAAATGTTACCGTTCATTTATTTGAATTGTTTTGTTTTTCTGGATTGCTTCCTGCTCGTTCCTCGCAGTTCGCAATGACGGGAACGTTAGCAATTGATCCCGATAATACGCATACTGCTTTTTCCTTAACTCAATCTCCTTTGGCAGCCCTTCGCTTATGGAAGTAGTGAGTGTATCAAATTTATCTAAGATGGAAACAATACGGGCTTGCTCTTCTGGTGAAGGAACTGGTATTAAAACCTTTTCAAGCCCTCTTGCATTAATAGCAGAAATTTTACCAGAGGAAACATGTTTTTTTATTTGGTCGTGAAATTGTTTAGTACGTGTAAAGTATGCTACATATTTTGCATTTATTGGACTTCTAAACGAAAAACAAGCATCATGTATAGCAACACCTTCATCGCTTAACCAAGCTGTTCCCATTCCTATATCTTCTATGGTTTCACCAGCAGCAACAATAACAACATCACCTTTTTCGGCAATTCGTAATTTTTTATTTACAACTAATTCTTCGCTTAGAAATGATTTGCTTTCCTTAGCCCAAATATTATACTGGGTGTACATTTCGCCATAATGTATGCAAGGAATACCTTTTGAAATCATATCATCTTTGACAAACCTTTTTCCTCTAACAAACTCTCCAACCTCCCCCAACGTCTTCCACTCCACAGTTTTCGTGTTTTCTGTGTTTTTCGTGGTAGAAAAATCCAACAAGCTTTCCCGATAATAATGATACTGCTTTTTACGAGCTGTAAGCTCTGCTGTAAGCTCTGCTGTAAGCTTTGCTGTAAGCTCTGTAAATGTATCAAGAATACGAACAATTTCTTTTTGAACAGGCAGCGGTGGGATGGGGATGAGGAGTTTTTCAACGACAAAATTATCTAAAGTTGGAATTCCTGCTACTCGGACTCTTGATTTTAAAAAATGTTGTTCACCAACTAAAAAATAGTATAGGAATTTATTATTTATAATTCTTGAATGTTCAAGACAAAAACATCCATCAGACGACCAAAAATCAACAGGACTATACCCAACAGTTCCAGCAGAGGCTCCTACATTAATTATCATAACTGTATCAGCTGGTCGATTTGAGTTTGAAAAAAATCCCAAGGGCTCTAAACCACCGTGAAAGACAGGGAATTTTTCATTTTCTGAAAGTTCCTTTTTAGTAAGCCTTTTACCTCTAAGAACTTTGCACACTTCTCCCAGCGTTTTCCACTCCACTTTTTTTAATGGAAAGTTGAAAGTTGAAAGTTGAAAATTATGTTCATTTTCCATTTTCAATTCTCCCTTTTCAATTGAGTGTTCTTTCTTGTTCATTTGTTATTCTTTTTGCCTTTTAAATTTTTCCTGGCTATTTCTTTATCTAAAGATTTAGCCCTGCGTTCCAGTTTTTTAATGTCTTCTTCTGCCGGTAATTCTTCAGGCTTAATGCCGCTTTTGCCTAAAAGGCTTCTTACGTCTTTATTGTTCTTAATGTGCTCGGAAGTGATATTCCCTTCGCCTTTGAGGTCGTTCTTTTTTACATTAAAATTGGTGATTTCAGTAGCTAATTGCTTGGCAGTAATGGTAATGGTAGGCAAAAAGTCGGCTAAGGGCCTGTTATCTTTTATACCTAATTTACGTTTCATATCGCTGGTATTATAACCTCCAAACATTGCCCAATCGCCTTTGCTTCTAATGCGGGCAAAACCTGAATTATCAACGCCTCTCTCATATATGTTTTTAGAAAGTTCGGTTTCAGTAGCAGCCAGTTTTTCACGAGCATGTAACCGCTCCATTAACTGAATGCGTTCTTCTAACAACTCTTGTTTACGGGTTTGAATGGCAAAATAACTTTGAGCAAAAGCAATTTGTTCTTTCTTTGTGTCGCCATTTTGCGCTATTAGGTAACAGGCATATCGGGTAAGCATAAAATCTTCTTGTTCTCTTTCAGCACCCGAGCCAATTTTGACCATTTTGGTGACGTCAACGAAATGGTCGGAAACCGCTTCACCAGTGGTTTTGCAACTGTCTTTGGCTTTATTAATGGCATTTAAAAAATTTCGCCAGTCGGCATATCCTAATAATTCTTGCAGTTCACGAGCCAGCCAATATTCAATGCCATCCTGCTCATAAGCATATTCCTCAAATTGCTTATTTAATTTTATGATGGTGCCTTTTTCCATGCTTTTTTAGTTTTTATTCAATTTCCTTTATAATTTCATCAATACTTCTACGCAAGACATTTATCTTCTCTACTGTTTTCGAAATTTCTGCGTTTAACTGTGTAATATCCACCTGCTCCCGATTGTCTTTTGCTTCCACATACGAACTCACGGAAAGGTTGTAATCATTTTCGGCTATTTTATGGTTGTCAATGCTAATGGCCTGGTGGGCTACATCGGCTTTTGCATCAAACAACTGCATTATTTTTTTGATGTGGGCATCTTCCAAAATGTTGTTGTTGGTTACTTTCTTAAAAAAGTCTTCACCACTGGCATCAATAAACTGGGTTTTGTTGTTGGTTTTATTTTTTGCCAATACCAAAATGTTTACCGCTATGGATGTGCCGTAGAATAAGTTGGGCGCCAGGGATATAACGGTTTCTACAAAATTATTATCCACCAAATATTTTCTGATTTTCTGCTCGGCGCCGCCACGGTAAAAGATACCGGGGAAACAAACAATGGCTGCTCTTCCTTTGCCGGAAAGATAACTGAGCACATGCAATACAAAAGCAAAATCGGCTTTTGATTTGGGAGCCAATACACCGGCCGGCGCAAAACGGTCGTCATTAATGAGTGTTGGGTCATCGTTGCCAATCCAATTAATAGAATATGGCGGATTGGATACGATGGCATCAAAAGGTTTGTCGCCGCCCAATTGCGGATGGAGCAGGGTATCGCCCAACACAATATTGAATTTATCGTAATTAACGTTGTGCAAAAACATGTTCATACGGGCAAGATTGTAAGTGGTGTGGTTTACTTCCTGCCCATAAAAACCTTCTTCAATAACATGGTTATCGAAATGCTTTTTGGCCTGTAGCAGCAAAGAGCCGGAACCACAGGCCGGGTCGTAAATTTTGTTTACTTTCTCCTGTTTGTGCATGGCCAATTGAGCAATGAGTTTGGATACATGCTGTGGCGTAAAAAACTCACCGCCTGATTTTCCTGCATTGGCGGCATAGTTGGAAATTAAAAATTCATAAGCATCACCAAAGAGGTCAATCTGATTGTCTTCAATCCCACTCCATGCGGGACCGAAATTCAGTTCTTCCACACCTTTTAGCACGGCTGCCAGGCGTTTGTTTTTATTTTGAACGGTATTGCCCAATCTTGTGCTGGTGGTGTCAAAATCGGCAAACAATCCTTTTATATCCGATTCGGAGGGATAGCCATTGGCCGAATTTTCAATGGCGTCAAAAATAGCTTTTAAGTCTGTGTTGAGATTAGAGTTTGTATTGGCTGTATGAGCAACATTCACAAAAAGTTGACTGGGATAAATGAAGTAGCCTTTGGTTTTTATGGCATCGTCTTTTATTTCGGCGCTGATATTATTATCAGAATAATTAGCATAGTTAATGCTTTCATCGCCGCCTTCAATGTATTTGGTAAAGTTTTCACTAATGAAGCGATAGAACAGTGTACCTAAAACAAACTGTTTAAAATCCCATCCATCCACCGAGCCACGAACATCGTTGGCTATTTTCCAAATTTTATTTTGTAATTCTTGTCGTTGTGCTGAGCTTGTCATTTTTTATCCTTTATTAAGTCTTGAGGTTTTATTCCTTTTTGATAAATACTTTCTTTAGGTTGCTTTTTGAAAACGGTTGGCTAAGTTAATTTTAAAATTCTTGACATTTACATTTTTAAATATAAAAGCTGTTTGAATTATTTCCACTCTGTGCTTTGATAAAATTGGTTTTTAATTTTTACCTGAAGTCTTGGCTTGAGTGATGGATTAAATAATAAGCGCTATACATAAAGCCAAAGGTGACGCCTTACTGAATACCTGTTTGAAACGTGCCTTGTTGCAGCGTAGATAGAGGCTGTATGTTGCTCACTAGTCAAAATATGTATTCTTTGTTTTATTGTTTACATTTCGGTGGATCAGTTGTTATGAGTAAGATTATCCAATCGTGACTATGACCTGTTTATCTAACATCATATACACTTAGGGTATTCAAAGATGCATAGTGTGGATGGATTTTTTTTATTATGCAAAGAATTAAATGTATTTTGGTAAGATAAACCCTTCTGTGAAAAAAGGGTTATTGAAAGCGCATTCAAATTTTATCAAAGACTATTATCAAGATGGACCTAAGCATATCGGATATTCTCAATAGCCTTAATAGCATTAATGAGCAATGTGAGACTACTAAAAATAAAGCCGGATATTTTGCAGCATTATACAAACGAATGACCCAGTGTGTAATGGAAAATATCCAAGCCGGAAAATTTGAGGATGGCCCGCGTATGGAAAAATTGGATGTGATATTTGCACAAAGATATTTGAACGCTTATGATGCTTATTTTTCACAACATTCATGCAGCAAATCATGGTACCATGCTTTTGAATCTTGTACCAACAATTCATTGATTGTATTACAGCATTTATTAATTGGCATCAATACACATATCAATCTTGATCTGGCCATCGCCGCTGCAGAAGTAGCTCCGGGCATGACGATCCATGATTTGCATGACGATTTTAATCGCATCAACCTGCTGATTAGTTCATTGATTGATGATGTACAGGAAAGTCTTGCGAAGGTTTGGGTTCCTATGCGCATTTTGACCAGGATTGCAAATGGCAGACAAATACCTGTCTTAAATTTTAGCATAGATAAGGCAAGAGATGCCTCCTGGGCTAACGCGGTATTATTGGCCAATATGAATGCAGACCAAAAGAATCAATATATTAGTCAAATGGATGCCACGGTTTGTTACTTAGGTGAAAAAATCCAATCACCGGGTATTCCTTTGAACATGCTGTTACCTATGATACGCGCTTCTGAATATGATGATGTTTCACGTACCATTCATTTAATTGATACAACGATTGTGCAATAATCATTTCATTCAAGAACCTATTTGGGTAACAATTCAAATAGGTTATATCAAAAAATTTATAAAGGAAAATCTAAGTCGAAAACAAATTTTTCGGGTTTTGGCAATGGTTTTCTTGGCAGCATTTCATCGCGCATGGCCGTGTTATATACAAATGCAGCAATAATTACAGCTGCTTGTTGTAAATCCGGAATGGATAAATGATCATAAGTATCCATATTACTGTGATGCGTGCGTGTTTCATATTCCAAAGGATCCTGAATAAACTGAAATCCCGGGATACCTACAGCATCAAAACTCAGATGATCCGTACTTCCGGTATTGCTTAATGTAACTCCACCTGCAGCGCCCATATCAGCAAAGGGAGCCAGCCATGCTTTAAAAATATCTCTTACGGATTCATTACTTTGAGCAAAAATACCTCGTATTTTTCCAGACCCATTATCCAGATTGTAATAGGCCGATATATTTTGTTGTTCCGGCTTGAGTTTCATATCAGCGGGATTGCCAAAATGTTTTTTTACATATCCAAAACTGCCATATAAGCCTTGCTCTTCACCACCCCATAAAGCGATCCTGATTGTGCGTCGTGGCTGAATTCCAAGCGCTTTTAAAATGCGTATGGCTTCTAAAGTGGCTATACAACCAGCGCCATTATCTGTGGCTCCCGTACCGCCGGCCCAACTATCCAGGTGGCCACCTAACATCACAACCTGACTTTTAAGTTTGGGGTCTGTACCGGGGATCTCTGCAATAAAATTATAACCTGTAAGATCATTATCATAAAAGGTTGATCGAAGGGCCATGCGTAATTGCACTTTCTGTTTGTCTTCCAATAAACGGGTCAATTTTAAATAATCTTCTGCCGTAATATTCATTTCCGGTAAAGTGGCCTGGTAACCAGATGCAAAACCCGAACCCCCATCCACAAATACGGTTCCATCAATCGAACTGTTTCTGCTTTGAATTAAGCCTGCCGCACCTTTTTTTTCAAGGTATAATTTGGTGTAATAATTTTTCTTAATAAATGGCATAAACAAATCAAGCTGCTCACGCGTTAGCATATATTTATCAGGAATATTATCGAGGCTTGAATCACCATATCTGGTAGCATAGGCAATGAAAGCACCCGGTATTTTCATACTGGATGGTTTTGTCATGATAATTTTACCTTTGATGGAATCGCCCGCTTTATCAATAGTTGCGGAATCCAGATTATCCAGCATAAATACTTCTGCATTGATAGCTTTGCGTTTTCCTTTTGACCAGGGTACGGCGTAGGCAATCATGTTTTCATAATAAGGAACATTCATTTCAAGAGTTGCCACCTGATTACTCCAGCCTTTTCCAAATTCTCCCCATGCTTCCGGGCCGGCATTGGCTAATCCCCATTGTTTACAAAACGCTATAACATAGGCCAGCGCTGAATGATAGCCGGGGGAGTTCGTAAGCCTGGGACCATTTAAATCCGTGAGATGGTAAGATATAAGCGCTACCTGTGAATTATTTTTTTCTTCATCTCTAATCTTTTGCATCATACTCATATCCACCTTTTCCTGAGCAGCCAAAAAAGAAAGGATAAAAAATAAAGTACTGAATAAGGCAATCATCTTTTTCATACAAAAAGCATTTAGCTATGCAAGCTAAGCTATTTGATTAAAATGTAAAAGCAAGATATTTCTTATTCTTCTGGATTGTTGTGGTATCAACTCCATTTTATGCAATACAAAAATTTGTACACAAGAAACGAATGTAAGGCTGTACTTCAATATGCATTTTGTATAACTAAAACCCATCAGCCATGTGTTGCAAAATCGCTTAAGTATTGATATGGGGTCGTGAGTTCTCCATTATTCAATATCGTGGCATTATCTATCATGGCACTTTTACCTTTATATAATTCTTCGAAAACATACTTAATGAGTTGATTGCCAAAAAAACGGCTTGCGTCACGGGGTAATTCATTCGGTAAATTACCTACTGCCATCATATCCACGCTGGTTGGCAGGTAAGGCGCCGTTTTTTCCATACTGAATTTATCTACACCATAGACAGGTTCTTCTATGGTGGAGTCGCCTAAATTACAAGGTACACTTCCATGAAGATCATCCGTGATATCGGCAATGGTTTGAATGTTGAAATGAGGCGTTCTGAGGTCTTCAGCCTGAAATAAAGACGGGATATTTTTTTCCCAATAAATTCCATTCATTAAAATATCCGTAGAGGAAATATATTTTGAAAATAAACATTGATAATTTGAAGGATTATTATGAAAGTCATCTCTTTTATATCCACCATTTATTTTATGTGCATATAATAATGCGGATTTTAAATGTACAAACACCGGGTATGAAAATGATTTGGATAAATAATCATCCGGCTCCACTTCCTGAATATCCATCATATTCATAATTTCCACGATACCTTTCGCTACACGGCCACTGCCGGTTACGGCTATTTTTATTTTGGGTAATTTAATTCCGAAATACTGATGTATTAAATGCCTGTAATCTTTTTGTTGAAATACTCTTCCCAGGTCAAATTCTCCGGTTCGTTTACCAAATGCCATTAAGCCATTATGTGCACCAACAACACCCGCAAAAAAACCAAAACCCACAATACGCTGTCCATCTTCATGTTCCAAACATTCATAGTCAATGAGGGTAATTTTTTTATCCATCATGGCATGCATGAGTTTTTGATTATAGGGTTGTTTCTTTTTGGTATGAGAGAAAAATAAATAAGTCTTTCCGGGTAGTAACATATCTATGGGTATTTCTTTAATGCCAAGAATAATTTCACAGTCCGAAAGGTCATTCGTTAATTCAATACCGGCCTGATGATATTCTGCATCTGAGAAACATCTCGATTCTGAATTTTGAACAAGAATCTTTACATTGGGATAATTTTTAATAATCCATTTACATTGAGCAGGAGTAAGCGCTACACGGTTGTCTGCAGGTTTTTTTCCTTCTTTAATGATACCTATCTTCATCTCTTTATTTTTGTCCGCAAGGTAATTCATTCATGTCTGAAAACTTTTGCCTTCGTCAGAAAATTTGCGAATATGAAAACCATTTATGGAATATTTTTTTCAACAACTTTCAATTCCCTGCATTCAAATACCATTGTCTGTTTGAACCACGTTATATTTGCATGACTAAATTGAAAATGGCAACTAAATCAAAAGGTAAAATAACGCCAGCTCAGAAAATGAAGTTGGAGAAAGAATCAAAGGTCACTATGAAAGAGGTGGTTCGGGATGAACGTACGCATAAAATCCTCGGTGCTGTTTCTATTCTTGTCTCTTTATTTCTTTTTATTGCATTTACTTCCTATTTATTTACCTGGCAAAATGATCAGTCACTTGTTTTTCAAAGTGGCTCGGGAATTTTTTCTACTGACGGTGTCAAAGTACACAATTTGCTTGGCGTCTTAGGCGCCTATTCCTCCTATTCCCTTATTGACAATGGCTTTGGCGTTGCCAGTTTTTTGATTAGTACATTCTTTTTTGTTTGGGGTATCAATTTACTATTCGGAAAAAAAGTGTTTAATACCGGACGTAATATCAAATACGTCATTGGCGGCTTATTGGTATTAAGTCTTACACTGGCTTTTATTTTTCAAAACAGCACCTTTTCCTGGGGTGGGGCAGTAGGAAATATGATGAGCGCCTGGTTAATCAAAATACTGGGTAATTGGGGTACAGGCATTTTATTGGTTGTCGTATTTGGCAGTTATTTGATCTGGCAATTCAATCCTACATTCAAACTGCCGGAGAAAAAAGAAAAGGGGCTTTTAGAAGAGGAACCCGCATTGAAGACAAATGAATTTTTTGATGAAGAGGATGTTCATCATTTGATGCCTCTCATGAAGAGTGATGTGGAATCAGAAAATTTGCCTCCCCAACCAATGAAGAAAAATGTTGCAGTAAAGATGCCGGTACAAGACCATACAGACCAGGATGATTTACTGGATATTACATTGACAGAAAAAGATATTGCTCCGGATGAATCACCAACGATTGTTGAATTAAAAACTACACCGGATTCAAAGCCTGTAAAAGATATCGCATCGCCAGATCTTGAAATTAAGGATACTTCTGAGGTTGAAGAAACCACTACTGAAAATGTAACGGTGCAAAAAGATTATGAGCCAACACTTGATTTAAGAGATTATCAATATCCTTCTCTGGAATTATTAGAAACACATGGTAGTGAAAAAATTGTTCATGACCCGAATGAGCTGGAGGCCAATAAAAACCAGATTTTAAATACGCTTAAAAATTACGATATTCACATCCAGCGAATTAGCGCTACCGTAGGACCTACCGTTACACTCTATGAAATAGTACCAGCTCCGGGTATTCGTATCAGCAAGATTAAAAACCTGGAAGACGATATAGCGCTAAGCCTTGCTGCTCTTGGAATCCGTATTATAGCGCCCATCCCGGGAAAAGGCACCATTGGCATTGAAGTGCCGAATGTTCGGAAAAGTATTGTGAGTATGAAAACGCTTTTGTCATCGGAGAAATTTCAGAACAATACTTTTTCCTTGCCCATTGCCATCGGTAAAAAAATAGATAATGAAAACTTTATCGTAGATCTTGCCAGTATGCCGCATTTATTAATGGCAGGCGCTACCGGACAAGGAAAATCCGTTGGCATTAATACCATTCTTGTTTCTTTATTATACAAAAAACATCCATCTCAGTTAAAGCTCGTTTTAGTTGATCCCAAGAAAGTGGAATTGAGTTTGTACCGGGTTATCGAAAAACATTTCTTAGCAAAATTGCCCGGAGAAGAAGAATCCATTATTACAGATACAAAAAAAGTGGTTTATACATTAAATGCTTTGTGTATTGAAATGGATAATCGCTATGATTTATTAAAAGAAGCCGGTTGCAGAAACATCCGCGAGTACAATGAAAAATTTATTAAAAGGAAATTGAATCCTCTGAAAGGCCATCAGTTCCTGCCCTTCATTGTTTTGGTCGTGGATGAATTTGCTGATCTCATTATGACTGCAGGAAAGGAAATAGAATTACCCATTGCCCGACTTGCTCAACTTGCAAGGGCAGTTGGGATTCACCTGATCATTGCCACACAAAGGCCATCCGTAAATATTATTACCGGTACCATCAAAGCAAATTTCCCTGCAAGAATTGCTTTTAAAGTTTCTTCAAAAATTGATAGCCGCACCATATTGGATGTTGGCGGCGCAGAGCAATTGATTGGAAAAGGAGATATGCTCATTAGTTATAATGGGGATATTACCCGACTGCAATGTGCATTTGTAGATACACCGGAGGTAGAAAATTTGTGTGAGTTTATCGGTGATCAGCGCGGTTATCCAGATGCATTTTTATTGCCCGAATATGTTGATGAAAAAGAACTGGAGGGTAAAGATGTGGATATGGGGGATAGAGATGCTTTATTTGAAGATGCGGCACGATTGATTGTACAAAACCAGATTGGCAGCACTTCCTTATTGCAGCGCCGGATGAAGCTGGGATATAATCGCGCCGGCAGATTAATGGATCAATTGGAAATAGCCGGTATTGTTGGAAAAAACCAGGGGAGCAAAGCCCGGGAAGTTTTGATTCACTCCGAAAATGAATTGCAGGAGATCTTGAATAATTATCTATAAAAAAACCGGGATGAAACCCGGTTTTTATGATGCTTCTTATGCTTCTTTCAGAAAGTTTCTGAGCACATATTGTAAAATTCCTCCGTGCTTGTAATATTCTATCTCTATTGCAGAATCTACACGAGCGATGGCTTTAAATTTAACTTCTTGTCCATCTGCTTTTTTGGCTGTAACATCGAGTTGTTTTAAAGGGGATAAATTGTCAGCAATCCCGGTGATAGAATATTCTTCTTTTCCATCCAGGCCAAGGGAGCTTGCTGTTTCACCATCTTTAAATTGCAAGGGTAATACTCCCATGCCGACTAAATTACTCCGATGAATCCGTTCATAACTTTCAGCAATGACTGCTTTTATGCCTAACAAAAATGTACCTTTTGCGGCCCAGTCACGGGAAGAACCACTTCCATATTCTTTACCTGCCAAAACAATTAAAGGAGTATTATTTTCCTTATATTTCATAGCGGTATCATACACCGTCATTTCTTCTCCGGTGGGTAAGAAAGTGGAAAATCCTCCTTCCTTAGTTGCCAGTTTATTTTTAATACGAACATTGGCAAAAGTACCGCGGACCATTACTTCATCATGACCTCTTCGTGATCCATAGGAATTAAAATCGCTTCTTTCAACACCTTTACTATTCAAATATTTTCCTGCTGCAGATTTTTCATTAAACTGACCTGCAGGGGAGATGTGATCTGTGGTAATACTATCACCCAAAACAAGAAGTGCCCTGGCATGGTCAATGTTACTCAGCGATTCTGCTTCATCGGAAATGTTTGTAAAGAAAGGAACCTCTTTGATATAAGTGGATTGCATATTCCACTGGTATAACTTATCAATTGGCGCTTCCAGGTTTCTCCAATTTTCATTTCCTTCAAATATTTGACCATAACTATGTTCAAAATCTTTTGGAGATAATACGCTACTTAAAACTTCATTGATTTCATCATCTGAAGGCCAAATATCTTTCAGGTAAACAGGCTCCTGGTTAGGGTCAAAACTGATGGGTTCATTGATCAGGTCAATATCTACTCTGCCGGCAATGGCAAAGGCTACAACCAACATTGGAGACATTAAGAAATTCATCTTTACCTGGGGATGAATCCTGGCTTCAAAATTTCTGTTACCTGATAAAACAGATGCTAATACCAAATCATGTTCTTCAATGGCTTTACCAATATATGGTGGTAAGGGGCCGGAATTACCAATACAGGAAGTACATCCATAACCCACCAGGTGAAATTGTAATGCTTCGAGATCCTTTAGCAAATCGGCTTTTTCAAGATAATCAGTTACTACTTTTGAACCCGGAGCCAGAGATGGTTTTACCCAGGGTTTAATATCTAATCCACGTTCACGCGCTTTGCGGGCTACGAGACCAGCACCAATCATTACATAAGGATTGGATGTGTTGGTACATGAGGTAATTGCCGCAATGGCTACGGCACCGTCGGATACTTCAAATTTCTCATTACCGAGCGTGATCCAGACTTGCTTCATTCCATTTTCTACTTTCTCTTCAATCTTGGTTTTGGGAGGCATGGCCACCGCAGCATCAATCGGTTGGCTACCTCCTTCATTGTACCAACGCGACATTACTTTTGGAGTAAGATAACAGCGTCCAAATTGAGTATCCAATAACTCAATAAATTTATTTTTAAAATCCTTTAAAAGGATTTTATCCTGGGGCCTTTTCGGCCCTGCAACACTGGGTTCGATGGAAGACATGTCTAATTCCAAAACATCTGTATAATTGATATTTTCATCCCCTGTACGCCAAAGCATATTTGCTTTACAGTAATCTTCTACTAATTGAATCTGTTCTTCACTACGATTACTTTTGCGCATGTATTCGAGCGTCTTCCCATCAATTGGAAAATAAGTAATGGTGCATCCAAATTCAGGAGACATATTCCCAATTGTTGCTCGATCGGGTACTGATAAATGATCTAATCCCGGACCGAAAACTTCGACAAATTTTCCTACTACGCCATATTTACGCAAGAGTTCTGCAATATTTAAAACTAAATCAGTAGCGGTAGAACCCAATGGCAGCTTGCCTTTCAGGCGAAGACCAATAACCTCCGGGGTTATAAAATAAATAGGCTGGCCCAAAATAGCCGCTTCCGCTTCAATACCTCCAACCCCCCATGCCACCACACCAATACCATTCACCATAGGCGTATGGCTGTCTGTTCCTACTAAGGTGTCCGGGAAAACCTCACCATCTCTTTCAATGATACCCTTAGATAAATATTCTAAATTTACCTGGTGACAAATGCCCATACCCGGAGGAACCACACTAAAATTATTAAATGATTTTTGTGCCCATTTTAGAAAAGAATAACGTTCATTATTTCGAATATACTCTTCATCCATATTTTTTTTATAGGCATAACGAGTTCCAAAATAATCTACCTGTACAGAGTGATCTATCACCAGGTCCACCGGTATCAGCGGATTGATTTTATCCGGGTTTTTTCCCTTTCGCGCTACTTCTGCACGCAGTGAAGCAATATCCACCACCGCAGGAACTCCGGTAAAATCCTGCATTAATACACGTGCCGGTTTAAAAGGGATATCTTTATCCGAACCCTCCGGTTTCCAATGAAGTAAGGTTTCTACATTGTCTTTTGTAATAGCAAAGTCGTCAAAGTTTCTTAATGCATTCTCTAATAAAACCCGAATAGAGAAGGGCAATTGATTGATCGGATGCCCCTGATTTTGTAATTCAGTCAGGCTGTAAAATGTGTAAGAACCGCTCTTCGATGTAAGTGATTTTTTTACTTTGAATGGATCATTTGGCATATTGTTCTATTTTTCTTTTTTAAATATTTGAGTGCGTCAATTTATTCTTTCATGTATGAAATATTTTTTTAAAATTTATTTTCTTCTATGTTCCATTTACATCGTTCAAACTACGAATATGAGCTCATGTTCACCCCTATAAAATAGGGTGAAAAGTTACTGATTTTTTTCATCATACATGATCTGCGACTCGAAATACAGGATAAAAATTGATGATTCAATGAAAGATTATTTTGTTGACTTATTGTAAATCGTTTTGCAACTTGCGCCATTAATTTTAAAGAAATCATTTCTTTAATGTGATTTTCATTGATAAAACCTGTCATACCGGTAATTTTTACAAAAACCATGAATCCTTTTTACGACCTTTTTATTAAGATGCATTTACGATTGGAATAATGTATAATGGTATCGTGGACTTATGTAATACTTTCTCAGCCACACTACCCATTAAAAATTTATCCAGTCCATGCCTGCTATGTGTACCCATGACAATGATATCAACTTGCAATTCTTTGGCTGTTGCCAAAATCATATCTCCGTAATCACCTTCTTTAACAATAGCCATTATGCCCTGGTCACCCAGGTGGCGGATCGTGTTTAATAGATATTGTTGGGCTGCATTTTTCAGATTCTCCGTGGAATCAGATTGCATTAAATCCAAACTATTAAACATATCAAATCCCATAACAGGTGAATAGTTTACAGAAGCATAATGACTGGCATCCGAAATAACATGAAGAAGTATGGCTTGTGCATTCATGGCATGAGCCAGCGCTACTCCATTTTCAGCAATAGACTGAGCAGATGAGTCATAATCTAAAGCAATCAATATTTTTTTCATAATCTTCAATTTAAATTCACACTTATTTTTTTAAAAGCGTTTTGGCTTTGGCAACAATGTCTTTTACCGTAAATCCAAATTCTTTAAAAATTTCTTCTGCAGGTGCTGATTCTCCAAATCGTTCAATACCAATTGTGGCCCCATGATCTGTTACATATTTACTCCAACCAATAGGCGAACCTGCTTCAACAGCAAGTCTTTTATTGATTTTTTTCGGCAACACTTTTTCTTTATAAGCGGGTGTTTGTTTCTCAAATAATTCCCATGAGGGGAAACTGACAACACGTGTGGCAATTCCTTCTGTTTGTAATCTTTCCTGTGCTTCCAATAAAAGTTTCACTTCACTTCCACTACCCATTAATATCATTTTTGGGCTGCCTTTGCAGTCTGATAAAATATAAGCTCCTTTTTCAGTACCACTTGCTTTTGCAAATTTTTTCTGATCCAGGATGGGGAGGTCTTGCCTGGAAAGGATTAATGCGGTTGGCCCGTTATTATTTTTTAATGCAGCCCGCCATGCATGTACCGTCTCATTGGCATCTGCAGGGCGAATAACAACCAGGTTTGGCACGGATCGTAAACCAATTAATTGTTCTACGGGTTGATGTGTTGTGCCATCCTCACCCAATCCAATACTGTCATGTGTATAAACAAAAATATTTTTCAATTTCATAATGGCAGCCAGTCTTACAGGAGGCCTCATATAATCAGAAAAGATCAGGAAAGTAGCGCCATAAGGAATAATGCCACTGGTTAAGGCTAAACCATTGCACACGGCACCCATTGCATGTTCACGGATACCGAAATGGAAATTTCGGCCTCTGTGATTATCATTATTGAAGGATTCATAATCTTTAAGTAAAGTATCTGTTGAAGGCCCCAGATCTGCAGAACCTCCTACTAATAAAGGGAGCTTTGAGGCAATCGCATTCAACATTTTACCGGAAGCTTTCCTTGTGGCTATACCTTTGCCATCCGGCTGGAATACAGGTAAATCATGATCCCATCCTTCAGGCAATTGGCCGGCGCTCAATAATTCATATTCCGCAGCTTCAGACGGATATTTCTTTTTATATTTTTTATAAAGATCATTCCAGGTTTTGTTTTTCTTTTCTCCGGCTTTCCCGATTTTCCGATAAAAGGAAAGCACGTCTTTGGGTATTATGAAATCTTTATTCGGATCAAAACCAAAATTTTCTTTTACGAGGCGTATTTCATCCTTTCCCAAAGGCGCTCCATGTGCAGAGGCCGTATCTACTTTATTAGGGCTGCCATATCCAATATGTGTACGCATCTTAATTAAGGAAGGGCGTTGTTTTTCTTTTTGTGCATTTTTAATTGCCGTAGATAAAGCATCGAGATCATTTCCATCAGCCACGGTTTGCACATGCCATCCATAACCCTGGAAACGTTCTGTAACGTCTTCATTAAAAGCCAGAGAAGTTTCCCCTTCAATGGTTATTTTATTATCATCGTATAAATAAATTAAATGTCCCAGTTTCAAATGACCTGCTAAAGAAGCGGCTTCTGATGCAACGCCTTCCATGATATCGCCGTCACTACAAATAACATAAATATGATAATCAAATAAGGGGAATCCTTTCTTATTGTATCGTGCAGCCAGTAATTGCTGACCAATACCCATGCCCACACCATTCGCGAAACCCTGACCCAGCGGGCCGGTAGTTACTTCTACGCCATCTAATAAACCATATTCCGGATGCCCGGCCGTTTTACTGTGCAATTGGCGGAAGTTTTTAATATCATCAAGGGTAAGGTTATAACCGGTAAGAAATAAATAACTATACTGAAGCATACAAGCATGGCCACAAGACAAAATAAATCTGTCGCGATTAGGCCAATGTGGTTGAGAAGGATTATAATTCATAAACCTGGTCCATAAAACATGGCCGGCAGCAGCAAGACCCATTGGTGTTCCGGGATGGCCTGAATTTGCTTTTTGTACTGCATCTGCAGATAAAATGCGGACGGTATTAATTCCTTTTTGTTCTATTGATTCCATGTATTGGTGATTTTTTTCTTTTTTATCTGAAGGTGGTTTAAAAATTTTGCACAACTATTGTTGAGAATTTGTAAAATTAAAATTTTAAAAAGTGGCTTCCAATTTTATCATGAATATTTATCTACAAAGGATGCACAAGACTTCATGGGGTCTCTTTTAAAAATGTCTGTTTAAAATAGGTTTTTTAAAAAAGCCTGGATATCTTTCCAGGAAGCGCTGTCGGCAGCTGCATTGTAGCGTATTGGTAAATGAAACTTTTCTCCAATTTCCGTAGCTTCCGGATTACTGAAGGCATGTGTAGCATTTGGATAAGTAATAAATGTATAATTGGCTCCTATGGAATCCATTTGTTTTTTAAAAGTAGGTACATGAGGATTTTCAAAAGAATCGTCTCCTCCCTGGCATACAAGGATTCTGGCTTTTAATAGATTCTTATCCGGCCTTACGCCTTCTAATCCGCCATGCACACTGATAACGCCATTCAGCACTGAGCCGAGTTTTGCTGCATTGAGTACAATAAAACCACCAAAGCAATAACCTATTGCCGCGATATGCGTTGTATCTGTCAAAGGATGTAATTTGATTTGATGGATTGCTGCATCAAGGCCGGATTTTGCAAGATTTGGATCAGCATAAAATGGAGCCGATAAACGTTGAGCTTCTTCGGGTGTAGCGCCTGTTTGACCATTACCATACATATCCACAGCCATCGCTATATAACCTAATCCCGCTAATTGTTTAGCGCGGTTTTTAGCATAATCATTCAATCCCCACCACTCTGGAACCACCAGGATAGCCGGCCTTTTACCATGAATAGTGGAGTCAAAATAGATGAAGCCAATAAAAGATTGATCATTCAGAACATAGGATACGGAATCCATTTCAATTTGAGGGTTATTGATAGGATTATCTTCGGCAACTTTTGTTTGCACTTTATTATTACAGGAAAATACTAAAAGTGCCAGGCACAATAAGGAGAGGTTTTTGATTCTAAGCCACATCTAGATATATTTTGTACAAATTTACAAAACAAGCAAAGGAATTTATTTTGAAGGTACATTAAATCTTTCCAAATTTATTTTTATACGCAATTAACCAGCCTACCACTTCATCATAAGTAAGTATGCCGAGCGGTTGCTTATTTGCCTGTAGAAATAAACCATAATACCTGGAAATAATGGGTTCAATGGGATTTTGATGTGCTATTAGAAAATCCCGATAAGTTTGATAGTCCGTTTTTACCAGGGTATCCAGGTTTTTAATATTAGCTTTAGCCGTAATTGAATCTACCTGGTACAATTGACTATTGGCATAGGCGAATAGATTGAAATAGGCGCTGTATTGAAACATGGTATTTCCGGATTGTGTAGCTGTTATATAACCAACTAAATTGGCTTCACTCTCACTGCCATAACCTAATTGATGTGCGGCTTCATGACAAACTGTAAAAGGGATAATAAATGCCGGAACTGTTGTATTTACCTGGGCTTCTCCACTAAATGGATTATAATAGCCAAGATACCCGAGATCATTTCCCAAATTTCCAAACAAAGAGCTTTTCATTGATGGGTTTTGGAAAGAGAGAAAAGGAAATGTTTTGGATGCTTTACCATACGCATCCAGCACCTGTGAATACATGGTATTTGCAGAAGGATAAGTTGGGGCAGTTCCCAGTTGAAGACGGGTTTTATTTAATTGCTCCAATAGTGATTGACTCAGTTCCGTCAATTCACTCGTTGAATATGTTTTGACTTCTATACCCAGTTTATAAGTGATTCCCAATCGGTCATAATTTAATCCCCAGGCTATATTAAACCATACATATATTCCCAGAATCCAGAGGATCATTTTTTTCAGGGCACTCGAAAAAACAGGCTTCAGCGGCTTCTTTTTAATGAAAACTCGAAGACCTCGTATAAGCCAGATCATTAAAGTAAGTAGGGCGATGGTATATAAAATATCACCCAGGCTAAAAGGAAAAATACCCGTTATTTTTCTTAAAAAACGACTGAAAGGCGGATAAAATCCATTTGAATAGTAATGTTCCACCTTAGATGGAAAGTAAGAAAATACTTTGATGAGTATGGCCAGAGTAAGCAGGATAAAGAAGGGGAGGAAAAATCTTTTACGGTTGCTTATCTTTTTCAGCATGACTTAATAAAGGCAAATAAATAATATCAAATAGGCTTGCAATTTAATTCGCATTCCATGAACTATTTCGTAAAACCTTTAAATTTTTTGATAGGAAAGTTTATTTTCATACCTTTGCCCACCCAAAAATCCGGCTATGAATTTCCGAAGGGCATACGATATTGCATTTGTTGGACTTAAGCCAGGCATTCATGAATATGAATACAGGATTGACGGGAAGTTTTTTGAACATTATGATGAGCAGGATTTTAGTGATTGCCAGGCTGTAATACGGCTGAAACTTGATAAGAAAACCAATTTTATGATGTTGGTTTTTGATGTGGATGGCAAGGCAGACTTATGGTGCGACCGTTGTGGCAATCCATTAACCGTACAACTTTGGGATGAATTCAAGCTCACTGTAAAAATGGTTGATGACCCTGATCAAATGAATGAGGAAGAATTGGATCCGGATGTTTTTTATATAGGCCATCATGAAAGCCATATCAATGTGGCAGATTGGATATATGAATTTATCAACCTGAGCATTCCTTTACAGAAAATTTGTGCCATCAAGGAAAATGGAGAACCGGGTTGTAATCCGGAAGTTTTGAAAAAACTGGAGGAGATGAAAAAGAATGCAACGCAACAATCCTCCGCCAATTTATGGAAAGGATTGGATCAATTTAAGAACTGATCCTTATTTTTGTATTATAGAAATGGATTTTAGAGTTTAAAATTTAAAAATATGCCAAATCCCAAACGCAGGCACTCACAACAGCGCAGCGCGAAAAGAAGAACACACTACAAAGCGGTAGAAGTAACGCTGAGCAAAGACACGACTACAGGTGAAATGCATCCTCGTCATCGTGCCCATGTGAGTGAAGGAAAATTGTACTACAAAGGAAAATTGGTTTCCGAAAAAGCACCCCTGAAAGCTTAGTTTCATTTTTCCCTTCACCCGCAAACAACATAATGACAATCGCCATTGACATGATGGGAGGCGACTTCGCGCCGCTTGAAGCTGTTAAAGGTATTGCTCAATTTTTGCCCGAAAATGAAAACCCACCCCATTTATTATGTCTTGGGGATGAGGCAACATTGAATGAATTATTTGCCTTAGATGGCCTTTCCAACCATCCATTTATCAAAATTCTGCATGCTCCTGAAGTCATTGGTTATAATGACCATCCTGCTAAAGCGCTGAAAGAAAAACAAAAATCATCTATTACCATCGGGTTTCAATTACTTGCCAAAAACGAGGTGGATGCTTTTATCAGTGCAGGAAATACCGGCGCTATGCTCATCGGCGCCATGCTCATGCTTAAACCTGTTGAAGGTGTTTTACGACCCACCATCGGTACCATCATTCCTAAGCTGGATGGAAGCACCGGCATAATGTTAGATGCCGGACTCAACACGGATTGTAAAGCGGAACATTTGAATCAATTTGCGATACTGGGCAGTCTATATGCACAATATATGTTGCAAATACAAAAGCCCAAAGTGGCGCTGTTGAATGTAGGTGAAGAAGAAGAAAAAGGAAACTTGCTTACTAAAGCAGCATATCCTTTATTGAAAGAAAACAATCAAATAAATTTCATAGGAAATGTAGAAGGTCGGGATTTATTCACCGGTAATTCTGAGGTGATTGTTTGTGATGGCTTTACAGGAAATGTAGTCCTGAAAATGGCAGAGTCTTTTTATAGCATTGCTAAAGAAAGACACTTTGAAAAAGATGAATATATGAGTCGTTTTCAATATGAAAATTATGGTGGTATTCCTGTCCTGGGAATTTCAAAACCGGTCATTATCGGACATGGAATTAGTAATAGCAAGGCTTTTCATAATATGATCGGCGTAGCTCAATTGATGGTCGAAACCAAATTGACTGAAAAAATAGGAGAAGCATTCAAATAAAATATCCTGATCATTATCCTTTCGGAAACGATTTTTGCTGCAATTTAAATATTGAAATCTCATTTTATTTTCCCCATAAATTTACCGGCAGAATCAATTCCCATTGATGAGGTCTTTGTTGAGATGTTTGGTTATCCAATAAATAACTGTACCGAATACCAAAAGTAACTGCTTGCTGATTCCACCATTTTGTATCAAAATATATTTCACCACCTGCAGACCTGAATTTGTATTGCGTGTTTTTATGAATACCGCCTCCTCCGGAATCATCAAAAAACAGGGCTCCACGTATTCGTAAAAAATAGACGATATTATTAAAGCCGGCATCGGGGTATAATATTGGGAAATGATACGTAACACCCACTTTCCAATTTCGTGCAAACGGGTAAGCATTGTATCCCCTTGCTGCCACAAATTGATTGCTGAAAAGATAATTACCCAACGTATCATGATTTTGTAATGAAGCGCTAAGAACCAGGCTATGTGTTGAAAAAAGCCCGGGTAAAAAGAGTTGTGCCTGAATATTTAATTGCCTTGCATTGACATGACTAATGGAATGAGCATATTGAAACGATAAGTATTCAGCCAGGTGAGGGTAAATTTGTTTTTTTGCCTGTTGGATACTTGACCTATACGTAATATGGTATTGTAAAAATGGAAATTGGTCATTTGAATACTTATTTTTTGCCTTTCCGGTCCATTTAATGGAATTGTGATGTAAGGTCAAATTGGTTTCTACATACCTGTATTGTTTTCCTCCACTAAAATTGAGTGGCAGGCGTAATCCTCCATACATATTGAGTTCATTCCAGGAAAGGATCGTATCTGCAGAAATTTGTGTACTCCTGTGCCATGTTTGATCTACACCGAAAAAGGGTTGCACAAACCAGCCTCCATAAATCTCATTCATCCCAAGTTTATGAGACTTTTCATCAGCATTAAAAGTGTAGGCCAAAGTTGATTGAATCGTATTTAGAATATTCTGTCCATAAACATTAAAGGAGTATTCTGGTGAATTGATAAACGGGTTCCAACTATGAAAATGAAAAGGATGGATCCATTTATTGTAGGAAAATACAGCGTCCGTTAAAACGGGCACATTTTGTAGAAATTCATTTTCTTTTTTTCTAAAAGGTAATTGAACATACAATCCTTTTAAGGTATCCTGTGGAAGAATTTCTTCCCAAGCGGGAAGGATGTCCACAAGCCGATATCCATTCGAAGTAAAAATAGTGGAAACCAGATGTCCGTTGGGTATAATGGTAGATTGTGTGATAAGATGCCCATTCAGACCGGTTTTGAAAATTTTTTTCGAGCGATCATCAAATGCCCATGTTTCCTGGGTTTGATCATGTGCGCAGGTAAATAAAATGGTATCACCCGAAATAACCGGGTTTCCTAAAACTCTTCTGGCCAGAGGCAATATATTTTCAAAAGAACCGGTGGAAATATTTAATTTATCCAAACCCATTTCACCGGCTTTATTCCTGCTCAGGACGTAAATGAATTGATCATCCCGGCTGAATTTGGGGAATGAAAACCGAATCCCCGTTTTTTGAAATTGTTTTAAAATGTTTCCCTTCGTATCTAATAAATGGATTTCCGTAGTAAGCGCTTTAGGTATTTGAATAGCAATAATCTTTTTGCCGTCGTGAGAAATATCCGGAGTGAAATAATGTGTATGCTGAAGAAGCATTTTTGTTTTGCCGGAAGGCACTTCAATTATTTTCATCCCGGTAAAATCCCTGTCTGCATATCGAATGTCCGACTGCGAAAATGAATAGATGATTTGATCATTGTTATAAGAAAAGTAAGACTCTTGACTTATATCATTTACAGCAATTTTCGTTTCATGGCCATCCCTTCCGATCAGGTAAAATGCGGGGATTTTAGTGCTTGAATTTTTGAGTACAATGATCTCATTGTTCTTCGTGGTATAAGGAAAAAGATAATTGGTAATATTTTTTTTTCCCATTCCGGTAAGCCATGTAAATGATTTTTCATTCAGTCCTGTTATCATTTTATCCCTGTAAAAAGAAAAAGCATTTTGTGTAAATTGATTAAAGGAAATGCCCGCATATTTTTTTATGGCACCCTGGAATGGATAAAGTAAAGGCCTGAAAGCAGCTGCATCCTGTGTGACATTTTTCCAAAAATCCGGGTCATATTTTTCATAACCATAAGCAGTAAGCATATACCCTAATGCATAATGATCCGGTATGAATTTTTGAAATGATCCATTGCGAAGTGTAGCATAACTGTAAGTGAGCCGATCAGCAAATATTTGTCTAAAGCCTTCGAGAAAATCCGGTAAGCGGCCACGCCCTTCATGGCTCAAATAGGTTTCATTATAGACCGCATCACCTTCAAAAAACCAATCAGGAACAGATGCGGCATTTGCCAGAGCGCGGGCATTTTCTCCAAACAGGATGCCTGAGACTTTAGATAAGCCGGTATTGAAATTATTGTATTGCTGCACATGACGGTATTCATGAATCGAAAGTTGATCTTCCCATGAAATGGCCCCATTTGATAATGCGTCAGAAGGAGGGTGCAGGTAAAATTCACTTTCAAAGGGAGCGAGTTTTACAAAGGCATTTGAAACATTCGAGTAAGGATGGATAACAATATCAATGATATGATTTTTGTTTCCTAGCGGATGTTCATTCTGCTCCTGTATATTTTGAACAATAGATGAAATTCTCAGCCCAACCGTATCATATCCTTTTGGAAAAATAATGCGAGCCGTTTTGGTTTTTACCTCTTGCCATTTTACTTTGGCAGGAGTACCACCAAAATTTTGTGCAATAACGATTGTTGAAAATACACAGGAGAAAATACAGCTTATAAATTTTCTAACATTCATTTGTCAAAATGCCGGAAAAATAATGGCTATTTTTCCATTTGTTCAATCACAGCTTGTGTAACGCCTGTAAAACTAAACCCGCCATCATGAAACAGGTTTTGCATGGTTACATATTTTGTAAGGTCGCTAAATAAACTCACACAATACGATGCACAGGCATCTCCACTGGCATTGCCAAGAGGACTCATTTTTTCAGCATAATTGACAAAGCCATCAAATCCTTTAACACCACTGCCGGCTGTGGTGCGGGTTGGTGACTGCGAAATAGTATTAACCCGCACTTTTTTACGCACGCCATAATGATAACCAAAGCTGCGTGTAACGGACTCAAGCAAAGCTTTGGCATCCGCCATTTCATTATAATCCGGGAAGACTCTTTGTGCGGCAATATAAGTGAGGGCAACTACGCTACCCCATTCATTGATCGCATCCATATCCCAGGCAGTTCTGAGAACACGGTGCAGGCTCATGGCAGAAATGTCCAGTGTTTTTTGGTTAAAACCATAATCTATTTCAGTATAAGATTTTCCTTTGCGAACATTCAGGCTCATCCCAATGGAATGTAGAATAAAATCCACACCGCCATTAAAATGTTTTTGTGCTTCTTCAAATAATTTTTTCAAATCATCCATATTGGTAACATCTGCACCAACGACCGGGGCTTCTGTGGCGTCTGCCAATTTATTTATTTCACCCATCCTTAAAGCAACAGGTGCATTGCTTAAAACTAATTTGGCGCCGGCTGCATGGCATTGTAATGCTGTTTTCCAGGCGATTGATTTTTCATCCAAAGCGCCAAAAATGATTCCTTTTTTTCCTGCTAATAAATTGTTTTGCATGATGCTGTATTTTAAAATGTTGATGTTTTATAAATGACCTGTAAGCAAAGAAACTATAATTTTATGAATCATTAGCCTTTCACCATTTCACGTGCATTTTCGCGTGCCGCTGCTGATGGTTTTTCACCACTTAACATTTTGGCAATGGTGTCAATTCTCTCTTCATTGGTCAAGATGCGGGCACGGGTAAAAATCCGGTTATTTTTTTCTTCTTTAAAAATGAGGTAATGATGGTCGGCTTGTCCTGCAATCTGTGGTTGATGGGAAATGGCAATCACTTGTTTTTGATGAGCAATTTGCTTCATTATTTTGCCGGCTTGCCTGGCTGCCTCGCCTGAAATGCCTGAATCTATTTCATCAAAAATCATGGTTGGCAATTCCATACAGGATGCCACCAGAGATTTAATACAAAGCATAAGGCGACTCAATTCTCCACCACTGGCTACATTTTTGATCGATTCAAATTTCCCGCTTTTATTGGCATCAAATAAAAACTCGATGCTATCCATCCCACTTTCCTGCAAAGGCGTTTCTGCTTGTACGACCTTGATTTTGGCATTCATCATTCCCACAAGAGATAATAATTCCTGGACCTTACTTTCAAAAATGTTGATTTGTTGTTTCCGGCTATTTGAAATTTCTTTGGCTAAGCTGCCGGCTTTTAAAGAAAGCGCCTTTTCTTCTTTTTCCAGTAAAATAATTTTATCATCCAGTGTAAAAACCGCTCTGCATTTTTCATCCAGGTTTTGCTGTATTTCAAGTAATGAGTTGGTTGATTGCACCCCGTGTTTTTTGAATAATTTATACCCTTCCGAAAGGCGATCATTGATCCACACTATCCTTGCAGGATCATTTTGAATAGCATCATTGATATGTTCAATTTCTTTTGAAATATCTTTTAATTCTATCTGAACTGTTTCCAGCCTTTTTAGGATTTCAGCTAAATTTTTTTCTAATGCTGCATAAGGTCTGAAAGTTTGAATCAGTTTTCTGAATTCAGCCAATAATCCATGTTCATCCATTTCAAATAAGCCGGAAGCATTTGATAAAGCATTTTTGATGCCTTCCGATTCATTTAATAATTGTAATTCGCTTTCTAAATTTTCCAACTCATTTTCTTCGAAAGATTGTTTTAGTAATTCATCAAGCAAGTATTGGTAATAATCCAGTTCTTTGGCAGATTGTGTTTTTTGTAAATAAAGTTCCTGTAGTTTGTTATGGACCGATTGCCATGCAATGAATTGTTCTTTGTAATTTTTAAGTAAAAGCGCATTGTTTGCAAGTGCATCCAATACATTTCTTTGAAAAGAAGTATTACCAAGTTCAAGCGAATCAAATTGCCGGTGAAGATCTACCAGTAGGATAGCCAGGTTTTTTAAGAGTTGAAGGGAAACCGGTGAATCATTGACAAAGGCTCGTGATTTTCCTTGTGGAGAAATCTCACGACGCAAAATTAATTCATCCGGATCACCGGTAAGGTCATGTTCCTGAAGGAATGATTGTGCACCGGACAAATGACTGATCGAAAAAAAACCTTCAATAAATGATTTCTTTTCAGCCCGCCATAAGGAAGAAGAGTCTGCCCGGTCTCCCAGGATAAGTCCCAGAGCGCCTATGAGGATACTCTTTCCAGCACCCGTTTCGCCAGTGATAATAGTGAAGCCATCTGAAAAATCCAGTTCAATATCATCAATGATTGCATAATTTTTTATATGCAGTTTCTTTAACATAAATTCTTATGCAAAATACGGAAACAGGATGATAAAATAGAAAGCAGGTCGTTTTTATCAAGAAGAATTCATTCTTGGTTAAAGTATTTTAAAAAACTACTTTAGTGGAAAATTTTTCAATTTGAAAGCAATCCTCACTGAAGAGCAAATGGCATTAAGTATTAAAAGGCTTACAAGACAGGTCGCAGAAAATCACTTATTGCTGGAGAATACGGTATTAATAGGTATTCAACCCAGGGGCATTTTTTTGAGTAGCCGTATGGTAGATGAATTAAAAAACCTGATGCCCCATGAAAATATAAAATATGGCAAACTCGATATAACTTTTTACCGGGATGATGTACGCACAGAATTAAAGTTGGCTAATACCACAGATATCCCATTTGATATTGAAAATAAAAATGTCGTGATTATTGATGATGTTTTATGGACAGGACGTACCATACGGGCTGCATTAGATGCTTTGTTGGATTTCGGAAGACCTGCCAAAGTAGAATTATGTGTCTTAATTGACCGGCGATTTACCAGGCAGTTACCCATACAGCCGGATTATGTTGGACGAACCATTGATACCTTTGCAGATCAAAAAGTAGTTGTTCACTGGCAGGAAACATTTGGTAAGGATGAAGTACTGCTTGTATAATAGGATTTGCCACTTAAAAGGAAATTATTAACTTCGCTTTTTAATGAAACTATCTACGCAAAATTTGCTGGGTATCCGCAACCTCAACCCGGAAGATATTCAACTCATTCTTAGCACTGCTCAACAATTTAAAGATGTATTACAAAGGCCGGTCAAAAAAGTTCCTTCTTTGAGGGATGTGACAATTGTAAATCTTTTTTATGAAAATTCTACACGCACCCGCATGTCTTTTGAATTAGCTGAAAAAAGGCTTAGTGCGGATACTTTGAATTTTGCCGTGAGTAATTCATCAACTTCCAAAGGAGAAACTTTACTGGATACGGTGAATAATATTCTCAGCATGAAAGTAGATATGGTGGTCATGCGTCATAGTGCCAGCGGTGCCCCTCATTTCCTGGCCAAGCATATCCCCGCGGCAATTATCAATGCAGGAGATGGAATAAATGAACATCCTACACAGGCTTTGCTGGATGCTTTTTCCATTCTGGAGAAAAAGAAAAAATTGAAAGGCCTCAAAGTGGCTATCATTGGAGATATTCTACATAGCCGCGTGGCTTTGAGTAATATTTATTTGCTTACCAAAATGGGCGCAGAAGTTATGGTAGCAGGGCCGCCCACTTTAATTCCCAAATATATTAAGGAAGCATTGGGGGTGCATGTAACATATCATGTTTCTGAGGCCCTTGCCTGGTGTGATGTGGCGAATGTTTTGCGCATTCAATTAGAAAGACAGAACCAACCCTTATTTTCATCCTTGCGGGAATATAATCTGGTTTACGGAATCAAGAAAGACATGGTGGACAAATTGAAAAAAGAAATCATTATCATGCATCCGGGGCCTATTAATCGTGGTGTAGAAATAGATAGTGATGTTGCGGATGGCCCTCATTCCATCATACTAAACCAGGTGGAAAATGGCGTAGCCATCCGAATGGCTGTTTTATATTTACTGGCAAACAGGGAAAATTAATATAAAATGAAAAAAATTTGTTTATTCCCCGGCACCTTTGATCCAGTCACTTTAGGCCATGTGGATATTATTACACGGGTCATTTCATTGTTTGATGAGATTGTCATTGGTATAGGTACCAACAGCAATAAGACAACCATGTTTTCTGAAGAAAAAAGAAAATATTGGCTGGAACAGATTTTTAAAAATGAACCTAAAATTACCGTTGCAATTTATGAGGGGCTTACCATTCATTTTTGTAAAAAAATAGGCGCTCATTATATCTTACGTGGCATTCGTTTTGTCAGTGATTTCGAATATGAGAAAACCATAGCGGATGCCAATCGGGCTTTGGATCCTTCCGTTGAGACAATCTTCCTTACAGGTGAACCCAAATATACTTCTGTGGCCTCTACGATTGTTCGTGATATTATTAAAAACGGGGGAGATGCCTCTTCATTTTTACCGGAAGAAGTGAATAGAGATTTATAAATCTTTATGATGACTTTCCTTTTCGAGTGTAATAATTTGACGGATATTGGGGTAAGTGTTTTTCAACATGTCTATTAAATCCGTATCATCAGCCCATTTGATTGCGGTAATATCTTCTTCTGTTTGAGGAATCAGCTTTTCATTAATGGTTGCCGACATAACAAACCATTGTGTTTCTTTCAATACCTGCTCATGTATATAAGGATCGAAATATTCATGATGGGTAATGCCGGAAAAATACCGGATGCTTAAATTTTGTAAACCCGTCTCTTCCTGAACTTCACGAATAGCGGACATTTCTGGCGTTTCATTTGCTTCCGTTTTGCCTTTAGGCAAATCCCATTTACCACGCCGGAAAATCATCAGTAATTCATTTTTTTCATTAAAGACAAGCCCACCGGCAGCCATCAATTTTTTCATAGCATTATTTTAGGTAGATTTTTTTCGATATAAGCTAATACGCAAAAATAATATAGTTACATTCGCCAGCAAGAATTTAATAGATATGCTACCTGATCAAAAAACTGTTGCGGAAAAATTATTAGCAGCCGGCGCTGTTAAGTTAAGCCCTGATGCACCCTTTACCTGGGCCAGTGGTTGGAAAAGCCCCATTTACTGTGATAACAGGAAATTATTATCCCTTCCTTATACCCGCGATTTTATTAAAAGCGAATTATGTAATTTGATTTTTGAGAAGTTCAATGATGCAGCTGTTTTGGCTGGTGTAGCTACTGCCGGCATTGCCTGGAGCGCCATGACGGCTGATCAGTTGAAACTCCCTTTGGTTTATGTACGGCCCAAACCAAAGGAACATGGATTAGGAAATCAAATAGAGGGAATGTTGCAGGAAGGTCAGGATGTAGTCGTTATAGAAGATTTGATATCTACAGGTAAAAGCAGTTTATTGGTAGTAGATGTTTTGCGAAAAGCCGGAGTGAATATTTTAGGGATGGTCTCCATTTTTAATTATGGTTTTTATGAAGCAGATATTGCTTTTAGAGAAAAAGAAGTTCCTATATTTTCATTATCGAATTATGAAACCATGATTGAGCTGGCGATCGAAAAAGGGATCGTACACCCGGAACAGGAAGCGGTCTTAAAGGATTGGAGGAAGAATCCGGCAGGTTGGGGGTAGATAAGTATTCAAGGTTTCATGTAATTAAATGAAATTCAAATTTTTTATTCCACATAAGTAGTTAAAACTGTATTTTATTACCATCGCAAAAAGGAAGGTGCAATGGCGTTTTTCCTTATAAGATTTTTTTAAAAATATTAGCTTAATAAATGGGCTTATGATAATTCGGATTTAAGTCATAGCAAAATAATTGAAGCCACGATGCTAATATTGCAGAACCCAAATCCCCATTTAAGATGAGTTGTTCGATGGTTTGCCCCATGTAATGTGATAAATAACCGGCAGTTTGATTCTGGCTTTGGGTGGTGTTGATAAAATTTTCCATATTATCAAAACCTGCAAACCAAGACGTTTCTTCTATCACGAGTGGTTTTTCTGTCTGGTTATTGGACACAAAAGCAAATGCTGCATTCATTTTTCCATCTTCCGGGTATAAATGGGCGCTGTTGTAGTCCAGTTGGTCATTAAAAACGGTAGTCACGCCGAGTGCAATAAAACCAATTGTTACAGGAGTTCTGCTATCTTCTTCACGTATCGCATTTTTTAATGTGGTGATCCAGCTTCTGGTTACAGTTTGCCAAGATCTTCCTGCCGGAGTACGAGTCAAATTTTGAACAAATTAATAACCTCCATAAGGCTGCCCGGGTAACCAAAGATTTGTTTTTGAGGAAGGTGTGACCGGTTCATTCATGAGATTGTAAGCAAATACATTGTTATAGTTTTTTGCAACACCGGCTATAGCATTCCAAAATACAGCCTGGGTTGCCCATCGTGACTGTTCATCCATGGCATCATACCAGGCAGGTTGGTCCTCTAAGATATAAGCGCCTAAGCCCGTGATGTCAAGATACAAACCATACGTGCCTGCAAATTCAATTTCATCCTTCAGCCTTGAAAGGGCCTGCTGGTTGGGAGTTACTGCATCGGTCATAAAACGATTGTATTGTAAGTGAATACGTACAATATTCACCCCCAGCGCTTTCATTTCACGGAAGTCCTGTTTGATTATTTCCCAGGTAGCAGGATCATTCCAATTATCATCCACGAGCCGGAGTTGATCTGTGTTTGTATAATTTACGCCCCATGGAATGAATGCATTCCCATTAGCATCCACAAAATTTTTTCCCTGAACATGAATAGGGGAGAGGTTGTACTTTTCTTCGCTGGACGTATTTATAAAAAGTATGGGTTTACCTCTGAAAGAAGAAGGCATGGTAGACTTCCCGGTTATAGAAACCGGGCCTTTAAGCGTTACAAAACTTCGGGAAACAAAACTTCCTTTTTGTAGTGTAAAAACATGCGGGGTCGTTTTATTACCCGTTGTGAGATCATAGTTCAACACCAGGCTGCCATTGAGTTGCAATGCATTCGCAGAATCATTCCCGGCACTTACCCAAAAGGCAATTTCATAATTATACGTATCATTTTTCACCGAATCCAGTTTACGTATTACGGAATGCACAATGAAAAAATTTGCACCTGCTTTATTTTCTAACAAATTATTGCTTGTGTCCTGTTGTATCGGTGTCACTTCTTTTTTACAAGCCTGGAGAAATAGCAGGAAAATGATCAGGATGGAATTGAAGCGTAAAATATTTTTAATCATAAAATAGATTTTCGCAGTTAGAAAAATGATGTTTGAAATTGAATTGGAATGAAAGTTTAAAATTAATAAAATATAATTAAAGGATTTTGTGTCAATCAAAGTTTTTAACTTACGGAAATTATCGTTATATAGACTGACTCAACATGAATTATGGAGTTTCTTCTTTTTTTGAATGAGCCAAATAATTCTCCATGAGGAATATTTAATACTTTAAAATCTCGTTTTCATGAGCATTCTTTTTAAGTATAAGGGAAGTATCTGTTACAGCAAAGACATCGCCCTTATTGATCTTGCTATTGTATTTATCATAGACGCGTACAAATAGATTTTTTTGTACACAAGCGTTTAACTGAAGAGCGATGCAATAATATAAAAAGCTTTTTCATGATGTTTAATTTAAATGATAAATAATCTTTTAAGCTTTAAAGATCTAGAACAAAATCCTCCTGTCTCTTAAGGTATTTTCTATTACTGTAACCTTTTTGTCTTGGTAGAAAGGGTAGAGGAGAAGGCGTAATTTTTTTTATAAAAAAATATACCCGATATACAATTCGTATTACTGATTTGTATTTTGTTCATCTGGACTTGTAGTTGAATACTTCTGTTTGTTATGCTGAAAATTCCAATGATGTAGAATGCAATATGAGGAATTGTAGATGAAAATGCTCCCGGGATTTTCCCGGGAGCATTTTTGAAATCACTTTAAAAAATTTTGGATGAAGATGTGCCCCAGGCGGGACTTGAACCCGCACGATCGTTTCGGATCACAGGATTTTAAGTCCTGCGTGTCTACCAGTTCCACCACCAGGGCTAAAATAGGTGAGAGGGAAATAGTGAGCGGAAGACCGGGCTCGAACCGGCCACCCCGACCTTGGCAAGGTCGTGCTCTACCAAATGAGCTACTTCCGCTTATGAAAAAAAGAACTTAAGGCTTGCAAAAATAAGCTTCTGCAATTCACTGCAAAATAAAAATGGAAATTTATTTGTACTGGGGTGTATATAATGTACTGCTCTGGATTTCTACATCCGGTTTCCCCTTATAACGATGTTGATATAACTGAAAACACATACCTACAAATAAGGCTATCGTACAAAATAATTGTACATAGAAAATAAACCTGGATGAACTGACCCAATTGTAACGAATATCTTTTTCTTTACTTTTTTCTACATCGTATATCATAAAAAAAAATTTACACTGCAAAAATAAGGTTCATGCCTTTATATCCAAGTTCTTTTTTATTATTTTGGAAAAATACTTTTTCCCTTCCACATAATAGGCCCATGCCAGTAATCCTTGATATACACCTGGATACTTTCTGATATTTCTTCGTTTATTTTTTATCATTTTCTTACCGGGCAAAGGAGAAAAGATAATGATCATCCATGCACGCATGACTGCTCCCGCATCTCCGGAACGGCCACTTAATAAGGATTTTAGCACATATAGCAGATCCAGCATAAAGCGAGTGGGAAATATCCAAATCTTTTCACTGAAAGGTAAATGCATGGACAACATCCAAAGGTTATTGCGGAAATTCAGAAACACTTTTCGGCTGTTTCCCTGGGGCAAAGTGCCTCCCCCTACATGATAAACCACGGATTCGGGGCAATAACTGATTTTTAATCCGGTTTCATGAATACGCCAGCATAATTCAATTTCTTCCATATGTGCAAAAAAAGCTTCATGGAACCCTCCAAGCTTTTCAAAAACCTCCCGGCGAATAAAAAGAGCAGCACCACTTGCCCAAAATACTTCTGAAGGATCATCATATTGACCCTCATCTTTTTCGCAAGTATCGAAAATCCTACCTCGGGCAAAGGGATAACCAAGCATATCTATCCAGCCGCCGGCTGCGCCTGCATATTCAAAAGTATCCGGGTTTTTAAAGGAAAGAATTTTGGGTTGGCAGGCAGCGATCTCCAGGTTGTTTTCCATCATTTTAATAACCGGCTCAATCCAGTTGGGAGTAACTTCAATGTCTGAATTAAGTAAAACAAAGAAATCTTCTTTTAAATCTTTTAGGGCATTATTATAACCGCCTGCATATCCGGTATTAAGAGTTAATTGGATTCGTGAAATTTCCGGAAAATTTGATTTTAGAAAAGTGACTGAATCATCTGTGGAAGCATTATCCGCTACATAAATTTTTGCTTCTGAATAATTGTTGCCGATCACACAGGGCAAAAACTTTTCCAGGTATTGCCTGCCATTGAAATTCAGGATAACAATTGCAACTCGATATTTCTCCAAACGTTTTTTTTCAAAAATAATGCAAGCAAAGATTATGTATGAACTTTATTCCAATTTCCACATGATATTTAATGCAGATCATGTATCTTCATAGAAAGATGATCTGTATACTTTTTAAAATCACTACATGTTTGCAGTAACCATTTTGGGGAATAATTCCGCATTGCCGGCCCATGAAAGGCATCCTACTGCACAGGTTGTAACTATAGATGACAGGTTACTATTGATTGACTGTGGTGAAGGGACACAAATGCAAATGAGCCGCTATAAAATTAAAAGGAGCAAGATTAGCCATATTTTTATTTCTCATTTACATGGCGATCATTATTATGGATTAATTGGTTTATTAACGAGTTACAGTCTTCAAAACAGAGAAACTCCGTTGCACATCTATGCCCCTCCGGGACTGGAAAAAATTATTCAATTACAATTGGATATTGTGCATGCTATTTTACCTTATGAACTGGTATTTCATTGTATTACCTGTGAAGAAATGTTGGTGGATGAAGAAAAATTTTCAGTGAGTTGCTTCCATGTACAACACCGTGTTCCTTGCTATGGGTTTATTGTTACTGAAAAAAAGAAACCACGCAAACTCGATTTAAAGACGATAGAAGCATATTCCATTCCGGTTAGTTTTTATAACAATTTGTCTATGGGAGAAGACTACGTTACTTCAAATGGAGAAGTTATTAAAAATGAATTGTTAACTAAACCTCATGCTTTGCCTAAAAAATATGCTTATTGTGCGGATACAAAATTTTATCCGCCCATGGCAAAAATTGTTCAGGGAGCAGAGCTCCTTTATCATGAAGCGACCTACCTGGATAATTTGAGAGAAAGAGCTATTGAGCGTTTTCATTCAACTTCTGTGCAAGCTGCTGAATTTGCAAAACTATCGGATGTGAAAAAATTGTTGATTGGGCATTTCAGCAGTAAATATGAAGTTTTGGAGGATTTTTTAACTGAAACGGTTCCTATATTTCCACTTACAGAAATCGCCACTGAGGGCGTCACTTTTATCATTTAAAATTTAAGGATAAATGCTGAATCATATCTGATGTCATTTTCCCCAGATCATATTGATGTTTCCAACCCCAGTCTTTTTTTGTTTTTAAATCATCTATGCTTTGTGGCCAGCTTTCGGCAATTTTTTGCCGATAATCCGGCGCATAATTTATTTTAAATGATGGTATATGCTTTTTTATTTCTTTGGCAATATCTTTAGGTGAGAAGCTGATACCGGAAAGATTATAGGAATTATGGATTTTGATTTTTTTAGCCGGCGCTTCCATTAATTCTATTGTGGCCCGAATGGCATCCGGCATATACATCATAGGTAAATAGGTATTGGCGCTGAGGAAACAGGTATATTGTTGTTTCCTTAAGGCCTCATAAAATATTTCAACCGCATAATCAGTAGTGCCGCCACCGGGTTCGGATTTATAAGAAATTAAACCGGGATATCTCAGACTTCGAACGTCCACGCCATACTTTTGGAAATAATAATTGCACCAGTTTTCACCGGCTAATTTGCTGATTCCATATACTGTGGTGGGTTCAATAATGGTTTGTTGAGGGCAATTCTTTTTGGGCGAGCTAGGCCCAAAAACGGCAATGGAAGATGGCCAGTAAACTTTTTGTAATTTTTCTTCACGGGCTATTTCCAAAATATTTAATAGGCCTTTCATATTCAGATCCCAGGCGATCATGGGTTTTTTTTCTCCGGTAGCAGAAAGAACTGCAGCCAATAAATAGACTTGTGTAATCTTTTGCTTTTTAATGATATCCTGCAATTTTTCTTTATCCATCACACTCATTTGAATATATGGACCGGTACCCTTTAATAAGATGCTTTCTTCGCGCAGGTCACTGGCAATGACATTATTCTTACCAAAGGCTTCTCTTAAAGCAAGTGTGAGTTCCACACCTATTTGGCCGCAGGCCCCAATTACTAAAATTTTATCTTTAGCCATAGGATGTTTTTTATACAAAGCAAAGAAAGTAAAGTTTACTGTAATTTCGTTGTCACTTTAATAAAATTCTATGGTAGCTGATTTTTTGAAAAACGTATTTCATCAACAAGAATATAATCCTGCTCAGTTTTTTCTCATGGCAGGGCCTTGTGTTATTGAAAGTGAGCAACTATTGATGGATGTTGCTTCTTCTGTCTCTGCCTCCTGTAAAAAGCTTGGCATTCCATTTATTTTTAAATCAAGTTACCGAAAAGCAAATAGGACCAGTTCATCCTCTTTTACGGGTATTGGTGATGATCGGGCCTTACAGTTCTTAAAAAAAGCAGGAGAGAAATTTTCTATTCCTACGGTTACTGATATTCATGCACATGATGAAGCAGCTATGGCTGCTGAATATGCTGATGTATTGCAGATACCGGCATTTCTGTGCAGGCAAACGGATCTGCTTGAGGCTGCTGCCAAAACTGGGAAAATCATAAATGTCAAAAAAGGGCAGTTTACCAGTGGGGCAGCCATGAAATTTGCTGTAGATAAAATCAAAAGAGCAGGTAATGACAAAGTTATGCTCACAGAAAGGGGAAATAGTTTTGGTTACCAGGATTTAATTGTGGATTATAGAAATATTCCGATAATGAAGGAGTTGGGTGTTCCTGTAGTAATGGATTGTACACATAGTTTACAACAACCCAATTTAAGTTCCGGTATTACGGGAGGTAATCCGGAAATGATTTCTACCATTGCTAAAGCGGCTATTGCAACAGGTTCAGATGGATTATTTATAGAAACACATCCGGATCCATCCAAAGCCAAGAGTGATGGCGCCAATATGTTGATTTTGGATAAGCTGGAATCTTTGCTGGAGGAATTAATACCGATTCGGGAAGCCATCTTAAAAAATAAATAGTTTTTTATTTTAGATGGTCTAATTTATGTTCGTTATGCGCCCAGTCTTTTGGTAATATACCAAATTCTTTTTTAAATGCTGCTGCAAAATGGCCAAGATTTGAATAGCCGATTAATTTACCTACTTCCATAATAGAATGGCCTCCTTTTTTTAAAATATTTTTTGCCTGAAGCATCCTGTATTTTTGGAAATATTCATATACCGGCATTCCATAAAAATTACGAAACTGTTTTTTAAATTTTGTAGGACTCATTCCGGCCATTTTGGAAAGGCTGGCGATTGTTATTGCCGGTTCGGAGAAATTCTTTACAAGTTCTGATTCTGCCTGAATCATGGCGTTGACTTCATCACCTTTAATTTTCGCTACGACGATACCGGTTTTTAATTTTTCATGAAAATTAACCAGCATTCTTTCCAGTAATAATAATATCCGATTATAAATAAACTGTATTGTAACCGGATTTTTTTTATGCTCGCCGATGATCTCTTCAATAATAGCCCGGTAAGTGGAATCTACAAATTCCACTTGCTCACCATGTAGTTCACGATAATAGTAATTGGAAGTGAATTTTTCAAAAACAGCGGGCGAAATAAATTGATGAATAATGTTTTTGTGAAATAAAACAGATACACTATTTATTTTAATACCTGCCGGGATATGTATCTTAGAAATAAAAGAGGAATTGCTTAGGAATATAATGTGGTTTAATAAGGTTTGATGCTGCAAATAAAAAACAGGAGCCGCATGATGGCCTTCCTCAAATGAAATATCAAAAAAATGGAGAATAAAATATTGTTGATTTAAATTCGGTTCCCTTTGAAGTACCAGGTCTTCATGAAAAGTACAATTCATGATCATTACAGAAATATCATCTTGTAATTGATAAGCATTGATAGTTCCAGTGCCTGATTCCGGAGGTATAATCAGCTCACCATCGGAAGATGAAGAACCCAATGATTGAGCAATCTTTTTAACAAGCAGTTCAAATCCTTTTTCTTTATAAATTACTTTCATTAATTTTTCACATTTGTCATTTCAGGCAATTTTCCAAATTGTTTTTCATAGGCTGACTTAAAAACAGATTTCTTTTCAAAGCCAAGTGCATCCATGATTTCATTGAGGGAATACCGGTTGGATAAAATCATCGCATGAGCTTTATTCATCCGTTGATTTGTAAAAAACTGATGAGGAGGCTGCTCATATATTTCCTTGAAAATTATTTTAAATTTAGACGCGCTCATGGCAGCCATTTTAGATAATTGATTCAATGACATGGGACGTTCTGAAAAGTCATGAATAAAAATTTTTGTTACTTCTTTTATCCGGGACAAATCCTCATGTGAAAATTTACCAGGCAAAAAAGTGGCGGATACTTTTTTATGGTATCTTAAAAATACTCTTTCACTAATCAGCATGATCCTGTTATAAATAATGAGTTTATGAAATTCGCTTTGATTCATTTCGAATATTTCCTTAAACCATTTTTTATATTCAGCATCCATGGGTTCATTATAAAAATAACTGGATAAGAAATTGAGGTGATCATTTATTTGAATACCTACTTCCGACTCTTTGAAAAATTGTTGCATGGTTTCCTGGGGGAAAAGGATATTGATTCCTGAAATTATTTGAAATTTTGGAGCCATAAAAATCCATTTCCTATTTGTCTTATTTAATTGTAGTCTGGGTAAATGGTTATCTCCAAGAGTGTTCTCGTTATCCAGGCGAATAATTAAATGTTCATCTTTTATTTTTTTTTGATGAAATTGTATCTCATTTTTAAAAGAAGCATTGAAAATTAAACACTCAATTCCACCATGGAAAGACAATAAACGAAAAAACCCATGACCTAAAGACTCGGGGATCTTAATAAAATTTTTTGAATATTTGAATTCTAAAGCTTTGCAAAGCTGCTTTAAAAAATTTTCATAAGTTGACAAGCCATATTCAATGGTAATCAATTTGATAAATTTAGAGGTATTTCAAGGGGTTCCGCTTTGCGGAAAGAATATAGTTTTTCATATTTAGCCAAAAAGCAAGAATCATATAGATGATTAATGGCGAACCCATTGTTAAAAAAGTAATATAAATAAACCACATGCGAATGCGGGCGCTTGCAATTCCCAGCTTTTCTCCGATAGTGGAACATACTCCAAAAGCCTGCCATTCCAGGAAGCCTCTTAACTTTTTCATAATGCAAATTAAAAAATTTTTTAATAGTGCTCGGGTGATCTTAAAAATTTTAAGTAATTGGTTACAAAGCAGGTCTTCCTTGCACTTTAAAGATTGATTATAAAAATATTTTTAATTTTAGCATAATGATTGAATATGTGGTGTCCGGTTTTGATAAGAATTCAAATAAGTTGTAAAATAGGATGATAAGAAAATATGTGATTGTAATCTTATGCTTTTTCTTGTATTTTCCTTTAAGCCTTAGGAGCCAGGAAATACATAAGACGGGTAACTTTTCTGTAATAGGGTATTATGCCGGTAATGCAGAAGAAGCGAGTGAATATCCCATTGAATACCTGACGCATATCATCTACAGTTTTTGTCATGTGAAAAACGGGTTGTTGAGTGTAGATAATAAAAACGATTCTGCTACTATTCGATCACTGCTGGCATTAAAACAAAGAAATGCCTCTCTCAAAGTGATTTTATCCGTTGGTGGATGGGGCGGATGTATGCCCTGTTCCGAAGTTTTTTCCACAAAAAATGGACGGGTGAATTTCTCTAAATCTGTTAAGCACTTGCTGGAATATTTCCAGGCAGACGGGATAGATCTCGATTGGGAATACCCGGCTATTTCCGGATACCCCGGTCATTTATTTCAAAAAGATGATAAACAGAATTTTACCCTTTTACTTGAAGCTTTGCGTAATCAACTTGGTAAAAAATATGAGATCAGTTTTGCTGCAGGAGGCTTTTCGAATTTCCTGGATTCTTCAGTAGAATGGGATAAGATTACACCATTGGTGGATAGAGTAAACCTGATGAGCTATGACCTGGTAAATGGTTTTAGTGTTGTGAGTGGCCATCATACGCCACTTTATGCTACTCCTTGGCAAAAGGAATCTACAGATTATGCAGTTCGCTATCTCTATCGTATTGGATTTCCCATGAATAAATTGGTCATTGGAGCTGCTTTTTATGCCAGGGTGTTTGATATTTTTAAAAATGAAAACAATGGATTATATATGCCCTGTAAATTTAATCATGGAATTTCTTATAAAGATTTCGACACAACCAAACTCAAAAAAGAGGGTTTTCTTTATTATTGGGATTCCATTGCTGAGGCACCCTACATGTATAGTAAAGAGAAAAAACAGTTAATCAGTTATGATAATGAACATTCGATTTATTTAAAAACCAAATATGCCCTTAACCAACACCTGAATGGTATCATGTTCTGGCAATTAGGGGATGATAAATCTACAAATGGTTTGCTAAGTGTTATTCATAAGACCTTAAAAGAACTCTAAACCACTTTCCTTAAAAGTGTTCACAATAGTTTTGTAAATCAGGCCTTTTTTTCTTATATTTATCCTAATAAAAATGAGGCCATTTATTTCTGGCATTGTTTTCGTTCTGAAGTGAGCAGTATATTTTTAATTAAAAATAAAATTTCAAACTATGAGTAAGCAAAAATTATTGGCCGGGATCTTACTTGGCGCAGCTGCCGGAGCCGTATTAGGTATTTTATTCGCACCGGATAAGGGTTCAGAAACCAGAAGAAAAATTGGTGAAAAGAAAAATGACCTGAAAGATAAGGTGAAAGATTCTTATAATCATTTTGTTGATGGTGTTTCTGAAAAAGTAGAAAATACTAAAAATGCAATCAATGAATGGCGTGAAAAGGGAAAGGAAAAATTGAGCAATATGCGTTCCCACACTGAAGAAGTTTCATAAAAGAATTGAATCCCCAAAAAAAAGAAGGAGTTTTTCTCCTTCTTTTTTTTGAAAAATCATTCCATCTTTTCTATGATAAGGCTTTATTGATAATATTTTACCTAAACCGAGCGTTAATTAAATCGGTCAAAACCTTCTATTTTTCGATAGGGTTTTTTAAAGAAATCAGCTACCACTTCATTAAACAGGTCTTTATAAACGATAGGTGTTGAGTGGCCGGATGCAGGCAAAATCCATAAATAAGATTTAGGAATAGATTGTGCTATCAGCATGGTATGTTCCGTTCTTATCACATCATGATCACCTCCAATAACCAATACAGGGCATTGAATGGTTGCTAAATCTGCAATAGGAATATGTGGCTCATGAGTGAGTAAATTCAATAGTTTCAGCGAATTTTTTACCATAGCATTTTGTTGCATGTGACTAACCGTATCGTATTGATGTTGTGCCCATTCCCATACAAAAGGATCTACAGCAGTCGTATCCGGCTGAAGGTTAGCTCCTGTAATAGCTAATTTTTTTACTTTATCAGGGTGACGGATAGCGAGTAATAACCCATTGATTCCACCATCACTCCAGCCAATGACATTACAGGAATCTACATGCAGGCTGTCAAGTAAGGCATTTAAATCGTCTGCCATCATTTCATAACTCAGGGAATCACTGAAATCATAGGATTTTCCCTGCGCCCGGCTGTCAGCCAGGATCACCCGGTTGTCTTTTGAAAAGTAAGGGATTTGATATAAGAAATTATTGATGGACCCGCCATTCCCATGTATGATCAAAAGGGGAGCGCCCTGACCATATTCTTCATAATACATATTAAATCCTCTTATCTTAATATATTTTCCTACTTTTTCATTTCGTCCGTAGATCGTTGTATCAAATGGGGAGCTTCCATCTGCCTGTGCAAATGTTGTTTGCAAAAAAAACAGGGCCATCACGGTAATAAGAAATGACTTAAAATTGATCATGATTTTTTAAGGACAAAGTAAATATAAATTATATAGAAAGCTCCTTTTTTCTTTTTGCATAAATCAGTTCATCCAGGTAAAGCCCATCTTTATAAATTGTTTTTTTTAAAATGGCTTCCATTTTAAAACCGCATTTTTCTAAAACCTTCTGGGATGCTGTATTTGTTGAAAATGGCCTTGCAAATACGCGTTCAAAATTCAAATTTATAAATGCAATTGTGACTATTTGGGAAAGTGCTTGAGTCATTATTCCAGTATTCCAATATGCTTCACCCAGCCAATATCCGATTTCAGCATTTTTTCTGAAAACATCTTGTTGAGGATGAATACCAATACCTCCTACTGCTTTACCCTTTACTTCTATAGCAAAGATGTGTACGGTGTGATCCTTTGTAGCATATTGAATAAATTTTTTTCCGGCATCAGGAGTATAAGGATGTGGAAATGCATCCGTCATAAATTGAGCGATGCGTGGATTATTTGCATGTAAGACCAAACTATCCAGGTCATCTAATTTCCAGGGCCTTAATAAATAATCCATAAAATGAATTTTAGAAAATGGGCAGGTGATGAATTATGCAATTTCATCTGTATCAAACCTTTTTACGGATTGGATTCCATTCAATTTTTTCAGTTGATTTACCAAATTATCCAGCTCTTCTTTGTCATGCACAAAAATTTTGATCGTTCCTTCAAAAAGGCCTTCCATGGATTCAATGGTTAATGCGGAAATATTAATTTTCATCTCGCCACTAATCACATTGGATATTTTATTTACAACACCGACATCATCCAAACCAATAATTTTTAACCCGGTTAGGAAAGAAATTTCTTTATTCTTTGCCCATTTGGTTTTTACAATCCTATGGCCATAATTGGCCATCATTTGAGCAGCATTAGGACAATTTGTTCTATGAATGCTCAGGCCCTTACCGGTACTGACAAATCCAAAAACGCTGTCTCCCGGAATGGGGTTGCAACACTTTGCCAGCGTATATTTTATTTTGTCACTGCTCTCCCCAAAAATGATTAATTCGGAGTCTTTTTTTGAATGTTTATTATCTGTCTCTGTTTTAATTTCAGGGATCTTGACTATGCGTGGCATTTCCAATTTATCGCCAAGGACATGAAAGGATTTTAAATCCTTTAGGTCATTTGTTTTTACGGCGATATCATAAAACAGATCGAGCTGAGAAAGCACTTTATAATAACTCACCAACTCATCAATATTATGTTGGTTAAAGCCGGCGCCCATTCCTTCCAGTTTCTTTTGTAAAATATATTTTCCATCTTCAGCTATCTTTCTTTTTTCTTCCTTTAAAGAATCTTTTATTTTACTACGTGCTTTAGCTGTAACAACGAATCCCAGCCAGTCTTCATTGGGTTTTTGCTTATTGCTGGTTATAATTTCTATTTGATCGCCACTTCGTAACTTATGACTGATGGGGACTAATTTATGATTGACTTTTGCCCCTATACATTTACTGCCGACTGCCGTATGGATGGAAAAGGCAAAATCCAGGGCTGTAGAACCGGTAGGAAGCATTTTCACTTCACCTTTTGGCGTGTACACATAAATTTCTTCTGCAAGAAAACTTACTTTAAAATCCTGAAGAAAATCTATGCCATCCGTATCCTGGTTAGAGATGGCATCTCGTATCTGAGAAAACCATTTATCAAAACGGTCTTCATTGTTTGAGCCTTCTTTGTATTTGTAATGTGCAGCCAAACCCTTCTCAGCTATTTCATTCATTCTTTTACTGCGTATCTGTACTTCCACCCACTTTCCCTGTGGCCCCATTACCGTTGTATGAAGCGCTTCATAACCATTGCTCTTTGGATTACTCAACCAGTCGCGAAGTCGTTCCGGAGATGGGTTATACTCATCAGTTATAAAAGAATATACTTTCCAGCATTCTTCTTTTTCTTTTTCCGGTTGAGAATCAATGATGATGCGAATTGCAAACAGATCATAGACCTCTTCAAAACTTACATTTTTTTTCTTGATTTTATTCCAGATGGAATGGATGCTTTTGGGCCTTCCGAAGATTTCAAAAGCGATTCCTGTTTTATTTAGTTTTTCTTTTAAAGGTTTAATAAATTCATTGATATAACGGGTTCTTTCTCTTTTTGTCTCTGATAGCTTTCGGGCGATTTCTTTATAAGCCTCCGGTTCCATATACTTCATGGCCAGATCTTCGAGTTCTGTCTTAATATTATATAAACCCATCCTATGTGCAAGAGGCGCATATACCCAAACTGTTTCACTTGCTATTTTTAATTGCTTTTCACGTTTCATGTAATCCAAAGTGCGCATATTGTGCAAGCGATCTGCCAGCTTTATAAGAATGACACGCGGATCATCGGTGAGCGTTAATAGGATTTTTTTAAAATTTTCAGCCTGTTGGCTGATATTGGTATCAATGACAGAAGAAATTTTTGTAAGCCCGTCCACAATACGTGCTATTTCTGTTCCAAATTCTCTTTCCACATCTTCCAGAGTTATATCTGTGTCTTCAACAGTATCATGCATCAGCGAACAAATAGTGGAACGAACTCCCAGACCGATTTCTTCCACACAAATTGTGGCAACGGCCAAAGGGTGAAAAATATAAGGCTCACCGCTTTTGCGACGCATGGTCTTATGTGCTTCTGCCGCCATTTCAAATGCCGTGCGAACAATCTCCTTGTCACCCCTTTTCAATTTTGGATGAAGGAGCCTCAAAAGAGCGCGATATTTTCTTAGGATTTCCTTTTTTTCCTGTTCTTCATTCAGGGCATATTTGGGTAAATCCGTATCTAATGTCGTATTTGTATTTGCACTCATTCTAACACGAATTTAATTATAATTGAGATGAATGCAATGTACGTTGCAGAAATAATATTATTTTTTTAAACTTTCCTTTTTTAAAAGTGTAAACAATCTTTAAATATGATTTCAATTGGTAAATCTGCCAATTGTTTTTACATATTTTAGTACTGTAATGCCCACGTTAAATATGCGATGAATAAATTTGAAAAGATGATTCTATTTCATTTCTTTAACCTGCTCATTTAAAGGCGTTTGCTTTTTGGCACCATTTATATGGAATTCAATCTCGATTGTCCCGGCATCTTTTTCCAATAAAATAGATCTTTTTTCCTGTTTCTTTCCATTTATATGAAGTGAGGATTGATCGCTTCTATTTATGAAATTAATATGATACGTGGTTTTTTCATATTGATAATTTATGGAAAATGAGTCCCATGAATCCGGTATGCATGGATGAAATAACAGCTTATCTCCTTCGCGTTTTAATCCGAGCATGAATTCCAGGATAAATTGATACATCCAACCAGCTGAACCTGTATACCAAGACCAACCACCTCTGCCCTCATGTCCGGGAGTACTGTATATATCCGCTACCAACACATAGGGTTCCGCTTTGTATTGTTGCACCAAAGCTTCAGTATGAGAGTGGTCCACAGGATTGATCAATGAAAATAATTCCCATACTTTTTCATTTTCTCCCAATGCTGCAAATGCCATCATGGTCCATATTGCGGCATGTGTATATTGACCTCCATTTTCCCTTACTCCTGGTACATATCCTTTAATATATCCGGGATCTAAATCAGCAGTATCAAATGCAGGATCCAATAACTTTATTAATCTATGGGTTCGGTCAACAAGAAATTTATCTACTGCCTTCATTCCCGATGTCGAACGTTGACTGGTTCCACCCTGGGAAAGTATTGACCAGCTTTGAGAAATGGAATCTATCCTGCATTCTTTATTTTTTATAGATCCCAGAGGTGTACCATCATCAAAATAAGCTCTCCTGTACCAGTCTCCATCCCATGCATTTTTTGCAATGTTTTCTTTCAGGTTTTTCGCTTGCTGCAAACATTCTTCCGCAAATTCATGATCATTTTGATGGTGGGCAATTTTTGCAAATTCATTTAAATTAGTATAGAGAAAAAAAGCCAGCCACACGCTTTCACCACGACCTTCATTGCCAACTCGGTCCATCCCATCATTCCAGTCACCCGACCCGATTAATGGTAAACCATGTGCTCCAAAACGCAGACCATGCTGTATCGCGAGTTTGCAATGATTATATAATGGTTCAAAATAATTTAAATATACCGGCAGGTCATAATAGGAATCTTCATGCATATTCAATGGTCTTCCTTCTATAAAAGAAACAGATTCTTGTAAGATTTCCCAATCCTCCGTAAGTTCTATATACTTGTTGGTGACAAATGGTAACCACAAATAATCGTCTGAACACCTGGTACGCACACCACGTCCTGTAGGCGGATGCCACCAATGCTGCACATCTCCTTCTTTGAATTGACGGGAAGCACTGAGTATAATCTGATCCCGGGCAACCTGTGGTTTGGTATGCAACAAGGCCATTACATCCTGCAACTGATCGCGGAAGCCAAAGGCACCACCAGATTGATAATAACCACTTCTGCCCCAAACACGGCAAGCAAGCGCCTGATACACCAGCCAACCATTTGTCAGGAAGTTTAATGCATTATCAGGTGTTTCTACTTTTACTGCACCAAGGGTTTCATTCCAGAATTCATGTACCTTTTGTAAGGTTTCCTGTGCATAAATTGGATCCTTTGTCGTTTCAATAATGTTTTGCACTTCTTGCTCATTATTCCCGGCACCGAGGCGAAAAATTATTTCTTTTTCTTCACCTGCATATAAGCTGGTAGGAATTTGAATGGCAGCACACGCATCCATAGATGCACCATTTTTCCCGGATAATTTAATTCTGCCCATTGCAGCAGGAGATTGCATAGAGCCATTACTCCCGATAAATTCTGAACGGTCACAGGTAAAACTCATTTTAGATGTATGAGCCGTAAAAAAACAAACCTGTTCAAAGAAAATGGAGTTATACCTGTTTTTGGAAAAAAGTGCACCGGTTTCGGCATCTTTTTCTGTAATGATATACATGGAAGATTTTGAACGTAAGTCACCAAGGATCCATTCGGCATATCCGGTCACACTTAATTTTCTTTCTCTTCCGGAAAGATTTTTTAAACGAATAGATGTGAATTTTACTGGTTTATCAATATGGACAAATACAGTTGTTTCAGATTGAATACCGTTTTCTATATGTTCAAATACGGAGTACCCAAAACCGTGTCGGGTAATATAGGCTTCTTTACTGGTTGCAGGCAATGGCATGGGAGACCAGAATTTTCCATCTTCTTCATCACGTATGAAAAAAGCTTCTCCGCTGGAATCTGAAACGGGATCATTATGCCAGGGTGTTAAACGGAATTCATGTGCATTTTCAAGCCAGGAATAACTGGAACCACTTTCTGAGATCACCGTTCCAAACCTGTAATTTGCAAGTACATTTGCCCAGGGTGCCGGGGTTCTTTTTTGTGCATCTGAATAAATAATATATTCTTTTCCATCTTTTGTAAAACCGCCATGCCCATTGACAAAAACAAGATCTGCAGGAAGATGCAATTGCGGTGTTTCTACCATTTTGCCGGGATGGTTTATCGTAGGTAAAAATGCGGGTGGAAGTGGTTTTGAATTTACTTTATTATTAATTTGTTCTTCCAAAGTACCTGCATGATCATCTATAATGATCCGGGCAACCGTCTGAAATAAAATTCGGTCTTCATTAGTTACCTGTTCTGTTCTTCTAACATATAAGTTTCCCGGTTGGGCATTCGAAGTGGTATTTACAGAAGCAGTAACAATATTCATAATCTGTTCTTGTAATTCCTGCCGGTATGCGCCAAAATCTTCATTCAAAATAAGCAGATCCACGGCAATCCCTTTCATACGCCAATAAGCATGTGCTTTAATCATTTGATTGACAAGTGGTAAATTTTGAATATCATGGACACGTAAAAGAACGATAGGAAGATCACCCGAAATGGAATAGCTCCAAAGCCCATTTTGGCCTTTGAAATTACTTTTAATGATTTCCGGTGTAGCACGCAATAAGGCATTTGGAAAAATAATTGATCCGGCCATCCGCACATATAATTGGGCTTCACCTTCACTTGCATTGATCTGATGGAGAATGACCTGATTATGTGTCCATGATAATTCAAAAGCCCGGTTTTTAATAAATTTATCCTGGTATTTGTACATGAGACTTTCACATAATTCCTTTGAATCTGCCATTCCGGTAATAATGTCAAAAGTTGCAGTTTGATTGGGTTTCAGTTCAAATTCATAGCTTATTGATACACAAGGATCTAAAACCGAACCATCTACGCCTCTCATTTTAAAATCTGTGTCCATTGCTTTAGGGTTAATCACCGTTCTTCCCCGACCAATAAAATATGCACGGTCTGTTTCAAAAGTGGCTTTACTTCCGGCAATACCATCAGCAGTCACTAAATGAAACATCCACGGTGGTTTTTCCTCATTCGACTTTGGCCTTCTTGTACAAATGATGGTAGACTGATTTGGATAAATTTTAGTCTGGACAAATAAATTACTAAAGGCAGGATGAGCCTCATCGGCCGCTTGGGGTGCTATGACCACTTCTGCAAAACTGCTTACCCTAATTTTCTTAATACTGCCATTTTTGTTTATAACTCTTATGCGCCGGAGTTCCAGATCATCTTCGGGTGATACAACTATCTCTGTTCTTGTTTCAAAACCATTATCAAAACGTTTGAATTCTGCATGGCCCTGAGAAAAAATTGCTTCGTAGTTTTTACTCTTTTTCAATGTTGGCTGAAAAGTATTTGACCAAAATTCCCCAGTGGAAATATCCTTAATGTAGCAAAATGTACCCTTATTATCCAGTATGCCATCTTCTCTCCAGCGGTTAACCGATATATTGTTCCAGCGGCTATACCCACCACCGGAATTGGTGATAGCCACATTATATCTGCCGTTTGATAAAAGCTGAACTTCAGGTACAATGGTTTGTGGTGAATGGATGATGCGTAATTGCGGATTGGATGTAGTAGGTTTTGTATCAATGATATCCGCAGTATGTGCATAAAAAATACTGGCTCTGGGTATCCTTTCCTGCAATAATAAAATGGCAGATTGTAATTGAGGATCATCTTCAAACCTTTTCTGCATTTGTTGCCCTTGTATGACTGTGGCAAGTGATAAAAAAGACATGCCCAGATGATGTACCATAAAAGAAAAAATGGGTACATGGTCTTTGCCACGTGGCAAACGCGAAGACGTATAGTCCATTGCTTCATAAAAGCCATATTTCCCAACAAAACCTTTGCGGGACATCGATTGCAGATTTTGTAATGCTTCATGTGGTTTTATCATCAATGCCAAAATGGAAGCATAGGGTGCTATAACCAAATCATCACTCAAACCTCTTTTCAATCCCAGATCAGGCACTCCAAAAGCCCGGTATTGATAATTCAGATTGGAATCGACCATATTATAACCCGATTCGGAAATTCCCCAGGGAACATTTCGCTGATGGCCATAATCAATCTGTCTTTGTACCATAGACTGATTGGTTTGTTCAATAAGGGTATTAACATAGGTCGGCATGATCAATTGTGGCATTAGGTATTCAAACATAGATCCACTCCACGAAAGCAATACGGGCGATTTTCGTGTATAAGTAAGCAGCCTGCCTAATGCAAACCAACTTTCCTGGGGTAATTTTCCCTGTGCTATTCCTATAAATACTCCAAGCCTGGCTTCTGACGCTAATAAGTCATAATAACCACGATCTTTTTCATGAGCATCTACATTGTACCCGATGTGCATTAAATTATTGGATCGATCATACAGAAAATCGAATTCTATATCGGCATACATGGTACAATCTTCCACTAATACCTGAATCGTTGATAATAAGTCAACCGCTTTTAAAGCACCTTCCTGGATAAGTTCTTCTGCATTGTCTGGTAAAGGAAGCATAGATGCTCCTTGATGAGTAGAATGAAAATTTTCAATTTCAAGATGAATAATTTCTAAGGCATTTGCTAATTCTGACCAGGTCGGAATTTTTGAAAAAAAAGAGAAATGCATCAGCGCTTCGCGGTTGGGCATTTCGATCCATGGCGCATATATCTTTAATGTTTCGATATAATCCTGAACCTGACTTCTCAATTTTTGAATCCAGTGCTGTATAATTTCTGGAAAATGATTTTCCCATTTTTTTATTTCTCCGGAAATTGTTTGTAACACATCATGATAAGAAAATAATGTAGCCGGACACTCTTCGATTGTTTCATCTAATTTTTTAGAGATCAAAGAAATCTGCATGGATTCGTTCTCTTTGATATTCTCCTGTATTACCTGTACCGTGGTTTTTAGGCCAATGAAAATTTCCGGGCAAATAATTGGCTGGTGAATCGAAGATAGAAGCCCTTGTTTCAAAACCATTAAATAGCCGGCCATATTGCCGCTATCCACAGCTGATATATATTTTGGATTTAAAGGCTGTAGAGAGATAGTATCATACCAGTTATAAAAATGCCCACGGAACCGTTCCATTTTTTCCATTGTATCGAATGTGGCCCTGGTGCCATGTATCAATGCCGGCAATGTAATATAACCGAAGTCAACTGCCGATAAGCGGCAGAGGAGAGCCAAACCAATATTCGTTGGAGAGGTGCGGTTGGCCAGTACTTCTACCGGATGTACCTGGTAATTATCGGGTGGCAGGTAATTATTTTTTTCATTGATAAAATCTTCAAAATATGCCCAGGTTTTACGCGATAATTTTCTCAAGTAAATCAAATCATCGTGCGCAAGTTCCACAATTCTTCTTGTGCCGGGTTTACTGATCACCCAGGCAATAAGCGGAGCCAGTAACCATAGCACTAATACGGGCGATGCATAAAAAATAATATACATCGTTTTTTGTATAGCAAAACCTGTTACGAGTAAAATAATAAATGGGCAGATCCACATAACCAGGTAAAATCTCCCCAGGCTTTTAATTGGTTTATATTTATGGTTGTGCGATGGTGTCCATTCCAATAATTTTCTTCTGGAAAAAATCAAACGCCAATTGGTGCGAATGATTGCATCAGTATTATAATAGGCTTCAAAAGGAAGGATAGCGATATTGAACAATGCAGGGTATAACATTTCCAAAAAAGCTTTGCCTGTCTCTTTCAAATGCGGAATAAACTCCAATTCCTTTGGTGGATGAATCAGTTGCCAGAAACTATTTAAAATCGTGGGTAAAATAAATACAAGCACTAAGCCGCATGTCCAGAAAACGGGATGTGGCATGATCAACCATCCAAAAACCAATAATATCACTAATGCGGGTGCTACCAGGCTTCTGCGAAGATTATCTAAAATTTTCCAGTGAGACAAACCGGATAAATGATTTCTTGATAATTTACCGTTTATGTCGGGAGAAATGGGGAGTGCCCAACTTGCAATTTGCCAGTCTCCGCGCACCCAACGATGCCGACGACTCACTTCTTTGAAATATTTTTCAGGATAATCTTCGTACAACTGCACATCAGAAACTAATCCACATCTTAAATAACTCCCTTCAAGTAAATCATGACTCAATACACGATTTTCAGGAAGGCGGTTGCCCAACACTTTTTCAAATGCATCTATATCATAGATCCCTTTTCCAATAAATGAACCTTCCGCAAATAGATCCTGGTACACGTCTGAAGTTATTCGTGTATAAGGGTCCAGCCCGGAATCATAGCTATGAATTTTGGCATACCACGAACTATTTGCCCGGGGCAAACTTGCAGAAACACGCGGTTGTAATATGCCATACCCTTTTACAATTCTCTTCTTATAACTACTATATACGGGTATTGAAAGTGGATGCGCCATAGCAGAGATCAGTTTAATTGCCGTCTCGCGGGGCAATTGAGTATCTGCATCCAGCGTAATGATATATTTAATAAATGGCAATGCTTCCAAATTCCCGGCTATGACTGAAAAGGAATGCTGCTTATTGCGGAGAAAGGCATTCAGCGCGGCAAGTTTTCCTCGTTTTCTTTCATAACCTATCCATTTTTTTTCTTTATTATTCCATTCCCTGTTCCGATGAAATAAATAGAAAATACGCCTCCCTGTTTGTTCATATTTTTTATTCAAATTTTCAATACTTTGCCTGGCATGGTTTATCAATGCATCATCACCAGGTAAATGTTGTTCCGGGGCATCCGTTAAGTCAGTGAGTAAAGCATAAACCAAACCTACATTTGGATTTGCTAAATATCTCACTTCCAGGGCTTCGGTTAATTCATCTATCATTTCAATAGAGCCAAGCATTGATGGAATGGCAACCATGGTATAACATTGTGATGGGATGGCTTTGGAGAAATCCATTTTTGGTAAAGGTTTTGGCTTTACCAAAAGTGTTGTGATCCAATTGATAATCCAGGTCGCAAACTGGCTGAGCCCCACAAAAGACAAAAAAACAATACCGGCTATGATCCAAAGATTTGTGTAGAATTGGGAAAAATAAAAACTGGTGAAAAATACGAGAACAATGGTGAGCAAAATAATGGAGCCTGCATATAGTTGTAAATGAACTTTTTTGAAAAAACGATTGATCTTATCCTTCCATGAGAATTTAACCTGAGCAGCTCTTTGGATTTGATATAGACCTTCATCAATTAAAAAATAACCTACATGTCTTTCGCGCACTGGAGCACCCTGTTCATTTCTTTCAATAGCCATATTCAGGGCCATTTCCGCAATATCAGTTTCTGAAAATCTGCTTTTTTTTGCAATGTTTTCAATTACATGACGGTAATGGTCCCTTGTTGCGAAATCCATTTTTTTATAGACACCATCAATGTCTTTGCTTAAGATATTATTTACCTCACTTAAATTTTCTACAAAGAATTTCCATTCGGTAGTACTTAGTAATCGAAGACTTTTAATGCTATTACTAATAGAAACCTGATCAGCTGCTTGTTTTTGATTTTCAAAAATGATCAGTTCACCAACCGTATCTCCTATTTCAGCTAGTTGTTGCTCCAACCAATTAAGTAGCAGCGAATAGGTCGGACCTTTCACCTGTAATTCACGGGAAAACTCTGAAACAAATGCACTACTCAGTGAAGGCATGCTGCGCGCCATTTCCGTGATTTTAAAAATCAAATCCTTGGGTTTATTTTCAGCAGTTTTCTTAAATTCATTGGACCAGTAACCGGCAAGATTTATATCAATACGGTCAATGGCGATACGAGTAGCAATCCTTCGCAAATTTTCAATCAGTGCTAACCGGAGCATAATGGGTATAGCCCATAATTCACCGATAGTGAGTTTGGAGGTCAATTGATAAGATTCAATAAAACTGGAAAGATTACCGATATCCATGCGCCCATCGCTATGGGAAATTATTTCCAAAGCAATATCATAGACGCGGGGAAGTTTGGCGGAATTTCCAAAAGTTAAAATCGGCAAATCCTGACTATAGCCTTTGGGCAAATGTTTCCTGCCAATAGAAATTTGTTCTTCAATTAAGTAAAAATTATCCAGCAGCCATTCACTTGCCGGTGTGATGTTGCGTTTTTCCTTTACTGCTTCTACCAGTAAATTTCGGACTTCGAGTAATATTTTTTCATTATTGTTGAGCCTTTTTAAAAGACGGTCCTGGCCACGGGTTTTAGAAATTGCATGCATGGAAGCTACTCGTTCTCCATGCTGTTTCATCATCCAGCTATTGTACAATTCGGAACGTAGAGGTTCTTCGTGGGAAGTTTTTTGTGATGATATTGCTCCTAAAAAATGCGAACGCAAACTCAATAATAATTCATACACCGTATGGGTAATATTCCGCATAGTAATATTTACATGATGAAATAAATATTCTCAGAGCAGGAAGTGTAATAAAGGTACTGTATAAAAAACAGAATTACAAGTTGTGTGCCGCGATGTAGTAGTTAAAAATAAATTTCGAATTTCCAATAAATAAGATGTACAAATTTAAATTGTAACAATGCGAAGGAAGTGAAATACATAGATTTCAATTTTCCTGTTTTGACAGAAAATTTCTTTTAATATCATTCCACATATGATCGAATGGCCCATCGCCATTATTTTTCCATTCCGATAATTTGTTTAATAATTTTTCTTCTCTTTCAGATTGCGTTTTTTCAAAAAAATGTTGGATGAAATCACGATCATTTTCAAAAGCTGTATGATTATATAATTCCTTCAATGCTTTCTCTTTCGAAATATTGGAATGAGCCATCTCTTTTTCAAGTTGTTCCCGTAGGAAAATTCTTTCATCATAAGTGCCATTTGGTAAAATGGTTTTCGCAATCACAGGCATTAATTCAATCAAAACCAAAATAAGGATAAGGAGATAATATCTTGACTGGGCAGCGCTGTTATTTTGTAATAAATGGTGCAGCCCTTCAATTCGGGTAAGAAAACCATCATTCAGTAACAAGGAGAAAGCAGCCATTTCTTTTTGGTTTTCCCGGGATAATTTTTCGAGTGAACTGTCAATGGATTTGAGTTGTACGGTGGTTTGAGCATGTAAATCAAGATACGCGCTGTCAATTTTTTCATATTCATTCTGCTTTGCTCTGGCTATATCTTTCAGGCCTATTTTTCCACTACCTCCACTACCATCAGTTTCAGCAATAAAATTATTCCTTGCATTGGTTACTTCGTTGTATTTATCGGATAGTGATTGAGATAATAATTTTTTTTCTGCCAGCAATTCATTTTTTACAGGCGCATTCAAGGAATCCAACTTATTTTGTTTTTCTTTAATTTTTTGCACATTGTCTAAAGAGATTTGTACATGGATTTCTTTATCAAATAAATACAATAAAGCCGGTTGTGCCATAAATGTTCCAATGGTTATGGCCAGTAAACCTCTGAATAGGAGAGGAATAAATTTCTTTTTATTCCGGGCATTTATGCCTTTTATAAGTGCCCTGTCAATACCTAAAATGATCCCACCCATAAAAATCCCTAATAAAAGTGCGGGAATAACTTGATTCACTACTGTATAAAAGAAATAAAACCAGGCAAGGGTGGCAAAAAGCCAGGTGCCTAAAACGGTATAACCTGTAATGGCATAGCGATTTCTATCTATTCGGCAATCCCTGATGATATCTTCTTCGGCAGTGGCTAACCACCATAAGAATTTTGTAAATGCCGTTGCATGATCATTTTCTCTTTGAGAAAGAGAATAGTTATCTTTTTGCATTTCATCAATTTAATTCTAAAAACGATAGTGGTTAAGGAAGGAATGCTAAATAAACGAACAAATTTTATGAAATTGTGTAAACCCAGATTTATATTGTGTGAATAATACGTGAAATATCCTTTTTTGGCATTTCATAGAGTATTCCTTCAATATTCTCCCTGTTTATTACCTTTGCCGCTCAAATTTTTTGAAAGAGTATGAAAACGGATAAAAATACCATTATTGGTTTTGTGTTGCTGGGCATTTTATTTTTTGTTTTTTTCTGGTACACTTCAAAGCAAACAAATGCTTTGCAGGAGCGGGATGCTTTTGTAAAAGATTCCACTGAAAAAGCAATTGCTGCAAGAAAACCTGCAGTAGATACAGTGGCAATGAGATTAGATTCTCTCCGCCGTGATTCACTGACCAAAGTAACTGATGCCGGAGATTTTGAAACGGCATCAACAGGTACGGAATCTTTGGTAACTGTAGAAAACCCTCTGATGAAGGTTATTTTTACGAATAAAGGTGGGGTGGTGAAAAGTGTGGTCCTGAAGAAGTTTAATCAAATGGATAGTACACCCGTTATTTTGAGTGGAGGCCCACACGATCAATTGGGCTATAATATTAATACCAGTCCAAATCATGCTGTACTTACTTCCAATTTATTTTTTAGTGCACCTGTCATTACCAAAAATGCAGATGGATCACAAATAATCACATATACCTTGCATGGCTCAGCCGGGCAAAGCATTTCACATCAATTCAAAATTCCTTCCAATGATTATTTCATGGACTGGAATATATTGTTGAATGGAGCGGATAAATTATTAACTCAAAATTCATTGAATTTACAATGGGGTGTGGAAATGCATCAGCAGCAATTATCTCACACTTATGAAGTTCAGCAATCCCGGCTTTGTTTTTTTGATAAGGATGGATATGATTATAGCAGCGCCATGTCCGGAACCACAAAGGATTTTGAAATACCGGTAGACTGGGTTTCATTTAAGCAACAATTTTTCAATAGTACGATTCTCTCAAAAAATAAGTTTGCCTCCGGTAAAGCGGAAATGACATTATTGCCCGACACCACTGCTGAACTTTTTAAGGCAACCGCCAACCTCAAAGTACAAGTACCGGCATCAACGGTGGCCACGATTCCCATGCAACTTTATTATGGCCCGAATAATTATGACTTGTTGAAGAAATACAACAATGGCATGGAAAATATCGTGGACCTGGGTAGTGGCATTTTTTCCTTTGTAAAATACATTAACCGATATTTCATCATGCCGGTGTTTAATTTCCTGGCTTCTTTTATAGGTAACTATGGATGGGTGATTGCCTTGTTAACTTTGTTAATCCGGTTGGTCACATCGCCCTTAACTTATAAAAGCTATCTCAGTGGCGCAAAAATGCGTGTCATGAAGCCTGAATTAGATGCCTTGAAAGCTAAGTTTGGAGACAATCAGCAAGGCTATGCCATGGAACAAATGAAACTTTTCCGTGAAGCAGGGGTCAATCCTCTGGGAGGGTGTGTTCCTGCATTATTGCAAATACCTATATTTTTTGCATTGTATAGTTATTTTAGTTCCAATATTGATTTAAGGGGACAATCATTTTTATGGGCAAAAGATTTATCCAGTTATGATGTGGTTGCTCATTTACCATTTTCCATTCCAATGGGTTTTGGAGATCATATCAGTTTATTCACATTAACTGCCGTGATTACCAGCTTTATGATTTCGCTTTATAATATCAATATGACACCGCAGCAGAGTAACCCTGCGATGAAGTATATGCCTTATTTTTTCCCATTCATTTTATTGTTTGTATTCAACCGGCTACCCTCAGCCCTCACCTGGTATTATACAGTATCTAACATTATCACATTAGGTATCCAATTTGTTATACAGAATTATATCATTGACCATGATAAAATTCTGGCTAAAATTGATCAGAAACGTAAGACACCTAAAGTAAAAAGTAAATTCCAGGAGCGCTATGAACAAATGATGGCGACACAACAAAAAATGAAGGAATTGAAAGGAGGCAAAAATAAGTAGCTATAAAAAAAGAGTTTTTATTTTATCATCCAGCAGGATATTTTATAAGTCATTGTTTAAGGCTTTTTAAAAAAAAGAATATCTTGTGATACATTATTGTTTTTAAAGAGCTTCGAAAAATCAATTTTGTAAAATAAAAAGAAACTGCTGAAGCGCCGTTATAAAATATTACTCAATTACATCATTGGTCCGCTGGTATTTGTTATTCTATCTTTTGCTATCTATGAAAAAATCAAGGGGCAGGCCTCTTTAGCACAAAGCAAAGATTTAATGAGGTACGCTTTTTCCTCGAAAAATACCTGGCCTATTGTTTTTTTATTTCTCTTTATGATCGCGAATTGGGGAATTGAGGCTAAAAAATGGCAAATCCTGGTAAGGCCTGTTGAAAAACTGAATATTTTTCGGGCCTTTCGTGCTGTGTTATCTGGCTTATCCCTCTCCTTATTTTTACCCAATGGTATTGGAGAATATACCGGCCGTATTGTTTATATGAGTGAAGGAAACCGGCTACGTTCTGTAGCATTAACCATTGTCGGTAGTATTGCACAAGTACTGGTTACATTTATTGCAGGTATTGCCGGGCTCATTTACTTAAGGCATTTTACATGGACTCATACTACCCAATTTGAAGGCTTAACCCTTTTTTGGATGGATGGTATTATGTATTTCATCATTATCGGTACTTTATTATTGTTATTGATTTATTTTAAGTTATCCTGGTTAACAAAGATTATTGATAAAATACCGTATATATATAAGTATAAATACCTCATTGAAAGTATCGAAAATTTTCATCCAAAAGAATTAACAAAAATCCTGCTATTATCTGTTGTACGTTTTTGTGTTTTTGTCTTACAATATTTATTATTGCTCCATATATTTCAGGTAGAGGTATATTGGTTGGATGCTGTTTTTACCACCTGTGTGCTTTTTTTGGTTTTAGCGATTTTACCTACGATTCCTTTAGCAGATGTGGGATTACGAGGAGAAGCAGGATTGCAACTTTTTGGCATTATAAGTGCAAATTCATTGGGTATAGTAGCAACAGCAACAGGTATATGGTTGGTTAACTTAATCATTCCATCCATTTTTGGAAGTATTTTTATGTTGGGAGTTAGAATTTTTAGAAATAAATGATATGAAACAATGCGTACTCTTTTTAGCCGGCATTGCTTTAACGCTCAGGCTTAGTGCGGGAGATGATTTTTGCGGTTTGCGAAATCATACTTTTAGTGCAGGAGAATCGCTTACTTACAATGTTTATTATAATGTGGCAGGCTTATATGTCAACGCAGGTGTAGCCATGTTCAATGTAAACCTGGATCGGTTGAATAATAAACCGGTTTTTCATGTAGTGGGAACAGGAAGAACCAATTCAAGTTATGACTGGATATTTAAAGTTCGGGATCGTTATGAATCTTTTTTTGATACGATGAATTTGCAGCCTCTAAAATTTATTCGAAATGTAGATGAAGGCGGGTATAAAAAAAATGAAAATGTTGCTTTTAATCAACAAACGAATACCGCTATTACCAATGACGGAGTATTCAAAGTACCTAATTGTGTACAGGATGTTTTGAGTTCCATTTATTATGCCCGGAATATTGATTTTAAAAAATATCAGGTGGGAGATAGGATTCCTTTTTCCATGTTTTTGGATAATGAGGTCTTTAATTTATATATCCGTTATCTCGGCAAGGAAACAATCAAGACAAGATATGGTAAATTTAATGCCATCAAATTCAAACCTTTACTGATTAAAGGGACCATTTTTGAAGGCGGAGAAAAAATGACTGTTTGGGTATCTGATGACAATAATCATGTGCCGCTTCGCATTGAAAGCCCTATTGCTGTGGGGAGTATCAAAGTAGATATGATGGGGTATAAAAACTTGCGTTATGCACTCTCTTCTTTGATTAGTTTCAGGTAATATTTTATTTCTAAAAAATCAATTACAAATCTTTTAGTAAAAAGGTTCTTTCCTGCCTGATACCTTTCTCCGTCATTTCTACTGTACAACATTCAATAGAAGGATCATGTTCAAAAAATAAAATATATTTTTTCTCCACGGCTTCCTGTAAAAATGATTTTTTTTCCATTAATGTTTTTAGAGGAAACATGTCATAAGCCATCACATAGGGCAGGGGAATATGCGCCACTGAAGGAAGTAGATCAGCCATATAAATTAGAGTATGTCCTTTATACGAAATCTGAGGAAGCATCATGGCTTCCGTATGGCCATTTACAAAACGTACCTTGAAATTTTTGGTAAATTCAAATCCTTCTGTTAAGGGTAAAAATTCCAATTGGCCATTATCCTGTATAGGCAAAATATTTTCTTTGAGAAATGATGCCTTCTCCCGATCATTTGGCTGTATAGCCCAGTTCCAGTGCGCTTCATTAGAAAAATAACGGGCATTTTGAAATGCAGGCACCAATTCATCTCCCTTCCGTTCAATACTTCCCCCACAATGATCAAAGTGTAAATGGGTAAGAAAAACATGCGTAATGTCGCTTTTATGGAAACCATATTTTGCCAGTGATTTTTCCAGCGTATCATCGCCATGTAAATAGTAATGGCTGAAAAATTTTTCACTTTGCTTATTTCCAATACCATTATCAATTAATATTAAATCATTCCCATCTTCAATGAGTAAACAGCGCATTTCCCAACTGCATAAATTTTGTTCATCCGGCGGATTTAACTTCTGCCAGATACTCTTGGGTACTACGCCAAACATAGCGCCACCATCTAATTTAAACCTGCCTGTAAGAATGGAATATAAATTCATAATTACAAAGGTACTTTTTTTGCTATTTTATTTTCAGCATTTAAGGTGGAATACAACCATATTAAACCAATAACAAAAAAAACAATGAGTGATAAGACAGAATTTTTCATACTCCCTGTTAATTCTTCTATCAATCCGAAGCTGAACATACCGATCACAATCGCTATTTTTTCTGTGAGGTCATAATAACTGAAATAAGATGCGGTATCTTTTGTATCAGGCATAAATTTTGAATAAGTAGACCGGCTCAAAGACTGTATGCCTCCCATCACCAGACCTACTGCAACCGCAATAATATAAAACCAGTATTCAGGGTCCGCACCTTGTTCCTTATACCAGGCAGTATAGTAGGCTGCCACACATATCAGAATCCAAAAAACCACAACCCCCATCAGTACCTTAACATTCCCATATTTTGCAGAGAAACGGCTCATGATATATGCTCCGGCAATGGCAACCAACTGAATCAATACAACTGTAGCAATGAGTTTTTCGTCCGGTAATCCTAATAATTTACTACCAAATAAAGTCGCAGCCAGCATGACAGTTTGAACACCCATGCTATAAAAAAAGAAAGCTCTTAAAAATCGTTTTAAGGGCGGCATTTTTTTTACTTCCCGGTATACTTTTTTTACTTCCTGGAAACTGCTCTTAATAATATTGTTTTTGGATGAAATATTTATTTGAGATTTTGGCAAAACAGCAAAAGTGATTTGTGCAAAACCAAACCACCATATCCCAACTAATAAAAAGGTTAATCGGGTAGCAAATAACTGATCCGGCATAAAAAATACCAATGCAAAACCAATCAATTGTAATATTACACTGCCTATATATCCATAGGAAAAACCTTTGGCGCTTATACGATCCTGGTCTTCCAATGAAGCAATTTCCGGAAGATAGGCGTTATAAAAAACCAGGCTGCCAACATAACCCATTGCAGCAAGCATGAAACAGGAAATGCCCAACCATAAATTTGCACCATTAAAAAAGAATAACAAGGAACATCCAATAGCGCCCATATAACAAAAAAACTGCATGAATTTTTTCTTATTGCCACGTGTATCCGCAATGGATGTTAGTACCGGGTAGAGTATGGCAATCATTAAATATGCCGCTGCAAGACTGTAATCATATAATGAAGAATTGACAAATTTCCTTCCCAGAAAAGGGATGATATCAGAGCCAAACTCCTTTTTAGTAACTGCTGTAAAATAAATTGGAAAAAAGGATGTAGTGATGACAAGATTATATACACTATTTGCCCAATCATACATGGCCCAGCCATTAATGACTTTTTTAGAAGCAGTCTGCATATGGTTTATTTTGAATTTTTAAAGATAAGCGATTCAAATAAAACCAAAATTGTAAATTCTTAAATTCAGTTGTAAGCATTAAAATTTCTTATCAATAATAGTACTTCATCATTTCAATATTTTTCATGATTTAGATATTTTAAAAAAGTTGACTTTTTATTTCGAAAAATTGTTCGGTTTGAATAAACATGGATCGGCTTGTAGTTGATTATTTGATTTAATAACAGATTCGGAGTTCTTCGTGATATTCAGAAAACCTGTTTTATGATATTCAAACGGTCATTTTTGAAATACAAAGACGTAGGAATTTTTTTCTCTTGTGAAAAAATAATTAAGGCCAATTTATCCCATTTCATTTTTCTTTATTATGTTTAAGCCATAAATTGGTTTTATGAAAATCCTTCCTTTCTCCCTGGCAGCCATCATTACGGTGGCTTTGATTATGGTGTTAGATATGCCTTTACCAGTAAAAGATAGCCATACGCCTAGGTTGGGTTATTTTCTTTCACCTCAAAAAGGGTTTTGGCAAAATGCGGATCCGGTAGATCAAGAATTGAATGAGACACACGCTATAAAAGGGTTGCAGGGAAATGCAAATGTATATTTTGATGACCGGATGGTGCCACATGTATATGCTGAAAATGAACATGACGCAATATTTCTGCAAGGATACCTGCATGCTAAGTTCAGATTATGGCAAATGGATTTTCAAAGCTATGCTGCAGGTGGCAGGCTCAGTGAAATTATGGGTGACAGTAGTAATGGAACAAATTTCTTAAAAATTGATCGTTTCTTCAGAAGACTAGGCATGGTTTCAGGTGCAGAAAATTCCTTAGCTTCTCTGGAGTCAAATCCTGAAACGAAAGCCTATGCTGATGCTTATACTGAAGGCGTGAATTATTACATCAGCAATTTGAAAGATAAAGATATCCCCTTTGAATATAAACTACTCAATTATAAACCGGAGAAATGGACGAACTTAAAGTCTGTTTTATTTATGAAATATATGGCTTTTGACCTGGCCGGTTTTGAACAGGATTTTGAAATGACCAATGCCAAATCAGTTTTTTCAAAAACGGAGATGGCCGCTTTATATCCTTATGGGCAGGATTCCTTAGACCCCATCATTCCGAAAGGCACAAAATTTGCACCCGCAGCTTTTTCCATGAAACCTCCGGCAGGAGCGGACTCTGTATATTTTAATTATCATTCAAACCTTCCTCAAACGGATAGCCTGATCAAACCGGATAAAAGCAATGGAAGTAACAACTGGGCCGTATCGGGCAACAAAACAAAAAGTGGAAAGCCCATTTTGTGTAATGATCCGCATCTTGGATTAAACCTGCCTTCATTATGGTTTGAAATGCAAATCTCCACTCCACAAATGAATGCTTATGGTGCAAGCTTCCCGGGCGCTCCCTCAATCGTTATTGGGTTTAATGACAGTTGTGCGTGGGGCTTCACGAATGCTATGCGGGATGTTCGGGATTATTTTGAAATAAAATTTAAAGACAGTTCAAAACAAGAATACTGGTATGACAGTGCCTGGCAAAAAACAACATTCCGGAATGAAGTGATCCATATTAAAGGAAAACCGGATCATATTGAAAAGATCCCCGAAACAATCTGGGGGCCGGTCATGTATGATCAGGATTATCCGGATATGTTGCATACTGGTAAAGCTTATGCCTGTCATTGGCAGGCACAGGATGGTAGTAATGAAATTAAAACGTTTAGAGCATTAGATTTTTCTAAAAATTACGATGATTATATTGAAGCCATGAAAGGGTATGAATGCCCCGGACAAAATATGATTTTCGCCTGTAAGAGAGGGGATATCGCCCTAAAACAAAATGGCAAATTCCCTGCAAAATGGAGAGGACAGGGTGATTTTCTCATGCCGGGAGAAAATGATACCTATGCCTGGCGTGGTTTCATTCCGGATAGTGCAAATATTGTTGATCATAATCCCTCACGGGGATTTGTTAGCAGTGCAAACCAATTACCTTATGATACCAGTTATCCCTATTATTTAGGAGGTGTTTACCCGGTTTACAGAGGTTACCTGATAAACCGTTACCTAGGTCGTATGCAACAAATCACCGTACAGGATATGGAAAAATTGCAAACAAATAATTATAATATTTTCCAGGAGATGGCCAGGCCTATATTACTGAAATACATAGATCAGTCTGCTCTTTCAGAAAAAGAAATGAAATACCTGGATATTTATATTCAATGGAATTTGCAAAATGATGCTATAGAAAAAGGCCCAACCATTGAAAAATTATGGTGGGATAGCCTTATGACTACTGTTTATTCGGATGAGTTCTCCCGCTCATCACTTCCATTACCATGGCCTGAGAAAAGTACTTTATTGGATGGTTTACTTAAAGATTCGACACATTATTTATTTCTGGATAATACACTTACTTCGAGTCAGGAAACCTTACAAAATGATATTACCAGTGCATTTAAAAAAATGATCCCTGTATTGGAAAAAGCAGATTCAGAAAACAATTTAGTTTGGGGAAAATTTAAAAAGAGTGGTATTCGGCATTTGTTGCGCATACCGGTATTAAGTCGCTTAGATCTTTTTTCCAGTGGAGGAGAAACGGAAATCAATGCATTAAAAGAATTCCATGGTCCCAGCTGGCGTATGATCGTAGAACTCACAGATTCTACACAAGCTTATGGAATTTATCCCGGAGGGCAAAGTGGTAATCCCGGCAGCCCATACTATGATAACTTTGTAAATAACTGGGTTCAGGGGAAATATTACCCTTTACTTTTTATGAAAGAAACAGCCATGAAAAACAGACCTGGATTAAAGGGTACCATGATATTTAAAAAAGCATAATTCAAAAAAATGAAATTTATAACCAGCATATTATTAACTGCTTTGTTAGGATACGCAGCGCCTTTATACCTTCCCTGGTGGAGTTTTGCCATTACCACATTCATTGTTTTCATATTTCTCAGGCAATCGCCTGGTAAATCTTTCCTGGCCGGTTTTTTAGGTCTGTTTCTTTTATGGGGATGCAATGCACTTTGGATAGATATTGCGAATAACCATATTTTATCTCAAAAGGTAGCTGTGATCCTGCCGCTTGGCGGCTCCTCAGTGTTATTGATTTTTCTAACAGCATGTATTGGTGGATTGATATCAGGCTTCTCCGGATTGGCTGCTGCTTATACGAGAAAGAAATAACTGCATGAAAAATGCCCTCACTCCAGAGAAAATATTTCATCAACATTCATCTTTAACTTATAACCATTTCTTTTTTTAACTGTATGACTGATATAATACAGGATTCTATAAATCTTTGAACAATAAAAAAAGAGCAGCACATGCTGCCCTTTTTCTGAGGGGTTTGGTTTTTATAATTCATCTATTATGGATTCCACCATAAATGTGTGCCACCATTATCCGGGCCATTGAGCATTTGAATGGCTTTCTGAACGCCGATAGGATTATTACTTTTTTCATCTGCTGGGAAATTTATCCTGCGAATAAAATCAGTTGTAGAAATGGTACCGCCACTATTATTGATCACAACAGGGAATAATTTTGGATAACCTGTCCTGCGGAATTCACTCCAGGCTTCCTGTCCTTCGGGGTACATAGAAATCCATTTTTGAGTAATTATACGTTCCAATTTTTGATCAAAACTTGCATTGTTATCCCATTTAATAGTAATCTTACTTAACCATGGAGAACCTGTAAGTACATCATTTTGCCCTGGAGTCATAGCCTTAGGATCTACATAAGGCTGTGCTGTAGAACTGCCGTCTTGTATATAAGCGGATGCATCCAGGCCATATTGAGCAAATGAAGTACTGATGCCGGTTTCATAATCTTCCTGAGCATCCCCGGCTCCAGACCAGCCTCTTAAAGCTGCCTCAGCTTTTAAAAACCATGCTTCTGCAGCGACCATTAGTTGCACTTTATTAGGGAATGTTACCATGGATGAATAATCGGCATAACGTGAATGATCATCAATATTAATACCGTTACGAATACCAATAAATTGTCCTGCTACGGTTGGGTCTGTGGCTTTAGTAGCCATTTTGGGTAGACGAGGATCATTATATCCATTCAGAAGTGATGCAAATGGAGCACCTAAGCGAATATCGCCCCATGATTCATTGATTACATTCAAAGGATGTGTATTGGTGCCGATATCAATCAGGCAATTGTCATCATTGGTTTTTAATAAGCCATAAGGATTAGATAAAGATTTTTCGCCTTCTTCTTTTGCCTTTGCAGGATCAATTCCTGATATACGAATGGCCAATCTTAAACGTAATGTATTTGCAAACTGCAGCCATTTTTCATTATTTCCGCCATAGGCCAAATCAAAATCTGTAAGTGTAGGCAGATCATTATTTTGAACCATTTCTGTGAAAACATTAATGGCTGTATCCAGGTCATTAAAAAATGCATTATAAACATCTTGCTGTGAATCATAATCTATGCTTCCATCTGCATTAATCTGACCATAATGAGTGTAAATAATAGGGCCATAAATATCACTGACACGGTGCATGGCTTCTACACGCAGAATTTTTGCCCATTGATAAAATGCCTGAAACTGGGGGTCTTTGGCTTTTTTTAATACGGCATCCGTATTGTTCATCACATTGTTATAGGCCCAATCCCAGGGGTAAGAATTCCACCCATCTATCAGATAATAGTTGGTATTATTGATATTACTTTGAAAAGGAGAAGGTGACATCATATAACCTGAGTAAACATCTGCAATCAGATTCTGTTGCAGCTGGTATGCCCAGGCAGGATTTGCTATATAAATAAATAATTGGGCCTGTTTTAATGGAGAACCAAGATTTTGATAATCTACTTCCAATTGATCTTCAGAAAGTCCAAGTGGGTTTGTGTTGTATTTTTCAAAATTCTTGGTACAGCTTGTCATGGAGAAAACCACCAGGATGACCGCTGCAACCATTGATATTTTTTTCATACTATTTAGAATTTTCATAATTAATAAATTTTTATATTAAAACCCAATATTTAAGGAGAAACCAATACTACGTGTAGATGGGATACTAAAGGTTTCGGTTCCTTGTAAACCATTATTCGTAGCCATGGAAATTTCCGGATCAAATGGCGCTTTTTTCGTGATGAAAAATAAATTCCGGCCAATTAAAGTTAAACGCAGGTTTTGCATCCATTTAGATTTTACCGGGAAATTATAAGCAATAGATAATTCCCTTAATCTTACATTGGTCGCATCATACATATAATACTCTGAAATACCATCCTGGCCACCAACAGCCTGGAAAAATGTCTGAGGATCGAGTGGGCCGACAAATTTGGTACCATCTTCATAAACTGCAGGAATATTTAATCCTCCTGCATCACGTGCATCCTGGGTGGCTTTTGTATCGCCTAGTTTATCCAGAATGGCCTGAGTTACACTCATTACTTTTCCTCCAAAACGGCCATCAAACAAGAACCCTACGGTAAAATGTTTGAAATCAAAAGAATTGGACCATCCCAAAGTATATTTTGGATTTGGATTTCCGAGGTATGTTTGTCCCTCATCACCCACTTGTGTATTTGGATCTGTGCCTTTTAAAGGAGCACCATTTGCGTCAACTACTATTGCACCACTTGCATCACGTTTGAAGAAACGGCCATAAATATCTCCCCAGGAGCCACCCACTACAATATCGGATGCATAAAGTAAATTACCTAAACCAGTAAGGGTATAATAATTACGGCCAACATTCAACTGGTCATTTGATAAACTGATGACTTTATTTTTATTGAGAGCATAATTCAGGCTGGTATTCCAGGTAACGGATGGGGATTTAACCGGTGTGGCATAAATGGATATTTCTACACCTGTATTACGAATATTTCCACCATTGATGAAATAGGTATTATAGCCGGAGCCATTGGGTGCACTTACTTCCAGGTATTGATTATAATTGTTGTTTTGATAATAAGTAGCATCTAAACCTAATTTACTATTGAAGAAACGGAATTCAAGACCTGTTTCAAAGGAGCGGTTGTCTTCAGGTTGCAAAAAAGTGCCTGGGTAAGGAGCTGCTCCATTATAAGAAGTGGGCTGTGTGTTATCGAAATTTACGTAATAATTGGGCGGAAATGTAGAATAAGCGCTAACATCATTACCTACTTTGGCATAAGATACACGCAATTTACCAAAACTGATAAAAGAGGGTAAATGGGTCATCTCACTCAGGATAAGATTGACACCGCCGGAATAATATAAATAGCCTTTTCCTACTTCAGGGGTAAAAGCAAATGTAGAAGACCAGTCATTTCTTGCACTAAGATCTACATACACAAATTTTTTATAGTTGAGTGATGCAGTTGCAAAAACTGATTGCACCTGGCGATGGGTAATATCTTGAGAGAGCGATAAGAAATTTGGTTGAATATTAGATAAAACAAATACATTCGGGATATTCAATCCGGGCCCTCCTGTTTTTGTTCCAAAAGAATTGCTATTAAATTTTTCATCCGTAATACTTGTACCTAAAGTGGCATTGATACCAAAATTCTCACTGAGGTCTTTAGCGCCTGTCAATAAGAGGTCGCCATATAACTGAGTATTTATCGCATTCATCAATGAGTAACCGCCATTATCTGCAGTAAGAATAGGAGAGGTAGTGGCATAACTTTTAACATCTATATCATTGAATAATTTATCAATATTTCCTCTTGCCTGAATATTGATCCAATCATTGATTTTATATTTAAAAGATAAATTAGAATAAACCCTATTCAATGTATTTTGGCTTTGATTGCGATACAGCAACCAATAAGGATTTTGCTGATCGGCGCTGGCATTCCAGCCTTTATCAAAATTCACATCCCACCAATTTTGAACATAGGTATTCCGGAGTGTTGAATATTGTTCATAATTTTTGTATTGATAAAAATCAATGCCACGAGGTAATGAATATAAACCGCCTAAAGGATTGTCGTAAGTACCACTTGCAGGCCTGTTATGTGCATTCTGATTTAAAAATAAAACATTGAAATCTGCAGTCAGGCGATCATTGAAGAATTTAGCGGTTTCGCGGAAATTAATATTGTGCTTTTTTAATGTAGAAGTAGGCACTATACCTTTATTATCCGTATAGGAATAGGAAAAATAAGTCTGTGCTTTTTCAGTACCTCCTGATAAGGCGATAGAATTAAATGAAGTAAGGCCGGTTTGGAAAAAATCATCAATATAATCATTGGCATTTACCACACCACCCCAACTTTCAAGACTTCCGGGACTTGTTGATGATTGGGGAGTCGTTTGACCATATTTGAATTGTAAGGGCTCTTTATAAAGTGGGTTATCGAATGTAAGTGAACTGGATATATCAATTTTAGTTACTCCGGCTTTTCCCTTTTTAGTAGTAATTAAAATAACCCCATTCGCTGCGCTACTTCCATATAAAGCTGCCGCTGAAGCACCTTTTAAGACCGTTACATTTTCAATATCATCCGGATTTAAGTTTGAAATACCATCTCCACCATCCAGACCAACATATCCAATTGACTGGCCGAATTCATCATTAGGTTGAGCAGGCGAATAGTTGACTAAAGGCACCCCATCAATAACATATAAAGGTTGATTTTCGCGGGTGGATTTATTTCCCCTCAAAATAACACGGGTGGATCCTCCGATACCTGAGGCACTTTTGGAAATCGTCACACCGGCAACACGGCCGGTCAGGTTATTGATAAAGTTGGCATCCTGTACTGTGGTGAGATCTTCATTATTCACTTTTTGCACTGCATAAGTTAAGCTTTTTGATTGGCGTTGAATACCTAATGCTGTTGTCACAACAACATCTGTTAATTGAGTTTGAGTCTCTGATAAAGAAATCGTAATGGAGTGATCAGTACCTACGGTTACTTCTTTGGAATCATAACCAATATAAGAGAAAACTAAGATATCTCCTTCATTGGCATCTATTTTAAAACTTCCATCTGTGCCAGACGATACACCCCGGGTTTTTCCTTTTATTGTAATACTTACACCGGCAAGAGGATTGCCATTTTGATCTGTAACTTTACCGTTAATGATATCGTAGAAGAATGACGTACCGGGTAATCCTTTCATAATGACAAAATGCTCGAGATCGCTCACACTGATATCGGCTATTTTCTTTTTATTGTCATTCACGATGACATAAGTATTATCAGAAACTTTTTTGTAAGTAAGTCCGGAGTTTCTTAATACTTGTTGCAAGATTTTATCCGTGTTTTGTATATTCTCAGGAATGGGATTAACCAAAGTCTGATCAATACCTTTTTCGGAAAAAAGGAAATAAATGCCCTGTGTTTTATTCAATTCCTTTAGGACATTTATGAGTGTTTGTTTTTGCGTATCCTGTACTTTTAGATTGACAGGATCATTATTTCTCTGGGCATATTGCACATTTATGGCATATGCATTTTCAGATTGCGCATACAGAGATTTTGCGCAAAAGGCCTGTGCTACCAGAGCAATACAGACCAGGTAATAGGTAATTGATTTTCTCATTTGATGCAGGTTTTATTTTTAATGTTTGCACTCAGGGTTTTATAATGGAAATTTGATCATTATTCCGAACAATTTTAAAATTCATCGTTGCTTCCAGGGAATTCAACAAAATTTCCAGGTTATCATTGGGTAATATTCCCGTAATGGTTGTTTGTGAAATACTGCTATCCGCAATGATGATATGTGCATCATATTGCGCATTGATCTGCTTAATAGCCTCTTCTAATGGAGTATTATCAAAAACCAATTTGTGGTCTTTCCAGGCAAGGATTTTTTCTTTTTCAGCCTTTTCCTTTTGAATAGCATTATTTTTTACTTCTGCGAAATCACCGGGGACCATATTGATTTTCTTTCCGTCTTTTGTTTGAAGGGTGACACTACCTTCATCTAATAATACCTGTGTTACACCACCTATATTAGTTACATTGAATTTTGTACCCGTAACGATAATATCGCAATTCCCGGTATGTACCACAAAATGAGTCTTTTGTGGGGTTTTAGCTACATGAAAAAAAGCTTCGCCTTCCAGCCATACTTCCCGCGTAGTACCGGAATGCCAGTTACTGGAAAATTTTAATTTTGAAGTGGCATTCAAAATGACTTCAGATCCATCCGGTAAAATTTTATGAGACAATTCGCCTTTGGCCGTTTGAATTTTAGTTTCTTTTGATGGTGCAGTAAACAAAATAAATGCTGTTCCCAGGGCCAGAATAAAAGCAGCGGCAACAGATAAAAACTTTTTGTTTTTATAAAAAGGAACGATCTTTTTTACCGGATGAAAAATGGCCTGAATAAATTTAGCTTCAGCTTCAGCCATTTTAGTATTGCAGATGGTTTCACTAATGACTGCTTCGACATATATTTTCTTTGCTTCGGCGGCCAGGGCAGCATTTTCCGGGCTTTCCATTTGCCATGCCACCCAATAATCGTGATCAGGTTGCTTTCCGGATTGCAGATAAGCCAAAAAGCTATCTTCTGATAACAGCTCCTCCGGTGAATGAAAAGTAGATTTCATAATAGTATAATGACCGTAAGTATCCATTTATTGAGTTTTGTAACCATATTTCATATATTTTTTTATTTCCTTGAAATTTCTGTTTTAATTTGGGGGCAAATCGGCAGGGCCTTTTAAATTCCCCTGCAAAGTGCTTGTTGGATATGGCAAATGGTTTTACTAATGAAGCAGAATTTCAAATTTTCTTCCGGGAATATTATCCGAAACTTTACAGCTATGGGTTTAAAATAATGCCCAATCACTTCTTGCTGGAAGACTGTATCATGGAATTATTTTCCGATCTCTGGAAAAATGCCGGAAAAACAGAAATCAATTCAATGAATGCCTATCTATTTAAATCCCTTCAATATAAAATTTTCAAAAAAGGGGCTTATGAGCATAAAAGTATGTCTTCCTCACCGGACCAATTTGAAATACCATTTGAAATTACTGCTGAATCTTTAATCGTTGAAGGGGAAGAAAATATTGAAAAAGCGAAGAAAATTTCCGCCCTGATGGTCCATTTAAGCGCCCGTCAACGTGAGATTATCTACCTGAGGTTTTATAAAAACTTTTCTTATGATGAAATCAGTGAATTGATGCAGATTAATTACCAGGCTGCACGGAATCTTTTGAGTTTATCTCTCAAAGTTTTGAGGAAAGCCATTGATCAGGATGTTACAATGAATTAAAATTGATTTTTCTCCTTTTTCTGAACCTTTAACGCAATCCAAGGAATCAAATGGTTTGTCAGGTTTGCCGTGAAAAATCACTCTTCAACGGGTGGTATTTCACTATTGATACTCCGGAATGAATTCTTTATTTTGAGAAAAATACTTGACATGCAAATACGAATCAATCTTTTCAAAAAAATGATCTGGATCTTTTTGTTCTGTAATTTAACAAGCATAACTCATGCACAAACAGATACAGAATTTCCCAAAGGTTTTATCATGTATGGTAAGTTGCATTCGGGTTTGGTAACAAATTTTTCATCGCCTGATCTTTTCATCGGAGGTATTCAGCTTGCACCGCAATATACGGTCGTTCCGCATCTACTAAGAATTGGAGCCATTGCCGGAGGCTTCTATTCCAGCAAAAAAATTCAAGGCGAATTTGGCCCTTCTGTTTCTTTGAAATTAAAAACATTCAATGCCAAGCTGGAAGGCGCCACTGTGGGTTCCATAGCCAATATCAATTTATTAATTGATCATCTCTGGGGCACAAATAAACAAAGACAAATCGGCGCGGGCATCATTCTGGATACCGGAAATATTATTACAATCGGGATCACAACACATCGCGATTATAATCTTAATACCTGGCTATTTCAAAGTGAAATAGGAATCCGCCTGACAAAAAAACATAAAAACCCGGTTATTTAGTAGGATCAATGATTATAAAGTACCCACATTTCCAATAATAAAATTAGATTATGAAAAGAGCATTAGTCATTAGTGGCGGAGGGTCCAAAGGGGCATTCGCTGTAGGGGTTTTGAAACAGCTATTCCATATTTTCCCCAATCTTGATTTTGATATTTTTGTTGGCTCAAGTGCAGGCTCACTCGTGGTGTCACTTGCGGCATTAAATCAAATGGATACATTGAGTGAAATCTATTCTACTATTTCGAATGACAACTTGTTTATAGAGGGGAATATAGTAGATAAGTTGGGCGATACATCTTTATTTGATGTAACACCGGCATGGAATTTAATACAAAACAAGTACCCTGATCAGGCTTATGATCAATTACAGGCGTCTGGTAAAAAAGTCTTTTTGACAACGGTTTGTTTGCAAACAAATGAACTGAATGTTTTTACCAATGATGCTTTATCCATCAAGCCGGGAAATTATAAAGTTGTACAAACATTAGATGCGAATCATTACCGTAGGGCATTATTAGCTTCCTGCTGTGAGCCGGTTTTTATGCAGCCAATTCAAATAGCCAGAAATGTTGCCGGTGCAGCCCATCCCGAATATCAATATGTGGATGGAGGTGTATTAAAATATGTGGGAATAGAAATGGCCATAGATGCCGGCGCTACAGAAATATTTACCATTTTACTTTCGCCCGACAAAAGCACTTTAGTCAAAGATCAGTTTACCAATTTAATGAGTATTTTGGGTGAAACGGTCGATATTTTAACAAGTAGTGTAGGGAAAACGGATGTTGCCATTACAGATCAGTATGCCGCGGCATTAAAATATATAGATGATGTTAAAACAAAAATGAAAATGGCAGGTATTGATGAGAATGACATTAAAAATTATTTCACTTTGCCCACTGCCAATATTTTTCAGGATAAAGAACCGATTAAGATTTTTAAAATAAGGCCGGATGACTACCTGGGTGGCGGCCCTGGCGGATTAACTTTTGATCCATCCGAAATGCAGGGTATGATGGCTAAAGGAATCACCGCTTTCAACCAATTTGCTGCAAACCTGCCAAGTGGGGATGTTACCTGGGTATGATGAGAAGATTCTTATGATGAAGCATTGAATAGAATTACCTAAAAGGTTCATTAAAAAACTTCATCATTTGGCCAATTAGGTGTAGTGATTTTGCTAAATATTACCTGTGTTAGAGGGCCGTTTTGTGGATTGTCGGAACCTACAATATTATAAATTTGAATTCCAAGTGAACCTTTCTTGAAACACTGAACAATCATATTTCCTTTTGCATCTTTAGGTACCTTCAAAGGCAGTACTTGATAATTCCGATTGATAAGAGTATTCATAATTGAGTTACTCAATTCCGGGTTTACAAACTGGAATTGAACATATTGATGGTTTCCTGAGCGATCTTCCAATACCAGCCAACTCACAGTACAGTATCTGCCATCGGGAAAAGTATAAGGGTCTCTATAACTATCAAATACTAATACTTTTGGATGTTTAGATGTTTCTTCTTTTTGGTAACCCCTGGATAATAAATATTTACCAAAAGCATCGCGATTATTAATAGAAAAAATTTTAGCCATTTCATCTAAAGTCAAAAACTTTTGAGCAGAAACTTGATTGAAAGAAAAAAAGAAAAGAAATAGGATGTAAAAAAGGCTTCTCTTCATTTAGTAAGATTTATTTATAAAGATAAAAGGTAATTCATTTTTATAAGAAGAAAACTTTAGATAAAACGAATAATTATTAAATAAAGAAAGGCTGAATAATTGAATTTTTATTTATCGAAATTATTCAGCCATTTAGAAATATCCTGTAAGTGTTAAGATTTAGGCGCAATTGCTATTGCAGCTGTATCAGATGCATCTAAATTATACAGATGATTTGTGCCATCCGTATGTGTACTCCATACACCCAGAATTTCGGCAAAAGCAGCCTGAGGACAGCCATTTAATAATGTATCTACATTAAACTGATTATGATATAAATCTTCCAGGGCAGATCCATGATCAGCATCAGGAACATCAATTGATAATGAGTATCCATTTCCAGGTGATTTCAACAAGCCTTTTGAATCTGCAACTGCAACGTCACCACTATTACCTTTAGTTACATTAAAATGATATACTCCAAAGTTCTGTGGGTGTCCGGCAAAAAAGCGTAACCTGGCATGATGATTCGCGTCATTAAAATGGCCAAAGCCACAAGCTGTATCTGTACTACCGGAGCCTACTAAGGCATCTATGATATTCGCATAGCAATGTTGATTATCAATCCTTAGTAAAAACCTGAAACCAGTAGCCTGTCCGCCGAAATTTTTTATAAGATAATTTTCAGGTAAGCCATCTGCATGAATGGTAACTTCATCAGGAAATGTTTTTGGCGGATCCACTGCATCATTCCGCGTAACTACATAATCATTGGCATTTACAGGAATTAAATTTCCTGCATTGTCGGTGAGTTCAAAAACAAATTCATACAAACCATTTGAAAAGTTGGGTGAATTGATGTAAATAGAATAAGTATCTTGATTCCACTCTGCAGTTGATTCGGGCACATCATCTGTTGCATGCACATGAGGAATTATGTATTTTGGAATTCCGGCATCATAATCTGCCCCCAGTCTGAAACTCTTCGTAGCAAAATTCCCATTTGGCAACTGATAAGTGTAATTTTTAAATAGTTCACCTTCGAGATAAGCATAACCTTCAGATACATTATTCAAAAAAGCATCTTTTACACGTTTATATTTCCAACGGTAATGTGTGGCTGCAGAATTTGGGTATCCATTCCCAAATTGAATAATAAATGGGAATGTAGAACCGAAAGGACTGATTTTAAAATTGCCAAACTCAGAGAAATAATTATTTAAGCCTACGGCATTCTCCTGGTTGCCGCTTGATGCGCTATTTTGTTGAATAGCTCGTATAGAAGTTCCTGTATTTACATTCTTCATCCAAATGATATTTCCTTGTATTGGATTGCAAACACATGGTCGAATGCGTGAATCTGTAAGCCTTACATTTATATCAGTACCACAAGCATAATCCCAATAGGTGCCACATGGTAAACTCGGTTTATAAACAGTAATCCATTCTCCATTTATATTCACTTCAACCCAAATATAAATATCCGGTTTATCTCCATTCTCAAAATAAAAATAGGGAAATTCAAATTTTCCTAGACAATCAGTAGTAACCACCGCAATTTCATCACACCGATAAAGCCATGGCCAGAATATGGGCCATAAACAGAAGTAAGGATGTAATAAATGTAGATTATTGATAATGGTATTTTGCGCCACTGTAAGAGATGGAGACATGATACCATTTTTTACAATGTCTGGTAAAACCGGCAGGGATTCAAGTTTTGTAGCGCTACTCAAATGGATCGCAGAAGTTGAAAAATTTTTTAATTCCGGATTATTTATTTTCCCGGATATCGTTTTGACAACATGGCTTTGAATATCTGGCCTGATTGCTGAAGGGCTAATTTGAGGTTTAATTGGCCCGGGATCAGGAATGGGCTTGGGAATTTGAACAACAGTTTTTAATTTATTGATTAAATCTAAAAAGACAGGATCTGGTACTTTTTGCCACCACCATACAAAGGGGTCCACTTCGCATATATGTACCCTGGCTTCACATACGGGCTGCACTTCAGGAATATTATCAATAGAGAACGTTTTTGATAATGATCCTTTGATATTGCACCAATGAAATAAAGGAAATGGAAATTTTGGAAGAATGGGAAGCAATAGTTTATTACCTGTTGAAAGGTGAAATGGAACTTCTTTAGCGCCCATTTTCAAAAGGAAGCTACTGGTGATTTTTTGGTTTTGAAATTCTTTTGGAATGTCACTGCCAATCATTAATCTGGTACCTTTACCAAGTTTTTCGGGAACACTTTTTAAAGTAGTTTCTCCTTTGCTTAGGGATACTTTTTCAATTAGATTTCCCTGATTGTCTAATAAATAGGCTTTTGCGTTTCCGGCAGTTTCCTTATCTGCCGGATTTGTAATAATTTTAATAAACTTTTGATTTTCTGGCATAAAATAAATTTTAGATGAAATAATTTTGCAAACCTATTTGCTATAGAAACCGTTTTAAAGGTGAAATCGCACTTTTTTGCAGTGATTTTCCTGCCTTCAAAAAGTGATTTTTCACTTCATTGTGACGAGCGATAAGATTTCATTTGCAGAAAATAATACCTATAAAGTATTGAAAAGGAAATATGGATGTCTTCGGGGCCAAACTTTCCACTTTTGAAAATATTTCACTTTAAATGCAATAAATATTTACCAAATTAATGTACTTAAATATTGTTTATTTATTGAAATTGCATACCTTTGCGGTCCGAAAAATAAAATTATGTCTAAAGTTTGCGAGGTTACCGGTAGAAAACCCATTCGCGGCAACAAAGTTTCCCACTCAAATATTAAAACAAAACGCCGTTTCCTGCCCAATTTGCAGACAAAACGGTTTTATTTTACTGAAGAAGGTCGCTGGGTTACTTTAAAGCTTACGGCCGATTCCATCCGTACCATTAATAAAAGAGGATTATCTGTTGTTATTGGAGAAATGCGTGCAAAAGGAGTAAAAATTTAATTTAAAATTTTTTAATAAAAGTATATGGCAAAAAAAGGCAGTAGGGTACAGGTTATTTTAGAATGCACAGAGCATAAAACCAGTGGCATGCCCGGAACCAGCAGGTACATCAGTAAAAAAAATAAAAAGAACACACCGGAAAGGTTGGAACTGAAAAAGTATAACCCTATTCTGAAAAAAGTGACCGTTCATAAAGAAATTAAATAATCAAAGTATTTAAATAATCAGAAAACATTTTTTATGGCCAAAGTAGCAAAAACAGCGATTAAGAAAGACTTGAAATCTTCTGCAGAATCTAAAAACTGGAGTAAAGTAGTCCGTGCTGTTCGCAGCCCTAAGACCGGCGCATACACTTTTAAAGAGTCCATCGTTCATAAAGACAAAGTGAAAGATTTTTTGTCTTCTAAATAAGTTCGTTTTAAATTTTTGAAAAGCTGTTCTGAACATACCGGGACAGCTTTTGTATTTTTGAAATATTCAATCACCATTTATTCATATTCTATGGGATTATTTGGAAAAATTTTTGGTAAAAAAGAAAAAGAAAGCCTGGAAAAAGGGATGGAAAAAACCCGGACCGGCTTTTTATCAAAGATCACAAAAGCCATTGCCGGTAAAAGCACCGTGGATGAAGAAGTGCTGGATGAATTGGAAACAGCTTTAATTGCTGCGGATGTAGGCCTGGATACAACCATTCATATTATTAACCAGGTGGAAAAAAGAGTCAAAGAAGATAAGTATGTAAGCACATCAGAATTAAATACATTATTAAAAGATGAAATTGCTCAACTTTTAGTAGATCATTCCAAAGCCGATGAACCGGCATCAATTCCTAAGCCTTATGTGATCTTAGTTGTGGGCGTGAATGGCGTAGGGAAAACGACAACAATTGGTAAACTGGCGTATCAGTTTAAGCAGGCCGGAAAATCCGTAATGCTTGGAGCTGCTGATACTTTTAGAGCGGCTGCTGTAGATCAGCTTACCATTTGGAGCGAACGAGCCGGTGTGCCAATTATCAAGCAACCGATGGGCAGTGATCCTGCCGCGGTAGCCTTTGATGCGGCAAAAAGCGCTGTGGCAAAAGATATAGATGTTTTATTAATAGATACTGCAGGGCGCTTGCAAAATAAGCAACATTTAATGGACGAACTGAGTAAAATAAAAAGATCCATCACCAAAGTCATTCCCGGTGCTCCACATGAAGTGATGTTGGTACTGGATGGATCTACAGGTCAAAATGCATTGGAACAAGCAAGACAATTTACTGCAGCCACAGATGTTTCTGCTCTGGTGATCACTAAGCTGGATGGTACGGCTAAAGGAGGTGTTGTACTGGCTATTGCACACCAATTTCAAATACCGGTCAAATATATCGGTGTAGGGGAAAAAATAGATGAATTACTTTCTTTTGATAAAAAGGCTTTTGTAGATACCCTATTTGAGTAGAATCATTTTTTGAATTGGCAATAAAAAAACCGGGAACAAGCCCGGTTTTTTTGTTGCCCGACCTGGATTCGAACCAAGACAGACAGTACCAAAAACTGTTGTACTACCCTTATACTATCGGGCAATCCGATTGCCGGAATTAACCGGGATGCAAAAATAATTGCATGGCTATAACTATCCAAATGAAATGCAGAAAATATTTTCTGCATTTCATTAAATGGGCATAAAGATTTATTTCTCTATTACAATCTTATACGATTTGCCGGTTTCGAGGTTTGTAAGGTAATAGATGCCGGTTGGATATGCAGAAACATTCATATAACTGTTTTTAAGAACGCTCATTTTTACAAGTGTTTTACCGCTTGCATCTCTTAAAATATATTCTCCATGATCGTTATTTTGAATATAAATTTTATCCTTTGCGGGGTTTGGATAAACTTTATCCTCTTTTGTATTTTCCTGGGTTTGAAGAGAATTATTCTTTCCGGCAGAAAAATTTATGGTTTGGTACAATACCGTATCACTTTGAAGCGTAAGTTTAGTAGCTATCTGGTTTGTAATTTCTACGGTATAGCTGCCATTCTCTAAAGGCTGTTATAAAGAGTCTCCCTGGATTGTTACATGGGTTCCGGTGCTCGTATTATTCCACTTATAGCTGTTGTTTTGCAAGGTACCACCTGCAGAAACATACAAAACATTATTTTCATATTCATTTATGCAAATACAGTATGAGGATGTTGCAATTCAAAGCCATTTAATCTATGGATCTTTTTAAAAAAATCCTTTCAACGGCATTGAAAGACCGGTTATTGCCTTATTATTTCTGAAAATTCTTAATACCTGATGATAGATGATTTTACATTGATCCCGGAAAAGTACTTTTTCAAAATAGCATTCAAGCAGCCATGCTGAAGCACGTCCATCTTTATAGATGAAAAATAATGAATGAAGAACGGATTCAAAGAAGATGATGGGATATGTCAAAAAAAAAATCCCCCATCATCAATGAGGGATTGTAGCGAGAATGGGAGTTGAACCCATGACCTCCGGGTTATGAATCCGACGCTCTTACCAACTGAGCTACCTCGCCAAAAGGCTGCAAAACTAATTGTTTTTAATTTAATTTTTTATTCTTCCAGGATAAATCTTTAAAGCGGCTTCCAAACAATCCATTGCAGCTTCTAAATCATCAAGATTAAGTACATAAGCCAGGCGTACTTCATTTTTTCCTAATCCGGGAGTGCTGTAGAATCCTGTAGCAGGAGCCAGCATGACTGTTTTTTGATTGAGTTGAAAATCTTCCAGTAACCAGCGGCAAAATTCATCCGAATCATCTATGGGCAATTTTGCCATTGCATAAAATGCCCCGCCCGGTTGAGGGCAAAAGACACCTTCCATTTTATTTAATCTATTTACCAGCAAATCTCTTCTTTCCATGTATTGAGATTTTGTTTTATCAAAATAATTGGAAGGTAAACCTACTCCTGCTTCTCCTGCAATCTGGCCAAAAGTGGGTGGGCTGAGCCGCGCTTGAGCAAATTTCATGGTTGCATCCAGGATGGTTTTATTGTGTGTAACAAAAGCGCCAATCCGGGCGCCACAAGCGCTGTATCTTTTACTGATCGTATCCATTAAAACAATATGGTCTTTGACTCCCTGCAGCTGCATCGCGCTAAAATGATTTCCTTCATAACAAAATTCACGATAAGCCTCATCGGAAAATAAATATAAATTGTGTCTGGTGATCAGTTCTTTCAATACATTCATTTCTTTTTCACTATACAAATAACCGGTGGGATTGTTAGGATTACAAATCACAATGGCCTTGGTTCTCGATGTAATGTGTTTTTCAAAATCTTCAATAGGAGGTAAGGCAAAACCATTCTCTATATGCGCTGTGACCGGCACTACTTTTACGCCTGCAGCAATGGCAAAACCATTGTAATTTGCATAAAATGGTTCCGGAATGATCACTTCATCACCGGGGTCCAGGCAGGCCATGAAACCGAATAATATGGCTTCTGAGCCTCCGGTCGTTACAATAATTTCATGAAAGCCCACCTCGATGCCGACATGATGATAATACTCGGCTAATTTTTTTCGATAGCTCTCCATACCTGCGCTATGACTGTATTCCAGTACTTTAAAATCAGAATTTCTCACTGCGTCAAGCATTACCTGCGGCGTTTCTATATCGGGCTGGCCAATATTTAAATGATATACAGAAATACCTTTTTTCTTTGCTGCCTCTGAATAGGGTACCAGTTTTCGGATAGGCGATGCAGGCATTTCCTGTCCACGCCGGCTGATTGTTAAGTTTTGCATAATGCAAATTTACACTTGTTTACTCTTTTATCTGTTGTATAATAATTCATTCCTGGAAAAAATATTTTGCTCCTCTTTCTTTGATATAAAATAATGACTTTGCTCTTATTGAAAAATGCCATGCAACCTTTGTCATGTGTCATTGTTCAATCTCTGACAAAAAACAGGAATTCGGCATGAACCTGAAGTAGGCAAATTTTTGATATAAAAAACCGGGAATAGATTCTATCCCCGGTTGTAAATCATTCACCATTCACCATCATTCCTTCACCAGTCTCAGCTTCGTTAGTTTTCCTTCCTGCTCCACGAGTATGAAATAACTTCCCTGCGCTAATGTTTTTATGGAAATGGTTGCACTACTTGTATTGGAGAAATTTTGTTTGCTGATTTCTCTTCCCTGCATGTCTGTAATTTTTATGGTTGCTTTTGCGTTGATGTTGAGGCCTTTTAAAGTTACGGTATTTTTTGCTGGATTGGGGTAAAGGGAAATAGTTTGGCTGTCTGCAAAAGTTACTTTTAAAATTTGGCTATAGGTGTTGGCGCCATTGGCTGCATTTTCTTTGATGCGATAATAGTTATCTCCATACAAAGGATTTTTATCTGTATAGTTGTAAGCGTTGCCGGCAGCGTGTTTCGCGGGAAGGGTAGTGATGCCCAAAAAGTCTTTTCCATTACCGCTTCTTTCTACGGTGAAAGATTTTGTATTGTTTTCATTGAGTGTTTGCCAGCTAATGGTGATGACATCATTTTCCAGGATAGCCTTTAGGTCTTTGAAGTGGGCGGCAAGGACATTGTCGCCGTTGTAGCGGGCTGCTAATAATCTTGAATTGGAATACCCTGCTAAAACTATTTTCCCATCCTGTTCAAGATTACCACTTTTACATGCAATGGAAAAACCATTATTGGTCGTAACCTGCATTCCATTCACAGCAAATCCCGGATCAAAATCTCCATTATCTAAAAAGCGCATCAACAACATAGGGTCAGCGCCTACTACATTGTCTTGTGCCATAGCGCCTGCTATCAGCTTGCCATCGGGCTGCATCATTAATGTAATTATCTGCGAAAAATAACCCGGATAATTTATTTTTACTGTTCCATTTTCCCCATAAGTATTATCCAAAGTGCCGTTTGGATTAAAACGTACTAAACCCATATCATAACTCCAGTTTGCAAAATCTCCCTGCATCCCGCCACAAATTATTTTACCATCCGGCTGAATAGTAATAGCATGTAATGCATTAGCCCATTCATCACTCCCTTGCCCTAAACCAAATGTATAAGTGGCAATACCATTGTCTCCAAAACTCTTGTCCTCACTTCCATCCGAATTATATCTGGCAACATAATATGAAGGCCTGGATGATAAAAAATTATATGTACCCCCCGTTAAAATCTTACCGTCTTCCTGCATAATTATGCTTTCTGAAGTAGTTGCTAAGTCAAATTTGCGAACTATATAACCATCTTCTCCAAAACTACTGTCAATGCTACCATTGGAGTTAAAGCGTGCTAAAAATATACTCTTAGAATCATATTCATTTTTCATATTTTGACCTGAAATAATAAATTTTCCATCTGCTTGTTGTATCATTCCTGTAGTATAATTGAGTTTGTTTATGCTTAAAGATGATATCCCATTTTCGCCAAAACTGCTATCAATACTTCCATTTGGTTTTAGCTTTACAAGCACCATGTCTATGTCCTTAATACTATTTTTAACCCTGTATCCGGAAACAATGATATTATTTTCATTATCAATAACAACACCAGTTGCCGCATCACTATTGTGATAAAATGTAATTGTTACTCTTCCATCTACTCCAAAGCTTTCATCTAATACGCCATCTATAGTATATCGTTCTATAACAAAAGCGCTAAACTCGCCGGCAAGAATAATTTTACCATCATTTTGAACGGCTGATGCATGGCATTGTGCAATAATATTTGACCCGGCCAAGCCACCATTTCCAAACGTTGGGTCTAAAAATCCGGGTTGAGCAAATAAAATGTTTGATGAAATGAAAAGGAATGAAAGGATTGTATAAATGAATAACTTTTTCATGTTGTATTATTTTCGGTTTTTAGAAATGCACCATTCACCATCATTCCTTCACTAATCTCAGCTTCGTTAGTTTTCCTTCCTGCTCCACGAGTATGAAATAACTTCCCTGCGCTAATGTTTTTATGGAAAGCGTTGTACTACTTGTATTGGAGAAATTTTGTTTGCTGATTTCTCTTCCCTGCATGTCTGTAATTTTTATGGTTGCTGTTGCGTTGATGTTGAGGCCTTTTAAAGTTACGGTATTTTTTGCTGGATTGGGGTAAAGGGAAATAGTTTGGCTGTCTGCAAAAGTTACTTTTAAAATTTGGCTATAGGTGTTGGTGCCATTGGCTGCATTTTCTTTGATGCGATAATAGTTATCTCCATTCAAAGGATTTTTATCTGTATAGCTGTAAGCGTTGCCGGCAGCGTGTTTCGCGGGAAGGGTAGTGATTCCCAAAAAGTCTTTACCATTGCCACTTCTTTCTACGGTAAAAGATTTTGTATTGTCTTCATTGAGTGTTTGCCAGCTGATGGTGATGGCATCATTTTCCCGGATAGCCTTTAGGTCTTTGAAGTGGGCGGCAAGGACATTGTCATTATTAAAACGTGCAAGTAATGTATAAGTTTTTTGACCAATATAGGTCAATAGTTGTCCCGTTGTAAAAATTTTCCCATTACTTAAAAGATGGATTGAACTTGCCCCTATATCGGCCGTATCATTGTTAACACCTCCATATCCATTTTCACCAAAGGTTGGGTCTATTTGTCCTGATGAGGTATATCGCACTAAATTAATTCCTCTTAAAGAACTTTCATGTATTCCGGCAATTGTAATAATTTTACCATCCGGTTGAAAACATAATTCATACACCTTAGAAACAGTATTGCTATTGTTTTTGAATGGCACTATGATTCCACCACCCTCACCAAAGCTGCCATCTATAGAACCATCAATATTAAATCTACAAAGCGCCATAGATTCCTCATCGCCTTTTCCACTTTCTCCGCAACATGTTATCTTGCCATCCGGCTGTTGTGCCATCATATACATAACCGAATTCCAATACCCATCCTGTCCCAGGCCAAAAATATATTTTGCAACGCCATTTTCACCAAAACTTATATCCTTACTTCCATCCGTATTGAAGCTTTCCAACATAAAAGATGAATGAGTATCATAAATATTATTATTACTTCCTCTTATTAATTTGCCTGCAGCATTTATAATTAGGGAATTCGAATTGGTGGCATTTGTATACGTGGTAATCACAATTCCACCTACCCCAAATGAAGGGTCTAGGCCGCCATCAGGCATATACCGGCATATGAAAGTTCTTTTCTCGTCATACGCACTTTTCTTTACATCACCTGAAATAACTATTTTCCCATCGGGTTGAACCACAAGGCCGGTAGCAATCGTAGCATTATCCAACTCAAGCGTGTCAAACCCGTTATTGCCAAAACTGCTATCTAAGTTGCCAATAGAATCAGTCCTGACCACAGCTAAATTTAATTTGCCAAATACACCAGTTGGGTAATACATTGCTGCACATACAATTTTCCCGTCATCTAACAATGAATAAGTTTTATTGTTTTCAACGCCTGCTAATTTCCCTTTTAAGCTTATGCTACTTCGGCCATTCATTCCAAAACTCTCGTCGTAACTCCCATCTGTATTGAAACGATCTAGACATAAGCCTCCATAACTTCCAATTACCAGAATTTTTTCATCAGGTAACATAATTGAATAGCCATATCCATTAAAAGTATTTTCTCTTATTGTACCACCTATTCCAAATGTGGGGTCTGGTGTCCCTGCCTGTGCATAGATATTTTTTGTAGTTATAAATACAAAAACAAATGCAATCAGTATTTTAAATTTATTTTTCATAGTTCAAAAATTAATCTTTTTTATAATAGCAGATTTGAAATATTCTTGTAAAGTTTCATTTTCACATGTATCGTTTCCCTTACATCCATCATTAAAAGCAGCCGTTGCACAAGAGCCGCCACTAAACCTGAAATCTTCACAACTAATGAATTTACTCGTACCCTGCAAACTATTCATAGTTGCATTCATAATCGCCTGAAAGAAAAAGGCGGCCCTTGATGCAAGATATTCATTCACCTGATCAGTGGATAAATTCCCTGCTACACCAAAATCCGAAAAGCAAATTCCATTAACTTCCGTTGATAAACCATGCCCCATATTACAATCTATATACATTAAAGTGGGAATACTATTCGCTTTTAAAATATTATAAATATCATTGGAGCATTGTATCTGATAATCAGGATCAGGATCCTGATTATCATTATACAATGTTAATGGTGAATTAATTAAACAGGTTGTTTCACTTGTATAAATAGAATCTACAAGATTACTATTTGGATAATATCTGCTTTGTGATTGTTTTCGAATCGGAAAGACCGGATCCAGTTTTCCTTGGAATCCAATAAAAGGAATATCCAATTGGATTGTTCCATCTTGTGTCAAAAACTGGTACTCGCGATTTGCAACGCTAACACTCTGCGGGAAAGCAAATCCTCCCCACATACTCCAGAAACCTTTGATACAAGAACGATAATCTATAGAAGTGTCGCCATAATAAAAATCTGCGTTTATCCGGCCTAAAGCGCTGTCTATGGGTATCTCCCCGGGCGGTACTGGAAATTTTGAATCAATCATTTCCTGCTTTGGATAATAAACAGCCGTTCCCATAGCTAAAGCGCCTGCACTTTGCCCAGCAACAAAAATCCAATTAGTATCTATTTGGTAGGGAAAATGGTTATACGCAATTCTTAACTGTCTTTTTATGATACTGCGCAATGCACTGCGTATATCCTGGCTGGCACGATAGGCAGCGGCTTGCTGTTGCACACTGACACGCTTTGAATAAATATCTTTAAGCCTTCCTCTTCGGTACTCCACACAGAAAACTACAAAACCTTTTCTGGCCAAAACCCGGCATAATGAATCTTCATACGTTAAAGTGCTGCAATCGGAAAAACCACCTGCATGTGCTAAAACAATAGCGGGAAATTTACAGTTTTCATAATTAATGCCACTGATATAATAAGCAAAATAGTATAATGAAGTGGGGTCTTCCAGGCATTTATCAATATTATTACAGCCACTTTTTTCTTCATAATCGTCCCACCCAGCTGTTGTTTTATCTTCTTTATACTCTACGTCATGAAAATCCGGGATGGGCGTAACATTTTTTGCATAAGAGACCGTATCGGATTTTATAACCCGGTTGGCAGCGAAAATATAACCCCGCATATCAAAATGGCAATTGGCTGCGGTACTGTCGCAATCATTTTCCAATCTCTGTGGAATAGCAAAGGCTCGTTGTAATTCCAGGTATTTCATTAAAGCACAATTATTAAAATATTTGCCATAACTTAATTGAATCATTTGTTCTTTTTCTCTAATCTTAGTATTGAATGCCCAAAGTAGGAACTTTAAAGTATATTCATAATAAGTATGATAGGCGATTCGGGAATTAGAGGGGTTGAAACCTCCCTGAAAACCATTTGATTTTTCAAAAATAAATGGCATTGATCTTTTGGTGGGTGCAAAATCTTCACATAATTTTTATGGCATGTTTTGTTCATCTTTCATGGGAGGCGTTAAATATTCATGCGTCACATAGGTTAAATTTAATGATATGCCAAGTGAGACCATTTCAGCTGATAACAATGCCAGGCTTTGATCTAAAGAATCGGCATAAGAATTACCCCCCCCCGGAAATGCCCGTCAGTAAAGCATTTGCAGCGGTTGAGTCATTTTGCTTATTGTTTAAATAAGTAATAGAAGTGAGGAGGAGGAATGATACGGTAAAGATTTTTTTCATGGTGCAAAGATTTTGGTTAGAAGGAAATATACCGTAAATCTACAAAAAATGTTTTAGGATCAGGCATTTTATTGCAGCGAATTTTTAATCCGGGATTGTAAATTGTTTATCTTTTAAAACCATTTAAAAGAGCATAAAAAACCGGGAATAGATTCTATCCCCGGTTGTAAATCATTCACCATCATTCCTTCACGGTCGCAGTTTTGTAATTTTTCTGACCTTATGATGAAGAGAAAAACTTTTTTAAGAATCTCGTAAAATGGTAAACACTCATGTTGAAGCGCATTCCGGATCATTTAATTTTTGCGAAAGCCCCATTTAATCAATTCCTTCCAGGTAGGTTTTTTTCCATACATTAAAATGCCGGTTCTGTAAATTTTTGCGGCAAGCCAGGTCGTTCCCAAAAAACCTAAGATCAATAATGCCATGCTGAGTAATAATTGCCAATAAGGCACTACATCCGGTACACCATGCGCCACCCGTGCAATCATAACGATCGGCGATGTAAGTGGAAAAATACTGCCGAAAAGGGCTAAGCCACTCGATGGGTCATTGACGGCTTTCGTCATAATGACAATGGCAAATATGATGGGCATGGTAATAGGGAGCATTAAACTTTGTGCATCCTGTGGGTCTTCATTTACCGCACTTCCTACGGCCGCAAATAATGCGGAATATAATAAATAACCGCCCAGGAAATAAAAGAAGAAACAAATAATGATCATGGGCCAATTGATAGATGCTATACCCTGAAAAATGCCGGGGTCACTAGCCAATGTTTTCACTTGTTCCACACTTCCGGATGCGCCAAACAGTGATGGGTAAAACATCATGATTAGAAAACGTGTTCCAAATCCAAGGATTATCCAAATAATAAATTGAACAAGGCCTACGGCTCCTATACCGGTAATCTTGCCCATCATCAGTTGGAATGGTTTTACACTGCTGACGATGACTTCCGCAATACGACTTACTTTTTCTTCCATAACACCTCGCATCACCATAGTGCCATAAATAAATAAAATAATGTAAATAAGAAAGCCGGATGCATAACCTACGATATAACTTACTGTTTCTTTTCCCTCATCACCTACACTTCCGGATATGGTGGGGAACTTAATTTTTATAGATTGCTGCGCACTATCTAATTGATCTTTACTGATATGTAAAGCCAATAAACGTTGTTCTTCCAGTCTTTTATTAATGAGATCTTCAATATTGCCCTTGGTAATAAGCCCTGCGCTTTTTTCAGTTACAACCTGGATACTATCAGTTTTGGAAAGTAAGGTTGTTTCCGGGATATAAATGTAGCCGCTGAATTGAGATTTCTTTACTTTATCTGCTAAGGTTGCCGTGGTTTCATTTTGCAGAAATTGGAATGTTACATCATTGCCGCCATCAATTTTTCCATTAAATAAATTGGCTTTATCTACTACGGCAATTGATGTTTTATCTCCCGACTTTACAGAAAAATAAATCATGAGAGCATAAAACCCTGCAATGATTAAAGGCAATAATATGGTAGTGAGTAAAAAAGTTTTCTTTTGTACCCTGCTTAAAAATTCTCTTTTTGCAATCAGTAATATTTTATTCATGTCAATAAATTTATAATTCAGGATTCAATATTTTGAAAAGAACGGCTCGTTGCCTGTGTCCCTTCCACCAGTTTGATAAATACCTGATTGAGTGAAGGCAACATTTCATTAAAGGCTTCTACTTGAATGCCCTGCTGAATGAAGTACTGCAATACATCATTCCCGGAATGACCTTCATTGATTTTTACAATGAGTTGATTATTTTTTTTATTTACGATGCTGAATGGTGCATCTGTTATGGTTTCAGGGATATTCGTTAATTGTAATTGAAAAGCATTCTCTTTAAATTGTTGTTTTACCTCACTGACCGTGCCATCCAGGATTTTTTTACCTAAATTGATCAGTACGATCTGATCGCAGATTTCTTCTACCTGCTCCATCCGATGCGTACTGAATATGATGGTGCTTCCTTTTTGGGCAAGGTCAAAGATCTGGTCTTTGATCAGATTGGCATTGATTGGATCGAGCCCGCTAAAAGGTTCGTCGAGGATAATGAGTTTGGGTTCATGCAAAACGGTCGTAACAAATTGCAACTTTTGCCCCATTCCTTTACTCAGGTCTTCCACTTTTTTATTCCACCAGGTTTGCATATCGAGACGCGTAAACCAGTACTTGACTTTTTCCATAGCTTCAGCCCTGGATAAGCCTTTTAATTGAGCAAGGTATAAGGCCTGATCGCCTATTTTCATTTTTTTATACAAACCTCTTTCCTCCGGCATATAGCCGATCTTGATGATATCTTTTTGTGGGTCAAAGGGTTTGCCTTCAAAGAATATTTTCCCTTCATCACAATAAAAAATACCGGTGATCATTCGGAGCAGTGTGGTTTTACCCGCGCCATTTGGGCCAAGCAGACCAAATATACTTCCGGGTTGTAGTGAAAAGCTGATATCATCCACAGCTTTTTGCGTGGTATAATATTTTTTCAGATGCTGTACTTCTAGTAAAGCCATAGTCAAAATTTATGGGGGCAAATGTACTGTGTTTATAATTGCATCCTAAATAAAAAAGGTTAACTTTCTACAATCCCTGAGCCCTGCTGGAGGCAACCGCTTGTGCAATTCTTTCACCATCCATAGCAGCGCTTACGATTCCGCCTGCATAACCGGCACCTTCTCCACAAGGGAATAGATTTGAAATTTGTAGATGATGCATTTTGATAGAATCTCGCGGAATACGCACGGGGGAGGAGGTGCGGCTTTCGGTGGCAACCACCAAAGCGTCATTTGTATAAAAACCTTTCCCTTTTTTTCGACGCATTTCATTCCCAAAAGTTTTTAAGGCCTGTTGGAGTGATGAAAAAATAAATGGAGGTAATACCTTATTTAATTCAACCGATGCAACGCCGGGAATATAACTGCATTGAGGGAGGTTTGCCGAAAATTTATGATTACAAAAATCTACCAGCCTTTGTGCAGGCGCTTTGAAATTTCCGCCACCGGCCTGAAAAGATTTTTCTTCCACATATTTTTGAAAATAAGAAAGCAAGAGCGGATCATTTTCTGTATCGGGAAAAGGCCATGTCTTCATTTCTTTTAACCAGGTTTTTACATCATGTTTATTGACCTCTGCAACTAACCCGCTATTTGCAAAGGGATTATTCCTTTTACTTGGGCTCCAGCCATTTACCACCAATTGTCCGGGATGTGTTGAGGCAGGTGCAATAATTCCACCCGGGCACATACAAAAACTAAAAACGCCGCGCCCCATAGCTTGAGTGGAAAGTTGATAAGACGCAGGAGGCAAAAATTCACTTCGCGTTTCATGATGATATTGTATTGCATCTATACAGGATTGCGGATGCTCTATTCGAACGCCCAGGGCAAAGGGTTTTGCTTCTAATTGAAGGCTGTTGTTTTTCAACAGAAGATAAATATCGTCAGCGGAGTGGCCGGTTGCGAGGATGAGGGATTGTATTTTTATTTCTTCCCCCGAAGCGAGGTTGATATGACTAATTGAATGATCCTTGATTTTAAAACCGGATAATTTTTTCTCGAAATGAATTTCACCGCCGCAAGCTAAAATGCATTGACGCATGGCGGTGATAATGCCCGGTAATTTATTGGTTCCAATGTGTGGATGTGCATCCCACAAAATATTTGCAGGCGCTCCAAAATGAACGAATAATTGCAGGATGCGATTGATATCACCTCTTTTATTACTTCGAGTATATAATTTGCCGTCACTGTAGGTGCCTGCGCCGCCTTCGCCAAAACAATAATTACTTTCAGGATTCAGAATGCCTTTTTTGTTTAGTAATGCTAAATCTCTTCTTCTCTCTTTCACCATTTTACCTCTCTCAAAAAGAATGGGCTTTATACCCAGTTCTATCAATTTTAATGCGGCAAATAATCCGGCGGGCCCGGCGCCAATGATGCATGCATTTCTTTTGACATGTTCCACATTCTTCCATGCAGGTACAGGTATAGACCGCTCCGGGAAGGGCTCCTGAATAAAAACTTGTAAGTGCATTTGGATATAAGGAATTTTACTACGTGCATCAATAGATTTTTTGAGGATATGGTAGCCGGTAATATCTTCCGGTGCAATTCCACAATGCAAGGCTATGGCGCTTTTGAGGGATGATGGCATAACGGCATCTTCCGGGCTGAGCATGAGATGGATTTTTTGCTGCATCTGAAAAATTTATTGTGCGGTTTTTTATTCAGGAAAAATATAAAATCTTTTTCATAATTGCGTATTTGCCTGTAATTCAAGCCGGGTAAACATTCCAGGCAGCATGTTGTTTGAAAAAATAAACAATCCAATAAAAAAATACTTTGCAATGTACTGTGATTAAATTCCGGCTATAAATAAAATGCTCATTTTTTGCTTTTGCTTTAATTGAAACTTTCAAATTTTCCAAATTTTTATTTTTAAAAAATATCCTGAAAATTTATTCTGTGAACTTTGAAACACCTTTTACATTGTATATCAATCCTATAAAAAAAAAATAGCCTTTTTTTAAGAGCATTGTGCATAAGAAAATGGCTGAAAATTCTTATCTTGTTTCTGTAAAATGAAAAATCAGAAATTAAAAAATTTTTTTTTCAACATAAAAATTTGATATTCGTTTTTCAAGAGAAAAAAAGATAAACAACAGTTTTTTTTGAAACAATTTTTTTAAATAAATCGTATTAACCTGAATAAATTATCCAATAAAAACTATGACAAGAACTGCAGAATCTGTTTGGTCAAATTGCTTGAAAATAATCAAAGACATTGTAGAATGGCAACATTACAAAACCTGGTTCGAACCCATACAACCTGTAGAATTAAATAATAATATTCTTTTAATACAAGTTCCCTCTCAATTCTTTTTTGAATATCTTGAAGAACATTATATTTCCCTTCTTGCAAAAACATTAAAAAGAGAATTAGGAAAAAATGCAAGACTGGAATATCGCATCATGGTAGACAGCGGCAATAGCGGCCGTAAAGGAAGCATGGATCTGCCGGCAAGTGAAGCTCGATATACACATTATAATGAAATGGATTTTCCATTAGTCATTAATAATCCTGTAAAAAATCCATTTGTTATTCCGGGCCTCAAAAAAATTCAAATAGATCCGCAATTAAACAGCTCTTATACTTTTGATCTTTTTGTAGAAGGTGATTGTAATCGGGTTGCAAGGCGTGCAGGAAAAACGGTTGCAGAAAAACCGGGCGCTAATTCTTTTAATCCATTGGTGATTTATGGCGGTACCGGCCTTGGAAAAACGCATATAGCACAGGCCATAGGCAATGAAGTGAAAAGGACGCAGCCACATAAAGTGGTTTTATATGTAAGCAGTGAAAAATTTATCAATCAATTTCAGGATCATAGCCGGAATAATGCTATTAATGATTTTATTCATTTTTATCAATTGATAGATGTATTGATTATTGATGATGTTCAATTTTTTGCAAGGGCTGAAAAAAGCCAGGATGCTTTTTTTGCTATTTTCAATCATTTGCATCAAAGTGGAAAACAACTTATCCTAACATCAGATAAACCTCCAAAAGATTTAGATGGGATGCAGGAACGCTTGCTAAGCCGTTTTCGCTGGGGCTTAAGCACTGATTTACAGGTGCCGGATTATGAAACGCGCATTGTAATCCTGGAGCGTAAAATGAAAAATGATGGTTTGGAAATGCCACCGGAAGTAGTGAAGTATGTTGCCTATAATATTAGCACCAATGTGCGTGAACTGGAAGGGGCGCTCATTTCCCTGCTTGCACAGTCTTCATTAAATAAACGTGAAATTGATTTGGAGCTTGCAAAAAAAGTTTTAAGAAATTTTGTGCGTACCAGCTCAAAAGAAATTACCATTGATACGATTCAAAAAATGGTTTGTGACTTTTTTGATGTGCCTTATGAAAAATTATTGCATAAGACCCGAAAAAGAGAAATTGTTCAGGCAAGGCAAATAAGTATGTTTTTGGCAAAAGGCTTTACCAAAAATTCATTAAAAACGATCGGGGAACATTTTGGTGGCCGCGACCATACAACCGTTATTCACAGTTGTCAGACCGTCAAAAATTTAATGGATACAGATACATTATTTAAAGAAAATGTCCTTGAACTCACCCAGAAGGTACAATTGGCGGCTATGTAATTTTGTGGGAAACATTTTTTTCAATCAATTTATTTTTTAGTCTTTTTTATTTTTGGTTTTTAAAGACTGCGCCCTATTTTTGCAACCCCCAAGGGGTAAAGGTGAGGTGGATGAGTGGCTGAAATCAGTAGTTTGCTAAACTGCCGTACGGGTTAAACTGTACCGAGGGTTCGAATCCCTCCCTCACCGCTTTTAGGCAAGTCATTATTGCCATTTTTATTATTCAGCTTATGTGTATCAGCCATACACATCATCGTTAGATAGCGATTCAATACTTTTCTCTTTTTCTTTTACTTAGTACATGCGATTCAATAGGGAAAGACCCCCAAATCAAAATAACTTCATAAACAGCACAGCGTTTTCTTAAATAATGTTTCACTTTAGGGCAACATTATTTCTCTTCGCTGAGTGGATAAAAACCACAAGTGCCGAAAGGTCATTACGTGCAAACATTATCTTGAAGAGTTTTTCGTAAAGCAATGGCAAAAAGTAAAAGATAAAATTATCTGGACACTTAGCTTAGTTGAATACATAGAAAGAGTTCCGGAAACTTATCTTCAAAACCTGCAAGACGATTTATATGAAATTAGAGTAAAATTAGGGTCAGACATCTTTAGGATATTTTGCTTTTTTTGACCACGACAAGTTGGTTGTTTTAGCATACGGATTTCAAAAGAAAACACAAAAGACACCCAAACAAAAAATTGAAAAAGCACTGAAAATAAAAAAAGAATATGAAGACGAAAAGAAGTAACATCATGACACTTGACCAATTCAAGGACAAACATTATGGCGTTCGTGGAACGAGAAAAGGAACACCCGGAATCAGGTTATGAAAATTTTAAAATTGGGATGTTGATACAGGAAATCCGCCTTGAAATGGGAATGACACAAGAACAACTTGCGGTAAAAGTGGGCACTACCAAGTCATACATTTCAAAGATTGAGAACAATATTAAAGAAGTCAGAATTTCAACGCTTCAAAAAATTATCGAAACTGGTTTCGGTGGACAATTGCAATGATCAATTAAACTTTAACGATTAACATAAGGTTGAACCACATGTAACAGGATATTTACATTAGTAAGGCTTGACATCAAATGCTCAACTATGGTAATTTTAGTAAACTTTGGTTCAAAACCCGACTCGGACTGCTATTGCTATGTCATCGAAAATGCCTAATCCGTTAAGATGTCTCATCGGTTTTAGTTCCTTGCAAAAATTTGGTTTCTAAAAATATTTTTGAAATTTAGGTTCATCTTATGTTTCCCGTTTTAAAAGTAAAATAGTTTTGCTTTCCCATAAAGGAATGAATGGGCAAATAGAGAAACCCCTAAAAGAAATCCCAACAATGACAAATAAAAAACCGGATATTCAACTCAGGCCAACTGTGATGGCTGATCTGGACACTTTATTTCAGTTTCAACTTGACAAAGAAGGCGCCTACATGGCTGCATTCATGCCGAAAAATTCGACAGATAAAGAAGCCTACCTGATCAAATATGCAAAGTTGTTAGATGATCCAGCTGTAAATAATCAGACCATTATCCTTGATGATGTCATCGTTGGGAGTATTGCAAAATTTGTAATGGAAGGCAACACAGAAATTACCTATTGGATAGACCGAAAATTCTGGGGGCAAGGCATTGCTACAAAAGCATTAAATGAATTTCTTGCCCTGGTAAAACGCAGGCCAATATTCGGACGAGTGGCATTTGACAATTTTGGTTCACAGAAAGTATTAGAAAATTGTGGTTTTCATAAAATAGGCTCTGACAAAGGTTTTGCAAATGCCCGGCAAATGGAAATAGAAGAATTTATTTATAAACTGACTTGACATTTGACAGAAAAAAAAATCTCAAAACAAACAGTTTTCGTCAGGAGAGATGAAGCGTAAAACTCAACGTTTGTGCACGATTAGTCATGAGCATTAAAGCAGGCAAAAGAGTTTTGATTTTCCGCATGAATACAAAGTCACTAGAAGTGGTCCTTCATTTATCCCATTAAATAGGCTATACCTTCTTCTACCGTTTCACAGAGATCACAAACTTTATTATTGCGACATATATCTTTGAATTGATCCCTTATCACTTTATAGGAGTGGTGCATAGGGCAGGGGTGCGTAGAAGAACATTTACTTAATCCAAGCCCGCACTCTTCAAAAGTCTGTTTTCCATCAATCGCATAAATAACATTTATGATCGGTTGATTATGTTGTTTTAATGTAAGATAGAAACCACCTGTAGGACCTTTTGTACTGTTAATCACAGATTCTTTAACAAGAGATTGCAATATTTTTCCTACAGAATGTTCACTGGCATTTATATAGGCCGCAATATTTTTGATACCGGCTTTTTCGCCGCTTTTATATTTGATAGCGAGGTAAATAACCGCTTTAATGGCGGTCTTACAGGTTAAACTGAGCATTTATCTTTCATTTAAAAATTCTCTGCCTTCGGGTGAAATCATTTGAGCATTCCAGGGTGGATTAAAAGAAAGCTCAAGCGCAATATGATAGTTTGGAAATGTACTGTGTAAAACTTCTTCTGCGGCTTGAGTAATGGAATCGCCCATAGGACAAAACTGGGTGGTAAGTGTCATGGTGCAAAAGATCTTTTTTTCTTGATCGTCAAAATCAACCTGATAGATAAGCCCCAGATCCACTACGTTTAAGCCAATTTCGGGATCTATCACTTCCAACAAGGCATTCAGCGCCTGCTGGCATTGTTCCGTATTATTTGTAACCACATTCATTCCTTTGTTGGTTTATGCGTGAGCAATTTAAAAACATTCAAATTGTATAAAATGGATGTAACCAATAAAAAAACAGCCCCGGTTTGTAATATAAAATATTGGTTCATGAATACGCCCAATAGAAAAATAATAAATCCCAATATATAAAAAATGGCCATCCATTTAAACAAAGTAATATTAAACAGATCTTTGGGATTGGGTGTTTTTTGTTTTCCTGCCAGATGATGATACACTTTATTCCATACAATAAATGGCAGTGTTTTAAAAGTCATTCCTAAAATAATCGCAGTTATCCATCCAAAGAATATGATAAATCCATAGCTGATGATTAAAGCGATGTTTTCAGTGGATTGAGATAATAAGAGAATGATAATGATGCATAAAAAAAGGAGGGGCAATAACATCATGATAACTGAAAGCAGAGAGACTTTCATGGGTTCATCTACTTTTTTCCTGATTCTTTCTTTATAAGCATGATAACAAAAATTGGCAAATAATAGAATGGCCATGACTATCAATGCATAGGTTAATAGATACAGCCAGGATATTTGAAGATATATGAAATCCGCAATGAAAATAATTAACCCCGCATTGATACATACATAGATCCACCACAATTTTTTTGTATGATGATATTTTGAAATCAAAAACATGGGGATTAATCTTGAACCCACACCCATGACCAACAATAAAAACCAACCCACAATACCGATATGAGCGTGCATCGGTAAATAGGTTATTGAATTTTCTGAAAGGAATGGCTTTGTGAAATTATACACCAGTAAAAGCCCTATAATGGTCGTAGCGAGTAACCAGAGCGTTGCAGTCAATACAAAAAATGCATGTACATTTTCATGTTTGCTTTTGGCCATGCTTATAGCCAGGTTAATACAATAAACGATGATGGCGCTTACAATAAAATGCGCTCCCCATTGAGCCGGCCAACCCATATTAAATACTAAAAATCCATATATAAGTAATGGGATGCCGATTGCTGCGAAAATAAAGGAACACCAGGCGAGGAAATTGCTGTATAATTTATTTTCAATCATTACGGGAACCAGTTGATGGCTAGCCCCAAGTATTATCATTGTGCCCCAGCCAAGCGCCATTGTGTGGGTAATGGCGAGCGTATTAGGCTGGAAATAATTTGTAGTAAAACCCGGAATGGATATCACTAATAAAATGCAGGCCACAAAAAAGGAAAGGGCTGCATAAATATAAAAGGGTATTACAACCTTATAGGATGTAGTACTTGATAATCCCATATTTCCAGGTCCGGTAACCATATTATTTTTTATAAATCAATAGATGCACACTGCCTTCATTTATTTCTTTAATACGGAAATGAAAGCCTCTATCTTCTAATTCGGGCAGGAGGAAAACCGGTATCCGCTTATGATAAACAAATAATGCTTTATCATCCGGCAGGCTTTCCAGGGCATCCAGAATGGTATGCATAGGCAGCGGCATAGGTAATTCCGTTACATCAATAACTGCTAAATTTTCTTTATAGGCATTCACTATTTCATCCCAGCCTTCAGACCAGTTTTCTTTCCGGGGCCCATCAAATAATTGATGATCTTTTTTAAAAAAATAGGTGTGAAATACTTGTGGATCCGTATTTTTTACAAAAGATTCATATCCCTGTTTTTCAAGAAGATGAATCAGTGGAGTCGGTTCAAAACTATTTATGATATTGAGTACATGCCCATTTGGCAATTCTTTCATTGCTTTCATAATAATCTTTAGCGGGTCATTGCCGGATTCTATGTCTGCACGAACATCCAGGTTATGTATTTTATCTTTTTCAATCTGCTGAAGGAATGCCGGTTCCTCTTTTTGCGGTAATTTTTTTTCCTCCTGAATGGATTGATCGATTTCGAAACCCAACGGCTGCAGTACATTAAAAAAATCTTTGACTGCACACCCGCCAATCCTGGAAGCCATTGTAATACTCGACCTGCCGGCAATCACTTTACGTAAAATGGGATTGCGTAGTTTTTCAAACTTTGGAGAAAGAGATACAATGGCATCCAATGCTTTTGGATTATGCTTGAGAATAGCACCAATCTTTGTATTGACATTGATGATCATGATTATTCAAAATAAGTGTGATAAGCTTTCAATTGAGTATCTAAATCGTTTACATTTTTCCGGGCTGTAGAGCTGTCTTTGATATTTTTCAAATCATTGGAAAGTCGCATCACCGGAGTGAGCCATTGATGAAGCGCCTCGTGGTCGGGCCCGGTCATTTTACATTCCTGTAATAATTTTTGCAGCATATTATTCATATCATTTCCTAAAACCTGGTATTCAGATGGTGTAGGCGCTGTAATTGTTTTGAAATGATCAGCTATATTTTGTAGATCTGTTATTCGTTGATTGGTTGCTGTATCGGCTTTCCATTTCATGCCATTATTGAGATTGAGCGCCTGTGTCTCTTCATGCGAGGTACTATCCTGATGCATTTCGCTGTGATCTTGATGATTACAGGCAAGGAGCATACTGCAACTTATAAAAAGGCAAATGAATCGTTTCATGATCATGTTCATTTTTTTAAATACTCAAACATCATTCAGTGATTTCTTTTCCCAAAAACAATCTTTCCACAATTGGTCTAATTCTTTACTGTTAACAGGCATGCGCGATGAAATTTTTTCAAGTTCTTCTGCCGCAATTTTTTCCTGGAGATAATTCAGCAATACTCTTTCTTCAAATCGAATATGGGATTCCAATTTACTGGCAAAATGATTCAAAAGTGATTTGATTTCTTTTGATTGTTTAATAGCTGTAATGATTTGATGGAGCTCTTGATGTTCTGTGATGGCCCGTTTTATCAATGGATCATCATCAGGCATTTGGGAAAACAAAAGTGTTTCTTCATCCCTGATATGTTTTGCAATATCTTCTTCAAAAATATACAACACATAATTCTTGATTCTTGCTATTTCAACACCATTTTTCAGACCATTTCTAATTTTCCAGCAGAGCAATAATCCAAAATGATGCTCCTTAGAAAATGAGACAATGGCCTGATGGCGTTTTTGGGGTTTGGGGTTCATTAATTTTTTAAAGTTTTTTCTTTCGATAGCGCTTTGGGAAAAAGAATGTTATTTTCCAGGTGAACATGTATATGGAGATCTTTTTCGAATTCATCCAAATTTTTGAATAAAAAAGCATAACTGGCACAGCCATCAGCCGGCACTTCATAATTGTTGCTGAGCTCACGGATTTCTTCCATTTTACGACCTACAATTTCATGTTCATGTTGCATCATATCAATGGGGGATTCTACACTTTTAAATGCATTATGTTGAAGAGATCCCGTTTTATTTTCATTATGATCTAATTGTTTAATGAAAGGAAATAAAATATTTTCTTCTTTAATTAAATGTGGTGCCATTTCTTCACAAACATCTTTTACCAATTCATTGATCTGCAATAATTCGGGATGATGCTTACCATGTACACGAGCCACTTTATCTGCATAAGCTTCCAGGTCAGGAAGTATTCTTTTCACATAACTGTGATGTGTATTAACAATATAATCAGCAAGAAAACTCATACTCCAGTCATTATAGGGTAAAGGCCTCATATCACTTACAGATTGATTTGCCTGCTGTAATTCTTTTTCTACTTTTGTTACATCCAGACCTTTTTCTGCACAGGCTTCTTTAACTGTTTTCTTCCCTCCGCAACAGAAATCAAGTCCGTACTTTTTGAACACTTCTGCTTTGCGCAGATCTTTGGCTGCAATTTCACCCAGCGTTTCATCCTTTTCACCGGTGATCTTTTTGGAAATTTTCACTTCCCATACTTCCGGGCCTTCCGCTAAGTATTCCCAACTAAAAATATTTCCACGCTCTCCCAAAAGCTGGTAGTACAATGGCTTTGGATCATGGTCATTGTGAATGGTCAAGCTTTCTCCTTCAGGGAGCTCGTCAAATCGGGCAAAAATGGTTGGGTGCTTTTGTCGAGGTTCAAGGACTGTTACATCCAGGAAATTCTCCGTACTTGTTTGCATATATGTATGATTTTTAAATTTGAAACACAAAGGTAAATAATAAAAGTAAATAAATACTTTTATTATTTCATAATTTTTTTAAAAATCAAAATTGAACGTGTTTACGCGTCTTTAGGATTTGAGTAGAAGGGGAGATATATTCCACAGATCAATTGGGTAAAAATAAGTAACAAAAAAATAGAGGATAAAGTTGAGTATATAAGAAAAAAGTAAAAAAGACGAAGGCTTTTTTACTTTTTTAAAAGGTATCAAATGTTACTTCTTAGGAGGAGAAACATCAGGAACGAGCCCGGGTACCGTAGTTGGCTTCCCTTTATCATCTAAGGCTACAAAGCGAAAGAAAGCATCACTAATCAGTTTGTTTACGCTTTCCTTCACCTTTCTTGCATAAGATTGAACATGAATTTCCAGGGATGTTTTAAATGATCTGGTAATCACTGCTTTGATGGTGATGATATCCCCTATTTTAGCGGGTATTTTGAAATCTACCCGGTCAATAGATACGGTTACACAAATTTTTCCCGCATGTGTCTGTGCACATACCGCAGCGGCAATATCCATCCAGGCTACTAACCGGCCACCTTGCAAAATACCCATAGGATTGGTATCGTTTGGGCATACCACCTCTGTCTTGATAGTTTCTGATTCACCGGGGCTTTTGGTTTTGATCATATCCATTTCTTAGAACTTTATTGTACCGGGGATTGTTTTTTAATGACTTTCATTAAAGTGCTGTCCCAGTTGCCGGTTACTTTTATTTGTCCAATAGCGCCATAAGAAAAAGCTTCAATCAGATTATGATTGACAATGGCATAGGTGCCCGGTTCACGAAATTTATAAAGAGCAGCTGCTGCAGAGCCTCCGGGAATGGACCATGTTTCAAAATCTACATAGGGTTTATTATCAAATTTTCCACCAGGCCAAAAAAGGTCTGCATGTCCTCCAATCAGGTGAATTCTTGTGTCTCTGTTTGCTTGTGAAGTAATCAACAATACTTTTTCTCCCACTTTTGCAGTTAAAGCATTTTTTCCTGTCATGGCGCCTTCACTGCCATTGAAGACAATATTTGTCGGTTGTAAAGATTTCATGGATTCCTGAATCAATTTGATGCTTTCTTGCGGAGTAGCGATATTCAATATTTTTCCATCTTTATCTTTTGGAAGATAATAATCCTGTTCCGCAAAATAATATGCTTTATCAAATTGAACCGGGTTTCCATTTTCATCTTTCAATCCTTCCCGTGGTAAGACCATGATTGCACCATTCATTCCGGAAACAATGTGAGCCGGAGTCATCGTACCACCTGGCGCACAATGGTAGATGAAAACTCCGGGTTTGGTGCAGCGAAAACGAAATACTACTTGTTGACCGGGATTGACCAAAGAAATATCGCCGCCTCCCATTTCACCGGTGGCCGCATGAAAATCAATATTATGTGTTTGCGTATTTGTGGAAGGGTTTTTTAAAGTAAGTTCTACAAAATCATTTTGATGTGCTACGATAATTGGACCAGGCACTGAACCATTATAGGTAAATGCCCATATGGAATCGCCGGGAGCTACCTGTATTTTTTTCTCCATGACAGTAAGCGTCACTTGGATTACTTTCGGCCCATCTTTAGCTACCTGGTCAAATTTTGGAAGATTGGGGGGTGCCACTAATTCCTGTGTAACTTTTGGCAGGTCATCACCGGTGCCTTCAAATTTAGCATCAAGTACAGAATTCGTACGACCATTTTTACATGCATTAAAACAAATCATCATTATCAAAATGATGAAGATTTTACTATGACGAAGGAACTTAGGTAATTGAGGAGTGATTTGTAACTTTTTCATTTTTCTGTTTTAAGATTTAAAAATGTGATAGAGAAGAATTGCAAAATTAAAGTTTAAAATATATATGAAAAATTAATGATCAACCAGGTATAATAAATTGGGAATGGATTGTTTATCCAGATAAAATGTATATTAGCCGATAGAAACGAAATGAATTATATGTATGATAATAATACCTGCAATTTAAACTTTAAAGAATTGCAACAACAGTTTGCAGATCAGTACAGGCAGGTGTTTAATGATAAAATGGCTCATAAAACAATTGTCATCCTGCCCGGAATTTCTTTGGATGTTGACATTTTATCAAAGCTAACAGGTGTATTGCATTACGAAGAAAGAATGCTTTGTATGCTCATGTTGCTTCGTTTTCCCAATACACATGTTGTCTATATGACCAGTATCCCCATTGACCCGGTTATTATAGATTATTATTTGCATTTACTGCCGGGAATAACCGGATATCATGCACGAAAAAGGTTGACCTTATTAAGTTGCTTTGATGCGTCCCGGAAATCTCTTACAGAAAAAATTCTGGAAAGGCCCAGGTTAATTGAGCAAATTCGAAAATGTATTCCCGATAAACGTTTTGCCCATCTTTCTGCTTTTAATGTTACCAATGCAGAAAAGGAACTTGCGATGTTGTTGGGAATTCCATTGTATGGTTGTGATCCGGACCTGCTCCTTCTGGGCACAAAAAGCAGTTGCAGAAAAATATTCCGGGAATGTGGAATTGCTTTGCCGGACGGTTTTGAAGATTTGAATACAGAAGATGATATCATAGATGCCTTAACTGCATTAAAAAAGAAAAACCCGAACCTTGAAAAAGCGGTTATCAAAATTAATGATGGGTTTTCGGGTGAAGGCAATAGTATGTTTTCTTTTCGGGGAGCACCAAATGATGATGAATTGCATGAATGGGTTAAAGTGCAATTGCCTCAAAGAATTAAAATTATAGCAGCAGATGTGAGTTACAGGACTTATTTGGAGAAGTTTAATGCATTAGGTGGAATTGTGGAAGTCTTTATTGATGGGGAATCAAAATGTTCTCCCTCTGTTCAATGCCGGATCAATCCTTTGGGCGTTATAGATATTATTTCAACACATGATCAAATACTTGGCGGTGAAAGTGGACAGGTTTTTCTGGGAGCTATTTTCCCGGCCAATCATGAATATGCACATGAATTAGGGGTCATCGGAAAAAAGATTTCTGAATATTTAAAACAGGCCGGAGTTTTAGGCCGGTTTGCCATAGATTTTATCAGTATCAAAAAGGGAGATCAATGGATTCATTATGCGATTGAAATAAATGTCCGCAAAGGAGGCACTACCCACCCTTATTTAATGTTGCAATTTTTGACAAATGGACATTATGATGCGGATAAAGGGAAGTATTTCACGGCAAATGGTCAAACACGTTATTATGTTTGTTCTGATAATTTTCAAAGCCCCGTTTACCAGGGTCTAACGCCTTATGATTTAATTGATATTGCCACCTGTAGTGAATTAATTTATAATGGCACATCTCAGGAAGGGGTCATGTTTCACATGATTTCTGCACTCTCCCAATATGGAAAAATGGGCTTAGTTTGTATTGGTTCCAGCTTAGATCGCGCAAAAGAGTTTTATCAAAAAGCAGAAAATGTTTTTAATAATCATGAGAAACTAAGGTAATCTAATTATGCTCCTTTGAAATTCTATTTTCGATTCTTTTATCAGGTATCAGCCAAATAGCGGCTACTAAAAAATATAAAGTAAGGCTGATCCATTCATTAAAAAAACCGCAAATAATGGAAACGATATAAATAAACAAAGAAATTTTCCCTTTATAATCCTTTTCAAATGCTTGAGATAAAAGCGATTCTTTTCCATGAATTTTTACCAATTGATTGGCAAGAATAATATAAGCCAAAGCATTTATCAATAAAACAAATCCATATAACAAAACAGGAACCTGACTAAAATGATTTTCTCCCATCCAGGCTGAAGAAAAAGGTATGAGAGATAATGTAAAAAGAAGAAAAAGATTTGCCCATAAAGTTCTGCCATCAACGCTTTTTACGGCCTGGAACATGTGGTGATGATTATTCCAATATATGCCTACATACATAAAACTGAGTATATAACTTATGAATACAGGAATAATTGGTATTAATGCATTGAGGGTCGCTTCGTGGGGCACTTTCATTTCTAAAACCATGATGGTGATTATAATGGCGATAACACCATCACTAAATGCCTCCAATCTGCCCTTATGAAATTTTATTTCCATTTTGTACTTTATTTTGGTTTTTGTGATAATTTATTTTTTGAACAATGATATATGAAATGGTTACAGATAGAATAGCTGCAATAATGCCACCAGCAATATCCTCCGGAAAATGTTGCGCTAAATAGATTCTGGAATAAGCAACTATTAATGAATAAATAAGCCCCAAAATAAGCCACCACCTGCTTTTTAATAGCAAACAGAAAAACAGATATATGCTAAAAGCAGTTGTTGCATGCCCTGAAGGAAAACTCGAAACGGTATGCAGTTCTACACCGGGTACCATGTGAATTAATGCCGGATCACTTATATACTTTATGGGACGCAGGACATTCGGAGCGATTACATATTTAAAAAGTTGTGCAATGATTGTGCTGCATAGAAAGGTGAAAAAAAGTAATAATATGGCATCCTTTCTTTTAAGAATCAGCCAGGTTATGAGTAATACGGCCAACCATACTATACCATCACCCAGGTAAGTTACGCTACTAAAAAAAAGATCTGCCATTTTTCCCCAATCATTATTTAATAGGAGAAAACTCTTTTCTTTTCCTAATGCAAAAGAATAAATGAAAATAATGAGCGCACATATTAATGATACAATGATCCCCCATCTTAAATATTTTGTATTAATATTTTTCATTATTCACTTTTTTTAGAATGACCGTGGTTGGCAATTCAAAAATATCACGGTGGCGTGCTATTTCTTTTAAAGGCAAACTCATTAGGTCAGGTAAATACTCCTCTCTTGTAATGACGATACTATTTCCAGGTCTATTCAACCATTCTTTCAATGTGTCTGTATAAAATGTTTTGGGAATATTTTTATCAAGATAAAAACGGTAACCGGAATTGAAAATTTGATATCCAAAAATATGATCCGCATTTTTTACCTGTTGAATGGTTGAAGCTACCGGGTTTTGACGATATATGGCTGGGTATAAATAAGCAATTCCAATTACATTAAAGAGACAAAATGACCAAAAAATAATGAGGAGTTGTTTTTTGAAGAATAGATTTTTTCTGAAAATGAGATAAATGAATAATAATAATGGCACGATTAAAAGAATGAATGCAACCGGGGCCATGAATTTTACATCCTGCTCTTGCATTAAGGCATAGTAACCGGCAATTGGAATGCAAATTGAAAAAAGAATTAAAATGAAATAAGGATATTTTTTTCCTGTCCAATCTCCCTGAACCAGGCCGGCAATATATTTTCCCAAAATAACCGCAGCAAAAGGATAACAAGGCATTGCATAATTAGGAAGTCGGGTGCTGGAAAATGAAAAAAACACGATAAATACCAGGACCACCATACCAGAAAATTTCAATAATGGTTCTGAAAAAATTGCTTTTCTTCTTTTAATTATTCCACCTGAATAAACAATATAGGGGAGCAAGCCAATAATGAAAAATAATAAAGTAAGGCCAAAGAAGCCACCATGTCCTTCCTGTGAGTCTGAGAATCGGTTTAAATTATTTTCAATAAAAAAACCCTTTGTCCAGGCTCCGTTTGTGGCCTTATCAACAGCTATGTACCAGGGCAATGCGATAAGTAGAAAAAGTAAAAATGCGCCTAAAAGATGCAGCCATGATATGCGCTTCCATTGCTTTGTCCAGGCCACCCAAATAAACAGGATTAACCCCGGTAAGGCTAATGCTACAGGGCCTTTTGCCAAACAGGCTAAGGCTAAAGCTATGGCCGATAAGTATAATTGACTTGTTTTGTTTTCTTCAATCCAACGATACGCGCTAAACAAACCCAGCGTGATAAAAAAAATGAGATAAGGGTCCGGAACCGACAAGCGGAATTCAAATATAAAATGTGTACTGGCCACTAGAACTACTGTTGCGCAAAAAGCTTCAAATGGTTTGATAAATTTCCTGGCATACCAATACGTAATGCAAAGCGTTAATAAGCCCATAATAGCAGAGAAAAAGCGAGCGGCAAAAGGTGTATATCCAAAAGTCTTATAAGAAAGGGCCATAAAAAAATAATGCAATGGAGGTTTATCTGTACGTAATTCACCATTGAATGTTGGAATAATCCATTGATGATTTTGTAGCATTTCCCTGGCACATTCCGCATTTTTTGCCTCATCTAAAATATAAATAGGCGTAGCCCCAATATGAAAGAATAGCACAAAGCCTCCAATCAAAAGCAATAAGTAAAAATAAACCTGTTTATATGAAGCTGCGTCTATCAAGATGTTCCATTTTAATTTAGATAGGTTTGCAAATTAAATGATTTAATATATGGCTGGCATCTTTTATGTATATGGATAATAAAATATTTATGCAAAAAATTTTTACGATCTTATTGACCTTTTTGCTCAACAACACTTTCGGGCAATTTCCTGTTGATACCTTACAAGGGGTACATGCCTTTATCAATGGATATCATGTGATTCCAAGTTATTTCTATACCACAAAGGGCCATACAATCGGAATGGGCTATATCAATCATTTTTCAAGTGATGGAAAAGCCGGCCCGATCGAAATTGTTCGCATCGACTTTACTGAACAAAAATTTGAGAAAAAAACCATTCCCGAAATTTTATCAGGCGTTGATGTCTTCTGGAAATCAATAATAGATGCCAAAGGAAACATCTATTTATCAGGGAATGTGCCTCAAAGAACCATAGAGCAATTGAACCTAGAAGATTCCATTGCATATCACATTCTGGGAAATGCTTTTACAACGGGGAATGCATTGGCTTATTCAATGGCTGAAGGCCAGGATGGAAAAATCTATTTTGGTGGAAGTAGTGGAGGTACATTTTATAGCAGTTATGACCCTCTTACAAAAAATTGGAATAAAGGACCGGTGCTGGATCCCGATCATGCCTATGTACTCAGCATTACGGGAGATGCTCAATTTATCTATGCACAAACGGGTCAACAAAATGCTATTCGTTTGTGGGCGATCAAGAAAAGTAATGGTCAAAAGAAATTATTGGCATCCATTAAAAATACGACCAGGTTTAATTTTGCTACATACCGGGAAGGTATTTATGTATCTATGAACACAGATACTTTAAAAGGGGTCTTCCAATTAAAAAACGGAAATATGGTTAGGGTACCTGCATTACCCGTATCAATGACGGCCATGAATTATGAGGATCGCAATGGGAATGTGCTTCAACAAATTTCCAGTTGGTATGATCCGGTGACAAATGACTTGAACTATGGCTGGAAAAATAATTTAAATAGGAAAATCCATATTCCATCCAGTGAATACCAGACAGATATTCGTAAACTATTTTCTTTCCCGGGGGATAATAGATATTTATATTTTGTAGGAGATTATTATGGCAATTATTACCAATATGATATTGCTCAAAAGCGAACAACACTTCTTGGAAATACCGGTATGAATGTTTATTCCTTTTTGGCCTTTAATGATAGTATCTTGTATATGGGTGGTTACCCAAGTGGTTATTTAATGGTTTGGAACAGACATCAGCCATGGACTGCCAATCGTTTTATCAATGGCAAATTCATCACTCCAAATGAGCCTGAAGCGAATCCGCATTTATTAATTCACTGGAAAAGTGAAGGTACTCCGCCGGCCGGATTTCATCATACATTGAAAATAGTTTTTGATATGAAGGGAAATATAGTTGGTGCAGGCAATGTTATTCGTATTGGCCATGCAGCATCTGTGGGTGTTTATAATCCGTATAATCAAACATTGTATGGAATAGATTATTCTTTTCTGAATTACACGACATTCTCAGATATGATCCTCTGGAAAAACCAGATTATTTTTTCAGTGAAAAGCACCGGGAAAAATTTTTTATGGTTTTATGACCCCGAAAAAAACCGTATGACCGACAGTATTAATTTGGGATATGATGATTATGGTAAATTATATATAGAAAAAAACCTGCTTACCGGCATTGCACAAGACAGGATTTACCAATTTGATCTGAACAAAAAAGTGCTCATTTATAATTTTTCATTTCCACAAAATACCATTGCACAATCATTTCAATTGAGTTATGGGAAAAAACTGGTTCATTCCAAACTGCCATTGCCAAAGGAGTTGAGCGCATTTTATTTGTTTCCATATAATGAAATGGTTGAAATCAATGGAGTCATTTATATGATCAAGGGTAAAAATATTTTCACCGTAAAAGAAAATCTTTTTAAATAAAAAAATTATCCTTTTTCAAAAGGAGGATGATATTCCCAAAAAATTCCGGCAAGAGAAACCACGACGGTAATTAAATAAAAGCATAAACTGATACTCACCGGTAGAGGACTGTTCTGTGTATGCAATAATGTATTGCTGCCCCACAAAAAAACGATTTCTCTGGCTCCTAAACCGCCAATGGTAAATGGGAAAATAGCAACGACCGATGATAATAAAAAGATGAATATAAATACCGGTATGAAAGTATGAATATTTAAAGCCATTAAAATAAAGTACACACAAATGACCTGTAATGTTTGTACTCCCAATCCCATCCATAAAGTAGGCCAGAAGCCGGGGAGAAAAGTTGGAAATATTTTTTTTACCAGTACATAATATAAAAACAGCCCGGGTAATATCAGCGCAATTACGATCCACCCGATTTGATCAAAATGCCTGGTGATTGCAAAATAAACGGCTGCCAAAATGCTTAATCCGGCAATACCACTGACTCTGTCAAGCAAGACAGCGGCAGATAATAATTTTGTAGAAGCATTATATTTTCTTTTTAATAAGATAACCTTATAAGCATCACCACCTATACCGCCCGGAAGAAATAAATTATAAAACATTCCCAGCCAATAGAGTTTAATATTGGAACTTTCGGAAATAAAAAGACTCATATTCCTGAAATAAATATTAAGCCGGAATGCGGAAAGAATTTTTGAAAGTATAAAAAATGCAACTGCCCCTAAGATCCATGACCATAAAGCTGTTTGAATTATTTCAATACTTTTTTGCCAGTCAATTTTGGTACTGATATACCATAGACATAAACAGGTAATTGTAATTTTTAAAAAGAGTTTTAACCAGGCCGGCCATTTTTTCTGCATAAGAATAAATCTGGATAATTATTTTGGGAAGGATTTTTCTTCCATTTGTTTTTGTGCAGCATCTTTTTTCCAGAGGTTTCTTACCTGGTATGTTTTTCGGGTACCAGATTCATAATAAGTACGCATACTTACTTCGGCCAAAATACCAATGGTGATTAATTGGATACCACCCAATAATAACATCAGTCCCAGGATTAATAAAGGTTTTCCCCAGATATCCTGGCCCATGATTTTTAAGATGAGTAAATAAGTATTAATCAATATGCCTAAAAATAGCAGGATAAATCCAATTGTTCCAAATAGATGCATCGGCTTTTGACTGTATCGACGGAAAAAAACCATGGTGATAAGATCACTCATCACCCGGAAAGTCCTTCCCAGGCCATACTTTGATTTGCCAAATTGCCTGGCATGATGTTTAACATCTACCTGCACAATCCTGGCTCCCTGCATACTTGCAAGTACAGGAATAAAACGGTGCAATTCTCCATAAAGGCCCAATTCTTCTGCAATTTCTCTTTTGAAGACTTTTAAAGTACAACCATAATCCTGAATATATACTTTGGTCATATGACGAATAATGGCATTGGCTATCCGGCTGGGTATCTTACGCAGAAAAATACCATCTTTCCGATTCTTCCTGTTACCGGCAACAAGATCCCAATCTTCTTCTTTTAATTTCTGCAACATCATGGGTATATCAGACGGATCATTTTGTAAGTCGCCATCCATCAGTGCTATGTATTTCCCTTTTGAGTAATCAATTCCTGCTGCCATAGCGGTACTTTGGCCATAGTTTTTCCTGAGTTCAACCAATATAACATGGTCATCCATGTATTTTTTTATTTCTCCCCGGGTATTATCAGAGGAGCCATCATCCACTAGAATGATTTCATAATCCAGATCCTTTAGGGCAGCATGTATTGCATCCAATAAAGGATGTATATTTTCTTCTTCATTCATCACCGTTATCACTACCGATAATTCACACATGGGAATAATTTTCAACAAATATATGGAATAGAAAAAAAGGGTACAGTAAGCATGTTGAAATTCAAATTACTTCAATTCTTTTTTTTATTTTTACAAAAAACAATTATTTTCATCCAAATTTTTGAAAGATGGATAACCTGTCATGATTATCCATTTATTTTTTAAAAGATTGATTCACCTAACAAATTTTATCTATGAATGTCAATGAGACGAGCACTTATATTTTGCCCTTAGATCAGGTTGGAATTAATGATATCGACAGGGTAGGAGGAAAAAATGCTTCCCTAGGAGAAATGCTGCAAAACCTTTCATCGCTGGGAATTAGAATTCCAAATGGTTTTGTAATTACTGTTGCCGCTTACAAAAAGTTTATTGAATTCAATGGCTTAGAAGACACCATCAAAAAAATTATCAATGCAATTGATTACCAAAATATTGAGTCTTTACGCAGGGGAGGCTTACAAGTGAGGCAATTACTAAAGAATAGTCATTTTCCTAAGGACCTGAGTGAAATGATTATTGATGCATATACAGGATTGTCCGGAAATTATCAACAAGATACAACGGATGTTGCCGTAAGATCTTCTGCCACTGCAGAAGATTTACCGGATGCAAGTTTTGCCGGTCAACAGGAAACCTATTTAAATGTACGCGGCCCGGCCTCACTTATTGATTGTGTGAGAAATTGTTTTGCGTCTTTATTTACAGACCGCGCTATTAGCTATCGTCAGAGCTTTGGTTATGACCATTTTAGTATAGGGCTGAGCGTATGTGTACAAAAAATGGTACGTAGTGACTTAGGTGCATCGGGTGTGGCTTTTAGTATAGATACGGAAAGTGGTTTTAAAGATGCTGTTGTAATCAATGGTTCTTATGGCTTAGGGGAAATGATTGTGCAGGGATCCGTATCACCGGATGAATACATTGTGTATAAACCCTTATTAAAGGAAGGTTATGCAGCGCTTATTGAGAAAAAAATGGGTGTGAAAGATAAGATGATGATCTATAGTGATGCCGGTGATGAAAGGGTAAGAATTATTCCTACGGAGAAAGGATTTCAAAACCGGTTTTGCTTGAAGGATTCAACGGCTCTGGAATTGGCTTCATGGGTTGTTAAAATAGAAGAATATTATACACGAATTAAAGGAAAATGGACTCCCATGGATGTGGAATGGGCCATTGACGGTTTGAGTAAAGAACTATTCATTGTACAGGCCAGGCCGGAAACCATTCATTCTCAAAAGGAGACAGGAGAAGTTTCAGGTTATAAAATTTCTGATGAAAATCGTGGAGATAAAGTGATCTTGAACGGTATTGCAGTAGGTGATAAGATTGCCGGCGGCAAAGTAAATATTTTATTTTCACTGGATAAAAGGGTTATAGAAGGTCATGAGTTCCAGGCAGGGGATGTGCTGGTAACAGATATGACAGATCCTGATTGGGAACCAATTATGAAAAAAGCCTCCGCCATCGTTACCAATAAAGGAGGAAGGACTTGCCATGCAGCCATAGTAGCCCGTGAATTAGGCGTTCCTGCTATAGTGGGATGTGGTAATGCCACTGAACTCTTACATGATTTGCAGGAAGTAACCGTAAGTTGCGCGGAAGGTGAGACAGGAATGGTATATGAAGGCATTATTGCATTTGAAAAAGAGACTTTTAATGTGAAAGATCTTCCAGAAATCAAAACGCAATTGATGCTTAATGTAGCCTCTCCATCCATGAGTTTTCAATTTTCTCATTTACCTAATAAAGGTGTAGGCCTGGCACGTGAAGAATTTATTATTAATAATTATATTCAAGTACATCCGCTGGCATTAATGCAACATGAAAGCCTAGGTGATGAAGAATTGTCTAAAGAAATCAAAAATAAAACGGCCGGCTTTGATAATGAAGAAGACTTCTTTATAAATAAATTATCTTATGGCATAGCCAAAATTGCCGCATCATTTTATCCCAATAAAGTGATTGTAAGATTTTCTGATTTTAAAAGCAATGAATATTTTAATTTATTAGGAGGAAAATATTTTGAACCAGAGGAAGAAAATCCCATGATTGGATGGAGAGGAGCTTCGCGTTACTATTCTGAAAAATATAAGCCTGCCTTTGGCATGGAATGTAAAGGTATTAAAAAGGTGCGTGAAGAAATGGGGCTTAAAAATGTAGTGGTCATGGTTCCATTTTGTCGCACCGTAGATGAATTAATCAAAGTGCAGGAAGTAATGAAAGAGTTTGGATTGGAACGTGGTAAAGATGGACTGGAAGTATTTTTAATGGCTGAAATTCCTTCTAATGTGATACTGGCCGAAGATTTTTGTAAACATATTGACGGCTTTTCCATTGGCTCCAATGATCTGACTCAATTAACTTTGGGATTAGACAGAGATTCCTCTTTGGTTGCCCATATTTATGATGAAAGAAACCCTGCTGTAAAACGCATGATCAGTAATCTTATAGATACCGCAAAGAAAAATAATGTGAAAGTGGGTATTTGCGGACAGGGTCCAAGTGATTTCCCTGATTTTGCACAGTTCCTTGTAGAGAAAGGAATTGATAGTATTTCCGTAACACCTGATTCAATTATTAAAACCATAAAGGCTATTGCAGAGATCGAAAAATAAAGCGGTCTTTGATTTTATTAAAAGACTGCTTGAACCAAGCAGTCTTTTTTTTCTTAGATCATATTCTATTTTAAAAAACAGAAATAAGAAACATCTTTTTTATATATCTTAAAATTATAGAATGGCACATCTTGAAGGCAAAGTGGCTTATATCACCGGCGGTTCTAAAGGTATTGGATTGGGTATTGCTAAAATTTTATTGAAGCTGGGGATGCGTGTCGCCATTACCAGTCGAAATTTGAATTCTGCACAACAGGCAGCGAAAGAATTATCATCCATCCCCGGAAGGGTATTGCCTTTAGTATCTGATGTGTCTTCTCTGGCTTCAGAAAATGAGGCTATTCAAAAAGTTATTCAGGAATATGGGCAATTAGATGTAGTCATCGCTAATGCTGGTGTGGGCCACTTTGCATCCATAGAAACATTGTCTGAAAAGGAATGGAAAGAAACCATTGATACCAATCTTACAGGTGTTTTCCATACCGTAAAAGCGAGTTTAGAAGAATTGAAAAAAACAAATGGATACATAATCACTATAGCCAGCCTGGCAGGTACAAATTTTTTTGAAAACGCATCCGCATACAATGCCAGTAAATTTGGTCTGGTAGGATTTTCACAGGCTATCATGCTGGATCTTAGAAAATATGGAATTAAAGTTACTACGATTATGCCCGGATCAGTGGCCACTTATTTTAATGGGCACACGCCAAATGAGGCTGATTATTGGAAAATTCAACCGGAAGATATCGGACAAATCGTTGCTGATTTATTAAGGATGAATCCAAGAACACTTCCAAGTAAAGTGGAAGTAAGGCCCATGAAACCAGGCGGTAAATAATAAAACGGTTCCGCGTCTCATACACTTTTGAGCTTTTAGTTTATTCAATTACAATAATCTTTTAAACTATCTGTTTTTAAATAAGTCTTTATTTGAATTCAGTTAGTTTTCATGCAACAGATCGAAAATCAACACTTGTTGTGGCGGGCAGCATTTGGTCCTGTCATGGATAATTTTAGCCAATTCAAAGAAATTACGCCTGCTCAGCTTTATGCACAGCTTAAAAAAAATACACTTCAAAAACCGATTCCATTTGAAATTGCTCAAAATATGTATGATGGGCTGATCAAAGGAATTCAGGATCTTGGCCAGAAACAACAACTGGAACAAAATCAAAAGATGCAAATGCGAAAGCAATCTATTGATGGTATCAAAAATCTGAATTTATCCTGGTTGGATACAATGGTCAATAGCACAGATCAACTTCGGGAGAAGATGTCCTTTTTTTGGCATGGGCATTTCGCTTGCAGGGTCATCAATATATATTTTCAACAGGAACTACTGAATATTATACGTGAAAATGCTCTTGGACATTTTGGCGATCTTTTAAGAGCGGTAAGTAAAAGTCCGGCGATGCTTTCATTTCTGAATAATCAGCAAAATAAAAAGCAACATCCCAATGAAAATTTTGCCCGTGAAGTCATGGAATTATTTACCATGGGTCGTGGAAATTATTCTGAGGAAGATGTGAAAGAAGGCGCAAGAGCCTTTACCGGATGGGGTTTTGATATGCAGGGTAATTTCCAGGAGAGAGCCTATTTTCATGATAACGGCAAAAAAACATTTTTGCAACATACCGGAAATTTTACAGGAGACGATATCCTGGATATCATTTTGGAGCAACCTGCGACTGCATTATTTATTACCCGGAAGATCTTTCGCTTTTTTGTAAATGATCAGGCCGATGAAGAAATCATCCAATCTTTAGCCCGGGATTTTTACAATAGTCATTATGATATCCAACAATTAATGGATGCTATTTTTGAGAGCAATTGGTTTTATGAAGAAAAAAACAGGGGGACAAAAATAAAATCTCCAATTGAATTAATCGTTGGAATAAGGCGTTTGCTACCTATGGAATTGCAGACGCCCAATAGTCAGTTAGTGTTTCAAAGAGCCCTTGGGCAGGTATTATTTTACCCACCTAATGTATCCGGATGGCCTGGGGGAAATAGCTGGATAGATAGTAGTACTCTGATGGTAAGACTACGATTGCCTCAAATTATGGCCATGTCAGACTCGTATTCTATTCAACCTAAAAATGATGATGATGTCATGATGGGCATGGAGCAGGAAAGGCCCCCAAAAACCCTTCAATACTTTCAGGCAAACATTAACTGGGATCCTTTGTATAGAAATTTTGAGCCTATTCACAGGGAGGAAATTTATGATATGTTAAAGGGATTTCTAATACAAACGCCATCTGCAATGAATGAATTCACTATTGAACGATTTACAAATCAGGATTCTAAAGAAAAGTATCTAAAGTCACTTATGGTACAGTTGATGAGTACGCCGGAGTACCAGCTATGTTAAATCTTATTTTAAAAATGTATGTTTATTAAAAGGCGAAATTTCTTACAACTTGGATCACTGGCAACCGCTTCCCTGATGATGCCAAAATTTCTCAAAGCAGTAGAAATACCCGGAGCAGTTCCGCCTGGGAATAAAGTTTTGGTCGTACTGCAGTTCAGTGGTGGAAATGACGGGCTCAATACAATTATTCCTATGCGGAATGATTTGTATTATAAAGCCAGGCCAAAACTTGGTATAAAAAAAGAAAATGCATTAACGCTGACAGATGAATGTGGTATCCATCCTGCATTGCCAATCCTCAAATCTTTATATGATGAAGGCCAGGTTGGAATTATGAATAGTGTAGGTTATCCTAATCCTGATCGCTCACATTTTAGAAGTATGGATATATGGCAAAGTGCAAGTGATCCTACTCAATATTTAAATACAGGTTGGATCGGCCGATACCTGGATGCACAATGTAATGGTTGCGATAAGCCAACACAAGCTATTGAAATAGATGATATCTTAAGCCTGGCTTTAAAAGGAGATTTGCAAAAGGGAATTGCTTTAGAAGATCCACAGAGATTATTTAATAACAGTAATGAAAAATTTTTTAATGAAATCACTGATGCCCATGCACACGCATCTCCTCCGGTGGATTATTTATATAAAACCTTAAGTGATACACTCAGCAGTGCTGCATATATTTTTAAAGAAAGCAAAACTCATCCGACAACGCAGCTTTACCCGGCAACACCATTGGGTAAAGATTTTAAAACGATCGCATCACTTATCATGAGTGATATTAATACAAAAATTTATTATGTAAGTCTGGGTAGCTTTGACACGCATGTAAACCAGGTAAATCAGCAAACAAGGCTATTTACAGAACTCAATAATGCACTGGAAGCCTTTATCAAAGACCTCAAAATGAATCATCGCTTTGAAGACGTGGTTCTCATGACTTTCAGTGAATTTGGCAGGAGAGTGGCTCAGAATGCGAGTGGAGGCACGGATCATGGTACGGCAAATAATATGATCTTTATCAGTGGTGGATTAAAGCAGAAAGGTTTATTGAATAATTTGCCCGACTTATCAGATCTGGAAGAAGGTGATTTAAAATATTCCGTTGATTTCAAAAATGTTTATGCAACATTTTTAAATAAATGGCTGGCTGCGGATGACACGAAAATTTTAGGTAAAAAATATGAAAGAATGAATTTTATTTAGAATGATGAAGCAATAAAAAACCCGGCATGTGCCGGGTTTTTTTTATATGAAATTTATGTATTTTATTCCCAGGTTTTTTCACCATTCTTCATTTTATCCAGAGTTTGTTGCAAATCTTCTTTGCTATCTTCGGGTGAAAGATCAATAGCCTTTTGTTCCCATGCAATGGCCTCATCTTTCTTGCCTAATTTATATAAAATATTGGCATAGGTATCCATGAATAAAGGGTTTTGATTTTCTGCAAAACTACGTTTACTCCATTCTAGTGCTTCTTCCACGCAACTCATATCACTACAGTTTTGGAAGACCGTCCATGCATAACTATTCAAATCTTCCGGAGTAGCATTGTCGCCATATTTTTTCATATAGGCGACTATTGCTGGTGCAAAACTTTCCCAGTCTTTAGCAAAATATTGGTAATAAATGATTTTTCCTTTGGCCAAAACTTCATCTGCCTGAGCAGGGTATTTGGATTTTAAATTGGTTGCAATTTTATCCCAATCTGGTTTTTCATCTGATTTACGAGGTATTTTCCTAATGACTTCTTCACTCAGGATAATGGGTTGAACAATGCTATTTGCAACACCTTTACCTAAAACAGCATCCACTTTATCTCCATGTTGCAACATAATTTCAAAGCCTTTGTCCTTACTGCTTTGTGTAAATTGTTTCAGAAAATCCAGGTTGCCTGCAGTATAATAATTCGATTGTGTAGCCAGGTAATCTTTGGCTACTTTATTTGCAGTCTCTAAATCATAAGCATCTAATGCTGTCAATGCCATCGTGCGTAAAAAACTGCTATCTTTTTGGCCATTTTCATATTTTGCCAGTAAGGTATAATATTGCTTATCAGGATTTAAAGCATTTTCTGCTTTTGCAATAAATTCTTCTGCAGGGCTGGATCCTACTGCCCTATGAACAATTTTACCATCTGGTGAAAAATAGAGATAGGTAGGATATGCGCGAATTCTATAATCATTGGCAATATTATGACCGTCCTGGTACCAGCTTTTTACAAATTCATTATCCTTGTCTGTTGTATCCAATTGAACAGCCACAGCAATAAAATTTTTATTGATAACATCACCAACAGATTTCATAGGAAATATATTAGCGCTCATATATTTACACGGACCACACCATGTGGTAAAGCAATCCATGAAAATATATTTATTTTCTGCTTTAGCTTTTGCTTTTACCTGGTTCCAACTGAGTCCTTCCTGAAATTGAATGCCTCCATTCTGTGCAAATAAAAGCACAGGCGAAAGGAAGAGTAGAATAAAGAATAATTTTTTCATAATATATAATTTTAAATAAAGAATTAAAAAGCGAAATTATCAAACTGAATGTTAATGAAATGATTATTTAAAATAGGTACTTACACCCAAATCTTTACTTCCTGGAGTATAGGTATAGAATCCTTCCCCCGATTTCACACCGAGTTTGCCGGCATTAACCATGTTAACCAAAAGTGGGCAAGGTGCATATTTCGGATTTCCGTATCCATTGTATAGAACATTTAAAATGCTCAGGCATACATCAAGTCCAATAAAATCAGCCAATTGCAAAGGTCCCATGGGGTGCGCCATACCCAATTTCATAATTGTATCAATTTCAGAAACACCCGCAATCCCTTCATATAAACTGATAATTGCTTCATTCAGCATGGGCATTAAAATTTTATTGGCAATAAAACCTGGATAGTCGTTAACAACACATGGAATTTTACCCAGTTGCTTACTTAATTCTACAATTTCTTTAGTGACTTCCTGCGATGTGCCATAACCATTGATAATTTCTACCAATTTCATTACCGGCACAGGATTCATAAAATGCATGCCGATTACTTTATCCGGGCGTTTTGTAACCGATGCAATTTTGGTAATGGAAATGGAAGAAGTATTTGATGCCAGAATAGCCTGAGCCGGAGCATGAATATCCAGCTCGGTGAATATTTTTAATTTTAAATCAATATTTTCCGTAGCTGCTTCGATCACTATTTCAGCATTTTCCACTCCACGGGCTATGTTATTGGATGTGCTAATCCTTGCCAGTGTTTCATTCTTTTGAGATTCGGAAAGAATGCCTTTATCAACCTGTCTGCTTAAGTTTTTGGTAATTGTGGAAAGCGCTTTTTCCAATTGCGCTTCATTAACATCTACCATTATTACCTGAAATCCATTTTGTGCAAATACATGAGTAATACCATTTCCCATGGTGCCTGCGCCAATAACTGTTACATGTGTCATAGAATGAATAAGTTTTTTAAAACAATGATTGCTTGAATATAAAAGCGCAAAGATAAAAGGAAATTATTGCTTGCTTTTAAAATCTCCGCGTTTCCAGGCCTGGATAAAATCAGCCCACGCAGCAGGATTGAAAAGATTGATGGGAGGCTGTTGTCCCTGGTAATAATATTTTTGAGCTTGCTGGCGCATTTGAGAGCTTACAGCTTCTGTACCATCAGCAGGAAGGATAGATAGCAGGATACGTCTTTTTGCAATACTCGTATTTTCTCTGGCAATTTCATAGGCATCTGCCGGAATATTTGTATTTACGAAATCTCTTTCAAATTGCGCCCGGGTAGGCCTGGCTTTAATAATGGTGGATGGCAAATATGCCGTATCATTTACCATCAATTGAATTACACTAAAATCCGTGCCTTTTAAATTTGTTGGAATTTCTTTGACTACATCTTTGAATCCAATGCTTGAAAAACGAATAACATCTCCTTTCTCTACAACAATTGAAAAAACACCCTGGTTATTACTAATGGTACCTCTGCCTTTATTTTCTACAATAATGCTGGTACCACTTAAAGCTTTAAGGCTATCTGCACTTAATACAATGCCATATAATTGTATAACGGTATCTTTTGAAGGACTTATGGTTTGTGCTTTGGAAAATTGAGAACAAAAAAGAGTGAGAATAAACAATAAATAACGAAAAATTTTTTGCATACGGAGCATTTCATTTCAATACATACAAAATAAATACTTCATTTTATTCAGACAAAATAACCTGTTTGAGTGTTAACTTTGCAGCGCTTAATTTCTTTTAACAAAAAAATGTGTGATGATAGAGGCAGATATTTTGAATGCTTTAAAAAAAGTAGAAGAACCTGATTTGCATAAGGATCTTGTTACATTAGGAATGGTTAAAGATATCATCATCAAAGAGGATGAGGTTACATTTACCATCATATTAACCACACCGGCTTGTCCGCTTAAGGAGAAAATGAAAAATGATTGCATTAAAGCAATCCATGAAAATGTAAATAAAAATGCACTGGTAAAAATTTCATTCACTTCTAATACAACGACAAACCGTATTGACTCTGTTAATATTTTGCCAGGTGTAAAAAATATTATTGCTGTAGTAAGTGGAAAAGGAGGTGTAGGAAAAAGTACGATTGCCGCAAACCTTGCATTGGCATTGTCATCTCAAGGCGCATCGGTAGGTTTAATGGATGCAGACATTTATGGCCCAAGTGTCCCCATCATGTTTGGAGTGCGTGGTCAAAGGCCCAAAATGAAAGATATTAATGGAAAGGGTTATATAGTTCCTCTCGAAAGATTTGGGATTAAATTGATGAGTATAGGTTTACTCATTGATGATAAACAAGCGGTTGTTTGGCGTGGGCCCATGGCAAGCAGTGCTATTAAACAATTTGTAAGTGACGTAGCCTGGGGCGACTTGGATTATCTTGTTATAGATATGCCACCGGGAACAGGAGATATCCATCTCACTCTTTTACAAACAGTACCGGTTACAGGGGCAATCATTGTGACTACTCCACAAGCCGTAGCCCTGGCGGACGCCAAAAAGGCTATTGCGATGTTCAAACAGGCACAAATCAACGTACCCATCATCGGTTTAGTAGAAAATATGGCTTGGTTTACACCTGCTGAATTGCCGGAAAATAAATATTATATTTTTGGAAAGGAAGGAGGAAAGCGGCTTTCAGAAGAATATGACCTGGCATTTTTAGGACAAGTACCCTTAGTTCAAAGTATTCGTGAAGGTGGTGATATCGGGATTCCGGCTATGATGTCTGATGAAGAAATAATTAAGACTGCTTTTATAGATTTTGCAGGTTTGGCAACAAGGAATATCGCTATTCGTAATGCAGAAAAACCGGCTACCACCCAATTAAAGTCTTTAGTATAATCAGCTACTGATATTTTCTTTCCAGGGAAAATAAAATTTTCTGATCTCCTTCAGTCAAATATTGAGTGCTGTCATTTGGGGTAAAATGTATTTTAAAAGATTGAATTGCATTTACACTATCCTGGATATTGTATCCTATGATCCGTAAAGCTAATAAAGCATTAAAGTGATCCGGCATCGCCAGGTTTGTTGTATCATACCAATAACCAAATCCATTTTCTGCTAAAGTCTTCCAGGGGAAAAAACGACTGGGATCCACTTTCCGGCCCGGGGCAATATCTGCATGGCCAATAAAATTTGCAGTAGGGATATTATATTTTTTTTTCAATGAGGAAAGCAATTTCAAAAGGCTTTGAATTTGTACATCCGGAAAAATTGAATGAGCATCATTATCTAATTCAATACCAATACTGGCAGAATTAACATCGGTAAGATTGCCCCATTGACTAACACCGGCATGCCAGGCACGGAAATAATCATTTAACATGTGAAAAATGGTTCCATCTTTACAGATTACATAATGTGCACTTACCTGAGTCTTCGTCATGGTAAAAGTCTTCAAAGTTTGCTCACATGAGGACTGGTCTGTATGATGGATGATAACAAAATTGGGCTTTCGCAATCCGAAATTCGTTGTTCCGGCCCAAAAAGAGGAACTATTGATTGAATCCTCTAAAGGGTATTTTTTTATATCATTAGAAAACTGTTTAGCTTGTTTCTTATACATTTTATTGCTGACATAATAAGGATTATGCACACAACTACAAGTAAAAATTAAAGGTAACAAAATCAAATATTTTCTTCCTGACCTGAATGACTGCATGGTAAAATCTTTAATTATGAAAGTAATCAATTCCAACATATCTGGCCTGCTAATTTTAATCACTTGTTAAAATTGATGAATATATACATATCATGATAACTTGTAAGGTTTTTCCACGTATTGTCAAAGAACCGAATTCTAAAAGCTTATTATATTTGAAAATTATTTTTACAAATGCTAAAATTCATTCTATTTTTAATGGCATCGTTTTTTTTGATATCCTGTAATAAATCAGCCGATAAGCCGGATCATGATAAGGAAGTAAGAGATTATCACTCTGGTCTTGTACCACTAACTGACATTGACACCAATTATATGGGTTATCCCGGAAAGTTGTTTCCGGGGAATTCAAATACTCCAACGGGGGAATATGCCAATGATCTTCAACAAATTTGTTCAGATATAAAACCGCTGGATGAAAATGGCCATTTCAATCCTTTTGGGAAAGTAGGATTCGTATCTGTAGGTCCAAGTACATCATTAATTATGATGAATGCATTAATTGAGAAAATGCAGGGTAACAAAAATATTAACCCGGCGATATGGCCTGTGCCATTAGGCCAGGGAGGAATGGGGATTAATCAACTCATTACAAACTCGACGTTATTTTGGGATACAGTTGCAATGAAACTTCAAGAATTTCAACTTTCACCCAATCAAATACAGGTTGTATATTTTGAAGAAGATGATAATGAAAATTACTCCAGTGCATTTCCTGAAAGGCCATTGGATGTGAAAGAAAAATTGAAAGAAGGATTGCAACTAATCAAAACAAAATTCCCAAATGTCCGCGTGGCGTATATTTTAGCCAGGACGACTACCATATATATGCCCATTCGCGATGATAATAAGCAACAGGAACCTATTGCTTACTATCTGGGTTTTGCAGATAAGTGGCTTATTGAGGATCAAATAAATGGTGATCCTGGCCTGGCTTATAAAGGTGATAACCCGCTTGTGCCGATCATTACATGGGGACCCTATCAATGGTGTGATGGCGATAAATACCGAAGTGATGGTTTTAATTGGTTGCGTACAGATACTGATGATGGACTTCATCCAAATGATCAGGGGTCTGATAAATTATCAACCATGTTTTTAAACTTTTTATTGAATGATGAATATGCAAAAATATGGTTTGCTAAATAAGCCCCATTTTTTTGAAATCATTGCATTTCTATTTTACGTGTTTTAAGAATTTTTTTACTTTCAGTATCTTCGCGCACGTGTATCAACTACCCCAATACATTACTGCCGGTTTTGAAGAAGTTTTTGCATTTATGCAGGCACACCCTTTTATCCTATTGACTTGCAATGGTAAAAATGGATACCCTCATGCTACACATGTTCCTGTACTCATGGAAATTAAAGAAGAGAAATTGTTTTTAGCATGTCATGTAATGAAAAATACGGATCATGCAAATGCGATCATGGCAAATCGTGATATACTTTGTATATTCTCAGGCGCTAATAGTTATGTAAGTGCATCCTGGTATGATAAAAAAAATGTGGGTAGTACCTGGAATTATAAAGCCGTTCATGCCCTGGGAAGCATTCGTATTTATGATGAAGTGGAACTATTAGAACATTTGACAAAATTGACCAGGAAATATGAAACAGGACATTCCGGAGAATCACTTGTTGAGAATATGGATAAAAATTATGTGGATAAAATGATGCAAGCCATCATGGGTATTGAAATTGAAATTAATACCATTTCTCATGTATTTAAATTGAGCCAGGAAAAATCTGAAAAGGAATTTGAACACATTCAACAACATCTATTTGAGAAAGGCAATGAGTCTGCCCAGGTGGCAAAAGATATGGAAGAAATAAAGCAACATTTATTTAAAAAGTAATAGGATCATGAACAGGATACAATTGGCAAAACATATTCAGGAAAAAAATTCTTATTTATGTGTAGGACTTGACACAAACCCGGACTTATTACCCTATCATTTGAAAGGAAAAAAGGATGCGGTATTTGAGTTTAATAAAGCGATTATTGATGCTACATTACCCTTATGTGTTTCTTACAAAATCAATACGGCATTTTATGAATCCAGAGGAACAGAAGGTTGGGATGATATGGCAAGAACTGTAGATTACATCCCTGCAACCCATTTCAAAATTGCTGATGCCAAAAGAGGCGACATAGGAAATACCTCTTCACAGTATGCCAAAGCATTTTTTGAAACAATTCCTTTTGATGCCGTTACAGTAGCGCCATATATGGGTGAGGATAGTATTCGGCCCTTTTTGGAATATGATGATAAATGGACCATTGTTTTAGGGCTAACCAGTAATAAAGGTAGTATTGATTTTCAGCAGCAATTGCTGGCAACACATGGAGCTCATCCTTCTCAATTTGATTTTTTATATGAGCGGGTTATAAAAAAAGTTTGCTCATGGGGTAGCCCTGATAATCTGATGTTGGTTATCGGCGCTACGAAGCCGGGTGAAATAAAAAAAATAAGAGCACTTGTACCGGATTATTTCTTTTTGGTTCCGGGAGTTGGTTTCCAGGGTGGGAGTCTGGAGCAGGTTAGTGAACATGGAAAGAATGACCAAACGGGTATTTTAATTAATGTGAGCAGGGCAATTATTTATGCATCACATCTTGAAAATTTTGCTGATGAAGCAAAAATTATTGCCAGTCAATATCAATATGAAATGAGTACATTTTTAGGAAAAAACATCAATTCTTAAATTATTTGATTTTTTATTTTATAAGCCACTAACACATAAAACCATGTTTTATCTTTGCATCCTAAACACTCCTGTATAATTTTTTTAATATAAATCTGAATTTTGAATTTCGAAGAGATTGGACTTGAGAAGTCACTTATTGATGGGGTCAGCGCAATGGGATATGAAGAAGCGACTCCTGTACAGGAAAAAGTAATACCTATTATCTTGAAGGGTAGGGATTTGATTGCATCTGCTCAAACCGGGACCGGGAAAACAGCCGCTTTCCTCTTGCCACTTGTACATCAACTTATTTCACAACCACATGATGTACACCAAATCAATGCCCTTATCATTGTTCCTACCCGCGAATTAGCAATACAAATAAGCCAGGCTATGGAAGGATTGGCCTATTTTACTTCTACCAGCGCTATAGCTGTTTATGGAGGAGGTGACGGTGCCTTATTTACTCAGGAAAAAAAAGCACTTTCTTTGGGTGCTGACATGGTGGTTTGTACTCCGGGTCGTATGTTGGCACACCTTGCTATGGGTTATGTAAAATTTGACGGTTTAAAATACCTTGTCCTTGATGAAGCTGACCGAATGCTGGATATGGGTTTTTATGACGATATTTTGAAAATCATTTCATATTTACCTAAAAAGAGACAAAACCTTTTATTTTCAGCCACAATGCCCACTCGAATCAGGATGTTGGCAAAAAAAATTCTGCATGATCCTGTTGAAATCAATATTGCTATTTCTAAACCTCCTGAAAAGATCAAACAATATGCATATGTTATTTACGAAGAGCAAAAAATTTTATTGATCAAAAATATATTAAAAGAAAAACCTTTTGAATGTATTTTGATTTTTTGTTCTAAAATTATTCAGGTCAGAAAATTATCCAGTGAATTAAGATATAGTGGATTTTCTGTAGGTGAAATTCATTCCGGTCTGGAACAAAATGTCCGTGAAAAAGTATTACTGGATTTTAAAAACAAAAAAGTCAAAATCCTGGTTGCAACGGATATTTTATCACGCGGGATTGATATTGAAGATATAGATCTGGTCATTAATTATGATGTGCCTCATGACGGAGAAGATTATGTACACCGAATAGGGAGAACGGCGCGTGCTGCGAATGAAGGAGAAGCCATCACTATGATCATTCCAAAGGAACAGTATCAATTTCGTGCTATTGAAGATCTATTGGGATATAATATAAAAAAGCTGGATGTGCCTTCATTCCTGGGGCCCGTTCCCGCCTATAACCCTGTAAAAAGAAACACTACTAAAAGGAATTTCAGAAATAAAAAACGCAAATCCTGAAATCTTCATAAAAAAAACCGCCGGTTAGGGCGGTTTTAAAAATAGGTCTATAAAGCATTATTCTTCTTCATCAAAATTCATGGCTTCGCGGGTAGTATTCAGTAATTCGTATTCTTCTTTACTGCCTACAATCATGTTATCAAATTCCCTCATTCCCGTACCGGCAGGTATAGGATGACCTGTAATTACATTCTCTTTTAAGCCGAGCATATCATCTGTTTTACCCTGTATTGCAGCTGTACTCAATACTTTCGTTGTTTCCTGGAAGGAAGCTGCACTGATCCAGCTTTGAACACCAAGTGATGCTTTTGTAATTCCCAGTAGAACAGGTTGAGCTGTAGCAGGATGCGCATCTCTTGTTTCAGGTAATTTTTTATCTGCACGGCGAAGAATGGAATTTTCTTCTCTTAATGCACGAAGTGATATGATTTGGCCGGGTTTTAAGATGCTGCTTTCACCGGCATCTATCACAACTTTTTTATCAAAGATGCGATCATTCTCCATATTAAATTCAAAACGGTCTTCCAGATCTTCTTCGAGGAATTTTGTGTCACCGGCATCCACAATTTCCACTTTCTTCATCATTTGACGAACAATAACTTCTATATGTTTATCATTGATTTTTACACCTTGTAAACGATATACTTCCTGTATTTCATTTACTACATATTCCTGAACTGCAAATGGGCCGCGAATTGATAATATATCTGCAGGCGCAATCTGTCCATCACTTAATGGTGTACCGGCTTTTACAAAATCACCTTCTTGCACGAGTATCTGCCTGGTTAAGGGGACAAGATATTTTTTAATGATACCATCTTTTGCTTCCACTACAATTTCCCTGTTGCCTCTTTTGATATTACCAAATTCTACTACACCATCAATTTCACATACAACTGCGGGGTTGCTTGGATTACGCGCTTCAAAAAGCTCTGTAACACGAGGTAAGCCCCCGGTAATATCACTTGATTTTCTCAAGGTCCTGGGTATTTTTACAAGGATTTGTCCGGCTTTTACCATTTCCCCTTCTTCTACAACCAAGCGGCTTCCAACAGGAAGGTTGTACACCTTTGTTTCTTTGCCCACAACTTCCATCCCGGGGATCTTTGTTTTATCCTTTGTATCTATAACCACTTTATCTCTGTGACCTGTTTGTTCATCAGATTCTTCCCGGTAAGTAATACCTTCCAAAACATTTTCAAATTTCACTTCACCTGAAATTTCAGATATAATGATGTTATTGAATGGATCCCAAGTACATATCACATCTCCTTTTTTGACAGTCTGGCCATTTTTCACCATTAATTCAGATCCATAAGGAACGTTGTTGGTAATTAAAATCCGGTCATTTTTATCATCCATCAAACGTACTTCTCCAGTACGTCCAATAACGATTACAGATTTTTTATCTTCTGCATTTTGAGAAACAACCGTCCGTAATCCATCAAAGTGAACCGTTGCGTCAAATTTTGCTATTAATTTTGATTCTACAGAGGATGAACCGGCAACTCCACCCACGTGGAATGTACGCAGTGTAAGCTGTGTTCCTGGTTCACCAATAGATTGAGCAGCAATAATTCCAACTGCATCTCCTTTCTGAGCCAGGTAACCTGTTGCAAGGTTTTTGCCATAACATTTTACGCATACACCTCGCTTTGTCTCACACGTAAGAACAGAGCGAATATCCACAGTTTCTATGCCGGCCTCTTCGATATGATGAGCTGCATCGTACGTAATTTCTTCTCCAGCTCCAATCAACAATTCATCTGATTGTGGATGATAAATATCATGGAGTGACATGCGGCCAATAATTCTGTCAGACAAAGGCTCAATGATGTCTTCATTATCTTTTAAAGCGGAGATAGCTATACCACGTAAGGTACCACAATCTTCTTCTGTGATGACCACATCCTGAGCAACATCTACAAGGCGACGAGTCAGGTAACCCGCATCTGCCGTTTTCAAAGCGGTATCTGCAAGACCTTTTCGGGCACCATGGGTAGATATGAAATAATCTAATACATTTAGGCCACCTTTAAAGTTAGACAGGATAGGGTTTTCAATAACCTCGGAACCACTGGAACCACTTTTCCTCGGTTTTGCCATTAATCCACGAATCCCAGCCAATTGTTTTACCTGAGTTTTAGAACCCCTCGCGCCCGAATCGAGCATCATATAAACTGAATTAAAACCATTTTTATCTGTTGCCATTTCCCTGATCAGTGTTTCAGTCAGGCGGGTATCTACGCGGCTCCAGATATCAATTACCTGGTTGTAGCGTTCATTATTGGTGATAAAACCCATATTATAGTTCTCCCACACTTCATCTACTTCAGCTTTTGCATCATCCAGTAATGAATCACGTATATCGGGGATAATTAAGTCATTAACACTAAAAGATAATCCTCCTTTGAATGCCATTCTGAATCCCAAAGTTTTAATATCATCCAGGAATTTGGCAGTTGTTGGGATATCCGTTATTTTAATGATATCCCCAATAATTTCACGAAGATTCTTTTTGGTGAGGACGGTATTAATGAAACCCACTTCTTTAGGAACCAGTTGGTTAAACATAATCCGGCCAATTGTGGTTTCTATGATCTTTTTTACCAATTGCCCTTTTTCACGTACCTGGATGCGCACTTTTACGTAAGCTTGTAAATCTACAATGCCCTCATTATAAGCAATCATGGCTTCCTCCATATTGTAGAAAGTCATGCCTTCGCCTTTAATTTTTTCTTTAGTTGCAGGTTTTTTCCCTTTGGTAATATAATAAAGGCCTAAAACCATATCCTGTGATGGGAGTGTAATGGGAGTCCCGTTCTGAGGATTCAAAATATTATGTGCAGAGAGCATTAATAATTGAGCTTCCAGGATAGCGGCATTGCTTAAAGGTACATGTACGGCCATCTGGTCTCCATCAAAGTCAGCGTTAAATGCGGTGGTGACTAAAGGGTGTAATTGAATGGCTTTTCCTTCTACTAATTTTGGTTGAAATGATTGAATTGATAAGCGGTGAAGGGTAGGGGCGCGATTCAACATTACGGGATGTCCTTTCAGAATATTCTCCAGGATATCCCAAACAATATTATCTTTTCGGTCAACCAATTTTTTAGCTGATTTGACTGTTTTTACAATACCACGTTCAATTAATTTCCGGATGATAAAGGGTTTAAACAGTTCTGCTGCCATATCTTTAGGCAGTCCACATTCATGCATTTTTAAGTCAGGTCCTACAACGATTACAGAACGGCCTGAATAGTCAACACGTTTACCCAATAAGTTCTGGCGGAAACGGCCCTGTTTTCCTTTTAAAACATCTGATAATGATTTTAAAGCGCGTCCACCTTCTGCTTTTACAGCATTTGATTTTCGGCTATTATCAAATAATGAATCAATGGCTTCCTGCAACATCCTTTTCTCATTACGAAGGATTACTTCAGGAGCTTTAATTTCTAATAATCTTTTTAAGCGATTATTACGGATAATAACACGCCTGTATAAATCATTCAGATCAGATGAAGCAAACCTGCCGCCATCTAATGGTACCAATGGCCTCAATTCAGGTGGAATAACGGGTATGTATTGCATAACCATCCACTCAGGCTTGTTATTAATACGGGTGCCTGCATCACGAAAACCTTCTACAACGCTCAATCTTTTCAGCGCATCCGCTTTTCTTTGCTGAGATGTTTCATGTGCGGCTGAATTACGAAGTGTATAACTTAATTCATCCAGGTCAATTTTAGCAAGAAGATCCTGAACAGCTTCAGCTCCCATTTTCGCTATAAATTTTTGAGGATCATCATCTGGTAGCATTTGATTTTCTCTTGGCAAATTATCCAGGATATCCAGGTACTCTTCTTCACTAAGAAGATCTCCCATCTGCAATCCTTTATCTTCTCTGATACCGGCCTGGATGACCGCATAACGTTCATAGTAAATGATTGTCTCCAGTTTCTTTGAGCTCATGCCAAGCAAGTAACCAATTTTATTGGGCAGGCTTTTAAAGTACCAGATATGTACAATCGGCACAACCAGTTTAATATGGCCCATACGCTCACGACGAACTTTCTTTTCAGTTACTTCCACACCACAACGATCGCACACGATGCCTTTATAACGAATCCGTTTGTATTTTCCACAAGCGCATTCATAATCTTTTACCGGGCCGAAGATGCGTTCGCAAAAAAGCCCGTCACGTTCTGGTTTGTAAGTGCGGTAATTAATGGTTTCGGGTTTCAGCACTTCGCCGAAACTTCTTTCAAGAATACTGTCCGGAGATGCCAGACCAATGGTTATTTGGGAAAATGTTGATCTGGTGCGGTTTTCTCTGTTCATGGCCATATATCTTATTCGGGTTTTATAAGTGAATTCCAATGTTGTTTTCAAATTTCCATACACGCATATCCTTGTATAAAGCCAAAAATCAATAATCCCTTTTAGGGTTATTCCGGTAGTAAGTCAGGCTAATATAGTTATGGGAAATGTGTGCGTTGAAAATTTCAAAATGCATAGGGCGGCAAAGGTACTAATATTTATATATATGACAAAAATCATTCCTTTTTATTTTTTAAGGTAAAAAGATGTTTTTTCATCCAAGGAAATGTCTTTGCCCAGGCAAATGATCATTTTTTTAAAATAATAGAGGAATTATTGAAAACTATATCATGTCAATGATCCATCATCGAGGTAATTCAATACGATTAGAAATTTCTAGTTTATGTAAAAGCTGGAATTGGAAAAAAAAATCAAAAAAAACAGGCTGAAAAGCCTGTTACTTATTTGCTAATTTTTGAATGGACCTTATTTTACACTTTCTTCAGCCCGTTTTTCGAATTCAAATTTTATCTGGCCGCTATCCTTATCATATTTGGCAATTAATGCATCTCCATTTTTGACGTTCATATTAATGATTTCTTCCGCCAAAGGATCTTCCAGGTATTTTTGAATGGCCCGATGTAAAGGCCTGGCTCCAAATTGAACATCATACCCTTTTTCTGCTAAGAATTCTTTGGCTTCTGTAGTGAGTTCCAGTGTAAATCCTAAGGTGGATAAGCGTTTCATTACATCATTCAACAATAAATCTACAATTTGCAGAATATTCTCTTTACTTAAAGAATTGAAAACGACGACATCATCCACGCGGTTTAAAAATTCGGGCGAAAAGGTTCTTTTCAGCGCTTTTTCAATGACGGCTTTATTATTTTCATCCTGGTTTTGCATACGGTTTGCAGTTGCAAAGCCTACTCCATCACCAAACTCTTTTAACTGACGCACCCCAATATTGGACGTCATAATAATGACGGTATTTTTAAAATCTACTTTTCGGCCAAGGCCATCTGTTAGTTGGCCATCATCCAAAACCTGTAACAATATATTGTAAATATCCGGGTGTGCTTTTTCAATTTCATCCAATAATATAACGCTATAAGGTTTCCGGCGAATTTTTTCTGTCAATTGACCGCCTTCTTCATAGCCAACATAACCGGGAGGTGCGCCAATCAGGCGGCTGAGAGAGAATTTTTCCATATACTCACTCATGTCTATTCGTACCAATGCATCCAGGCTATCGAACATATAACGGGAAAGAGCGCGCGCCAGCTCCGTTTTTCCTACACCCGTAGGGCCGAGGAAAATAAAAGAACCAACCGGTTTTTTGGGATCTTTTAACCCTACACGGTTTCTTTGTATTGCTTTAACCACCTTATCAATAGCTTGTTCCTGGCCGATTACGACGGATTGCATATCCTTCTGCATGTTGCGCAGTTTTTCACTTTCAGCCTGTACCATTCTTTTCACAGGAATCCCCGTCATCATGCTCACCACTTCTGCAATGGCATCCTCATCAATGGGATATCTTTTATGTTTACTTTCTTCTTCCCAATCATTTTTGGCCTTTTCCAATTCCTCACCCAGTCTTTTTTCTTTATCGCGAAGAGAAGCAGCCTCTTCGAAACGCTGACTTTTTACGACTTTGTTTTTCTCAAGCTTTATTTCTTCAATCTTTTTTTCCAGATCAACAATATTTTGCGGCACATTGATGTTTTTTAAATGTACTCTTGCACCCACTTCATCCAATACATCAATGGCTTTATCCGGTAAAAGGCGGTCTGTCATATACCGGTCACTCAGTTTTACACAGGCATCAATAGCTTCCTGATTGTAGGTGACATTGTGATAATCTTCATATTTAGATTTAATATTATCCAGGATTTGAATTGTTTCATCTACGGAAGGAGGGTCAATCATCACTTTTTGAAAACGTCTGTCAAGTGCACCATCCTTTTCAATATGCATACGATATTCATCCAGGGTAGATGCACCAATACATTGGAGTTCACCACGTGAAAGAGCAGGTTTAAAAATATTACTTGCATCAAGAGAACCGCTTGCGCCACCGGCACCTACGATCGTATGTATTTCATCAATAAATAAAATGACATCCCTGTTTTTTTCAAGTTCATTCATGATCGCTTTCATTCTTTCCTCAAATTGCCCGCGGTATTTCGTGCCGGCAACAAGAGCTGCTAGGTCCAGGCTGATAACCCTTTTATCAAATAAAACACGACTGACTTTTCTTTGAATGATGCGAAGCGCCAAACCCTCCACGATAGCCGTTTTACCTACACCCGGTTCACCAATGAGAATTGGATTATTCTTTTTCCGGCGTGAAAGAATTTGAGAGACTCTTTCTATTTCAACATTACGACCTACAATTGGATCCAGTGATCCTAATTCGGCAAGACGGGTAATGTCACGACCAAAATTATCTAATACTGGGGTTTTACTTTTTGTTGTAGAGCCGGGTTTATTTCTTTGCGGTGAAATAAAACTTTTTTTCTCTTCATCAAAGTCATCTTCATTTTCTTCTGAGAACTCATTTTGAATTTCATTGTTTTTGACCATGCCTAAATCATTCCGGAAAATATCATAATCAATATCAAACTGGTTTAAAATTTGAGTGGCGATATTATCTTTATTTTTTAAAATGGAAAGCATCAAATGTTCCGTTTCTACTAACTGACTTTTTAATGCTTTTTGTTCCAATACAGAAACCCTGATTACTTTTTCTGCTTGTTTGGTGAGCGGAAGGCTATTGATGTTTGCAATATTTTTATCTGTCTTATCTTTAATGGCAATTTCAATTTCTTTCCGCAATTCATATAAATCCACATTCAGTTGTTTCAAGATTTTTATAGCCGTATTATCTCCCTCACGTATAAGGCCGAGTAACAGATGCTCGGTGCCAATAAAATCATTTCCGAGCCTTAAAGCTTCTTCCCGGGAAAAGGAAATGATTTCTTTAACTTGTGGTGAAAAATTATTATCCATTTATCTATTTTTAAAATATGTTTATACAATAATAACGAATAAATTTGATGCAATGACTTATACAGTTTTGCACAAATGTTAAATAAAAAATGACCAATTATGGAATTCAAAATTGATACCAGAGAAAAATTTACGACAATCACGCTGCTAAATGAAATCTTATCTGACAATATTACAGGGTTGTTAGATGAAAAATGTAGAGAAATTCTTGCCGGAGACATCAAAAATGTGATCTTAAACTTTGCAAAAATTCAAGAGATGGATTTGCCCAATGCTCAAAAACTTATTGAATTGAGAATGCTTTTCTTTGAGCAAAATGCCTCTTTTGTTATTTGTGAATTACAAAAAGAAATACAGCAATTCCTTGATCAAAATGATCTACTGGAAACATTAAATATTACACCTACGGAAAGTGAAGCTTGGGATATTGTACAAATGGAAGAAATAGAAAGAGAGTATTTAGATGATGATTTTCCGGGTTAAAAATTATTTCAATGCATTCAATACTTCATACATTTTTTGGGTAATCTTTCCCTGATGGCTATCGTAGTTATTTACAATGAATGCAAAAATATAGGTACGACCATTTGAGGAATGTATATAACCTGTGAATGCTTTTACGCTATTTATCGTTCCGCTTTTCATTTTAATTTGATTGAATTCCGGTAAGGCTTTATAGAAAGCCGGATACCAAGATTGAGACTTTGCATATTGAAGTGCCTTGACCAGAGATGCTGCAGTGATACGATTTTGCGGTGATAAGCCACTTCCATCAAAAATATTTAATGCGGATTTTTCTATGCCTTTTCTTTCCCAAAAATTTTGCAGCGTAATGACCCCTTTTTCAGTTGAGAAGGATTGATTTTCTTTTTCAGCCATTTTTTGCAAAAATGCTTCTCCATATAAATTAATACTTTTTTGAAGAAAAAAATAAATGAGACTATCTAATGAAGGCGATTTATACGTGTAAATGGTCTTTAAATTTGAGTCACTTTTTTTGTCAATTATCTTACTATTTGAATCAATGAAATTTATGTTATTACTCAAATATTTTTTGAGGTCATATTTGAAATAGGCCTCCGGGTTTTTTACAGAACCATGTACAACAAAATCATTTTTATCAACGGGGATCGTTCCTTTTATTAAGAAATTTGAAGAATGAAAAGGAAGATAAATGTACGATTGATCCCCGCTTCCTGCTTCGGCTGAGATTACATGATTATCAAATTTTAAAAAAAATGAAGGATCATTATTAACAGAAAGAATGGTTACCGGCTCACCCATTTTTTTCCCGGAACGAAGATGCAGGTCATAGGTATTTTCGCGCCAATTTAAACCTGAAGAAGCAGCTCCATAATAATTGCCCAAATCTTCCCAAATCCAGGCTCCCGGTATTTCAGGAGTAGCTGCTTCTACAACAATATTGCCACGGATAACCCGGATTCCTAAGTCATGTAAATGATCTGCAAGTTGAGTGAAAATTTGTTTGGGAGAAGTACCGGGATATAAGTTGCTACCAAGTGACGGGTCCCCGCTTCCGCGAATAATGATATCACCATTGAGTGTATCTCTACTCATGGTTCCGGTGTAGTCAAAATCTGTTTTATAGGTGTAGTCTTTCCCAAACAACTCAAAGGCAGCAATTGCTGTAAGAATTTTCTGGGTACTTCCCGGAGCAAGACCCATTTCATCATTTAGTTTATACACCGTCTCGCCTGATGCGGCATTCATCACATAAAATCCGGTTACGGCATGTTTTAATAATGGGTCTGCCAAGAAATTTTCCATGGCTTTATTGAGCTTTAAATTGGTTTCCTGTGAAAAGGATGATGAGCAAAAACACAAAAAAATAAATATTGCAGTTACTTTTTTCTTCATACTAAAGAATGATATCATTGAAAGCAATATTACATTGGATTTGATAAAATTGGTTCTACAAAATACTTAAATATTTTATGAGCGGGCTTTATCTTGCATTAAATTTTCTGATATCAGTATGGAAAAGATAAATGCGTCGATTATTACCATTGGTGATGAATTGTTAATTGGACAAGTTGTTGATACCAATAGCGCCTGGATAGGAAAGAGGTTGCTGGAAAACGGTATATGGGTTTCTCATAAATTTTCTGTGGGAGATCAATATGAAGATATTTGGCATACATTGGATATTGCTGCAAAAGAATCACAAGTCATCATTATTACTGGTGGTTTAGGGCCAACAGCAGATGATATTACAAAGCCATTATTGTGTTCGTATTTTGAGGGAAAGATGATTGAGGATAAAGATACTTTGGATCATATTACACATCTTTTCCAACATGTTTTTAAAAGGTCCATGCCCTTATTGGAAAGTAACCGGCGTCAGGCTGAGGTTCCTGATGTATGTACCGTTTTGAAAAATGAAATAGGTACTGCTCCGGGGATGTTATTTGAAAAGAATGGGAAATATTTTTTCAGTTTACCAGGAGTGCCTTATGAAATGCAAATCCTGATGCAAAACCAGGTTTTGCCTTTTTTGCAAATTCATTTTAAGCTGCCGCCAATTGCCTATCGCACTTTATTGACATTTGGGATTGGAGAGTCATTGCTTGCTGAGAAAATTAAAGATTTTGAAGCATCATTACCTCATGAAATAAAATTGGCCTACCTGCCAAATTTCGGAATGCTCAGACTGAGATTAACGGCTCAGGGTGTATCAACGGAAATTTTGGAAAGCGCTTTTGATAAATTAAAAGAATTAACAAAAGAGTGGTTAGTAGTACCATCGGATATAACGATGCAGGAAGTGGTTGCTCATTTATTTTTCCAAAATAAAAAAACCCTCGCTACTGCGGAGAGTTGTACCGGAGGTTATATTGCACATTTGCTAACGGCAATACCCAACGCTTCGGAATTTTTCAAAGGAAGTACGGTTGCTTATTCAAATTATATTAAAAGTAAAGTACTCAATGTAAAAAGTGAAACATTAGAAAAAGTGGGTGCCGTGAGTGAAGAAACCGTTAGAGAAATGGTTTCAGGCACATTAGCTATTATGAATACGGATTATGCCCTGGCTGTATCAGGAATTATGGGGCCGGGTGGGGGTACAAAAGAAAAGCCGATAGGCACGGTATGGATTGCGGTAGGAAATAATGATAAAATTGTTTCAAAGATCATCCATGTCCGTTTTGACAGGGAAAGGAATATTCATTTAACCGCTATACAGGCGCTAAATTTTTTGCGTGAGTTTATACTTGAAAAACTTTAGTCTGCAAGTATTATCTTTGGCGCAGGTTTAATTTTGATAAACAAATAAAATACTATTACTAAAAATAAATTGTATGGCGATTATTGACCTTGTAATGCCTAAAATGGGCGAAAGTATCATGGAAGCAACTATATTAAAGTGGCATAAAAAAGTGGGCGATCCCATTGCATTGGATGAAACTTTACTTGAAATTGCAACAGACAAAGTGGATAGTGAAGTCCCCAGCGCTGTTTCAGGAAAAATCGCTGAAATATTATTCAAGGAAAATGATGTAGTTCCTGTTGGTACTGTCATTGCAAAAGTGGAAACAAATGCCGGGAATCAGGTTGATGTGGCTCCTGTCGTACAGGCTCCACCCGCACCACAAACGGAAATGATTCAGGAAACACCCCCTTATGTTCCAAATATAACTCCTGCTGAAACACAGGTTCAATCTACAAATGTTATCGGAGCAAACCGGTTTTACTCACCTCTTGTTTTAAATATTGCACAAAGTGAAGGAATTCCCTTTAGTGATCTTGAAAAAATCCCGGGCACAGGTAATGATGGACGTGTAACTAAAAAAGATATATTGGCTTATATCGCTCAGGGTAAAAATATTACCACACCTGTAAGTGTGCCCACACCGGTAGAAAAAATCAGTGAGCCAACAGTTCCAACATCGGAAAAAGAAGAAAGCCTGCAACTTCAAAAAAATATTCCGGGTAATGTGGAAATAATTGAAATGGATCGCATGCGGAAGATGATTGCCAAACATATGGTGGATAGCAAACATACCAGCCCTCATGTTACCAGTTTTGCAGAAGCTGATGTCACCAATATGGTCATTTGGCGTGATAAAGTGAAGAAAGAATTTGAAAAAAGAGAAGGAACAAAAATCACTTTCACTCCATTATTTATTGACTGCATTACACGCGTCATAAAAAAATTCCCCATGATCAACAGTTCATTGGTGAATGATCAGATCATCATAAAAAAAGATATTAATATCGGTATGGCTACTGCTTTACCCAGTGGTAATTTGATCGTACCGGTGATACACAATGCAGACTACTTAAACTTAGTCGGATTAAGTAAAAAAGTAAATTCCCTTGCAGATAATGCCCGCAATAATAAACTCCGCCCGGATGATACTCAGAATGGTACTTTCACTTTAACAAACGTGGGAACATTCGGTAGTTTAATGGGGACGCCGATTATCAATCAACCGCAAGTGGCTATATTAGCCGTAGGCGCTATTAAAAAGAGACCTGTTGTTATCGAAACAGAATTAGGCGATACCATTGGTATTCGCCACATGATGTATCTTTCATTAAGTTACGATCATCGTATTGTAGACGGTAGTTTAGGCGCTTCATTCCTTACAGCTGTAGCAAAAGAATTTGAAAAATGGGATATCAATTTAAATTGGTAATATCCTCTTAAATCAAATAATACAAAGAATAACAAAAGAATTTCAAAAATTATAACTGCCCCTCATTTTGAGGTAGTAAGCTGAAATGTTTATTTTAGTGCATGTTGTTGTGCATCAGGTAATGGGATCATTCTCTTTTCATCCGGTGGAGAAAATAATGGATTTTTAAGAAAAGAAGAATCTGTAAGCGTATATAAAAATGCTTTGATTTGGCCTATTTCGAAATTTGATAATGGTATTCCGTTTTCTAATAAGGAATCCGTAGTTACTGAATGGATTACGCAACTGCGATAATGCTCCAGAACTGCATCCAGGTATCCAAATCTTCCATCGTGAGCATACGGGAAAGTTTGTTGAACATTTCTTAAAGAAGGCACTCGAAATTTTAATGAGTCAACCCGCTTATGTGTAATGCGCATACGACCGTAATCTTTTAAATAATCATCTACGGATAGGCCGGTATTGCGGTAGCTGAAGTCAGTAAAAAAAGGAGGAGCATGGCAGCTGATACATTTTTTTTGAAAAATTTCATAACCCAATTTTTGGGGTAAATTAAAACTATCTTTTCCCTGCATTACCCTATCGTACTTGCTATCAGCGCTTATGAGCATCAGTAAGAACTGACTAAGAGCTTTTGTGACAAGTTGTGTATTGATTTCCTTTTTACCAAATGCATCGGCGAACATTCTTTTATATGTGGTGTCTTTTCTTATTTTATATAAAACGGAATCAATATTTTCACCCATTTCATGCGGATCGGTTAAGGGAGCCAGGGGCTGTAAGTCCAAATGATTGATACCCCCATCCCACATAAAATCATTTTGCCATGCCAGATTGAATAATCCCGGCGCATTACGAAATGTAAATGAATTGCTGAAGCCATGACTCAATGCATGATCATAAGTGGCAAATGCCGCAAACTGTTGATGACAGCTTGCACAGGAAAAATTGCCATCTTTACTTAATCTGCCATCATAGAATAATTTCCTGCCTAAAATAAAGCCTTCCTCAGTCAGCGGGTTTTGCTTAAAATCATACAAAGGAGCAGGCCATCCTTTGGGAATAACAAATTGTAATGGATGTGTTTTTGGGTATTGATTATTAACCCAACTAATAAATGCCAGAAATACGGAAAGGATGATAAATATAATGCTTGTTTTTTTCATGATTAATTCTCCGGAACTGAGAACATGGTTGAATAATTATCGGCATATTTCATAGCTAAATTACCCGGCTCATGACAAAAATAATTTTCCTGCAAAGGAAGTTTGTACCGGCTATTAAACCAATGATTGATATCGGCAAGGATCTGAATAGTATCACAGCCTTTCTTGAACTCTAAAAGAACGGTCCTGGCTGTATTTTCACCCTGCCGAAATCCTCCAATATGCAGACTAAAGGCATGCCTTGGTGCCTTAATGAGTGTAGAATTGCCTTCTAACTTAGCCATTATATACCCGGAATTCCATACCCAAAACATGCCTTTAGCCGGATCTAATACGCCTTCTTGAACGCCTTGTACATTTTTTATACTATCTATGCCTATCATAAAACGGATATTGGTAACTTCCTTTAATGAGGAAGTCAACAGGATTGTTTGAGAAGCACGATCAGCCTGATCAACTAAAAAATATTGATCAGAAAATTCCTCTTTTAAATTATTTTTTTTATCCTCAAGGACAATATTTGAAATATAATAACGACATGAAGAGATAGAAAAATTTTCTCCCAGAGTATTGGTATAAATTTTATTGAGTTGCAATGTATCATTCCCAATCCTATTCAGGAATTGTAAAGTAAATATTTTCGGATCTTTTACCTGGCAAAATAAATGATTTGCTATTGTTATATAGAACAGTAGCAGGTAAAGATTTTTGAATATTCTTTTTAGCGTCATTTCATCCAATATATTCTAAAACAATATTACTGTGTTAATGAAATCTGTATTTCAATCCCTGCGCGGGTATTTGTAACTGGCGCTGAGGTAGAGATATAAGGAATGATTTTTTGTTGATCAAAATAAAATTTCAAACTTACACGGTTATTTAAAATATAATTAATGGATGGTTGAATACTAATCACTTTTTGTCCTCCGGTACTATAGGCATTTGCCTGATCCAGCCTGCTGTTACTTTGAGTATCATCACGCATACTTACATCCAGGCTGATTCCCAGGTCATTTTGAAGTTCTTTCCCTTTAGTAAAAGGCAACTTGAATGGTAAAACGATCCCGCGCTTACGGAAACTTCCTCCAAAACTCCATTCTGTACTTCTCACTTCACTAAGTTGAAAGTCAATAAGGCTGAGGCTCAACTGCCGGCTTTTCTTATATTCAAAATGAAAATTGGTCTGATTTGCAGTTGTAACATCAAATCCAATTAAAGGAGCAAATGCTTCCTGAATAGTAAGGTTTGGTATTAGGAAAAAAGGTACATAGTTACCCGAAATGGTATCAATGAAAGCGGGCGCTCCATAGTGAAATGGATCATAAAAGAGCAAAGCACTTGCAAAACTATTCATACTCAGGTTTGCATTATAGCCATGTGTAATGGTAATATTACTAAACATGTCTGACAATGCCGGAATGTTTGTGAGCCCGGTATAGGTAAGCCGCCAGTTTGGAATGGCTTTAATGCCACTAAAAGGATTTGATTTAATATTAGGATTGGATTCATCAATCAGGGAAATGCTATTTGGGTCTTTACCGGTATAAGCTGATAAAAACGCAGGGATCAATACATCTTGCGCATATCTTCCATAGCCCGTTGCAAAACCATCTGCCGTAAATTTCTCATTATCCGGAAGCGCCTGCCAGTAGGGGTTTTGGATAGCAAGTCTTTTTGAAATAATCAGTCTGTTATCCTGAAAAGTTTTAAATGTTTCTGAAATTTCATTAGGATTTGTTTTGGTAAATAAGGTACCAAAACTTACATAAGAAACATTGAAACCACCTCCAGCTAATGGGCTAAGATGTTGGAATTGATTACCTGTGCCGGTCGTGTCTTTGAATAATTCAGAATAATTTTTTGAAAAACTTTTATCCAGGTTCAAATCTATTACTAATTCTTTCAAAGGTTCCAGTTGCGCTGTAACACTCAGGCGTTGATCGAAGTTTTGTGTAAACAATAAATTAAAAGTAGAATCTCTGGTAATCACACCCTGTCTTGCTTTCAGGTTTAACCAGGCCGTATCTGGTTGTTTACCGAAAACATAACCTAGCCCCGGCTGCATGCTTTTAAAGTTTTGGCCAATAATTTGGGTACTGTCATTATAACCCGGTATCCGGCTATTATAATTTTCACTGTAATTCACGGACACCCGTTTTACCATTGTAGCTAAATGCACGCCGGCTTTCACAAGACCGTTTACAGAACCAGCTTCTTTATTTTTCCGTGCTGCTATCCTGGCCTGTCTTTTCAGGTTACGCCATTTGGAAAGAGCCAATCTTTTTTCTTTTCCTTTTAAACCTTTTATGACTTCAGCCCTGGTAGGAATGGTTATGGTAGAATCATTACCATCCTGATCTTTCACTGTGAGTTCATCTGGCTGATCATTTTGATTCTGTGTATTGATATTTCTTAAAAATTTAGATTTATTATAAAGCCGGTTAAAATCAAATTCACTATTCAAAGAATTTTGCTGGCTGTTTTCAAGGGTATTACCAAGACTAATAGCAATAAGGCTTGCTGCAATCCAGTTGTATGTAGTGGTATAGCTATACCTTGCCGATATCCAGTCAGTAATGGGTAATTTACTAAAAGGAAAACTATAACTGATCGTAGCTTTCTGTTGATATAGGGTGTTTCTGCCACCGGCAAGGAAATTCTTTAATACGGTATCTTTTTTAGCCTTCGTATCTAATTTACCATAAGGTTCATCAACCCGGGCAAAATTAATTGCACTAAAATCCAGGTTGAGTGAGCGGGTGAGATCCCACCTTAAATTGTAATAACGGTCAAAGGTGAAAAATTTATCATAAGATGTATCTACCTGTTCTACCGTTTTGTCTGTAATATTTACAATACGCGGAACATATTCTCCATATTGACGATTAATATCTGTACGGAAACTAATCAGGGATGGGATATAATTGAAATTGAAATCTTTAACGGGATTTAGCCAGGCAGATTTATTTTTAATGAGTTTTTTAAATGGAGAAATGAATTTTGAATTGCCGGAATAAGTATACCCCAGTCCTCCGCGGTATTTCTTTAAAGCATTATCCTGTATGATGGGATTTGTTTGTGAAAAACCTGTATAAGAAAAGCTGAAATCAAAGTTGCTCAGGCTCCAGAGTTTTGGCTTTTTTCCATTTATGCCAAAACGCATGTTGGTAAAATTCAACGTTTTGATGGTCGTTTGATCCAGTGCTACATTTTTTATGGAATCTTTGTCATCACCTGCATTGGCAAGTTTGTATTTATATTTTACATCCAGATCGTATGGATCATACTCCGGTGTAAGTATTGTTTTATTATATCCTGCATAAACGGGAATAGAGGCATGTAAACCTTTAGGTAATAATTTTGCCAGGTCTATATTTAAGGCAGCATCAAACTGTACGAGGTCATTTTTAGCCCTTTCATTAATTTTTTGTTCAATGCCTCCAAAACCACTGGTATAGGTATTTGCGGAAACAGAAAGGGTTCCCAGGTCTGCCAGTTGCATATCCACTCTTCCAAGAGCAGCCCATCCTCCATGCTCATCTATTTGAGAAAGCCTTAATTCGTCTACCCAAACTTCAGTACTTAAAGGCGTACTTGCTCCTGTAGTGGCATTTTCTATTCCAATGAGATAACCTTGTACTTCTCCAAGATTAGGGTTTCCCATTACGGAGAAAGTCTTATTACCAATTACTTCACGGAAAATTTTGTTCACTGGAGCACCGCTGTTATTTCTGTTTAATTTTAACTGAACCAAATCATTTAAAGCAAAGTCAAGATTATTTTCTGTGGGCCATATTTCTTCGGCTGTGGCTGCACTGTTAAATGGTGTAATGGTAAGAGGAATTCTTATTTCGTAATAGTTATTTAAAAAGTCTTGCCCTATACGAATGACTGCTTCTAATTCTCCATTATTAATGGTTCTTTGCCCAATAACGGATTCTGCATGAATGAACATAGACATTTGACCATAAGAGCGTATATCTAAGTTTAATGTTTTAAAAACAGCTCTTGCATCTCCATTATTCAGGTTATTGATTTTCAGACTCATGGATTGTTCATTCTGTAAAAGGTTTACACCATTATTACTGATGGATTGAACACGTTCGATTCCCGGTGGAATTTTATACGGAATAGGCAACCTGCTGCTGTTTTCTTCAACATTTACTGCTGATACATTGATCGTAGTAGGAGAGTTGGCAGGGATAGGAGTATAAGAGCCGGTAGTATCCAATAAATATGTAAATGTGCGCCATTGATTACGAACCAGGTCCAGGCTTGCAAAACGCATAACGGTAGAATCTTCAAAGCCGGTAAGATACATCCTTATAAAACGGATAGACTTGAAATCGGGGATTTGGCCAATTTTCCCGGTATAGTTATTAATTGGAATCCGGAAAAGATACCAGTTTTCTGTGGTGATACTTCCATCTGCAAGTTTAGGAGTTACCACTCTTTTATCTACAATATAAGGAGTCGTACCAACATCCATACCGGGTTTTAGATCCAGTGCATACTCATAATATTCTTCCGTTTCATTCAGGGTATTATCATGATTCAAATCTTCATTATCCGGATACATGGTTGCAGCAGGTGCAAATTGGGTAGCATTTGTAGCTATCGGTGAATTTCCTTCCGTATTATTATAGTCTTTATACCTGCCAAGAATACCCGTTCCGGCTATGTCATACCGTTCATCTCTATACCATACATAATCATCATGGGATGGATCATTGAATGCTTTTTGATAAATAGCTGAACTTGTCCCAAAAGATGCAGCGAGTTGATTTAAATATATGGCTCTTTTATTTCTTTCATTTGCATCATCAATGCCGTCAAATCCGACATCCTGGTATGGCCGGTCATTAGGATCATTGCTAAAAGCCTGTGTTACCTGTATGGGATTCACAGGGGTTGTACCCCAAACAGAAGTACTATCAACAGCGGCCGGTTGTGAAGGGGAATTTAAACCATTTTCATAAAATCGTTTACCATCTTTTAGAATATCTTCACTTACATTACCCAGATTAATATAGAGTTTTCCCCCGGAACTGGAAGGATCTTTAATAAAAGGGTCTTGCACCCAAAATTCCATGTATTCAATATTGGCTGTTTCAAAATCTGTCTGATCTATTGCACGCATGATACCTCCCCATCTTTGTTTTGGATTTCTTAATTTCCCATCCGGTGTAATATTGACCGGGTCTGAAGTAAAATTATAAGGACCCAGATCTGTTGGATAATATGCCAAATCAAAAGTTGTGGTAAGGATATCCGTAATATTCGTGGTTCTTTGTGGAAATAATTCATTGGTATAAATGGCTCTCACCCGAGGATCACTCAATGCGGTCAAATTGCCTTTTAATGGGTTACTCGGATTGGATTTATCCTGTAATACAGGTTCAATATTATACCAGGCTAATTTTGCCCTGTTTTGCCCGTAAGGTAATGAGTCTTGCAAATTTGCTTCCGGGAATAAGCCATTTCCTGCAGGAGTAGAAGCCAACGCCCATGAAACAAATGGAAAACGTAAGTCTAAATTACTGGTACTTCCTTCAAAATCATCAATATAAATTAAGCCTTCACTACCCGTACCAATTTGTTGTGGATGTCCGGGTTTTAATATAGCTGCTTCACCATAAGCATTCACCTGGCTAACTGTTTTGGAATTATAAAAAGGTAATTTATTTAATAAACGCGTTAAACCGCCCCATTCAGTGTTGTAATTAAAATCTACACCATACATGGTATTTTGTACAGGGTCGTCTCCATAAGTTACTTTATTAAAATAAGGCCTCTCCGTTAATTTTTCCATGGTAGCGCCCAAAGACAATTTTTTACTAGCCAGGTAGTCAAGCCGCAGGCCCATAAATCCTTTTTGTTGTATGCCATAAGTGGCATTATTTTCAAATTGAACATTGACCGGTACCCCTGAATTGATGATGGCCTGGTTGATTATTTTTAAAGTGCCTAAATTATAATCAACCGTATAATCTACATTTTCCTGCAAAGCCTGTCCTCCGGCACTAACCGTTACTGAACCCTGCGGAATATTAAAGGCGCCCAGTGAAATATCAGAAGTAGAACTTCCTTTGATCGTTCCCTGGATAACATATCTGTTCAAATTCGCATAAGTCTGTGCAATAGCTTTGATGGAATCATATAATTGGTAAAAAACAAAAGAATCTTTTGTTGATTGCGGTTCACCGGCAAATGCCCTGTCAGCCAGATCATTACCAAAGGGTTCCAGCTCCGGAAATATAATTTTTCCCTGTTGTGCTAATACGGTAAAGCTATCCACAAAATCGAAATAACCATCCGGGAATGGATCATTATGGCTATTGAGTCGGTCAGCTCCTAAAATAGTAAGTAAAGATTGCCCTGAAACGGAGGGTGCACTTACCGGTAAATATCTTTTTAAACCACCGCTGGGTTCAGCATACATTAAAGCGATATTGAAGCCATCCGGTTGTAGGGAAGTTACATCCAATGAGTAAACATTTTTCATCATTAATTTCCAGATGGGCAGTTGAGTTCTGGCAGATGTGGCTTTTAATAATTTTAAAAACAATGTTTTTTGAACTCCTTGTGTTGAATCTGAAGTGACATCCTGAGAAAATTCACCTACCTGGTAAATTCGGCCATTATAGGAATATTGATATGCAACAGCCAATACATCATCCGGCTGCAATTGCTGGCTTAATGACAAGAATCCAACCTGTGGATTAAAATAATATTCTGAAGGGTCCAATTTTCTGGCAAATGTTTTTTCAAAATCATTTACCGGAGTTAAGCCTCTCCCGATTAAGATCGTATTGATTAAGGCAGGGTCTCTGTTCGTAGGGCTTCCCGCAAGAAAAGGGTAGAGGTCATTAGAACCATTTTCGGGTAAAGTACTTGTGGTAAGACTATGGACATTTGGATTATAAGGCTGGTTTTCTGCCAGGTCCATAAGCCCGACAATAGAACGGGTATTCACGGTACTACCTGTACGGTTGGTCACCCATACTTCCATTTTTAAAATCTGTACCTGGCTATTTACGACAGGTAAATTTTTCATAGCCGTATTATAATTATTCCGGAAATATTGTGCTAATAAAAAATGGCGGTTTTCATCATAGTCATCCATAGTTTTTTTGATCGTCTGGTTAAGCCCTCCACCTTGTAAAGTGAGTGATTGCTTTTGCGACCTTTCACTGGCAAGCGCTGCTGTAACAAACAATTTGCCAAATTGTAATTGCGTTTTCACTCCAAATAAACTCTGAACGCTGGACATCAAAGACCCTTTTGTCTGAAAAGAAATATTGCCTGCCTCCACGGATTTGATGATTTCATCATCTTTCCCTTTATAATCCAGTTTCAATTGATTTTCATAATCAAAATTGGCTGTCGTATTATAACTGATTGGCAGTTTTAATTTATCCCCGATATTTCCAATGACACTTACATTGGCATCCATATTAAAATCAAGTCCACCATTTTTGCGGGCATTTTCAGGGAGTGTCGGATTTTTAATATTTTGCCCCTGGTATCCTACACTTATATTTACATTACCTTGTGGTTGAATATCCACTTTCAGTCCTTTAGGGCTTACGCCAAAAATGCGGTCAAACAAGTCGGGAGATACCCTGGGAGGTGGGCGATTTGTTTTACGATTCAGGTCAAATAAAGTGCTTGAACGATTATTAAAATATTTCTGTTCACTTTGTCTTGCCTGAATGTCATAAAATTCCTGGAAAGTGAGATAAGTAGGTTTCCGGTAATATAGATCACCGATTTTTTCTACGATATAATATTGATTAGTAACGGGATCATACTCAATGGTTTTATTAATAAAGGAAGAATCATTGAGGTAAAACGGATTCCTGTTTTGCCAGCTAAAGGGATCGCCTCTCCTGTCTTTCAAGGGGTAGTGTAATGTATCAGGTTTCTGTGCATTCACCTGTTTCAGTAAACACAAGTTGGTAAACCCGATAAAAAACAGGGCAAGAATAAATTTTCTATAAGTCAATTTCAGGCAGCGCTGGTAAAGTAAATGTGTTTTCGATAGTTACAAATTTTTTAAAGCAGATTTAATAATATCCTCCAAAGAAAGCATTTCTACATCAGATTGAAAAACTTTTTTTACAGCGATTTCGGCAACAGATTTGGAGAGGCCAAGTGCAATCAATGCAACACAGGCATCTTCCTGTAAAGAGGGTTTAAAACTACCTGCTAATTCAGGGTATCCCTGGGAATGTTGTTTGAGTTTATCTTTCAGGTCTACCACAATTCTTTCGGCAGTTTTTTTACCTATTCCCTTAATCATCTCAAGTCTTTTTGAATCATTTTGGATAATGGCTTTAATGATTTCGTAGGGTTTCATACCACTTAACATGATCCGGGCAGTAGATGCTCCTACACCAGAAACGGAAATAAGATGAATGAATAAATCTTTTTCTTCAGGTGTGGCAAATCCGTACAGTGTCTGGCCATTTTCAAACAAATGCATATAGGTCCAGAGAAAGCCTTCTTCTTTTTCGACAATCTGATCGTAAGTATAAAGGCTAACTTGCAACTCATAGCCAACTCCAAATGCTTCCACAATTATGGAGGATGGTGTTTTCCTAATAAATTTACCTCGTAAAGATGCTATCATAAAAGATTCTCAATAAGTCGTTCTTATTCTATTAAACGAAATACAGATATTTTTCTTATAAAAAGTAAAATATTTTCCAGCACGCATTTTTAATAAGCTTAACGTAGCAAAATGCTATCCATATAACTTTTATTTAATACTTTTGAATCCAAAATTTTCTTCTATGAATAAGATCACAGCTGCCATTACTGCTGTTGGCGGATATGTCCCCGATTACATTTTGACAAATGCCGAATTGGAGCAAATGGTAGATACCAATGATGAATGGATCCGAACCAGAACCGGAATTGTCGAAAGACGAATTTTAAAAATACCGGGTCAGGCGACCAGTGACCTTGCAGTACCCGCAGTAAAAGAATTGCTGGCAAAAAGAGATCTTGACCCAAATGAAATAGATTGTATTATTTGTGCCACTGTTACGCCTGATATGATTTTTCCTTCCACATCCAGTATAATAGCATATAAGATAGGAGCTACAAAAGCTTTTGGGTATGATCTCAATGCGGCTTGTAGCGGCTTTCTCAATGCTTTGGTAACAGGTACAGCATTTATTGAAAGCGGCAGGTACAAAAAAGTATTGGTTGTGGGGGCGGATAAAATGAGTTCCATTGTCGATTATACCGACCGCAATACCTGCATTTTATTTGGAGACGCCGGTGGCGCTGTTTTGCTTGAACCCAATGAAGAAGGATACGGAGTAAAAGATTCTATTTTGAAAACGGATGGAAGCGGGCGCGATTTTTTGCACATGAAAGCAGGCGGCTCATTAAAACCACCAAGTATTGAAACAGTTACCGCAAAAGAACATTTCACCTACCAGGAAGGAAAAACGGTATTCAAATTTGCCGTTGTTGGCATGGCTGATGTAAGTGCGGAAATAATGGAAAAAAATCATTTAAGTAGTGATGATGTGGCATGGTTAGTCCCACACCAGGCTAATTTGCGTATTATTGACGCTACGGCAAATCGGATGGGTGTTACAACAGATAAAGTGATGATAAATATCCATAAATATGGCAATACCACGGATGCCACTATCCCTTTATGTTTATGGGAATGGGAAAAGAGTTTAAAGAAAGGTGATAATTTAATATTAGCTGCCTTTGGTGGTGGGTTTACCTGGGGCGCTGCCTGGGTGAAATGGGCTTATTAAAATTGTTATGGCCTTTCTTGCAGAATGATTCGGTTTTTATTGAAATATACTCCTTTCACTTTTGGATGATTATTATCTTTAAGCATCCATCATCAGAATACTTTTTTTATTAAGAAGTGAAAATATTCAAAAGAGATCACTTTTTTTTGAAATTTATGATTTTTATTTATCCTCATTTGTATTCGTTCAAAATGAATATTCATCGAATTATGTAATTTGAAATATTTATTCATCTTTAAATAAAAACTATGAAAAAGATTTTTCTTTCATTAATGATCTCTTTTACCTTTTTTACTTTAATGAGTTGTAAAACAAGCAAAAATGCATTTTCTGCAAATAATCAATATACTTCAACAGATCTGTTGTTTTCTTATCAATGGTACCTCACAGAACTGAATGGTGAGCCTGTTACACGCGGTATGATGAAAACGCCTTTTCTATCTTTTTCAAAAGGAGAATCAGTTCGTTTTTCTGGGACCGGCAGTTGTAATACAATTTTTGGAGCAGTAGAATTCCTGGATCATAACGGAATTAAAATATCTCCGGTTGGCTCCACAAAAATGGCATGTCCGAATGACCTGTATGATACAAAATTCACAGAGATGCTATCCGGTGTAACCAATTGGAGTATTCAGGATGCTTCGTTGATTTTTTGGAAAGGAAAAGAAATCGTTGCCAGGTTCCAGGGTCAACAAATGGAAGGGCATAGTTTAATACTGCCTGATGAAATAATTGGAAATTGGGATCTTACCTATATTTCAGGAAAGAAGATTACTTTGAAAGGATTATTTCCCGGAAAAATTCCATTGATGATTTTCACAAAAGGGAAGAATGATGAAGTTAATGGAAATACGGGTTGTAATTCATTTAGCAGTAAAATTTTATTATTCCAAAATCAGGAGATCAGTATAGCCCAACCACTTGCAATGACCATGATGGCTTGCCCCGGAGATGGGGAAAGAACATTCCTGCAAACACTAGAAAAAGTAAATCGATATAAAATAGAAAATGACCAATTAACACTTTTAGAAAATGAAATTCCCTTAATGACCTTTGCCAAGAGTATTCAATAGAACCCCATTTTCAAGTGGCCCAGCTTACTTTAAAACGTTAGCACCATCAGTACCTTTCATCGGGTGTTAAAGGATTTGATCACAAAAAAAAGTTTGATGAAAAATACTTTTCATCAAACTTTTTTTATTGGTGATTGGAGGTAATTAAAAACTTTGTTACTTTATTTTAGGCTTCTTTTCCATGGCAATTTTTATATTTTTTGCCGCTCCCGCAAGGGCAGAGGTCATTGCGGCCAATTTTTGGAGCTACTTTAATAGGTTCTTGTTTTACAGGCGTTGGGTCATAGTAATCATCTTCATTGGCTGCATAATCATTGCCGGCAGCATCCACCTGGGCTTTATTGGCTCGCATGGAGCTCATATCGGTTTTATGTTCCCGTCCTTCTTTAATGGCCGAAGCATCTTGTTGTACCGGAATTTCGGCATGGGTCAGGAAATTCACCATATCCTTATTGATATTTCCATTCATTTGGCTAAATAATCCATACGCTTCTCCTTTATAAATAACTAAAGGATCTTTTTGTTCATAATGAGCCGTTTGAACACTTTGTTTCAAATCGTCCATAGCCCGAAGATGTTCTTTCCATGCGTCATCAATGATAGACAGTGTTACATTTTTTTCCAATGAATTCACTAATTCTTTTCCTTCAGATTGCAATGTTTTTTCCATTGGTACAAGTACCTGTAATGTTTTTCTTCCGTCTGAAAAAGGCACTACTACATTTTCAATATGTGTACCCTGGACCTGGCGGATATTTTTGAAAACTGGCAAAACCTGCTTCGCCATTTCATTTCTTCTTTTATGATAATTTGCAAAAGATTCCTGATATAACAGGGTTACTAGTTCCTGTTCATTGGATTTAGCAAATTGATCTTGTGTAATTGAAGTATCCAGTCCAAGATTGACAATAACTTCCAGACGGAAACCTTCAAAACCATTATTTTCTTTAAAAGTATTTACAAGTCCATCTGCTACATCATAAAAGGCGTTATCCAGGTCTAAAGCCAATCTTTCACCAAATAAAGCATGATTTCTTTTTGTATAAACAACTGTACGTTGTTTATTCATTACATCATCATATTCCAATAGTCTTTTGCGAATGCCAAAATTATTTTCTTCAACTTTTCTTTGTGCACGTTCAATACTTTTATTGATCATGGAATGTTGAATCACTTCACCTTCTTTATAGCCTGCGAAGTCCATTACTTTGGCTATCCTTTCACTACCAAACATACGCATCAGGTCATCCTCTAATGAAACAAAAAATTCCGAAGAACCGGGATCGCCCTGGCGTCCGGCACGACCACGTAATTGTCGGTCCACACGCCTTGATTCATGTCTTTCGGTACCCACAATAGCCAACCCACCAGCCTCTTTTACACCGGCTCCAAGTTTGATATCCGTACCACGGCCTGCCATATTTGTTGCAATAGTTACAGCACCAGCAAGACCTGCTTCAGCAACTACTTCTGCTTCCCTGGCATGTTGCTTTGCATTCAATACATTGTGTGGAATTTGTTTTTGTCGCAGCATACGGCTAAGCAATTCACTCACTTCAACAGAAGTAGTACCTACTAAGACCGGCCGTCCGGCATTTCTCAGCTCCTCAATTTTTTCTATTACTGATTTGTATTTTTCTCTTTTCGTTTTATAGATCAGGTCATGTTCATCATTACGAATAACGGGAACATTTGTTGGTATAGAAACGACATCCAGTTTATAAATATCCCATAACTCTGCAGCCTCCGTTTCGGCGGTTCCGGTCATCCCGCATAACTTATGATACATGCGAAAATAATTCTGTAAAGTTACTGTTGCATAAGTCTGTGTTGTGGCTTCTATTTTTACATTTTCTTTTGCCTCCAATGCCTGGTGTAAACCATCAGAATAACGGCGGCCATCCAGGATACGGCCTGTTTGTTCATCTACAATTTTCACTGCGCCATCCAATACCACATATTCCACATCTTTATCAAAAAGTGTATATGCTTTTAATAATTGTCTTACGGTATGGATACGGTCGGCTTTTGTAGCATATTCATTTAAAAATGCTTCTTTCTTTTTTAGCTTTTCTTCTGTTGGTAAAGTCGAATCGTTATCAATTTCGGCCAGGTCAATAGCGATATCAGGAATAATGAAGAAATTAGGATCCTCTCCACCTTTTGTTATTAATTGGATACCCATATCCGTTAACTCAACAGAATTATTCTTTTCATCAATATAAAAATACAATTCTGCATCTGCTTTCGACATCTCCTTAGATTGATCTGCCAGGTAGTAATTCTCTGATTTTTGAAGCCGGACACGAATACCCGGTTCACTGAGATATTTTATAACAGCGTTATTTTTGGGCAAACCTCTGAAAGCCCGAAAAAGAGCCAATCCTCCATCCTTAGGATCATCATTCCCTTCTGCAATTTTTTTCTTGGCTTCATTTAAAAATTGGTTAACGACTCTCTTCTGGGTTTCAACTAATTTTTCAATTCGTGGTTTTAATTCAAAAAACTGGTCTGTATTATCGCTATGGCCAACCGGGCCTGAAATGATTAGAGGAGTACGGGCATCATCAATCAGAACCGAATCCACTTCATCCACCATAGCATAGTGGTGTTTTCGTTGTACCATTTCATTGGGGCTATGCACCATATTATCGCGTAAGTAATCAAAGCCGAATTCATTATTAGTGCCATAGGTAATATCTGCTAAATAGGCATTTCTTCTTTGTGCCGTATTGGGTTGATGTTTATCTATGCAATCTACCGTAAGGCCAAGCCATTCAAATATAGGCCCATTCCATTCACTATCTCTTTTTGCGAGATAATCATTCACCGTTACCAGGTGAACGCCTTCTCCGGCCAAAGCATTTAAATAGGCCGGTAGAGTGGATACTAAAGTTTTCCCTTCACCAGTTGCCATTTCAGCAATTTTCCCCTGGTGAAGAACCATACCTCCAATTAATTGCACATCGTAGTGGATCATATTCCAGGTAATCTTGCCACCACCGGCTTGCCAGGAGTTTTTGAAGATACTTTGATCATTTTCAATGCTGATATAATCCCTTTTTACACTTAATTCTCTATCCAGATCAGTTGCTGTGGAGATCATGGTTTCATTTTCCACAAAACGTCTTGCGGTCTCTTTCATCACGGCAAATGCTTCCGGAAGAATTTCATTAAGGATTATTTCAATTTCCTTGTCCTTATCTTTTTTTAAGGCATCCACTTCCTGGTATATTTGATCTTTGGCCTGAATATCATTGTTATCCAGAGATTCTGCTGAAGCTTGTTTTTCATCTATTTGTGTCTGTATGGGCCTTAGATGGGCCGCAATACGGGATTTAAAATTTTGTGTTTTGGTTCTGAGGTCATCATTCGAAAGAGTGGCGTATGATGCAAAAAGTGCATTTATTTTTTCAACTTGAGGCGATAATTGCTTTACATCTTTAACGCTTTTATTGCCACCAAGTATTTTTGAAATTAATTTCAACATATCCGTGTAATTGGGTATTGATTGATGTTAAATAATATTAGACTTTTACAAAAATCAAAAACCATGCAAGCTGATTTGATTAGTCATATTGTCAGGCCGATTTTTTAGCCGCCAAAGATAATCAATTTGCTAGCTGGAAGTTTCAATCATCAAAGAAATTAACGATTGAGTGTATTCGAAAAATAAAACTTTAAAAAGACTGTTATGAAAAAAATGTTCATTACTCTTTTTGCCGGCCTGATGATTATATATTCCCAGGCGCAAAATAAAACAGGTATTCTTAAGGATCAAAAAGATGTTTGGGGTACCAGCTATACCTACACGGGAGAAATTAAAAATGGTAAACCGGATGGTTTTGGAGTGGCTGCTTATAAAAATGAATTAGCCCTGAAGTATGTTGGTCAGTTTGTAAATGGTGTAATGCAGGGTAAAGGGTCAATGCTCTTCAATAACGGCGCATTTCTGACCGGAGATTGGAAAAATGGGAAAGTGGATGGGCAGGGATCAAACCTAAACAAAGAAGGCACCTTTTATCATGGTGGCTTGAAGGATGGTTTACGGAGTGGATATGGCTGGCTGGTATTAAAAAGCAATGCTTTCTATTTGGGCGAATTTAAAAATGACACCTATAATGGAGTAGGTATCTATGGATGGGCTGACGGAAGAACACTGGGACAAAATATTTATGTTGATGGAAAAAGAAATGGGCCGGGCTATCAATTTGAAGGAAAATCGAATACAATTTTCCAGGGAACCTGGAAGGACGATGAATGGCAAAGCGCTTCAACGGCACCTTTTAAATCTTTTTTAAATGCTGAAGGGTTTAGGAGCGATACTTCAACTACGCAAATTTTATTGGCTAAGTTAGACGCTCAAAACTATGCAACAGATACATCCTTTTTTTATTTAAAAGATAAGAAGAAGAGATTATTTGGTGTATTTCAAGAGGGTTACATCGTATCCGGGATGCAATGGGTAGATGAAAAATCCAGGTTAATAGGTAAGTATGATAAAAATGGAGCCCAGGGTTATTGTTATAATTTAAAATTCAATGACTATTATGCCGAAGGAAACTATGCAGACGATTATTTGAATGGCCCGAATTGTTTATTTTTAGATTTCCAGGATACGAGTGTATATATTGGTTCTTTTCAAAAGGGAAAATATACCGGTAAAGCTATTTTTGTAAATAAAAATAATACAATTTATGATGGAGATTACTTAGAAGGAAAATTTACCGGTTCCGGAAGAGTTATAAGTAATAAGGGAAAAACAATGGTCGGTACTTTCAAAGATGGAGAAGCCGTAAAACTTACCAGTATTTTGCTACCAAATGGAAAAATGTTGAATCCGAACCCTTCTTCATTTGCAGAAGCGCTAAATAATGTGATTTATAGTTATGCGAATTATTTTGATGATGTGGTGGGAGATTTTGAAAAGGATGTTGATCTGGGGTCAATTTATCATGGTTACCTACATTACCCGGGTGATTCCGATCCTTTATCCGTTACAGATTTTTATTCTACTGACCTTTATCAATCCACCCTGGCAAGTGAAAAAGATGAATCTGCAGCAGAAAAAATTTATAGTGATTTTGCTAAAAAAATTCTGTCAACTTCCATCACCGGTATCCCTGATCATACTTTAAAATTACAAGGAGAAATTAAACCCTTTGCTAAAGGAGATGATGTCACCATTTCTGAGTTTGTACTCAGTGATCAAAGTGTTTCAGGATATGAGGATATGAAAGCATGGCTTGTATTAGTTAAAGCGGATGATTCAAATTTATACTCAGTGCTTCTGGTCGTTGGTAGTATGGATGAAGATTCATATACATCTCCTTATGTATTCTAAAAGTCCATTATGCAATTTCTGAGAAGGCTTTTTATCCCGGCAATTTTGATTACATCCTTACTATATGCCTGCAACAGTACAGAAATAGGCGATAGTAAGGATGTAAACCCGGAATCTATATACATTGATTACCAGGTTCTTTATAATGAAAATTCAGATAGTGTTGATTGCTTTTTTCAATACCGCTTTGGCGGTAAAGCCGGAACTACGCTGGTTTTAACACCACCAAGCCATGTTAATTTTAATGGCGAAAATATTCAAGTTGACAGTAGCCTTCTTTTAGGGGCTTTTTATCGAAAGCGTTTTTTACGTACTGGTTTTACAGGAGAAAATACAGTTCAATTTACGGACAATAAAAACCAGATGCACGAAGAACTGTTTAATTTTAAACCACTCTCTTGTACAAAAGCATCTACAAGTTTCAAACAAACGGACAGCCTGCAATTTACTTTTGATGGAGTTTCTGATAAAGATACTTTTTTGGTTGAAATTTCAGATACTTCTTCCGTTTCACCTGATATGGATTCTATTTTATACATAAAAAATAATCAACTCCTATTCCCTGCTTCCATGTTTTCAAAACTTTCACCGGGTATGATCCGTTTTAAGTTTCAAAAAAAGCAATACAAACCATTAAAAAACCCATTAGCGGAAGGGGGCCAGTTTTTATTTCAATATATCCTAAACCCCATTGAAATAAAAATGGATAGGCCTTAATTGCCTCAGCACATAATTATGCATCATTCAATTAGATGGTGTTTTTTTCAAAGCATTTATGATTCGGTAACCTGCTGATGATTTTTTTTGAAATACATCCAAAACAAGAATGCTATAAGAACAAAGAGGACGATGACAAGAGAGTAATAATACTCTTTTGATTGAGCAAATGCTCCATGTATTTCAGGTAAGCTATAAATAGGTAAACCCGCTAAAGCTATCACAGTTCCCAGGCTCATTGCGGCAGAAGTTGCCGGATATTCAGGCAAAGCGGTGTACATCATTTGCAAAGTCAAAGGAACCGAACTTTGTAAGCAGGCCACACCAAATCCTAAAGCCCAAATATTATTTCTTCCAATCTCACAAAAGAAAAATGCTAAAGGCAGACTGATATATAACCAATTTTTCCAACCAATTTTGTCAGCGATAACTGCCCCTATTATTTTCCCCAAAAAAGCGCTAAGTCCTAAAATGATCAAACCATATTCCATTTGTACAGAAAACTGGTTGATCATATCAAAGATGAATGATCGTACAGTCATCAACAATAATATTAGAATCATCGCCAAATCATGCGCTCCGGGCAAATTGGATAATGGATGATTCTTTTTTATGTAAACCGGCCAGCCTTTTTTGTTGATATGCCAAAATAACAAGAAAATAAAAGATAGCGGGAGTAAGATCCATTCTGTTGAAAGCATACCGCAGAAGCCTCCAAATGCCAGTCCTGCCACACCCGGAGCCGTAAAAATTCCTAATGGAGTTAATTTGTTTTCACTTTGCTGAAGACAAATAGTCCCTCCAATCACATGTATTCCTGCTGAAGCTATGCCTGCTATAATAATAGCTGTAAATATGAAATGAATACTGAATATTGTGGCAATCATTAACAAGAGGATAGACAGCTGCCCAAAGACTTTTAAAGTCTTCCAACGATCTACGAGCAGCCCCAAAGGCAATTGTCCTCCAAAAGCCAGAATCACATACAACACCAGTGCTGTAATACTTTCCTTTCCGGGATTTGATAATGAAAAGTGCATCAGTAGATATCCGGATATCCAATCATTGATGCCATGCAAGATGCCCCATTGCAGGGAAACGGGTATTTGTTTTTTCATTTTTGGAAAATTGAATTACCATTTAAGAAAACAGCTAATAACAGGCTTAAACCATTTGCAAGAAATGAAATAAAGAATGCTTTTTTCCAGGTACCTTTAAAATATATTTGAAACCCTACTGCTTCTACTATGAATACGCCCAACTCAAGAATGATTAAATGAATATCCGTTTTAAAATATAAAAGTGTCAATAATGGCCAAGTGAAAAGATTGAGTAAAATATCTACAATAATTACTTTTCTCCATTCATGAAAATAGGCCAAAATAACTATAGGCAACTCTGCCAGAAGTGTATAGAAAAAATATTGAAACATGATGATCAATTCATTTTTTTTCTTCGGTTTACAAAAAACAGCAGGAGCAAAGCAAGGATGGCTAAAATGCTCAATGATATTAAAAGGAATGTATGTCTTGCTAAAAAACTTTCATTGGATAATGTGAATGAATGATTATCTTCTTTGCCTTTCACCTCATTGACCGGTAAAGAGGTTTGAATAAAATTCATCTTATTATTCAAGACATCCTTAAATTCAATGATCGTGTTTTGCTGGTCATATTCACATAATTGCATAGTATCTGTATTCGATTTACCATTGCTTGCAAAAAAAAGAATACAGTGGGGTGAACCCTGACTTGCCGTGATAATATACGTTGTATCAGAGTTTAAGGCTATTTTTATATTATTATCTGAGATAAATAATTGATAACTTTTTAATGCAGTTATATTTCTGAACTGTACATTGACCGGTTCTCTATAAATATGTCCCGGCATGTCTGCCTTTGCATTAAATAAAAATAAAACAGCGCAAAATATAAAGACCAATTTTCTCACTTTTGACGATTTTTATAAATGAAATAAAACAGGAATGCTGAAGCTGTCAAAACAATTACTCCGAAAAGGATCAATGAAGAAAGTAGGCTCATTCTTTGTTTTTAATTTTTTCTTCCCATTCTGCTCTTTTGCGTTTTTCCTTTTTTATCACAAAAAAGTACACAACTAAAAGTACAATGGCGGCTATTGGGATAATGATAAAAAGTAACATCCCTCCAATAATAAAAATGGCCGGCGGGCCATCCAAAAGGGTAGGGATAAAGTTTGTTATACAAGTATTGATAAACATCAGATTGATTTAAGGCTAAATTAAACTATGCTCTATTTTTAAGGATACCCAATTCTTGGTATTTTTACGAAAAATAAACAAGGAAATTCCATGTACAAGGATTACCTTTGCCGCAAATTTTTAATTAAATTGAGTATATGTCCGGCCAGTTAAAAGAAGTTAGAAACCGTATCCAGTCTGTTCAAAGCACCCAACAGATTACCAAAGCAATGAAAATGGTGAGTGCGGCCAAATTACGGCGGGCACAGGAAGCCATTATCCAAATGCGACCCTATGCGCAGAAATTGCAGGAAATGCTATCCAATATCATTAGCAATTCTGATGGTGATGTAAGCCTGAAACTGGCAGAAGAAAGGCCGGTTGAAAAAGTATTATTGATTGTTATCACCAGTGACCGCGGACTTTGCGGCGCTTATAATTCTAATATTGTCAAATTGGCAAAAACCGTAATAGAAGAAAGATACCAGAAACAAAAAGATAAAGGGAATATCACTATTTGGAATATTGGAAAAAAAGGCTGGGAAAATTTTTCTAAAAGTGGGTTCCATACGGATGATACATACAAAGACATTTTTCTCGACTTGACATTTGAAAATGTACAAGCTGCATCACTTGCAGCTATGAAAGCATTTGAAAATAAAGAATTTGATTTGGTGGAAATCATTTATAGCGAATTTAAAAATGCAGCCACCCAGGAATTTATAGCAGAACGTTTTGTGCCTATACCTCGAATTGCTAAAAAACCGGGGGCAAAAAATGAAGACTTTATTTTTGAACCAGAAAAGGAAGTGCTCATTGCAGAACTCATTCCTAAAATTTTAAATACCCAATTGTATAAGGCTGTCCTGGATGCAAATGCCAGCGAACATGGAGCCCGAATGACAGCCATGGATAAAGCCAGTGATAATGCCAATGAATTACTGAAAACTTTACGAATCTCCTATAACCGTGCAAGACAGGCCGCTATCACGACTGAATTGACAGAGATTGTAAGTGGCGCTGCTGCTTTACAGGGCTAATTTTTGTTTGTCATTTCAACTCATTATGTTTGAAATGTACCTTAATTTTTGATGAAAGCACATGGAACTATCTGAGATCATCCCACATATAGAAGCTTTAATATTTTCCAGTGAAAAACCATTGGAAAATACGGAGATCGTAGAACTCATTAACCAGGCATTTGGTTTTATGGATGCACAAATTACTTTGGAACAGGTCAATACCGCTATTGAAGGAATCTGTGAAAAATACCAGTCTTCCTTTTATCCATTTGAAGTTTTACAAAGTGGTGGCGGCTGGCAATTCCTTACAAAAAAAGAATTTCACCCGACTATAGCTCAATTAAATGGAGAAAAATTTCTCAAAAAATTATCTACAGCATCTCTTGAAACGCTTTCTATCATTGCGTATAAACAACCTGTAACGAAAGGTGAAATTGAAAATATTCGGGGCGTAAACAGTGATTACAGTGTTCAGAAACTCCTGGAAAAAGAATTAATTATTATTAGTGGAAGAAATGAAAACTTGCCCGGGAAGCCACTTGTTTATGCAACTTCAAAAAATTTCATGGATTATTTTGGCATCAATTCTCCGGCCGACCTTCCTAAAATAAATGATATTTCTACGAATGAAAATATCGAACCAACTCATATATCAAAAGGTCTATCGGAGGAGGATAAGAATCATCTGATTGTAAACAGTCAGGGAGCATTATTGGAAAATGATGCTAAAAAGGAGGAATACCCGGACTCTTCCACTGAGTTAGACATAGAAAAGGAAGGGGATCAAGATCAGCCTTCTGAAGATTAAGCAGTGGCATTTAAACTTACCATAAGATTTTAAATGTTTGTTTTAGGAAGATGTGCATTTGCATAATATCTTTATCATTCTATAGCATCAAAAAATATTTATTATCATATTTGAGAAACGATGATTGAAATTAAAAATGTTCAAAAATCATTTGGTTCCAAAGTTGTGTTGAATGGTATCAGTGCAAATATGGAAACAGGGAAATGCAACCTGATCATTGGCGCCAGTGGAAGTGGAAAAACAGTATTGACAAAATGCATGGTCGGCCTTATTAAACCGGATGAGGGCGAAATTTTATTTGACCAGCAAAACATGACAACAATGGCGCCGGAGCAACGCAAAGAATTACGACAGCAACTGGGTATGCTATTCCAGGGTTCAGCATTATTTGATTCTATGACCGTAGCACAAAATGTGATGTTTCCCCTGGATATGTTTTCAAATGCTTCTTTGCGTGATAAAAGGAAAAAAGCAATCGAAGTTTTAGATCGGGTACAATTGAGAGATGCACAACATAAATACCCTGCAGAAATCAGTGGTGGAATGAAAAAAAGGGTGGGCATTGCCAGAGCTATTGTGCTGAATCCTAAATATTTATTTTGTGATGAGCCCAATTCAGGTCTGGATCCTCAAACTTCTTTATTAATTGATAAACTGATCAAGGAAATTACCACGGAATACAATATCACCACAGTGGTAATTACACATGATATGAATAGTGTAATGGAAATAGGCGATAATATTATTTATTTATATAATGGTGTCAAAGAGTGGGAGGGAAGTAATAAAGATATTATTTACAGTAAAAATGAATTGCTCAATAAATTCATTTTTGCATCTGATTTTTTACAGGATGCAAAGGAAATGCGCATGTTAGATGATGGTAAAAAAAGCAAAACCGATTTATCTTGATTATATAAAACAGCGTTTATTTAAATGAAATGGAAAAAAGCGCTTCCTGCAATATTATTACTGGTATTGCTTATTCTTGCGGTTCTTTTACGGAGTAGAGATACCTCCACGGAAACTAAACAAGTTACTGCTTCTCATGGATTAAACCGTAACCCTGCCCATATTACTTATTCAAAACATGCAAAATGCAGGATGTCCTGCCGTCATATTGATGAAAGTGAAGTGTTGGAAATTTTGCACCAGGGGAAAATCAATTATGCCAAAAGCGACTTGAAAGGGGATGACTGTCACAAAAAATATGCGGTGGAAGGTACCACACATGATCATCAGCATGTAAGGATCATCTTTGCTCCATGTACTGCGGAAATGACCGTTGTTACGGTGATAGATTTAGGAAAAGAATGGTCTTGTGATTGTGATTGACCAGAAAGATTTTTAAAGGCTTTTGTATTTTATTTCCTATACTATTCTTAAAAAAAAACTTCGATTTTCAATTTTAGCATTTTTACAATAGGTTTGCCGGTCGTTTAAAAACCCGAAACGTATATGAATTTCAAAAAAACAAATTTAATTACCGGCTGGATTATTGGCCTGATTGCTTGTACAGTGTATATTATGACCAGTGAAGCCAATGGCAGTTTCTGGGATTGTGGTGAATTCGTAAGTAGTGCTTATAAGTTGCAAATTCCACACCCGCCCGGAGCTCCTTTATTTGTGATGCTTGGTCGCCTTTTCATTATACTCTTCGGAGATAATCCATTAACGGCTGCTAAAGCAGTGAATATCATGAGTGCATTGGCGAGTGGATTTACCATTCTGTTCCTCTTTTGGACCATTACACACTTTGTTCGAAAAATTGTACATACAGATCTAACGAAAGAATTGACCTCAAACCAGATTTTAACTATTATGGGAGCCGGCATAGTAGGCGCATTGGCTTATACTTTTACGGATTCATTCTGGTATAGTGCAGTGGAAGGGGAAGTATATGCAATGAGTTCCTTTTTTACAGCAATTGTTTTTTGGGGAATTTTAAAATGGGAAAACCAGGCCGATAAGCCCGGATCTGACAAATGGATCATCTTTATCTTTTTCATGATAGGGTTATCCATAGGAGTTCACTTATTATGTTTGCTTTGTATCCCGGCAATTGTGATGATGTATTATTTCAGGAAGCGGGAGTCTTTTAATTATGTAAATATTAGAAAATATTTTATCTGGAGTGTCATCGTGGGCGGTATTTTAGCTTGCATAGCTGCATTATTAAGTGCCCAGGCCACTGCAAAACCTGACCAGGGATTACCGATGGATGGGACCGTTGCAGGATTAATCATTTTTGGAATTGCTGTTGCCATCGGTCTATTGGTGGGTATTGAGAAATTGAATAAAGACAAAAAAGAATATTATGGAGGAATTTATATATTCCTGGTATTAGGATTTATTCTGGTTGGTTTTGTACAAGTAGGCATTATTCAGTATTCAATCAAAGCAGCAGGCGCTTTTGATGTTTTTTTTGTAAACAGTCTTGGATTGCCATTCTTTAGTGGTTTTGCATTTTTCTTTGTATTGGTATCTATAGGTATATGGTATGGGTTAAAGTTTGCCGCAAAAAAAAGTTGGCCCTACTTAAGGCTTGGCGTATGGTGTATTGCTTTTATGCTGATCGGTTATAGCACCTATCTGACCACCATGATTCGTAGTAATGCCGACCCTTCTATTGATATGTATAATGTGGATAATCCTATGAGCTTAGTGGGCTATTTAGGCCGGGATCAATATGGTGATTTCCCCATTTTATATGGCCAGAATTTTACAGCAAGACCAGTAGATTTCAAAGAAACTTCTACTATTTATAATAAAGGCAAAGACAAATATATTCCTGTTGGCAAAAACGGTAGCTATGTCTATATGCCCAGTGACGAATCGGTATTCCCGCGTATGTGGGATGGCAGTAATGATCAGGGTCATGCAGATTATTACGCTATGTTTATGGGTATTGGCAAAACACAGGATGGTACCTATGAAAGAGCCCCAACATTTTCTGATAACATGAAATTTTTCATAAGTTACCAGAATTACTATATGTACCTCCGTTATTTTATGTGGAACTTCAGTGGTAAACAAGATGACAATGAAGGAATGTTTACAGGTAATGTGCGTGATGGGAATTGGATTACGGGAATCCCTTTTATTGATAATGCCATGTATGGGGATCAAAGCCTTTTACCGGATAGTTTAAAAAATAATAAGGCACATAATACCATGTTTATGCTGCCCTTTATCCTTGGACTTATCGGATTATTTTATCATTTCAAAAAGCAGAAAGGAGATGCTTTAGTCAATTTTCTTTTATTTTTCTTAACCGGTTTTGCCATTGTAATATATTTAAATCAACCCGGATTCCAACCGCGTGAAAGAGATTATGCTTATGCCGGATCATTTTACGCCTTTGCCGTATGGATAGGAATAGCCATACCTTATTTTGTAGAATTAGCTCAGAAATGGAATACAGCACTTTTAAAAAGTATGCTCATCTCCGGTGGGTTCTTCGCAGCTTTCCTGGTAGCGCTAGGGACACTTTTACCTGGTGGTGGTATTTTATTGGGAGTAGGATTTGCTATTATTTTTGGAGCTATTGCTGCGGGTATTCCCTATATTTTAAAAATGCTTAAAAGTAATCGCTCCATAATTATTGGAGCGACGATACTCTCACTTATAGTACCAGTATTAATGGGCGCTCAGGAATGGGATGATCATGACAGGAGTCATAAAACACTGGCAAGAGATTTAGGTAAAGATTATCTGGAAAGTTGTGCTCCCAATGCCATTCTTTTCACCTTTGGCGACAATGATACTTATCCATTATGGTATGCTCAGGAAGTAGAAGGTATTCGCCCGGATGTAAGGGTAATTAATACTTCTTTATTGGGAATTGACTGGTATATCAATCAACTTAGATATAAAGTTAATCAAAGTGATGCAATCGATGTGATATGGTCACCCGAGCAAATTCAAGGCAGAACCCGGGATTATGTCATTTATAAACCTCAGGCGGGAATACCGGAGAATCGTTTTTATGACTTATATGATATGATGAAGAATTATGTAGGAAGTGATGACCCTAATAAAATGAGTGGAGATGGTGGAAACTATAATACTTTCCCGGTGAAAAAAGTATCCTTACCGGTTGATATTAATTTTGTTCGCTCCAATGGTACCGTAAATGCTACTGATAGTGTTGTCGGTGAAGTACGATTTGAAATTCCTAAAAATGGTTTGCAAAAGAATGACCTGGCTATGTTGAATATCATTGCAGCCAATCATTGGAAAAGACCCATTTATTTTACGATGAATAATTCCATCAACCTCGGTTTTGATAAATATATCAGGAAAGATGGACTTGCCTACCGATTGGTTCCGGTTGAAAATTCACAGGTAAATACGGATTATATGATGAATGTCATCATGAACAAATTTGCTTATGGAAATGCGAATAGACCGGGTGTTTTCTATGATGAGGAAAATCGGAGACATTTAAATGATATACGTAGGGCTCATACGGAACTTGCTTTCGATTTAATTTTCAAAAACAGGAAAGATGATGCGAAGAAGGTATTGGAGAAGGCAGATAAAATGATGCTTCAGGAAAATTTCCCTTACGGATATACCGCACGTAGTAATGATCATGATATGGTATCCCTGGCATTTCTGGAAGCCTGTTACAGAGCCGGTGACACCACATTGGCCAATAAAGTAAAGGCTTCTGTGCAAAAAGATTTACAACAACAGATGAAATTCTACAATTCACTGAGTGGCTCCATGGCAGATAATATGACTTATGATAAACAAAATGCTCAAAGGCTGTTACAGCAATTGGATCAGCTTATTAGTATCTTTGACACCTCAAAGACGGCTAATCCTGAAAAAGGCATTTTGCAAAATAAAGATTCACTCAAAAAGAATGGAGATACTTTGAATAGCCTGGATCAACTGGAGCAGGCAAACCCTTAATAGATTTTATTTTCAGCAATGAAGGGCAGGCATTTCGCTTGCCCTTCATTATTTTTATATCATGAATTAATGAAAATGATAAAAAAATGAAAATTAAGTATTCAATCGAAAAAGTTTGAATATAAAAACGGATATTTAGTTTTTAAACTTATAAATTCATATTATGGATACGATTCAACAATTAAAAGATGAACTCACACAGGAGTTTGAAATAACGAAAAAGTTTTTTGAAATTTATCCTGAAGGGAAAGAGGATTACGCACCACATGAAAAAAGTATGAAACTTGGCCCACTGGTGAATCATCTTGCTGATATTTTTAATTGGCCCGGGTTTATACTTGATACCGAACAACTCGATTTTGCAAAGACTGATTATAGACCTGCTAGTTTTAAATCAAGGAAAGAACTTTTAGATGTTTTGAATAAAAATTACAACTCCAGTAAAGAACATCTTGAACAAGCAAAAGAAGCTGACCTGGAACCATCCTGGAGTTTTGCAAATAATGGGCAAATACTAGCTAAATGGACAAAATATGGCGCTATACGTCATGCCTTCAGCCAGGCTATACATCATCGGGCACAATTAGGAGTATATTATCGCTTATTAAATATTCCTTTACCTGCTACTTATGGCCCATCGGCAGACAGTCAATAAATATTTTTGAAAATACATTTCCGGTTTTAATATTCGGAAAAAAGTAACCAAACAAAGAGGGCATGCTTAGAAACATGCCCTCTTTGTTGTTTTTATATCAAGCTATCTGACAAAAACTTCTTTTTTAAAAAAGCCTTTTAAAGTAAACCATTGAGATAAAAATACATATTTGCCTTTAATGCCTTCACCTTTTAAGACGAATAGAAAGTAAAGCAATATGGACACATTAAATTTTACGATAAATTCTATTCCTTTTTTGAAAACAGCAAAAGTGCCACCTTCACTGCGGCTTCGGATTTTTTCTTCATTTCCGGTCTTTGAAAATAATTTTTTAAAATTTTCAAATGTGAGTCTCTCTGCATCTATATAGTGAAACAGGCTGGCTTCGGGTACATAATAAATTTGGTTGCTGATGGCCTTCATTTTATGAAAAATATATTTATCATCACTTCTAAATTTCAGCTCATTATTAAAGCCGCCACACTGCAGCAATTGATCTTTTTTGTAGGCCATATTACAGCCGGGAGGATATTTCATTTTTGGATGATACAATAATATCTCGTCACCAAAAGAATGATATCCCACAAATCCATTCAAATATTTATTCATCCACGGTGGGGGGCTTCCGCTTTCATATTTTGGGATGACTCTGCCACCAGATCCAATTGCCTGAGGATACGAATCAAAAAAAGATGCCAGATGATCAATATACCCGGGTGCAAGGATGGCATCATCATCTATATAGGCAATTACTGGTGCAGCGGCTTCGGCAATCCCACGATTACGTGCAAATGAAAGCCCTTTATTTTCTTCAAAAAAATAGTATGCTTTTATCTGAGGATTTTGCCGGATAAAAGTTTGAACAATGGAAGCGGTATTATCTCTGCTGTTATTATCAACAATAAGGAGTTCAAAAAGATGGTATGATGCATTTTGTATGCGAATACTTTCCAGTGCTTCCGGCAAATATTTATCCCTGTTATAGGTGCAAATAACCAATGATATTTTGGGCGGACTATTCATTATAGAGCAAATTCTTCAATACTTTATCGCGAAAAGCAAAGAAACAATAAAATAAATTATACTTGCTATCCCTGATTGCTTCTTTCATCCGAAAGTTCATTTATTTTTACAGATAATTTTTGATAACTACAATGAAAGAAATCACCAGAGACTTTGACCCCAATATTTTTCATCCATTTTATATCATTCGCAGGGAATTAAAAAAGAAAATGGAAAAGTTTGCGCCGTCATTGCATGGGCGTTTACTGGACTTTGGTTGTGGCTCCAAACCTTATGAATCACTCTTTCAGACGGAGGAGTATATCGGGCTGGATTATTATAATGAAGGGCATCCTCATGAAAATGAAAATATAGATGTATTTTATGATGGAAAGAATTTTCCATTTGAGGATAACCATTTTGACTGTATTTTATGTAGTGAAGTAGTGGAACACATTTTTAACCTTCCAGAAATTCTTTTAGAAATGAACAGGGTATTGAAAAAAGATGGCCTGTTATTATTGACCTGCCCTTTTGTATGGAATGAACATGAAGTGCCTTTTGATTTCGCCCGTTATTCTCAATTTGCATTAAAAAGTTTATTGGAAAATGCCGGTTTTGAAATTGTCCGTTTTGAAAAATCCGGAAATTTTATTTTAGCAATTACCCAATTAAAGGTGTTGTATTTTTATAACCATTGCAAAAGACTTTTAGGCAATTTTTTCCTTTTACGCTGGATATATAAAGGCCTGTTTGTTTTTATACCCAATGCGGGAGGCCTGTTGCTCAATTTAATTTTACCCAAGGATCATTCATTATATTTAAATAACATTGTCCTGGCAAAGAAAAAATAAGTATTTGCGTGAATAGGCAAACAAAAAAGTATCAGGTTCTCTTTATCAGTAATGATGCCTCCCTCACCGGTGCACCAATTATGTTGTTGCACCTTTTAAAGTTTATCCGGGAAAATAAGTTGTGGGAAATAAATATCCTGCTACACAGGGGCGGGCCCATGGAAGCTCATTTTAAAGAAATGGGTAAAACGCTTATATTGAAACCAGCATCCTATACAGGCGAAAAAAATTTGTTGAAGAAAGGTCTCATGAAATTAGGGATGATCCTAAAGAAATGGAGACTGATTATTTACGCATCCCACTATGATTTTGTTTTCAATAATACGATTGCAAATGGCAACATGGCTCAAATTTTTGCCAACAAAAATATTCCAGTCATCACGTTTGTCCATGAATTAGAAAAAGTCATAGCCGTTTTTAAAAAAAATGGTGAATCGCAAAAGACCTTTTTGTATTCATCATTTTTTCTTTCTCCTTCGAATATTGTAAAACAGAATCTTTTACAAAATCATCAAATTCCACAGGTGAAAATCCTTCCATTAAATTATTATTTTCCGGGCTATGATCAGGAGATGGCCTTAGCAGAGAAAACAAAATTTGCAAAGCAATTCTTGTTTGAAAACAATATCCCTGAAGACAAGTTTTTATTTTTTGCGATGGGCACAGCAGACCTAAGGAAAGGGTTTGACTATTTTGTTGAAATATGTAATGAAGTCACACGCAAAGAATCGGATATTCATTTTGTATGGATCGGCGATTTTACAGATCCACTTTTTGAAAATGAAATGAAAAATAAGATCCGTGAAAAGAAACTTGAGCAGTATTTGACCCGGATGGGTAATATCCCATTTAACAGGTATAATTTATTGCCTGCGAATTTATTTTTACTTACTTCACGGGAAGATCCTTATCCTTTGGTTGTTTTAGACGCAGCTTTTTTACAGATACCAACCATTGCATTTGAAGATGCCGGTGGCGCTACTGAGTTTATGGAGCATGGAGCTGGTTGGCTCATAAAAGATTTTTCTTTAAATGATTTTGCAAAAAAAATTATTCACCTGAAAAATCATATAAATGAAATTGAAATTGCCGGTAAAAATGCTTTGGAAAAGGCCAAATCATTACATTGCAATCCATTGCATACTTTGACACAATTAAAAGCTATAGAATCTAAAATTCAAATTCATGAATAAGAGAGTGATCCAATTTCTTGGGGGCAAAAAAAATAAACAACTCGCGTATCCACCGGATATAGCACAGCAAAAAGATTTCCTGGAGATGTATGAAAAATGCAAGCCATTCACCATGACATCCATTGAAAGAATGTATGCGCTTTATACCTCAATAAATTATATAGTAAAGAATGGAATTTCAGGAGATTTTGTGGAATGTGGTGTATGGAAAGGAGGGAGCTCAATGATGATCGCCCTGGCTTTATTACATCATCAAATCCGGGATAGAAAAATTTTTCTTTATGATACCTTTGAAGGTATGAGTGCACCTACGGATGATGATATCTCATTTTCCGGAGAGTCAGCTGCTGCCTTGCTTTCTGTACAAAAGAAAGAAAAGGATGATTCTATATGGTGTTTTTCTCCCATTGATGAGGTGAAAAATAATTTACATGCAACCGGCTACCCCGACGATATGTTACATTTTGTAAAAGGAAAAGTAGAAGATACTTTGCCTCATGTACAACCGGGAAAAATAGCTTTACTTCGATTGGATACAGACTGGTATGAATCAACCAAAACGGAAATGCATATTTTGTACCCTTTACTGGTTCAAAAAGGTATATTGATTATTGATGATTTTGGCCATTGGGAAGGCTCTAAGAAAGCGATTGTTGAATATTTTGACAAACAGCAGTATCAGCCTATGTTACAGAGAATTGATTATACCGGTATCCTAATGGTTAAACAAGAATCATAATGAGTAAAGTCCCGGAAATTTCTATTTGCATCCCGGCATATAAAAGGGTTCATTTCTTACAGCGTTTACTGGACAGTATTGAAAAACAGATATTCAAAGAATTTGAGGTAGTAATTACAGATGACAGCCCGGATGATCAGGTTCAAAATTTAGTTGACCGTTATAGCGGGAAATTTGTTTTGCGTTATTTTAAAAATGAAAAACCACTTGGCACACCGGCTAATTGGAATGCTTGTATAGATAAAGCTTCAGGAGAATGGATCAAAATAATGCATGATGATGACTGGTTTTCTCATGAAAATTCACTTCAAACATTTGCAGCGCATATTCAAGGTAAAGAAAAATTTATCTTTTGTAATTATGTGAGTATTGATGAAGAAAAAAACCTGGAATTGAAATCAACTATATCTTCTTCATGGAAAACGAGAATCAGGCTTGAACCTTATACACTTTATGCAAAGAATTTAATAGGCCCTCCAAGTGTGACTATGATTCATAAAAGTTTGATGCAACATTTTGATCCGTCATTAAAGTGGTTGGTAGATATTGATTTTTACATTTCCGTTTTATCAAAAGAAACACAATATTTTCATATCCCTGAGTCATTAATCAATATAGGTTTAAGTGGTTCACAAGTAACCAATACCTGTTTCTTAAACCCGGCTGTAGAACTTCCGGAGGGGCTTCGGCTTCTTGAAAAGAATGGGGTTGAGAAATTAAAAAATATCTGGGTATATGACGCCTGGTGGCGCTTATTTAGAAATATGCATATACAGGATGAAGAAACCTTAAATAAATTTGTTCCCCAAAAATGGCCATCAACATTGATCGCGATGCTGAAAGATCAACAGCGATATTCGTCAGGCTTGCTAAAGAATGGATTTTTTTCAAAGCTCATGATGTTCTTTTCCTATAAAAAGAATATCCGTAATTAAGATGAACTGCCGGCTAAAAGTTTTCTGTAATTTTTACAGAATGTTTCTTTGCTGAATTTTTCAATGGCCATCAAACGGCTATTTTCGCCATACGAATTTAACAGGCTGCGATGCTGATTTAAGAATTTTAAATATTGAACGCCGCGCTCAACAATTTTGTTTTCCTCTTTATCTTCAATAAGCAGCCCGTTCTTTTCATGAAAAATATAATCGGGTATTGCGTTGACAGCAGTAGAAACGACTGTTTTACCATAAGCCATCATAGTCATTACGACAAGTGGTAATCCTTCAAAAGCAGATGTAAGAATTAATACATCACTCTTCGAATAAATATCTTTCATTTTTTCCTCGTCGTGAATATTTCCTGTAAAGCAACAATATGGATAATCAGCTATTTTAATACATTCTTCTACATTCCCAACAAAAGTGAAATGAATCTTTTCATTTTGATCGCGTAAAATTTTTGCAATAGCGGCAATCAAATGAACTCTTTTTTGAGAGGAGCCTCTGCCAATAAATACAACTTCCAACATTTCATTCTCAATAGGAGCATAAGAAGGAATATCAATTGCATTGTCAATAAAAATTAATTTTTTGAAAAAATCCTCCTGTAAATGATTCTCCTTGTATTGAAGTGCGACTTTCTCCAATAAATGTTGCGTACTAAAAATACGAAGTTGAATGCGGTCCGCAAAGCCAATATTATAAGGCAACCAGGTATCTAAATGACTGAGTTCAATGCAGGGAATATTTCTACGTATATGAGGGATTACTTTATAAAAAAAAATGCTTTCTCCGCCAAAAACTATTGGATTTTCAGCCTGGTTAATCCATGATGCAAGGACACCACGATAAAAGAAGTTGATAAAATGAAAAGCTTTATGATCAATCAGGCGATGCAGATCCAGTATGGGAACATCTTCCTTTTTGAATAGTGGTAAAAACTGATTATTTGATGCCTTTTTGGAAAATATAATCAATGGAGAAAGATCCCTTATACAATGGGTAATATCTGCATTTACTCGTGGAGCGCCGCCAATATCGGCATTGGGAAAAAAAAGAAAAAGTTTGGTTTTCTTTTTTAAAGGTGCAAATCGGCCATAAATTTTACCTGCAAGCATAAAAGGAAAAATAAGGATACGCTCTAAGGCAAGTTTCAATTTTGCACGCCTGTAAGTCATATTTTATTAAAATATTTATGCATCACCTTTTGCAGGTAATCATCATTAAATTGAATATTCATTTTTGTAAACAGCGAATCAATCTTACTAAGATTAATCAAAGGCCCGCTTCCTTTTTGCAGGGAGGTGAAGTGGGCTTTCCTGCCTGTAAACTTCTCCAATTCTTGTACGATGTATTTTACATCATAATTTTTTTTATTAGCCACATTCAGGATTTCGTTTTTAAAAAGAGTATGCTGAATAATATAATCACAAATTGAAAAAAGATCATCCATGCTAATAATATTACGTTGTGCAGTTTCCCATAAATTAAAATGAGAACCATCCATAATATGATTGTAAAAATAATTTAAAACTGTATGCGGATTTTTTGTCTTGCCGGCAATATTTGAAACCCTGAAAATAAGGAAATTGGAATGTGTATTTTCAATCAAGGCTTCCATCGCCAGTTTATGCAAAACATAAGGAGCCTGACGCAGGGAATGATCATAAACACTACAGGTACTGAAATAAATGAATTTTCTGAATGGATTTTCTAAAATTGCTTTTTCCAGGATAGCTTGTTCTTTATCAAATTGGGAACGATCCGTATTCGCTGAATTTGAAACGCCTGAAGCAAAAATGATTACTTCATCATTTTGATCATAAGCCCTGAAACCTTTTGCCACCATGCCATTTCCAATAATCATTTAGCAGAATTTTAAAAAAGATTTACTTCGATGAGTCATTTGATACTTTTCTTTTTAAACGCAATAAAAAAAGCCATAATGATTAATAAGACAATGATGATCGAACTGATGGAAGTGATGCGCCAGCCCAAAGCGAAACTCGCCGGCTCAAAACGAAACTCAATTTGATGATTTCCCGCCGGCACCATTAATCCTCTTAAAACATAATCTACTTTTGCATAATCCGTTTTCTTTCCATCAATATAAGCATTCCATCCCTCACTATAATAAATTTCACTGAACACGGCAGGCATTTCTACTTTGGAAACTGATTTATAGGTAACTGTATCATTCCTGTTTGCCATCAATTGAATACTTGCGGATGAATCAAATGATACGGGTTGATGTATAATGTTTTTAAAATTTTGTTCTACTAAAACCGTTTGTGAAGGATTGAAGCTACTCAATGCATCCATTGTTTCTTTGGGGCTACTCGTATATTGAACAGATGGTACAAACCAGGCATTACCTAATGCTGCTGTATTTAATTGAGGTATATCTTCAGCAGTTATGATATATTTTGTATTCAACATATTCAACACCGGCAGGCAATTGGGAAATTTCATTAATTGATTCTCTATCAGGTCCTGGTAAATACTCAGTTTAGCAGGGTGATAACCTCCGATGGAGTGATGAAAGTATGCCGTTAATGCACCGGTATTGAAGGCTCCGCTTAATCCGCCATGCCTGAGATCCAATACCCTGTAAAAGCTTTTGTCCTGCATTATTTGCTGATCTGCTTTGGTGGGTTGAAAATTATTTTCATAATCATCTTTGGCAATGTATTGATCACTGTTTAAATATTTGACATCAATAGCCATAAGATCTATAAAAGAAAAGGTGCCAATAACAAGCAATACCAAATTGGGTTTTACTTTTTCTTTCAAAAACAACCAAAGCATGGTCGCGCCTATAGCCACAAACAGGAGGGAACGTAGTAGATCATTCAAATACAAAGTCCTACGATCATCCTGCAAAGCATGTAGAAAATTAAGAATGGGAGTTTTGATTTGATCTTCCATTTTATTGATTTGCTGCATGATGTAAGAATCCTGTTGTGATACAAAATCAAAACTGAAGTATAAAAAGAGCAGGAAAGCAAATATGCCCACCATAATATAAAGCGCTTTTTTATACTTTTCTATAAATGTTTTTTTATCCTTGATATGAAAAATCATTTTATCAAGAGCGAGTGTTGCGGATAATCCTAATAATAATGTGGGCACAACCAAAATCATGCTCGGCGCTCTGAATTTATTATACATGGGAAGATATTCCAATAACAAACCATTAAAGCTTTTGAAATAGCCACCCCAACTCATGATGATGGTTAAAATGCAGCATGATAAGATCCACCAACGATACTTATTTTCCAGAATGACAAATCCTATGATGGCTAAAAAACAAACGATGGCTCCAGTATAAGGAGGGCCGGCGGTCCCAACGCCATTAATACCTCCCCAATAATATTCCGGGTAACCAAGTTGTTGAGCAATTTCCTGGGGCATTTCCTGCAATGCTTTTATTGCTTTGGATTTTTCCTGGTCTAATTCAGGATTACCACTGCTACCACCAAACATCCGAGGTACGAGCATAACAAAGGGTTCACTCTTATAAAGACTATAACTAAAAGCATAATCCTCATTTAAACCGGTTGATGGTTTTGTGGTATCACCGGTATTGGCGATAAGGTCACTGCCTCCGCGAATGGTTTCTTTCGAATATTCATAATTAGGCAATAATGATACAGCGCTGGTTGCCGCCCCGATTAAGCCGGCAAGAACTGCAAAACAAACCGCTGTTAGCAGGTGTTTGAAATTTTTTTCTTTTACCATTTGAATGATAAAAGCAATACCCATAAAGGCAATGATGATTAATGAATAATATATGATCTGGTAATGATTCTCCGCTGCCAAGGCTGCAGTAAATAAGGCTGTGAGTGCAGCGCCTGCCCAGTATTTTTTATTAAAAATTAATTGAATTGAAGCAATTATTCCCGGCATAAAAGCAATTGAATACATTTTAGTAACATGTCCCACAGAAATGATAATCGGGTTATATGTTGCATAAGCGTACATCAATGCTCCAATGATACTGACCCAGGGATTGACTTTAAATACCTGAGCTAAGAAATAAAAACAAATACAGGCAATAAAGAAAAAATTGATAGGAGATGGCAGGAAGAGGGAAAGCAGATCAATAAAATAAGGAGCAATATAATTATTACTGTATCCCAAAATGACATAGCCGGGCATGCCGCTAAACATACCATTCGTCCATAATGGCGCATGGCCATTAGAATCCATGTAATTTTGCTGGTCTTTGCTCATGCCTACCCATTGAGCTAAATCACCCTGTTGCAAGACTTTGCCCTGTAATGCCGGCTTACAATAAACCACCGCCACAATAACGAAAAGGACGATTGCAACGAAATGTGGGTAAAGTTTTTGCCAATTGATCTTATTCATAACTTTATCAAATTGAAGCAAACCTACATGAACTCCGCAAAATCTCAAAAGTTTACTTTTGGGATCGTTTTCTAATGATATATTTTAACGTAAACCAGGATTAAAATACTATGAACCAGAAACTATTTGCTTTTACACAAAGAGTCGCATTGATATGTAATATTTTCTTCATTGCTTGTTTGGTTATACCTTATTTCAATTTTGTACTTCCGCAATTTATGGTATCCATGATGCTGATGTTTGGATGGGTATTATCTCCCATAATGAATATTATCGCTTTCTTCTTTTTCATTATCAATATCAGAAAACCGGATCGTACTCCATTTCCTGGCCTTGTGATTTTTATTAATATTGTAGCCCTTTTTTATCAAATTTTTCATTTCTTTTTAATATGATTCAAAAAATTTTAAAGGATAAACCCACTAAACTTTTCATTGGATTTACAGCATTTTTTGTAGCCAATGCATTAATTGCTGAATGTATTGGCACAAAAATATTCTCTTTGGAAACGCTGCTTGGTTTAAAAAAAGAAGACTTTACACTTTTTGGGCAGTCTGGTTTATCTTTTAGTTTAACCTGTGGAGTTTTATTGTGGCCACTGGAATTTATTATTACGGATATTGTCAATGAATTTTATGGACCTAAAGCAGTACGAAGAATAAGTTATACAGCCGTAATACTCATTTCTTATGCTTTCCTCATGTTTTACCTGGCCATACATGTACCACCTGCTGATTTTTGGGTGACCAGTAATGTCCATAATGGCATCCCTAGTATGCAAGATGCCTTTAATGGTATTTTTGGACAGGGTATGCGTATTATCATTGGTAGTCTTGTTGCCTTCCTGGTCAGCCAAATTGTAGATGTAACTATTTTCCACAAAATCAAGAGAATAACAGGCGAAAAAAAAATATGGTTGCGGGCAACCGGATCAACCCTGGTATCGCAACTGGTAGATAGTTATATAGTATTGTTTATTGCCTTTAGCGGCGTTTTTACCTGGCAGGAAATTCTAGCTATTGGAATAGTGAACTATACCTATAAGTTTTTCATGGCCATCCTATTAACTCCATTAATATATTTCGTGGAAAATAGAATTGTCCGGTATGTGGGAGAAAACACGGCTCATGAGATGAAGAAAGCCGCCATGGGTCAGCCTTCAGATGGTTTTGAGAATGTGATCACGGCAGGTTAATGAATAGTGTAAACTTTACACCTTCAATTGATGATCTTTAGGGTTGGTATATGATTGAATAAGTTGTACTTTATAAAAATTAAAATAAAGTGCCGGTTTCATTAATATTAGAAATATATAAATCCAAAGTAGGCCTAATGATACGTCAACATAGTCCAGGCCCACTTGCTGCTCAATTCGCTATTTTTCCTGACTCCGAACATTGAAATTTCAATGGGTAAGATTTACTTCAATGACAAAAAATAACTGGATTTCTAAATACATACCCATTTACATAAGCATAGAATTTCAACAATAAAATAAAGACCTGTATTTTGAATTTTATCTATAAAAAAAAGCTTACAAAAATGAATTTTGTAAGCTTTGTAAACTATTGATGTCACTATATTTCAGCAGGAATTGTCAACTGATTTTAACCAATACCAATGATGAATGGAAGATACAACGGCCATTTTATACGATCAAATTTTATTCTACATCTTCTTTTTCTTTTAAATCTTTAATGACATCCAATGCCTCTGCTACTACATCACACATTATGGTAACCAAAGAACCCGGTTTAGCCGTATGGTAGGCATGCATAATCGCTTCCTTTTCATTATAAATAATTGTAATAGGGATGTCTGATTTTTTGGATTCATTGATACCTTCTACCAATAAATTGACTATTTCTTCTGCCGTTCTACCACGTAAGTTTTTATCCTGACGAATAATGATTTCTTCAAAATATTTCCCTGAAATTCTCCCCAATTCCCGGATATCTTCATCGCGCCTGTCGCCTGTACCACTGATGATGCCTACTTTGGGTGAGCCATCCATTTTACTTACGAAGTCGCAGAGTAATTCAAGTCCGGCAGGGTTATGAGCAAAATCAACAAGAAATTTAAAATTTTTGAAATCAAATAAGTTTAGTCGTCCAGGTGTTTGAGTGGGTGAAGGAACAAATGTTGCCAATGCTGTTTTAATATCATCTATAGCTACATCTTTAAATAAATAAGTGGCTAAAATGGATGGCAGGGTATTCATAATATTATGTAAAGCTTTTCCGCCAAATGTGATCGGTATTTCACTCACTTTCATAACCCTAATTTTCCAGGAGCCTTTTAAAATGGTTACAAATCCATTTTCATAAACCGCAGCATATCCGCCATTAGTGCAATGTTCTTTTATCCTGGGGTTATTCTCATCCATACTGAAGTAGGCTACATTACATTCAAGATCTTTATGCATATTATAAACGAGATCATCATCTGCATTTAAAATAGCATACCCATGTTTAAAAGTAGTTTCAGCAATTACGGCTTTCACTCTTGCCATCTGTTCAAGATTATCAATACCTCCAAGTCCAATATGGTCTGCAGTAACATTTGTAATTATGGAAACGTCGCAATTTTGAAAGGCCAGGCCGGATTTTAACAGACCACCACGGGCGCATTCCAAAACAGCAAAATCTACCGTTGGATCACGTAGAACAAATTGGGCGCTAAGTGGACCGGTACAATCGCCTTTCATCAGTAATTGATTTTGGATATAGACACCATCACTGGTGGTATATCCTACTTTCCTTCCTGCTGTTTTGCATATATGAGCAGTCAATCTGGTGGTAGTCGTTTTTCCATTCGTACCGGTAATGGCAATGATGGGAATTCTTCCTTTGCTCCGATTTGGAAAAAGCATATCAATCACCGGTTCTGCTACATTTCTTGGCAACCCTTCTGCAGGTTCTATATGCATTCGAAATCCCGGTGCAGCATTTACTTCCAGAACGGCGCCACCATTTTCAGAAATCGGGGATCGTAAATCTTTGGCCATGATATCAATTCCGCAAATATCCAGTCCCACAATTTTTGCAATACGCTCACACATAAAAATATTATCCGGATGTACTTCATCTGTCACATCTGTGGATGTACCTCCGGTAGATAAATTTGCCGTAGGCTTCAATAAAACAAGTTCATCTTTTGCCGGGACTGTTTCCAGGGTATAACCTTTTTCTTCAAGCATTTTATCAGAGAAGCCATCTAAAGTAATTTGTGTAAGAACTTTTTCATGGCCAAATCCTCTTCTTGGGTCTTTATTCACTTCATCCAATAATTCTTTAATTGTGTGTTTACCATCACCCACCACAGATGCAGGTGTTCTTAAGGCAGCACATATAAATTTATAGTTAATGACCAGAATTCTAAAGTCAACTCCGGTGATGAATTTTTCCACAATCACACTTCTGCCATATTGTTTTGCGGCTGCGAGCGCTTTGATAGCCTGATCCCAAGTGGTAATATTAGTTGTATTGCCTTTTCCATGATTTCCATCAATGGGTTTAATTACCAGGGGGTAGCCATACTTTTTCACGGCATCTTTTAAGCCTTCCTCTGTGCGGATTACGGTACCACGAGGTACGGGTATTTCAGATGTTTCCAGCAAAGCTTTTGTTTCCTCTTTATCACAGGCAATATCCACAGCAATATTGCTTGTGGTGCTGGCTATGGTAGCCCGAATTCTTTTTTGATGAACGCCATAGCCTAATTGAACCAGGCTTTGTTTATTTAATCGGATAAAAGGGATACCTCTTTTTTGCGCCTCATCAACTATACAACCTGTTGAAGGACCCAACCGCGTATCTTCCCTGATTTCTCTTAAGTTTTGAATATCTTCATCCAGGTTATAGGGCGTATTATCAACCAATGCTTGTGAAATTCGTACTGCTGCTTTGGCTGCATAAACCCCAGCATCTTCTTCCATATAGCTAAATACTACATAATAGATTCCTTCTTCTCCGGTGGTACGTGTTCTGCCAAAACCACAATCCATACCTGCCAGTGTTTGAAGTTCTAAAGCAATATGTTCTATCACATGACCCATCCAGGTTCCCTCTTTAACCCTCATGAAAAACCCACCCGGAACTCCTTCGCTACAACGATGCTCATACATAGTGGGAAATAAATTTTCTAATCTTTCTAAAAATCCATCTATTTTATTTGTCGGTTTTTGTTCCAGTTCTTCAAGATTTAATCGCATTTGAATAAGTTTCAACCTGCGTACACTCCAATAGTTGGGGCCTTTTAGGATTTTAATGTCTTCAATTCGCATATTTTTTGGTTTTAATTAATTTTAAATGAAATTTTTTTTATAAAAGGTTTGAAAAAAAGGAAGTTAGGGAAATATTTTTTCTATGTTAAAATATTTTTCATCTGGCCTTATTTATTTTAGATATACATAATTAAATAATTCGGGTTAAAATTAAATTTATCCACAAATTAATACGAACGAAATTTATACCTGGGATGATTTTATGAATAAAATATCAATTCCCCTATTTTTGTGATAACTACTAATTCAATTCATGGATGACATTAAAGGGAAATTATTTGCTATAGGAGGTGCAGAAGACAAAGGCACCAATTTGGAAACAGGAGAAATACATCGTAATAACCTGAATTTTTTTGAACTTGGTATTTTAAGCCGCCTTGTGGAAGAAGCCGGAGGCCAAAATGCACGGATAGAAGTGATTACTACCGCCAGTTCCATACCCAAAGAAGTGGGGGAGAATTATCTATCTGCCTTTCATAAAATCGGATGCAGTAATGTAGGTATTATGAATATTCGCAGTCGTGATACCGTAAATGATGGAGATTATTTAAAACGGTTAAAAAATTGTGCCTGTGTGATGTTTAGCGGAGGAAATCAATTAAGATTATCTTCCATTTATGGTGGCTCTGAATTTTTAAGCATCATTAAGCAACGGTATTTTAATGAAAATTTTATTATTGCCGGTACTTCTGCAGGGGCAATGGCCATGAGTAAAACGATGATCTATGAAGGCGATGCTACAAAAGCGCATTTAAAAGGCGAAGTGAAAATTACAACCGGATTAGGTTTTATGGATGGGGTTATTTTCGATTCTCATTTTGAAAAGCGTGGCCGTTTTGTAAGGTTGGCACAAGTAGTGGCGGCGAATCCTTCCTGTGTGGGTATTGGTTTAGGAGAAGATACCGGAATGCTCATCACCAATGGTAATAAAATGGAAGCTATCGGAAGCGGGCTTGTAATGATTATTGATGGATTTAATATCAAACACAGCAATATAGCTGATATACCTGAAGGGAATCCTATCAGCGTAGAAAATCTGAAAGTTCATTTTTGCGCAAAAGGAAATGGCTATTTGTTGAAAGAAAAAAAGTTTGTTGAAAAAATGGGCGCTTCCACCACACCGGTTATGACAGATTCTTATTAACCTGATCCTTTTGCCCTAATAATTTATTTATAGCATATCTCATGCAGACAGGGCAATTAATATTTGTCATCTTTTTTATTCTATTCATCACCCTTTTTTCTTTTTTAAGAGATCAAAAGAAAAAACCACTTGTCTTATTTTTCGGCACACCATTTCCAAATATGCCTGACCTGCTTACTCAAATGCATAAAATTGCCGGCTTTGCTTATGACTTTTCCTGGAAAAATAGCTATTCATTAAAGCATGACACAGATTTTCAACTATTTGAAAATACCATCAATAAAATGAAACCTAAAGTCATTTTTCTTTACAACGATTCATTGATACATAAAGATATTTTACCCGATTTGCAATATTTGGATTATCAACCTTGGATGGATTTCTGTAAAAAATATGCACTCCCTTTACATGAAAAGCGCATATCGCTTATGATCATCTGTAATCAGGAAGAGGAGACTTTTCGTAAACTAGAAATAACATTGCAGGAATATGCATTAAATTTGATGAATCTTTCTGATATTATTGAAAATCGAGAGATGTCTTTTGAAGAAATGGGATTATCAATTACTGAAATTAATAAACTGGCTTCAAAAATCTCCTTTTTTTTAGATAACCAGTCTTGAATTTTTAGAATATCAATAATTGATTATCTTGTGAACTCATCCCTTATTTTTTCACATGATTAATCAAATATTATGACAACCTGGATTATTGTCGGCATTATTGTACTATTAATTCTTTGGGTAATCAGCATGTATAATAAGTTGGTACAACTCAAAGTTAAAGTGGATAACAGTTGGAGTGATATTCGTGTTTTTTTAAAAAAACGATTTGACCTCATACCCAATTTGGTAAATACCGTCAAAGGTTATGCGGCACATGAAAGTGAAGTATTTGAAAAAGTTACACAGGCCCGTAATGCTGCAGTAGCTGTTCCACCCGGAGATGTTCAGGGCTCTGCACAGGCCAACCAGCAACTCGGTGGTGCTTTAAGAGGCTTACTGGCCATTGCTGAAAATTACCCGGACCTGAAAGCCAATCAAAACTTTTTGGAACTGCAACAGTCTTTGCAAACTATCGAAACTGACTTAGGAAATTCACGTCGGTATTACAATGCAACGGTGCGGGATTATAATACAGCCATACAACAATTCCCCGGTGTCATCATTGCCGGCATGATGCAATTTGCTCCCAAAGAATTCTATGAATTAGAAGACCCTAATGAAGCCAAAAATGTAGAAGTTAAATTTTAATCGAATGCGAAGAAAATTCCTGATTCTTTGTACCCTTTTGTTCTTTTTTTGCTTTTGTACAAAAGTATCTGCTCAGGAGTATTTTACAATTAAGGATTATGGAATTGATGTGAAAGTAAACCAGGACGCATCACTGGATATTACGGAAGATATCTTAGTCCATTTTACAGAACCACGTCATGGCATTTTCAGGATGATCCCATTTCGTTATCAGCAAACTGCTTTACCGGAAAATAGCGAGAGAGCGCAACAACAATTGAGTGGGGGAGGATATACCCGCACTATGATTGAAAATATTCAAGTAGATAAATGGCATTTTGAAACCAGTACAGAGGGCGATTATAAACAAATCAAAATTGGATCAGCAGGTACTTTAGTTGATGGAGACCAGAGATATATTATTCATTATACGGTATTAAATGCAATCAATTTTTTTAATGATCATTCAGAATTATATTTTAACCTCATTGGCGACCAATGGCCCGTACAAATTGATATGATACGATTCCGCGTGGAATTGCCGGCTACTTTAACAGATACAAGCAAATATTTTGTGGCATCCGGTTATACGGGATCAAAAGATAATAATACTATTTCATCTTGGCAAAACAATCAGGTATTTACGGGCTATACAACTGGTGTCCTGGAAGCGAACCAGGGCCTCACCATTGGTATACAGTTTCCGCTAAATTTTTTAACGACCCCGAATTATGAAATGAGAGGAATAGGCTGGCTGGCATTACCCTTTGCCGGATTTTTGGGTATGTTTTTTTTATGGAGATCGAAAGGAAAAGATGAAAAACGTACCATACAGACTGAATTTTATCCGCCGCCCGGAATTACACCTCCTGTGGCTGGGTATATTATTGACAATATTTTAGATACCAAAGATCTAACATCACTTGTTCCATACTGGGGTGCAAATGGTTACTTGCAAATCAATGAAACGGAAAAAAAATCCCTGGTCGGTCTTTTTAAACGCACAGAGTACGAATTTGTAAAATTAAAAGAACTACCTACACAGTCTCATGATTACGAAAAGACCTTATTTAATGGAATTTTTGAAAGCAGAAACAGTGTAAAACTGGATGACCTGAAAAATAATTTATATACCAAGATGAGTCTCTCTAAAACTCAACTTTTAACAGAAATCAAAAGGGAAGATTATTTTGTCAAAGGCTCAAGAGTAATGGGCTGCTTATTTCCAGGATTGGGATTCCTTATTTTAGTAGCAGGTATTATTACGTTATCCAATACCTGGTATGATTATAAATGGCTGGGTGTAGGGATGATTTTATTTTCTCTACCGATATTGATTTTTGGATTCCTTATGACAAAGAAAACGGAAAAAGGGAATGATCTCTACTATCATTTGCTCGGCTTTAAAGAATTTATTAAAACGGTGGAACAGGATAAATTAAAGGAGTTTTTAAAACAGGATGATCGTTATTTTGATAAGGTATTACCCTTTGCGATTGTTTTTGATATGGCATCCGTATGGAAAGATAAACTGAAAGGCATGGATATCCCGCCTCCAAATTGGTATAATGGAAACTATCACGGTTCCGCATTTAATACTATGGTATTCATGAATAGTATTACCAACTCCATGAGCGCTATGTCAAGCACCTTCACCAGTGCGCCCTCCAGTAGTGGTGGCAGTTTCAGTGGCGGTGGCGGGTTCTCAGGCGGCGGCGGCGGCGGTGGCGGAGGTGGTAGCTGGTAATAAAATACCCCGCTAAAGCGGGGCATTATTTTGCTAATTTTTCTTATTTAATGAGAATTTCTTTAGGTACTACTTTGAGCTCTTCTTTTTTAGGTAAAAACAACTTTAAAATACCACTTTCATACAATGCCTCAATACCGTCAACATTGATTTTATCTTCAATATTAAAGCTCCTCTTAAAGTTGAATTGAGTAAATTCTTTCAATAAGGTTTTGTAATCATTCTTTTCATTTTCAGTATGGTTTTCAAAACTAATCGTAAGTATTCCTTTCTCGACATTCACTTTAAAATCTTCTTTTTTCAATCCGGGCGCTACCAGTTCTATATGGTATGCATCTATAGTCTCATGGATATTTACAGAAGGTATAATTCCATTTCTGGTTTTCCGCTCGAAAGAAGGTAAGCCGGTAAATAATTCATCAAATAAATCGCTGAATGGTTTGTAACCTTGTTTTGTGATTGTGTTCATAACTATGAATTTTTAAATTTTTAATTATTATATAAATATTCAAACTATATGCCATTATAAATTGATAACCAATAGTTTGACACTTTTGCATATTTAAATATTTAATAAGTCATAATGTCGCTTTTTGAAAAATAAATAAGTCATATTGTCTGATGGCGCATATTTCTTTAAAAGACGAAACATTTTTCTTATTTTTGTTACCCCAAAAAAAAATAAATATGTATCCAGCAGAAATAGTTATTCCAATGAAAGCGGAGCTAACAGAACATGGTTTCGCCGAGTTATTAAATAAAGAAGATGTAGAAAATCAATTAAAAGAAAAAGGGACTACATTAATCATGATCAATTCAGTATGTGGTTGTGCTGCAGGTAGTGCAAGACCGGGTGTAATCATGTCGGTGATGAATTCAGAAAAAAAACCAGATCACCTGGCAACAACATTTGCAGGCTTTGATCTGGAAGCAGTACAGACAGTTCGGGATCATTTAGCGCCCTATCCACCAAGTTCTCCATCCGTTGCTTTATTTAAAGACGGTGAATTAGTTCATATGTTAGAGCGCCATCATATTGAAGGAAAAACAGCACAAATGATCGCCAATAATCTTATTGCGGCTTTCAATGAATATTGTTAGCAGCACAAGATATCCATGCACAGAGCAATTGTTCGTGGATGGGTTAGTAAATATCGCCTCCCTTTTCTAAGGGAGGCTTTTTTTTGAATAGTATTATTAAATAAGAATAACTAAATTATTTTTTAATTGTACATTGCTAGTTCATAATTGAATTCAATGCATTTTGAAAATACGCTTTCTTTTGCGCGGTCAATGGATAAAAATGATCCATTAAAAAAGTATAGGAACAGGTTTCATATTCCAAAATATAAGGGGAAAAATACAATTTATTTTACCGGCAATTCATTGGGCCTTCAACCTAAATCTACAAAAAAGTATATTCAACAAGAATTGGATGATTGGGCAAAACTTGGTGTTGAAGGGCACTTTCATGCCAAGAACCCGTGGATGCCCTATCATGAAAAATTCGCTAAACTCATCGCAGGTATCGTTGGAGCTAAACCACATGAAGTGGTCGTGATGAATCAGTTAACGATAAACCTGCATTTATTGATGGTGTCTTTTTATAAGCCTACAAAAAAAAGATATAAAATAATCTGTGAAGCCAAAGCTTTTCCTTCAGATCAATATGCACTTCAGTCACAAGTACGCTTTCATGGCTTAGACCCGCAAAAAGCAATCATTGAAATCGCACCACGAAAGGGTGAACATGCTATTCGACATGAAGATATTTTGAAGGCAATTGAAAAACATAAAGACAGTTTAAATATGGTACTCATGGGTGGCGTAAATTATTACTCCGGCCAGGTACTGAATATGAAAGAAATTACCAAAGCGGCACATGATGCCGGCGCCTGTGCAGGTTTTGATTTGGCACATGCCGTAGGAAATATTTCCCTAGAATTACATAAGTGGAATACAGATTTTGCCTGCTGGTGCAGTTACAAATATCTGAATAGTGGACCGGGTGGCGTAGGAGGAATCTATATACATGAAAGATTTTCTAAAGACTCCTCCTTACAGCGATTTGCCGGGTGGTGGGGCAGTAAAAAAGAAACAAGATTTTCGATGCCGGAGGTTTTTGAAGCAATCCCAACCGCAGAAGGCTGGCAAATGAGTAATGCACCCATACTGTCAATGGCCGCACATAAAGCTGCACTTGATATTTTTCATGAAGCTGGTTTTAAAAACCTTATTGCCAAAAGCAAAATAATGACCGGCTACCTGTTTTTTCTTTTAAAAGAAATTCAAAAAAAACAACCGGGTCTGATTGAAATTATAACGCCTTTTAATGAAAAAGAGCATGGATGCCAGGTATCCTTATTGATGCTTAAAAATGGAAGATCTGTTTTCAATCGCTTACAAAATAAGGGAGTTATATCAGATTGGCGCGAACCAAATGTTATTCGAATTGCACCCGTTCCCTTATATAACACCTATGAAGATATTTATAAATTTTATCAAATCCTGATGCAGGAAAAATAATGAATCTGTTTATGCTCGGAAACAGCGGTTTGATAAATATTTTAAAATTAAAATGGTTCATGAGCACGGGAACAAGAACAAATTTTCGTTGTATTTTAAATAGCTTTAAAACCCAAAAAACTTTTAGCCGGATTTTTGCTAAAGAAAAACATCTTCAATAAATTTCCCCATTGAATATCGTCGCAATACTGAATCATGCTAACTTATTTCATGAACGATATAACACATAGCTTAATTTTACACTTTAGATTGAGTGCGATTTATTCAGAACAAACAACAAGGATTTAAAAATTAAAATTGAATTTGTATATGCAGGAGAAAAAGAAAATAATTATTAATGGTGCAGGCCTTGTAGGAAGTTTATTGGGTATTTATTTAAAGAAAAGAGGGCATGAAGTGGCCATATATGAACGAAGACCGGATATGCGCTTATCAGGAATGGCAGCAGGACGTTCCATTAACCTCGCACTGAGTGACCGGGGTCTTAAAGCATTAGCAAAAGTGGGTATAGCCGATGAAATAAAAAAGATTGCAATACCTATGCACGGCAGGCAAATCCATAATGCAGATGGCACTGAAGTTTTTCAACCCTATGGCGAAGACGGCCAATATATTAACTCGGTATCAAGGAGTGAATTAAATATGCGCCTGATGGATCTGGCAGAAACAAATGGAATAAAAATCAATTTTAATGAACGTTGCTCTACAATAGACTGGCAAAAAAATGAAGTAACTTATATCCATGAAGATTCAGGTAAAAATCAAACAGTATCTGCTGACATCATTTTTGGAGCCGATGGCGCTTTTTCTGCATCTCGTTTACAACATCAGTTGCAATCAGACCGGTTTGAATATCTTCAAACATACATCAATTGCGGATATAAGGAATTGACCATTCCAGCAAATAGTGAAAATGAATATGCTATGAAGGTCAATGCATTGCATATATGGCCAAGAAAAGAATATATGCTGATTGCATTGCCAAATACAGATAAATCATTTACGTGTACATTATTTTTTCCCTTTGAAGGAAGTCATTCTTTTGATGCATTGAAAACCAAGGATGATGTGAATACTTTTTTTAATAAACATTTTACGGATGCAGTTAAACTGATGCCCACCTTAACAGATGATTTTTTTAATAATCCCACTTCATCTCTGGTAACGATCAAATGTTTTCCCTGGGTAAGAGATCATTCATTTGCTTTGATTGGAGATGCAGCCCATGCTATGGTGCCATTTTTTGGACAAGGTATGAATTGTGGCTTTGAAGATTGTTCTGTTCTGGATGAAATCATGGAAAAGTCTGGTGATGATTGGGATAAGATATTTGCTGAATACCAGTCTGTACGGAAACCTGATGGAGATGCGATTGCAGATCTTGCCGTGGAAAATTTTATAGAAATGCGTGCAAAAACGGCAGACCCCAAATTCTTAATGCAAAAGAAATTAGAAGCAAAATTACATGAGAAATTTCCTGAAAAGTGGATACCCGCATACTCCCTGGTGACTTTTTCTCCGGATGTTCGTTATTCAGTCGCAAAAAAAAGAGGCATGCTTCAGGAAAATATTATGCAGGAAGTGATGTCAATTCCGGGTATCGAGCAAAAATGGGATTCCCTGGAAATGGAACATTTAATAATGGAAAAATGGAGTTTATTAAAAGCCTCCCTGCTTAATGAGGAATGATTTTTAAAATTTTTTCAGAAATGAGCAATGCCCATTCTGCATACATTTTAGCCGAATAATGCAAGCCATCATTTGCCAGGTATCCAGGATCATTTGAAGTAGTTCTCATTTGCGTGGTGATATCTAAAAAACACACGTTATTTTTTGTACAAATCAATTGGGCTATCTGGTTAAATAGATTTATTTCTTCACTGATTTTTTTTATATCTCTATCCTTTGCAAATGGCGTCAGTCCCCAATCAGGTATGGATAAAACGAATACATGCTGATTTTGTCCATTGCAGTAATGGATGGCTTTTTGTAATAAAAAAGAAAAATCTTTTTCATACGCTTCCAAAGGCAGGTTGCGATATTGATTGTTTACGCCAATGAGTAAGGTTGCAAAATCATAATGCGTTTCCAACTTTGTTTGTAAGATTTGTTCAGCCAGCTCAAAAGTTGTAAAGCCTGTCTTTGCAATTATTTCCGGTGCATGAAAAGAACATTTATTTTTTCTCAGCATTTGAACAAGCTGGTAAGGGAAACTTTCAAACAAGGGCACAGATTCTCCAATGGTATAGGAGTCACCCAATGCGAGGTAGTTATATATGTGTGTACTCATGTTAGAAATTTCATTTTTACATCAAAAATCTTCCTCCTGCAAAAATAAAATTTGTATGGGGCAATTCGTCATTTTATTTACTTTCACACTACAATCATTTTTATGGCGCTAAATATCGTATGGATTGCTTTTATTCTCATTGCTTTTATCATTGCCCTTTATAAACTCATATTTCTCCATGACACCACCATCTTCAAAACCCTCACGGATGGTATTTTTGATTCAGCAAAATCATCTGTAATTGATATTGCATTTCCCTTAGCCGGTACAATGATCTTCTTTTTAGGTCTGATGAATATTGCAGAAAAAGCTGGCGCAATTCGTTGGTTGTCACGGTTGTTAAACCCTTTTATGAAAAGGCTTTTTCCGGAAGTGCCTGCCGGCCATCCGGCCATGGGAGAGATGGTGATGAATTTTAGCGCTAATATGCTCGGCCTTGATAATGCGGCAACTCCCTTTGGTTTGAAAGCTATGGAAAGTTTGCAAACACTCAACCCAAAAAAGGAGACAGCCAGTAATGCACAGATCATGTTCATGGTGTTGCATACTAGCGGCCTTACATTAATTCCTTTATCCATTATTACGTATCGCATTGCAGCGGGTTCTGTGGATGCGACATCTATTTTTATTCCCTGTGTAGCGGCTACGGTATGTGCTACACTTGCATCAATCATTGTTGTTGGGCTTTTGCAAAGAATCAAATGGGATTTTGTTTTAAGTGCCTGGCTATTGGGAATCATTGTATGCGTGGGTGCATTGCTTTATTATGTGAATGGTTTGAATGATGCAGCTAAAAATACATTCAGTAATATCACAGGAAACCTGGTATTGGTAGGCCTTGTAGCCGTTATCATTGCAGGTGGCGCGCTAAAAAAGGTCTCTGTATTTGATGCATTTATTGAAGGGGCCAAAGATGGATGGGGAATTATTTTAAAAATTATTCCGTATTTGGTAGGCATGTTAGTGGCTATTCGTGTTTTTCGAGATAGTGGCGCTTTAGCTTATCTGACCGGAGGAATTGCCCAATTGTTACATGCTGTAGGTGCGCCTACAGATTTTGTAGATGCTTTACCGGTAGCTATTATGAAACCTTTTAGTGGTAGTGGGGCAAGAGGACTAATGATTGATACTATGATATCTCATGGACCGGATAGTTTTGTGGGTAAATTGGCCTGCACTTTTCAGGGTTCCGCAGATACTACATTTTATATTATTGCTTTATATTTTGGTAGTGTCGGAATTCGTAAAGTCCGTTATGCCGTTTGGGCCGGCATATTAGTGGATATCATTGGCGTTATCGCTGCTATCATCATTGGGTATATTTTTTTTAAATAAAACGAATCTTCTATTTCGCCACAATTTTTCTGGGAAAGCATAAATATTTTGATACTCTTTATTGAAATGACTTATTTTTTTTACCAAAAAATCACTTGTAACTTTTGATTATGATGCGTGATAGGTCTTCTCGTAATTTAATAGGATGTTTCAATGTCAAATACGTGCAATTTTCTTTCAGTAAAAAAAGCTATTTTGCAAAGTGCATAGAATTTTATTTCAAATTCTTTTCAACCTTTAATGAATGAAAACATCTTTCACCTGCATTTTATTTTTTGCCTTTATGGCCACACAAGTAAGCGCCCAACAAGCCGAAAAAAACGCTTATAAAAATAGCGTGAGCCAATTACAACAATTTTATAATGCTGGAAATACAGATCGCATTTTTGATTTATTTGACAGTGCAATGCAAAAAGCGCTGCCTTTGGATAAAACAAAAGAATTTTTCGAAGGCTTATTAACCCAGGCCGGGAAACTTTTGACGGCTGAATTTGTAGATTATGTAAATGGCTCTTATGGGTCGTATAAAACGACTTTTGAAAAGGGTATTTACAGCCTGAATATTTCGCTGGATAATGAAGAAAAAATAAATGGATTATATATCAATCCTTTTGAAGAAACCATACCTGCCATGCAGCGAAATAAAACTCAACTTTCCCTGCCTTTTAAGGGGCTTTGGTATGTCGTGTGGGGCGGTGACACCAAAGAATTGAATTATCATGTAAAAAACCGTGCACAGAAGAATGCATTTGATATCATCCAGGTTGATTCATCCGGTAAGTCCTATCGGACAGATGGAAAAACAAATGAAGATTATTATGCTTTTGGCAAAGAAATTATTGCACCCTGTAATGGTAAAGTAGTACAGGTTGTAAATGGGGTAAAAGATAATATCCCGGGTGAAATGAATATTTATGATGTAGGCGGTAATACGGTAATTATTCAAACGGATAATGATGAATACCTTGTTTTCTGCCATTTTAAACACCATTCCATAGTTGTAAAAGAAGGGCAGGAAGTACGGCAGGGCGAGCTGCTGGGGCTTTGTGGCAACACTGGGAATTCTTCAGAACCGCATTTGCATTTTCATATTCAAAATGTTGAAAACATGAATAAGGCTACGGGTATCAAATGTTTTTTTGAAAACATTATGGTGAATGGACAAGTCAAATCGGATTATTCACCTATCCAAAATGATAAGATTGAAAATATACCCAATTGATTTTTCATTCATTAACGGGTAAATGGCAATTCTTCCCACCTGGTTGTATATCTTGGTGAACGTAGTTCCTGTCGCATTTTCCAATGTTTGTGCAAACCAGCCGATGCATATTTTATCATATCATTCCGCATACTAAAATTGATATTGTCAATGGCTTCCATCAGTTGTTTTTGGGCAGGAACAGGAGGAAGGAAAAGATTGGCCTGAATAGAATTGTCTGGTACAATGCCGCTTAGCAATACACCGGCTTTTAGATAGCGGGTTGAAGGCCGGTGCAATTCCTCCGCTAGTTGTACTGCATGGTGAATGAGCTCCGGTGTGGAAGCGCTCGGCTGTGGTAATTGACGGCTGCGGTAATAAGAAGCAGGATTGTATTCATACTCTGTGTTTACATAAGCATTGGTCATCACAAACACTTCAATTATTGTAGCTGCACTACGTTGACGGCGCAATTTTTCCGCTGCTCTTGTAATATAAGTAGCCACGGCTTCCCTGATCTCTTTAATATCCGAAACAGGCCGCCCAAACATGCGGGTGGTAGCAATGCGTTTTTTCTTTTCCAATGGATTTTTCAGGTAAATGCAGGATTGCCCGTTTAATTCTGCAAGTAACCGGACACCTACTATGCCACCTAAATTTTTACGCGCCCACTCCGGCGGCATGCGGCTGAGTTCTGCGGCATTTTCTAATCCGAATACGGCATGCAGTTTCAGTGCATAGCGCCGGCCAATACCCCAGATACTTTCAATTCCCGTTGCCTGCAATACACTATGAATTTTTTCCGGAGTATCCAAAACCATGATGCCGGCTGTGCTTACTTTATTTTTTTTGGAAAAATGATTGGCCACTTTACTCAGCACTTTTGTCGGCGCCACACCCACAGAAACCATAATACCTGTCCACATTTCCACGGTTTCTTTCAGGCGTTCCGCCATTTTCTGTAAATCTTTTTCCGGCACCTGATGCAGGTCAATAAAGGCCTCATCTACGGAATAAACTTCTACATTTTCTTTGCCTGCCACCTGTGACAGGGTAGCCATGATGCGTGCACTGAGATCGCCATACAAATTATAATTGCTGGAAAAAACAGATACCTTATTTTTCTCAATCAGCTCTTTATTTTGATAATAAGGTACAGCCATATCAATACCCAATAGTTTTGCCTCATCTGTTCGTGAGATGATGCATCCATCATTATTACTCAGCACAACGACCGGTTTTTTAGAAATGTCCGGGCGAAAGAGGCGTTCACAGCCGCAATAAAAACTATTACAATCCACTATTGCATACATGCTATCTTTTTTATGGTTAAAATAATTTTTCCTGGACACCGGATATTTTTTTTTGTTCAAAAGGAAATGTGGCTACAACCTTCCATGCGTCACCGTTTTCACGCCTTTTTAATAAACATAACTGATCCGCTATAAAGCGTCCACTGAATGATTGATGATTAAAATGCAGCCAGGCTTTTTCGTACTGCCCCGGTAATAATTTTTGTGCAATCATTACCGTCGGTTCTGTAATAAACCAGGGTTTGGTATCTTCATTGATGTAAAATAATTGTCTCATTTTGCGTAATGCCTGTATCGTATGCAGAATAGGTACTTTTCCCAGTACGTGAATGAATATGGAATGTGTAGGCAGGCTACCAAAACCCTGTAGATCCAGGATAAAAGAGGGCAGGTCTCCTGCGATGGTATTGATACGCGGAAGCAGGCGAGGCTCCATGAATTCATATTGATTAAATTTCACCAGGGTGAGTTGGGTGCGTGTGGCTCCCTGCGCCGGGCCATATTTTTTAAAAAAATCTTTTTTTATGGAATGAATTTCCTCCAGTAAAGCAGGCGGCAATTTCAGTACAAGCATATAGGCTGCAGGCGTTGCCTGAAAGCCGGCACGCCGGGTAGCCAGTGCAAGATCTTTTTTCATGATATTTTATTTTTTAAACCAAAATATTTAGTGTAAAATTGCTAAATAATTTAGTTATTTGCAAATAAAACTATAGATCATTCATCTCTTTAAAATCATTTTTATGCAGGAAGAAAATATGTATGGTGCCGCATATAAAGGCACCAAAGAATTTACCCAGTGGGAGGTACACAGCGCAAATGCCACAGGTTTTGGCGCTGCGGCCGATGACTATATGGATCGGGGGATAGACCTGAATGAACAACTCATCATGAATAAGCCTGCTACGTTTTTTTTTCGTATGAACAGTGATGCCATGATTGGTGCGGGTATTCAAAGCGGTGATGTACTCATTGTGGATCGGAGCCTGAAAGCAACCGATGAAAAAATAATTGTCGCGGCACTTAATGGAGAGCTTGTGGTACGGCGTTTTCGCCGATCAGCCGGACACCTGAACCTTGTAGCAGAAAATAAACGTTATGCCGATATACAGTTATTTGAATATAGCGAATACAAGGCCTGGGGCGTAGTGACCTGTGTCATTCATATTCTTGAAAAATCCTTGCAGGTGCATGGTAATAGGCCTGCACAAAAGGTTTTGTATGGAAGCTGAAAATGAATTTTAAAATAATCGATATGGAAAATACATCGCGACATCCCAATGCAAAGCCTTTGCCGGAGAAAAAAAAAGAAACGGATCATTATATCGAAGGGAGAGGAGCTCAGTTAAATACAAAAAACCGTTTTTTAATACATGAATCTACCAGGGAAAATGTGGAAGCCATAGACGAGTGGGAATTGTCTGATATTCATACAAAATATATAGAACAGGAAGCAAAAAGTATCGTCAACAAAGTAGATAGCCCGGATGTAGGCATGTTTTACAGTATGAACCCTTACCAGGGTTGTGAACATGGGTGCATTTATTGTTATGCAAGGAATGCCCATGAATATTGGGGATACAGCGCCGGGATAGATTTTGAGAGCAAAATAATTGTCAAAAAAAATGCCCCGAAACTGCTGCGGAAATTTTTAATGCACCCAAAATGGGCATGTGTGCCTATATCCATCAGTGGAAACACAGATTGTTATCAACCGGCTGAAAGAAAATATCAACTCACCCGGCAATTGTTGGAAGTATGCTTGGAATTTAATCAGCCCGTTGGACTGATTACTAAAAATGCCTGTATGATTCGGGATAAAGATATTTTTAAAAAACTTGCTGCAAAAAACCTGGTCAGTATATTGGTGTCCATCACATCTTTCAATGAAGATTTAAGAAGGGCCATGGAACCACGCACCACTACTGCCAGGCAACGTTTGCGTATCATACAAGAGCTCAGTGCTGCAGGCGTAAGAATGGGTGTAATGCTTGGCCCGATGATTCCCGGTTTAAATGACCACGAAATGCAAAGTATCATGAAAAAGGCGAGTGAAGCAGGCGCTGTTTTTTCTGCTTATACTTTTATAAGGTTAAATGGAGCCGTTAAAAATTTGTTTCATGACTGGCTCTATAAAAATTTCCCTCAACGTGCAGATAAAGTGTGGCATTCAATAGAACATGGACATGGAGGCAGGGTAAATGACAATCGCTGGAAAATAAGGATGCGCGGAGAAGGCCCTGAAGCAGAAATGGTACGACAACAATTTTTGAAATATAATAAATTATATGGCCTTAATGCGGAACGTTGGGGATTAGATACCCATTTATTTAAAAAGCCTTTTCAACAGGGTGAATTATTTTAAGATGGCCAATGATCTATGATTTTTTTTACTACTGCTGCACTTCCGAATGCTAATGTATAGCCACTTCCGCCATGACCGTAATTATGAATAATATTTGTTCCCGGCTCATGCTCTACGCGCACTTGATGTCGATAGGGCCTTAACCCCGCCCAGCCACCCAGGAATTGCTGCTTTTGAAGTGCAGGAAAAACGTTGAATGCTTTTTTTAACATCTCTTCCAATACATTCTCCTCTGTTTTTTGGGAGAAAATATTTTCTTCATAAGTACCGCCAATGATGATTGCATCCCTTCTTGGAACTATGTATAATGGTTTTTCATTATCAAGAAAAATATCCGTTTCATTATTAGGAGTTAACAAAGCAACCTGACCTTTGACAGGAATCAATTGCGAATCATGACAAAGCACCCTGCTTTGCAAACCTGTACAGTTAACCACAATTTTTGCTTTTGCAGAAAGTTCTTGAAGGCTGTTTATTCTTCTTCTTTCAAATAATACTCCTTTTTTTATCAATTGATCTTTAAGCCAGGGAAGAAAAACCTGAGTCTCTATTAAAGGTACCATCACTTCATAACTATAAGTATGCTCACCAAAGCGATGATTATCTTTTATTATTTTAGGGTATATGCCTTCGGGCAAAAAAAATTGCCAGTCATGTTTTGCATCTTCAACATTTTCATACTCCACTTTAATGAGTTTTCTCATGCTAATTCCGGAATGTAGATTGAAAGAAAGTTTTTGATATTCCCAATAACTTTCAATACACCAGGGAATACATTCTTTTTGATGACTGATATGATAAGGAAACCAAAAAGCAGCGGCCTTATCGGATGTTGTATTTGGTGAATAGGATGAAGATATAATACTTACTTTATACCCTGCATTGACCAAATATGTAGCTACAGATAATCCACTAATGCCTGATCCTGCAATAAAAATATCTTCGCTCATTACAAATTCAATTGAATAGATAAAATTAAGATGAGTTATTATCTAGTATAGATTTTTTTTAAAACTGCCATCGTTTCAATATCTTAGCCAAAATTTTATCCGTATGAGCCGCTTATTTGTGGACCCTGATATTGCCAAAGCGCATACCATTCATACTGATTTTTACACATCTCCTATTTATTATGAACAGGCAAAAGAGCGGATTTTTGCCAATTGCTGGCAATACGCCGGATGTACAGATCAGGTTTCCACACCTGGTGCATTCCCTTTTTCATTATTACCCGGGTTGTTAAATGAGCCATTAGTAATCACAAAAGATGAGAAAGATACTTACAAATGCTTAAGTAATGTATGTACCCATCGCGGTAATTTATTGGTGAATGAACCATGCTCAATCAACAGGATGCGTTGTAAATATCATGGCCGGATTTTTTCTTTAGATGGGAAATTTATTTCAATGCCTGAATTTAAAGAAGTTGAAAATTTTCCAACGGAAGCAGATAACCTGCATGAATTACCGCTATTTCATTGGGGAAAATTATTATTCACATCCCTGCATCCAAAATTTAAGGCAAAAGATTTTTTTGATGATATGATTGAAAGAATTAAATGGATGCCTTTACATCAATTAACTTACAGGCCAGAGTATTCAAAAGATTATCATGTAAAAGCCAACTGGGCGCTTTATTGTGAAAATTATCTTGAAGGTTTTCATATTCCATTTGTGCATGCAGGATTAAATGCTGCATTGGACTTTAGTGCATATTCTACAGAAATATCATTCTTTTCCAGCCTGCAATTAGGTATTGCTAAAGCCGGGGAGCACTGCTTTGAATTACCGGAATACTCGGTTGATTATGGGAAAAATATAGCTGCTTATTATTTTTGGGTTTTTCCCAATATGATGTTTAACTTTTATCCTTGGGGATTATCATTAAATATTGTCAATCCCGTAGGGATCAGTGAATCAAAAGTTTCATTCCTCACCTTTGTCTTTGATGAATCAAAATTGGGCCAGGGAGCAGGGAGTAGCCTGGATACTGTAGAAATGGAAGATGAATATATCGTAGAAAGAGTGCAGGAAGGTATTCGTTCAAGGTTTTATACTAAAGGAAGATATTCCGTGAAGCATGAAAAAGGAACGCATCATTTTCATACTTTACTTTCCAGTTTTATGCAGTAATATGCTGCTTAAAAAAATTCATTATTTCTTTTTGTAAAACAGATTCTTGCTTGCCTGAAGCCAGGTGTTTGATCACACAGCTACTTTCTTCAATTTCCTTACTGCCCATAATGGCTATAAATGGAATGTGCTTTTTCTCTGCATACTTGAATTGTTTATCGAATTTTGCTTTCTCATGATATAATTCACAGGAGATATCTGCCTGCCTGAGCCATTGCATGGTTGGGAGAATGCTTTTACACTCTGCATCACCTGTATGAAAAAATAATACCTGCACACCTTTTTTCATCTCATCCGGGAATAAACTCAATGATTCCATCACATCAAATATTCTGTCTACACCGAAACTGATTCCGATACCAGGCACATGAGGTACGCCAAATAACCCGGTTAAATTATCATAGCGGCCACCTCCGCCAATACTACCTATATTTACATCAAGCGCCTTTACTTCGAAAATTGCACCCGTATAATAATTCAGGCCTCTTGCCAGTGATGGATCTATTTTTATTGGAGTTGAAGATGGCAGCATGGCTAATAGATTGTTTAAATCATCCAAAGCTTTTTTCCCATCTTCACCAGATCCCAGAAGATTTTCCAGCTGTTTTAATTTTTCCGAATTGCTTCCTTCTATGGTCAGGAATTTTTCAATGAGTTTTAAATTTTCTTCCGGAATTTGCTTATTACGTAATGAATCCATTACTTTTTCCAGGCCAATTTTATCTAACTTATCAATACTCATAGTAATATCCTGTAGTTGATTGCTCAGGTTACAATGATTAGCTAATGCAGATAATAATTTCCGATGATTAACACATATTTCAACGTTTACTTTAAGATTTTGAAAAACTTCCGTATAGACCTCCATTAATTCAACTTCATTCAATAAAGATGTACTGCCAACAATGTCTGCATCACATTGATAGAATTCTCTGTACCTGCCTCTTTGAGGGCGGTCTGCCCGCCATACAGGTTGCATTTGGTAGCGCTTAAACGGAAAATTTAATTGCCCGTAATTCATTGCCACAAATCGTGCAAATGGAATTGTAAGGTCATAGCGCAAAGCACGCTCCGTAATGCCTGCCGAATTTTTTCCTGCTAAAATTTGTTCAAAATCTGTTTTTGCTTTTTCCCTTTTGGTTGGGTTGTCCAGGCCATTATTTAGTATTTTGAATATTAACTGGTCGCCTTCATCGCCATATTTCCCCATTAAAGTTTCCAGGTTTTCCATAGCAGGCGTTTCTAATGGTTCAAAACCATGTAACTCAAAAGACCTCTTTATTGTTTTAAAAATAAAATCTCGTTTATATATGGTTTCATTGACGAAATCACGTGTCCCCTGTGGAATTGAAATTTTATTCATTTGAGCCGCTTTTTTTAATATAGCTTTTTAAAAGGATAAATTTGAAAGCATCATGACAGCATTCACCTGTGTCTTATAAAATATGCTAATAAATACTTTCCAAAATTTTCTGGCAAATATACATGGTGTTATTATTTATTAACTGATTGATCTGCTATCTATCTGTTTTATAGTTCTATTATGGAAAACATAAGGTTTCGTATCTTATAAACGTAAACAAATTAGAAAAAAAAGATTGTAAAGAATGGAGTTTTATAAAAATTATTATCTTGCCACCCTTGCAAACCAAAAACATGAGTGATTCAATAGAAACGAAACGGGAAAAGCGATACAATCTCTCCCGAACGATTTATAATATAGGTATGGGTTTACTCATTTTTTGTATCGGGATTGTATCATTTTTTGCGGAGAAATGGAACTTAACTACATTAAGTAGTTATGGACCGGTTATCAGGTATAGTTTTGGAACAATATGTATTTTATATGGAAGCTTTAGAATATATCGTGGTTGTAAAAAAGAATTCTAAGACAGGGAAATGAAGCAAATTTGTAAGTATGGTTTAGGTATGTTTGGCCTGTTTTTTATCATTCTTTCCTGTAATAATGATAAAAAGAAAACAGCTTATGATTCGGCCACTCAGGGAACTATACATATTAGTGTGGATGAAAGTTTTGAACCAGTGATCAGTGAGCAAATAAAAGTGTATGAATTTTCAAATCCAAAAACACATATTATCGCAAATTATAAACCAGAAGCAGATTGTTTCAGAGACCTGGCGAATGATAGTATAAGGATGGTCATAGTGGCAAAAGGCTTATCAGATAAGGAAAGCAAAAATTTTACGGTAACATTAGGTTATAAACCAACCTGGGATATTATTGCTTATGATGCAGTTGCAGTGATTATTAACAAGGAAGGGAAGGATAGTGTTTTTACAATGAAAAGGTTGAAAAATTTATTGAATGGCTCGGATACATCGTTACAAATGGTTGTAGATGGGAACAATGCTACGAGTACGGTAAGATATTTACTGGATTCAGTGGTACAAGGAAATACATTTGGGAAAAATGTGGAAGCAGCAAAGAATAGCATGGATGTCATCAATTTTATATCAAAAAATCAAAATGCTGTTGGTTTTGTTGGTTCCAGTTGGGTAGTCAATGAAGATGATCCGGCGGTAAGTAATTATACTAAAAATGTCCGATTTGCCTTATTGGCCTGTGATAGTTGTGGTGAGCATGTTTTTGCCAAACCATCTCAAGCAACCATTATGTATGATCAATATCCTTTGGTACGGCCTTTGTATTATATTTTAAAAGAAAATGCAGCGGGATTGGGAAGCGGCTTTGTAGATTTCATGATGATTGAAAGAGGTCAATTGATTTTTAACAGAAGTTACCTTGTACCTGCTAAAATTTATTTTGGTATTCGAAAAGCTATCATTGATAAGTGATAGTTTGATTTTAATTATAAAACGAAAAAAAAGAAGACAATTATGAAGAAAGCAATCCTTGCCCTACTCTTAGGCGCATTTTTTTCATCTGCAACAATCGCGCAATCTGTAGCCGATGGGATTAAGTACTTATATTATCAACGGAATAAAAGTGCTGTAGAAACACTAGAAAAAGTATATGCATCAAAGTCCAAAGATGTTCAGGCGATCTATTGGCTAGGCCAGGCATATTTGGCAGAATATGGTTTATCAGGAAATAAAAGTGATCTTGAAAAAGCAAAAGCCTTATATCAAAAAGCGCTTTCTGACGGCATGAATGACCCTTATATTTGGATAGGCATGGGTCATGTAGAAATATTAGAAGGAAAAAATGCTGAAGCAAGGCAACGTTTTGAAGCCGCGATAACCAATACAAAAGGTAAAAAGGGTGCAGAAAACCCGGATATTCTTAAAGCTATTGGCCGTGCCGAATCAGATGGCAGTAGCCAGATAGGAGATCCACAATATGGAATAGACGTGCTTACAAGAGCAAAAGCATTAGATCTTACTAACCCTGATATTGATATGTACCTGGGATTATGTTATTTAAAATTATCCAGTGATAAAGGTGGAGAAGCTGTAGAAGCATTTAGGGATGCAACAGTTCGCGATCCTAATTATGCGGCTGCTTACTGGCGCATTGGTCGTGTTTATCGTTCTCAAAACAACTTGCCATCCATGAATGAATGGTTTGGTAAAGCCATAGCAGCTGATGCTAAATTTGCGCCGGTTTATCATGATTATTTCGAATATTATCAGGAACGCGATATTAATGCTGCCAAAGAATTCTTGGATAAATATGTTGCTAATGCTGATAAGGATTGCAACACGGAATTTTTTGTAGGTGACTACCTGTTTCGTGCGGGCAAGTACCAGGAATCCCTGGCCAAAGCTGATGAAATGAGTAGTGGTGAATGTAAAGATTATCCCAGGTTACCATTATTATATGCCTATGATTATAACAGGCTGGGTGATTCCACTAAAGCACTTAATTATTTACAGAAATTTTTAGGGACTATGCCATCATCACAATTAAAGCCAACAGATTATGTATTTGCAGGCAATATGTTTAAAAGTATTTCCGGTTACGAAGATTCAGCAGTAGCCTATCTTTCTAAAGCTGTTGATATGGATACTGTAGTAAAAAATAAGTTGGCTTATATAGATACCATATCCACTTTATATAAAAAGTTAAATAATCCTGCGGAACGTTTAGTTTGGTTAAAAAAATCATTTTCACTCAATCAAAATCCATCCAACAGAGATATTTACGATATGGGAGATGCTGCCCTTGCAGCCGGTGATTACACTTTAGCTAATTCGATGTTCGAAAAGTATAAGGAAAAATACCCAAATGAAATTTATGGCTATAAGGGAATGGTTGACGTAGCGCAAAAAATGGATTCTACCGGTGCTGCTGCAGTGATCCCCATGAACAATCTTATCAATGATTTTTTGTTAAAAGATACTACGAAATATGGTACGACCATAGCCTATTATCATGCACTCCTGGGTACCTATTATGTAAATGAAAAGAAAGATTATGATAGTTCTATCATCGAATTTCAAAAGGCATTGCAATTTGATCCGGCAAATCCTCAGTATAAGCAATACCTGGATATATTGATTAAAGCAAGAGATAAAAGAAAAAACAGTAGCAATAATTCAGGCAATTCAAAATCACCAGCTGATAAAAGCAAAACAAAAAAATAAGTCAATAATTCTTGTTATAAAAAACTCCACGAAAGTGGAGTTTTTTGTTGTGAACTACTTACACTATTTTTGCAGAGCAAAGAATGTATATGCCCATCCTTCAACTTTTATCTGATATTCCTGTTACAGGCTCCACCACAGATTATGCCCCCATTGCGCTTCAATTGTTTTTTGCTATAGGTTTTATAGCCACTATGTTGATTGCTTCGGGTTTAATAGGCCCTAAAAGAAAAACAGCAGATAAATTGGAGAATTTTGCCAGTGGTATTCCATCTCATGGTGATGCAAGGCAACCCATAGCAATTAAATATTTTTTAGTAGCAATTCTGTTTGTCCTTTTCGATGTTGAGGTTATCTTTTTTTATCCCTATGCAGTGAATTTTAAAGGACTTGGATGGACTGGTTTTGTGGAAGTGATTTTATTTACAAGCTTTTTTATTATTGGTTTTATCTACATTATTAAAAGAGGTGCATTGAACTGGGAAGAATAAATATTTAAATAATGAAAAATGATGGATCATTTTTCTTAAACATATAGGATATGTCCAGACCGGTAAAATATAATATTAACCCCCAAGTGACTAAAATCAGTGACTCAATAAGCTATGCTGATTTGCCTGAAGGGATGGAAGGGGAAGGTTTTTATGCCACCAAATTTGAAAAAATTGTCGGATTGGCACGTAAAAATTCAATTTGGCCATTACCTTTTGCCACTTCCTGTTGTGGCATTGAGTTTATGGCTACCATGGGCTCCCATTATGATCTCGCACGCTTTGGTTCTGAACGTTTAGGCTTTACGCCCAGACAATGTGACTTACTTATGGTTATGGGAACAATTGCAAAAAAAATGGCTCCCATTGTAAAACAGGTTTATTTGCAAATGGCAGAACCACGGTGGGTACTAGCCATGGGCGCATGCGCCTCATCCGGAGGAATCTTCGACTCTTACTCAGTTCTCCAGGGTATAGATCAGATTATTCCCGTAGATGTGTATATACCGGGATGCCCACCACGCCCGGAAGCAGTTTTAGATGGCGTCTTGCGAATCCAGGATTTGGTACATAATGAAAGCCTGAGACGAAGAAACAGTTCTCATTATAAAGCTTTACTCAATAGTTATGATATTCAATAAAAGTTGCGCTTGTAATACAAAAAAGAAGTTATGGAATTAACGGTTGATTATATTCAAGAAAGGCTTTTAGAAAATTTTGGTGAAGAAATAAGTTTTTTTCTGGATCCTTATGATATGCTCAATTTTGAAACACCAAAAGAGAAAAACCTGAAAGTTCTCCAGTTTTTGTTTGATGATGAAAAATTGAATTTTCGCTTTCTCACAGATATTTGTGCTGTTCATTACCCTTCAGAAAAAGGGCGGGAGCTGGCCATTGTATATCATTTGCATAACCTTCGAGATAATGTACGGATTAGGTATAAAATTTTTACGTCTATTGAGAGCCCGGATATTTTTACTGCCACTAATATATATGAATGCGCCAATTGGATGGAAAGAGAAACCTATGATTTTTTTGGAATCAATTTCGTTGGCCACCCCAATTTAAAACGAATTCAAAATGTAGATGAAATGGATTATTTTCCCATGCGGAAAGAATACCCTATGGAAGATCAAACCAGAATAGATAAAGACGATGAAATGTTTGGCAGAGGAGGCTCCGTAATTTAAATTTAAAATATAGCAATTAAATAAAACAGGATGTCTGATCTTATTTTTCCCAATATCAAACTACCGGACGGTTCTCTTGAAAAAAAGACGACCACCTTAAATATGGGCCCTACCCATCCTGCAACACATGGTGTGTTTCAAAATATTCTGGAAATGGATGGAGAAAGAGTCATTTCTTCTGAACAAACGGTAGGCTATATACACAGAGCTTTTGAAAAAATTGCAGAAAGAAGGCCTTTATACCAGATTACAACACTTACTGATAGGCTGAACTATTGTTCATCACCTATTAATAATATGGGCTGGCACATCACTTGCGAAAAATTACTGAAAATTCAAATTCCAAAAAGAGTTGATTATCTAAGGGTCATCATTATGGAACTCGCCAGAATCTCCGACCACTTAATTTGTAACTCTATTGTTGGGGTCGATACGGGCGCTTTATCTGTTTTTTTGTATGTCATGCAATACCGTGAACTTATCTATGAAATTTACGAGGAAATTTGCGGTTCCAGACTCACAACCAATATTGGACGCATCGGTGGATTTGAAAGAAATTTTAATGATACGGCATTCTCCAAATTAGAAAAATTCCTAAAAGAATACCCTCATGTTTTAAAAGAATTTGAAGCGCTCCTTCAAAGAAATCGGATTTTTATGGAACGAACTATGGGCGCAGGGCCTATTAGCGCTGATAGGGCTTTGAATTATGGCTTTACGGGTCCAAACCTTCGTGCTGCAGGAGTAGATTATGATATTCGCGTTCATACACCTTATAGTAGTTACCAGGATTTTGACTTTAAAATACCTGTAGGAACAACAGGAGATTGCTATGACCGCTTCCTGGTCAGGAATCAGGAAATGTGGCAAAGTCTTTCAATTATTGAGCAGGCCTATCAAAAAGTACAAGAATTTAAAGGCGCTGAAGCGGAAGTATTTCATGCAGATACACCGGAATACTACTTACCACGAAAGCAGGATGTCTATACCAAAATGGAAGAATTAATATGGCATTTTAAAATAATTATGGGTGAAACAAAAATACCTGTTGGAGAAGTTTATAATTCCGTGGAAGGTGCAAATGGTGAGCTTGGATTTTATTTAATAAGCGATGGTGGTCGTACCCCTTATCGCTTGCATTTCCGCAGGCCATGTTTTATCTATTACCAGGCATTTAATGAAATTTCCAGAGGATGCATGTTGAGTGATGCGGTCATTATTTTAAGTAGCCTGAATTTGATAGCCGGTGAAATGGACGCTTAAATAATTTAAAGAAGAAAGTATTTTTTAAAAAATAACTATGGTTTTTTCAGAAGAAAAAATGAATGAAGTAAACAGGTTGATAGCTTCCTATCCACAGGGGAAACAGAAAAGCGCTATTTTACCGGTCTTACACCTGGCACAGGAAGTGAATGGTGGATGGTTGAGTACAGAAGCAATGGATTACGTTGCATCCTTATTACAATTAGATCCCATTGAAGTGTATGAAGTGGCCACTTTTTATAGCATGTATAATTTGCATCCTGTGGGCAAATATATTTTCGAAGTTTGTCAAACCGGCCCTTGTATGATTAAAGGAAGTGATGATATTATTGCCTATATCAAAGAAAAACTGAATATCGGCATCGGTGAAACCACAAAAGATGGCATGTTTACTTTAAAAGCGGTTGAATGTCTTGGTGCATGCGGTTATGCGCCCATGATGCAAATGGGTAAAACATACAGAGAACATTTAACCAGGGAAAAAATAGATCAAATAATTGAAAGTTGCCGGTCCATGAATAATTAGATTTAAAGAACCGTTAGAATCAACAGGAAATTTTCTGCATGATGTTCAACGATAATTTTTTATAAAAATGGTGAAATTATTATTAGAAAATGCCCAAAAAGAAGGTATCCGTTTCTTAAAAACCTATAGAGAAAATGGCGGATACCAATCTCTTGAGAAAGCATTAAAAATGGCTCCCGATAATATTACTGAAGAAGTTAAAGTGAGCGGCTTAAGAGGAAGGGGGGGCGCAGGTTTTCCCACTGGCTTAAAATGGAGTTTTTTGGCAAAACCTGAAAATACACCAAGATACCTGGTGTGTAATGCTGATGAAAGTGAACCGGGTACATTTAAAGATCGCTTTCTGATGGAGTTTATTCCTCATTTATTAATTGAAGGAATGATCATTTCATCTTATGCCCTGGGATCAAACAGGTCTTATATTTATATCAGAGGAGAATACGCCTGGATAGTGGATATCCTTCGTCAGGCCATTGAAGAAGCCAAACAAAATGGATACCTCGGGAAAAATATTTTAGGTTCAGGCTTTGATTGTGAAATATTTGTGCATCCAGGAGCAGGCGCTTATATCTGTGGTGAAGAAACTGCTTTACTGGAATCCCTGGAAGGAAAAAGAGGCAATCCAAGAATAAAACCTCCCTTTCCGGCAGTCAAAGGTTTATGGAATTGTCCAACCGTGGTGAATAATGTGGAAACCATTGCAGCTGTGGTTCCTATTATCAAAATGAGCGGCGCTGAATATGCAAAAATAGGTGTAGGCCGTTCGACCGGAACTAAATTAATAAGCGCTTGTGGAAATATAAATAAACCCGGAGTTTATGAAATAGATATGACTATTTCTGTGGAAGATTTTATTTATAGTGACGAATTTTGTGGTGGCATTGCAAACGGGAAAAAACTAAAAGCCTGCATACCAGGAGGTTCTTCCGTCCCTATTTTACCGGCTAATCTTTTATTGAAAACTGCGAAAGGTGAAACCCGATATATGAATTATGAAAGCCTTTCTGATGGGGGCTTTGCTACAGGCAGTATGATGGGAAGCGGAGGATTTATTGTCCTTGATGAAGACCAATGTGTCGTAAAACATACTTATACGCTTGCGCATTTTTACAGACATGAGAGTTGTGGCCAATGCAGCCCATGCCGTGAAGGCACAGGTTGGATGGAACGAATTTTGAAAAATATAGAAACCGGAAAAGGAAAAATGAGTGATATAGATTTATTATGGGATATTCAGAGTAAAATTGAGGGAAATACTATCTGCCCATTGGGTGATGCAGCGGCCTGGCCTGTGGCTGCAGCCATCCGGCATTTTAGAGATGAATTTGAATGGCATGTACTCAATCCGGAAGAATCCCAAAAGAGAAATTATGGCTTGGCAAATTATGCATCACCATTAGCATTAGTCTCTTAAGATATATCTTTTAAAAAAACGATATTCAATTATGTCTGAAGATTTATTTAAAGTAACCATAGATAATATCACGATTGATGTGCCACCGGGAACAACTATCCTGCAGGCTGCACGTAAAATTGGTGGTGATGTTACACCACCGGCCATGTGTTATTATAGTAAACTAAAAGATAGTGGAGGCAAATGCCGCACCTGCCTGGTAGAAGTAAGTAAAGGAAGTGAAAAAGATCCCAGACCCATGCCGAAATTAGTAGCCAGTTGCCGGACAACCGTTATGGATGGAATGGAAGTGAAAAATATAACCAGCCCCAAAGCTATGGAAGCAAGAAAAGGTGTAGTTGAATTTCTTTTGATTAATCACCCTTTGGATTGCCCTATTTGCGACCAGGCCGGTGAATGTGATTTACAAGACCTGAGTTATGGACATGGTAATGAAGGATCAAGATTTGAATTTCAAAAAAGAGTTTTTGAAAAACATGATCTCGGTCCGTATATACAACTTCACATGACCCGATGTATTTTATGTTATCGTTGTGTTTTTGTTGCTGATCAACTTACAGAGAAAAGACAACATGGCATTTTAGACAGAGGGGAAAGAGCTGAAATAGCTACCTATATTTCGAAATCCCTTGAGCACGACTTTATAGGAAATGTAATTGATGTATGCCCGGTTGGTGCACTAACAGATAAAACATTTCGCTTCAAAAACAGGGTTTGGTTTACAAAACCGGTTGATGCACACAGGGACTGTGATAAATGTGCTGGCCTGGTAAGGTTATGGTTAAGAGGAGATGAAGTTTTTCGAGTAACCGTTCGAAGGGATGAATGGGGAGAAGTCATTAATACTCCGGAAGGTAAACCCGCCTGGATTTGTAATGAATGTCGTTTTGAAAAGAAAAAAGAGTCTGACTGGATTATTGAAGGGCCGACACATATCAACAGACATTCAGTTATTGCTCAGGGGCATTATGAAGGATTAAAGATGCCCAATGAATTTTTACCTGAAGTCATCGGGAAAAAGCCGCGTTTATTTTTAAACATACATGATGTAAGTGAGGTAAACAGGCCGGGAATAGATCTAAGTTTAATTGAAGGGCCTGCGACAAGTGATGATTTTGAAAACCCTAAAAATGATTAATTAGCAATGATGTTTTTACTTACCATTGACTGGGCATTTTTTTTAGAAAAATTGATCTTAATTGCTATTGTCATCACATTGTCCTTAGTTATAGCAATGTATGCAACTTACGCAGAAAGAAAAATTGCTGCATTTATGCAGGATCGGATAGGGCCAAACAGAGCCGGGCCATTTGGCATCTTACAACCACTTGCCGATGGCATGAAATTATTTTTTAAAGAAGAAATAATACCAAATCATTCAAACAGGTTTTTATTTATCATGGGTCCTGCATTAGCTATGCTTACTGCAATGATGACCTGTGCTGTGATCCCATGGGGAAATAAAGTGGAACTGTTTGGGAGAAGTATTCCTTTACAGATTGCCGATATAAATATTGGCATCCTGTATATTTTTGCTGTAGTGAGTTTAGGTGTTTATGGTATTATGATTGGTGGCTGGGCTTCGAATAATAAATTTTCATTACTCGCTGCTATGCGTGGCGCATCACAGGTTATCAGCTATGAGCTTGCAATGGGTATATCCTTGATTGCTCTCCTGATGCTTACCGGCTCATTGAGCCTCAAAACGATCGTGGAGCAACAGATGCAAGCCGGGCATTTTTGGAATATTGCTTATCAGCCATTAGGCTTTTTAATATTTTTTATTTGCGCCATGGCTGAATGTAACAGGGCACCTTTTGATTTACCTGAAGCGGAAAACGAATTAAACATGGGATATCATCAGGAATATTCGTCTATGAAACTGGGTTTCTATCTCTTCGCTGAATACATAAACATGTTTATCAGCAGCGCTGTTATCGTAACCTTATTTTTTGGAGGATATGATATGCCTTTTGTAAATGAAACGCTTTTAACTCCCAATATGGCTGCGCTTGTTGGGGTAATTGCATTCTTTGCCAAAATATTTATTTTCATATTTATATTTATGTGGATCAGATGGACCTTACCAAGGTTCAGGTATGATCAATTGATGAACCTGGGTTGGAAAGGATTGATATTATTGGCATTAGCAAATATGCTGATCACGGCAGCCATTATCTTATATAGAATGTAAAGCGTGAAATAAAAATAAATATGGATTTATATGGAAGTCTTTGTATTGTAAAATAATTTTGCCGGAGATTTTCAATTGCATGAGTAAAAGAGTTTGGATAAAATACTTGAATGACGAAAAAGAAGTAACATGGAAGCATTAACTAAAAATGTGATGGAGGTAGACAGGAGGCCGATGAATTTTTGGGAAAAAATTTATTTGCCTGCAATTTTAAAAGGAATGACTATTACTTTCCGGCACATGTTTAAGAAAAAGCCCACTGTTCAGTACCCGGAGAAAACAAGATATTTCAGTCCTGTATTCCGAGGCATGCACATTTTAAACAGGGATGAAGAAGGGCGGGAGAGATGTACAGCTTGTGGATTATGCGCTGTAGCATGCCCTGCAGAAGCGATTACCATGGAAGCAGCAGAAAGAAAGCCGGATGAGGCTCATTTATATAGAGAGGAAAAATATGCTGCCAGGTATGAGATTAATATGTTGCGTTGTATTTTTTGTGGTTTATGTGAAGAGGCCTGTCCCAAAGACGCTATTTATTTATCACAAACAGTTACGCCGGCAGATTACGCCAGAAAAAATTTTATTTATACAAAGAATGATTTACTTATTCCGGATCCTGTCAAAGACCCGGAAGGTTTTGCTAAAGCAAAAGGCATTCATCAATAATTAAATGCTTCTATAAAAAATGGATATAACGACGATTGTTTTTTGGTTTCTTAGTGCATTGGCGCTTTTCAGCGCCATTATGGTGATTACCCGCAAGAATCCGATTTTTAGCGTTTTATGGTTAATTATTGTATTCTTTGCCATTTCCGGACATTATCTTTTATTGAATGCGCAGTTTCTGGCTGTCGTAAATATCATTGTTTATGCAGGAGCAATTATGGTTTTATTTCTCTTTGTACTGATGATGATGAATCTCGAAAATTTACCCGTGGTCAATAAAAACATATGGATGAAATTCCTGGGCGTGATATCAGGTGGATTATTGCTCTGCATACTTGTTTCTACTTCCAAATCTGCAGCAGATATGAATTTGAAAACAATTATTATGAAGGAAGGAAATATTGGATTAATAGAAAACCTGGGTAAAGTATTATTTACAAAATATGCCTTACCATTTGAAATAAGCAGTATTTTATTTTTAAGTGCCATGGTAGGTGCGGTAGTGATTGGAAAAAAAGAATCCTAAAAAGTAGTTTATAGCATATGCCAGTTTCTTATTATATCATTTTAGCATCGGCCCTTTTTTGTATTGGTGTTGCAGGAGTTCTCACCCGTAGAAATGCCATCATTGTATTTATGTGCATCGAACTAATGCTCAATGCAGTGAATTTATTGCTGGTGGCTTTTTCCAAAATGCAGAATATTGCCACACCGCCCGGTAGTGTGTCTGTTGGCGGGTCTGATGCACAGATTTTTGTTTTTTTTATTATGGTAGTTGCAGCCGCTGAGGTAAGTGTAGGGCTGGCTATTATTGTTATGATGTATAGGAATGTGCATTCAATTGATATTAATTTTTTAAACCGTTTAAAAAACTAAAAGAGCGCTTATTGTATTAGCGATCCTTTTTAATGATTTTTATGAACGCACTTGTTTTATGTATTCCGCTTCTGCCTTTCCTGGGATTTCTTCTGGTAGGGCTTTTGCGCAATAAATTATCCAGGCCTTTGATCGGAATAATTGCATCTGGTGTAATAGGAATTGCATTTATCCTTACACTGGTTATTTTCTTTACTCATTATTATCCGGCAAATGCCATTACTTATTTTGATTTTATCAAAAATTCAAAATATGATATCTCTTTTTCTTTCCAGGTAGATCAGTTGAGCACTTTATTTATGCTCATCATTACCGGAGTTGGCTTTTTAATCCATGTGTATTCCACCTCTTATATGCATGATGAAACGCCTGCACATTATGCCCGATATTTCTCCTATTTAAATTTATTTGTTTTCTCCATGTTGCTCTTGGTGCTCGGCGCCAATTATGTGATTATGTTCCTCGGTTGGGAAGGTGTAGGAATTTGTTCCTACCTGTTAATTGGATATTGGTTTAAAAACAATCAATATAATTATGCTGCTCGCAAAGCCTTTGTAATGAATCGAATTGGAGATGTAGGATTTTTGCTTGCAATTTTTTGGTTACTGGCCAGATTGGGTAGTGTAGATTATAGTATTGTCTTTTCAAATGCATCTGCACTTTCGACCACTGATGTAACGGGTATTACAATTTTATTATTTGTAGGAGCGATTGGGAAAAGTGCTCAGATTCCTTTATATACCTGGTTGCCGGATGCGATGGCCGGCCCTACGCCTGTATCTGCGCTGATTCATGCAGCAACAATGGTTACAGCCGGTATTTATATGATTGCCAGGAGTAATGTGTTATATTCATTAAGCCCGGTTTCAATGGATATTGTTGCAGTCATCGGTGTTGCAACTGCATTGCTTGCTGCTTCAATAGCACTTTTTCAGAATGATATTAAAAAAGTTTTGGCCTATTCTACGGTAAGTCAATTAGGATTTATGTTCGTAGCCTTAGGTGTTGGGGCATATACGACTGGTGTATTTCATGTTATGACACATGCCTTTTTTAAGGCTTTATTATTCCTTGGAGCAGGCTCCGTCATACATGCAATGGGAGGTGAGCAGGATATTACCAAAATGGGTGGATTAAGAAAAAAAATTCCTATTACTTACTGGACATTTTTAATAGCCGTTCTGGCGATATCCGGATTTCCGTTTACTTCCGGATTTATTTCTAAAGATGAAATCTTATTAGCAGCCTATTCACATAGTAAGCCACTCTTCTGGTTAACTGCTTTTGCCGCAGTTCTTACAGCATTTTATATGTTTAGAGTTTTTATGCTTGTTTTCCTGGGTGGCTTTCGAGGAAATGATGAACAACAACATCATTTGCATGAATCACCTCCCGCAATGACCATTCCTTTAATCATATTGGCTATACTCGCTGCAATCGGAGGCTTTGTACAATTACCGGAACTATTTGGAGGCCATGATTATTTTAACCAGTTTTTGGCCCCTGTTGTTCCGGCATTATCTCACGAAGGCGAAAATCTGGCCACAAAAGAATATGCATTATTAGGAGGCACCATCGTAGGGTTAATCATCATCTTCCTGTTTTGTAAAAAATGGTTTGCCGTAAATCAATTTGAAGGGAAATATACAGGCTTTAAAAATGTGTTGGCCCATAAATGGTATATGGATGAATTGTATGATGCAATCATTGTAAATCCATTTAATAATATTGCCGGGTTTTTAAAATCCATCGTAGAAAAATCAGGTATTGATGGTATTGTCAATGGTGTAGGAAGATTTATTCAATATTCATCCAGACAAGTAAGACTCATTCAAAGCGGATTGGTAGGGAATTATATCCTCATCATGGTATTATCCATTACCGTATTGTTTATGGTTTTCTGGAATCAGGATTTGATTATAGCATTTTTACAAAAAATATTTTAGGAAAAAAGCGCATTTGAATTTTATATATGATTGCATTACTACTTATACTTATTCCCTTTTTATCAGGCCTGGCGGCATTTTTCATGAAGGATGGAAAAATGGCCCGTAACTGGTCTTTATTTTCTTCCCTGTTAACACTACTCAGTATTATTGCTTTACTTACGAATAGTGTTCCTGCTTCTAATGAATCTTTTGATATTGCTTGGTTGCCTTTTTTGGGAAGTAGCTTTTCATTAGCGATGAATGGTTTGGTAAAAATGCTGGTTTTATTAAATGCCATTATTTATTTTATCGTTTTCCTTGCTACCTTCAGGAGAACTTTTGATCAACCGAACCGATACTTTGGGTTGATGTTGCTGATGCAAGCCGGTATGATGGGGGTATTTCTTGCAGCAGATGGTTTAGTCTTTTACTTTTTTTGGGAGCTGGCATTGGTACCGGCTTATTTCCTTTGTTCACAATGGGGAAATGAAAAGAAAATACAGGCCACATTTAAATTTTTTGTCTATACTTTTCTCGGCTCATTATTGATGCTGATTGGTATGATTATCATGCACGCTAAAACACCGGATCATTCTTATGCCTTGCAATCTTTTATGCATGCCAAGCTTTCTGCCACTGAAGAAAATCTTTTATTCTGGCTGTTTTTTATTGCCTTTGCCATCAAAATGCCTTTATTTCCTTTTCATACCTGGCAGCCCTTTGCCTATGAACAGACAGATACTTCTATCACCATTATCTTAAGTAGTGTTATGGTGAAGATGGGTTTATTTGCAGTGTTGCGCTGGCTTCTTCCGGTATTTCCACATGCCAGTATTTCCAATAGTCATATCATTATCATATTAGGTGTCATAAGTCTTTTATATGCTTCAGTCATTGCGGTTAGGCAAAATGATTTAAAGAGGCTGATCGCTTACTCTTCCATTGCGCATATAGGCTTAATGTGTGCAGCCATCTTTTCAGGCACAGTTCCCGGTATGCAAGGAGTGATGATACAAATGTTTAATCATGGAATCATCGTTGCCGGTTTGTGGATCACCGCTGAAGTTATCGAAACGCAATATGGCACCAGGAAAATAAGTGAACTGGGAGGATTGGCACAAAAAGCACCCGTATTAGCAATCTTACTCTTGGTAATGGCATTGGGTAATATAGCACTCCCCCTGACCAGTGCTTTTGTGGGAGAATTTTTAATGTTTAGTGGATTGTTTCAATATAACCTGATTATTTGTGCCGTGGCATTGGTAAGCATCATTCTCTCTGCTATTTATACCTTGAATATGGTACAAAATATTTTTTATGGAAATACGCTGCCTGCAACGCAGGATGCAACTGATATAAATCGAAATGCAAGAACGGCCATGATTCTTCTTGCTATTTGTATTTTGTTTTTAGGATTCTATCCACAGCCACTCATAGAGTTGCTGAATAGTAGTGTTCAAAGCGTGTTATCAGGATTAAATTTAGTTTTAAAGTAGATCAATACTATGAATGCATTAATACTTTCTGCGGTTTGGGGAATCATCCTGATGTTTTGCAGCATCCTGGTGAAAAATAAAAAAGCTATTGGATACATAGCTGCTTTTGGATTACTCACGATTCTCATTGGAAATATTGCAGAAACATACGGAACTCAAATTACACATTACAACATTTACCCCATGTTGTTATTAGATAGGTTTGGACTCTTTTTTAATACCATTGCGATCTTATCAGTTTTTATTTTTGTATTGCTTTCATTAATAGAAATTAGAAAGACCGGTAAATACGAACCAGAATTTTATACCCTGATATTTTTTGTGATTTGCGGGATTACCATCCTTACTTCATATCAAAATTTATTAATGCTTTTCCTGGGAATAGAAATTTTGTCAATCCCTTTATATATCCTTACCGGGAGTGATAAGAAAAATTTGAAAAGCAATGAGGCTTCCTTAAAATATTTTTTGATGGGCGCTTTTTCTACGGGTATCATGTTACTGGGTATTGCATTAATTTATGGAGGCACCGGAACCTTTAATTTGCAACCTGGCACACATAGTGTTGTAGGCACTTATCATGGAATCTCTTTTTTAGAAATAACCGGCTTAATTATTTTAATGTGTGCAATGGCATTTAAAGCCTCCGTTGCTCCTTTCCATTTTTGGGCGCCGGATGTGTATGATGGCGCACCTACTCCGGTGACATCTTTTATGGCTACAATAGTTAAAGTCACTGCTTTTCTTGCATTTTTTAAATTATGCGAGGTGCGGGTAACGGATACGCTTACTGCCGTAAATTGGAAAATGATTTTCGCTGTTATGATTGTAGCTACCTTATTTATCGGAAACATAACTGCTATCTTTCAACAGAGCGTAAAACGTATGCTGGCTTATTCCAGTATTGCACAAGCTGGTTTTATGATGTATGCAATATTCAGTTTAAATGATGTAGCCAAAGAAGGTTTATTGTATTATGCAATGGCCTATAGTCTGGCTACAATCGGCTTATTTGCCACTATGTCTAAAATAAAAGATTATTCTTTTGAAGGGTATAATGGCCTGGCCAAAAAGCAACCTACTTTAGCGGCAACCAATGCCATCTTTTTATTATCCTTATCCGGGATACCCTTAACAGCAGGTTTTTTTGCAAAGTATTACATGCTGGCATCCGTTATTAAAACGGGTAGTTATACCTGGTTGGTTATTGTAGGCGTCTGCTTTGCTACGATTTCTATTTATTATTATTTTCGGCTCATACAAGCGATGTATTTCAAAACTGGGAACCCCGATACTATTGATCATGAAATCACTCCATTTTTCAAAAATATGCTCATCGTGGTAGCCGTATTCATTGTTTTATTAGGAGCGTTTCCCCAGTTATTACTGAATTGGTTTTATTTCTAACCATTTATACTTTATCTTTTCCTTCCTTCTATTTTATCTATTTTTGATCTGAGCTACCTCTTATCTTTATTTCAAATAAGTTTTGAATTAGCAAAAAACGGATATGACTTTAAAAGATTCCTTTTCATTGGCCTGGCAAACGGTTAAAAGTAACAGGCTCCGTACCGGCTTAACTGTGGCAATCATTGCTTTTGGTATTATGGCACTGATTGGGATCATTACGGCTATTGATGCTATGAATAGCGGTTTAAGAGATAGCTTTTCAACGATGGGAGCCAATGGTTTCACCATTTCATTTAAAGAACGTTTTCGTTTCGGGAATGATAATGAAACAGAAAAAGTAGATAAAACGAAAGTCAAAAAATCAAATTTAGATAAACCCATACTCATCCATGAAGCAGAAATGTTTAAATCAAATTTTCATTTACCTGCCGAAATCAGTATTGGATTGAATGGCCCGGGAGGAGAGGAAATCACTTATAAAAATAAAACAACGAACCCCACAATGCGCCTGAATGGGGGAGATGAAAACTACTTGGAAGTAAATGGCTTTTCACTTTCTTCCGGACGGAATTTTAATGCACTGGATGTACAAACGGGTCGGAATGTATGTATTCTTGGTGATGGCGCTGCAGCAAAATTATTTGGCACAAATACCTCTCGGGCAGTTGATAAAATCGTTAAAATACAAGAAATTCCTTATCGTGTCATTGGTGTCTTAAAAGCAAAAGGCTCCAGTGCTCTTATGCGGGCAGATGACATTGCCATAATGACTTACACAAACCTTCGCGGATTGAAGATCGTTTCCAATTCATATATTATTGGTGTGCAAACACAAAATGTGCAACAATTAGATGCAGCCATTAGTGAATCCAGTGCTTTGATGCGTGGAATTCGCAGGTTATTACCCACTGAAAGTGATAATTTTGTCATAGAAAAGAGTGATAAACTCGCTGAGACCTTTATTAGTTTATTAGGCGCAATACAAGGCGCTGCAGGAGCTATTGGTTTTATTACATTAATTGCTGCAGCTATTGGTTTAATGAATATTATGCTTGTAGCAGTAAATGAAAGAACAAGAGAAATTGGTCTCATCAAAGCTTTAGGAGGCAAAAGAAAAAATATCCGGCAGCAATTCTTATTTGAGTCCACCATCATCAGTGTTTTGGGCGCAATTTGTGGAATTATTATGGGTGTTTTAGTTGGTAATTTATTTTCAATGTTTTTAGATACCGGCTTTGTCGTTCCCTGGAATTGGGTAATTACTGGGATCGTAATCTGTACATTAGTTGGTTTACTGGCAGGATTATGGCCTGCTATTAAAGCATCCAGGCTCAACCCAATTACAGCTTTACGCTATGAGTAATTGCGTTATATTTGATCAATGAAAATTGCCATTATCAACGGCCCTAACCTGAATCTACTCGGTATTCGCGAAACAAAAATCTATGGTACCGAAAGTTTTGAAGATTTTTTTGAGAAATTAATCAAGAAATTTCCGATGACATCAATCACCTATTTTCAAAATAATGTAGAAGGTGTTTTGATCAATGAATTGCAAAAAAAAGCAATGGAATGTGATGCAATCATTTTCAATCCCGGTGGCTATACACATACTTCTGTAGCATTGGGAGATACCGTGGCTGCTATTCAATGCCCTGTATTGGAAGTTCATTTAAGTAATATCAATGGGAGAGAAGATTTCAGGAAAATTTCGCATATCAGTGCACAATGCAAAGGTACTATTTCAGGTATGGGTTTAAAAGGATATGAATTGGCCGTTTATTATATTATCCATATGATGAGCTAATCCTATTTTATAATAATGAGCAAAAATGCTCGTTGAAGTAAATGGAAACGGTTCAAAATAAAATCATGAAAATATTATTCATCATCCTATTTTCCCTTATTTTTTATAATGGATATCCCCAGTGTAAAACATATCAACTTACCGGGAAGGGAGATACCCTTAATTGTGTTGATCAAAATGATTTAAAACAGGGGAAATGGATCACTCGGGTAGCTTCTTTACGCGGAGAACCGGGTTATCAGGAAATTGGATTTTATAAAGATAATCGCAAAACAGGGGAATGGCAAACTTATTCATTAATTGGAGACCCTGTATCCATAGTACATTACAGATGGGGATATAAAGATGGTCAGGCTGTATATTACAATCTCAATGGCGTGATTCGTGAAGAAAGCTGGAAAGCTATTGATCCAAAAAATCCTTATGATACCGTGGATGTTCCGGATTTGAATTCTGATACGGTATTCAGGCGCATCATTAAAGTTGAGAGCTCTACCATCAAACAAGGGGTTTGGAAATATTATGACCCCCAAACAGGCCGTCTTATAAAGACAGAAGAATATGTGCTGGATCAACTGGTGGACCCTAAAAATAAAGTGGCTTTAAATACACAAAAAGGCACTGATTCTACTTCAGTAAAAAAACCGGATCCAAGCAAAGTCAAGCCTCCTGAGGTATTGCAATATGAAAAAAAGAATGAAGGCAAGAAAAAAATTAAGGTTAGAGATGGCGCCACAGGTGGCTAAAACTTAAAGATTATTTCTATTAAAGCCATTCCTTCGCAGCCTGCCCAATTTGTTCAATATTTTGATGTTGCATGCATTTAAAATGACCTAAAGGACATTTGTTATATCCAATCTTACTACAAGGTCTGCAAAACAGATGGCGGACTTCAAAATTTTGGGATTTGTTTTCCGTATTTCCATAATAAGGTGACATACCAAAGGCCGGCACCGTATTGCCCCATATTGCAATAATTTTTTTGTGAAAAGCGGCTGCAATATGCATCAAACCCGTGTCATGAGAGATTACAAGAAGTGATTGTTTAATAAGCCAGGCGCTTTCATTCAGGTTAAATTTTCCACAAGCATTATAAATCTTTATTCTGTCCTCAGCGGCTATTTCTTCTCCTGTGATACGATCTTCAGGCCCACCCAATAAAATGATGGGATATTGAATTTCCTGAGTCAGCTTTTTGATCTTTTCAACAGGCAATTTTTTGGTATTTAATGCCGCTCCAATCACGATGCTTAAATATCCGGATGCATGGGTTGCAGGTAAATCTGAAGCCTGCACCTCATCTTTTTGCGGAATAAAATAATCCAACCCTTGCCCATCATTTCGTACTCCAAAAGATTTGACCGTTTCCATATATCGGTCAACGATATGAATACCAGGCAACACATTTATTTTTAATGCGGTATATAACCATTTTTGAATATTGAGCTTGGGGAATGAAAAGTGCTTTGCAGGTTTTAAAAAACGTTTGATCCGGAGTGTTCTAAGATTATGGTGTAAATCAATGATGTAATCAAAATTTTCTTTTTTTAATAAGTCCAAACTTTCTTTTTCATTTTTTCCCCATTCATGCAGTTTAGAAATATAAGGATTTTCGTTTAGTATAGAAGTATACGAGGTCTTCGTGAGAAAATGAATTTCTGCTTCGGGCACACTTTTTTTTAGACATCGAATGACTGGTGTGGTGAGAACAATATCACCAATGGATGATAATCGAATGATCAAAAATTTCATGAAAGATTAATATACACTATAAACAGGTAATGGCATCAATTGGTATTGATGGGCTCTTTTTTATTTCCAAAAAATATTTTAATAATGACGGGTAAGGTGGTGATAAGTATTATCACAATAGCTATGGCTTCAATATGATCTTTTAAGCTATAACCATACTTACTTAATACCCAACTTTGCAGGAAATGACCTCCAAGCATCATGGAAGAAACCCAAATAATACTTCCCAATATATTATAGAAAATAAACGTTTTTTTATTCATTTTAACGATCCCGGCAACAATGGGTGCAAAAGTTCGAATCAATGGTAAAAATTTTGCCAGGAAAATAGTTCCTTTTCCATATTTTTCATAAAAGTCATGAGCTTTCAACAAGTGTTTTTTCCTAAAAAAGAACGTATCTTTTTTTTCATATAATAATGGTCCTGCTTTTTCACCAAACCAATAACCCAAAATATTCCCAAGAACAGAGGCTATGATCACAAGCAGGATAATAAAACTGTAATGCATTCCAAAAAATTCAGTAGATAATTCACTGATATAAATTCCGGCAGCAAAAAGCAAGCTGTCACCAGGCAGAAAAAAACCAAGAAAAAGACCCGTCTCAGCAAAGATTACAATTAACATGACGTACAGACCTCCATTATGAATAATCCATTCTATAAATTGTTGAACAATACCTTTATCCATTTATTCTTATTAATTTAGTTCAAAGATTTCTCCCATTTACTTACAGCAGTAGTGGCTAATGCATTTCCTAATACATTGGTCATACTTCGCATCATATCACAGAAATGATCAATAGGCAAAATAAGTGCAACCCCGGCAGCCGGAATGTTAAACATTGCACAAGTTGCCAATACGACTACGAGTGATGCTCTTGGTACACCGGCAATTCCTTTACTTGTGAGCATCAACACTAGTAACATGGTTAATTGAGTACCTATATCAAGATGAATACCGTAAGCCTGTGCTATGGCAATACTTGCAAATGTCATATACATCATACTTCCATCAAGGTTAAAGGAATATCCGAGTGGTAATACAAAAGATACAATACTATTTTTGCAACCAAATCTTTCCAACTCTTCCGTGAGTTTAGGGAAAACAGCTTCACTACTGGTGGTACTAAAAGCAACGATTAATGGCTCCACCAAGGCTTTCAATAATTCCGGAAGTCTCTTTCTTAAGATTAACCAACCCACAAAAATCATAACAACCCATAATGATAAAATCCCTATTGAAAAATACATAAAATATTTTCCGTAAAAGATAAATATCTCTAAACCATTAGTGGCAATAACACCGGCAATTGCACCAAATACGCCAATAGGAGCAAACTTCATTACATAATCAACCATTTTTAAAATAACATGCGAAACGGCCTCTAATCCTTTAACAACAATTTTTCCTTTTTCTCCTAAAGCAGCAGTAGCAATACCAAAGAATACCGAGAAAATAACAATTTGCAATATCTCGTTATCTGCCATTGAAGCAAAAACACTTTTGGGAAATAAATGCATGATAAAATTCTCTAGGCTAAATGTTTGTGTGTGGCCGGCAATATCTTTGACACTTTCAGCATTGGCATGGGTAAGATCAAAACCAATGCCCGGTTTAAAAAGATTGACCAAAAACATACCCAATAATAAACTAAACAATGAAGCGGAAATAAACCATAGTAATGCTTTGCCACCTACGCGACCAACTGTTTTTAAGTCGCCCAGTTTTGCAATGCCGACTACGAGTGTTGAAAAAACGAGCGGTGCAATAATCATTTGAACAAGCCTTAAGAAAATGGTGGTAAGCAGTTCAATTTTAGGAGAAAACCCTGAAATAAAGGAAGGGGTGGCATTTTTAAAAACAATATAACCGGTAATAGCACCTAAGATCATTGCAATTAATATCCACAGCGTTAGTTTATTTGAAGATTTCATGAATACATTTTAAGTCACTGCAATATAAGATTTAATACATTCAAGATGCATGATACTAAAAGATGATGAAACTGTTTTAAATTTCCAGATAATATTTTTATTTTAGATTGTTTCCTGTTTTATCGAAATTGACCGATTAATGGAGCAATGTACATTTCCATTCAAAAAAGAATTTTAGGTAAAAGAAAAGAAATGATTATTTTGCCTACCCATAACAATACAATAAAAATTATCTTATGAGTTTATTTGTCAGAAAACCAATGGACGTATTATTAAATGAAGCTGCAGAAACAGGAAGCCATACTTTAAAGCGAACATTAGGACCTGCAGCATTAGTAGCATTAGGTATTGGCGCAATTATTGGCGCCGGTTTATTTTCTATAACCGGTCTAGCCGCAGCAAACAATGCCGGACCTGCAATAACTATTTCATTTATAGTAGCTGCATTTGGCTGTCTTTTTGCCGGGCTTTGTTATGCTGAATTTGCATCAATGATTCCGGTAGCAGGCAGTGCCTACACCTATTCTTATGCAACCATGGGAGAATTCCTTGCTTGGATTATTGGTTGGGATCTGGTACTTGAATATGCTGTTGGCGCTGCAACAGTAGGAATTAGCTGGAGCCGTTACCTGGTTAAATTTTTAGAAGGTTTCGATATTGTGCTTCCACATTCACTAACTGTTGGGCCATTTGAACCGGGTGGTTTAATCAATTTACCCGCTGTAGGTATTATTATTTTGATGAGCTTATTATTGATAAAAGGAACAAAAGAAAGTGCAACAGTAAATGGCATTATCGTATTGATAAAAGTTTCTGTTGTATTGGTATTTATTTTTCTTGGATGGAAATATATTAATACATCCAATTATAACCCTTATATCCCGGACAACACAGGTTCATTTGGCAGTTTTGGATTCAGCGGAATTATCAGGGCTGCAGCGATTGTCTTCTTTGCATATATCGGTTTTGATGCGGTAAGTACGGCAGCACAGGAAGCCAAAAATCCTAAAAGAGATATGCCTATTGGAATCTTGGGATCATTAGCTATATGTACTATTTTATATATTTTGTTTGCACATGTAATGACAGGTGTTGCAAACTACAAGACATTTGCAGGCCAGGATGGTATTGCTCCAGTGGCTTTGGCCATTGATCATATGGGAACAGCAAATGCAGCAGGTGTCGTAACACCAGATTATCCCTGGTTAAACCGGGCTATACTTGTGGCTATTTTGGGTGGTTATTCATCTGTTATTCTGGTGATGCTCATGGGACAAACTCGTGTTTTTTATAGCATGAGTAAGGATGGATTAATCCCAAAGATTTTTTCAACGGTTAATCCGAAAACACAAACTCCTGCGAAAAGTAATTTATTGTTTATGATTTTTGTCAGCTTATTTGCTGCATTTGTTCCGGCAAGGGTCGTTGGTGAGATGACAAGTATAGGCACTTTATTTGCCTTTATTCTGGTGTGTGCGGGCATCTGGATTATGCGCAGAAAAATGCCTGATTTACCAAGAGCATTCAAAACTCCATTAGTTCCTTTGGTACCCATTCTGGGAATATGTACTTGTTTATTTATGATGGTTTTCCTCCCTGCTGATACATGGATTCGTTTAGTTGTATGGATGTTAATCGGACTGGACATTTATTTTGCATACGGTGCCAGAAACAGTCACCTTGGGAATGGTACAAATAATAGAGTAGGCATGCATACGGCCCGCTGGGTTGGTATTTTTCTGAGTATTCTATTATTTATTACCGGCTTTTTACACCAGTACTCGGCCGGATGGGATACAGACAAGACCTTGCTTTACATTGCCATTATCTTTGGCATTATTCACCTGATTATTTATATCAGAAAAATGATGACCAACCCTAAGTCATCTGAAGCTTAAAAAAATAAAATATGCATTAAGCCGCTGGATTTTTCAGCGGCTTTTTTTATACTTGGAAGGCTCGATGTGAGGTTATAATTTTGCAACGATTTATTATTAAAAACGGCAGGATGAAAACTGCATAAAATTTTGAAAAAGGATGGGAAGAATTTTCGAAGTAAGAAAAGCCACCATGTTTGCCCGTTGGGATCGTATGGCCAAACAATTTACCAGGATCGGTAAAGAAATTGTTATTGCGGTCAAAAATAGCGGGCCGGATCCGGATACCAACCCTGCGTTACGCAGGTGTTACCAAAATGCAAAAAGTGTGGGTATGCCTAAAGACCGGGTAGAAGCGGCAATTAAAAGAGCTTTGGGTAAGGATACAGAAAATTATGAGGAAATTTTATATGAAGGATACGCACCTCATGGAGTGGCCATTTTAGTTGAAACCGCTACAGATAATCATGTACGAACTGTGGCCAATGTAAAGTCTCATTTTAACAAAGGAGGTGGCGCTCTTGGAAATAGCGGCAGCGTTAGTTTTCAGTTTAAGAAAATGGGAGTTTTCAAATTAAATCCGGAAGGGCTGGATACCGATGAATTGGAACTTGAATTAATTGATCATGGCCTGGATGAAATGGGAGAAGCTGAAAATGAAAATGGGGATTCTATCCTCATCCTCAGGTGTAATTTTACAGATTTCGGAAGTTTACAAAAAGCTCTTGAAGAAAAAAATCTAACGCCGCTTAGTGCTGAACTGGAATGGATACCCCAGACCACCGTTCCGGTTTCAGATGAGCAGGCAGAGGAAGTATCTAAATTAATAGAAAGACTGGAGCAAGATGATGATGTAAATAAGGTCTTTCATAATATGCAATAAGATAAATTTCAAATCTATATTGACAGATATTAATCAAATAAAACACCCCATTATTTTTTTTGATGGTGTTTGCAATCTTTGTAATGCCAGTGTCCAATTTGTTATTCGCCATGACAAAAGAAGACAATTTCGATTTGCATCTTTACAATCCAAGCTGGGAATGCAATTTCTTCAAGATCATCATTTACCCCGGGAAGATTTTGATACATTTATACTTTATAAAAACTCAAAGATTTATACAAAATCCAGTGGAGCATTGCAATGCGCAAAACATTTAGCTGCTCCCTGGTCATGGTTATATATTTTTATCATCATTCCAAAATTCATCAGGGATTTCATATATACTCTGATTGCTAAAAACCGTTATCGCTGGTTTGGTAAAAAAGATAGTTGCTGGTTGCCAACGCTTGAATTGCGTAATTTATTCCTTGATGGTATGTAATCCATTTTCTTTTTGAAAACTATACTGGCGCTCTACTTTACATACGCGAACAATATAGTATTCATACCATTTTTCTATGCCTAATTCTTGTGCCATCAAATGTTCCAGGTTTTCTTTCCAATGGAAAATAGCTTCTTCCGATTCCCAGTACGAAACGGTAATGCCCATACTTTCTCTTGCGGTTTCTACACACAGGAAACCGGGTTGAATAGCAGCCAGTGAAAACATTTTATCTGCCATGGCTGCATAACCTTCATGATCCATAGAAGTTTTTAGGGATGTGAAAATGACCGCATAATAAGGAATGACCGGCAAAGAATTTATTTTCATAAAATACGTTTTGTAGTATTAAGTATTATTTGATGTATACGCAGTATTTGTGGAATAACAAATTGCGTTTCATCATTTATAATCACATGATCACATAAACTCATTTTAACCTGATCATCCATTTGATTTTTCATTCGTTCCTCTGCTTGTTCAACACTCATTTGATCTCGGGAAATGATTCTTTGTATTCGAATATTCATTGGAGCATAGACTCCGATGACCATATCAAGGTTTTTCTCTGCTCCGGCTTCAAAAAGGAGTGCCGCTTCCTTAATCATATATGGAGATGATTGTTCAGCCATCCATTTATCTGCCGCCTCAATTGTTGCCGGATGTATGACACTATTCAACTGGGATAATTTATTTTTATCATTAAATACAATAGCAGCCAATTGCGCCCTGTCAAGCTGGCCTCTCTGGTAAATTTCTTTTCCAAAAATTTGAATTATTTTTTCCCGAATATCTGCATGGTCATTCATTATTTTTTTTGCCATGAAGTCTGCATTAAATACAGGGATTCCAAGTATTTCAAAGATTTTGGCAACGATAGATTTACCACTCCCAATACCGCCGGTAAGTCCAATTTTTTTCCTCATTGTATGCATTCACTTAAGTAAAATTAATCAACATTACACAGGCAACCATAAAAAAAGGGGCCAAAGCCCCTTACAATTATGGTTTGATGAATTATTTAATTGCGGCCGGTGTGGTGGCTGCCTTGTTTGCGGCATTACTCCATTCCAGGCTGATGGCAGATCTTTCAATTTTCAGATAACTGCCCGGGCTAACTTCTAACTGGATCGTTCCATCATCATTTACTTTATAAATGGTACCATGAATACCGGCAATAGTTACGATTTTATCGCCTTTTTGCATACCCTCAATAAATTTCTTTTGTTCTTTGGCTTTTTTTGCTTGTGGTCTAATCATAAATAACCAAAATACCAGTATGATGGCACCCATCATAATTAATGAGAAACTGGAACCTCCCTGCCCATCAGGGCTTGCCATTAATAAAGTTGCGTTCATTGTGTTGTTTTTAATTGTCTGTTTGTTGAATTGATTAATAAAATTATAGATCTTTCATTTCATCCTTATTTTTCAGAATAACTGTGCCAGTAAAAACTAAAGTGGGGGAAGCCACAGTAGTATTTGTTGTTACAGAAATTACCTTTCTCACATCAGGTGTATTACTATGTCCGCTATCAAAAACGGCATCTACTTCACCATTTGCACCGGGTGCAATGGCTTCTTTTGTATAAGATGCCACTGTGCATCCACAGGATGGTTGTACGGTGATAATAAATAAAGGTTTTGTCCCGGTATTTTTACAATGAAATAATATGTGAATTTTTTCACCTTGTTTGACCGTACCAAAATGAACCAGGCTATCTTCCCATTGCACACTCGTATAATTCGCCGAGTCATTCACTGCTTTATTATTGCTCGCTGAAGTATTTGCATTTTTGTTTGTACATGAAGACATAGTCATCACAAATAAAAAAGCAAAAAAAGAAATTGCATGGAATGGAATGTGCCTACACTTTTTCTCCCTATTATATACGCTAAAATTCATACCCCGGATATAAGGCGGCGAAACTACTCAAATAATTTTAGAGAATGATATAAAAAAAGGATAAAACCGTTCACAGGTCATAAAATTTTCAAAAGAAAAAAGTCATTTCAAAAAAGGAATCATTGAACGGCTTAATTGGTTTCTATTGGTGTACAGATTTCTATCAAAAAGCCATCCGGGTCACGCACATAAGCTATGACCTGTCCCCATGAAGTAGTAACCGGATGTTCTACAATTTTAGCACCGGATTTAATTGCCTGGTTAATAGTGGCTTCCACATTGTCGGTCACAAAACCAATTTCAATACCAAAAGGTTTATTGGTTAAATTACTTTCAATAAATCCATTTTTCAAGTGCAATTTTGCATGGGATTTTGTTGCAAATGAAAGTGTGGCAAAACCGGTATTTAATTCTCCGTATGAATTATCAGGGGATATGAATTTTATTTTAAAATCAAATGCCTTACAATAAAAATCAAGAGTTGTAGAAACATCATCGACATAAAGTATGGTGTATTTGAATTCAAGCATGGGATTTCATTTTTATAGGTTATTCGCAGGATCCTTATGGATTATTTTTTTGAGGTAAATATTTATCAGGGATTGACATTCCTTTCTTTTCAGTATCCCAAATGATGCTGGAAATTTTCCATCCGGCAGGTGTTTTAATAAGTTGAAAACTATTTACACCTCTCTCAGAAACGGAATCCATAGTATTTATGTATGTTTTATAACTACTGAGTCTTTGAGCAATGCGGCCATACTGATCTGTTTTTCCATACATTTCTTCTTCGTAAAATGATTGTATTTGACCCTGATCAATCATATTTTTATATCCTGTCACAAATTGTTCTAATGATAGCACCTGTAAAGTATCATTAGGAAAGAAACCGAGGATTGCTGTTGGCATAAAATAGTCATGAATCTTTTCATAATCCGGTTTTGATCCCTTCTTAAAACTTATCCATGCATAAGCATCATCCACTGCTTTTTTAATGGCTGCATCGTCAGTTGACATACTTTCGGTCTTTGTGGAATCTCCGGATGGGGATGTGCTAACTTGATTATTACAAGCTGATATTGTAAATAAAAGCAGAGCAGATAAAAGCGTTCTTATAATAGAAAGTTTAGAATATGAATAATCATTGTTTTTCAAAAATAAGATAAATTTCATAAAGCTTTTCCTCAAAAAAAATACCCTGCAAATATTGCAGGGTATACTTATTTCAATGATTTGTTTAATAACGATACATATCTGTTTTATACGGCCCATCTTTAGGAATACCTAAATAATCAGATTGTGCTTGTGTGAGTTCATCCAGTACAACACCAATTTTTGCCAGGTGCAGTCGCGCTACTTTTTCATCTAAGTGTTTCGGCAAAACATACACTTTGTTTTCATATTTACTATGATTATTCCATAATTCTATTTGCGCCAATACCTGGTTTGTAAAAGAATTACTCATAACAAAAGAAGGATGGCCTGTAGCACAGCCAAGATTCACCAAACGGCCTTCAGCAAGTACAATAATATCTTTCCCATCAATTGTGTAAAGATCTACTTGAGGCTTAATGGTATTTTTTGAGTGACCGTAATTTTTATTTAACCAGGAAATATCAATTTCAATATCGAAATGGCCAATATTACAAACGATGGCTTTATCTTTCATAGCACGAAAATGCGCTTCAGTAATCAGATCCCGACAACCGGATGCTGTGACTATAATGTCCGCCTCTTTAACAGCATCAATCATTTTTTTTACTTCAAATCCATCCATTGCTGCCTGTAATGCACAGATGGGATCTATTTCTGTAATGATTACACGGGCGCCTGCACCTTTTAAACTTTTCGCTGATCCTTTACCAACATCTCCATAACCGCCTACCACAGCTACTTTACCGGCCATCATGACATCTGTAGCACGGCGAATGGCATCAACCAGACTTTCCTGGCAGCCATATTTATTATCAAATTTTGATTTAGTTACACTGTCATTTACATTAATGGCTGGGATAGGTAGAGTGCCTTTTTCCATTCTTTCATACAAACGATGAACGCCGGTTGTAGTCTCTTCGCTCAGGCCATGTATATTTTTAATCAATTCAGGATATTGGTCAAAAACCATATTGGTCAGATCACCTCCATCATCCAGGATCATATTCAAAGGCTTCTCCTGGCTGCCAAAAAATAAAGTTTGTTCAATACACCAATCCGCTTCGCTTTGTGTTTGACCTTTCCATGCAAAAACGCCGATTCCCTTTTCAGCAATAGCAGCGGCAGCATGATCTTGAGTGGAAAAAATATTGCAACTGCTCCATCTTACTTCAGCTCCCAGCTCAATAAGCGTTTCTATTAATACGGCAGTTTGAATGGTCATATGTAAGCAACCTGCTATGCGTGCTCCCTGCAAAGGTTTCGATTTTCCATACTCTTCCCTGATTGACATCAAGCCCGGCATTTCTGCTTCAGCAAGCATGATCTCTTTGCGGCCCCATGCGGCCAGGCTGATATCTTTAACTTTATAAGGAAGTTTAAAATCTATTTTTGATGAGAGTGTTCCGGGCATAAAATGAATTTTTCGCAAAGGTACATTTAAAGCGAATATCTTACAATAATATCGCCCAAATGAAATAATGATTGTATTGTAAACACAGTATCTCTGTAGAAAAATAAGGATACATTTAACTAAAATTTTTTTATCGCGATAAATAGTATAATTTTCCTCATATCAAATCCTTATTCATCCATAAATTATAAAGAAAATGAAAAAACTAATTTTTATCCTTGGTCTTTTTTATTGTGGTGGTATTTATGCACAGACAGACACAACCATGATAGAACAATATTGCCAGGTGGTAGCCAGTCAGAAGATTTTTAGTAATAAAGTTACGATTGATATAGACTTTGGGGAGGCTCGTGGATTATTTCAAACAAATAAAGTTAAAGATGAGAATGGCAAATCTAAAACCTTCAATACGGTAATTGATGCATTAAATTATCTTGGTAAAGACGGGTGGAGGCTTGTAAATGCTTTTCCTATATCGAACAGCACAAAAGATAATACAAATACTTATTACTATTATGTATTTAAAAAGTATTTTCCAAAAAATGATGCTGCCAATTCCGGGGAGTAAATATTGAATTTGAATAAGATTTTATCATTTCATTGCCATGAATGAGGTTATTTTGCATACCTGAAAGATTACATGAAATTCACACTATTGAAATGCTTCTTCCTGTTATGGGTCATCATGACTCCTGTTATTTTATCGGCACAAGATACACGTGAAACGATACCCAATACACAAAACCCGGAATCACAAATTTCATATGACAGCCAGGGGAGGCCTATACGAAAATCTACTCAAAAAGACTCACTCATCCATCGTAATCCATTGGAGGATTCCATTACGATTAGCTACAGGTATTTTGATTCGACAAGAAGTGAGCATTTAGATTCATCTATTACAGATTTTTATAAATGGTATCCTTTTTCCTATAAAAATATAAACCTGGGCAACCTGGGTAATGCTACAAAGTCTCTCATTTTTTTGCCCAATATGCAAGCTGGTTGGGATGCCGGTTTTCATGCTTATGATTTATACAGGTACACCGTCAACGACACACGTTTTTTCAATACATCACGCCCTTATGCTGAATTGGGTTATCTGCTTGGCAGTAAGGGTGAACAAATGATTAATGTATTATACACGAAGAACAGCAAGAGGAATTTTAACCTCACATTCCAGTTCCGTTTTATCAATTCACCGGGATCCTATAAAAATCAAAACAGCAGCCATAATAATATTCGCCTGAATACTTATTTTTCCAGTAGAAATAAACGCTATGGCAATTACTTTATTTTTATCAATAATAAACTTCGATCATCTGAAAATGGCGGCTTGCAAGATGAAGGCAAATTGGACAGCCTTTCATTAAATGATCCTTTTGAGTTATTTACGCGGCTTGGAAATAATGCCGTATCAAGCCGCAACTTTTTCTCTACAAATATTTCCACAGGTACAGAATATGATGAGAATATTTTTCTTTTTAGACAGTATTATGATGTGGGCCAGAAAGATTCCCTGGTGGTTGACTCTACGACTTATCAGTTATTTTATCCCAGGCTTCGTTTTCAGCATACTATTTCTTACCAGACTCAAAAATTTATTTTTTCTGATATCAACCCGGTGGATTCCAATTATTCAAAATACTTTAATTATCTTGTAAGTAGCGCCACGATTCACTTTCAGGATAATTGGAAATCATTAGTGAATGATTTCAGCATAATTACGTATCCTCAAAAAAATAATTTTAATCAATTCCTCAAATTGGGTGCGACCTATGAATGGATAAAGGGTGGGGGCGAGTATTTACCTGGCGTGCAGTATAATAATATCATCGCTAATGTAGAATATAGAAACCGTACCAAAAATCAACAATGGGATTTGATGATTCGTGGTAAATTATATGCTTCAGGAAGTTATGCAGGAGATTATGACGCTTATTTAGCTTTACAGAAACAAATAGCTGCATCTAAAGCTTTTTTTCAAATTGGATTACAAAATGTAAATAAGTCACCCGCATCCGTTTTTGATAATCAGGTCAGTTCATTTCCCGTCATTGCCGGAAATTTCAAAAAAGAAAATAATACGCGCATTTTTGCGAACCTGCATTTTAATGCATTGAATTTTCAATTAAGCGGAGAATATTTTATTCTTGGAAATTATATTTATTTCAATAATTTTTATGAAGCCCAACAATCCTCTTCATTATTAAATCTTTTACATATAACTGCTGAAAAGCAATTTCGTATTGCCAAACATTGGAATTTATACAGTGAATTACACTTTCAACAAACAACAGCCAATGCACCCATAGAAGTCCCACTTCTTTTCACGCGTAACCGCTTTGCTTTTGAAGGGAACTTTTTTACCAACCTGTATTTATCAACCGGTATTGAAGTTATTTATAATACGCCTTATAAGGCTGATAATTATTCTCCGCTGAATGGGCATTTTATTGTACAAGATACTGCTACTATTTATAATCGCCCGGATATCAATTTATACCTGGGTATGCGTATCAAAAGTTTTAAAGGGTTTATCAGGCTGGAAAACCTGAATACCATTGATTTTCAAAATAATTTTAGCTTCACAAAAGTCAATTTCCTGGCGCCTCATTATGCCGCACGCGGGCTGTGGATACGGTTTGGTATTTGGTGGAATTTTGTAAATTAATGATAATATTCGTCAATTGACAACCTTCTTTCTTAGATATACCGTATTTTTATAGTAGTTAAAATAAATTTTAAATTATGAAAAAATTAATATTTTCTTCAATAGCCCTATTTGCATTTAGCTTTATGGGCTCCGCTCAAGCAAAGTCAGATACTTTGATGGTCTTGGGAAATTGTGGTATGTGCAAAAGTAATATCGAAACTGCCGCCACAAAAGCAGGTGCTAATTCTGCAGTGTGGAATAAAGAAACTAAAATTCTGGTGGTTAACTATGATGAAACGAAAACAACTAATTTGAATATTCAAAAGAGTATTGCTGCTGCAGGATATGATACTCCTGCCATAAAAGCAACAGATGCAGATTATTTGAAGCTTGAAAAATGTTGCCAATACGATCGAAACCCTAAAAAAGAAAATTAATTATATAGCCTCCTATTAAAAAAAACCTCGTCATAAAGACGAGGTTTTTTTATGCATTTACAAAATCTACTTACCAGATTTTAATACGCTCATTTTCCGGCTTATACATTTTGTCGCCAGGTTTTACATCAAAAGCTTTATACCAGGCATCAATATTGGATACAGGGCCATTGCAACGGGCCATTCCGGGGCTATGTGGATCAGTCAAAATTAATTGTGCGGAAAATTCCGGTAATATGTTCGCACGCCATACTTGTGCCCAACTCAGGAAAAACCGTTGATCCGGGGTGAAGCCATCAATTTTTTTATTAGATTGTCCTTCGGGCGTTTTTTTAAATGCCGCATAAGCTATATTTAATCCTCCGAGGTCTGCGAGGTTCTCTCCCAAGGTCAATTGGCCGTTTACATGTAAACTGTCATTCACTACAAATGCATTATATTGCTTTACGACTAAGTCGGCCCTTTCAGTAAACTTTTTCGCATCTTCATCAGTCCACCAGTTTTTTAAATTTCCATCTGCTGCATATTGACGGCCTTCATCATCAAAACCATGTGTTAATTCATGGCCTATTACTGCCGCAATACCACCATAGTTTACGGCATCATCGGCTCCAAAATCAAAGAAAGGAAATTGCAGGATACCGGCAGGGAAAGCAATCTCATTATTGGCTGGATTGTAATACGCATTAATGGTTGGAGGAGTCATACCCCATTCCGTTTTATCCACCGGTTTTCCCATATGGTTAACCATTTTATTATACTCAAATTCCTGGATACTATGAATGTTGCCTAAAAAGTCATTTCTATGAATGACTACACCCGAATACGTTTCCCATTTATCCGGAAAGCCGATTTTATTTACGATTGCATGCAACTTTTCTTCTGCTTGTACTTTCGTGCTATCACTCATCCAATCAAGTTTTTGGATTCTTTCTGAAAAAGTTTCCTGCACATTTTTTACCAAAGCAAGCATTCTTTGTTTAGCAGCATCTGTAAAATATTTTTCCACGTATAATTGACCCAGTAATTCGCCCAACATGCCATCGGTAAGGCCACTCATACGTTGCCAACGAGGTGTAATTTCTTTTTGCCCGGATAATATTTTGGAGAATTCAAAACTCCTGTTGACAAATGCAGAACTTAACAATCCAGCTGATGATTTAATAACCCCCCATTGCAGGTAAGCTTTCCAGGTATCTAAAGGGACTGCAGCAAACAAAGAAGCAGCTGCCTGGAAAAATACAGGGTTATTTACCAGAACACTATCCGCATTGTTTACTTTCATTAAACTCATCAATTCTTTCCAATCGAAGCCGGGCGTAAGTTTTGTAAAATCTGCCACGGAAAATTTATTGTAGGTTTTAATTGGGTCACGCATTTCCACCCTGCTTTTTTGAGCCGTTGCCAAACCGGTTTCTAGGCTTAAAATTTCTTCTGCTTTATGTTGAGCTGTAGCTTCATCTTCGCCCACCATTTTAAACATATCCGTAATATATTTTACATATGCATCTCGGATCATTTTACTGCGAGAATCATTTTTTAAATAATAATCGCGATCGGGTAAAGAAGTCCCTCCCTGTGAAAAACCAGGAATATAAGTATTCACATCTTTATCATCCTGACCAACATAAAAACCATATAATAAACCACCCAACCCTTTGGTACGTTCTCCGGCAATTTCTTTCAATACATCCGCTTTTGAACTAAGGGCGCCTAATCGTTCTAATTCAGCTTTGATAGGAGTATAACCTAATTGTTCAATAGTAACCGTATCCATTGCACTGGCATAAAAATCGCCAACACGTTGATAAATGGAATTTTTTGTAGGGTTCGCAGCTGCTTCCGTAGTCAATAATTTTAACCGCTCCAGGCTATTTTGACGAAGCACATCAAAACTTCCCCACCTTGTTTTAGAAGCAGGTACTGGGTTGTTTTTCAGCCAGTTATCATTGGCATATAAATAAAAATTATCACCAGGTTTGATACTTAAATCCATATTTGCCGGATCAATATATTTAATGTTTGATCCATCTTTTTGGGAAAATGCAGGTAACGTAACCATTAAAAAGAAAAATGGTATAGCGCTTCTGCCAATCATTTTTTTCATTTTTTCAATTTTTGGCGAAGTTAGGTTAAATGCTTTTGAGATAAATAATCCGGTATAAGAAAAGTATCAATTTTTATTTGCGCCATTATGGATAAAAGGTTACTTTTGCGCCTCTTTAAAATAAATTTCCCAAAAGGCTCAACAAGTTTTCCGTCTGTTCGGAAACGCCAGCAGGGAGTAATCTTCATAAGATTATTAAATATGCCTAAGGTAAAAACAAACTCAAGTGCAAAAAAGCGCTTTAAAGTGACAGGTACCGGGAAGATCGCTTATCAAAAATCATTCAAGCGTCACATTCTCACCAAAAAATCTAAAAAACGTAAAAGAAATTTAAATAAGCAGGGATTGGTGGCAGCACCAAACCGCGATTTTGTTATGCGTTTATTACGATTAAAATAAAATTGAATCCATTTATTCATCTGCCTCCATTAAGGAGTAAAAAATATAAAACATGCCACGTTCAGTAAATGCTGTCGCATCAAAAGCCCGGAGAAAAAAAGTACTTAAAAATGCAAAAGGGTTCTACGGTAAACGGAAAAACGTTTATACCGTTGCTAAAAATATTGTAGAAAAAGGCCAAACCTATAGTTATGTTGGTAGAAAATTAAAAAAGAGAGAATACCGACAATTATGGATTGCCCGGATCAATGCCGCGGTAAGACAAGAAGGTTTATCTTATAGCCAGTTTATGGATAAATTACATAAATCAGGCAATGATATTAATCGAAAAATATTGGCAGATCTCGCCATGAATGAGCCACTCGCTTTTAAAGCGCTGGTTGATTCAGTAAAATGATTTTTTAGATAAAATTTAAAACCGGGATATTTCACCCGGTTTTTTTTATTAGGATTGTTGCAAAAAACTATTTTTGTAAAAAAATTATTTGACTTCTTTTACAGCCAGCTCAATCGGAATGAATAATACATATACAGACCTTGTTAAACAAACCTTTCATTTTCCCCAGGAAGGTTTTGATGTGGGGGATAATGGTTACCTCGAATTCAATGGAGTAAATCTTGAATACATTATTAAAAAATATGGGACACCTTTAAAGCTCAGTTATCTTCCCAAAATCGGCAGTCAAATTAATAAGGCAAAAAAAATGTTTCAACATGCCATGAAGAAACATAAGTATGAGGGGAAATATATTTATTGTTATTGTACAAAGAGTTCCCATTTTTCCTATGTTGTAGAAGAAGCATTGAAACATGAAATCAATCTGGAAACATCTTATGCTTATGATATTGAAATCATCAATGCCTTATATAGAAAAAGGAAAATTACCAAAGACACAACGATCATTTGCAATGGCTATAAACAGAAATCCTATACATCACGCATTGCCCGCTTAATCAATACAGGATTTAAAAATGTAATTCCTATTCTTGATAATAAAGAGGAATTGGATGCTTATAAGAGAAGTGTACGTCAACCTTTTAAATTGGGTATTCGTGTAGCAGCCGAAGAAGAACCTTCATTCCCTTTTTATACATCCAGATTAGGTATCCGTCCAAGAGATATCCTTGAATTTTATGTAGATCATATTGAAGGGTATGAGCATAAATTTCAATTAAAAATGCTGCATATTTTTTTAAATAAAGGCATCAAAGATGATATCTATTATTGGAGTGAATTAAATAAGATCATTAACTTATATTGCCAGTTAAAAAAAATCTGCCCGGAACTAGACTCCATAAATATTGGTGGAGGTTTTCCCATAAAACATTCTTTGGGTTTTGAGTATGATTACCAATTCATGATTAATGAAATTGTAGGCAATATTAAAAAAGTGTGCAAGAAAGCGAAAGTTCCTATGCCTAATATCTATACTGAATTTGGCAGTTTTACGGTGGGGGAAAGTATGGCGCATATTTATAGTATTATGGGGCAGAAGGTGCAAAATGACCGGGAAACCTGGTATATGATTGATTCATCATTTATCACTACACTTCCTGATACATGGGGTATTGGTGAAAAATTTTTATTACTACCAATTAATAAATGGGATAATGAATATCAAAAAGTTGTACTGGGTGGTATTACCTGTGACAGCCATGATTATTATGATTCAGAAGAGCATATCAATGAGGTTTTTCTTCCAAAATTATCCGACACTCAAAATGAAAAGGATGTCTCCAAAAATGAAAAATTATATGTTGGATTTTTTCATACCGGCGCTTATCAGGACCAGATAAGTGGGTATGGTGGTATAAAGCATTGCCTCATTCCTTCTCCAAAACATGTCATTATTGGTTTTGATAAAAACGGAAAACTGGAGGATTGGCTTCATGCCCGGGAACAAACTGCTCAGAGTATGTTAAAGATACTTGGTTATAAATAAACGATTGCTCTATACATTAAATCGAAAGTGCATAATATCACCGTCTTCAACCAGATAATCTTTTCCCTGAACTGCCAATTTACCTGCATCTCTGCAAGCGGACTCTGAGCCATATTTTACAAAGTCATCATATTTGATAACTTCAGCTCTGATAAATCCTTTTTCAAAATCAGTATGAATTACGCCCGCAGCCTGTGGTGCCAACATACCCTGTGAAATAGTCCAGGCCCTTACTTCTTGTACGCCTGCTGTAAAATAGGTTGCAAGGTTCAAAATCTTATAAGTTGATTTAATTAACCGGGCTACACCACTTTCATGCAAACCCATATCTTCCAAAAACAATTGGCGGTCATCATAATTTTCCATTTGAGCAATATCACTTTCTATGGCAGCACTGATAAATAAAATCTCTGCATTTTCCTGAGCAACCGATTTCTTAAAAGCTTCTGTATGAATATTTCCGGTAACGACCGACTTTTCATCCACATTGCACACATAAATTACCGGCTTAGCAGTCAGCAAAAAAAGTTCAGTAATATACTTTTCCCAATCTGTCTTACTGGCTTCAAATGAACGGGCATTTTCTCCTTTTTCAATATGACTTTTTAAGCCTTTTAAAATTTCCAGGCTATTGGCTGCTTCTTTATCTGACTTGGACATTTTCTCAGCCTTTGAAATTCTTTTATCCAATGTTTCAAGATCTTTCAATTGCAATTCCGTATCAATGATTTCTTTATCCCGAATCGGGTTAATATTCCCATCTACATGAATCACATTTTCATCTTCAAAGCAACGAATTACATGAATGATGGCATCTGTTGCACGGATATTTCCCAAAAACTGATTTCCCAATCCTTCTCCTTTACTTGCTCCTTTAACCAACCCTGCTATATCTACAATTTCCACGGTTGTAGGGATCACTTTATGCGGCAAAACCAACTTCTCCAACACGATTAATCTTTCATCCGGAACTGTAATGACACCCACATTGGGTTCTATAGTACAAAATGGAAAATTTGCAGCTTGGGCTTTTGCATTGCTCAATGCATTAAAAAGAGTGGACTTTCCAACATTTGGTAATCCTACTATACCTGCCTGTAATGCCATGGCTTACTGGTTTTGTTTTTTATAAAAATTGATGTCCTTTATTTTAAAAACGGCAAGATTACATCCAATCCCTCAAACAACCAATTCTTATCCCAATAATCAATAGATCAAAAGGCATTTAGAATTGTTGTATTTTCTAAAAAATAAATTGAAAAGATGGCAACAACGTCTGTTCCTATTAAATTTGCAACTTTCAGCATTTTTTTAAAACTCATTAATCTACTTTTTTATGGCCGTTAAGACTGACCAGTTTCAATCTCCAGACTATTATTTAACAGACGAATTACTTACGGATGAACAAAAGCTAATAAGGGAATCTGTTCGCAATTATGTAAAAAAAGAAATTTCTCCCATCATTGAAGATTTTGCACAACGTGCTGAATTTCCGCAACAAATTGTTCGCCAAATGGGTGATCTCGGATGCTTTGGTCCCACCATTCCGGTAGAATATGGTGGCGGCGGATTGGATTACATAAGTTATGGCCTGATGATGCAGGAATTAGAAAGAGGAGATAGCGGAATCCGATCTACGGCAAGTGTACAGGGATCCTTAGTGATGTATCCCATTTATGCTTATGGATCTGAAGAGCAAAGAAAAAAATATTTACCTAAATTAGGCAGTGGTGAATGGCTGGGCTGTTTTGGATTAACAGAACCTGATCATGGTAGTAATCCCGCCGGTATGGTTACCAATATTAAAGATGCAGGAGATCATGTGATTTTAAATGGAGCAAAAATGTGGATTAGCAATGCACCCTTTGCTGATGTGGCTGTTGTGTGGGCAAAAGATGAAGAAGGAATTGTAAGAGGTATGATTCTTGAACGGGGTATGCAAGGGTTTACTACACCCACGACACATGGCAAATGGAGTTTACGTGCAAGCGCAACGGGTGAATTGGTTTTTCATGATGTGAAAGTTCCGAAAGAAAATATTTTTCCGAATGTGAAAGGATTAAAAGGGCCATTAGGTTGCCTCTCGAAAGCACGCTATGGTATTGCCTGGGGCGCTTTGGGAGCCGCGATGGATTGCTATAATACTGCATTGCAATACAGCAAAGAAAGAATTCAGTTTGGTAAGCCTATAGCAGGTTTTCAGTTGCAACAAAAAAAGTTAGCTGAAATGATTACGGAAATTACAAAGGCTCAATTATTGGTTTGGCGTTTAGGAGTACTCATGAATGAAGATAGGGCTACACCGCAACAAGTTAGTATGGCAAAACGCAATAGTTGTGAAATTGCTGCAGATATTGCACGTGTTGCCCGCCAGATGTTAGGCGGAATGGGCATTACAGGCGAATACAGTATTATGCGTCACATCATGAATTTAGAAAGTGTACTTACTTATGAAGGCACGCATGATATCCATTTATTAATAACCGGAATGGATGTAACGGGAATCAATGCTTTTGGTTAGAAATGCTGATACTTAAGGCATGACAGATAACAATATTTTTCTTATTGGTATGCCAGGATCCGGAAAAACTTTTTGGGGCAAAAAGATTGCTCAATTTTTAGGTAAAGACTTTTTTGATCTTGATGAAGAAATTGAAAAAGATACCCAAGAAACCATCATACAAATATTTCAATCTAAGGGGGAAGAATTTTTTAGAAAAAAAGAAAGGGAAGTCTTAAACAAATTTGAAAATAAAAAAAATATTGTTTTAGCTACCGGTGGCGGTACCCCTTGTTTTTTAAATAATATGGATTGGCTGGATAAACAAGGAATAACCATTTGGATAAAAGTACCACCTGAAATTTTAGCATATAGATTATTAGAGGAAACTGCTCAAAGGCCTCTTTTCAAAGATATCCCACATAGCCAATTATTACCTGTTTTGCAACAACAAATGAAAGATAGAATGACGTATTATTCAAAAGCACAATTACATGTGGAAGGCACCTCCATTTCATTAAATGAATTTATAAAAAAACTGAAAGATGTATAAACCATTTTTAATTGCAGCAGCTATTCTTGCTGCATTAGCAGTTGCACTTGGCGCTTTTGGCGCTCATGCACTAAAAGAAAAAGTAAGTGAATCGTCTTTAGCAGTATATGAAACAGGTATTAAATACATGTTTTATCATGTATTCGCCTTATTAGCTGTGGGTATTTTATTTCAATACTTCCCTTCCAATAACATGCTATGGAGCGGACGATTATTTATTGCAGGAATTATTTTATTTTCCGGTTCTCTATTTGCGTTGACTTTTGTGCTTTCCGCAGGGGCATCAAATTTAAAATGGATAGGAGCCATTACACCATTTGGTGGGTTATGCTTCATTGCAGGTTGGATCATGATGTTAGTAGGGATTCTGAAGAAGTAATGGAATAAGGCTGAATGAAATTTTGAATTTAAATTCATTTTTTCCTATTTTTAGACCTTAAGCATAAATTAACCAACAATGAGAAAATTAATCACAGAGTTTATTGGTACCTATTTCCTCGTTTTAACAGTAGGGTTATCCGTCCTGGGAGGGGGTACCACAGCAGCTATTACAGCACCTATTGCTATTGGTGTAGTATTAATGGTTATGGTATTTGCAGGTGGCCATATTTCCGGTGCACATTATAATCCTGCTGTTACATTAGCCGTATTGATAAGAGGAAAAATATCATTTGGTGATGCCATTGGCTATTGGGTTATACAATTTATTGGTGCTGCAGTTGCCGCATTCACCGTAATGTTTCTGCTGGCTGATAAGATACCTACGGAGTCAGCCTTAATGGCAAATTCTACTTATGGCTTACTGGCAGAATTTCTCGGCACTTTAGCACTTGCGTATGTTGTCCTTAATACCGCTACAGCAAAAGGTACTGAAGGAAATAGTTTTTATGGGCTTGCAATAGGCTTTACGGTTACTTGTATGGCTTATGCCTTAGGTGGTTTTTCAGGAGGTGCTTTTAATCCGGCAGTTGCTTTAGGTGTTTTAATGATGCATATGGCAAACTGGAGCGACCTTTGGGTATATGCACTTGGATGTTTTGGCGGTGGTTTGGTGGCTGCATTTATTTTTCTTGCATGCAATAAAGAAGATAAATAATTGTAGAAGCAATTCAATAAAGTTACCTTTTTATACGGAGAAATATTTTCTCCGTATTTTTTACCATGCCAATGCACTTGCGCCTAAAATGGCTGCATCTGATTGTTTCAGTTCACTAAAAATTAAGTGTACTTTATTCTGAAAAACAGGAATCAGGTTTTTCTCCATACTTTCCTTTACAGGTTTCATCAACATATCGCCTGCATCACATAATCCGCCAAAAAGGAAAATAGCTTCCGGTGATGAAAACATAACGGCATTGGCTAAGGCAAGGCCAAGAATTTCACCAGTAACCCGGAATACTTCCAGGCAAAGTACATCTCCTTTTTCTGCGTATTCAAATATAAGTTTACTATTGATTTCTTCATTTGGATGCTTTTCCAAAAGGCTGCCTTTGAATTTTCCCGAAGCCAGGAATTCAATTGCTGTTAATCGTACTCCGGTTGCTGAAGCATATGCCTCTAATGGTCCAAAAGCGCCTGTGGACCAGTGTTTTCGCCCACCGGGTAAAACTGTCATATGCCCCATTTCACCGGCAAATCCATCATGACCATAGATGAGGGATCCATTGGCAACTATACCACTCCCAACCCCTGTACCCAGGGTGATCATAATAAAGTCTTTCATGTTTTTTGCAGCCCCATATTTCATTTCCCCAATAGCAGCAGCATTTGCATCATTGGTTAAATAGGAAGGAATGCCAAATTTTTGCTCCATTAATGAAGCAAAAGGAATAATCCCCTTTTGCCATTTCAGATTTGGCGCATATTCAATAGTGCCTTTATAAAAATTTCCATTGGGTGCCCCGATTCCTATACCACAAAACATTTCCGGACCACCCATTTTCATGATTTCAGGTTGTACAGCATTATATAATAGATCTATATATTCATTGACCTCTGAAGTAGTAGTAGTTGATATAGTCCCTCTCGATAATATTTTCCCATCCTTGTTCACCAATCCAAATACGGTATTTGTTCCTCCAATATCAATTCCTATAACCAAATTTTTTGTTGACTGCATCTTTTAATTTTTTATTTTTATAAAGTAAAGTTATTCTGAAATAAAATCTTTTTGCAAATTCAATTCATTAAATTTGATTCTCTATTATCATATTTAATTTTTTAAAAAGATACAGAGCAATTTTTTAAAGATCAAACAGCTATGGAAATAATTCATTTGAGTGCAGAATGTTACCCCGTTGCAAAAGTGGGAGGCCTTGGAGATGTTGTAGGTGCTTTACCTAAATATCAATGTAAAGCAGGCCATTATGCAAAAGTGGTCATGCCATTATATATTACTCCTTTCTTGAACAAAAATGAATGGACGGAAGATTTTACCGGGCATACGAATGTAGGTGACCGATGGTTTGATTATAAAATCTTCAAAGAAAAAAATAATACACTTGGTTTTGATTTATATCTCGTGGATATCAATGGTTTATTGGATAGGGAAAAAGTATATGGTTATGATGATGACTCTGAAAGGTTTACTGCTTTTCAAATTGCATTTTTACATTGGATGAATCATTGGGAGCATAAGCCAGATATTATTCATTGCCATGATCATCATACAGCACTTATTCCTTTTATGATGAAGTATTGCTATGCGTTTGAAAATCTTTCAGACATTCCGACTGTTTTTACGATACATAACGCGCAATACCAGGGATGGATGGGATGGGATAAGAGTTTTTATTTACCGGAATGGGATACCTGGAAAAAAGGGTTGCTGGAATGGGATGGCTTATTGAATCCTTTAGCATCTGCTATTAAAAATGCCTGGCGGGTGACAACAGTAAGTGAAAGCTATCTGAACGAATTATCCTACCAGTCAAAGGGATTGGAGCAGTTATTTGAAATGGAAAAAAACAAATGCGTTGGTATATTAAATGGTATAGATGCAGAAGTATGGAATCCGGCTACTGATCTTTTTCTGGATCATCATTTCAAAATAAAAAATGCTGCTAAAAGTAAAGGTTTGATAAAGGATGAACTTTGCCGGAAATTTCAATTCGACCCATCAAAACCCTTATTTATTTTTATAGGAAGGCTAGTTGCAGAAAAAGCCGCTGATATTTTACCAGATGCATTTTTATCTACCATGTATCTGTTCCCGAACCGTTTGAATATATTAATTTTAGGAAGTGGAGATGAATTAGTGGAACAACAATTATTGAAATTGTCAGATCATTTTAAAGATCACATTCATGTGGAAATAGGTTACCAGGAAGCTTTGAGCCACCAGATGTATGCCGGTGCTGATTTTTTATTAATGCCCAGCCGTGTAGAGCCTTGCGGTTTGAATCAAATGTACGCCATGCGCTATGGTACAATCCCAATGGTAAGGAATACCGGTGGTTTGAGGGATACCGTAAAGGATATGGGAGAAGAAGATGGCTGGGGTTTTTTATTTAATCATGCATCAGTGGAAGATATTAATCATACTATTGGAAGGGCATTAGAACTCTATGAAACTGACCAGGAAAAAATGAAAAAAGTGCGTGAAAAAATGCTTCGATTTGATCATAGTTGGGAAAACTCCATTCAGCATTATATGGAAGTATATGAAAGTATTATAGTATAATTTTATTAAAGAAAAACATTATGAAAAGTCTATCTAATTCTGTAGTGGCCATTATTTTGGGTGGTGGCGCAGGCTCCAGGCTTTATCCTCTAACAGCCAGTCGTTCAAAACCTGCTGTACCCATTGCAGGTAAATACAGGTTGGTAGATATCCCCATCAGTAATTGCATTAATGCTAACATTAGTCGAATGTTTGTACTTACACAATACAATTCGGCTTCTTTAAATAAGCATATAAAAAACACCTATCATTTTAGTGCTTTCAGTACCGGTTTTGTAGATATTCTTGCCGCTGAGCAGACGCCTGATAACCAGGGCTGGTTCCAGGGTACAGCAGATGCCGTAAGACAGTCTATGCATCATATCAATAATAATGATTATGATTATGTGCTCATCCTCAGTGGTGATCAGTTATACCAGATGGACTTTATTGACATGATTCATTCCCACAAGGAAAATGGCGCAGATATTACCATTGCCACAATTCCTGTAAATGCGGATGATGCTCCGGAGTTAGGTATTATTAAAGCAAACAGTGAAAAAATGATTACTTCATTTATTGAAAAGCCGCATCCGGAATTACTTGGCAAGTGGGAAAGTGATACAGGGGAAATGATGAAAAGCATGGGCAAGAATTTCCTTGCATCTATGGGTATTTATATTTTTAACCGGGAGATGATGGATAAATTATTATATGGAGACTTCCCCAATGCAAAAGATTTTGGAAAAGAAATTTTACCAAATGCTATTTCAAACTACAAAGTGTTCAGCTATCAATATGAAGGGTACTGGACAGACATTGGAAATATTCACTCTTTTTATGAAGCAAACCTGGCACTAACGCAGGAGATTCCCATGTTTAATTTATTTGATAATGAAAAACCGGTCTATACCCGTGCTCGCATGCTCCCACCTTGTAAAATCAGTGGAACGCGCTTTGATAAAGTTCTCTTTGCGGAAGGTTGCATTATACATGCTGAGATAATTGAAAATAGTATCATTGGTGTGCGGTCCAGAATAGGAGCGGGCAGTAAGATCATGCATAGCTATGTTATGGGAAATGATTTTTATGAAACCTTTGAAGAGATGAATAAATATATTTCAAATGGCATCCCGCGGTTGGGCATTGGTGAAAATTGTGAAATTACCAATACGATTATTGATAAAGATTGCAGAATTGGCAATAATGTAACCATCCGTGGTGGGAATCACCTGGAAAATGTGGATCATGAATTATATACCATCAAAAGCGGTATTGTAGTTGTTAAAAAAGGCGCCGTACTTCCGGATGGTTTTAAATTATAAAAAGGTATTAGAATAAAGCAAGCCAAATATTTCTTTGGCCCATATTACCCCAATCTTTCATGGCACTTTGAAGTTGTCTGTATAATTCCTTATTCGATACTTTTTTTCCTTTTTGAGGTGCTTGTATAATCTCAGGTTTAATGCCGGTAACCTGTACACCGGTTGCAAACCAGGTGGCATGCATTCTTGGAATTACCATTCCCAGGATCATGCCGGGTAAGCCATGTATCGATTCCGGCCCTCCAGAAGGGATTATCTGGTCTGTATAAAATGCGATAATATAAATTGAATCCATGATAATCGTTTCCGCTCTATGACACTGAAATCCTGCAATTTCACGCATCTCGGAAGTCATTTTCCATTCAATATTTCTCAGGCTGTCAGTAACCAGGTATGTATTTTCATAAATATTTTTTTGGCTGGTCATTTGGCCATTAGTGAAATCATCATATACTACATTATTTGTGGCAGTTCCCTGGAACCACTCCGGCATTTTCATTCCCGGAGTCGTTACGACTTTACCCGGTTTGTACAATGTTTTTGATGTATCAAAGTATAGATCAAAATAGGTTGTATTATATTGAGGCATCATTTTTTTCATTTGTGCTATCCAGCTATTGCCATCAGAGCTGAAAGATTCTAATTCTTTGTACATATTTACTTTCTTTTCAAATTCAATCTTACCTGAACTGATAAAGATATTTTGTGCATGGGTAACAGATGCTGTCAAAAGAAAAATAAAACAGAGAAATTTATTCATAGCAATACTTATTGTGGATTAGAAGTGGCTGCGTTTTTTGAAATATTCCAAACAAAACTCAGGAGGAAATACCTGTTGATCGTTTGATAATTCGTTTCCTGAATGACGCTGCTGGAGATATATCTGTCGTAGCCTTTATTTTGATCAAGTATATCAAAAGCACTTAATTTAATAAGCCCCTTATCATTTTTAAATAGTTTTTTTCCTATAAAGGCATCCCATTGTATAACGTTGTTATTGTCTGCAAAAAGATCTGTTTTTTGGCGGAAGTTTGCATTAACAGAAGTATTAAATTCAAATCGCTTGGGGAGTGTAAGGTCGAGGCTCAAATAATGTTCTTGAGTCCAGTAATTGGTTTCTACGGAAGAATTAATGGAAGACTTTGATTGGTTGTAGTTCAAATTAAAACTATAATACAAATCATATTTTTTTTCTTTCTCTTTAGAGAAACCTAGTCTAAAACCATAATTATTATTGTTAGTCGTATTCTTCATATTATTGATAAAGTTTGTATAACGACTTCCATTCATATTGACACCGGCATGAAGATTCATGTCCAGTTTTTTTAATTTCATATTGTAATTAAAATCCGAATTATAATTATAATTTCCATTACTATTGATATATTGATTCACTGTTTTCCCGGAAGAATAATCAACTACTGAAGACGATACAATGGCATTATCCGTTGTAGAAAAATTACTGAAAAAGAAAAAGCCGCGCTGAGAAAAAACCTTATAACTATTTGCAAATATCCTGATTGAATGGGTGAATGCCTGCTTTAATAAAGGGTTCCCAATCGTAATATTCAAAGGGTTTGAATTGTCCTGTACTGGCTGAATCTGTTGAATAGAGGGCTGAACCGTACTTCCTGAGTAATTAATGGACATCCTTGTACTGCTATTAAATTTATAATTAATAAAGGCACGAGGGAAAAAATTGGTATAATCTCTTTTCAAAACCTGGTTCAATAGAATATCTGTTTGCACAAAATGAGATCGTGCCATGTCAGTACCCGCAAAGGCAGATAATTTCTTTCCATTATAATTAAATCCGGCACCTGCTGTATTGGTGAGTACATCAAAATTATAATGATTACTAAAAGTGTCATTGAGCGTGGCATATTTGCCTGCACTATCCTTATCATAGGATAATTTTTCTGAATTGCTGCTACTTTTACGTAGGGCATAATTCAAAGAAAGAAAAACTGAATTGGTTATGGGTGTTGTAAAAACCAATTTGCCATTCAACATGGAGGTTCGTGTATCAGTAATTTTTTTCTGATCAGTAATGCCTTGTTGATAGTTGCCTGATTGGGTAAGGCTGTCAATGAGCGAATACAGGTATCCATCTGTATTACTGTTGCTATATTGTTCATCAAAATTGAAAGATAAAGTTTGCCCGGCTTTTTTAAATTTTTTGCGCAATAAAACTGTTGAGTTAATGGTATTCTTATTTCCCGTATAGCTACTGCTGCGTTGATTGGTATTGGCTAAGACTCCTGCATCATTGACGGTTGAGCTATTGTTGATACTGCTTCCGCTATTGACACCGGTGGTTCCATTGGCAGTTATTTTTATTGAGGTAAGGCTATCAAATTGCCATTCGTAATTTCCATTTATAGCATTCCGGTCCTTACTTGTAAAATTATTTCCAAATTCCTTTGTGGTGAAAACATTCCCGGGTATTAATGATTGTGAAATGGTAGAGCCACTGCCTTCTGTATTTAATTTATTATAAGTATAGCTGCCATTTAAAGATTGTTTGGCATCATCAAACTTATTGGAAAAATTTAATCCGGCAGCCCAGCTTTTGGGCAATCCCTCTCCATAAAAATTGGAACCTCCGAAATCATCGCCTCCTGAAAAAGATACAATCATCCCAGCGAAATCGCCCATCATTGCACCATTATCGCCGCTTCCATATTGATTGCGCTCATCCCAACTCAACCCGGTTTTTCCCGTACTACTCATAATTCCGTAAACGGACACTTTGCTTTGCCCTTTAAAATTATTAAACATGGCGCTATTACTCCATTTATCATCTAAACCACCACCTAATTCCAATTTTCCGAAATAACCTTTCTTCTTATCTTCTTTCAGAGTAAGATTGATGGTTTTTGTTTTTTCTCCATCATCAATACCTGTAAATGCAGCCTGGTCGCTTTTTTTATCAAAAACCTGCACTTTATCGATGGCATCCGCTTGAAGGTTTTTAGTAGCGACAGTTGGATCATTACCAAAAAATTCTTCCCCATCTACCATTACTTTCTTTACTGTTTCACCCATAGCGGTGATATTTCCATCTTTATCAACCTGAATTCCGGGTAATTTTTTCAGCAACTCTTCTACATTTGCGCCTTCACGTACTTTAAAACTATCAGCTTTAAATTCTGTTGTATCTCCTTTAATGCGTATAGCGCCTTGTTGATTAATAATGACTTCTTTGAGTAAATGTTCTCTTGTAAACATAGCAAAAGAACCCAGATCATTCGTTATTCCATTTACTAAATGCACAGTATCTAAAAAGTCTGCATAGCCCGGATAAGTAAGATAAATAAGATACTTACCGGGATCCATCTTTTGAAGCATAAAATTTCCCTGTTGGTCAGTCCTGGTAAACTTATATAAAACCGAATCTTTACTGCGTAAAAATGAAACTGAAGTATTCACCAGGTTTTCATTACTGGAGGTATCACTGATATGCCCTTTTACTGAAACTGATTGAGAGAAAATGGAAGTGTAAATAAAAAATGTGGCAAACAATATAATAATATATTTCATAAGCAATTGATCTAAGATAACTTTCGTATATGCAAATATTCATAAAGAAATAAAAAGAATATCGAAAAGGGTTCATAATTTTACGTTAATGGTAAGTATGAATTTTAAACGGATATTGTTATGACAAGAAAGCAAGCATCCAAAAAAAATCCGGCTAAAAAAAAGGAAAAAAAGCTCATCAAATCACCAGCTATCAAAACGCCTGATACCTCCTTACTTGTCTGGGAGCATTCATTATTTACTGAAGAAGATATTAAAAATTTTCAGGATGGTACCCATTGCAAATTATATGAACTTTTTGGCAATAAGCAATTAACCATAGAAAATACTACAGGCACTTATTTTGCCGTATGGGCTCCAAATGCAACAGCAGTTCATGTAACAGGAAATTTTAATCAATGGGATGGCAGTATTCATTTGCTCCATGTGCGACCGGATAAATCCGGGATTTGGGAAGGTTTTATTCCGGGTATTCAAGCCGGAGAAGCCTATAAATACCACATAACCGGCTTAAAAGGAATGGCCTTAGATAAAGGAGATCCCTTTGCACATTTTTGGGAAAAGCCACCTTATACTTCATCGCTCACCTGGGGCACTTACTACGAATGGGAAGATAAAGAGTGGATGAAAAAAAGAAATGAAATTAATAATCTGAATGCGCCCATTTCAATTTATGAAATGCATTTGGCCAGTTGGATGAGACCGGATAAAAGTAACCCGGAACTTTATAACAGCTATGAACAAATTACGGAAAAGCTGGTGCCTTATATCAGAGAAATGGGTTTTACACATGTAGAGTTTATGCCGGTAATGGAATATCCCTATGATGGAAGTTGGGGCTACCAGGGTATTGGCTATTATGCACCCACAAGCCGTTACGGCAATCCACAGGATTTTGCTAAAATGATTGATACGCTACATCGTGAAAATATTGGCGTCATTCTCGACTGGGTACCTTCTCATTTCCCCTCAGATGCGCATGGATTATATATGTTTGATGGTTCCTGTGTATATGAATATGATGATATCAATAAAGGTTATCATCCGGATTGGACAAGTTATATTTTTAATTATGGCAGGGGAGAGGTAAAAAGTTTTCTTATTAGCAGTGCGTATTTTTGGTGTGATCGTTTTCATGCAGATGGCTTAAGAGTAGATGCCGTAAGCTCCATGCTTAGATTAGATTATAGCAGAAACGCCGGGCAGTGGAAACCCAATAAGTATGGTGGGAATGGTAACCTCGAAGCAATTGATTTTGTAAAAGAATTAAATGAAACCATGTACCGGGATTTTCCCGATATTCAAATGATTGCAGAAGAATCTACCGACTGGCCAAAGATCAGTAAACCTACTTATGATGATGGTATTGGCTTCGGTATGAAATGGATGATGGGATGGATGCATGACACCCTGCGTTACTTTAAAAGAGATCCGATCTTCAGGCAATTTTATCAGGATGACCTCACTTTTTCCATGATGTATTTTTATGGCGAGAATTTTATGTTGCCTTTTTCACATGATGAAGTAGTACATGGGAAAAGCCCGATGATTTATAAAATGCCGGGAAATGATTTCCAAAAATTCTGCAACCTAAGGCTCTTGTATGCTTACTTTTTTACCCATCCGGGTACAAAATTGTTATTTATGGGAGATGAATTTGGAGCGACGAATGAATGGAATTATAAATCGGAATTGCAATGGGATTTATTGGATCTGGTTAGCCATGGCGGCTTAAAATATTGTGTCCAAAAATTAAATGAATTATATCGAAATGAACCGGCATTATATGAAAAGCAATTTTATCCCGAAGGATTTGAATGGATTGATATTTCTAAACCGGAAACCTGTGTTATCTCTTATCGGAGAAAAGGGGTCTTACCAGAAAATGATCTTGTCATCATTTTAAATCTGACGGAAACGATTCATGAAAATTGGATGCTACAATTAAGCGGTAAAAAGACCTGGAAAGAAATTTTTAACTCAGATAGTATTGAGTTTTGGGGCTCCGGTAAAATCACGAATAAGGATATCGAGGTAGTCCTCATAGATCCGGAAGTTTCAAATGCAACAACCGAAGAAGCGGAAAAGGTTGATGAAGAAATTATTCAAGATAATAAGCAAGAAATATATAATGTAACAATCCATTTACCGGGCTTAAGCGCAATCATCCTTAAATAAGGAGTTATTGCTTCGCGTGGAGAATTTCATGAAGCCTACACAATAGTCGATAAATTGTACCATCCATTACTTTCTTTTTGAAGTAATTTGAAAAAGACCGGTTGGTCCATAGATAAAAAGTGAGGTATTGTAAAATATCTTCAAGTGAAGCTTTGTCGGCAAATTCGGTAGGAGATACAGAATTTTTATGCTCATCCAAAAGTTTTGCATAATTGGTGTCGGCAAAATTATAACTGCAAAAATCGTTGAGGAAGAGTTCAATATTTTTATCCAATAATGGCTCATCCGGATGAATGGAAAAGACCTCTTTATAGGCTGAAATTTTATATAAGCCATCAAGCGTTTCATCTGTGATTTTGGATAACATATTGGATAACTTATATATAAAATTAATTTCTATTTGACGTAGAATATCAATATTTCATAATTTAAAAGCATTTTAATTTCTGGCTTAATTTTTCCTTAAAATCAAACGCGTATTTTTGCATGTTGAAAATGTCGAAATATGGCCGTATTACACAATAAGGTATCAAACAAAGAATTAAAAGAGAAGATGATGACGGAAACAGAGCCTCGTAAAACATTTAGCTTTTACAGGTATTTTCCTATTGAAGAGCCATTGATTTTTCGCGATGAGCTATATAGCTATTTATTCCAGTTGAATGTCTTTGGCAGAATTTACATAGCAACAGAAGGCATCAATGCCCAGGTGAGTGTACCTGAAAATAGGGTGGCGCATTTCAGGGATTATTTAAATAATTTACCCGGTATGAATAACCTTCGACTCAACCCGGCCATTCTTGATAATGGCAAATCGTTTTGGGTATTGAAGATAAAAGTGCGATCTAAAATTGTAGCAGATGGAATCACGGACAGCGCTTTTAATATGCAGCAGAAAGGCCGGTATGTAGATGCTAAAGGAATGAATGAAATGTTGAATGATCCCGATACAATCATAGTGGATATGCGGAATCATTATGAATATGAAGTAGGCCATTTTATTAAAGCCAGGGAATTGCCTTCCGATACTTTCAGGGATCAATTGCCCATGGCAGTGGATATGTTGAAGGGAAATGAAGATAAAAATATTGTGATGTATTGTACCGGCGGTATCCGGTGTGAAAAAGCAAGTGCCTGGTTATTGCACAAAGGTTTTCGACATGTATTTCATTTAGATGGCGGGATTATTCAATATGCCCGGCAAGTGGAAGAAAACAACATGGAAAACAAATTCATTGGTAAAAATTTTGTTTTCGATAATCGTTTGGGAGAACGTGTGTCAAATGAAATAATTGCCCATTGTCATCAATGTGGCAAACCTTGTGATGATCATGTCAATTGTGCAAATGATGGTTGCCATTTATTATTTATTCAATGCAGTGAATGCGCGGAAAAGATGAATCACTGTTGCTCTGAAGAATGCAAAGAGATGTTATCCATGCCTGAAGAAAGACGTAAACAATTGCGTTCAGGGATTGATAAGGGTCAACATATTTTTAATAAAAGTAAAATGAGGCTTCGACCCAGACTCAATATATTGAATGAAAAGAAGGGCTGATCTCAGGATGATATGATGCCCTGAAATTTGAGTTCTGTAATAATTTTCTCAAATAATATTTCATCACTATTTGTTTCCGGATTGAATGTCTTACCTATTAAAGTTTCATACAATTCAATATATCTTTTTGAAATTGCATTGACCCATTCATCGCTCATTTCAGGTACCTGTTGGCCGGGATGTCCCATAAAATTATTTTCGATGAGCCATTCCCTGACAAATTCTTTACTCAATTGTTTTTGTCTTTCACCATTTTGTTGCTTTAGATCAAAATCTTTTGCATAAAAGTATCTGGAAGAATCCGGTGTATGGATTTCATCCATCAGAAATATTTCTTCGCCGATTTTTCCAAACTCATATTTTGTATCAGCCAGGATCAGGCCGCGCGATGCAGCCAATTTTTTTCCTCTCTCAAACAATGCCAATGCAGTCTGGCTTAATTTTTCCCATTCCTCTTTTGTGGCCAGTCCCTGTTTAATGATTTCTTCTTTTGAAATATCCTCATCATGTCCTTCGGCGGCCTTTGTTGATGGTGTAATGATTGGGCTGGGGAAAAAATCATTTTCTTTCATATTTTCCGCCATTTCCGCTCCACATAATATTCTCTTGCCCTGTTGATAAGTTCTCCAGGCATGCCCGGTAAGATTCCCACGAACGACCATTTCTATTTTAAAAGGAAGGCATTTTTTACCTAAGGAAACATTTGGAGCCGGAGCAGATACAAACCAGTTTTTGCAAATATCTTTTGTAGCTTCAAGCATATAGGCTGCTACCTGGTTGAGCGCCTGGCCTTTAAATGGTATGGTCCTTGGCAAAATAACATCAAAGGCAGAGATGCGGTCACTGGCAATCATTAATAACCAGTTTTGCTGGATGGTATAAACATCTCGAACTTTTCCTTTATAAAATCCAGTTTGCCCGGGGAATTCAAAATTTTTCATTTTTCAAACCTACATGAAATTTTTCATTCCCAAAACCCTTCAGAAAAATGGTAAATTACCGCTTGTTAATAAGTAAAAATCATTAGGGAAAAAACGTATTAAAAATGCACCATGTCAGAGAGAATGAAAATGAATAGCAATAATTAATCAACATTTTTTGTACATATTTTTTTTAAATTTTTTGGTTAAAAATTATTTAGTTACTATTGTTAAAATTTATAAAAAACAATCCCTTATGAGAAAAACTATTTTTACTAAAATGCTATTACTTTTTGGTAGCATGTTGTTTTTTTGCATGACGACTTATGCACAGACAACATCCGTATCGGGAACAATAAAAAACAGTGAAACAAAAGAGACCCTGTCCGCTGTATCTGTTTTAATAAAGGGAACTTCGGTTGGAGCCTATACGGATGACCGGGGTGCATTCAAATTCACTACCAATCAAAAACCGCCATTCACTTTGGTCGTAAGTTCGATTGGGTATGTTGCAAAAGAAGTTCAATATACCGGTGGTGATTTAAGTATCGATTTAGAACCCTCTTATGCTCTTGGACAGGAGATTGTAATAGCCGCATCCCGTTTACCGGAGAGAATTCTGGAATCACCCGTTTCTATTGAAAGGGTTAATGCAACAACAATTCGTAATGCTCCAGGCGCGAATTATTATGATGCCTTAAAATATTTGAAAGGGGTCGATGTAACAACATCAAGTTATACATTTAAGACGATAAGTACAAGGGGTTTTAACGGAAGTGGAAACTTGCGTTTTAATCAATTAGTTGATGGAATGGATAATGGAGCACCTGCATTAAACTTTTCTGTGGGAAATGTAATTGGTATCACAGAACTGGATTTAGATAATATGGAATTACTATCTGGCGCTTCGTCTGCATTGTATGGCTCCGGCGGGATGAATGGTACTTTATTAATTACAAGTAAAGATCCATTTAAATATCAGGGTCTGAGTATATTATTGAAACAAGGTGCTATGCATTTTAATGATTATCGCCATGCAACTTCTCCTTTTTATGACTGGAGCATGCGTTGGGGTAAAAAGGTGTCTGATAAATTTGCTTTTAAAATCGGTGCATCCTATTCCAAGACAGATGACTGGCAAGCAAATGATACCACCGACTTACTACGTAATAATGTGTTAAGCCAAATCAAACCGGGCGACAGGCAATCTGATCCAAATTATGATGGTGTGAATGTGTATGGTGATGAGGCGAGCGCCAGCATGCAGGATATTGCATTAGCCGGTATATTTAATACGGCAACAAACCCCACTTTGAGTATGGTAATAGCAACACTTACGGCATCGCTTGGGAGGCCTCCGACCCAACAGGAAATCATTGGATATTACGCTGTTCATCCAGAATATGGCGTATTAAATATTTTTGGCGCTGGCCTTGCGAATAATGTTTTCGGCGGTCAATTAGTAAGTCGTACCGGCTATGCAGAAAAAGACCTGGTAGATTATAATTCTTTCAATTTTAAATTATCCGGAGGTCTTTACTATAAAATTTCTTCAAATACTGAAGTTTCACTTACAGGGAACTGGGGTTTGGGAAATTCTGTTTATACAGGATCAGACAGATACACCTTAAAAAATTTCAGGATTGGCCAATATAAGTTAGAATTTAAATCAACAAACTGGTTTTTACGTGCTTATACAACACAGGAAAACTCAGGTGATTCATACGCTAGTACATTAGCCTCTTTATATATCAATAATTCATGGAAAGATAATGGTAGTTGGTTTGGAGAATATACTGCTAATTATGCCGGCGCAGTATTACAAGGAGCATCACCGGCTGAAGCACACGGGATAGCCAGAGGAGAAGCGGATTTGGGACGTTATTTGCCCGGCACACCGGAATATATTGCTGCATTTAATAAGGCCATAACTACTTCCATAAATGATGGTGGCGCACAGTTTGCAGACAAATCAGATTTATACCAGGTGGAGGGCCAATGGAACTTGTCACAATATGTAAAATTTGTAGATGTACTCGTTGGTACAAGTTACAAAATGTTTAATCTTAATTCCAAAGGAACCATTTTTGTTGATACCACCGGAGCCATCAAAATCAATGAATTTGGTGCATACTTGCAGTTACAAAAAGAATTATTTAATGATGTCCTGAAATTATCTGCTTCCGGTCGCTTTGATAAACAAGATAATTATAAAGGCAATTTTACTCCAAGGGTTACAGCCTCTATTAAAGCAGCCAAGGATAATTTTTTCAGGCTTTCATACCAGCAAGCTTATCGTTTTCCATCTAACCAGGATCAATATATTAATTTGAAAACGCCCGGCACTCAACTCATTGGTGGTCTTCCACAATTTAGTACCTTCTATAATTTTAATACCAACCCTGTATATACGGCACAAAGTGTTGTGGCATTCAGAGGCTCTGTAGCTGCAGGTTTACCTAACCCAGGTTTACTGGAGAAAGAAGATTTTGTACCGGTACAGCCAGAAACAATGGAGTCTTATGAAATTGGATATCGTGGTATTATCAGTAAAAAACTATTGATAGATGCCTACTATTATTTCAGCAAGTATAATAATTTCATCATGCGCACAGCCGTTGCAAGAGGAATTTCTAATGATCCAAACACTTCAATATCTGAATTAAGCAGCCCTTTTACTACACAAAACTTTTCTTTTGTTACAAACAGTAAATCGGATGTAAAAACAAATGGTTGGGGATTGAGTTTAGAATACCAGGTAGGTAGTAAAGGTTATCGAATTATGGGTAATGTATATGGAGATAACATAAATGGCGTACCGGATAATGGTGTAGCATTCTTCAACACACCAAAGACTCGTTTTAATCTAGGTCTTTCCAATGATGACGCTTATAAAGGATTAGGTTTTAATGTGATCTACAAATGGCAGGATAAGGTTAATTGGGAAGGCACATTTGGCACTGGTGAAATCCCTTCCTTTGGTACATTGGATGCACAAGTAAGTTACAAATTGAATATTGGCAATTCCAAAAATCAAATCAAATTAGGTGCTACTAATCTGCTTAATAAATATTATCGAAACGCATTTGGTAACCCTTACGTAGGTGGATTATATTACATCAGTTTTGGTTACAATGTATTTTAATGATTCATTATTTTGATCATTTCTGGCCGGCCTTTATGCCGGCCATTTTTTTGGTATGTTTGTTTGTTGAATACAAACTTGCTTAAAAATATTTACTTTTAAATAAATTGAAAAATGCCTCATTTGAAACGATTTTCTGTGATATTATGGATGAATACTTTGTTGATCATTATATTTTCTGCATGTAACAACAATACTTCACAGAATAAAAAGAATGATACCGTTCCAGTTGTGTCCTTAAAAGATAAAACCATCCAGGGAAGTTTTAATAGTAAATTAGATGTATTTTTTGATAGCAGCAGGCTAACCCAATTTTTAGAAGCTTACCCCAAACTTGAGCCCTATAAAAAAGACCTTGATTCCTTTTATTATAAAAGGAAGTTTGCATTTGCCTGGTATGATAAAAATGGTTTGATAGAACCCGCGGCAAATTTATTTAACCGCATTCAAAATATCAGTGATGAAGGCTTGCAGGATACTTTCCCCTATATTCATGAATTCATTTACCTCATGAAAAATAATGGGATGGATAGTTTGAATAAACCTTCACCCTTTACGGATTTTATGCTCACGAGCCAGTATTTTATTTATGCTCGAAATGTTTGGCAGGGGATTGATGAAAAGCAATCCATTTCCCTGGATTGGTTACTGCCCAGGAAAAAAGTATCCTATAATGAATTGTTGGATTCCCTGGTTTCAGGAAAAGATATTTTAGATAATGCCCCGGTGTACATTCAATATGGAAGATTAAGAAGTTTCTTGAAAAAGTATAAAGATATTCAGGCAAAAGGAGGTTGGCCTCAAATTATCCCCGAGAAAAAAGTATATAAATTAGGTGATTCTTCTGCAACTGTAACCGCTTTGCGAAATCATTTATCAATTACAGAAGATCTCCTTGAAAATAATAACAGCTCAATTTTTGATTCTGCCTTATTCAAAGGGTTAGTACATTACCAGGAAAGGTTGGGTTTAACAATGGATGGCGCTGCAGGCCCTGCTGTTTTCCGGGAAATGAATATTCCTGTTGAAAAAAGGATTGAACAAATTATCGTCAATATGGAACGAAGCAGATGGGTGCCTGTGAATCTCCAATCCAATTATATTATTGTAAATATTCCCGAATATAAATTACATGTCTATGAAAACAATAAACATGTTTGGGATATGAATGTTGTGGTAGGCCAGCCGGCACATAAAACAGTTATTTTCAATGGTGAAATTAAATATGTAGTTTTTAGTCCCTATTGGAATGTACCTCCGGGTATTATGCGCAATGAAGTAATGCCAGGTATCCAAAAGAATAGCAATTATCTTGCAAACCACAATATGGAGTGGAATGGTGGAAATGTCCGTCAAAAGCCCGGCCCTAATAATTCATTGGGATTAGTAAAGTTTTTATTCCCGAATAGCTTTGATATTTATTTGCATGATACACCTGCAAAATCATTATTTGGTGAATCATCCCGTGCATTTAGTCATGGATGCATTCGCTTGTCTGATGCCGAAAAAATGGCTGATTATCTTCTAAGGAATGATACGACATGGAGCAAAAAATCTATTTATACAGCCATGCATTCAGGCAAAGAAAAATTTGTTACCCTTAAAAATCCGGAGCCTGTTTTTATTGCTTATTTTACTGCATGGGTTACTGCAGATGGCATTCTCAATTTCAGGAATGATGTGTATAAAAGAGACACAAGATTAGCCTCAACAATCCTCAAAAGCCCACAGAAATAAAAAAGTTTTAGTTTAGATATACTGCGATGAATAAAAATAAAATTCGATGGGGCATATTAGGTTGCGGGCGAATAGCCCGGAAATTTGCAGCTGACCTTTCCCTGGTAAATGGAGCAGAATTATATGCGATTGCTTCACATCGAAAAGAAAATGCTTTGGAGTTTGCTTCTGCTTACCATGTACCCTTTGTGTATGATGACTATGAAGATATGTTGAAAAACGAAAATATAGATGTTGTGTATATTGCCACAACACATAATTTTCATTATGAAAATACCCTGTTAAGCCTTCATTATGGTAAAGCGGTATTGTGTGAAAAAGCATTTGCTGAAAATGCAGACCAGGCCATTGAAATGATTCAGTTTGCACGTTCCAAAAAGTTATTCCTGATGGAGGCACTATGGACGCGTTTTTTACCCCATTTTATCACCATGCAGGAATTGATTGCATCTGGAATAATTGGAGAAGTTAAAACGATGATGAATGCATTTGGTTACATTCCTGCACCGGATGCGCCGGCCAGATTAATGAAAAAAGAATTAGCGGGTGGAAGTTTATTGGATATTGGTGTCTATACAATTTTTATGGCCTTACAGGTTTTGGGGAAACCGGATCATATTCAGTCTCAAATGACCATGAGCCCGACTGAAGTAGATTTGCAAACGGCCATGATCTTTTCCTATAACAATGGCGCTGTAGCTCAAAACATTTGCACCTATCAGGCAAATTTAGCGGTGGAATCGTTTATTAGTGGAACAAAAGGATTTATCAAATTGCCTCATCGCTTTCATGCACCTTTGGAATTTATTGAACTCGGCACTCATGGTATTTTAAACAAAAAAACAATACCTGTAAAATATACCGGAGGCTTTGGATTACACTTTGAAATCACACATGTAATGGATTGCTTATATGCCGGTAAAACGGAAAGCAACATGATGAGCCATGCGGATTCCCTTTTACTCATGCAAACTATGGATGAAGTAAAAAAACAGGCCCGGGTAAATTTTTAATATTTATTTTAGAAGCCGAATTGTTTAAAACCATAATTTTAGTCCAAAATAAAAACGAGTATGTCTAATTTTTTGAATAAAAATAAAATGCCGGTTGTCCTTTTTATTATTACGGCTATAACATGTATTGGTTCCGCATTTACAACCACCCAATCAAAGCCATATACAGGAGGGCATAAAAATTTACAGGTACTGCCTAAAGATATCAGTGATGATAGCCTCGATATGATAATGGATGGCTTTAAGGCAGCATTGAATGTAAAATGTAGTTTTTGTCATGTACGCAATGAAGCGGAACAAAAAATGGATTTTGCGAGCGATGAAAAACCTGAAAAAGAAATTGCACGTCATATGCTACGCATGACGATGGATATAAATGCCAGATATTTCAACTTTGATAGTTCTACGAGGGCAGATACTATAAGTGTTGTTACATGCGCTACATGTCATCGTGGCACACAACATCCGGATCCGGAATCGGTTGCTTCTGATATGCAGGCTAAACAAGCCGCCTGGAAAAAGCAAAATTAAGAAGAATGTAAATCATGCTTAGCTTTTAGATTCCTATAAGCAAATACCGCACTTAAGATAGTAAAAATTGCTCCCATTAAAAAAGGTGCACCAGGAAAATTAAAAATAGCATCTTTTTTTGTAAAGTAAGCAAATAAACCGGTCATCAGTAAAGGGCCAATGATCGCTGTAGCGCTCATCATACTCGTTAAGGCACCTTGCAATTCGCCTTGTTCATTTGCCGGTACTTCATTCGAAATAATACCTTGTATTGAAGGTCCGGCAATTCCCCCCAATGCAAAGGGAATAATAAAAACAAACATCATCCAGCCTTTGGTAGCAAAAGCAAATAAAAGGTATCCTATGCTATATAAAACCAATCCGAAATATACACCTTTATGTGGGCCAATTTTTGGTAAAATTTTTCTTATAAGCCCTCCCTGAACAAGAGCAATCATTAAGCCCACAAAGCCTAAGGAATAACCAACCATCTTTTCATCCCAATGAAATTTTTCCATATTGTAATAGGTCCAGGTAGTTTGCACTGCATGCGCTGATAAGTACACCAATACAAGAGAAGTAATTAAGCCTGAAAATGCAGGATACTTTTTGAGTTGCATCAATGAGCCTAAAGGATTTGCCCGCTTCCACTGAAAAGCTCTACGATGTTCTTTGCTCAATGACTCTGGTAATATAAAATATCCATATAACCAATTTACTAAACTGAGAATTGCAGCCGCATAAAAAGGAACACGTGATCCGTAATGCCCCAGTACACCACCTATAACCGGTCCAATAATAAAACCAAGTCCAAAAGCAGCGCCAATCAATCCAAAATTTTGAGCTCTTTTTTCAGGCGTACTGATATCAGCAATATATGCTGTGGCCGTAGTAAAACTCGCGCCTGTAATACCGGCAATAGCCCTCCCTAAAAAAAGCCAACCGATAGTTGGCGCAAATGCCAGAAATAAATAATCTATTCCAAAACCAAAAAGAGAAAATAATAAAACCGGGCGCCTGCCAAATTGATCACTTAGATTTCCTAAAACAGGAGAAAATAAAAACTGCATAAATGCATAGGCGAAGGTGAGCCATCCTCCATACTCTGCTGCCTGGCTCAGATTTCCATGAATGAGTTCTTCTATAAGCCTCGGCAAAACCGGAATAATAATTCCAAGCCCTATCACATCTATTAATAAAGTCACAAAGATAAATCCAAGTGCTGCTCCCTTGTCTTTAAGTGGCATGAAGAAAATTTTGAAACGCAAATTTCAGCAAATCATTTTTATAATCAGGAATAAATTATTTAAAGAAATATTGAATTAAATAATTGAATGTATTGGTGAGCTGATTATTTTTACGAGGTTTCAATAAAAGATAAAATCATGCCCATTGCAAAAAATATGCTCGAATGTATTTTTAAAATATCCTACCCAACTCAATTTGGCGAATCTCTTCATTTGATTATAAAACAAAAATCAGAAACGAAAATTTATCCGCTACACTATGTTGAAAATAATCTTTGGCAAACCTGTATTGAATTTAATAAAATAGATCTTGCGCATCCTGACTTTTCATATGGCTATTGTCTTGAAAAAAAATCCGGAGCAAAAAAATATGAAGGTGGTTCGTGGAGAACATTCAATTTGATCAATTCAAAAAATAAAAAATGGATTATCCACGATCAGTGGAATGATGCTGCAAACCCTTTTAACCTCTTTAATTCTCCCTTTTTTCTAAAGACTGTAAACTCAAAAGAAAAGAAACCCGGACCCCTTAAAATAAAAGAAGAAACCAATCATATTTTTAGTATTCAAATGCTCGCTATTTCAAAAAATTTTAAAGTAGCTATTACAGGAAATAATTCCAAGACCGGTTTATGGAGTGTATTGGACAGTTGTATAATGACCTCGAAAGGAAGTAATGACTATTCCTTACAACTAACCTTTACCAAAGACGATTTCCCATTTGAGTATAAATATGTTTTATATGATACAGAAAAGAAACAAATTCACCAGTATGAATTTGGGAGCAATCGTTTACTCAGTGCAATGGAAGAGGATGCCTCATTTTTAATTCATGATGGATTTCCGCGTTTTCATTTCGAAGAGAAAAAAGGCGCTGGTGTTTCCATTCCTGTATTCAGTTTACGAAGCAGAAACAGTGGGGGAGTAGGAGAATTTAATGACTTGCAATTCTTAGGAGATTGGTGCGAAAAGATCGGCATTCAGCTTATCCAGGTGCTACCAATTAATGATACCACGGTAGATCATAGTTGGCATGACAGCTATCCTTATTCTGCTATTTCTGCATTTGCGCTTCACCCCATGTATTTAAATATTCAACAAATTGCGGGGAAAAAATATCATTCCATTTCTGAAAAATATTTAGACCAATTAAAACCATTGAATCAATTAGCGGAAGTTAATTACCCGGAGGTAAACCGGATTAAGTGGGATTTTTTTAGAGAAATATTTCCTTTGCAACATAAACCGCTTTTTGCTCTAAAAAGTTACCAGGATTTTTTTGAACAAAATAAATTTTGGCTGGAGCCTTATGCTGCATTTTGTTTTTTAAAGACGAAATATAAAACTGCAGATTTTTCTCATTGGCCGGCATTTCAGAAATATCATCCTGCCCATATCAAAAGATTACTAAAAACAAATGAAACTGAAATTTCTTTATATTATTTTATTCAATTTCATTTATATCAGCAACTCATCAAGGCTGTAAACTATTTAAAAAAGAAAAATATTTTTTTAAAAGCAGACCTGCCTATTGGAATTAAAAGAGAAAGCGTTGATTTCTGGCAATACCCTGAACTTTTTATAGATCATTTAAGAGCCGGTGCACCGCCGGATGCTTTTGCTGAAGATGGACAAAATTGGGGCTTCCCGGTTTATCAGTGGGAGGCCATTCAAAAAAGTCATTATGCCTGGTGGATTGCTAAATTTAAAAACTATGGCATGTATGCTACTGCCATCCGGCTGGATCATGTACTTGGATTTTTTAGGATATGGAGTATCCCCAAAGAAAATGTACAAGGCACATTGGGATATTTTAAGCCATCAAATGCTTTGTCAGAAAAAGATTTCCACGAACACCAAATCTCTTTTAACGAACATAGATTCTGCCAGCCCCTTATTACGAAAGAACTTTTATCCAATCTATTTGCAAAGGATATTGATGAAATAAGTGCATTTTATTTTACAGAAATAGGCTTTAACCTTTTTGCATTTAAAGAAAAATTTCAAACTCAAAGAAAATTATGGGATTATTTGATGAAGCATAAAGTGAATAAAGAAAACCCCCATTTATTTAAAAATCTTTTATATCTGCATACAGAAAAAATTTTGTTGAAAGAAGAGGGTTATGGCTATCATTTTCGTGTAAATATGCAACAAACTTTTTCCTTTGCAACACTGGATGAGACCACTAAAAATCGGCTGAATGAATTATATCACTTGTATTTTTTCAACAGACAAAATGATTTGTGGCTTCAAAATGGCGATGAAATATTATCGTCCTTGCATAAAGCATCCGATATGCTTTACTGTGGAGAAGATTTAGGCTGGGTGCCGGATTTCGTGCCCGGTGTTTTAAGAGAAAATGGCATTCTAAGCCTTGAGGTGCAAAGAATGCCTAAAAATAATCACGAAGTATTTACGGATATTTCAGCTATTCCTTATTTAAGTATCGCCACTCCGGGCACACATGACATGCCTGTTTTACGTCATTGGTGGGAAATGGATGAAGAAAAAACGCAATTATTTTATTACAGTATTTTGAAATTACCTGGTAAAGCACCACAAAAGATCAATGAAACGATTATCAGAAAAATCGTTGAACAGTTTTTACTTTCACCGGCCATGTGGAGCATCTTTCCATGGCAGGATATGATGGCTATTGATGATAAATTTGTTTTTGAGGATGCGCGCAAAGAACGTATCAATGATCCTGCAAATGCAGATAATAAATGGAATTACCGAATGCATATTTTCCTGGAAGAATTATGCACTTATGAGGAATTTAATAAACAATGGAATGAATTTATTTCAAGAACAAACAGGAATAAATTCATTCCATAATGACCCTAAAAAAAGGAAAATTTTTATTGAAAATTTGCTTCCTAACGAATCATATCTATTTTCCGCCATGTAGAATGCTGTCATACTTTGCAGCATTGGCCTGAAAAATTTGTTTTTGTTGATCATCCAGGAACGTAACAATTTCTTGTAATACTTTTTCTCTGGCCTCTCGTATTTGAGCATGGTCGCCCCCTTCAGCTTTTAATTCTTTCCTCTCACCACGAAATTCTTTTACAGCTTGATGAATCTTATTAACTTGGTCATCTGTAAGGTTGAGGTCTGTTTTCCATGCTTCCATAAGTTGGGCAAGTTTGCCGCCCTGATTTCCATCGTTGTTTTTTCCAAACATGTTTTCAAATAGTCCCATAATTTTTATTTTTCCAAATTTATGAAATAATAATTATTTGCCCGGTGGCAAATACCGAATAACTACTTTAGCATTTTGTTTTTCATCTGCCGACATAAACACTTCATAACGTTTACCCCCTGAAGAAACAATCATTAAGGCAGTATTGGGTGGAATACTACCCAGATTATTTGCTACCATTACAAACTCATGTACCGGAACATATTCAGATGCTTTTACATACAAAGTGATGGGCTTGTTTGATAAACCCTGACGATAAGCGATGACCTGGTTATTATCATAAACTGTAATCGTGTCGCCATCAATTTCTCCATTATCAAATAATTCAATTTTAATATCAGGAGATGAAGTTGTTAATGTCTCTATCAAATGATTACTTCTTTCTTTTAAATCTTTGGGTACAGGTAATTTAGAAGGTACAGATTTTTGCGGTACCGGATTTTCAAATGGCTCTTTAGGTAAGACTTTTTCAACAATTGCCGGGTTTTCTGTTTTCTTGACCACCGGAAGATTGGTATTTGGATTATCCGTTTTACGTATCCTGGCTATTAAATCGTTGATCATTTGATCGTCATGAATATTGATTTTTCCGGAAAAATCGGGCAATTTCTTTTTGAGCAAATTCATGGTTTCATTCCCAAGGATTCCATCCGGTGTTGCACCCAGCACTTGTTGCAATTTTACTACATTCTCATTCTTTTCAGGTTTTTTAATATCGCTTGTTTTATTTTTATTTATTTGAGAAATAAGGTTATTCATCTGAGCATTATCATTTATATCGGGCATGCCATTGAAAGAAGGTACCTGTTTTTTCAAAACATTTAAAGTATTTTGACCAATGATTCCATCCGGAGTTACCCCTAAAGCTTTTTGCAAACGAATGGCATTCTCATTGGTGGAGATCTCTTTTTTGGGGGGAGTCTTTTTAATCAAAAAATCTTCCTTTTTAAAATCTGACTCAGGCACTTTTTCCAAATAGACAGAACCCGTTCCACAGTCTCCTCCATTACTTACAAAGACGCTACTGAAAGTGCCGGATAATACTTCTTTGCTTCCTATTTTTTGGTAATCCAAATAGCAGGTCATCAAACAGGCTTCACTATTTTGAGCCATTCGAACTTCCACCAATTTAGTCTCCTTAATCGTAATACTTTTACTTCTTTTATCAAACATACCCTTAAGTGTGGCTTTGCCATAAAAAGCTGTAGTACGATATGAATAGGTAACGCCCATCACTGCGTTTTGCAAAGCATTTTCATTTAGATCTTTGATTTGAACTTCATATTTATACTGTTGTTTAAAATAACCATATCCGGAATAGAAGGAACCACGCCAGATACCTGTTAAATCCTGACTAAAAAGCGTCAGAGAAAGTATATAAAAAAAGAGGGTAAGGGCAATTTTATACATGTCACAAATCTACTTTTGCAATATTGGAAAAAGCCCTAAAAAACAGTTAACATTTAGAATTAAGAATCTTTTCGAAGTACTTCAATTCTGCAAAGGATTCATTACTTTTGCGCACGAAAAATGGCTCTTATGAAGATAAATATTTCTTTCCCGGATGGCGCAGTAAAACAATTTGAAAAGGGTGTGAATGCTATGGAAATTGCAACTTCTATCAGTGAAGGTCTGGCAAGGAAAGTAATAGCAGCCTCTGTAAATGGAGAAACCTGGGACTTATCCAGACCCATCAATATGGATGCGGCTATACAACTTCTCACCTGGAATGATGCCTCCGGAAAATCTACCTTTTGGCATTCATCTGCCCATTTACTTGCTGAAGCTGTGGAGGAAGTTTTTCCGGGTGTAAAATTTTGGGTAGGCCCTCCCATTGAGAATGGATTTTATTATGACATGGATTTAGGGGATAGGAAAATAACGGAAGAAGACCTGGTAAAGTTGGAAGGAATAATGCTGGAACATGCCAAAAAAAATGAAGAATTTATCCGAAAAGAAATTTCCAAACAAGAAGCCATTACGTATTTCTCCAATAAAGGAGATGAGTATAAATTAGATTTGCTAAACAACTTGGAAGATGGGCATATTACTTTTTATACTCAGGGCAACTTTACAGATTTGTGTCGTGGGCCACATATACCACATACGGGTCTGATTAAAGCTTTGAAACTTACAAATATTGCGGGAGCATACTGGAAAGGGGATGAAAAAAATAAACAACTCACCCGTATTTATGGTATTTCATTTCCACAGCAAAAAGAACTGGATGCATACCTTCTCATGCTGGAAGAAGCGAAGAAAAGAGACCATCGAAAACTGGGTAAAGAACTCGGTATATTTACGATGGATGATGATGTTGGACCTGGTTTACCATTATGGCTTCCCAATGGCGCAATTATTATTGAAGAATTAGAAAGACTGGGAAAAGAAACGGAATTAAAAGGTGGTTACAAAAGAGTAGTCACTCCACATATTGCCAAAGAAAATTTATACCTAACCAGTGGTCATTTGCCCTATTATGCTGATAGTATGTACCCACCCATGGAAATGGATGGTACAAAATATTATTTAAGGGCAATGAATTGCCCCCATCATCATAAAGTGTTTGATGCAGAGCCAAAGAGTTATAAAGACCTCCCATACAGGCTTGCAGAATATGGTACCTGCTACAGATATGAACAAAGTGGGGAATTGTTTGGCCTGATGCGTGTTCGTTGTTTGCACATGAATGATGCCCATATTTATTGTACAAAAGAACAGTTTGCTGATGAATTTAAAGCAGTAAATGAGATGTATCTGAGGTATTTCAAAATTTTTGGAATAGAGAAATATGTGATGCGTCTAAGTTTACATGACCCGTCTAAACTAGGACAGAAGTATGTAAATGAGCCGCAACTTTGGCTCGAAACGGAGAAACTGGTTCGTGATGTTTTAATTGAAACCAAAACGCCATTTATTGAAGTGCAGGATGAAGCCGCTTTTTATGGGCCTAAAATTGATGTTCAGATTTGGAGTATTATAGGTAAAGAATTTACACTTGCCACCAACCAGGTTGATTTTTCCCAGGGGAAAAGTTTTAACCTGCAATACACCAATGCAGATAACACCACCTCAACACCTTTAATTATTCATCGCGCACCACTCGGTACACATGAAAGATTTATTGGATTCTTACTGGAGCATTATGCCGGTAAATTTCCGGTATGGCTATCCCCAAAACAAGTGGAAATACTACCTATTAATGATCAATGCTTATCCTTTGCTAAAACCGTACATGCTGAACTCCTGGAAAACGGTATTCGCGCCAGCCTGGATGACCGTAATGAAAAAATCGGGAAAAAGATAAGAGATGCAGAAGTAGCCAAAACTCCTTACATGCTCATTATTGGAGAAAAGGAAGTGAAGGAAAATAGGGTTTCCTTACGTGTTCGCGGAAAAGGAGATGCAGGGCCATTTAACCCCAATGATTTCATGAAAAAAATTAAAGCTGAAATTGCTGATCGAAAATCAGGCGAATAATATTAGTTTTGCAAAAAAAAATTAGCAACCAATTATTCATTTAAAAACTTTTAATGGCAGTACCTTACAGAGGCCAACGTTTTAATCCCAGGTATAACAAACAGCAGGAACCTGAACATAGAATTAATGAAAAGATACGCGTACCCATGGTGCGGTTAGTCGGAGATAATGTGGAAGTGGGTGTATATCCTATTGATGAAGCCAAAAAAATCGCCAGGCAGCTCGAAATGGACCTGGTAGAGATATCACCTAATGCGGACCCTCCGGTTTGCAAAGTCATTGACTATAAAAAATTCCTTTACGAAAAGAAGCGGAAGGAAAAAGACATGAAAGCCAATGCAAAGCAAAGCGAGGTAAAAGAAATTCGTTTTACACCCAGTACAGATGACCATGATTTTGATTTTAAAGCTAAACATGCTGAAAAATTTTTAAAAGATGGTAATAAGGTAAAAGCTTATGTACAATTTAAAGGTCGGGCTATCATGTTTAAAGAACGTGGTGAGCTGGTACTTTTAAAATTTGCCGAAAGACTTGCTGAATTTGGTCAACCAGAATCTTTACCAAAATTGGAAGGAAAGAGGATGTTATTGATGCTTACACCCAAGTCCGGAAAGAAGAAAAAAGAGGTTGTGGAATAGATATTTCTCATTTTTTCTTCCATTTTAGAAGAACAACTTTCTTTTACAACCGGCCTTAAAACTCACTATAAAAGGTTGTTTTTGATCTATTTTTAAAACAGTGATGATTATACTTCATTTAGATCAATCTTCATGGAAACCCATTTCCACATAATTTCATAATACTTATCTTTGCTACCTAAATTATCATCCAGTGCCGACAAAATTTTCTAAAGAAACATATATATACTGGTATAGCCTGATGCAATTGATTCGCCAGTTTGAGCTAAAAGCTGAGGAAATGTATAAAATGGCCGGTAAAATCCGGGGCTTTTTTCATGCGTATATTGGCCAGGAAGCCATCGCCGCAGGTTGTATGACGGCTACAAGACAAGAAGACCCATTTATTACAGCATATCGTGATCATGGGCTTGCTTTAGCCAAAGGGGTAACGCCCAATGCAGCTATGGCAGAATTATATGGAAAAGCGACCGGATGCGCAAAAGGAAAAGGAGGCAGCATGCACTTTTTTGATAAGAAGAATTATTTCTTTGGTGGGCATGGAATTGTAGGGGCACAAATTGGTACAGGGGCAGGCTTGGCCTTTGCTGAGAAATACCGGAATACAGATAATGTGGTTTTGTGTTTCTTTGGTGATGGAGCAGCCAGACAGGGTATTTTACATGAAGTGTTTAATATGGCCATGTTATGGAAATTGCCGGTCATATTTATTTGCGAAAATAATAATTATGCAATGGGAACTTCTGTAGAGCGTACATCCAATGTGATTGATATTTACACCCTCGCAGATGCGTATGAAATGCCGGCAGATAATGCAGATGGTATGAATGTAGAGGCAGTACATGAGGCTATTTCCAGAGCCGTAAAAAGAGCCCGTGAAGGGGATGGCCCAACCTTACTGGAATTGAAAACATACCGGTATAAAGGTCACTCCATTTCGGATCCCCAGAAATACAGGACAAAAGAGGAAGTAGAAGAATATAAATCGAAAGATCCAATTGCTATGATACGGTCAATTATTTTAGAAAATAAGTTCGCTACGGAAGAAGAATTAGATGCAATAGATAAAAACGTCAATGAAAAGGTAGAAGAAAGTGTGCAATTTGCAGAAGAAAGCCCTTATCCTGATATCAGTGAATTGACAAAGGATATTTATGTGGATAAGGAATATCCCTTTATTACCGATTAATAATTACCCTCATTAACGATTTTTTCGAAAAAAAATTAGACATTTTAAATATGAAAATGCACCTTTGCCGACAATTTTAAAAGTTAATTATAATTTCAGATATGTCTCAACATACTCCTAAACACCCAAAACAAAATGAAGACTCCCTAATGCGCCTTCAGGGAATTTGGATGAAATATCAGAAACCTTTACTGATAGCCCTTGTAGCGATTGTAGTCCTTGTTGGAGGATGGTATTTCTATGAAACACAGGTCGTACAACCCAAAGAAGAGCAAGCTACAAATGCCATTTTTAAAGCAGAGGAAAACTTTGCTATGGATTCTATTAATGCCGCATTAAATGGCAATGGTACGGACAAAGGATTTTTATATATCATCAATAATTATGGTAGTACCAAACCCGGAAAACTTGCCAAATATTATGCAGGTATCTGTTATTTAAAACAATCTAATTTTAATAAGGCCGTAGAATACTTGTCCGGGTATCAAACCGATGCCCCACAAATCCAAATGATGGCCTATGGCAGCCTGGCTGATGCTTATAGCGAATTAGGAAAAAATGATGAGGCCATATCTTATTATCAAAAAGCCGCATCTACTTTCCCCTCTGATGAATTAAACTCTTCCGAGTACCTTTTTCGTGCCGGTTTAAAATTGGAAACATTAGGAAAATCTAAGGAAGCACTGGATATTTATAAAGAAATTAAAGAAAAATTCCCAAAAACAAATCGTGCTTACGAAGTAGATAAATATATTTATCGGCTAAGTATAGAACCCAATGATTTTAGTACCAAATAATGGGCGGAGAAGGAAATAAAATATTACATAAAGGCATCCCGGTTTTAGGGGATGCCTTTGTCATTATTGTGAAAACGGAATGGAATGATATTATTACAGGCAAGCTGGAAGAAGGCGCTATCCGGATTTTAAAAGAAAATAATATTCAGTACCATACCATTATTGTCCCCGGTGCAATTGAAATTCCCTTTGCCATTCGCGCTTATACCTTATCCCGGCAAAAACAACCGGATGCTTTTATTGCTTTTGGCGCTGTTATCCGGGGTGGAACACCTCACTTTGAATATGTTTGTAAATCTGTTACAGAAGGAATTTCTACTTTAAACCTAACTCTTGAAATACCCACAATCTTTGGAGTATTAACACTGGAAAATGAGGCACAAGCCATTGAAAGAACCGGCGGGCCGGAAGGTCATAAAGGAGAGGAAGCTGCTTATACCGCTTTAAAGATGATTCATTTAAAAAGACAATTAGCCCAAGCTGATTTTTTGACTTTATAATGAAAGTACAAATTTTTATACCTTGTTTTATTGACCAGCTCTATCCCTCTGTCGGTTTTAATATGGTGAAAGTTCTGGAAAAAGCAGGTTGTGAAATCCTTTACAACCCGAATCAAACCTGCTGTGGGCAACCGGCATTTAATGCAGGTTTTTGGAATGATGCCAAATCTGTTTGTAAAAAATTTATCAGTGATTTTGAAAAAGATATTCCAGTAGTCATCCCATCCGCCAGTTGTACCGGCTTTATCAGAAATAATTATGCTCAATTATTTAAAGGTTCTGAATCACTATCAAAGATTGTAGCACTCCAGGAAAGAACTTTTGAATTCTCAGAATTTTTATTAAACTATTTAAAGAAGGATGATTTCGGTGCTTGCCTGGAAGGCATCGCTACTTATCATGATAGCTGCGCTGCACTTCGTGAATGTCATATCAAAAATGGCCCAAGACAATTATTAAAAAATGTAAAAGGCCTGCAATTGGTAGAAATGGAAGATGTAGAAACCTGTTGTGGTTTTGGCGGGTCATTTGCGGTAAAATATGAGGCAATAAGTAATGCGATGGGTGAGCAAAAGGTGAATCACGCCCTTGACACCAAGGCTGAAATATTAATTAGTACCGATATGAGTTGCCTCATGCACCTGGATGGTTATATTCAAAAAAATAAACGCTCTCTGAAAGTAATGCATCTTGCAGATGTGCTTGCATCCGGTTGGTAATTTTATGATTGAGGCCCCTTATAAGCTTCCACTAGCCGAATAGCTTCCACAGCTTCCCTGACATCATGCACTCGTAAAATATTTGCCCCATTTATTAAAGCCAATGTATTTAAAACGGTAGTACCATTCAAGGCCTCATTCGAAGTAATGCCCAATGTTTTATAGATGGTGGATTTGCGTGACAATCCAGCAACAATGGGCATCTTGAACATCTTAAAAATTTGAAGATTACGTAATAACTCAAAATTTTGTTCAATATTTTTCCCAAATCCAAAACCCGGATCGATAAGTATATCGTGTACGCCGGCACTTTTGCATGTATCTATTTTCTTCGAAAAAAAATCCACTATATCTTCCAATAGATGATTGTAGTTTGTATTCAGATGCATATTTTCAGGTCTGCCTTTCATATGCATACAAACAAAAGGAGCTGAATAGGCCGCCACAGTTTCAATCATTTTTTCATCCATCTCACCGGCACTGATATCATTGACCATTGAAGCGCCATTTTCCAGGGCTTTAATGGCCACGGAGGAATGATACGTATCCACAGAAACAATGATTTCTGGCAATTCCTCGTGAATCTTGCGGATAAAGGGAATGACTCTTTCCTTTTCTTCTGAAGCACTAAGGCGAAAGCTGCCCGGCCTGGTGCTTTGACCGCCTACATCTATGATATGAGCCCCATCATCTTTCATCTTTTTTGCAAGGTGAAATGCTGCATCAATATCTAATAACCGACTACCCGGATAAAATGAATCTGGCGTAGCATTGATAATGCCCATGACCACCGGCTTTGAAAGGCTTAACAATTTTCCTTTACAATTAAGGGTTAACATTGTGTGCTTTACTTTATTTTTGATTGTAATAATAAAAACATTTTGACATTATTACAAAAATGATATGACTGAAACCAATCAACATTATGACCGGGAGATTGAAGCCTGCAAAGAAATTTTCTTAAAAAAAGCGATGGACTATGGCACTTCCTGGCGGGTTTTACGCACCATTTCTGTGGTGGACCAGATTTTTATCAAAGCCTTGCGTATCCGTACCATCCAGGAGAAGAAAACACAGAAAGTGGCGGATGATATTAACGGAGAATTCAGGGGAATCATTAATTATGCAGTGATTGGATTAATACAATTAAAATTAGACTCACCGGAAGTACAAGAAGTCCCTTCAGATACTGTCAGCGAATGGTTTGATCAGGAAATTCATTTTGCCAAAAAAGTCATGCAGGATAAAAACCATGATTATGGAGAAGCATGGCGCAGTATGAGCCGGGAAAGCTTTACAGATTTAATCCTGGTAAAACTTTTACGTATCAAACAAATACTCAACAATGATGGAAAAACAATAGTGAGTGAAGGAATTGACGCGAATTATGTAGATATTATCAACTATGCCGTATTTGCTCTTATTCTGCCATCCTGAAAATTGATGAAAATATGCCCAAGATTTTAATGAAAATAATTCAGTGGGTCGTTGGCTTGTTATTTATATTTTCCGGTCTTGTAAAGGCTAATGACCCTTTGGGGCTAAGCTATAAAATGCAGGAATTTTTTTCTGCATGGCATATACAATCATTAAATGACTATACTTTAATGCTGGCATATGCTATGAATATTTTTGAGGTACTGGCCGGTGTCGCCGTGATCCTGGGATGGAGGATGAAACTGTTTAGCTGGTTATTGCTTTTACTCATTTTATTTTTTAGTTTTTTAACCGGTTATGCGGCCTATTCAGGGAAAATAAAAACTTGTGGTTGTTTTGGAGATTGCCTGCCACTAACACCGGTTGCATCCTTCCTGAAAGATGTGGCTTTGTTATTATTAATTATTCTATTATTTAAATACAGAAGTAAAATTAAATCATCTATAACCAGGCCCGCTCCATGGATTATCTTGATGCTGGTTGTAATGGGTACTTCCTTATTGCAATCTTTTGTTTTAAAACATTTGCCTATTGTAGATTGCCTGCCTTACAAAAAAGGGAATAATTTAGCAGAACAAATGAAACCTCCGCCGGGCTCTGTTCCGGATAGTATCTCCATTACTTTTCAATATAAAAGAAATGGCCAGATGATAGAATTTGATGCAGATCATTTTCCTGCTGATTTTGATTCCACTTACGAATATGTAAATCGTTTTGATAAAGTGATCCGCAAAGGAAATGCCATACCACCAATCGTTGATTTTTCTTTACATGATACATCAGGAACAGATGTTACCCAACAAACCATTTCTCAAAACGGTTATACCATGTGGCTCTTTGCTAAAGATTTTTCAAATCGTCAAATCCTTGATGACAGTGATTTTATTACCATCTTGAACCGTTTAAAAGAAAAGCATATTCCCTTCTATATCATTACAGCTGATATGCAAACAGCGCTTAAGATTTTTGGCCATCTTCCTTTTGCCACTATCCTGCAATGTGATGGAACAGTTATCAAAACCGCTGCAAGGGTAAATCCGACTTTTTTCCTGATGAATGATTCAATTATAAAAGCAAAGATCGGTGGCCATGATTTAGATAAAGTCTTATTAAAAATAACGACCTTACCAATTCAAAATTAAAAAGAATGGCCCGGTTGATTTTCTCCAAATTTTTATATGGTTTTGCTGTTTTAGCCGGGGTTGCTATTCTTGTATTTTTTCTTTTCCAGGGGTTCGGAGATCCGGCAAGATTAGTCCTGGGGCAAAGTGGAAATGCAGAAACTTTAAAGAATATCCGTAAAGATCTGGCGCTGGATCAGCCTAAATGGAAGCAATTTATTTTATACATGAATGATCTTTCGCCCATTAGCATCTATTCAAAAGAAGAAATAAAAGAAAAAAATATTCATGGCCTGTTTTTAGGAAATGACACTAAAATCGGTTTAAAATTTCCCTATTTACGTCGTTCTTATCAATCCAAGAAAAGCGTTTCTGAAATATTGATGGATGCCTTGCCGGCTACACTAATGCTTGCCTTTGCAGCCATGTTTATTGCTACTATTTTTGGGATCGCATTAGGAGTCCTGGCAGCTGTAAAAAAAGGAACTTGGATGGACACGACAGCTATCTTTACCAGCGTTCTTGGTATTTCCGTCCCATCATTTTTCATGGGTATCGTACTCGCTTTTCTTTTTGGTTTTTTATTACAGTCCTACACGCACCTTCACATGACCGGAAGTTTATATGATTACATTCCATTTGCCGGCAGGCATTTACAACTTCAAAACCTGGTATTACCTGCCATTACTTTGGGTATCAGGCCCATGGCAATCATTGCACAACTTACCCGTAGTTCCATGTTGGATGTGTTGCACCAAAACTATATCCGCACAGCTTATGCAAAAGGCCTTTCAAAGAAAAGGATTATTTGGAATCATGTATTGAGAAATGCTTTAAACCCGGTAATGACGGCCATTACAGGCTGGTTTGCGGAACTACTGGCCGGTGCATTTTTTGTTGAATATATTTTTGGTTGGAATGGGGTTGGTAAAGTAACGGTTGATGCTTTAGAAAAATTAGATTTCCCTGTAGTCATGGGAAGTGTTCTTTTAACGGCCACTTTTTTTGTACTGGTAAATATGTTAGCCGATATAATGTATGGGATATTAAATCCAAGAGTGAGGGTGCATTAATTATTTAATCACTACATCGTGGATCACCTGTTCCTGAAATGCTTCATTGATACGGACCATTATTTTTTCCTTTTGAAAGACGAGTTCCTGTTTCAAAGGGCCCATATTTGTATGGATAAAAAGGGTGTGATTAATAATGGAAATTTTCTCAGTGTATTTTGCAATAGTCTTCCCCATCATTTGCTCCCAAATTGTTTCAATTTGCACTGCCCGAATACCATTCTTCAAAGAAGATGTTTTAAGAAAACTTCTAATAGCATCGCCTATGTGTCCTTCGCTCATGTGTCAAAAATACAGCAGTGCTTTTAAGTAGCAAAATGTTTAATGTTCACTGGCAATGCCTGTATTCGCAGGTTTCAATTTATCCTTAAATACTTGTTCAAATTTTTCCAATTTTGGCTGAATAACATAACGGCAATACATTTGATTCCCGTTTTTATTATAATAATTCTGGTGATAAGCCTCTGCCGGGAAAAATATTTTGTAAGGTTCAATTGTAGTTACAATGGGTGCATCATAAGCATGGCTTGAATCGAGTTTTTTCAAATAATATTCTGCTTTTGCTTTCTGCTCAGCATTATGATAAAATATGGCGCTTCTGTATTGGGTGCCGATATCATTCCCCTGGCGGTTTAATGTTGTAGGGTCATGTGTTTTCCAAAAAACAGAAAGCAGTTCATCATAACTAATCACATCCGGATTATAAAGGATCTGGCAGGCTTCTGCATGGCCGGTTGTACCTTTACATACTTCCTCATAAGTGGGGTTATTCACAAATCCCCCGGTGTAACCGCTCACTACTTTTTCCACACCTTTAAGCCGTTGGAAAATAGCCTCAGTACACCAAAAACAACCGGTTCCAAATGTGGCTGTATCGTAGCCGGATTCAGTGCTTGCGTAATTTGCTTCTATCATATTTGTAGTCGTTTGATTTTTATGTTCAGCACAAGAGATCATTGTACATGCGCCTAAAAGACACCATAAATAATTCAACATTTTATTAAGTTTAAAAAGATGTACGCAATTACCGTTTTTTGGGTTGTGGAAACAAGTTAATTAACATTTTATGTTTGCAGGTTGATTTCCTTTAACATTGCATTTAATAGTTTACTTTTTATCTATAAAAATCAATACCATCTTAACTTTGTCACTAATATCTAAGGTAATCATTCCATGACTTTCTATCCTGATTCAGCATTACATCAATTGGAATTTACAACTATTAAAGAGTTGTTGAAAAACTATTGCCAAACAGAAACAGGGAAAAAAAGTGCTGTAAATATTCGCATCCATACAAGGCGGGATATCATAGAATTATTGCTGAAGCAAACTTATGAATATAAACTATTATTGGAGCAGTCGGTATCTATGCCCAATTATACTTTACAATTAAATTCCATATTAAAATTATTAAGTATTGAAGGGAGTACTTTAACCGGTGAAGATTTTATCGCTATTCATACTTTATGCGAAAATATGAAGCAGATCTTCCGTTGGTTTGATACAGACCGGAAACTCGTGTACAATGCGCTTTATAAAGTTATCGAAGAGATTCATTTTGAAAAAAAAATCAATCAAACTATTGAAGAAGTTTTAGATGAAACAGGAATTGTAAAAGACAATGCCAGTATACATTTGCAAAAAATAAGATCCAGTCTATCCAGTCGTCGCCAGGAATTGAACCGCCAGTTTGATAAGGTCATTGCCCGGCTCAGAAAATCCGGGTACCTGGCAGATATTGATGAAAGTTTTAGTAATGGCAGAAGGGTAGTAGCTGTGTTATCGGAATATAAGAGAATGGTGAAGGGTATCTTACATGGCGAAAGCGATACCCGCAGAACTACATTTATAGAACCGGAAGAGACTATAGAAATAAACAATGCCATTTATTTACTGGAACAAGAGGAAAGAAAAGAGACCTTACGCATTCTTCGCACACTGACCCATAACCTGAGTGTGTTTGCTCCGTTACTTCAAATGTATAATAATGCCATTGGCAATTTTGATTTTATCAGAGCAAAGGCATTACTCGCCCTTGATATGAATGCTCATTCCCCGCATGTTCAAGATAAAGGCTGTATTCACCTTATAGAAGCCTATCATCCTTTATTGTATTTGTATAATAAGAAAGCCAATAAACCAACCATTCCTGTTTCCATCTCTTTAAATGAAAAGAAAAGAATACTCATTATCAGCGGACCTAATGCAGGCGGCAAAACTGTGGCCATGAAAACAATCGGTCTCAACCAGGTGATGATGCAAAGTGGTTTACTGGTACCCGTTCAACCGGGATCTGAAATGGGTATTTTCAAAAAACTATTTATTCAAATTGGAGATACGCAAAGCTTACAATTCGAATTAAGTACTTATTCGGCTCATTTGACTCACATGAAATATTTTATAGAAAATGCCGGAGGCAAAACATTGTTTTTTATAGATGAATTAGGAAGTGGGAGCGACCCGAATTTAGGTGGATCATTTGCGGAAGTTATCCTGGAAGAACTGGCACACAAACAGGCCATTGGAGTGGTCACTACGCATTATTTGAATTTAAAAATTATGGCCAATAAGACCGAAGGATTGGTCAATGGCGCGATGGCTTTTGATGAACAGAACCTGTTGCCATTGTATAAGCTGGCCATCGGTAAGCCCGGAAGCTCTTATACATTTGCCATTGCAGAACGAATTGGCCTGCCTCAAAAGTTAATCAAAAGAGCAAGAACGCTTGTGGATGAAAATCATTTCCGTTTGGATAAACTATTAAATCAAACCGAGCAGGGACTTCTCTCTATCGCTTATGAGAAAAAGAAACTGGAAAGCGCTATAGGCGAAAATATCGCACTTAAAAAGAAAATGGAAATTATTTTAAATAAAGAACAACATAAGCAAAAAGTAGATTTACTCGTTCAACAAAATAAAATAAGCAGTGAAAAAATAGCTTATTTAAAAGATATGGAACTGCGTTTGAAACAAATTGTTTTGGAATGGAAAAAAACGGAGCATAAAGAAGAAGTGATCCGGCAAATCAAAAACCTGTTATTTAAAAAGAAAGAAACCACACAAAATAAAAAGGCGGTACAAAAAACTTTGTCTGGATATCAGGAAATGCAGGGTGAAATTATCCTTGGCGCCACGGTGAAAATGAAGAAAAATCATCAGGTAGGTAAAGTCATTGAATTGAGAAACAAGCGCGCTATAATTCAGGTTGGCGCTTTACCCATCAATGTGCTCTTGAATGACCTGATTTTAGTTGAAAAAAAAGCATGACTTTGTCATTTCCTATGAAATCTTTACTTTTGAGCTCAGGCATACAACCCCCCATCCCAAAATTAATAAACGATATGCCTGTATATCAATATGCAATGATCATTGATGATGACGACATTGCCTTATTACTAGCTGAACGACTTATATGTATGGCAGATTTTGCCCGGCAATCACATTGTTTTCAAAAAGCAGAAACAGCCCTGAAATGGATCGAAGATAGCATGAATCAGATATCTTTAAAGCCGGACATCATATTGGTTGACCTTCACATGAAGGGAATGGATGGATATACTTTTCTGAAAAAAATGGATGATTTTTTTGAACCCGGGAATGCCCCTAATGTTTATGTCCTTTCTTCAACGATTTATTCTGATGATAGGCGAAGATTAAAAAAATTCTCCTTTGTCAAAAAGATTATTATGAAACCATTAAAAATAGAAGATCTGTAATATCTTTTTTCCTCAGCTCATCATGAGGATATTGATACTTCTTTGTAAAATATTAAATGCAATTTCTGCCATAAGATTTTCTTTATCCAAAGTAGGGTTTACTTCAGTGATTTCAAAGCAACAAACTTTCCTGTTCTGCATAAATTTACTGATGAGATCTTCAGCTTCTCTTTCTCGTAAGCCATTGTTCACGGGTGTTCCAGTACCTTTTGAAATAGAACTGTCCAGGCTATCTACATCAAAACTTAAGAAAATATCCGTGCATTCGCTTAAATGTCGAATGACCGCCCTCACCACATTTTCCGGACCTTTTCTTCGCACTTCTGCGGTAGAAATCACTTTGCAGCCATATTTTTCTATCAGGCTTTTTTCTTCTTTTTCATAATCCCTTAATGAAATAAACACGATATCTTCTCCTAATACTTTAGGAGAAATTTTACCAATCCCCTTTAAATAATCCCACTGTTTTTTAGTTTCATTATCAAGATCATGTACTTTGTTTTCCAGGTTATCTTCATTGATGGCCGTAGCTAAAGGCATGCCATGCATATTGCCGGATGGTGTGGTATAAGGAGTATGTAAATCCGCATGCGCATCTACCCAAATCACACCCAGCCTACTTTTGGGCTTTGCCATTTTTATTCCGGCAATAATGGCACCTGCACTACTATGATCCCCCGTTAATACTACCGGAAAAAAATTATTCTTCATCGTATCACTAATAGATTGGGTGATTTTTTCATACATCGCTACTAATCCCTTGATGCGTTTTGCATATGGAGAAACAATGGGTTCATAGAGAATTTTATTTTCAGTAGGAATACTTTCTGAGGGGAAATGAACAAAGAAATTACTCATAAAATCCAATGCAGCAATTTTTATGGCTTCAATGCCCAGGCTGGCTCCACGTGTTCCTGCACCAATCTCCGATGGTATTTCAATGAGTTTAATATTTTTCATAAAATGCTTGATAAATTTGTCTTGCAAATATAAGCCTTCTGAAATTGACACGATTCAAACCGCGGCTCCTTAATGAATGATATAAATGATGGCACATAAAACCATGGACACAATCAAAATAATCCACCATTCATTGCTTTTCCATATCCATTCAAACTTCTTTTGACGTAATATTTTTTGTACCCGCTGTAGTGTCTTTGGGTCTTCATTGGATAACAGAAGCAATTTTTGACCAATTGATTCCGAACTCTTAAAATCGAGGTAATTGATACATTGAAGTAAAATTGATTTCATTTCATTGACTTCTTTTTCATTGTCAGTCTTCAATAAATACAAAATTTCTGTCTCGGTTAAAATTTTCGCAGCAAGATGAGCAAATACACGGGAGTTTACCCTATATGGGTCTGCATATTGCAAGTTTTGAAGAAATATTTTACAATTTTTCAATATAGTCTCTGCAGTAATGGTTGTATTACCTGAATCCTCGTAATCATAAAAATATCTATCATGGTATTTTCTTCTTTCTACAGGATTTATTAATATTTCATAGGCTTTTGCAATTTCCAAAAAATGTGCATGGTTTGCTTCACCCGGATTTTTATCCGGATGGTATTTCATGACTAAAATCCGATAAGCAGATTTGATATCCTTCAGGGATGCATTGGGATGAATACCAAGAATAGCATAATAATCAGGAAAGTTACTTTTCAACCAGGAAATATTTAAAGTCAAATGTAATTGAAAAAAAAGATGCCACTTTTGATTAGAAATCATCTTCAATCAATCCTTATATTTTTCTTTGCACCAATTTTCCACAAGAAATAAATTGCCTTTTCCTGTTTTAAGCTTTTCCGTTAAGTTCGCATGAATAAGAGATTTACCTGAAGGGGAATAAATTAACTGTATGCGTCTCAAACAATTAGAAATAAAAGGATTTAAAAGTTTTGCTGATAAAACAATTATCAATTTTGATGAGGGTATTACGGGTATCATTGGGCCAAATGGCTGCGGAAAAAGTAATATTATTGATAGCATCCGCTGGGTGATCGGTGAACAAAAGATTTCATCCTTGCGCAGTGAAAACCTGGAAGCGCTTGTTTTCAATGGCTCTAAGACCCGCAGTGGAAGCGGCCTTGCTGAAGTGAGTCTCACTTTTGAAAATACAAAAAATTTACTGCCTACTGAGTTCTCAACAGTAACCGTTACCCGGCGTTATTATAAAAATGGAGAAAGTGAATACCGGCTGAATAATGTAGCATGCCGGCTGAAGGATATTCATAATTTGTTTATGGACACCGGGATCAGCAATGACAGTTATGCTATTATTGAACTGGCGATGGTGGATGATATCATTAAAGATAAAGATAATAGCCGCCGTAGAATGCTCGAGCAGGCAGCCGGTATTACTATTTATAAAACAAGGAAAAAAGAGGCCACCTTAAAGTTGGATGCAACAGAGATGGATCTTAACCGGATAGAAGATTTGTTATTTGAAATCAATAATCAGGTTAAAACGCTTGAGAGCCAGGCCCGTAAGGCAGAGAAATATTATGAAATAAAAAAAGACTATCGCGAATCTTCCATAGAATTGGCTAAAGCTTCGCTTGAAGGCTATAATGAGACCTACCAGGATTTAACTGCAAAACTGGATATTTCCCTGGATGAAAAAACACAACTGGACGCTCGCATTGCTACCGAAGAGGCCGCATTGGAAAATGAAAAATTGAAATTTACAGAAGCTGAAAAATCATTGCATGAAAATCAACAGCGTTTCAATGCCCTGATGCAAAGCCTGAAGAATAAAGAAAATGACCGGAATCTTGCCGCACAAAAATTATCTTACTTGTTGGAAAGCGAAAAAAACCTACAAGAATTTTTGCAAAATGCGGAAGGGCAATTAAATACGATCCAGGATTCTATTCGCTTCTCAGAATTACAGGTCAATGAAGAAACCAAAAGCTTATCTGTACAAAATGAAAAACTAATAACTGCCCGGGAAGATGCCGAAAACGCAAGGTCTGTATTTGATGCTAAAAGAAAAGTACTTGATGTTTCCCGGGAAGGTCTTCAACAAATTCAACGATCTCAATTTGAGGCAGAAAAAAAAGTGGCCGTTGCCGATACACTTATTCAAAATCTGCAACGAACAAGAGACCTGACAAAACAGGAACAGGAAAATAAAGCAACACAACTGGAAAAAGAACATACCAGTCTTGGTCAATTGGAAGTCACTCTTGCAGAAAAAAAATCATCCCTGGAAACGCTGATCAGGGAACATGAGGATGCCAAAAATAAAATCCTGGCAACACAGGAAGCCTTAGAAGTTTTGCGTAATGAACTCATGGATGCCAACCGGAAATTGGATGCAAAACGCAATGAATTCAACTTATTGAAAAGCCTGGTAGATTCTATGGAAGGCTATCCTGAAAGTGTAAAATTTTTACATGGCAATAAAGAGTGGAATACACAGGCTCCTTTGCTTTCTGATATTTTATATGTTCAGGAAGAATATCGTACATCAATTGAAAATCTCCTGGAGCCCTTTTTAAACTATTATGTAGTTCAAACAATGGAAGAAGGATTTCGGGCAGTACATTTATTAACAGATCATAAAAAAGGGAAAGCCAATTTCTTTATTCTTGATAAAATTGCTACTCAATCCTTTTCATCAACAAAACCGGCGAACTGTATTTCTGCATTGGATATTGTGGAAGTAGATGATGCTTATTTTTCAGTGGCCAAATATTTACTTGCAAATGTATTTATTGCAGAAAATGATGACGTTTTGATGGAGGATTTACAGGATGTGATCCTAATAGATAAAAATGGCCGTCTTGTCAAAGGTCCTTATTCTTTAAGAGGTGGCAGTACCGGTTTATTTGAAGGGCAAAAAATAGGGCGTGCCAAAAATCTTGAAAAGATGCAGGATGAAATCATTTTGCAGGATGCTGTGGTGAATGCGCTGAAAAGTGAAATGAAACAAAAACAGGATGACATTGCCCTTTATTCCGCATCCTTAAAAGAACAACAAGTAAAGGCTTCTGAGTTGGAAATACAACAAATGAATAATGAATTATTCAGGGTTAAAAATAAAATTGAAACTACAGAACAAGCCATCTCTTCCGGTAATTTGAAATTGGAAGAAATCATTCAAAAACTGGAAGCAGAACAAAAAAATATAGAAGACACAAGAACGGAGTTATCGGCATTAAACAATCAATTAGCCAATATTTCAGATGAATTGAAAACCCGTGAATTGGATTTTCATCATGCGGAGGATTCCTATAATAAATCCTCCTCTATTTATAATGAAAGTAATTTACAGGTCACCCGTCAGCAAAATAAAATTTCAGGCTTGCAGCAGGAGCTGAAATTCAAAACAAGTCAATTGACAGAATTGCATGAACGTATTAATCATAATACCATTCAATTTAAGAAGGTGCAACAAGATATCGTTGAGAGTAAAGTACTCCTGGATGAATCTGAAAAAGCTTTAGTGGAATTTTTACAAACCAAAGAAGTAGAAGAGAAAAAATTAAATACTGCAGACCAGTCTTTTTATAATTTTCGAAATGAATTACAACAAAAAGAATCGGCGCTTCGTAACCGGCTAAAAGAAAAAGAACATAAAGAACTCCACACGGGTGAATTGAAAGACCGGATGAATGAACTGAAATTGCAACTGGCCGGGATGAAGGAAAGATTGCAGGTAGAATTTAATATTTTGCTTGAAGACATTCTTTCAGAAAATCGGGCAACCACCTTATCCGTGGATGATTTACAAGAAAATTGCCAGCGGATGAAGAAAAGACTGGATAATATGGGAGAGATTAATTCAATGGCCATAGAAGCTTTTACAGAAATGAAAAAGCGTTATGATTTTATTATTGAACAAAAGCAAGACCTGGTATCGGCTAAAGAAAGTTTATTACAAACGATCCGTGAAGTTGGCGCTACAGCAAATCATCAATTCCTGGAAACTTTCAATAAAGTACGGGATCATTTTCAGCAGGTGTTTAAAGCGCTTTTTACAGAAGAAGATACAGCTGATTTGATTTTAGATAATCCTGAAAACCTTGCGGAGACAGGCATTGAAATCATTGCCAAGCCAAAAGGCAAAAGACCTTCGTCCATTACCCAATTAAGTGGTGGTGAAAAAACTTTAACTGCAACAGCCTTATTATTTTCTATTTACCTAATCAAACCTGCCCCATTTTGTATTCTTGATGAAGTGGATGCTCCATTGGATGATGTCAATGTGAATAAATTCACCCAAATGATCCAGCAATTCAGTACAAATTCCCAATTTATTATTATCACCCATAATAAAATGACGATGAGTGCCGTGGATGTTATTTATGGAGTGACCATGCAGGAGGCCGGCGTAAGTAAACTTGTACCGGTTGATTTCCGAAGTTTGAAATAATATTCATTGTATAAGATCGCCGCTATCATATTTATTGCATGCTATGCATTATTTGCACTCTTCACAAGAAGGCCTGATTATTTTGACGGTAAAATTATTCCGGCAAAAATTCATTTTAAAAAAGATGCAGCTTTAGGGAATAAAACGCCACAGGCACAATATGTAGTGGATCAGAAAACCTACCTGACTCCGGCTACCTATTTATTTAAAACCTTTAAAGAAAACCAGGAGATCAGAATTATCTATGAAGCCGCTACGCCATCACAAGGTGCCATCTATAGCTGGTGGGGCTATTGGATACGCTGGGAAGAATTAATACCGGCTATTGTTATATATACCGTATTATTTTTAGGATCCCTTTCTATAACAAATAATCAAACAGAAAAATCAAAGATGGATCAGGAAAATTATTTACCGGCAAAAAAGAAAAAGTACTCAGACTAAATGAATCCAATCACGCTTTGATTGCAAATTTGCGATAATTTAAATCACCCTGAAAAGTCCAACTCGCTATTTTCAATCAAGATGAATTTTCAATTATTCCCAAAATATCAGTTTGGTAATTCTTCCTTTAGTTCCTGCTAAGAAAACAGCCTTCCCACTTTTAGAAATCTGGCAAACATGATAACTTAAAGTGGAGATTGATTCCCAGGTTAAGCCGCCATCCGTTGAAATATCCACACCACTGGTACCACAAGCAAGCAATTTATTTGCGGTTAAATAAATGACGCAACTTCTGTATCCATGAGGGTTTTGATTAGGTCTTTGCCATGTCAAACCGCCATCTTTGGTAAAGCAAGCATTGCCTGTTGAAATTGTATCATTCGAAAAATCTCCACCTACCACGTACATATTTTTATTATCCCATATAGCTATGGAATTGGCGCCGGAAGATTCCGTTCCTTGCATTAAAGGTAAAGAAAGCGATACATCATGATGATGAAAACGGGATGCCATACCACCCGTTACAGATACAAATTCATCCGTACCCGGAATGAATTGAATATTCGTACCACTTGCTGCAAAAAATGCTTCTCCTTTTAAAAGAGACTGATTGGTTTTTAATTTTTTAAAATCTGATTGATGTTCATTTTTATAAACCATATAAGTTTTAAGATCCGCCAAAGGATCCCCGACAACAATCGCATCACCTTTTTGATTAAATGCCATAGCATCCAGAAAAACGCCTTTCATAGTGTCCACATAAACTTTAGTCCATGAGTTCCCTGCATCTGTAGTTTTTAAAATTAATCCCGGGCTATCCACCGCCATGATATAAGCAACATTTTCATCCAATGCCTCAATATCACGAAAATCACTTTGTTCGAAACCTTTTACGGTTAACCATTCAAACGTTTTGCCGCCATCTATGGAGCGAACAACAGTACCGTTCGTTCCACTGGCCCAAAGCACTTGCTCATTAACCACGCTTAACCCGCGAAAGGAAATATTTTTACCACTGGTTAAAATTTCCAATGACTGTGCATGCAGAAAATGGGTTGCATAAATAAATAAAACAAAAAGCATGATTTTAATTCTCATAAATTTTCAATTTAAGGTTCAATAACCAGTTTAACATGATCATTCATATAGGGGCCACCCGGATAATGCGCCGTATAATCCAGGTTTATCCAGTAATCACCATTTGATTCATGGTAATATAATCGATTAATTTTTTGATCTGAAAAGAGTTGGATAATTGCTTGCTGCAAAATTTCAAAATTTTCTTTATTACCCACATACAACTCCGGGTACATGTGGTTTTCAACAATAACCAACCGGCATTGTGCACCGATACTCATCAGGCAACTTGCCATCAAAATGCTGTGATCATCACAATCTCCTCCAAGCCCATTGAGGATGGTTTCGCGGGGAGAAGCATAATATTCATCACGTTGCGAATCTGGTACATAATTGAAATGATTATTGATATATTTAAATAAGGATAGATACCGGGTAAGCATGGAATATTTTGATTCATACTCTTTGAAGTAATCTAATGAATGTTGTACTGAAAAATTTCGAGTAACAGAATCATTGTACTGAATTTTACTTTTCACTAACCGGGATACTTTGTCTGCTTCATTTTCAAATAAATTTGAATGAGCTTCTAAAATATCATTTTGCTTATGTTCCCGTACTGTCCAGTTTGTATAAGTCAGTGTTTTATAATCATTGAAAATATTGGTGAATCCATAATGACCACTAAATTGGTTAAAGCCCAAAATACCTAAAAAAACAAGGAGTATGGGAAGCACCAATGGCTTTACCAAAGCCATTAATATCCGTACTATTAATATGGAGATAAGGATAGAAAGTATGAGATCAATATTAAAACCACTGATCATCACCGGGGGGATGTATCTGCAAATAAATGGTGCAAGAGGAATAATAATCAGTAATCCTGCAACCTGTGCAATAATGCTTTTTGTAATATCATATTTTTCTTTTTGCTGGGGCATTACATAGATTAAAAAATAAACCTTTAAGACAATCTTTCATTTTATATCCGTGCAAAATAATTAGAAGTCCTTGATTTATCCACAATATTAAAGGATTTGTAGAAAACTTATCATCTTGCAGCGCAAAGCAATTTTAAATTTGTATGCAATTGAAAAAAAGTTATTTTTCATAAAATGCTTATAAATTTTTTATACCTAATTTAAAATCATTGATGGCAGATAAAAACAAGATTGGAGATTATACGGAAGAAAGTATTAAAAGCCTTGACTGGCGTGAACATATCCGCTTGCGGCCCGGTATGTATATCGGGAAATTAGGCGATGGATCTTCGCCGGATGATGGTATTTATGTATTGGTAAAAGAAGTGCTTGATAACTCTATTGATGAACATACCATGGGATATGGCAAACAAATTGAAATCCTAATTGAACAAAAAATAATATCTATAAGAGATTTTGGCCGTGGAATACCCTTGGGAAAAGTGGTGGATGTGGTAAGCAAAATTAATACAGGAGCAAAATATGACAGTAAAGCATTTCAGAAAAGTGTGGGATTGAATGGGGTGGGCGTGAAGGCTGTGAATGCGTTATCAGGTTTTTTCAAAGTGGAAAGTTTCCGCGATGGAAAAATGAAAGCCGCAGAATTTGAAAAAGGTATTTTAAAGAATGAGCATAAAGAAACAAAAACCACTGAGCCGGACGGCACATCCATTTCATTTATGCCTGATGAAACCGTTTTTCGCAATTATCATTTTCTTCATGAATACCTGGATAATCAATTATGGAATTATTGTTATCTCAATGCAGGCTTAAACATTTCTCTCAATGGCAAAAAATATGTTAGTAAAAATGGGCTGCTTGATTTATTAATTCGTAAAACCAATGAAGATGAACTTTGTTATCCGATCATTCATCTCAAAGGGGAGGATATAGAAATCGCCGTATCGCACAATAATGATTATGGAGAAGATATCTTTTCTTTTGTCAATGGCCAGTATACCACTCAGGGCGGCACACATCAACAGGCATTTCGGGAAGTATATGTAAAAACCATACGTGATTTTTTTAAAAAAGATTACGATGCTTCAGATATCAGACAGAGTATAGTGGCTGCTGTTTCCATCAGAGTACAGGAGCCAATTTTTGAATCGCAAACCAAAACAAAATTAGGTTCGCAATATATTTTTGAAAAGGGACCAAGCGTTAAAACCTTCATCAATGATTTTATATCAAAAGAATTAGATAATTATTTACATCGGAATTCGGCTGTTGCTGAGGCATTAAAAAAGAGAATTGAAAGAAGTGAAAAGGAACGAAAAGAATTGAGCGGGATTCGAAAACTTGCTAATGAACGTGCTAAAAAAGCGAATCTGCATAATAAAAAATTACGCGATTGCAGGTTTCATTATAATGAAGATGCAACAGGAAAAGACCGGGCAGCCATCGCAGAAAAACAAAAAGCCAGTTCCATTTTTATTACGGAAGGAGATAGCGCCAGTGGGTCTATAACGAAAGCCAGAGATGTTGAAACACAGGCCGTATTTAGCTTAAGAGGAAAACCTTTGAACAGTTTCGGAATGAGCAAAAAGGTCGTTTATGAAAATGAAGAATTCAATTTATTGCAACATGCATTGAATATAGAAGAAGGCCTGGAAGGCTTACGGTATAATAATATTATTATTGCTACAGATGCCGATGTAGATGGCTTACATATCAGGTTATTGCTGATGACTTTTTTCCTTCAGTTTTTTCCTGATCTTGTTAAACAAAATCATGTCTTTGTTTTAGAAACACCCTTATTTCGGGTTCGACATTTAAATGGCCGGCAATCCATAAAACAAGAAACAATTTATTGTTATAATGAAGAAGAGAAAAACAGAGCCATTCATCAATTGGGTGGAAAGCCTGAGATAACCAGATTCAAAGGCCTGGGTGAAATTTCTCCCGGAGAATTTGAACGATTCATCAGTGATGAAATTCGATTGCAACCGGTCATCTTAGAAAAAGGTGAACACATTCAAAATTTATTGTCTTATTATATGGGCAAGAATACACCTCAAAGACAAGAATTCATCATTGACAATTTGCGAATTGAAATGGATAAAGCAGAAATGGCAAACATTTAACCAATAGCATAGAAATATTTTTAAAATATGACACATATCGTTTTTCAGGAAGCAGACATAGCCACATTAAAACAAGCCCTTGAAATGGATGAATCCTTATCCGGCAATGTATGGCTGGTGAGAGATGATTTTGCTGTGGGTCCACTCCTTCATTTGGAGGTTGAAGAGGGTATGAATATCCGGAAAGATTGGTGGAGAAAAATTTTGAAATATGCTCCACACATTCATGCCGACCTGGAAACAGATGACCGGAAAACGGTGAATGATCTAATCAGTTTGGTTAAATCTGATGCGTCACAAGAAATATGGATTTGGGTTGCTCCTAATGTACATGATCGTTGTGGATACTATTGGCTTGTTTGTCAATTAGAAAATATCTTAACAAATATTCGAATTGTCAATTTGGGTAATCTTCCCTTTATCAATGAAAAAGGAAGCCTGTTTTATCCGTCCAATTTGTTTGACATTCGCCCTATTGAATTATGGAAAGCACGGAAGCTTGCCGTTCCTCTTAGCATTCATTCTTTTGAGGCAATCCGGGATGAATGGAGCAAACTTTCTTCAAATGAAAGTTGTATACGTATTTTGGAAGATGAAAAAACAATTGTAGCAAAACCGATTGATTATTTTGATAAAAATATTCTTTCAGGTATCAGTACGACACCACAAACCCTTCAAAAAATTTTGTTTCATTTATTGGGTAAATTAAAAATAAAAACGGGCGATGCCTTTTTAGCCTGGAGGATAAGTGAACTCTGCCAAGAAGGAAAATTATCTGCAATAGGAAATTGGGAAAATGGCTGGAAAGAAATAACCATTCAATTGACGGAGAAAGAAGGTATGAGCGAAAGTAATTGATCAATGAATTAAAAACATATGGAAAAAGATTTGGAAGAAAAAAATCCTGACAGTAAAATAGGTATTGAAGGTCAGTACAAGAGTTGGTTCCTCGATTATGCATCTTATGTGATTTTAGAAAGAGCCGTACCGGCTGTGGAAGATGGCCTGAAACCCGTACAGCGACGCATTTTACATGCGATGAAGGAAATGGATGATGGCCGATTCAATAAAGCTGCCAATATCATCGGGCAGAGTATGCAGTATCATCCTCATGGAGATGCCTCTATTGGTGATGCTTTGGTCAATATGGGGCAAAAGGATTTGTTGATTGAAACACAGGGAAACTGGGGAGATATTCGTACCGGGGATGATGCTGCAGCACCAAGGTATATAGAAGCCCGGCTTTCAAAACTTGCACTGGACATTGCTTTTAATGCTAAAACCACAGAGTGGCAATTAAGTTATGATGGGCGTAAGCAGGAACCGATTAACCTGCCAATGAAATTTCCGCTCCTGATTGCCCAGGGAGCTGAAGGAATTGCTGTGGGCCTTTCAACCAAAATTCTTCCACACAATTTTTGTGAGATTTGTGAATCCGCAATACAATATTTGAAAGGAAAATCTTTTAAACTCATTCCAGATTTTCAAACCGGTGGTTTGATTGATGCTGAAAATTATCAACAGGGGAAAAGAGGAGGGAAAATTCGTGTACGGGCAAAAATAGAAGAGGCTGATAAAAAAACATTGCTCATAAAAAGTGTTCCTTATGGTGTGACCACTTCATCATTGGCGGACAGTATAACCAAAGCAAATGATCAGGGAAAAATCAAAATAAAAAAAGTAACGGATATTACAGCCAAAGAAGTAGAGCTTCAGATTGAGCTCGCAACGGGCATTTCCGCAGATATAACTATTGATGCTTTATATGCATTTACTGATTGCGAAATCAGTATTTCACCCAATGCTTGTGTGATCTCTGATCAAAAACCACAATTCCTCAGTGTAAATGATTTATTAAAGTCATCCGTAGATTATACAAAAGGATTGCTGCAAAAAGAATTGCAAATCCGTTTGTCGGAGTTACAGGAAAAGTGGCATTTCACATCACTGGAGAAAATATTTTTTGAAGAAAAAATTTATAAGGAATTAGAGCAAAAATATGCCAGTTGGGAAATTGTTTTGGAAGCCATAGAAAATGCATTTAAACCTTACAGGAAAAAACTTAAAAGAGATATTACCCGGGAAGATATATTAAAACTTACGGAAAAACCGGTACGACGGATCTATAAACTGGATATTGAAGATTTAAATAACCAGGTAAAAAATATTGAATCAGAAATTGAACAAGTAAATCATCATCTTGCCAACCTGGTCCAATTTACAATTGCACATTTTGAAAATCTATTAAATAAATATGGGAAGGGGAGGGAAAGAAAAACAATTATTAAAGCATTTGACAATATTGAAGCGAAACAAGTTGCCATAGCCAATACAAAGCTGTATATCAACAGGGATGAAGGTTTTATAGGCACTTCATTAAAAAAAGATGAGTTTCTGGTAGAATGTTCGGATCTGGATGACATTATTGTTTTTACCAAACGAGGTATCCTGAAAGTAGTGAAAGTAAGTGACAAGGTTTTTATTGGCAAGGATATTATTCATGCAGCAGTATTTGTGAAAACGGACGATCGCATTACATACAATATGATCTATGTTGATGGCCAATCATCTATCAGTTATGCAAAACGTTTCCATGTTACGGGTATTACACGAGACAAAGAATACGATTTAACAAAAGGCAGTGAGCGATCCAAAGTGTTATACTTTTCTGTAAATCCAAATGGTGAAGCAGAAACAGTGAAAGTCCTACTCACACCGGGTTCTAAAGCCCGTATTAAAGAATTTGATTTTTATTTTGAATCTTTAGAAATTAAAGGGCGTAGCAGTATTGGCAACCAGGTGACAAAATATGCGGTACGATCCATCAAATTAAAAGAAAAGGGGAAATCAACACTGGAAGGAAAAAGACTTTGGCTCGATACAAAATTCGGCAAACTGAATACAGATGAAAAAGGGATTTACCTGGGCAGTTTTGAAAATGAAAATTTGCTCCTGTTATATCGAAATGGCAGTTATGAAATTATGGATACTGAATTGACACATCGCCTGAATGCTGAAGATATTATTCTCATCGAAAAATATGATCCTGAAAATATTGTTTCGGCAATCTATTTAGATTCAGAAAAAAAACAATATATGGTAAAACGGTTTCGGATAGAAACAACCACATTGCATACAGCTTTTCAATTTATTAAAGAAGGAAAGGACAATAGGCTTGTAGCCGCAAGCACTTTACCTGAGCCGGTTTTAGCCATGCAGGTTGGAAAAGGAAATGCTATCAGGAAAGGGAAAATAAAAATAGCTAAAGTGGTTGAAGTAATGGGGTGGAAAGCAGTGGGTTCTAAATTGATGGATTTTAGTAAAAATATCCAAATGGAATGGGTGAAAGATTTTCCGGATACAACGGTACAGGAATTATTTTAAACAACCAGAACTGTATTTGAAATGATTTATAATACAGCAGAACCACCACAACCAAATAACCGGCGTGCTATTTCATAGCCTGCATTGCCCGCTTCTTTGAAAAGAAAAGTTTGATTTTCTACAATCGTTTTTCCTTTTGATGAAATCACATGAATATTTACCTGGTAAACCGCTCCTTTTTTTACAAATAAAATATCTGCATTCCCATCAGCAGTAGCTGAAGAATTTACAAAATCAATATTACAGGATTTTAATTGCTTCACTACCTGGCTAGTAACAGCATCTGATATCCCGGAAGTAGTTAAATAAATCTTTGCGGTAATCCCGGAAAAAGGAATTAAAGGAGCATATTCATTCATTAATTGCGCTCTCGCTCCGTTCTCTTCAGATTTATAATCCAAAGCATGATAGCCATTATACAAATTTTCATATAATCTCCCTATAAATAATTTTTCATTTGCAGTATCCAAAAGAATTTCATTCTCCATATTTTCCATATGGGTCACTGCATCTTTGTAATCTTTATTTTGCAATTGAAAAGACGCCACAAACAAACTGAAATATCGTTGTATTTCTTTTCGAGGATCGGTGGTAGTATAATTTTCATATTTATCCAGGAAAAATTTAGGACTAAAATCTTTCATCACATACATGGCTTCATCATAAGAAGTTGTAGATTCTGCACAGAATAGGTCATAGATTAATCGGGTTCTGTCTGGATTAAAAATCATTTCATTGACCACAACATATTCAACCATAAATTTTTGCAATTGGCAGGAAGCCAATTCATATAAAACGGATGGAGAATACCACCAATTCTTATGTTGGAATTTTAATAAAAATATTTTTCTGTCATAAAGTTGTACCTGTAATAAATGAATGGTGAAATCATACTGTGTTTGTGTAAGTGTAGTACCTATATGCAACTCTTTAAAATTAGCCGCTTTATCTAAGTACAATGCACAACTGTCTAATTGGCCATCGTATAAAAAACTACGTGCCAGCCCAATGGCATACCAACCAAATCCGGGAGAGGAAGCGCTTTCCGTAATAGCCTGACGGCCCATGGCAATAGCATCTTTAGTTCTACCGGCAAAGACATATAATTCAGGTACATAATAATAAGCCTCCCGCAACATGCCATTCATGAAACTCAGGTCTTCATCCCTTGAAAAGTATTCCCGTGCGTTTGCAAAATGTCCTATTTCTCCTTGCATACCTCCGTAGTTATTCCATGAAACTGCTCCACCACTGATCAATTGCTTATAATAATATTCACTGCTATCGTAATTTTTGTTATAGCAATGAAGCAAAGCCAGATAATGATAGATGGCAAGATATTCTGCAACACTTTGACCTTGTCCAAATAGTGCATCATCTTCCTCTTTATTTTTTTGGATGAAGGCCAACCCCCGATAACACCATTCAAAAGCCATTTGTTCATTTTCCTGCACGGAATTTTTGAGAAATGGATATTTGCCGGAAGTAAAAAAGCGATTGCGATGATATGTCCATGCACGATGATAAAACATGCCAAAACCATAATCTTTTTTAAACCCATATTGAGAAATTTTTTCAATCAAAGACATTACAGAATCAGGCATTTCAAGGTTATCATAGCTTTCTAGTAAAGCATCATAAATTTGATATAAATCCTGGTAACGGGAGATATATTGAATAAGATTTTCCGGTGAATCATAAAGAGTGTAAAATATTTTTCCAAAATCCTTGTCAATCAATAAAAATGCTTTTCTTAAAGGGATCAGGGCATTTTGATAACCCAGATAATCCGCGCTGTGGTCAAATTTATAGATACCTTCATACATCCATCCAACATAATAAGTGCTGTCTAACCGAAGAAATTCCCGGCTTCGTGGTAATGCATCTTTCTCCGTAGGAGATACATCTATTCTCTTTGCATCTATTTCATAACGTGCTGCAGATTGCGGTTGACATAGTGCATCATGGTTCAACAAAACAAAGGCGAAACAAAAAAATAGTGTGCTAATATGTATAAAAATATTTTTCTTCATTTTCTTTAAGCAGGTTCTGCCTGAATAGCTAACTTATTCAAACGGTTTAATTCTGCATCGAGCAGCATTTCCAATAATTTGTCTTTTGCATCTTTTGTGCGGAAAATGAGCCGATGATGCAAAACAGGCCTGGCAAGGGTTTTGAAGTCATTCTCTGTTACATATTGACGCCCTTTAACGAGTGCAAAAGCTTTTAAACATTTCAAAAAGGTAATGCCGCTTCTAGTGGAAGCCGGCAAGGAAATATCAGGGTTTACCCGGGTGGAAATCACCAAATTACGAACGGCGGTAATTAATTCCGGGTGGATATAGACAGCTTCTGCCTGATTTTGTAAAAACAAAATATCTTCCAAGCTTAAAACTTGCTGGATATGGTCAAGATGATGTTGTATGTCCAGGTAATTTTTATAGATGGCTAGTTCCGTAGCATCATCCGCATAGCCAAAATGAATTTTCAAAAAAAAGCGGTCAAGTTGTGCAGCAGGCAGGGGATAAGTGCCTTCCATTTCTATCGGATTTTGTGTAGCTATCGCAAAAAATAAATTCTCCAGTTTATAGGTTGTTTCACCCATAGTGATTTGATTCTCTGCCATACATTCCAATAACGCCGATTGCACTTTGGGGGATGCCCGGTTAATTTCATCCGCCAATAATACATTGCAAAACAAGGGGCCTTTTTTGAATATGAATTCCTTTTTTATATCATCAAAAATATTTGTGCCCAATAAATCCATCGGCAGTAGGTCAGGAGTAAATTGAATGCGTTTAAAAACTGTACCTCCTTTTTCTGCATTTCCCGATATAGAACTGGCAAGGGTTTTAGCCATAACTGTTTTCCCTGTACCGGGATTATCCTCCATTAAAATATGACCTTTAGCCAATAAAGCGGTGATTACAAATTCGGCCTGCGGTTGCTTTCCCTTAATCACCGTACCCATATTTTCAACAAGTGCCTGGATCTTTTCCATAGCCTCCTGCAAATGATTATCATTATTCATAATGAATTGTTTTGATGTTTTTGAAAAACAGGAATGTCCTGTTAAGTTTTAAAAATGCATTTATTCTTTTGGATAAAGAAAACTTTTCTTTCATTATTTTTTTGGTGCTTTCATAAAAGGGCCTAAGCCATTCGTTCTCTTCTAAAGTAGATTCCTGGTTACTATATTTCATTTTTTGATACAAATCACTGAAGGTTATGATTTTTGTTCCAAATTGCCGGTCTATTGAAAGGGCGAATTCATAAGGACTCATGCCTCTTCTTGAATATCCGAATTGGTTAAAGTAAAAATGCAGAGAGCGGTTAATCAAAAATGCTTTTCTGTTTCCCGGTGGAGCAGTCCTGGCTTGCATATCAAAGAAAAACCAAATGATGAATGGAAAGAATAAGATCAATAGAACCAAAAGCAAAGCCAACACGCCTAAAATTTTTATGAGCTGTCTTTTATTGAAACTTTTTTCTTCTTGATTGGATTGTTGCTTCTGATTTTTTTGCATCACGTCGTCTATAATCTTGATTTCATCCACAGGAACAGGTTGGATTATTTTTTTTATCACAGAAGCCATGCTGTCACCTTTCTGAGCTAGTATATTTTTCAGGGATTCTGCATAAGACGCTGCGGTAATGTGCATATTTTCTTTTAATGATTGAATGGTTACAATACCGGTATCTCTGCTAATGGAAGCAAGCGCAATATTCAATTTTACATTTACCGGAATGGATGAAGTAAAATTCTCATCATGAAACAATAGTTTGTTGACAGCTAAATTTATCATTTTATGTAAAGTATCAACGCTGATTATTTTTCCATCTGCTACAAAATAAGGTTGTTGCAAATTGAGTGGTGGCGTGCCATCCGGCTGGGGCGACTGTATGGTATTAACATCCGGAATGGTCGTATCAAAATCCAGCCATCCATATCCCGGAAAAAAAACCTGCACCCAAGCATGAGCCTGATCTTCATAAAACCAATACCAACCCGGGTTTTTATTGCTCCTGTTGATGGTTATAAAACCTGCAGACACGCGTGAAGGAATACCTAATGCACGTAACATAAATAATGTGGCTCCGGCATAATAAGCACAATACCCTTTATGGCTTGAAAATAGAAAATAGTTAAGCTTAGATGCACTGGGTAAGCCCGGTATTCCGGCATTATCAGCATAAGCAAACAAGGGCTGGCCAAATTCGTCTTTACTTAAAAAATAATCTCGTATAGCAATTATTTTATCAATAGGGGATTGGGCATGAGCCGTAATTTCTCTGGCCAATATTCTAATGCTGTCATAGTCGCTATTACTGGGCATCGAAGTATAATAACTCAGAAAATTTTTATCTATATGATTATAGTTGGTAATACTACGTAATTGCTGAAATCGTTCCTCCTGGAAATCTTCCAGAGCCTGGTTTCCGGCAGGATTATAAATAAAGTAGGCGCTATTTAAACGACTCACCCACATTTTTGCTCTATAGGCACTTTTATATTGTTCTTTAAATTCTGGTGGCACGCCTATTGGTTGGCAAAAGAAAGCAGTAGCAGGAGCGATGAAAACATCAGGAGATAGTAATACTTTATACACTTCCGCATTTACCACTTGTCTATCCAAACTTGCCATGGAATGCGTGATTACCGATGTATCCGTTTTTGCAAAATACAATGGAATCTTTGAAGGATTTGGTTTAAACAAATCATTATCCGGCATGAGGGAATCTATTTCAAATGCTTGAATAGCGGTATCAAATTTGGTATAATAATCACTCGTGAAATATAAAGGATTGGGAGTTATACTGTCCGGGAAAAAATTATCTAAGTGAGCTACGAAAACAAGTTTTTTATTTTTCCCCAATGTCCCACCCAATGACATACTGTTATTATTACTTACGGATCCGTCTTCATTTTCATGTGTCATACTTTGTTGCTTGCTACTGCCGCCACCCTTTTCCCCTTCATTGCTTTGACCTCCTCCCCATTCTTTCTCAATCGCTTTGAACTCCGGTTGAAAAAGATAAAATAAAGCAATGAATAATAATAGCAGCAAACTGAAAAAGCCGGTTATTCTTTTGGAGAAATACCATGTTAATCCATGAATCGAATCCTGGGCATTTCGTATCAGTGCGGATGCATATATTATATAAAAGGTATAAAAGAGTACCGGGATAAATGCTGTAATAATCGCAGTAGCTTTAATATCGCTTGTCTTACTAACCAGTATCATTTGACAAGCACATAAAAAAAGAGTCCAAAAAATCGTGTATATTTTTGAACGGGAAAACCCATAACCGGTGATCCACCCAATCAGAAATAAAATTGAAAAAATAAGAAAATGTACAGATGCAAAAAAAGCATCAAATTCACCCGTAGCAATATTTTTAATACCTGCATAAATACTGCTTAATAACAAAGCCAAAACAATCGTTGTAGTAACAAACCTAAATTTATAAGCATAAAAAATAAATGCACCCATTAAACCAACAGAGAAATAAATGGTTTGGCTGATAAAATTATTTTCCAGGATAGAATAATAATTATTTCCTGTATAAATGAACCAACCTACTAAAGCCATCGTTGGTAAGCCCAATAAGATCGACTGGGCAATCACTTTATTGACTTTATGTATTCTGCCTATTTTCAAAATTTATAGAATAATGGTTTTAGTGTGTTCATTAAAAAGAGCAATCAGCTTTTTTTCATTTTCCAATATTGAAAATCGTAATGTGGATAACTGCCAACCGGCGCGGTATTTTTCTGCTTCATTTTTTTCCTGTTGTATAAAAAGCCAGCTCATGAAATGGAGTATCCCTGCTTTTTGAATGGCCGTACTCAATTTCACAAGGATACAGAGCGTATTTTCATTTCGCTGATACAATAATTCCTTGATTTCATCTGCCGGGCACAATGAAGAAATGATGATTGCAGCCGCGTTATTTAATTGAACAAAAGCTTTAGGTGTCATTTCATTTTGCCATTCAAGGGCAGCAATACGCTCCTTAAATTGAGATTCTTCATTGACAAGCTCCGGCTGATCTTTTGAATCTGGTATCAAATGAATTTGAAATCCTTTGAGTTGTATATCCCGAATAATATTCCAAATAAAAGTTTTATAATAGTTTAAAAATAAGATTTGAACAGAAGGCATATTCTCTGCATGAAACCCGCAAAAAAAAGATGGATATATGTAAACCTGAGATGCATATATATCAAGCGTTTCAGGTATACGCACGACCAGTTCCCTGCTTCGTGCATATACAGGCCAGGCAATTCTTCTTACATCATCCTGGCCTTCAAAATGCTTGTAGTTTAAATATTCACCTTCTGTTCTTCTTAACTCATCAATACGTTCATTTTCATCTTCTGTTTTCCTGGGTTGAATAGATAGTGGTTGAATTTGGCGGTCCGGTGGTTGATTACAAAAATGGTCATGAATGGGAAATGGCACTACAATGGAAAAAAATTGAAACAGGTCTTCAAAATAAATCCAGGCAGTATCTGCCTCGTATAATGTAATTTCAGGCAATTCCCATGGAAAGGTAGCTGTATATTTTCCGGTGAGAAAATGCATTTTGCTTTCTATTGCCGGTTTGAATTTAGCCGAGTACATTTTCTCATTATATTGTATACGAAATTTTAAGAACCCAAAAATAGGTTTCATTATAGGCGAAAGTCCGATTTGTATATCTGGCGACTGATCCTGATCGTTTATAGGATTCAACACGCTGAAATGTATTTCCAGCTTGTGTCTTTTTTTGGCAACAATAAAAATAATCCAGGATAAGAAAACAGTGAAAAAGCAAAATGCCAAAAAGACAAGGATAGAAAATAATAAAATTTTCAAGAGAAGAGATAAAATTGCGGTATAAGAATTTCCGGGTATGGCAGTATTTAAGCTAATATATTTCCATAAGAAAAATGTTGCAATACTAAAAAGTATAAAGTAAAACGTAAATGGAATGTAAAAAACGAATGGCTTTGATTTAATGGATAATGGTTTCAATGAAAAGGACATAATGGAAAGTTACGGCATGAACGGGTTTATTTTTTATAAATATACTGAGTAAAGATATTTTTTGTATTATAAACTTTATTTACTTTGTAAGTAGTGAAAAATACCATTACCTATACAACTTGTCCTGTATGCGATAGTGCATCCATCAAATTTTATGATCATATCAAAGACTTTAGTGTTAGCGGCGAAGCTTTTGATATTATGGAGTGTAAAATATGTACACTTCGTTTTACGCAAGGTGTTCCGTCAGCAGAAGCAATGGCGCCTTATTACAAGTCCGAGGATTATATTTCGCATACAGATTCCAAAAAAGGTCTGATTAACCGTACTTATCATTGGGTAAGAAATTATACCATTAAATCAAAGCGAAAATTGATTGAAAAAACGAGTAAGAAAAGCGCCGGGGCATTACTTGATATTGGTGCGGGTACAGGCACTTTTGTGTCAGAAATGCAGGCAGCAGGTTGGCAGGTACTCGGAATGGAGCCGGATGACACCGCACGTAAAATAGCTTTGGAGAAATATCAAATAACGCTTCAGCATCCTACCTTTTTGTTTGAACTGGAAGACAAACGTTTTGATGTTATTACACTTTGGCATGTACTGGAGCATATTCATAAATTACAGGATTATATTCAAGTCTTTCATCGGACATTGAAAGATGACGGGTATCTAATAGTAGCTGTTCCTAATTATACAAGCAATGATGCCGAACATTACAAAGAACACTGGGCGGCTTATGATGTACCGAGGCACTTATATCATTTTTCGCCGAAGAGTATGCAAAAATTAATGTACCTGAATGGCTTTGAGGTAATTTCTGTAAAACCAATGTGGTTTGACAGTTTTTATGTAAGTCTTCTAAGTGAAAAATTTACTAAAGGAAAAGATGACTTGATTTCAGGTTTTGTGCGGGGAATGGCATCCAATATGCAAACTTTAAAGAATATTCAAAACTGCAGTTCCATAATTTATATTATAAAAAAAAGAAAGGCTAATTAATTTTTAATTCAAAAAGAGCCGGCCATAATTTCCCTGTAATAAGTAATGTATTTTTTGTAGAATCATACGCTATACCATTAAGTACCCCACCTTGCTCTTCAAGGTATGCTGCATTGTAGCGAACACCATTATTATTCATGAGTCCTGTGAGGTCCAATTTACCAAGTACTTTACCCGTTTCAGGGTCAATTTTAATAATATAATTGGTTTCATATACATTGGCGAATATGGATCCCTGAATATATTCCAATTCATTGAGGTTCCCCACCGGTCCTAAATTATCCGTTACCCCGACAATTTTTTTCACTTTAAAAGTAACCGGATCCACAAAATATAAGTTACTGCTGCCGGTACTTACAATAAGTTCATTTTCATTATGCGTAATACCCCATCCCTGGAATGGCCAGTCAAAGTCGCGTATTTTTTGAAAAGTGCCTGCATCATACTCATGAACACGATTATTTTGCCAGGTAAGTTGGTAAATTTTATTATTAAAAATAGTGATACCTTCTCCAAATTCATTAGCCGGCAGGTTAATTTCTTTATCTGCAGTGCCCTTATCTATATGAATAATGCGTAGTTTGCTTTTTCCAGTAAGCCCGGTACCCTCATATAATTTTCCATTTTGCCAGATCAAGCCCTGTGTGTAGGAAGCCGTATCATGAGGATAAATCTTCACTACCTGGTAACTAATGGCAGGTGGAGCCGGGTTGTCTTTATCCACAACTGATCCTTCACCAGGATTATCCGTATTGTTGCATGAAACAAAAGCAAATACCAGTAAGATCGCCAAAAATTTTTTCATATTTTATAAAAACGCAAATGTATTGATCAAATTTGAAGGAAAAGGAAAACGAAAAGATAAAACCTGCTTATATCGTTAAATTTTGTTAAGTGATACAATTTTCCAAAAAATTCTCCGGTCGGAAAAGAAGAAGTTACCTACGGATATCTTGAATTAAAGGTTACCTGGATTATAAAACATTGGGGATTTGATTGCCAAAAGCAATTACTATAAATGACCTTATTTCAATGGCGGCAATACATCAGGATCCGGCTTTTTCTTAATATAAATAAGGATTTCCTTTTTTATAGCCGGATTAGCCCTTAAAGTGGCGGTAACTTTTATTGCTTCACCCTGGAAATTCCGGTCAATAATCAAATCATTCCCTTCCCATGACCCGGCATCACTCCAAAAAATAATTTGTCTTTGATCTAGTGGAAAAAAACGGCCATTCTCCATTTTTCCATCTACATTTATGTAATTATGAACCCCCTTTTTAAGGCTATCGGTATATAAATGGAAATAAATACTGTCAATTTTTTGTGCCAAAATATGAATAGAAGGCAGTGATAGGGCTAAAAACAAAACAATAAGTTTTCTCATGATATCTATTTTAAAAGTATTCTATCCAAAATAATACCATAATCAGCATTGAATAAATTTTTGGTTTTTAACGTTTTGTAAAAAAAAAGTAAATTTGTAAAGGGGCAACCAGGCGTCATTTTCTACGTATTTTTTATTCATCCTTCATTAAAAAAGATTGGACAGACTGCATGAAATAATTGAGCATTGTAAACAAAATGATCATCATAGCCAAAAACTAATTTACGAAAAGTTCTATGGTTATGGGTTAAAGGTGGCTTTCAGGTATGTATTCGATTATGAATTAGCGTCAGATATTACCAATGATGGATTTGTAAAAGTTTTTAATAGTATCAGCAAATTTAAATGCCCCGATGAAAGCCAGGCGGAGCATATGCTTTTAGGTTGGATAAAAAAAATAATAGCCAATACGGCTATTGATGAGTTGAGAAAAAGTAAAAATAGACCGGCTTACATTGAAATTCCGGATTATGTGTGGGAATCTAAAGAAACTGGAGTATCGTCAGACATGAATGTCTTATATAAAGAATTGATCGGATATATCAAAAAGTTGCCCCCCTCATATAGAACTGTTTTTAATCTATATGTGATTGATGGATTCTCACACCAGGAAATTTCACGGAAACTGGGAATTTCAGTAGGCACTTCTAAATCAAGTTTATCAAAAGCCAGGAATTCTTTACAAAAGTTTTTACATAAAGATTTTAGTGAAATAGAAAAATAAAATGGAAGAGAACAAAATATATCATGATGACCTTTTTAAAGATGCCGGGGAAAATTATCCGCTCAATACAGGAAATTCCAACTGGCATCAGGTTTTAAACAGAATCAATCCAACTTCGGAAAAGGCTCCTGTACCATCAGGTCAATCTCAAAAATGGCGCTTTGCCTGGCTATTATTATTATTATTACCTGCAGGTTATCAGTTCATAAATAATTTTCAAAATAAAGAAAAGAGTAAGCTGCCAGTGAACCATCAGGCCTTACAAATACCAAAGGGGAATTTGGAGAACTCAAATCCTGACCAACTTACTCCCTTAGATAAAAATCAAAATGAAAGTAGAGATAATGGTCCATTAAATTCTGCAGGACTCAGACAAAATCCATTTAATGAACAATCAAATAACAAACAATCAAATATTTCATCTAAACAAATCGTTGACAATGGATTCAAATTTTTAGATGATCAACAAAATAATAACCCATCTCAACAATATAATCCTTTAATTCAAGAGAATTCTCGTATTGCCGACTTTAATTTTCAAACCCATCTAAATGAAATCAATAAAAAATCTTTCCATGTTGAAAAGTTCCCTTTCAAACCTTATCCCTTAGAGCTTGCAAGTAGTGATTTAGAAAAAGAAAATAATGTCTTAGAGAATAAAAAATCTAAACTTAATGTCATCAAAATAAAGACCACTGATCGCTTTTATCTTGCTTTAACAGCCGGACCTTCATTTTCTTCCGTAAAGATGCAACCTATTCCTAAAGCCGGATATTCACTGGGCATGTTATTAGGGTATAACCTTACTAAAAATCTTGATTTGGAAACAGGGGTTTTGTTCGTCAAAAAATATTTCAATGCAGAAGGTAAAGATTTTAATGAAGAAGAGGTAAAACTACCTGAAGGAACAAATATCATTAGCCTGAATGGGGCAGCCAAAATCACACAAGTACCGCTGAATGTAATTTATCATTTTAACTCTAAATCTTCAAACCGGTTTTTTGTTTCGGCAAATGTCATTACCAATGTTATTCATAGTGAAAGCTATAATTATAAGTTAAATGACAATGAAACTTACAATGAATTATCCAGGTCTTATAAAAGAGGATCAGACAAATTATTTTCAAACTTATCTATTGGCGCAGGTTATTCACAATATTTAGGGAATAATTGGAAGATGAATATAGAACCCTATTATCAATTTCCTTTAAGTGGGATTGGAATTGGAAATTTGAAGATACAGACTTTTGGCATTAACCTTAAAATTTCAAAAGGAGTTCAGTTAAAATAGTTGTTTTCCCGGTTTTTTTTGGCAACAATTCTTTTTGAGGGGATAGATGAGTTGTCAACACCAGGCAGATTTGCCTGGTTTTTTTTTGCTCCTATATTACAAATTATTTTACCTTTCAATTATTAAATAAAAATATATTTCGCAAAGAAATGGGAAAAAGATTGGAAAAAAATCACCCTCATTTTCGCTTAAGAGGAAAAGAAGTGATGCGTGTGGAAGCTTTAAGTGATGCCGTTTTTGCTTTTGCGGTTACATTATTAATTGTTTCCCTGGAAGTGCCAAAAAGTTTTGATGAATTACTTGTGACCATGAGAGGCTTTTTTGCATTTGGCATCAGCTTTCTTTTATTAATGATTATATGGTATGAACAAAATATTTTTTTCAGGCAATATGGAATGCATGACCTGGTTTCGATTGCCTTAAATTGTACGTTGATATTTTTGGTTTTGTTTTATGTCTATCCATTAAAATTTCTATTTACACTCTTATTCAGCAATCAAATTTATGGGCCGGGAAAATCACCATTTATCATGGAGCAAGGTGATATAAACAACCTGATGTTTATCTATGGGTTGGGTTATATGTCTATTTACTTTTTGTTTTTTTTAATGTATTTACACGCCTATAGAAATAGAGCTTATTTAGATTTGAATGCCGTGGAATTATATGATACGAAAACGAAATTGTATAAAAATATCATCATGATCAGTATCGGTATGATTTCAATTATACTGTCAAAAACTTTATCAGAAAACCTACTGGGACTATCCGGATATGCCTATTTTTTACTTGGCCCGGCATTATTCCTGTTTTATAGTTATCGTGGGAAAAAGAAAAGAAATTTGAAATTAGATTAACCATAATGAATTATCTTTTCTATTTATAGATATTTGTCAATAATGCCATTTCACCCTTTCATTAATCAGCGCGTTCAAAAGTATCTAGATCAAAAACGGCCATTCAAAGAAAGTGGCCCAACAAGAAAAATACGCTTGCATGCCAATGAAAATGGAATAGGTTCACCCTCTCTTCAATGGTACCATCGCTTTACCGAAGATGAAGATATGGAACAATTCAAATTAGCCATTGCCGGCATTAAAAATGTTCCAAAAGAAAATCTATTCATCACAAACGGGAAATATTATTTTTTTGAATTGTGCATACGTATTTTCTGCGAAGCTGAAAAAGATAAAATTATTTTTTGCACACCGGTTCCCGATGAATTAATGGATTTAGCCAAATTGAATGGAATTGATTATTTAAAAGTGCCTTTAACATCGGATCAGCAATTGGATATGATCCATTTAGAAAAAGTGGTCAATGAAGAAACAAAATTAATATGGCTTTCTTCACCGAATCATTTTACCGGGAATAATATGCATCATGAAGATATTGAAACGATCCTCAATAATTTTTCCGGCCTTGTTATCCTGGATGAATCATACATTAATTTTTCAAAACACAGGTCTTTCCTCCCGGAATTGAAAGAATACCCTAATTTATGTATTTGTCAAAACTTTCATTATGCCTGGGGGATGGCGGGATTGGAAGTTGAAATTGCTTTTGCATCCGTTGATATTATTTCTATACTCAATCAACTTCCCTTTTCTAAACACCTCAATAAACCTACAATGGAAATTATCAGGGATGCATTACAAAATATCCAGGATGTAAATTCAAATATTAAAACGATCGTAGCCATGAGGAATGCCATGGGAAGGGAGTTGGAACACTTTTCATTTATAGATAAGGTTTATTCATCTGATGCTAATTTCTTATTGATTAAATTCAATAACATACCACTTGTAAAAGAATACCTGAAAGTCAATCAAATTGAAATTCATGATCTTACTCAGGAAAAATTTTATGAGCATTGCCTTCGAATTTCTATTGGCTCGGAGAGAGAAATAAAATCACTTCTGGATGTTTTTGAAAACATAGAATTAAAATTGAGCGAAAATGTGCCGGATAAATAATTCATCTATTCGAGTATATGATCTATTGATTTCACGCTAATGAAAATTTTATTATCTTTATTCAAAGCTAAAAAGGCTAAGTATTTGCTGATATAAGTTCAGCTCATCGAAATTATTTATCAAAAAAATTCGATTTTAATGCCTGTGATTCTTTATATCTTATTGCTGGCATCCATTTTCTCCTGCAATTCAGGAGACAGCCTCCATGAAACAGGAGATACCAGCACTTTTCCTAAAAGTAAAATAGAAAAGAATAGTGGACTTTTATTACCTGAAGGATTTACCGCAACGATTATAGCAGATCACATCGGTCACGCACGCCATCTGGCTATTGCTCCAAATGGGAATATTTATATAAAGTTACTGACTCCAAAAGATGGGAATGGCATTATCTTTCTTCAAAAAACAGAAACTGAAAATGTATATGTAACAAAAGGCTTTGGAAATTATGGAGGCACCGGAATTGCCATTAAAGATGGGTATCTCTATGCTTCCTCGGATGAGGCTGTTTACAGGTACGCATTAAATAAAGATTTTGAAGTGGTGAATCCTGCTAAGCCTGAAAAAATTATTACCGGTCTCGAAAGCCGGAACCAACATTCATCTAAATCAATCACTTTAGATGATAGTGGACATATTTATGTAAATATTGGCGCTTATTCCAATGCTTGCCAGGAAGATGACCGAATGAAAGGCTCAAAGGGATTAAATCCTTGCCCTATACTGGAAAGAGCCGGTGGAATATGGCAGTTTAAAGTGAATCAACTTAACCAATCTTATCAACAAGGTATTCGATATGCAACCGGATTGAGAAATGTAGTAGGCTTAGACTGGAATCATCATTTAAATAAACTTTTTGTCATGCAACATGGCCGTGATCAATTGCATGATCTTTTTCCTCAAATTTTTACCGAAAAACAAAGTGCTGAATTACCTGCGGAGTGCCTTTATACCATTACTCCAGGTGTTGATTGCGGATGGCCATACATGTACTATGATGGAGTAAATCATAAAAAAATGCTTAGCCCAGAATACGGCGGTGATGGACAAAAAGAAGGCGGCAAATCAGCCATTGATCCAACTGCTTCTTATCCGGCACATATGGCTCCAAATGGATTATTATTTTATACCGGGAATCAATTCCCGGAAAAATATTTACAGGGTGCATTTATTGCCTTTCATGGATCATGGAACAGGGCTCCACTACCTCAAAAAGGTTTCCTGGTTGCCTTCCAGCCTTTTAAAGGAGAAAAGGCAATGCCCGCCTGGGAAATTTTTGCAGATCATTTTGCCGGGGAAAAAGAAGTTAAAAACTCCAATGATGCCCTACATCGCCCCTGTGGACTAGCCCAGGGCCAGGATGGATCTTTATATGTGAGTGATGATGTACAAGGAACTATTTACAAGATTACTTATGCCAATAAATAAGCTTTAAATTCCTGAATGTCTTTCTATTTCACTGAAAAAAAAGTTGCTCTCTATAGCTGCATTTTCATCGCTATCACTTCCATGAACAGCATTTTCACCCATAGACGAAGCAAAGTCTTTACGAATGGTGCCTTCAGCCGCTTTTGCTGGATCCGTAGCGCCAATTAACTCTCTGAAAGAGGCTACCGCATTTTCTTTTTCTAAAATGGCCGCTACAATAGGTCCACTACTCATAAAATCTACCAATTCACCATAAAAAGGCCTCTCTTTGTGCACTTCATAAAATTTACCTGCTTGCTCTTTTGAAAGTTTGGTCCATTTCATGGAAATAATAGAAAATCCATCTTTAATCATCCGATCTAATATAGCTCCAGTATAGCCTTTAGAAGTAGCATCCGGCTTAATCATGGTAAAAGTTCTGTTCGTCATTTTAAAAATTTTGCGCAAAACTAAGCGTATCTGCATTCACTTTCAAATAGATCTGAAGAAAGTTTAACAGGATAAAAAGAAATATTCATTAAATAGTATTAAAATGATTTGCATGTATGCGCTGAAAACAGCAATTTTGCGCACATTCTGACTATGCAGCCTATACAAGGGATTTATCCATTCTTAAAGGACTCAAAAAATATTGTCATCACCGTTCATCAAAAACCGGATGGAGATGCTATGGGTTCATCTTTAGGCCTTTATCATTTTCTACAAACGCTGGGACACCAGGTTACCGTTATATCACCCACTAATTGGGCTGGTTTTTTGAACTGGATGCCGGGCGTTCATGATGTTTTAAATTTTGAAACTGATAGAGAAAAGTCACTTAAAATTTTAGACCAGGCTGATATCCTTTTTTGTTTGGATTTCAATATATTATATAGGACTAAAGGCATGGAGAAACCCTTAGCTGACTTATCTTGTATCAAGGTTTTAATAGATCATCATCAGCAGCCTGAAGAATCACAATTTACATTTGGAGAAAGTAATGTATCGAAGAGTTCCACTTGTGAAATGGTTTATGATTTCATCATGGCTTCTCCATTTGCAGAAGTTTTAGATAAGCAAATGGCGATATGTATTTATACCGGTTTATTGACGGATACCGGCTCATTTCGTTTTCCATCTGCATCAGCACAAGTGCATCGGGTGGTAGCTCATCTTATTGACTTGGGAATCAATCATGCTGAAATTTTTGACAATTTATTTGACAATTTTTCAGAAAGCAGGTTACGGTTTATAGGGAATGCTTTGCTTTACCGGTTAGAGGTGATGTATGAATACAATACAGCCCTTATGGCAATACCGGGATCTGATGTAATGAAATATAATATCAAGACAGGAGATACGGAAGGGCTTGTGAACTATTTATTGACAATGGAAGGCATCAAATTTGGCGCTTTACTTATTGATCGCAAGGATGAGCGAAAATGGAGCTTTAGAAGCAAAGGAAATTTTGATGTAAATCAATTTGCACGTGAACATTTTTATGGGGGAGGACACCGGAATGCCGCAGGTGGCCGAAGTGCGGATTCATTTCATCAAAATGTCAGTCACTTTAAAAAGATTTTGGGTAAATACCAGGAACAATTACAATAAAAAATAAAAAAAATCACATGAAAAAAATGATGCTTGCAGTTTCAGCTATTCTTTTAATGGCTTCCTGTAAAGTAAATTACGACAAAACCGAAACAGGGCTGGCCTATAAAATTTTCCCTTCAAAAGAAGGCGCCAAACTTGATCCGGGCAAATATGTAAAAGTCAATATTGAATTCAGTATTCCTGAATATCATGACACTATTTTAAATACTACCTGGGGAAAAATTCCCGGTTTTATGAAAATAGATACCACGCAAGGAGCGGAATATTCTTTTATGGAAATATTACCCAAATGTAAAGTAGGAGATAGCGCAATCATTGTACTCAGTATTGATACCCTTGTAAAGCGCAAGGCCATTGAAAAATTTGATAGTGTATTTTCATCTAACAGAAATATTGTGTGCAAAATGAAAGTATTAGCTGCTTATAACAGTGAAGCAGATGTGAAAGCTGACTATGATAAAGAACTGGAAATTGAAAGACAAAGAGAAATTAAAAGTGCAGAAGACTATGTGACCAAACAAGGTTGGAAAAATGTACAAAAAACAAAAAGTGGTGCATTTGTGTATATAGAAAATCCAGGTGATATAAATAATAAAGTTGATTCCGGTAAAACAGCCAGCATCAGATACAAAGGATCATTACAAAAAACAGGATTGGAATTTGATTCAAATACCGACCCGAAAAAAGATACTACTTTACTGGAAGTGAGTGTAGGCGGTGGTGGCCGCCCCATGATCGCAGGCATTGAAGAAGGAATCAGTTATTTTGGAAAAGGTGGTAAAGGCAAAATCATCATACCGGCTTTCTTGGGTTATGGAGAAATGCCTTCCGGGCCAATCCCGGCATTTTCTAACCTGGTTTTTGATGTGGATGTGGTAGATGTAAAACCTACAATTTTTTCTAAGCCACCTGTTATGCCGGTACCCGGTAAATAAAGTTTTCCGTATTTGATTAAATGAAAATCCTGCTCTTTTGCAGGATTTTTTTTATTTTTAATGAATCGTAGTTAAATCCTTTTTTTTCTTTTCATTGAAATACATGGAATCCATTCTATGAAAATCTTCTATATTTCAGGTCTTGGAGCAGATGAAACCGTTTTCCAATTTTTGAGTATAAAAGATACAATGCCGGTCTTTATTCCCTGGCTCAAACCCTTTCAGAATGAAAGTCTTGAAGATTATGCCATTCGCTTGAAAGAAAATTATATCCCTGATAAAGCAATAATTATCGGTATGTCCTTTGGTGGAATGCTGGCTACTGAAATCGCTAAAAAATATCCAGGCATTTTATCCATCTTGATTTCTTCCGTAAAAACAAAAGATGAGTTTCCTCAAATTTATAATGTTGGGAAATATTTGCCTTTATATAAATATGTATCTCCTGGTATGCAAAAATGGATCATGCATCATTTAAGCGGATTTTTCGGAGCACACCAAAAACCTGCAAAAGAAATCTATCAAAAAATAATCATGCATAGTGATACAGCATTCAATTCATGGGCATTTGATTCGATCATTAAATGGAAGAATCATTTTGAACCGATAAACAGTATTAATATTCATGGTACGGCTGATAAAATCATTCCTCATAAAAAGGTTCATTGGGATTATGAGATAAAAGGTGGGTCACATTTAATGGTGATTAACCAGGCAGATGAAATCTCCGCATTAATTCATCAAATTATTTTTGACCATTATAAAGATGCCTGATTTTCGCCATTGATTATTTAACTTCCTGGTAAATCCTGATACGATGCCTTTCGCCATACTTTTGAATAGAGTCAAATAATATTTTATTTTCATCAGGATGTTGGGCATAATAATCAAAACTTTTGAAGAACGTCTTTTTATCTAATCCATAGCCGGCTAAAATTTTTTCAAATAATATCATGGACTGAATATTAAAACTGTCCTTATAACCGGGATATTCAATGGATGCCATTTCGCCTCCCTGGATCAAATCCCATACAATCACTTTCATACTATCTACCGGTAATAAATCGGCAGGTTTTGATTGTTGAGACCGGCAGGAAATAAAGATGACCCCAATAAGGATGAAACTTAAAAATTTCATTACTTTAAACTGGTATTATATTTATCGCTATTTCCAATATCTAGTTGCAAAAGTAATTGTAATGCCGTTGCTTTTGTTTGTGGATCAGCTTTTGTAAATATGCCTATTAATTCATCTGATCTGTTTTGCATAAAAAAAGGCAGGATCATCGTGCCAGGGTTTTCTTTCCCAAAATTTTGCAATTTAGTCAGTGCATCTAAGATGTTTTCTCTTGCCAGTATTTCATTTGAATACAGGTTATCCATACCAGACCGGTAATACCTGTAAAAGATATCATGAATGATATTATATTTTACATCATTTAAGTTGGAAGAAAGCCAATATCGGTTTCTGCTTCCATCAAAAGATTTCCAACCACTGATATTTCTAGAATCAGGAGCATTGGTTACAATATTTTGAGCTGATTGAAAGAATGTCAGACCTCCTTTAGGGGAAAATGAATCAAAATCCAGGCCTAAGATGGTATAAATATAAAATGCAAAAGTGGCTGTCAAATTTCCACTTAAAGGTTCTGTTCCCTGGACCCTGTTTTCATTGAATTCGATTGGCTGATATTCTATATATTTAAAAGTAACTTCGGCATCCTGATAATTAACCAGGGGAGATTGATAGGTTGCATTATATACAGGGCGGGCAGCTTGTACAGTAAGAGTCGCTTTATATACATTGTCTTCTACCACACTGGTTATATTCAGTAAAAAACTACATTGTATTTTTTCCTGAGCCTGAAAAGTAAACTTACTCCATCGCCTGTTATTAATTAAATCAGTCAATTGTGATTGCAGTGTTGTAAAGATCTTTGGATTGACAGAAGTACCTATTTGTTGAGCTAAAACACTCACACGCGCTTGCAATTCCTGAGCTTTTGATGGCTGGATGCTCAAACAAATAATAAAAAGACTGATAATTTTTTTAAGCATGTGCTTTTTGAATGATAATTTGAATAATCTTTTGAGCTATTTCTTTTTTCGTTTCCAGTGGGAGTGTGGTTTCATTTCCGCTTTTATCTAAAATGGTTACAGCATTTGTATCAGTTCCAAAACCGGCACCCTTATCGCGCAATGAATTTAAAACAATCATGTCTGCATTTTTTGAAACTAATTTTTGCAAAGCATTTTTATTCTCATTTTCAGTTTCCAAAGCAAACCCAACCAGGAATTGATTAGGTTTCTTTAATGCCCCTAAAGATTTAAGGATGTCTTGAGTTTGAATCAATGTCAATTCAAGGCCTTGGTCTTTCTTCTTTAGTTTCTCCTTACTCACCGTTTCCGGCTGAAAATCTGCCACAGCAGCACACATCACAGCGATATCCATTTCTTCAAAAATATCCATACACGCATTGTACATTTCATTGGCGGAATGTAGTGATATGAGTTGGATACCCCTATAAGATTTTCCCAGGTGCACCGGCCCGGAAACTAATGTTACCTCTGCCCCTTGTTCATAAAACGCATCGGCCAGCGCAAATCCCATTTTCCCTGATGAATGATTCCCAATAAAACGAACAGGATCTATTGCCTCGTATGTGGGCCCTGCGGTAATGAGTACTTTTTTCCCCTGAAGTTGATTTCCCCGGAAAAAATTCTCTTTTAAATATAAAAGGATATTCTCCGGCTCTTCCATTCTACCTTCTCCTTGCAGTCCACTGGCAAGAAATCCCTTTTGTACAGTTAATATATGGTTGCCATAAGATTTTAAAGTTTCAATATTTTTCCTGGTGGCTGCATGATGCCACATGTCCTCATCCATACCGGGCGCAACCAGTACAGGGCAGGTTGCAGATAAATATGTTGCTAATAAGAGATTATCACATTGTCCATTGGCCATTTTAGATAATGTATTTACACTGAGAGGCGCAATGATGAATACATCAGCCCAACGCCCAAGCATTACATGATTGGCCCACGTATTTTCACTAAAAAAGTCAATTGCAACCTTATCCTGAATGAGGGTAGATAATACCAGGGGCGACACAAATTGAGTAGCTGCAGGTGTCATGATTATTTTGATTTCTGCGTTTTCTTTCATAAGCATACGCACCAATAAAATAATTTTATAAGCAGCTATACTCCCGGTTATTCCGAGTAAAATTTTTTTATTTTTCAGCATCCAAAATAATCTTTAGTAAAAACAAGCTAAAAGTAATAAAAAAACGACAGTAGGGCTGTCGTTTATCATGTTTTAAAATGAAAATGATTAGCGGAAAAGATCATCTTCATTTTTCCGATAATATACTTTATCTTCCATAAATTCCTGAGTAGCTAAAATGGCCGGATTAGGCATTCTTTCATATGCTTTTGAAATCTCGATTTGTTCTTTGTTTTCATGTATTTCTTCCAGTGAATCCGTATGGCTGGCAAATTCTTCCAGTTTATTATGTAATTCTTCTTTAATCGCAATATTGATCTGATTTGATCTCTTTGCAATGATATTTATAGACTCGTATAAGTTCCCGGTCTTTTTCTTTATTTCAGACAGGTTTTTGGCTTCAATAACACTTAATATATTACTGCTGGACTGCCGTCTTAGTTTGTTCATTTTGTAATTTATTTATTTTATTTTGAGATTGCGCTTTATAATCATCAGCAACAGTGATCAACTTACTTTCGGGAAACCGATCCTTAAATTCTGACGCTTCTGAAATAACCTTTTCAAAACGTTCTACTTGTTTGTTCTGATAGCTGTTTAATGCATATTGAAAATAGGATTTGATTACCTCTATTTCATATTGATCGCCAATTTTAGAATCCGGATAATTACTTAATAAAGTAGTAAATGAGATTGCGGCGGCTTTAAAATATCCAAGATTATAATACAAAATAGCGCTTTTATAATCTTTTAATTCCAACTTCTCATGGCACAATTCAATGATAGATGCTGCATCTTTTGAACGTGGCGACTGAGGATGAGTATTGATAAAAGCCTGCATGAGCGACATGGCTTTATAGGTATCTGTTTGATCTAATTCTACTTTAGGTGATAATTTATAAAAGGCATAAGCCCGCATATATTCCATTTCTTCCAATCGGTTACTATTGGGGAAATTTTCCGTATAGGTTTTAAACAAATCGCTTGCATTCAAATAAAATCCCTGATCATAAATACTGTATGTGTATTTATAAAACATATCTTCATAACGTGTGTCTCCTTTAAATAAGGGAAGGATATCCTCATAAACCGTCTGTGCCTGGTAATATCTCTTTTGGGCATAATATTGTTCCGCCATTTTTAATTTATATTCTTTATCCTTGCTCTTTAATACTTTTCCCAATTTCGCAGAATTGGAACAGGAAGCCAGGAAAAAAACAGCCAAAAACAATTGAAAGAAAATTTTCATAAAGTGTGCAAAATTAAGATATTCGGGCAAATTAAACTGCTTTATTTTCTAATCTTATGAAAATCAGTTAATAATATTATAAAAACGCTCAATTTTAAATGAAATTTCTATTCAGGCAACAAAATTGAAGAAATCGGAATAAACCAAATCAGGAAATCCTTTTCTAATAGAAAATAAATACAGATGATGAAAAAAATTTTAATGGGCACCTTCTTGATAACAGCAGTTACTTTTTGTAATTACAGTTTTGCACAAAATGATGCTAATGCCAAAAAAATATTGGATAAAGTAAGCGCCAATATAAAAACCATTCCCGCTTTAAAGGCCTCATTTACCTATATCACCCAGAATAAAAATAAAAGTGAAAAAAATACTGAGTCCGGGATCCTTTATATGAAAGGAAATAAATATTATTTTAAAAGAGGCGTGAATGAAATTTTTTCCAATGGCATTAAAACCTGGAACTATAATGGAAATGATGAAGTAATAGTGGAAAATGTAGATGCGTCTGATGAAGAGGCTTTTACACCGCAAAAATTCCTGTCTGATTTTTATGAAAAAGAATATACTTATCAATTGATTTCCTCATCTGGTGATTATTATACGATTCAATTAACTCCTATAGATAAAAGAAAAAATTTTAAACAAGTTTATATTTATATCAATAAGTCCAAGAACCTGGTCACAAAAGCTAAAATTTGGGACAAAGCAGGTAATACCATTGATTTCACATTATCCAATATAGATACCAAAGCCTCTTTGCCGGATAGTAAATTTGTGTTTGATACCTCAACACATCCCGGTGTGGAAGTGATTACGCAATAAAATAGTTTCGATCCATAAAAAAATAGCCCTTTAAAAAGGGCCATTTTTTTAAGTATGTTTGCCTTTTAATCGATGAAAGATAAAAAAATCATTATTACTATAGATGGATATTCATCTTGTGGCAAAAGTACTCTGGCATTGCAACTTGCCCAGTCGCTTAACTACATTTTTATAGATAGTGGTGCAATGTACAGAGCCATTACCCTTTATTTTCTTCAACATAACATGGATAGTCACAAAAGTGAGGATATTACCAGGGCACTAAATCAAATTCATTTGTCTTTTTTGAAAAACCCCGATTCAAAGAAAAGCGATATCCTTCTAAATGGTGAAAATGTAGAGAAATTGATCCGTGAAATGAAAGTAAGTGAACAAGTAAGTCAGGTGGCATCTATAGCTGAAGTCCGTGCATTTGCTGTATCACAGCAGAAAGAAATGGGCCTTCAAAAGGGAGTTGTTATGGAGGGGCGGGATATTGGTACCACAGTATTCCCGAATGCAGAACTTAAAATTTTTCTTCTGGCTGATATGCATACACGCATCCTGCGCAGGTATGATGAATTGAAAAAAATTACACCGGGTATTTCCATAGATGAGGTTAGGAAAAATATTGAACATAGAGATTACCTGGACAGTCACCGGGAAATAAGTCCCTTAAGAAAAGCAGATGATGCTAAAATTCTGGATAATACCCATCTAACTCTGGAAGAAGAATTAGACATTGTTCTTGCCTGGGCAAATAAAATCATTCGTGATGAATAAGCCTCTTTATTCTTTCATTAAATGAAGAATAGCTTCAGAAATAGTTTCTACATTGGGTTTACTGAAGTAATCTCCATCACTTCCATAAGCAGGCCTGTGCGCCTGTCCGGTAAGCGTTTTAGGGGCAGCATCTAACCATTTATATCCTCCTTGTATTTCCATGACCTGTTGAAACATAAATGCCGTTGCACCACCTGGAACATCCTCATCAATAAAAATGATCCGGCTGGTTTTTTTCAAGGATTCAAGTATCATGTGATTGATATCAAAAGGCAATAAAGTTTGAACATCAATTAATTCACAAGAAATATTTTTTAACGCAGGCTGAATCAAGGCTTCTTGAATTATTCGAAGTGTAGAGCCATAAGAAACGATGGTTACATCTTCTCCACTTTGTAAAATTTCAGGAATACCCAATGGAGTAGAAAATTCCAATAAATTGGCAGGCAACTTTTCTTTCAAACGATAGCCATTCAAACATTCAATAATTAAACCGGGATCATTACCTGCGAGCAAAGTATTGTAAAATCCTACTGCCTGAACCATATTCCTTGGCACACAAACCCGCATTCCTCTCAATGAATTCAATATCATACCCATCGGTGAACCGCTATGCCATATCCCTTCCAGTCGATGGCCTCTGGTGCGAACAATCAATGGGCAGGCCTGCCTGCCATTTGTACGGAATTGTAATGTGGAAACATCATCAGATAAAGGTTGCAATCCATATAACAGATAATCCAGGTATTGAATTTCAGCTATTGGCCTGAGGCCACGTAATGCAAGTCCTATGCCCTGGCCCATGATCGTAAGCTCTCTGATACCGCTATCAAAAACTCTTAATGCTCCAAATTTTTGTTGCATACCGGCAAAGCCCTGATTCACATCTCCAATAAATCCAACATCTTCACCAAAGGCCACTACTTTGGGGTTAGCACTAAATAAAGCCTCAAAATATTTGTTCAAAACTTCATAACCATTCATGGTGGAGTCTTCCTGGAAAATGGGTGGAACATGATTTTTTTTCAAAGTACTTTTTGGGCTATCATCAAAAAGATGGGTATTAAACAATGCCTTATTTTTTTTCAATAATTGTTCATAAAACTCTTTCAATGTTTGATCCTGACCGGATTTTTCTGTTAATTGAATAGAGGTAGATAGGGCGTGTAAAGTATCTCTCCTTAATGCTTCTTTATTTTCCAAAAGCTCATGGGCAATATTTTGCAGGCGTTGATAAAGATCCATGTCATTCACCGTTACAGATTGAATGATACCTGCAGCTTTTTCAATTTCTTCCCGTATGGGATTCAAATAATTTGCCCAAGCAATATTCTTTTCCTCCTTTACATGGGCTTTTATTCTGGCCTCAATCTGTAGAAGTTCTTCTTCTGAAGCGATACTATTTGAAATGATCCATTCTTTCATCTTGGCCAGACAATCCCATTCCTTTTCCCAATGGAGTCTTTCAGCATCTTTATAACGTTCATGACTTCCGGATGTGGAATGCCCTTGTGGCTGTGTTAGTTCTTCAATGTGAAATAAGGCGGGCACATGCGTCTCCCTGATTTTTTTTATTCCGGATTCAAATGTTTCACAAAGCCCGGCATAATCCCATCCTTTTACTTTATAAATATCCAGGCCATTTGTTCCGTCTTCTTTTTGAAAACCTTTGATGGCTTCAGAAATAGAACCTTTTGTTGTCTGATATTTTTTAGGAACAGAAATACCATAACCATCATCCCAAACAAAAATAGCTAAAGGGACTTGTAAGACACCGGCTGCATTAATGGTTTCCCAGAAATGCCCTTCACTGGTTGAGGCATCACCAATAGTGGTAAAGCAAACTTCATTACCATGATTAGAAAGAGTGGAAAAAGTTTGTAGAGCATCAGATTCTCTGAATAATTTTGAAGCCATTGCAAGACCTATACTTCTGGGCATTTGTCCTGCCGTGGGAGCCATATCGGCCGCTACATTTTTTATATCGGCAAGATTTCGCCAATCTCCTTTTTCATCAAAATTAGAAGTGGAAAAATGACTGATCATCTGGCGGCCGGAACTGTTTGGCTCATTTTGAATATCTGGATCTGCATACAATTGTGCAAAGAATTCTCTTACAGATACTAAGCCGGAGGCAAACATAAAAGTCTGATCACGGTAATAACCGGATCGCCAGTCTCCCGGCTGAAAAAATTTAGCCATAGCAATTTGAGCCAATTCTTTGCCATCTCCAAAAATCCCAAACTTGGCCTTTCCGGTTAAAACTTCTTTACGGCCTAAGAGGCTGGTTTCTCTGCTTTTACAAAGTATCTCAAAATCAGAAAGTACTTCATCCCTGAAATCTTCAAATGATAATAATTCCTTTGTCAACTGTTGTGGGGCTATTTCATTTTCCATACAGCGAAAATAACAATAGTTTTTTAATGAAATTTGAAATACAAAGGGTATTTAAAATTATCTTATTTATGCAAAGTGGAATGGTTTATGTAACTCCTATTCAAAATTTTATATTAGTTTTGGTTCAATTGTAATTTCTTATTCTTAAAAATATCAAACATATGAAAAAGTGGATTTTTATTTTGCCTGCATTATTTCTTTTTTCAGGTGTCAAAGCTCAAAATGTTGCTCAGGATACAGTGGCCACAGATATTAGTAAAATGGTAAGTTTTTCAGAATTAGATCATGATTTTGGAAAAATTCCTTATGGCAAACCTGTAGAATATTCTGTAACAATGAAAAACATTTCTTCTAAACCAATTGGAATTAAAGATGTGGTCAAATCATGCGGATGTACCACTCCGGAGTGGTCTGCAGGACCATATGCTGCCGGTGATACATTTAATGTCAAACTTGGATTCAGTGGTTATGCGGATGGTAGCTTTAGTAAATTGGTTACTATCTATTTCGATAATGGCCTGACACAAGTGATCAAATTCCATGGTGAAACTTTTAAAGCCCCTGATAATGCTGCTCCTGCAAATACGGCTATTTCAAAAATGAAAAATGGTCTTTAAATAATTACAACAATGAAAAAAATATTCAGCATAATAGCTTTTGTATTAGTGATTCCTGTTCTAGCACAATCTATACAAAATGAGGTGGTTTTTAAAACCGTTACTTTCTCATTTGGAAAGATTAATCTAAATAAACCGGTTTCCACTATATTTAATTTTACCAATAATACAGGCAAACCGCTGTTGATTGAAACAGCCACTGCAGAATGTGGTTGTACTGATCCGGAATATGATAAAAAGCCTGTATTGAATGGAAAGGACGGCGCCATAAAGGTTACATATAAGGCTGATACTCCGGGCGCTTTCTCCAAAAAAGTCACTGTAAAATTTTTCAATATTCCTCAACCAATTGTATTGACCATTGAAGGGGAAGTATTAAAAGATTAAAATATGTTGATTCTAAAAAAGCCTGTCAAATAGTTGATGGTTTTTTTTATGAGACACAAAAGACTTTATAAATTACAGGAGCTTTTTAACTGCTCAATTTGTTATCCGATTTTAACTATAGATCTCTTGGGATTTTACAAATATCACAGATTGAGATACGGCGTGTTTTTAAAATATTCATTTTTACCTGCAGTTAAATAGTATAAAGAAAAGGGCTTAATTTTATCTGAAATAGAAGGGCAATCATTTTGTCATGCATACAATAGAACCATATTCCAACTGGCGCGATCAGTACATCTCAGAAGAAGACCCACTGTCCCCATTTTACAGGCAAGATTATAATCACTTTGAATTTACACAAACAATTTATAATTATTATATTCATCCTTACTGGGACAACTTTGGAAGTCGCACCCTTTATATGAAAATCCTGTATGCAGATTATGAACAAAATTTTGCCATCCTAGAAATGATCGGAGAATGGAATGATGCCATTGAAGATGATATTATGACATTGAAACGCGATGTGGTGGACGCATTATTCATGAATGGAATATATAAGTATATCTTAATTGTGGAAAATGTGTTGAACTTTCATAGTGGTGATAAAGATTATTATGAAGAATGGTTTGAAGAAGTGACCGATGAGAATGGTTGGATTGTTTTTATCAATATGTCACAGGCTGCACAGCAAGATTTCAAAAAAAGAAAACTACAATATTTTATTGAATTGATGACTATTCCCGCCTGGCGAACTTACAAGCCAGAATTCCTGTATTCGCTCATCAATGATGAAATCATGAAAAGACTACCTGAATAGGTTTCATTCATCCGTTTGTATTACTTACTTTTGCGCCCGATTATGAAATTTGAAAAAGAAATTAACCGGCGTAAGACATTTGCAATTATCTCACACCCGGATGCCGGTAAGACTACACTTACCGAAAAATTCCTGTTATTTGGCGGAGCCATTCAAACAGCCGGTGCTGTGAAAAGCAATAAAATAAAAAAATTTGCTACCAGTGATTTCATGGATATTGAGCGCCAGCGGGGAATTTCCGTTGCCACCAGCGTTATGACTTTTGAATATAAAAATTTCCTGGTGAATTTATTGGATACGCCGGGCCATAAGGATTTTGCCGAAGATACTTTTCGTACACTTACCGCAGTGGATAGTGTTGTTCTGGTCGTTGACAGCGTGAATGGGGTGGAAGAGCAAACACGCCGACTTATGGAAGTATGCCGAATGCGCAATACACCGGTAATAGTATTTATAAACAAAATGGATCGCGATGGAAAAAACCGTTTTGATTTATTGGAAGAAATTGAAATGGAATTGAAAATAGAATTACATCCAATGACCTGGCCAATCAATAGCGGCAAAGATTTTAAAGGTGTTTACAACTTACATGAAAAAAGTTTACTGCTATTTTCACCAAACACAAAAGCATCTGATGAAAATAGTATAGAATTAAAAGATTTACAAGATGATCTATTGGATGAAAAATTAGGTAGTCATGATGCTGCCCAATTACGCGAAGATGTAGAATTGATTGATGGGGTATATGGTCAGTTAAAAGTGGAAGATTATCTTCAGGCAAAAGTCGCCCCGGTCTTTTTCGGTAGTGCAATAAACAATTTTGGTGTAAAAGAATTGCTTGATTCATTTATTTCCATTGCACCCATTCCACAGGAAAGAGAAGCATCCACCCGGATGGTAATGCCTGGTGAAGAAAAATTCAGTGGCTTTATCTTTAAAATTCATGCTAACCTAGATCCCAGGCATCGAGACCGGATCGCATTTGTAAGAATATGCAGTGGTAAATTTTTGCGCAGCAAATATTATCATCATGTTCGTTTGCAAAAGGATATTCGTTTTAATAACCCATATTCATTTCTTGCAAGAAGTAAAGATATTATTGATGATGCCTATCCCGGCGATGTGGTTGGTCTATTTGATACAGGGAATTTTAAAATAGGAGATACCTTAACGGAAGGTGAAGACTATTATTTTCTTGGAATACCTTCATTCTCTCCAGAAATATTTAAAGAACTTGTGAATAAAGATCCACTAAAAACAAAGCAATTAGAGAAAGGAATTAATCAATTGACAGATGAGGGAGTTGCTCAATTATTTACTCAATTTGGAGGCAATAAAAAAATTATTGGATGTGTGGGAGAATTGCAGTTTGAAGTCATTCAATACCGACTGCTAGAGGAATATGGCGCTGCCTGTGAATTCAGGACTTTGCCATTTTATAAAGCCTGCTGGCTCACAAGCAATGATCCCAAAAAATTGGAAGATTTTCTTCGTTATAAGCAACAAAATTCCGCTGAGGACAAAGATGGGCATCCTGTTTACCTTGCCCAAAGTGAATGGTTTTTAAAAACGGAAATGGATAATAATCCGGATATTGTTTTTCATTTTACCAGTGAAATCAATAAATAGTAAACCTCTTAAGAAGAATCATTCAACGGTAACACTTTTAGCAAGGTTCCTCGGTTTATCCACATCATGACCATTTTCCGTTCCAATAAAATAGGCGAGTAGCTGTAGTGGGATTACATTGATTATTGGCGCAAAAATTTCATTCATCCAGGGCATGGCGATAAAATCATCAGAAATTTCTGAAGCAGTTTCATCACCATCCGTAATGATAGAAATGATCTTCCCTTTCCTGGCTTTTATTTCCTGCATATTACTGATAATCTTGGAATGGAATGTGTCATTTGTTGCGATGAAAACAATGGGCAAATGTTCATCAACCAATGCAATTGGGCCATGTTTCATTTCTGCTGCAGGATATCCTTCAGCATGTATATAGGAGATTTCTTTTAACTTCAAAGCACCTTCCAATGCTATGGGAAAATTGTAACCCCGGCCGAGGTATAAAAAATCACGTGCAGATTTATATTTGATAGCGATCTCTTTGATTCTTTTTTCTTGTAACAGGATCTCTGCGACTTTATCCGGCACTTTGGATAATTCTTTACAGAGTAATTGATATTTTTCCTGGTCAATCGTTTTTTTTGCGTTGCCAATTTTTAGCGCCATTAACATCAATACAGCAAGTTGGCCTGTAAACGCTTTGGTACTGGCAACGCCTATTTCAGGGCCTGCATGAGTATAAGCTCCTGCATGGGAGATCCGTGCTATGGTGGAGCCAACTACATTGACAACGCCCAAAATAATAGCGCCCTGTTCTTTGGCTTTTTCGATCGCGACTATGGTATCGGCTGTTTCACCACTTTGTGAAATAGCAATAATAATATCTCCAAGGTGAATGATTGGGTTTCGATATCGAAATTCTGAAGCATACTCCACTTCTACAGGTATTCGGCATAATTCTTCAAAAATATATTCGGCTACCAGGCCTGCATGCCAACTGGTTCCACAGGCAATGATGATGATTCTGTTTGCCCGAATAATTTCTTCCAAATATTCCTGGATACCTGAAAGTGTTATTTGACCGGTATCGGCATCTAATCTTCCTCTTAAACAATCATGTATCGTTTGAGGCTGATCACAAATTTCTTTCAGCATAAAATGGTCATATCCGCCTTTTTCAATAGCTGCTAAGTCCAGGTCTAATTGGATGATGAAAGGTGTTTGATTTTCATTACCCAAATTTTTCAAGACAAGTTCATCCTTTTTGACAATGGCTATTTCATAGTCTTTTACGTAAACCACTTCTTTGGTATATTCAATAATGGGTGATGCATCACTGGCCAGAAAGTGTTCATTTTTTCCAATTCCAATAACCAATGGACTGCCTTTACGTGCAGCAATGATCGTTTCCGGATTTTCTTCATCTATTAATAAAAGGCAATAGGCACCCACAATCCTGCGAAGGGCAATTCGCAATGCTTCTTCAAGGTTACATTGATTGCACGTTTGAATATCTTCAATAAAGCATAATAATACTTCCGTATCTGTTTCGCTTTGAAAAGAATATCCTTTAGCAAGCAATTCTTTTTTAATCGGCAAATAATTTTCTATTATACCATTATGGATCATAGCAATCTTACCTGATGGAGATAAATGAGGGTGTGCATTTGCATCACTGGGTTCTCCATGAGTTGCCCAACGTGTATGTCCAATGGCTATATGGCTATGTAAATTTACGCCAAGGAGTGTTTCTTCCAGGTCAGCTACTTTCCCTTGTTTTTTATAAACTTTTACCTTTTGATCATTTATTAATGCAATACCTGCACTATCATAGCCCCGATATTCCAGTCTCTTTAAACCCTTTAAAACAATAGGGTAGGCTTCTCTGTTTCCAATATATCCAACAATACCACACATAACTGAAAAATTTAATTTGCAATATCCTTCTTTTATTCCTCGCAGGAAAATATTCTCATGTATTTTCAAAAAAAGTTAAGAAGTAATCAAACTCAAGGCTCTAATGAATGACATTGTGGTCGGGGCTGAGTTTTTGAACTATTTCCGCTTCATATTTAAGCCATTCAAGCCATCTCTTTTTTGTTTTCTCTTTGCCACAATAATGATTACCTAATTCAATAAACAGGGTATAATGACCTGCTTCACTTTCCATAAATCTTCTATAAAATTTTTTCAGGTAAGGATCTTTCATTCTTTCGCTTAACAATTTAAAGCGGTCACAGCTACGGGCTTCAATCAATGCCATAAAAAGGAGCTGATCAAGAAACCGATCCGCTGCATGGCCTCCCTTCTGTTTAAAGTTGATTAATTCATTTACATATCTGTCTTTTCTTTGTTTACCAAGAGATAGGTTTCTCTTTTTTAACTCCTGCACTACCAGGCGAAAATGGCCCCATTCTTCAGTAATCACGGGCATTACACAATCCACTAAATACGACTTATCCGGATTCATTTGAATTAAAGAAATACAAGAAACGGCCGCTTTCATTTCACAATAGGCGTGATCAGTAAGTATTTCCTCCAGGTTAATATCATTTTTCCAAAGAGACGGATCAGATGGGAATAATAGACCCAATATTTTATGATCAACAGACATATAAAAATTTATTCAAATTAAGATACTCCTTTGAAGAAAACAAAAAAGCTGTACAATGTCAATTGTACAGCTTTTTATAAAAGATGATATTTTATTTCTTTTCTTCCCTTCGTCCAAGAGGGCGCTTTTTAGCAAAGTCCATAAGAATAGGTGCCGCCACAAAGATGGAAGAATATGTTCCCGTAATGACACCAATGAGCATTGCAAAAGCAAACCCTTTTGTTACTTCGCCACCGAAAATGAACAGGATCAGCAACGTTAAAAATACCGTTACGGAGGTCATAATCGTCCGGCTTAGAGTTTGATTGATAGCCGTATTGATAATGGTGCCTTTATCCTGATTATGCAATAATCTTGAATCTTCCCTAATCCGGTCATATACGATAATGGTATCATTCATTGAGAATCCGATTACAGTAAGGATTGCGGCTATAAAGTATTGGTCTATTTCCAATGGGAAATTGACGATACTCCGTGCAAAACTGAATACAATCAGCGTTACAAACACATCATGCAGGAGCGAAAAAATGGTACCAATCGAATAGCGCCAGTCACGAAAACGTATAAAAATGTATAAACAAATAATGATGATGGAAAAAATTGTTGCCTTCGTAGCACCACTTTTTAAATCAGCTGAGATGGTAGGCAAAACTTTCTGAGAACTTTGTTTGAATTTTTTATCAAAATCCTGGAAAGTAGTACCGGCCGGCAAATACTTATTTAACCCGGTAAACAATTTGTATTCCACAATTGAATCTAGGTCAGGAGCATTTTCTGTGATTCGGTATGCCGTTGTAATATTTAACTGATCGGTAGAGCCTACAGTTTTGATTGTAGGAAATTCTTCAAATACACCTTTCAGGTCATTCCGCACATTTTCAATATTGGGAGGTGTACTGAATTTGATGGTATAACTTCTACCACCATTAAATTCCACGCCTTTATCAAATCCATGAAAATAAGAGGCGATACCCATGATTAACACGACAACAGAAATACCATAAGCCACTTTTCTATATTCAATAAATTTGAAGTTGGCATGTTTAAAAATACTCTTCGATAATGAAGTAAAATATTTGAAGTGCCGTTTCTTATTTGTATAGAAATCTGTTATCTGCCTGGAAATAAGAATTCCGCAAAACAGGGATAAAGTAATCCCCAGCATTTGTGTTGTAGCAAAACCAAGCACGGGTCCTAATCCAAAATAAAATAATATAGCAGCAGTGAGGAAGGTGGTAACGTGGGCATCCAACACAGGCGCATAAGATCTTTTATAACCATCTGAAACTGCGGTCAGGTAACCTTTACCACGCGCCAGTTCTTCTTTGATCCTTTCAAAAATAATTACGTTCGTATCTACTGCCATACCAATCGTCAATACAAGTCCTGCAATACCCGGGGCGGTTAGTGTGAAGCCTAATGCTGCTAATATACCTATGGTGAATAACAGGTTTAAAATTAGCGCCATATTGGCTACCCAACCAGCTGTATTGTAGTAAATCAACATCAATATAAAAATCACGATGAAAGAGATCGCAAAAGACATCATACCACCATTTACGGCAGCCTGTCCTAAGGTTGGGCCCACTACTTGCTCAGCCACTATCTTAGCGGGGGCAGGTAATTTCCCTGATTGCAAAATATCAGCGAGGTCTTGTGCTTCGGTTACAGAATAACTGCCGGAGATTTCTGATGAACCATTCGGAATTTCTCCGTTTACAAAAGGGGCGCTATATACCGTATTATCCAAAACGATTGCAATTGGCTTACCTATATTATCTTTTGTCAATTTAGCCCAAATACGGGTCCCGGTTGCATCCATATTCATCTTGATGGCCACCTTACCCTTTTCGTCATAGTCTTGTCTTGCATCCGTCACATGCTCACCTTCCAGTGGTGCAGCGCCATTATCCAAAGTTTTTATGGCATAAAGTGGAAGCACATCTTTCATATTAGGATCTTCTCCGCCAACTTTTCCAAACACAAAAGAAAGATTTGTTGGAAATTTATTTTTTACAATATCCATATTCAGGTAATCATTCAGGATTCCTGTATCCCGGATGAGAACATAACCGATATATGAAGGATATTGCGTTCCACCATTTTGAGTTTGTTGTGGTTGAGCAAAAGCCACAAAAAGACTGCGTATAGGCGCACTTAATTTTAAATTTTTTGTGGTATCCTTAGCGTTATTATTACTCACAGAATTAGAGTCAATACCTGAAAGCTTGGCCGTTTTGGTTGTATCTTCATGTAATTTCGCAGGAGCCGTAATTGTATCTGCTATTGCTTTATTGGCTGTAGTATCTTTCGTTTTATTGCCTTTCAGATAATTGGAAACAGATTTATCAGCTGCAAGAAGCCCCTCTCCAATATCATTCAGGTTATACATTTCAAAAAACTGGAGATTGGCAGTTGATTGGAGGTAATGTCGAACACGATCTTCATCATTTATTCCAGCCAATTCTATATTGATAATTCCTTTTTCCGGATCAGGGTTGATATTTGGAGATGATACACCAAATCTGTCAATACGTGTATTTAAGATTTTAAAAGTATTATTAAAAGCGTTCGTTGCCTGTTCGTGTAAATAATTCAGTACGGCATCGTTGGAAGAATTATACTTTATTTTCTCATTGCTTTTGATAACGAATAAAGGGGCCAATGGTGCTCCACCGGTCCTTTTGGCGTATTCATCAGCAAAAAGTTTAATCAGGTCACCATTGCTGTTTGCTTTTAAAGCAACGGCACTTTGAAGGGCCTTATTAAAGGCTGTATCTTTTGTATTATTTGCCAGGGAATGCAAGAGACCATCCATGCCTACTTCCATTGTTACGCTCATACCACCTTGCAAATCCAGACCAAGAAGTAATTCTTTTTCTTTTGCATTCTGATAAGTGGTTAATCCAAAGGGTCCGATTTTAGATTCCCTTGTACTATCGAGTAGTCGATTTAAATGTGCTGTTTCAATATCTTTTAATGTATCTGCATAAAGAGCTTGCAGATCTTTATTTCCGGGATATTTCTGTTCTGCTGTTACAGGGTAATTGGCCTTCATCCATTGGGTCGTCAAGGCCTTCATTTCATTTTCATGATTGTGTACAAGCCAAGTAAATGATAATTGGTAAAAGCAGATAAGAATGAGTGCTATAGTGAAAAAACGCACTAAACCTTTGAGTTGCATAATTTAATATGGGTTTACTTTTTTTTAGAGAGCGGCAAAGATAGGGTTTGAGTTTTAAATATGCATAAAAAAAAGGGGGCAGATGCTCCCTTATTTTTTAAATATTCTATTTTATTGAACATCAATCAGTTTAATATCAAAATAGAGAACTGAATTAGGTGGAACGGTTCCTAAATAACCCCCGCAACCATACGCCAATGATGAGGGAATAACCAATTTGATTTCTCCGCCTTTTTTAATTTTTTGAAGTCCAATTTGCCATCCGGTAATATATTGATTTAAAACTCCGGTAATGGGAGTAGATACAGTTTGCAAAGGAGTGCCATCTAAAAATGTAGAAGTATAGGTCACCGTTATTGAAGAGGTCAATACGGGAGCATCACCTGAGCCGGGATTGATGATCTGGTAAAATAAACCGGTAGGGTCTTTGGTATAAATAATATTATGATCTGTACAAAAAGTGATCATGGAGGGTTCTTCTACATCAACAGTCACATTTGTACAAGGTTCAACGCCTTTCACACAACCAAATAATAAAACGGGAATTAGAAAAATGGGGAAGATTTTTTTCATGTTTACATTTTCTTTAAGTTATAAGACTATATCAAGCTATTTTCTGCTGCATTGCCTTTCATTTCTTTTTTCTTTTTTATGATCAATTCCTGGTACTGTTGTTCATTTTGTTCCCATTTGTTTCTTTTATAAAAAAACGCTGTAAAACAGCTAATGGCCAGGATTGCAAAGAAAAAAACAAATGGGTTCATTTCAGAATTCGCAACCATATTTGCACGGATATCCCAACCGGAAACAAGTGAAAATACAATCGCCCAACCAATAAGGAGCCCAATAGGGAGTCCTAAAAAAAGCTGGCGTTGCCATTTCTTTTCCTTTTCACGATGCGTTTCCCAATAAGTCAGGAACAGTTCTTCTTCATCTGAAAGCATTTGCAAAATTAACCCTTACAAAATAATTTTTAATTATTCTAACCTTTACTTTTGTTAAGAATATTTTCAAAATTAACCCACTGTGAAAAAATACGACGAATATCTGGTTCAATACCTGGAGACAGAAAGAACGCTTTCATTACATAAAATTGGGACTTTTTTTAAAAAAGGGAGTGCCTTTTATAATGAGTCCACGCATGAAATACAGGATGGAGAAACTCAATTTAGCATGGATAAAAAAACGCTTACATCGCCTGGATTAATTGAATTTATTGCTTCGCTTACCGGGAAAAATGCAACACTTATTTCATCAGATATGGAATCTTACCTTGATGAAGGCCGCCAATTTATTAATATTGGTGATAGTTTTTCTATTGAAGGCATCGGGTCTATCAATAAAAATAACTCAGGTGCGTATATTTTTAATGCCGGGCCACCTATCCATTTAAAAATCAAACAAGAAAAGGAAAAAAATATACACGAAAATGAACATCGTAGTTATTATACAGCACAAAAGAAAAAAAGTTCAAACAAAGGTTTTATGATGTTTTTTGCTTTTTTTATTCTCCTTTTAGTATTAGCCGGAATGGGCTGGGGCATATATAAATTATATTTTGAAAATGAACAAGCTGTATCATCCAATACGTCTGTTCTACCTGTTGTCGATTCTACCCAGACCAAAATGCCCACAGCGACAGATACCCTAAAAATCAACAAACCGGTTATATTATCAGACACATCAACTTACATGTTTGTTTTCGAAGAGACCCCATCCCGTGAAAGAGCAGTTACCCGAACGGCCAAATTACATGATTTTGGAAATCCGGCACTTTATGACAGTATTCAGGAAAATGGAAAAATAATTTATCGGTTATACCTCTTACAAAAAACAAAAACAATTGCCGATACGTCCCGAATTCGTGATTCGATTTTTCGTTACTTCCAGCGTACTATTAAAGTAATACCTGCTCATTCATTTTAATATTATCAATTATGAAACCCGCTCAACTCACTTTTTATTTTCTTTTCTTATTTATACTTATTGCCGATATCATGCTCATGCTCACGCATGCTGACCAATATCGTTATTTCACAAAACCCTTATTAGTGCCCATGTTATTGTTGTCTTTAATTTTGGGAACTCCTAAATCGAAACATGCGAAATCTAAGATGCTTATCATTCTCGCTTTAATTTTTTGTTTTATGGGTGATTTGTTACTCTTATTTGAGCAATATGATATCATCTACTTTCAATTGGGTTTAGCCGCATTCCTCATAGGACATGTTTTTTATATCATCTTTTTTACCAGAATAAAACCCTTTGCAAAAGAAACGGCTCTGTTCACTTTCCTGTGTGGGATAGGCATATTAGCTTATATTATCTTTATTTTAGTTATGCTATGGCGAACCCTTGCAAAAGAGCAATTGGAATTACCGGTTGCCTTATATGCCTTTACGATTGGGTTATTATTACTTAGCACTTTGAACCTGCTGACTAATCGCCGTATGCGGAATATTTCATGGAGTTATTTTATACCGGGAGCTGCATTTTTTGTCCTATCAGATTCAATTCTTGCTTGGAATAAGTTTTATTCTATTGTATCGCATGCAAATGTATTGATCATTATAACATATGCGATAGCCCAATTTTTATTGGTAGCTGGCGCTTCCAGATTTTTAAAGAAAGCATAAAAAAAGCCCGGGTTCTCCGGGCTTTTAAAAGTTATCCTTTGAGTTAAATTAATAATCCATACCCATTCCACCGGCTCCCGGCATAGGAGGCATTGGAGCGCTTTTCGGCTCCGGTTTATCTGCGATAACACACTCCGTAGTCAATAACATACCTGCAATAGATGCAGCATTTTCAAGTGCAATACGAGTTACTTTAGTGGGGTCTATAACACCGGCTTTAAATAAATTCTCATACACTTCTGTACGGGCATTAAAACCAAAATCACCTTTGCCTTCTTTTACTTTTTGTACCACTATAGATCCTTCAATACCACTATTGACAACTATTTGTCTTAAAGGTTCCTCAATTGCTCTGCGAACAATAGCAATACCTGTATTTTCATCTTCATTGGCACCTTTTAGTTTATCTAATGCTTCTGTAGAACGAATATAAGCAACGCCGCCGCCCGGCACGATACCTTCTTCTACTGCAGCACGGGTCGCATGTAATGCATCATCCACACGGTCTTTCTTTTCTTTCATTTCTACTTCTGTAGCAGCACCCACATATAAAACAGCTACACCACCACTTAGTTTTGCAAGACGTTCCTGTAATTTTTCTTTATCATAATCTGAAGTAGTGCTTTCAATTTGTGCTTTGATTTGATTAACTCTTGCAGTGATATCGTCTTTCTTTCCTTTACCACCTACTATAATGGTATTGTCTTTATCAATAGTTACCGCTGATGCCTGTCCAAGATAAGTGAGGTCAGCATTTTCTAATTTATATCCTTGCTCTTCGCTTACAACCATTCCTTTTGTCAATACAGCAATATCCTGTAACATTTCTTTACGACGATCTCCAAATCCGGGAGCTTTTACTGCACATACTTTTAAAGTACCTCTTAATTTATTAACCACTAATGTAGCTAATGCTTCTCCCTCTAAATCTTCTGCTATAATTAAAAGTGGCCTTCCGCCCTGTGCAATTTTTTCTAAAATGGGTAAGATATCTTTCATAGCTGATATCTTTTTGTCATAAATCAGGATATAGGGATTCTGTAATTCAGCCTCCATTTTTTCGCTGTTTGTAACAAAATAAGGAGAAATATAACCACGGTCAAATTGCATACCTTCCACCACATCTACTGTGGTATCCGTGCCTTTTGCTTCCTCCACGGTGATTACGCCTTCTTTACCTACTTTAGCAAATGCCTGGGCTATCAGTTTTCCAATTTCGTTATCGTTGTTGGCAGAAATGGTAGCTACTTGTTCTATTTTTTTACCATCATTACCTACAGTTTGTGATTGTTTTTTCAAATTACCCACAACAGCGCTCACTGCTTTATCAATGCCTCTTTTTAAATCCATCGGATTTGCGCCGGCTGCTACGTTTTTCAATCCTTCGCCAATGATGGCTTGTGCTAATACAGTTGCCGTAGTAGTACCATCACCTGCAATATCAGCAGTTTTGGAGGCTACTTCTTTTACCATTTGAGCGCCCATATTTTCAATGGCATCTTCTAATTCTATTTCCTTAGCTACTGTTACACCATCTTTAGTAACAGAAGGGGCACCAAATTTTTTCTCCAGAACCACATTTCGGCCTTTAGGGCCCAGTGTGACACGAACAGCATTTGAGAGGGTATCAACGCCTTTTTTCATTTTATTTCTGGCATCAATATCAAAGAATATTTGTTTAGACATAATTTATGTTTTTTTATTTGTTTCCCGGTTTTTTATTGATAACCGGCTGAATGATTATTGAATGAATTAAATAATTGCAAGAATATCGCTTTCACGCATGATTAGATAATCGCCACCATCTATTTGAATTTCAGTGCCGGCATATTTTCCATAAAGAACAGTGTCGCCTGCTTTTACGGTTACGGGTTCATCTTTCTTTCCGGGACCGGCTGCTAAAACAGTACCACGTTGAGGTTTTTCTTTAGCAGTATCGGGTATAATAATGCCACCTGAAGTTTTTTCCTCAGCTTTTGCGGCTTGCACAATCACCCGGTCGTGCAATGGTTTTACATTGAGTTTCTTAGCCATAATGAATGAATTTTAGATTTATTTATGTATTGCGCCATCAATAACCATTTTTATGCCATTCCCCGAAATAAGCCAAAATTTCATTTTACTGACTTTTGTATCCTCTTGCTTTCTCCTTTTATGACAGAAACTCATATCATGAACAGGAAGTTTATGCAAGAATGTCAATTTGGATATATACCATTCGTTTTAAAAATCAAAACCGGCTACGATATAGCATTTGTTTCTTATTAAATAAACAATTTCTTGGTAGTTTCTTTTTAAAGAAGATTAAATTCATTTGAACTTTCTGAATGAATTATCAGCTGATTTTCTACTTTTAAGACCAATCAAAAGAAATTCATTGACTTTGCATATAGTATCAGGTTGGTGTAAATAATTCTCCAAAATAATCCACCTGACTTTGGCTTTTTCTTTCAGTTTAAAGTTCCGTAATTGTAATTTGTCACTTTAGAGTTTTGGATAAATAAAATCTTATGGCATTTCCCTTTTTAAAAAAACAGCATTAAAAGGATTTGATAAATAATCAGATAGTTTTTAGAAAACTGCCGGATAGTTATGATTGAATCAAATGGGAAGCAATTATTTACAAACTGTTTTATTTTTTTATAAAAATATAAGAACCATTTGATTTGTTCGACTGTGATTTTAAATAATAAACACCTGCTTTTAAGCCGCTTAAATGAATGTCGTAAACAGATACATTCTCTATGGATGTTTGTTTAAAAACCTTCCCCAAATTATCCATAATCGTTAATTGATATTTTTCTTCCGGATTCAAATTAAGTATGTGCAAAATATTATCTGCGGGATTTGGATAGAGCGCAATTTTGGATATATTTTTTTGTGCGGATAATTTTGATGTCAAAGCAGGAGGCACATCCCCGGCACAGATTGTTCGTACAAAATCAACGATGGAATCATAGACATTTATATCTGTTACGGTCATTGAATCAGTTAGGCGGGCAACACTTAATTTTTTTAACTGATAGTACCTTCCGGAAGTGTGTGTATTAATTTCAACAGGAATATAGTTGGGACAAATGCGTGACAATGAATCGTATTTATTTACTCCTATATCATAACCATATTCAGAACCATAATATTCTCGCCAAACGCCAATGATACTTCCATTTTTAAAGTAACAGTATCTACCGATTTGCTGTGGAGGAAGATTTGTATATTTCCTGTAAAAGAAATTTCTGAAATCCGTCAATGTTCCCAACACAAACCTGGGTAAATCCTGGTCTAATGTAAAAGTATAACCTCCATAAACAATCAGTTGGTTATTGATAAGAAAAAGTTTGTAAAGAGGGAATCCTTCAAAATAGGAGCTTGAAAAAACACGTGCTTTTTCCAATTTACCATTGGCATTCAATTGCATTATGGTACTTGCATAATACAGAAAACAATCTTCGCAGGCTAAATAACCACCCACAAATATTTTCCCGTCGGCCCCTTCAAGAAGGGAAGTACCATAATATTCACTATAATGATTATAGGAGGGCTGAAGGGTCGTTTTCCAAATGATATCTCCGGTTTTGGAGATTTTCATTATGCCCATTTTATTGTTTATATATATATCATTGGCAAAACTATATTGTACAATATAATCTCCTGATTTGGATTCAATGATCGAACCCGATATAATATGATTGAGTAAATCAGAATTATAATATTTAGCCCATTCAACTTCTGCTTTATTATTCAGTTTAAAAAGGGAAACACCCCAACGTGGTTGTAACGTATTTTTTAATTCCTTCTGTGCCAAAAAAAGCATGTAACCACCATCACTGGTGGCTATACCTTTAGCATCGCCACTACCATAATCTGTGAAAATTTTTTTTTCTATAAGTACGTTTCCAGCTGGATCAAATTTGACAAAGCCAATATCCCATTTATCTAAATGCTTATTAAAAATTGATTGACTTAAAGCCACCACGGACCCATCTTCAAATGGTATCATCGTAGAACATTCAAAATCATTATTGCCTTTTACTCCGAAATATTTTTGATAGGTTGGCTGTGTATAACTGACACCTGAAATAAACAAACAACTGAAGAGTGTAAAAAAATGTTTCATGAGAATTGCATTGAATAGTTAGGAAAGATATTGTTAAATATACCAAATCTCTTTTAACTTTTTAGGAAAAAAATTGCTGAAAACAAACTTTTCCGAAACTGCCTACGTAGATTATAAAAAAGCCATGATGATTTTAAAGAAAACAGGTTGGATTTTTCTCTCTATTCTGGGGCTTTTGTTTGTTTCCTTTTTTGTGTATGCAAACCTGAAGCCGCCAACATTAGGTGAGAAGTTATATATGGCTCATCCAACCCAGATTGTGGTAATGCTTGTACCGGAAAAAATGAATATGGCCGATTCTGCAAGTTTGATTCAGCACATCAAAAAGGAAGCGTTTGTTTCCTCCGCAATTCTAAACAGGACTAGCCACATTCTATGCGTGACCTTTGATCCGGCTAGAGTAAACCGTCAGGAAATGATACATAATATACAAGCCTTTGATAGCAATATTACGGAAAGAATTATTACGAATCCGGGACCGCAATGCCCGGTGGACGGCGCTTTATATACAATTGCAAAATTCAAATATGCTTTAAATCTTCGAAAATAAAATTCCATCAACAAAAAAACAATTATGAAAAAGCAAATTCTGCGTATCGCTTCATGTTTACTCATAAGCAGCACCATTTTATTAGCATGTAATAAGGATGATAATAACATGCCAGTTGGAAGTGAATTGTACCAGCGCCTTGGAGGAAATGCCGGCATCACAAAAGTTGTAGATGATGGTGTAGCGATAGTAGTGGCAGACCCTCAGCTCGCTCCGTATTTTGCCATCACCATTCAATCCCAGGAGCGAGTAGATGCGCTCAAAGCGAATATCGTAGATTTGCTCGGGCAAACTGTAGGTGGCCCGGAAGTATATACCGGATTATCCATGAAAGCAGCACATGTGGGTATGGGAATTGAAGATGATGATTTTACACAATTCCTGGTAGATTTCACACAGGCATTACAGGATAATGGCGTGAGCCCGGAAGACCAGGCAACGATTGGAGCTGCCCTAGAAAGCTTCCGTGTAGATATCGTAGAATAATAAATAAAAAACACCAACCTGGAAGCAGTATGCATTGTTGCATGCTGCTTTTTTAGAAGTTTTATTTCTTCTTTTTGTTTGATTTCTTTTTAGGAGGATTTGCTTTTAAATGTTCAATAATTCCTTTGGCTTCTTCCAGGGTGATTTCGGCAGCTTTCTCCTGTTGCTCCTTACTGAGTTTATAGTTTCTTAGCCCTTGCTTAATATAAGGCCCATAAGGGCCTTTGAGTATTTGAATTTTTTCTTTTTCAAAAATTTTTATAGTACGTTCTTCTTTGGCTTTTCTTTTTTCAATAATTAAAGGCACAATTTCTTCAAATGACACGGTGTAAGGATCCATTTCTTTTTGAAGGGAATAAAACTTTTTATCATGAGATACATAAGGCCCGAAACGCCCAATATTAATTATGACATCCTGATCCTCAAATTGGCCGATATTTCGGGGTAGTTTAAATAATTCCATTGCCTCTTCCAGAGAAATGGTTTCGATACTTTGCCCTGTTTTTAATTTGGCAAATTCCGGTTTTTCCTCCGCATTGGTTTCACCAATCTGGATCATAGGGCCAAACCTTCCCATCCTGGCTATCACTCTTTTCCCGGAGGGACTTTTACCCAATTCCCTTTCACCTTTTGCACGTTCCGCATTTTCCAATGTGTTTTCTACATCTTTTTTAAAAGGTGTATAAAAATGAGCAACCATATTATTCCATGCCTGTTTGCCATCAGCTATCTCATCAAATTCTTCTTCAATCTTTGCCGTGAAGCCATAATCCATAATGTCTTCAAAATGTTGAGTTAGAAAATCAGTCACGACCAGGCCCAGGTCACTGGGAAATAATTTATTTTTTTCTACACCGGTATTTTCTGTTCCTCTTTCTTTTTGAACTTCATCATTCTTTAGAAGAAAAATTTGAAAATCCCTTGGTGTTCCTTCTTTACTTCTTTTTTCTACATATCCTCTCTTTTGTATAGTGGAAATGGTAGGAGCGTAGGTTGAAGGCCGGCCTATACCTAATTCTTCCAATTTCTTTACCAGAGAAGCTTCAGTGTACCTCGGCGCTGCGCGGCTAAATTTCTCCGTAGCGCGCATTTCTTTAAAATGTAATACCTGGTTCACTTTCAGAGGCGGCAACATATTGCTGTTGTCATCATCCATTTCTTCCTCATCCGTATCTTCCCGATATACTTTTAAAAAGCCATCAAATTTAATCACTTCGCCTTGTGCAGTCAACTCTTCATGATTTGTAGAGATGTCTATTTTGGCAATTGTTTTCTCCAATTCAGCATCCGCCATTTGTGATGCCATTGTCCGTTTCCAAATCATTTCATATAAACGCTTCGTTTCATAATCTTCAATTTCAGCATTTTGGATATATGTTGGTCTGATTGCCTCATGGGCTTCTTGCGCAGATTCATTTTTATTCTTATAGATTCTTTTTTGAAAATATTTATCGCCAAATTGCGACGTAATCTGATTGGAAATTTCAGTCATAGCAGTTTCACTCAAATTCACACTATCCGTTCTCATATAAGTGATATTTCCGCTTTCATAAAGCTTCTGTGCGATAAGCATGGTCTTACTTACACTATAGCCAAGCTTGCGGCTGGCTTCCTGTTGAAGGGTAGAAGTGGTAAATGGCGCTGCCGGAGATTTTTTTGCCGGTTTTACCTGAATATCTTTTACGGTATATTGGGCTTTGATACAAGAGCTTAAAAATTTTTCTGCCAGCGCTGATGTGGATTGCTTTGATCCTTCAGCTTTAAATATCACACTTTTTCCCTGTATATCTTTTTCATTAAAAAAAGCTTCGATTTTAAAATGCACTTGCGGAATAAAGGAATTGATTTCTCTTTCTCTTTCTGCGATGAGCCGCACGGCTACACTTTGTACTCTTCCAGCAGATAATGAATTTCCCATACTCATTTTTCGCCATAATACAGGGCTTAATTCAAATCCAACAATTCTGTCAATAACACGTCTTGCTTGTTGAGCGTTTACCAAATTCATATCAAGCAATCTTGGCGAAGCGACTGCTTTTTTTATGGCTGGCTTAGTGATTTCATGAAAAACAATTCGTTTGGTTGTTTTAGGATCCAGACCCAGGACTTCACACAGGTGCCAGCTTATAGCTTCTCCTTCCCGGTCCTCATCCGTAGCCAGCCAAATTTCTTTCGTTTTTTTGGCTACTTTTTTTAATTCGGAAACTACTTTTTGTTTATCCCCAGGTATGATATAGCGTGGTTCAAATTTATTTTCCACATCAATACCCATATCACCTTTTTCCAGGTCACGGATATGCCCAAAGCAGCTTTTTACTTCAAATTCATTTCCAAGAATTTTCTCAATTGTCTTTGCTTTTGCTGGCGATTCTACAATTAAAAGATTATTTGCCATTCGTCATTTTTTAAAATAAATCATATCACATGATCTCCTGTAATATAGTTGTAACAGGCATTTCAGCATAAAAATTCAAAGAGATTTCTTTTCCTGCTTCATCCATTTTATTTTTTCTTTTAAACTTAACAAAGAATGATTAAACCTTTTTACAACAGTGCAATATTAAGTTAATCATGGAAACTGCAAAAAATGTTAAATGAAATTGAACCAGGATGATATTCATTTTTTGGCACACAATTAGAAATATTGTTCATATAAAATTTATAACTATGAAAAAAAATTTCCTCTGTCTTCTCTTAGTCTTACTTGTTACAGGTATGGGCTATGAATCCGGTGCGCAATCAGTGTCTGTTTACCATAAGTACGCACCCAAGCAACAAGCCTTTTATTTTTATCCACGCTCGAACGTCTATTATGACATCAATGCCAGGATGTATTATTATCCTTTCAAAAATGGATGGGCTATATCTAAAAATATCCCTGCCAGGTTTGTATATAATAACAATCCGAGGTTTATTGTGTACCATAAGGGAATAGATGTATGGACAGATAACAGGAATCACAGGATGATCTATAAAAAATATATCACATCGCCTGTAGTTGTTTATCAACAACCCGTTAAAGTCATCTACTGGTAATAAAAAATGGGTTTTTAAAAATGCAGTTGCTTGAGCAACTGCATTTTTTTATGAACAGATCGCCTGTTTTTCCTTTGACCATTTATTTTTTCCATAGCCAGGAATAACATGGTTTTCACTATGATAAGAAGATCGTACAAGTGGGCCACTTTCAACATAATCAAATCCCATTTGATAAGCAGCTTCTTTATAAGCAGCAAATTCATCCGGGTGGACAAATCTGGCAACACGAAGATGTTTTTTCGTAGGTTGCAAATATTGACCTATGGTCACCACATCCACATGTGCATTGGCTAAGTCTTGCAAAGTAAACAGGACTTCATCTTTTGTTTCTCCTAAACCCAACATAATGCCGGATTTTGTGCGCATATTATTTTCTTTAATAAAGGCTAGTACTTGCAAGCTTCTGCGGTATTTCGCCTGAATTCTCACTTGTCTAGTAAGCCTTTCTACTGTCTCTATATTATGGCTGATAATATTTGGTGCAGCATCAATTACGCGTAATATATTTTCTTCTTGCCCTTTGAAATCGGGAATTAATGTTTCTAAAGTTGTTCCCGGATTTAAAGCTTTGACTGCTTTAATGGTATTGTGCCAAATGATGGAGCCGCCATCTTTCAGTTCATCCCGATCCACACTGGTAATAACGGCATGTTTTACTTTCATCATAAAAATAGTCTCGGCAATTTTTTGTGGTTCATCCCAATCAACGGCCAGAGGGCGACCTGTAGAAACTGCGCAAAAGCCACAGCTACGGGTACAAATATTGCCCAGAATCATAAATGTAGCTGTGCCTGCTCCCCAGCATTCACCCATATTGGGGCAATTACCACTTTCACAAATTGTATGAAGTTTATTGGTATCTACTAATTGACGTATATGCTTATAATTTTCACCAATGGGAAGTTTTACGCGTAGCCAATCAGGCTTTTTCTTGTAATCACTTTCGGTTGGCGGTATGCTGGAACAGAGTGACATGATATGAAATTATTTTCAAATGATTTGAATGCGGCGTTTAATGAAAGTCCGTAAAACACTTTTGAGTACAAAGATAAATTACTTTCTGCCGCCAAATTCAATTGCAACAAATCCATTAAAAAAGAATGACTTATCTGTAGCTGTGACAAGGATAGGCATTTTTTTTGAATAATATTCTGCATTGACGCCCACTTCAATGGCTGATACTACTTCATTGTATCTTCCATAGTCAAATCGCAGGCCTATTTTAGCATGTGCTCCCGGGGCAAACTGACCTTCCGAGAATCCTTTTGTAAAACCTGCCGATCCAATGATAGCAGATGGATCAGTGAATAAATTTGCAGTTTCGGGGCCGTATTTAATATCACTTACATTTCCTACTGAATCGGCAACGGTTAAATAATAGGGTTTTAAGTAACCGGCAGTAATTCCTCCGCCATAATTTATAGAAACCGCAACACCATTCTTATTGCCCTTTCCTCCAATCAGTTTCTGCTGGCCAATGCCTAATTTCAAAAAATAAAAATTATTTATTTTACCATAAATAAATGGGTTGCCAATTTGGAGCCCATTACTGAGAAAAACGGTTTTCCGTTCTTCTTTTGGGTTCTTTCTTTCGCCAATTTCCAGCCACCAGAGATTTGTGGTACTGATGGATTTATATTTTCCATGCTCATAAACGGCTGCCCAGCCATCCGTATTCAGTTTAGCGCCTAACAAGAATTGCTTTGAAAAAATCAAGGTACCTTCTTCTTCTTTTTTAATCAAAGAATCAATCCGATCTTGTCGTGCCTGTTTATCCTTTTCCCTTGCTGACATGGGCTTTTGAGCAAATGAACAGAATGAAAATATTAAGCAAATAATCGTTAAATGAATTTTCTTCACGTGGTTTTTATTAATTGGTCGTAAATTTATAAAAAATTCAAACAATGACTTCACAAATTATTTATAAGGGTGAATTACGTACTGAAGCAACACACCACAAAAGTAAAACCATTATTGAAACCGATGCACCCACAGATAACGAAGGAAAAGGAGAAAAATTTTCTCCAACTGATTTATTGGCCACATCATTAGGCACTTGCATGATGACACTCATGGGAATTAAAGCACGCGATTTAGGGATTTCCTTGAATGGAACTTCTATTGAAGTAACAAAAATCATGAAAGCAAATCCACGAAGGGTAGGAGGTATCAAAATTGAAATTGACTTTCCCAAAAGCTTGTATATAAATGAAAAAGAAAAAAGCATCTTAGAGCATACAGCCTTGCATTGCCCGGTAGCAAAAAGTATTCATCCGGATATTGAACAGGATATTCATTTTAACTGGCCATTGCATTCTGTTTAAGTATGTGATAACCTACTGTACAATCAAGACATCTTTTAAACTGGCAATAATTATTTTTTAATTCCATTAAAGCCTGCGATTCCAAAGCATTGGCAGAGGATAAACCAAGTAATTTCCAGTCCTTAATAATGGTATTTTTTTCTGATGGAGTTTGGGTAAACCAGTGCATGGCTTTTTCTTTACAAAGAAGGTCATTTTTATAAATTCCGTAAGCAAAGAGAACAGGTATGATGGTATTAATAACTATATTATCAATCATCTGTGAACCCAATCTTTTGGGTTTATACGGAGTAGCATGATCAAAAGTGTAATGATAATGCCAATAATCATTGGCGGTAACATCCAGCAATTCCCTTACCTCAGTTAAGGTTTTTATTTCAAGAATTTTTGAAAATAAATGAGATGAAATGGAAATCAGTTTTGCGAGCTGTGATAACCTGATTGTAGGGAAATTAGCCGGCCTCATCCTCAGAAAAGCCGGCGAAAGGTGAACCGGTTTGAGCTTATATTTCTTCGCTAAAAATTGATATTCCTTTTGCAAAACAATCGGATAGTCATCTTCAAATTGCTGTTTTAATAAACCTGCCTGGCCTAATAATAATGCTTCAATAACAAGCAATTGATTTTTATTTTTAGCAAGAAAGTTCAAAGGAATAGATTTAGCTATTAATTCAAAGGTCTCCGCATTCACCTTTGTGCCAAAATTTCTTGCCAATAACCACCAGAAAATTTCTTCCCAATGCATTTGATGACTGACGGGAAGGGCTATGATGTCCTTTGATTTTCTTTCTAAACGTTCAATGGCCAGCCTTTGTTTCCATGCGGTCCATGCCAACTCATTTAAAACCGGGAGATGTGCAGCACATGGAACAAATTTTTTGCTTTGCATCAAATCTTCATATCGTTGCAGCAAAATATTGCTTACCCTGCTTTGTATTTCAAGAGAAGGAATTTTTTGACCCTGACTATTCCTAATCTCTTCTTCAAAAGTCCAGACCACATGCAGGATTACATTGTCATATTGCGGATCATCCTGATGCTTGTGATTCAGCCATTGTGTAGAATACGTGTGTATTTCTATATTACCGGCCCAAATGGTTTTGCCAATTTTGATTTGAGCATTGATAAAATCAGGTCCCTGATGTCTATTCAATGTACCCGGCTTAATGATTTGTAATGGATGCCCTTCAGTGGTGCAGAGGGAATGTAAATCCAGGTATTGAAATTGCCAGATAAATTGTAACAGGTTTTCTGTCATTGCTTTTATTCTGACACATAAAATACAAAATATTTATGAAATCAAGAATGGATTTTGTGGATTATTTCTACGACTTTTCTTCTAACAAATAGGGGAGTATCCTACTAACCGGCAAGCCCATGACATTATAAAAATCACCTTCTATGGCGCTAACTCCGACAACGCCAATCCAATCCTGGATGCCATAAGCGCCGGCTTTATCATAAGGCCGGCAATTCGCTACATACCAAATTATTTGTTCATTTGTCAAAGGGTGAAAATACACTTTTGTCGTGGCAGAAAACCGGATGTACTCCTGATCTTTTAAAATAAATACACCGGTTATCACCTGGTGCTCATTTCCAGAAAGTTGCTTTAATAAATAAATGGCTTCATTTTCATCCTTCGGTTTTCCAAGGATTTTATTGTTTAAAATTACAATCGTATCAGCCGCCAAAATGGGAATATTGGAATCATATTTATTTTCAGCTTTTAATTGATTTTTTACTGCATTAGCTTTTTGACATGCCAGGTAAACAGGTACTTCAGTGGGCAATAAGGTTTCAGGAAAATCTTCTTCTATTCCCGGGAGTAAAACTTCAAAGGGTACCCCGGCTATTTGCAACAATTGCTTTCTTCGTGGAGATTGAGAAGCTAAAATGATTTTTCGATACAAAATAGAATTGTTTATGGATAAAATCTAAAAAATAATAATGACACAATACCTGCCAGCATGATCAGTTTAATATACGTGCTCAACCGGTGAAAATCATACGGATTATGGGCTTTAAACAAAAGTGAAATCCAATGGAAAAGTGGAATAATGACAAGTAAAATAAAATAAATAATTGCAAACCACCAACGTAATTGTATTAAATAAACCTGTACGATCAATAAAACAATAATCAGTAAAATGGTGCATCCTGTTGCAAAAATCCTGGCAGCAGGAATTCCCCAAACTATAGGCATAGTGGTACAGCCTTGTTTTTTGTCACCCTCTGTATCTTCCATATCTTTTACCACTTCACGAATGAGCGAAATGATGAAAGCAAATCCCGCATAGAGAAATGAAATACGCAGGATTTTATCTGTTTCCAAAAGATTTTGACGGCCAAACAAATGCTTATTTTCACACCAGGGGATAACAAGGATCACCCAGGCTGTCAGTAATGAAATGAGTATATTGCCAATCAATAATTTTCTTTTTAAAGATACAGAATATAAAAAAAGCGCTAATGCACATATCAGGTTCGTTATGCCTACAAACCATATACGTGTAGTAAAATCAAGAAAAAAACCAATTGCAATTCCAGTAATGCTTAAAAAGAAATGCAAGATGATCGTCCATCTGCGAGAAATAACCCGATCTACAATTATCTTATGAGGTTTATTGATCAGGTCAATATTCAGATCAAAATAATCATTGATCATATATCCTGCTGCTGCAATCAGAACGGATGAGAGACATAAAAGAAAAAAGTTATTTCCTCTTAAAAAAGGGTTGATTCCTGCCTGATCATAAATTGGCGAAATCACACAATACATAAACAAAACTTGTGTAATAATGATGAACAACAGATTAGGCCATCTGATTAATCTGAAAAATGCAATGAGTGGTTTCAATAATATTGAAATTTAAATTCAGTTTTTAAAAAATCAACGGGATTGTATTTGTGTGTTTAAAGGCCATGAATTATTGAGTTGTAAAACTTTCTCAATAACATCTCTCACACAACCTTCTCCACCGTTTATTTTAGAAATATAATGAGCAATATTTTTAATCTCTTTAGCAGCATCAGCAGGGCAACAGGCAATACCTGCACTCTTTAATATTGAATAATCAGGTATATCATCACCCATACATAATACTTCATTTTGCTTAAGCCCATTTTTATGCATGAAGTCATGCAAAACAGCCAACTTATCTTCCACCTTCATGTAGATTTCCCGGATACCTAATTTTCGTAACCGATATTCCGATTCTGGTGAATCTCCCCCGGAAACGATCAATACATGATACTTCATTTTGACAGCCAATTGTAAAGCATACCCGTCTTTAATATTCATGACACGCACCATCGAACCACCTGGCATCAGGTACAATTTACCGTCTGTTAAAACACCATCTATATCAAAAACCAAAGTGGTGATATTTTTAAAATACTCCAGTACATTCATAACTCAGCCTTTCAATTATTGCAGCGAAACTAAACCTTTTTAAAAAATGAAACTCTTATCCAACAAGGAATCTTTTAAAAAATTGTGGGATAATTTGATCTCTTACAGCTGGATAGGTGCAACTAAAACGCCTGAATCTTTGTCTATAAACAAAATGGTACCGATATATCTTTTGACTCTAAAAAAAATATTTCTTAAAAAAATTTAAAAGGCCTTAATAAATGAAATTTCTTTTGACCATCCTTTGCGTTTTTAGCATACTGGGAAATGCGGATGCTTTTTTTGAAGTAAGACAAGTAATTTCCGATATAGGAATTACCCGGCCTTTATACAGGGATACGTCTGTCATTCAATCAATGTTATCAGATATCACACCGGGAAATAAATATTTATTTAAAAATGAAAATGGTCTGGTTTATTCCTTAAAGCCTGACAACATGTTATGCCTGGTACCCGGGCAGATTCAAACAATGCCAATGCAAAAAGATCATGTTTTACCTTTTATCCCCAACGGCATTTTATCTCCTAAGAAAAACAGATAGTCGGAATCATACTTCTATTTAAAATCCATAGATGGTTTAAAAAAATTTTCCTCAATTTATTTACAAGTATTATCATCTATTTTTGCCCGGATGTACGCTATTGTTGATATAGAAACAACCGGAAGTTTTGCTTCACAAAATGGAATTACAGAAATAGCAATTATCTTATTTAATGGCCATAAAGTGGAGGAAAGATTTACTTCACTTGTGCAACCAGGTTGCCCTATACCAAAATTTGTAAGCCATCTTACAGGTATCACCCAGGAGATGGTTGCGGGAGCGCCATTATTCTCTGAAATAGCCTGGAAAGTTTTTCAATTATTGAATAATAGAATTTTCATTGCCCATAATGTGAATTTTGATTATTCATTTATAAAATATCATTTACAAGAGAGTGGATTCGATTGGAATGCAAAAAAATTATGTACCCTCAAATTATCCCGTGAGGTCTTTCCCGGATTACAGAAATATGGTCTTGGTTCTTTGTGCCGCAGCCTGGATATTCAAATTGAAAACAGGCACCGGGCAGGTGGAGATGCAGATGCTACTTGTATTTTATTTGATAAGATTTTGCGAAAGGGTGGAGAAAAAATCATTCAGCAATATTTTAAAAAAGAAAACCGCGCACAGATTCTCCCTCCCAATTTACCGGCCGGCCATTTAAATCAACTACCTGCATCACCCGGTGTTTATTATTTTCACAATGAAAAAGAAAAAATCATTTATACAGGGAAAGCCAAATCATTGAAATCAAGGGTGGTTGGGCATTTTACGGGATTTAATACCAGTAAAAAAAGGCAGGATTTTTTGCGTAAAATTTATGCGGTATCTTTCACGGAATGTGCTACCGAATTAGCAGCAAGCATTTTGGAATGTATTGATATCAAAAAAAATTGGCCGGAATATAATATAAGTCAGAAAAATGCCGAATTACAGTATGGCATTTACTCATTTGAAGATATGAAAGGCTATATGCGACTTGCTATTAATAAAGTCAATAAATCATTACAGGCCCATTCCACTTTTTCATTATTAACGGATGCATACCGGGCATTGTGGAAACTCGTGCATACTTACGATTTATCAGCACAATTATGTTTCCTGGACAAAACACCCTTTGATCATAAAAACCTGGAGACCAGGGAAACGTATAATCAAAAAGTAATTCAGGCCATTGAGGATATGCAAAATAATCAGGATGATTTCTTAATTTTAGAAAAACCTGTTTTCGGAAAAGGGGTCTTTTGTATTTATGTTGAAAACAACCAATTCTACGGAATGGGATTACTTGAAAACCAATTTGATTTAAATAATCGTGAATTGATTAAAGAGAAGTTGACCAGGCATTCACATTTTTCAGCGGTTATGTCTTTAATAAAATCACACGCCCTAAAGTACCCGGAACATGTTTTTTATCTGAAGAAATTAAATGAAGCCATTTAGTGGACATCATCAAACTTTTTTTTAAAACCTCATAAAATAATTAAAATGGTAAAAATAGAATTAGCAAGAATCAATGCGGATTTTGATTTTGAAGCAACCGGACCAAATGGACATAAAGTTCAAATGCAAAATGGCACACATAATTTTGGTACCAGTCCCATGCAATTGTTACTCATGGCCCTGGGTGGATGCAGCGCCATTGACATGGTAAGTATATTAAAAAAACAAAGACAGGATTTGAAGGATATCAAAATTACTATTACCGGAGATAAAGATCCCAATGCAGCGCCTTCTCTATGGCAAACCGCTTCGCTGGAATTTCATGTTTACGGACCAGTGGATCAGGATAAAGCTTTAAGAGCCGCCGCTTTATCTATGGAAAAATTTTGTTCAGTAGCGATGACTTTAAAAGGTTCCGGTACTGAAATAGATTGGAAAGTTGTTATGCATCCTTAATCGCCGGGATTTGATCCTCAAGTATTTTTAAAAAATTTCTGCGTGAAATAAAAGTAGCGCCCAAGCTTTGCAGATGATCTGAGTAAACCTGGCAATCAATGAGTTGAATATTTTGCAATTGCAGTAATTGGACATACTTGATAAAAGCATATTTGCTGGCATTACTCACTTTGCTAAACATGCTTTCTCCAAAAAATATATTTCCCATTCTAATACCATATAAGCCTCCAACCAATTCATCATCAAGCCATGCTTCAGCACTATGTGCAAATCCGGAATTGTGTAATTCGATAAAAGCATCTATTAATGCATCATTGATCCAGGTACCTGCTGCATCTTTTCTTTGAATGTGCTTACATGCTTTCATTACAGAAGGGAAGTTTCGGTTAATCGTAAATTTAAATTGATTTCCCTCAATGATTTTTTTCATGCTTTTGCTCACATGCAATTGATCCGGATATAAAACAAAGCGCGGGTCAGGACTCCACCAAAGTGGAATATTTCCTTCATACCAGGGAAAAATTCCCTGGCGATAAGCCAATAACAGCCTATCATTTTCAAGGCCTCCGCCCATTGCCAATAACCCATCATCATTTGCTGAATCAACAGGTGGAAACCAAAACTTGTTATCTAAAATAGGGATGGACATGTAGGAGAGGCCAAAGAGTTAATTTTCTACGAGGCTCTCAATGGTTGCACCAATACCTCTTTCCGTAATGGCGTCACACATGGGTTTCAGAAAATCGTAGTCGCCATTTTTTACCGCACATTTCCCCTTAAAATGTACAATCATAGCGCTTTGTTCTGCCTGTTCAGAAGTATGATGGCAAACTTTAATTAAAGTATCTATGACCCAATCAAATGTATTGATATCATCATTCCAAACGATGAGCTGGTAAGGCGTTTGGATACAGGTGAGTGTATCAGTCTCTTCGTTTTCAAATGGTTTTAATGCACTATTTATGAAACTATTATTCATGCAATACAAAAATAAAAAATAAATTGCATATGGAACAAGGATACTTTATATATGATGAGATCCGTTTTGTCATAAGCAGCCTATAAACAAAGGCCGTTTTTCATTTTTTTAAAATAAAACTATATGAAAAAAATCAGGATTCTTTCTTTAGATGGCGGCGGTATTCGCGGAGTGATACCCGGAGTAATATTAAGTTATCTGGAAAACAGGCTGCAGATAAAAGATAATAGTAATCTCAAGATAGGAGACTATTTTGATTTTATTGCCGGAACCAGCACAGGAGGAATATTGGCCTGTGCATATCTTATGAGAGGAAATAATAATACCGCGAAATATGGTGCTGAAGACGCGGTTAATTTATATTTAAAAGAAGGTGGAGATATCTTTCATCGGGATGTTTTTAAAAAAATATTTTCCTGCTTTGGATTGCTTGATGAAAAGTATAGCGTTGATGAATTGGAAAAAAATTTATACAATCTTTTCCAGGATACAACCCTGGATTCTTTTATAAAACCCTGCCTGATTACTTCTTATGAGATTACTGCACGCAATGCCTACTTTTTCAATAGTGCGCAGGCAAAAGATCCTCTCTATAATTTCAGGGTGAAAGATGTGGCCAGGGCTACTTCTGCTGCTCCTACCTATTTTGAACCAGCCTTTATTAAATCACTTGCCGGCCAAAGCTTTTCATTGGTGGATGGAGGTGTATTTGCCAATAATCCGGCTCTGTGTGCATATGCAGAAGCCAGAAAATTATTTTTCTCAACATTATTGCAAGATCCATTAAAACCAGATAAACCGTCTGCAAAAGATATGATGTTTGTATCAGTGGGAACAGGAACCGTTAAAAAACCATACCACTACAAAGATTTTAAAGATGCCGGCGAATTACAATGGCTTGAGCCTATCCTGGATATATTAATGTCGGGCAACGCAGAAACGGTAGATTACCAATTGAAACAAATGTATAAGACCCTGGATGATGAGTGTAAAACAAATTATTACCGATTGGAACCTTCATTGCGAGAAGCCTGCTCAGAAATGGATTTGGCATCTATGGAAAACCTGGAAAACCTGAAACAGGCAGGCTTATGGTTTGTTGATAAAAATAAAGCGGTGCTGGATGAAATCGTAGATAAAATACTGGCGAATAAATAATTTACTATGTTATTGCACGCTTGATGTGGTTGCGCAACTGATTTATTCTGAAAAAATTAAGGAAAAGATGTGGGAGTTCGCGGGTTCGAACCGCGGACCCTCTGCTTGTAAGGCAGATGCTCTAAACCAACTGAGCTAAACTCCCTTTTTAAAAGAGTGCAAATATAAGGGTGTACATTTTGAAATCAAATATTATTTTATGCAATTTTTTAATATTTTTTCTTTAGCTATTTATCAATACGATTGTTCCGGCAATGATCAATACGGCGCCAATGATTCCCTGCATGGAAAGTTTTTCCCCTAAGAAAATAACTGATAAGATTATTGCTAACGCAACACTCAATTTATCAACAGGAGCAACCTGGGAAACTTTTCCTAACTGCAATGCTTTAAAATAAAATATCCATGATAATCCGGTAGCAATACCTGATAAACCTAAAAAAATAATATTTTGTTTTGTCAGTGTGTGAATCGTGTTTGTACCTCCCCGGAAAAAAGCGATTCCCCATGCCAGTATCAATATCACTACCGTTCGGATAGCTGTAGCAAGGTCTGTATCCACCCCGCGAATTCCAACTTTTGCAAAGATGGCTGTAAGGGCTGCAAATATCGCAGATAGAATGGCAAATATCCACCACATAAATATTGATTATATAATCTAAAATTGAGCTTCTATAGTTTGCTTCTGAGCCGTAGATAAATAAGGTGTAATGACATACAAAGTTCCACCTTTTTCCTGGCTATCATAAAAATAACCGGGCTCTGTGGCATCCCTGAAGCTTTCTAAACTTGCATACTTTTGAATTTCATTCTTATTTAGGTTTACATTAACCGGTTGCTGAGTATGTATCTCCAATAAATACACTCTTCGGTCATACATGCCGGTATAACTTCCAAAAGCTTTATCAATGGTTACGGTGATATTTTTTTCTGCATTAACTTCAATCAGTGTTTTAGCGTATGCGCCGTATCGATGCTCGCGTGTGATGCCATCATCCTCATATAACTGAAAAGAAGATTTTTTAAACGGATATATTTCCAGTGTAAGTGTATCTGCCTTTCTTTGTCCATCAAAATCCATTAAAGGATACATGGGAAGTATAGCGCCATTTTTTACAAAAACAGGTAATTTATCCAAGGGTGCATCAAAATGATTTAACCAGCGGGCGCCTTCATACATTTTTCCATTCCAATAGTCAAACCATTTACCCTCCGGCAAATAAATGCTATCTCGTTTGCCCTCGCTTTTATATACGGGAGCCACCAATAACCACTCCCCATTCATAAATTGATATTGGGTTTTTGTGCCATATGTTACCGTATCTTCAGGGAATTCTAGTACCATTGCCCTGGATGCCGGAACACCAGTTGCATATGCATTTTCGCATAAAGTGTACATATAAGGTGTGAGTCTCATTTTTAAATCCAGGTATTTTCTATTGATGCTTCTGAAGGGTTCATCTGAAATATAGGGCTGTTTATCTTTCTTAGCCCAACCATTCATAACCATTAAAACGGGTGTAAAACATTTCCATTCCAGATCACGGGTATAAGTAGAATCACTACCGCCAAAAATTCCATCTACATCACCGGTTGCGGCATTAAAACCGGATAATCCTGCACCTATTACTGTTGGAATATGAAACCTGATATATTCCCAATTTCCGCTTTGATCTCCACTCCAAATTGTGGAATATCGTTGGGTGCCTGACCAACCCATAACACTCCAGACAAATCCGCGGGCATTACTGTTATTTTCTATACCTGTATAAGCTGCTTTACAGGCATTCAAGGCAAACCTATAACCCGGGCCAACCCAGGCTACATCCAATTTACAAAGCCTTGTACCATATTGACCTACTTCAGTAGCAATTTTATCCAGACCATTTTCTGTCCATAGGCCGGTTTTAAAGCCTCTTTTGGCAAGCTCCTTTACGACAGAATCCAAATGCGTATAGCCGCATCCATAACCATCATTTGGTAAAATCCAACCTCTTGGAAAATTGTATTTAATATATTGATCAGCTACTGTAGAAATTACTGCGGGAGTCGTTTGTGGCTTTTTTTGACGATCCAGCTTATTATAGCAATTTGCATCACCCAGACTTAACGCCCATCTTGGCATTAAAAAGGGACGTCCTGTAATAAGTGTATAATCATTTAAAATTTCTTTGAGTGAGGGTCCATAAAAATACCACGCATCAAAGCGGTTTTCTGCATGCTCAAATTTTAAAGTATCTGTAAAAGCATATTTACCCGCATCAAATGTATTTCTAAAAACACCATATCCATTTGTGCTCATATAGAATGGCGCCGGGTTTGACCTTCCTCCATCATCCCATCCACCTCCTTTCTCGATTAAAATAGTTTTGCCTCTGTGTGAAAAATAGCCGTTTTGCATACCTCCTCCATAAAAATATTCTGATGCCCCCCGACGCATCGTTTGAGTTGTATAATCTCCAAAAGTAAGGGGTACCATTTCTTCAAAAATCTGATGGGTATTGGAAAGGTCATATAATGCAAACCGAATAGGATTTTTATAGATTCTTAAAATGCATTTTTCAGATTGCATTTGATAATAACTGCCTGCATCTTCTACTTTTATGGAAGGTGGTTCGCCGGGTTGAAAATCCACAATATCTTTTCCTGCCGGATCTTCAAATTTACCATCCGGAGCCAACCAAATTCTAAAGATTTCGGGTGTATAAAAAATCACTTTCAATGCCGAAACACCTGATTTAATGAAGGCTTCATTCTTGTCATGGTTGAATACATCCATTTTTCCCAAACGGGTTTCTGCTGCATTAATAGGAATTTTTAAAAAATTATTAGAAAGATTTTCATCGCCTTTCATCGTAGCAGTAAATTCTACCTGGTGAGTGGGTAATTTACTTAAGTCTATATTCTTAAAAGTAATATAGCGCTCTTCTCCAGGTAACAGGTTTTTATTTGAGGTTTTCAATTTTTGGGTAAATGTTTGCAAACTATCCAGCAACAGATTCACTACAATATCACTTTTGATTGAAGTGGTACCGGTATTTTTTAAACCAACCTTCAAAGAATCTTTTGAAGTAAATACATTTCCTTTTTCTGTTTGAGAAATAAGGTTCGTAAATGCAATGTCTTTGGAAAATCCTTCTGATAAACTGATATCATCCACCATCCAGTACCAACCCATCATTCCTTTCCAGAAAAAGCGAATATATACCTGTGATTGATTGGCAGCCCATTTTGAAATATTGATTTCTTCATTCATGGGCGTAAACATATCCGTTCCACTTTTTACTTGGTCGCGCACATCAAAATTTTGCCAATGGATCTTATCTGTGCTAATACCCACAAACAATCCGGCACTGTCACTCATACCATAATCCCACCATCTAAAGGTTTGTTGAAATTTTAAAATGACTGAAGATTTTCCGGAGCAATTAATGGCCGGTGAAATAATAAATCCATCAGGATAATTTTTTTTCTTAATCCAATTATTCACATCTTCATCTGTAAAATAACCTGCCTGGAATTGTAAATGATAGCCTCGGCTTTTAGAAGCAATAGGAGGGGCCTGTTGTTGATATTTATAGGAGCCCGGATAGGGTTGATTCGTTAAAATCCACTGAGGATCCCAGTTACCAACCTTTGGAATATCCCATCCTACGGGCAAATGCGATGAATCAAATGTTTCTTTCCAAAATATTTGATTGCCTTCATTTTGAGCCTGAAGATGGAAGTGAAAACCTAAAAATACAATACTGACTATTGTAACTTTCCATAAAGCCTGATATCGGATCATTTTTTATGGTGAAATTATAAAATATTAGTGTTTAATCATCATCCTCTTCAGAATAAGCGTCTTCACTATAATAAATTTCTCTCCATTTTTTGGCAGACTCATCATCCAATAATTCAATGATGTCAAATATAGGGTCCTCTTTTTTTTGCCATCGCAAAGTAATGGCTTTCCCATAATGAATGATATACATACATAAATCGGTTATCAATTTAACCTGGATAAGACTGACTTTCTTATTTTCATTTTCCTGTATGAGATAATAACATTCCGGTTCTAATAATGCATAAGAATACATAAGTTCATTTTTTATTTATTTCAGTAAAATCCGGGATTAGTAAATGGGAAAATAACCTTGTGATAGTATTTGAAAGGTTATATCACGAGTAATGTGATTACAAAAGTAAATTTTCTTTCCCTAAAATATTATTTAAAAATTATTTAAAATATTTAAATTCTGATAATACATTGATTATCAATATTTAAAATTATTTAATTAAATATATTAATAAGGATAGTTTAAAGTTCCCAGGAAACAATTTCATTTTCCCATTCTTTTCTGTTTGGGGTGGAAATACGGATATAATTATCAGTATAACCTTGCATGATGCCATTCTTTTGTATTTTTTCAAACAACACGGGTCGTGTGGAGCCTGAAAAGCTGTTGGTAAAATGAGTCATTTTATCATAACTCAACTGGCGTAAAATTTTATTTCGATTATTCCTTTCATGAACGGGAACTACCGGTTCAATTTCCAGAGCTTTAGTATGATTTCTTTCTGAATAAGTAAATACATGCAAGTAAGAAATATCCAATGAGGATATAAATTCAACGGTCTCTAAAAAATGTTGTTCAGTTTCCCCCGGGAAACCAACAATCACGTCCACACCAATAGCACAATGTGGCATAAGGCTTTTAATTTCAGAAACCTTTTCAGCATATAAATTTTTACGATATCGCCTTCTCATTAAACCTAAAATCGTATCACTTCCACTTTGCAAGGGGATATGAAAATGAGGCATAAATTTTTTGCTTTTTGCCACAAAATGAATGATTTCAGTTGTCAGTAAATTGGGTTCAATCGAAGAAATCCGATATCTTTTTATGCCTGAAATATTATCCAGGGCATTGAATAAATCAATCAATTTCTCACTTTCCTCATTTTTAATGTTTTTGCCAAAATCACCGAGGTTTATTCCGGTGAGGACAATTTCTTTCACCCCTTCAGTGGCAAGCATTTCAGCTGTTTTGCATATAGATTCTATCCGGTCGCTTCGGCTTTTTCCCCTGGCTAAAGGGATGGTACAAAAAGAGCAATTATAATCACAACCATCCTGTATTTTCAAAAAACTTCGGGTTCGGTCATCAATAGAAAAAGAAGATTGGAAGTCATTAACCTCATTTACTTCACAACTGGAAACTTTTGATGTATCCGAATTACCTAATAAGGACAAGTGATGAACTAAATTAAATTTTTCTGCTGCGCCTAATACCAGGTCAACACCGGGTATTTCTCCAATTTCTTTAGCCTTTAATTGCGCATAACAACCGGTAACTACCACCATACTGGAAGGCGCTCTTTTTTGAATGCGTCGGATGATTTGGCGACATTCCTTATCAGCATTTTCTGTAACGGAACAAGTATTGATAACATAAATATCTGCTTCACTTTCAAAAGGTCTGTTTTCATATCCCTCGTTTGCGACCATCCTGGAAAGTGTGGATGTTTCTGAAAAATTCAGCTTACATCCTAAAGTATGAAATGCGACAGATTGTTTATGCTGCATAAGCCGCGAAGATAAAGATTTTCATTAATGAGGTGTCATAAACAGAAGATACCAAAAAATATAACAGCCGGCAAAAGCCGGCTGAAACACTTTCAAAGGATAGCAATTTCAAAGTTAAAAAGGAGGTCTTTTACGTTCTTGATCCCGGGCAGTTTCTTTATTCCGCTGATCATTGATATTTTTATTTCTGTTTGCCCATTGTTGTTTTTGAATCTCCACATTACGGTTTTTTTGTTGTTCCTGTTGCTTTTGCATATTTTGTTTTGGCATTTGCTCTGTTCTCTTCTTATTATACGCTGCCCATTTTTGTGCATTTGTTTGCTCTAACTGCTTCTGGTTTTGCAAGGATTTTTGTTTTTGAATCTTCTGATTCAAGCCTTCATTGAGTGCGTTATTTGAATTCAAAGCAGAATTCGAATTATTTGTTTTTTGTCCCTGATCTCTTCTTACGGGCATTCTATTTTGAGGTTTGGATCCATTATTTTCAAAAGGTTGCACCTGTTGCTTTTGATTTGTATTTGCGGGCACCTGTTGTTGCCTGCTTTTTTGTTGATTAACCGGGTATTTTTGTTTCACATTTTGCACGGTTTCTTTGCTTCCGGTACCGGGCCTGTACATTTTCACCTCATTTTTTGAGACTCTTGCATTCGTGGCTTTATTTGTATTTACAATTTTTACCTGTTGTACCCTCTGCCCTGTATTTCTTTGTACATCGGCACTGGAAGGCCCCGTAACAACCTTTCTATTATTATAAATATTGGTATTATTGATGATGGTTGTATTTCGGATGATTGTAACATTCCGGGTATTATTTACATAGTAATGATTAATCCTGGGGCTGGTTATATATCTGTATGGAACAAAGCACCATCTGTTGGCTGGATAATTATATCCAAAATTAAATCCAAAATTAATGTTGATACCAGGACCTAATGGTGTCCAACCATAATAACCACCACCACTACGCCAGCCTACCCATGCAGGACCCCACTGATAACCCGGAATCCACATCCAGCCCCAACCAGCTTCATAAGCCCATCTTCCATAATGGAATGGAGCCCAACCCCATCTATAGTCAGAAACCCAAGTCCAACCATAATAGGTATATACCCAGTGTCCGCGTGTTTGATATGGCGTGAAACCTCTTTCATTCGCAATCCATACCTGCCCATAAGCCGGATAATTGACCCATCTTCCATAAGGGCTCAGTTCATTGACAAATACATTAATATTGACATCCCTTTGGCTTCCATTATCATCGTAATCATCATTATTCTGATCATTATTATATTGATCATCTTGTTGATTGTCATCATTTCCATAATATCCATTATCGGGTGGCGGAGGTTGTTCTTGTGCAATTGCTTTCCTGGATGTACTGCATGATGCAAATAATATAACTGCAAATATGACAGGCATAAAATTATTGAAACGCTTTTTCATGATTTATTTTTTTTTTATTTAAAAAATTTAAAGGCAAAAATCAATTAGGTTTTCAAACCATTTTGTCATTTTATATATTCAAAAAACGTACGAATGTTTGTTAAAACCTTTTTGAATTTTTTCAATCATTTATATGACTATGCAATGATTAAAAAGTTAAATGCATCAAAGAAATTTTTGTTGAATATTTTGAAATAAATGACAGATGGTCTTAAAGGATTATGCAAGGAGGTGCTTATATGTATCAAATGATACACATCCTTACATAATTTGTTGTGCAAAATTTTGAAAAAAATCGTCACACAATTTATTTAAAGAGATCATATTGAAACTCTTTTAAGGATCAAGAGTAGGGGAGTTTAAAATGAATTATGAAGAAGTTTATTCAGCCAGATTCAACTCATCTTTTTTGCCGGTGAAGAGATTGGCTATATCTTTTCCTTTGTAAATATTGCGGTTAAATTTATTGCCTAAAATAATAATAGTGGCCGTATCTTCATACACCCGGGTAAACACCGTATTTGAACCATGCCATTTCCCATTATGGTAAATCAGGTTTTCATTTTGATTATTAAATAAGCGCCATCCCAAGCCATAATTATGCATTGTTTTTACTTCATGACTTTGAGGCGTAAATGCCATATCAAGTAAAGGTTTATTGATGAAAGTGTGTTGGTATAAACTTTTATCCCATAATAAGAGATCATTCACGGTGCTATAAATATTTTTATCGCCATAAGTACAGTCCAGATAATCCATTGGAAAAGATTTGTTTCCCAAATAGGTGGGAACATAAGATAAGGTGTCTTTTATTGAAAAGACGTAAGTGTGCTTCATACCCAGTGGAAGGAATACACTGTCCCGCATAAAAACAGGATAGGGCTGTGCTGTAATTTTTTCTAAGATGAGCGCAAGCAACATAAAATTGGTATTGCAATAATGAAATACCCTGTTTGGTGGTGCCTGTATAGGCGGTTTATGATCAATCATAAATTGTAATACATCTTCATTCGTAGCTTTTCTTTTTTTATCCCAGGCAGAATCCATAAAATCCAGGTAATTGGGCAAACCACTGCGATGATCAAGAAGCATATGAACCGTAACACCCTTATAAGATAATTGTGGAAAAAACTTCGTAATAGGATCATCTAGACCCAGGCGGCCTTCCTCTACCATTTTTAAAATGGCCATACCGGTAAATGTTTTGGAAATGGAAGCAAGATGAAAGGGGGTATTTTCCGTAATGGATTCTTTGGTTTCGAAATTGATGTAACCCAGATATTTCTCAAAAACCACATCCCCGTTTTTGGCGACGAGAATACTTCCATTAAATCCGGGAGCAAGGTTTTTTGTATAATAACTATCTACCAGTTCATTCCAATAAGCTACTTCTTTAGCAGAAAGTTTTCTGAAAGCAAAATCAGGCTTGTGTAATAATAAACTATCCTTTTGAAAAGCAGCTGTTTTTCCATCACTTTCTTTGCATGATGAATAGATAAACAATGCAATTAAAATTGCTAAAATTGGGGGTATATACTTCAAAATTTCTTTTATCACAAAGTAAATACAACAAGAGAAGATTTTTCTAAATGATATATAGTTTCTAACAATATCTTTACAAATATCTATGGCCATTGTTTTATTTGATCGAGAATTAGAAAAGGATTTATCTCCATTAACGCAACTTCATGCGGTAGCAGACATTAGAATGGGGATTTTGACCTTCAAGGAAAGATGGGCTCATTTTAGCCAGGAAAAAGTATTAATCTATCCAAGAAAATATTTATCATCATTGTATGAATCATTGGATTCCGGATTTTTCCTTTGGATTCAGGCTTCACTTTTCCCAGATAAAGAATTATTTGAGAAAATATTGAACCTAAAAAAAGGAGAAGCCTTGGCAGATGAAAAGGGCTTGATTGCGGGGAGGCCTTTGGATGCCATAAAGGAAATAGACTTGTCCTCATTTTCTCAATATTTCAAAAAAATTTATCATTGTACGGGTATTAAAAAAATTCAGTTTCCATGGGATATGATCAAAGACAATGAAGCGATGATAAAATTTGATATTTCCCTAATTCAAAAAAATAAAAAAAACGTCTCGACCGATGATTTCCCAGGAAGTCAATTTATTTCTTCACAACAAATTTTTATTGCCAAAGGCGCCCAAATAAACTGTTCCATACTGGATGCCAGTGACGGGCCTATTTTTTTAGATGAGCAATCTAAAATCATGAGTGGCTCATTGATACGTGGACCATTTGCATTAGGAAAGAACAGTGTCATTAAAATGGGAGCAAAAATATATGGCGGCACTACATTGGGTCCTTCCTGTGTTGGAGGGGGGGAAATAAAAAATTCAATATTCCAGGGGTATTCCAATAAAGCACATGATGGTTATTTGGGTGACTCTTATATTGGCAATTGGTGCAACCTGGGCGCCGGCACTTCTGTAAGTAATGTAAAAAATACCGGTAATAACATAATAATCAAAACACATGATGTAGGGCAAAAATTAGGTGTCATTATGGGCGATTATGGCAGAACAGCTATCAATACCTCCATCAATACAGGAACCGTTTCCGGAATTTGCTCTAATATATTTGGAACCGGATTATCACCCAAAGAAATTCCCGATTTTAGTTGGGGATATGATTTTAATGAAAAATACGCATTTGAAAAAGCTTTGATACATATTGAAAAATGGAAAAGTTTTAAAAACGAAACACTGACAGATGCAGAAAAAAAAGTTTTGAAATATATATTTGCTCAAATTAAATAATCAAATCATGAGAAATAAAATTGCTGCTGCAAACTGGAAAATGAACCTGACCCTAACAGAAGGGGAAAAACTTCTGGATGAGATACTAAAAGAAAATATTGAATTGATTGAACATCAACAGGCCATTTTTGCAGTTCCATTTCCCTATCTCCAGTTTGCACAAAAAAAGGTACTTGGCAGGAAAAATTATTTTATATCAGCGCAGGATTGTTCTGATAAAAAATCCGGTGCTTATACCGGAGAAGTGTCAGTAGATATGATCGCTTCATTACAAATTACCCATGTCATTATCGGGCATTCTGAACGCAGAGCCTATTTTAATGAAAGCAATTCCATGTTGGCAGATAAAATTAACCTGATTTTAGAAAAAGGACTGATACCCATTTTCTGCTGTGGTGAATCCTTGGAAATTCGTGAATCGGGGAAACAAAATGAATTTGTTGCAAAACAAATGAGTGAATCCCTTTTTCATCTACAACCCGGCCAAATAGAAAAAATAATTATTGCTTATGAGCCTATTTGGGCTATTGGAACAGGTAAAACTGCCACCACTCTTGAAGCACAGGATATGCATGGTCATTTACGAACCACTTTAGCGCGCCAATATGGCGATAAAATTGCAGATGAAATAAGCATTTTATATGGTGGGAGTGTAAAAGGTAACAATGCAATGGAGCTTTTTTCCCAACCGGATGTTGATGGCGGACTGGTGGGTGGAGCTTCTTTAAATGCCCAGGAATTTTGTACCATCATTAAAAGTCTTCCAAAATGAAAAAAATTGGAGCATACATTTCCTTCGCATGAATTTTAAAATCTCATTGCAGCAGGGTTTAATATGGAGGAGCCTTTACTTTCTTTCCCTATTACTGGTAAATATTTTCTTTTCAAGATACTTAAAGGCATCCACCATTGGTTGGGTCTTTTATCTCACCAATATATTTGCATTTGTACAATTACTGGCCAGCCTAAGCCTCGAATCGGGGATTACTTATTTTGCTGCATCCGGGAAAATAAATGCTAATCATTTATTTTGGGTTTCCTCTACCTGGAGTATTGTTATTGGATTTATCTCCAGTTTTCTCTTATACTTTTACCTGCATTATTTTGGTGAACTCGATCCTGCTGCAGGGATGAAATATTTTTACTTTTCCTTTTGCTATATCACTGGATTACTGCTTACAAATTATGCAACCGTATTATTTTATGCCAAAGGTGTATTTAAACTACCCAATATTTTAATGGTCAGCCTGAATTTTATTTTATTGCTGCTCATTCTATGTTTTTTTTCTTTTTATACCAATGCCCTTGATATCGTTTTAAATATTTATTTTTTATTTTTCCTTTTACAAGGCTTCATTTTAATTTTAGCCTATCTAATTCAAAATAAGAGCTGGCGCGAGTTTGGATGGCCCAACAAGGCCGAAACAAAAAAAATTTTACGTTTCTCTATTATATCTTTGATGGCCAATACCATTTTCTTCCTGGTTTATCGAATAGATTACTGGTTTGTACACAAAAGCCCGGTGTGTACAGATGCTGATCTGGGAAATTATATTCAAGTATCCAAGATTGGTCAGATGTTGCTGATCGTTCCCCAAATCATAGCCAGTGTCGTATATCCCGGAACAGCAAGTGGGCAGGGAAGGGAACAATTTCATGCCGGGATCATGATCATTGCCCGATTGTTATCACGCTTATTTTTAGTTGCTTTAATCATCACATCATTCTTTGGCAATACCATTTTTATAACAGTCTTTGGAGAAACTTTCGATCGCATGTGGCTACCCTTTATGATCCTTATTCCGGGAATTTTCGCACTGTCAGTTCTTACCATGTTATCCTCTTATTTTGCCGGGAAAGGTAATTTAAGGGTCAATGTGATTGGCGCATCTATTGCATTAATGATCGTCATAACCGGCGATTATTTCTTTGTACCCAAATATGGCATCATTGCCGCAGCCTGTGTGAGTTCTATGGCCTATATGGCAAACCTGGCTTTTTCACTAAGGCAGTTTAAACTGGATTATAATATTAATATTATACATTTTTTTACCTGGAAAAAATCTGACTTTTCATGGCTGAAGAAATTTTCCACCAAAGAAAAATTCGATTAAAATTTTCTTATTAAATGTCTGGAAAGATAAAAGCTTTATGGCTCACCAGTTGGTATCCTAATGAATTAGATGCCATGAATGGAGATTTCATTCAACGCCATGCTTATGCAGCCTCTCTCTTTGCAGATATCACGGTCATCCATGCGGAACCAGATATTCATCAGAAAATGAGCAATAAGGTTTCCGTTTCCGGAAATGGACAATTAAAAGAAATTATATGCTATTTTCCAATTGCTAAAGGGCCATCATTTATTGCAAAAATGAGAACCGGTATTGGTTATAAAAAATTAATGAAAACCCAAGTTCAAAAGTTTATTGCAGAAAATGGTTTACCGGATATAGTACATGTACATGTTCCTATTAAAGCCGGCCTCATTGCTCTTTGGTTGAAAAAAAAATATCACATTCCTTATGTAGTCACAGAACATTGGGCTATCTATAATGAGGTGGCAAAAGATAAATTTGCCGACCGAAATTTTATTTTTAAAACCTATACCAAAAAAATTCTCAAAAACGGTAATTTGTTTCTTCCGGTTTCCAGGCAGTTGGGGAATGCTGTCAATAAATATGTTACCAAAATAAATTTCAAAGCAATCCCAAATGTCGCAGACACCCGTTATTTCCATTTTCCCCAACAAGTAGAAATGGCAAATAAAGTATTCACTTTTATTCATGTTTCAACCATGAAAATGCAGAAGAACCCTCAGGGAATAATACATGCATTTTCAATTTTTATCCAAAAACATCCAAATTCAAAATTGATCATGGTAGGTGAACATTTTGAACCTATTGAACAGTATGCAACTTCTCTGGGTATTCCTCCGGAAAACATTGAATTTACCGGGTTATTATCTTATACCGAGGTAGCAAGTAAAATGCAAATGGCGGATGCCCTTTTATTATTCAGCCGTTTTGAAAACCTTCCCTGTGTAATCATTGAAGCATTGTGTTGTGGGCTTCCTGTCATTAGCACGAATGTGGGTGGTATAGCTGAGCTCATTAATGAGAGAAATGGTGTATTAATTGAAAATGAAGATGAGCAATCCCTTATTCAATATATGCAAGAATTGTATTTAAATACTTTAAACTTCAACCGCGAGAAGATTTCCAAGGATGCCTGTGAAAAATATAATTACCAAACGATAGGTGGAGAAATTTTTCGCACCTATGAGACAATCATTAAAAGAAAGTAACCACAGAAAAAACTTATACTTATTTCAATGGCAAATTTTAGCAAAACGACATCTCTTTTTGACGACATCATTTTCATAAATTTGCAGACAGCACATGGAAAAGATCAATAAAGACGATACTGAGAATAACACAGATCTGATGCCTGAAGTACTTCAAGTCTTTGGTGCAAGAGAGCATAACCTGAAAAACATAGATATAACCATTCCTAAAAATAAACTGGTCGTTTTTACAGGTGTCAGTGGCAGTGGTAAGTCTTCCCTGGCTTTTGATACGATTTATAATGAAGGGCAACGCCGTTATATGGAAAGTTTCAGTGCCTATGCCCGTCAATTTATGGGCGACATGGAAAGGCCCGATGTTGATGAAATTACCGGCCTGAGCCCGGTCATTTCAATTGAACAAAAAACAACCAACAAAAATCCACGTTCTACTGTAGGTACTGTAACGGAAGTATATGACTTTCTTCGTTTGTTATTTGCACGTATTGGTGAAGCCTATAGTTATCATACGGGGAAAAAGATGGTTCAATTCAATGAATCAGAAATTGTTTCAGATATTTTATCAAAATGTTCAGGTGCGAAGATTACATTACTTGCGCCGCTGGTCCGGGGTCGCAAAGGCCATTACCGTGAACTCTTTGAAGACATCCGTAAAAAGGGATATTTAAAAGCACGCGTGGACGGAGAGATCCTTGACTTGAAAGCCGACATGCAGGTAGACCGATATAAAGTGCATGATATTGAAGTAGTGATTGACCGGCTTCCGGTCGATGAAAAAATGAAAAGCAGGTTAAGCCAATCTGTTGAAAAATGTTTACAAGTAGGTAAAGATTTGATGTTTATTCTTTTAAATCATCCTGAAAAAAATAAGACATCACCATCAGAAAGCCTTTTACAATATTCGAAACAGTTAATGTGTGCAGATACAGGAATAAGTTATGAAACCCCTTCGCCCAATTCTTTTTCCTTCAACTCACCTTATGGCGCCTGCCCCGTATGTAAAGGTATTGGCGCTGTATATTCTGTAAGCCTTGACGCCATTATCCCCGACCGGAAAAAGAGTATTAGAGAAGGCGGTATTATTCCTCTTGGTGAAGAAAGAGAAGCTTATATGTATCGGATTGCTTCAGGTTTTGCCAAAAAGAATAAAATCAATTTGCATATACCCATTGAGGAGATTCCTGAAAAAGTTTTAAATAAATTATTATATGGACATGAAAGTGGGGAAGCATCTATGGAAGATGCATTTGAAGAAAAATTAAAAAAAGATGAGGATGAATTTGAAGGGTTGATCCCCAAATTGAAGAGATGGTTTACGGCAAATGACAGTACAGAAAACATGCGTCAATGGGTAGAAAAATTTATGGACCTGAAGACCTGCCCCGAATGTGAAGGTACTCGGTTAAAAAAGGAAAGCCTTTGGTTTAAAGTCGATAACCAAAATATAGCGGCTCTTAGTGCAATGAACTTAGATAAACTCCTGGACTGGTTCGGTCAAATTGAAGTACGTTTATCGAAGAAACAAAATATTATCGCCAAAGATATTATCAAAGAAATCAGGGAACGTCTGCTTTTCCTACATGATGTAGGGCTTACTTATTTATCTTTAAACAGGCCGACGAGAACTTTGAGTGGCGGCGAATCACAACGTATCCGTCTGGCAACACAAATCGGCTCCCAACTGCAGGGGATCACTTACGTCTTAGATGAACCATCCATTGGTTTGCATCAACGCGATAATCACCGTCTTATTAAAGCCTTAAAAAACTTACGTGATATGGGCAATAGTGTTCTAGTCGTAGAACATGATAAAGATATTATGATGGCTTCAGATTATATAATTGATATCGGGCCGGAAGCGGGAATTCATGGGGGGCTTATTGTGGCTATGGGAAACCCCACTGAAATCATGCACGCCCGTTCTGAGACTGCATTATATATTTCCGGGAAAAAAAAGATTGAGATTCCAAAGGAAAGAAGAAAAGGCACCGGAAAATTTTTAGAATTAAAAGGAGCTAGAGGGAATAATTTAAAAAATGTAACCGTCAAGTTTCCACTAGGCCAGTTTATCGTAGTGAGCGGAGTAAGTGGAAGCGGTAAGTCCACACTTATTAATGAAACTTTATATCCATTGCTTGCCAAACATGCCTACAACTCGAAATTGCAAGCACTTGAATTCAATAGTATCAAAGGCCTGGAAAATATAGATAAAGTGATTGAAATAGATCAGTCCCCAATTGGCCGTACCCCTCGAAGTAATCCGGCAACCTATTGTGGTTTTTTTACGGAAATACGTATGTTATTTGCCTCCATGCCAGAAGCAAAAATCAGAGGGTATAAACCAGGCCGTTTTTCTTTTAATGTAAAAAGTGGCCGATGCGATCAGTGTGAAGGTGGTGGTATGCGTGTCATTGAAATGAATTTTTTACCGGATGTTTATGTTCATTGTGATAAATGCAATGGCAAAAGATATAATAGCGAAACACTGGAAATAAGGTATAAAGGAAAATCCATCAGCGATGTTTTGTCCATGACGGTAGATGAAGCCACTGAATTTTTTCAATCCATTCCTTTTTTATATAGGAAAATTAGAGTGTTGAAAGAAGTGGGCTTGGGCTATATTACATTGGGGCAATCATCGGTAACTCTCAGTGGGGGAGAGGCGCAACGGGTAAAACTGGCAACGGAACTTGCCAAAAAAGATACCGGAAAAACATTTTATATTTTAGATGAGCCAACAACCGGCCTGCATTTCCAGGACATTCAACATTTATTAGATGTATTAAATAAATTAGTGGATCGTGGAAATACGGTTCTTGTGATAGAACATAATTTGGATGTAATTAAAGTAGCGGATCATATTATTGATCTTGGGCCTGAAGGAGGCGATGGTGGCGGAGAAATATTATTTGTTGGCAAGCCTGAAGATTTAATCAGGCGTAAGAACAATTCCACCGCTAAATTTTTATCAGAAGAATTCTTGTAAATGCATTAATGAACCCCTACCTTAAAGAGGGTATTGCTACCGATGCGCATACTGAATGTAAGGAAAACATCCATATAACCATCTTTATCCTTTGTATGCGCTTTATCAATATCAGGTTTCACTTTCCAGGGTTGCAGACTCCTGGAATATAATTGTTTGGCAAGAATAGCCTGGTCCGGTGTCAAATATTTATCAAATAGTGTGGGATCAATGTACGTTGTACTGATATCATCTATATAATCCGTAAATGTTTGCCGGATACGTATGCCTGCAGATAAAGCATATTTATTATCAATAAAATATTTCACCCCAACCACTAAGGGTATATAAAATGAAACCAGGGAATAAGGTTTTCTATCGGTATATTCCGGAAAGCCCTGGCCTTCAAGATGTAAAGGTGCCAATTCAACCGTTTGTCCATTCAATTGGGTTTTGGGATTAAAATGAAATACCCCAATTCCACCACTTACAAAAGGAGCTACCTGGTATATACCCACTGTCCTGTCAAAAAAAGTCATGGGATAAAAATCAAATGTGGCGTAGCCTTCATAAATAAAAGAATGAAAGCTCAAATTTCTGTTGAAACGCCATCTTTCCATTCCACCTTCATTATTAATCAGGCTATCAGCGCCATCAACATTACTAAAATTCAGGCCACCGGAAAAGCTGAACCAGGCATTTAAATTATACGTAGCAGATACACCAACCAAAGGTTTCATGGTTTTAAACATGTAATCTTTCAGGAAAGGTTGGCCTATTCCCAAATTTCCTCCCAAATCCCCCAAAAAATTATTAGCGCCAATGGTAGCGCTGATTTCCCAATGTTGCGAAATTTCTTCAAGCGCAGTTTCTTTCTGTTTGATTTGACCAAATGAAACATTGCATAAAAAAACCAACAGGTTGAAAAAAAAGATTCCTTTACTTATTTTCATACAATAGGCTTCAGGGATTTCTAAGCAATATTAAGCATAAAATTTAATCAGTTACATACTTCAATTTCATTTTAATATGTTTAATTCCATCCTCATAATATAAATCACTCACCTGAATAAACCCTAACATCTCGTAAAAGGATTTAAGATATAGTTGTGCTCCAATTTCAATATCCATACCCGGGTATTTTTCTTGTGTAAATGCAATGGCTTTTTTCATCAGGTCCATTCCCACATGCTGTTTCCTCGAAATCAAAGAAGTTACTACACGACCAATAGAAGGCTGAGGGTAAATTTCACCCGGTGGAATGATCCGCGCATAAGCCACAAGATGATTATCCTGCCATCCACAAATATGATAAGAAACCAGGTCATGATTATCTGCATCCTGGAAAACACAATTTTGTTCCACTACAAATACTTCATTCCTGAGACGGATGATGGCATATAATTCATCAACGGTTAATTCCGTAAAATATTGATAAGTCCAGTTAATATGCAAAACTATAAATTGAAGTTTAAAGTTTCGAAAAATTGATACCTATACACAAGATGCCCCTGAAATGAGCAATCATAAAATACCCAAGAAATTTATTTTTACATATCGGAATTTATTCCTGTACTATTAAGATCGGAATGGTAGCCTGGTATGATAATTTTTTTGCAATATTAGTTTTAAACATTTTATGCCTGAGGGTATTCACTTTCTGTATTAGGATAATAAGATCAATATTTCTTTCTTCAGCAAATAACTGTAGTCCTTCTTCTATATCAAATAACCTCAGAAAATAAAATTCGGGAGAAAATTCTTTAAACATTTCCTGGAAAGCCTCCCTTTCTTTTTCATAATCAGCAGAGATTGCGACATAATGATTTTCATCTACATTGACAATATGTAAGCTTGGCTTAAATGTTTCCAGAAAACTTTTTATGGGCACAGACGGAGTGGAGCTATTTACATTTTTAAAATCAGAAGCCAGCATGACATTTTTTACTTCATGATAAGTGGCCATTTCAGGAACTATTAATACCGGGCAGGCCTTTGTTTCAGCCATTTTCAATGTATTGCTTCCCATAAAAACCTGGGCTATTGCAGATTTACCAGTAATTCCCATGATGACAAGATCTGCTTTTCTGTGCCGGGCAAACTTCTCCAATTCTTCCACGAAATCTTTAGCCAACTCAGTATAGACCGTCATTTTTACAGGGCATTTTTCAAATAAATCATTTTTAAGTCCCTCCAGATCTGCAATACATTTTTCTGCATCAGTTTCTTTTTCATAAGCATGATACAATATCATTTCTACGCCATAATGGCCTATTAATAAATGAGCAGCATATCTGGCAGCATTCAACGAGGTTTCAGAGAAGTCAACTGGAACAATTACGGTATTCATGTTATCAAATTTTGTGCGTGAAGATAAGGCAAAATAGCAATTACCAAAATGCCTGTCAAAATTTTCTGAATTTCTTAATTACGAGGAAGAAAAAAATTAATATCCATACTTCTCTTTCCACAAAGATTTCAGAAAACGCCTTATTTCATTTTCTTTTGGATTGTCTTGTGGGATATAAAACACGCTGCCTTCCAAATGCCTAGGCAGGTATTCCTGTTGGGTAAAATTATTTTTGTATGCATGAGCATATTGATAATTTTTACCATAATCCAGGTCTTTCATTAATCCGGTTGGTGCATTTCGTATATGCAATGGAACCGGTAAATCACCGGAAGATTTAACTGCATCCAATGCCTTGCTGATGGCTTCATAAGCAGCATTACTTTTAACTGAAGTAGCTAAATAAATTGCACATTGAGATAAAATAATCCTGGACTCCGGGTAACCTATTTTATGTACCGCATCAAAACAGGTATTGGCAAGTAAAAGTGCATTGGGATTAGCATTGCCAATATCTTCGCTGGCAAAAATCACCATGCGTCTGGCAATTAATTTTACATCTTCACCACCCTCAATCATTCTCGCTAACCAATATACAGCTGCATTGGGATCTGTACCTCTCATACTTTTTATGAAAGCTGAAATGATATCATAATGTTGCTCTCCATTTTTATCATACAATGCCACCTTTGATTGGGCTGCTTTCAATACCTCCTCATTCGTAATAACGGGTTGGCCCGTTGCTTGGTCCTTCTGTGCGATATCTGTAGCTAATTCAAGGAGATTTAATATCTTTCTTACATCTCCTCCGGAAATCCTGATTAAAGCCTCAACCTCCTTTATTTGAGGATTCATTTCTTTCAGTTTTTCATCTTTTTGCACGGCATTTTCCAGGATCCTGATCATTGCCTTTTCCTCCAATGGTTTTAAAACATATACCTGACATCTGCTAAGTAAAGCCGGATTTACTTCAAATGAAGGGTTCTCCGTAGTAGCACCAATCAGGGTAATAATTCCTTTTTCCACTGCATTCAATAATGCATCTTGTTGCCCTTTATTGAAACGGTGGATTTCGTCAATAAATAAAATAGCACCTGATTCTTTTGCTGCTTTGTCTATGACTTCACGTACATCCTTCACGCCGCTGCTAATGGCACTTAAACGATAGAAAGGAACCTCTGAATTTTTAGCAATGATATGCGCTAATGTTGTCTTACCCACTCCCGGCGGACCCCATAAAATAATCGAGGGAATGTTCTTTTGATCAATGGCCATGCGCAAAATACTGCCCGGCCCGGTAAGATGATCCTGGCCTATTAATTCATCTAATGTGGAGGGCCTGATACGCTCAGCTAATGGTATGATATGAGATTGATGAATTGACATCGTTAAATAAAAAGAATGAACACATTCTATTGGAAGCTTCTTTATTTTAGAAAATAAAAATAAACTACTTATGCCTCATCCACAAAATGATCATTTTTCTTCTTTACGAGCTTGTATGTCCAAATAATATGAATAGAAAGCACAACACAAAAGATCACTAAGAACCATAATTCGCCAATTGCAATTCGCCTTGCTTGTTCATTACTAAGGCCGATACTGCTTGCTCCTGATTGTTTCATTAATGAATCAAGGCTTTTGAAAAATGGATCAGGGTCAGAAAGCAAGGTGATTCCCGGAATAATGATGATCAGTGAAAAAACAAATGACACCAATGCATTCACCAATAACCATTCTTTCATTTTCTTTTTTACTGTCAGGTCCTGCAGGATGATCTTCTTATAAAATGAATTGGCAAACCAGGCATAAAGAACAACACAGAATAGAATGAAAAAAAATAATAGAAAAAATGGTTGAGATAATAATAATGGAATGGATAGCAAAAGATTTATTGCAATAAGGAAACAGACTATATTAATCAGTATCCCCAAAATCCGGTAGAGAACAATATTCTTCATCAAAAATGGTTTCAGTATTTTTTATAATTGTAAAATCTTTAGGAACTATTTTCCTCTCCACTGTAAATTCAATTCTTTTAATTGTTCATCTTCAATGGTAGAAGGCGCATCCAGCATCACATCACGGCCACTGTTATTTTTGGGAAATGCTATAAAGTCGCGAATACTTTCACTACCTCCAATTATAGAACATAATCTATCCAAACCAAATGCGATACCTCCATGAGGTGGCGCACCATACTCAAAAGCATTCATCAAAAATCCAAACTTTTGCATGGCATCTTCTTTACTCATACCTAAAGCAGTAAACATTTTTTCCTGGAGATCTTTCTGAAAAATACGAATAGAACCCCCGCCGACTTCATTCCCATTTAAAACTAAATCATAGGCATTTGCTTTAATTTCCGCAAAAGGATGCGCAAGGTAATTTTCAGCATTCTTTATAGAAGGGTCATTGTTTAACATCACCGCTATTTGTTCTTTCTTGGGCGCTGTAAATGGGTGATGGCGCGCAACCCAGCGATTGGAAGAATCATCATATTCAAATAAGGGAAAATCAATTATCCATAATAGTTTAAATGTTTCTGTATTCCTGAAATTTAATCTCCTGGCCATTTCCAGGCGCAATTCTCCGGCAGCTTTACGTGTCTTCTCTTCCTTACCAGCCAACAATAATATCAAATCGCCTGCACGGGCTCCACAGGTTTCCGCTATGGCTTGCAACTTTTCTTCATCAAAATATTTATCTACACTACTTTTATAACTACCATCGGCATTACATTTTATATACACCAGTCCCTGCATTCCTATTTGCGGGCGTTTAACCCATTCGGTTAATTCATCCGTTTGTTTACGCGTATAGAATCCGCATTCCGGAGCAACTAATGCAATCACCGTTTCTGCCTGATTAAAAACCGGAAAATCTGTACCGGCAATCAGTTCAGGATAACTTTTACTTTTACTGTTTTGAAAAAGGGTTTTAATATTGGTCAATTCCATATCAAAGCGCGTATCCGGTTTATCAATTCCAAAGCGCCACATGGCATCTTCCCAACTCATTCTTTCAATTGGCTCTTCATAATCCAGATTTTTCACATCTTTAAAAATGCGTTTAATCATATTTTCAAAGGTGTTCAAAATATCTTCTTGTTCTACAAAAGACATTTCACAATCTATTTGTGTAAATTCCGGTTGGCGGTCAGCCCTTAAATCTTCATCCCTAAAGCATTTTACAATTTGAAAGTAGCGATCATAGCCACTCACCATGAGCAATTGCTTAAACGTTTGAGGTGATTGGGGTAAAGCATAAAACTGCCCTTCATTCATCCTTGAAGGAACGATAAAATCCCTAGCACCCTCCGGCGTGGATTTTATAAGAAAAGGTGTTTCTACTTCAATAAATGATTGTTCATGTAGGTAGTTTCTAACGGAACGGGTAATTGCATACCTTAATTCCAAATTCTTTTTCACCACATTTCTACGTAAGTCCAGGTAGCGGTATTTCATGCGTAAATCATCTCCGCCATCTGTATCATCCTGGATCGTAAAAGGGGGTACTAATGCGGTATTTAAGATATCAAATTCACTGACCAAAACTTCAATATCTCCTGTTGCAAGATGCGCATTTTTATTTTCTCTTTCCTGTACGAAACCTTTTACCTGGATCACAAATTCACGGCCCAGCGGATGCACATCCAGTAATGGTTGTAATTCTTCGCCAAATAATAATTGCGTAATTCCATAACGATCCCTTAAATCTACAAAGCTGATTGCGCCAAACTTACGAATCGTTTGTACCCATCCACTCAAGGTAACAATCCGGTTTACGTCCGTGATGCGCAAGTGCCCGCAAGTATGTGTTCTATACATAAGTTGTCTTAAATTTTATATGAGAAAAACAGGAAATATGGTGCATTTCCGGCTGTTTTTCAAGCGTGCAAATATAACCAAAACAGAGGTTGAAAAATGATGCCTCAAATGATTAAATGACATCAAATGAGAATTTCATCCGGTTGCATCATTCTTTTGTCTTACTTTTGCGGCATTATTAAAACTTTTTATGTCAGTATTAGTAAATAAAAATTCTAAAGTAATTGTACAGGGTTTTACCGGAACGGAAGGAAGTTTTCATGCAAGCCAGATGATTGAATATGGTACACAGGTAGTAGGAGGGGTTACTCCCGGAAAAGGCGGCACCACTCATTTGGATAGGCCGGTATTCAATACGGTTGTTGATGCTGTAAAAGAAACGGGAGCAAATGTAAGTATCATATTTGTGCCTCCGGCATTCGCAGCAGATGCCATTATGGAAGCAGCCGATGCTGGAATTTACCTGATCGTTTGTATCACTGAAGGAATTCCCGTTCAGGATATGGTAAAAGTGAAAAATTATTTACTCGAATCAAAAAGCCGTTTAATAGGACCTAATTGCCCGGGCATCATTACTGCAGGTGAAGCAAAAGTGGGAATTATGCCGGGATTTATTTTCAAACCGGGTCGTATAGGTATTGTTTCCAAATCAGGTACGCTAACTTATGAAGCAGCAGACCAGGTAGTAAAAGCCGGCTTGGGTATTAGTACGGCAATAGGAATAGGCGGCGACCCAATTATTGGAACTACAACCCAGGAAGCCGTTGAATTACTGATGAATGATCCGGAAACAGATGGTATCGTGATGATTGGTGAGATAGGTGGAAATATGGAAGCCAATGCTGCTAAATGGATAAAAGAAAATAATAAAAAACCGGTTGTGGGATTTATTGCCGGACAAACTGCACCTCCGGGAAGAAGAATGGGCCATGCGGGTGCCATTGTTGGTGGAGAAGAAGATACAGCCGCAGCAAAAATTCGCATATTAAGAGCATGTGGTGTATCTGTGTCTGAAAGCCCGGCGGATATAGGAAAAACCATGCTGGAAGCTTTAAAGAAATAATTTTTACCTCTATAAAAAAAACCCTGGTTTCCGGGGTTTTTTTATGCCTCTTTCATTGATATATGTAATATTCTTTTTCTCTGCATCCTAGTTCTAAATTTCTTAAATTGAAATCTTAAAAATGTATTATGAAGTTTCATAAAATTTTGATCCCCCTTTTTTTGTTATTTTCAAATATGAGTTATAGCCAAAATACAGATAGTTACTTTACTAAGGAATGGCAAGAAGTAGATTCCATTATTCTCAAAGATCAATTGCCCAGAACTGCTCTGGAAAGAATTAATGTCATCTATAAAAAAGCACAGGAGAAAAAACTCCCGGATGAAATGATCAAAGCACTTTTATACAAACTAAGCCTTCAAAATAAAGTGCAGGAGACCGATGCAAATACTGAAATAAATGAAATTTCTAAAGAGATTATTTCCATAGATAATACAGCAGCGAAAGCCATTCTTCATTCTATAATGGCACAAAAATTTGTGGATATTTATAATAGAAACAGATGGCGTATTGCACAACGGTCAGCCACAATTACATTTAAAAAAGTAGATTTCAATACCTGGAGTACGGATGACTTTCTGAAAGCGATCCATGAAAATTTTGATTCTTCCCTGATGCCTGTAATTGTTTTAAAAAACTATGCCATACAAGAATTTAATGCCATCATTTATCAGGGTAATTCACGTCAGCTGAGGCCTACCTTATATGATTTATTGGCACATGAAGCTTTGGATTATTATAAATATCCAATATTACCCAGCACAATTTCTACATCCGCTTTTACTTTAAATGACCCTAAGGTTTTTGCCCCGGTGGATGAATTTATTTCATATTCCTTCCCTTCAAAAGATACAGCTTCTTCTGTACTTCAGTCATTGCAATTATTTCAGCAATTAATTGCATTCCACAAGAATGATCCGGATCACAATGCACTGATAGATGTAGATCTGGAGCGATTGGAATGGGCCAAACAACAATCTACTCTCCCCACAAAAGATCTGTTATTTAAGGAAGCAATTGAAAATATTACAGAGAAATACCCCGATGAAATTGCCTCCGAAGAAGCCTGGTTTCTCATTGCTCAAATGCTGGCCAATCAGTCAACAAATCCATCGCCGGAAAATTTACCTGATCTTTCACTGGTTAAAGCAAAAGAATTAATTACACAAAGGCTACAAATACAACCGGCTCCCGGAAAAGGTAACAGCGAAATGCAGGATTTACTACAAACCATTACGGCAACAGAAGTCAATGCTAAAATTGAAGCCGTTAATGTACCGAATCAGCCATTCCGTATGTTTATGCAGTACAAAAATTTCAACACGCTTTATGGCCGCATATTACCTAAAAATGATGTTGAAAAATTATGGAAAAGAGATTTGCCCGATGATTCTGCATGGACACTTATTTCCAATATTCCTTTTATCAACGCTTTCTCACAGGCTTTACCACAGCAACATGATTATAAACAACATTCTGTAGAAGTTAAAATAGATGGCTTAGCTCCGGGCAAATATTATTTACTGGGGTCTGATACATTGGACTTCAATTCAAAACATAAATTATTTCTTGTAAAATTTACGGTTTCTAATCTTGCCTGTATAAACAATCTTCACGATTATTTTGTTTTGAATCGTGATTCCGGGAAACCTTTAAAAAACGTATCTGTAAAGTTTTCATGGAATGAATGGTCTAATAGCAGGAAAAAATATGAAAAGAAATTGTACAATACACAATCTGATCAAAATGGACATTTTCAAATGCCGGAAATAAATGCTGCAAGAACATTTTACAGCATGGATATTTTTCTCAAATACAAAAATGATCAATTATCTTTTAATGGAAATGATATTCCATATTACACCTCTTTTGATAACAAAACGAAGGAATCTGATGATCAGGACATCTATGATAAAGAAAATGCAACAATATATTTCTTCTCAGACCGAAGCATTTATCGCCCCGGCCAAACGGTCTATTTTAAAGGGATCGGCATTACAAAAAATTACAAGACCTTAAAAAATCAAATACTTTCATCAAAGGATTCCATTACCGTTTACCTGAATGATGCCAATTCCAAAACCATTGACTCCATCAAATGTACTTTAAATGATTATGGTTCATTTGCCGGGAAATTTATTTTACCTCAAAATGTATTAACAGGAAATTTTAGCATTTATACAAAACAATTCAATAGGCATTACTTAAATTTTAAAGTAGAAGAATATAAAAGGCCTCAGTTTAATATTTCATTTGATACCTTGAAAAAAGCTTTTCAACTTAATGATACAATTCTTGTAACCGGCCGCGCTACAGCATTTGCAGGGAATGCCATTGATGAAGCTCAAGTAAAATATACCGTTACACGCAAAACAAGATTTATTTATCCATGGCTTTTCTGGCGTTTTCCACATTCCACTTCTCCGGACTTACAAATAACCAATGGAGAGACACAAACAGATATGGATGGAAATTTTCATATTCCTTTTTCTGCTATCCCGGATTCATCAGTTTCCAAAAATGAGAAACCCGTTTTTGATTATGAAGTTTCGGTTACTGTAACCGATAAAAATGGAGAAACCCATGATTTGAAAACGCTTATTTCCATTGGATATCAATCATTGATTTTAAATGTTCAAACCCCGGCAAGCACGGAAATTTCTACTTTCAAGAATATACAAGTGTCAGCAGAAAATTTTTCCGGCGAGAAGCAGCCAATAAATTTCCATTTCAAAATATCTCCATTAGAGGCGCCCGCTAAAGCCAAGAGAGGAAGACTTTGGGAAGTTCCGGACGCGTTTATATACTCACAAGAAACATTTGAAACATATTTCCCTTATGATGAATATAAAAATGAAAATGATTATCATACCTGGAAGACACTTTCTCCGGTTTTAGATACAACCATTTTTACGCAAAGCATTTCAGATATTTCATTAGAAAATACGACATTAAAACAAGGCTGGTATTTAATTGAAGCTGTTACGACAGATAAAAACGGGGACTCTGTTATAGATAAAAAATATGTCCTGCTGAGTGATAAGAATAGAGATCAAATACCGGCGCCACAATATGCATGGTCCACAATATTAAATGACCAGGTGCAGCCCGGTGAAACTGCTGCTATGCAGGTAGGCAGTTCTGAAAAAAATCTATATCTCATTCAGGCCATTAATCATCAAAACGAAAATTTAATAACCGCTCAATATAATTTTTTAAATGTCCCTTCGGGAAAAATAAAATTGAAGTATACGACCAAAGAAACAGACAGGGCAGGAGTGGGCCTTTTTTATGCATTTGTAAAACATAATCGTTTTTTTACCGGAGGTACAAATATATTGATGCCTTACCCGGATAAAAATTTAAACATCAGTTACGAGACTTTTAGGAATAAAATGGAACCGGGTAGTAAAGAAACCTGGACTATAAAAGTAAGCGGAAATAATTCAGATAGAGTAACAGCAGAACTCTTAACAACCATGTATGATGCCTCACTTGACCAATTTATACCACATTCCTGGCAGATACCTTATCTATGGCCTCTGAAAAATATGTATAATCAGTGGAATAGTTTGAACTTGTTTAATACTGCAAGTGAATCACAGAATAATACAAATCGGGATATTCCATATTATCCTAAAAATTATGATCAATTAATTACCAATGCAGGTATGTATTGGTTTAAAAAGCCCTTTTTTGATAAAGCAAATTCATCTTTTGAAGGTGTTGAAATGACAGGTATGGTGAAAAAAGAAGCGCCTAAAATGTCATCAGTTTTTGATCAATCCTATAATCGGCTTGAGGTATCAGATAAAAATAAAATAGAGGATTCTATATCAGATAAACCTACCCTATACCAGGGAAAAGAGCCTATTCAAGTTCGACGGGATTTTAATGAAACAGCATTTTTCTTTCCGCAATTGCATGCCGACAGCAGCGGGCAATTCCGTTTTAGTTTTACAATGCCGGAATCACTTACTCAATGGAAATGGTTATCACTCGCCCATACCAAAGATCTGGCATTTGGCTACCAAATGGAAAATAATATCATCACTCAAAAAAAATTAATGGTACAGCCAAATATGCCGCGCTTTTTGAGAGAAGGCGACCGCATGGAGTTTGCTGTTAAAATCAGTAATATGAGTGATAGTATTACAAAAGGTGTTGTGACTTTACAGCTATTCGATGCTGAAACCATGCAACCCGTGGATGGCCTTTTTAATAATGTTTTTCCGGAGCAATATTTTTCAGCAGATGCCGGTAAAAGTATATCCATCCTGTTTCCAGTACAAATTCCATTCTCTTATCTGAAACCAGTAACCTGGCGCTTTGTGGCAAAAGCCAATGAATACAGCGATGGAGAAGAAAATACTTTACCTGTATTAAGCAATAGGATACTCGTAACTGAATCGTTACCCATATTTGTAAAAGGAGATACCACTCAACATTTTGTTTTTGATAAATTGGTTCACAATTCCAGTGCAACACTACAAACACAATCATTGACCGTAGAATATACCGCCTACCCGGTTTGGTATGCCGTTCAGGCGCTCCCATATCTTGCAGAATTTCCTTATGAATGTGCGGAGCAATTGTTCAACAGATTTTATGCGAACTCACTGGCAAGCCATCTTTTAGCCCAACATCCCAGGATAAAAGAGGTCATTCAACAATGGCAGGCAGATGCTGCTAATTCACAAAGTAGTTTACTCAGTAATCTTCAAAAAAATGAAGCTTTAAAACAAATCCTGTTAGAAGAAACACCCTGGGTATTGAATGCAGAAAATGAAAATGCACAGAAGAAAAATTTGGCTTTATTGTTTGATATGGAGAAGATGCAAAACGGCATGAATGCGGCTATTGCCAAACTTGAACAAAATCAAATGGCTAATGGAGCTTTTTCTTGGTTTAAAGGTGGCCGCGAAGACCGCTACATAACACAATACATTCTGACAGGTATTGGCCGGTTAAAAAAATTACTTGCAGTACCAGAGTCTGAAATGAATACATTAGATGAAATTTCCAGGAAAGCATTGACCTGGCTGGATGCCGTAATTGTGGATGAATATAATGAGCAAAAGAAAAATAATCTGAATAAAGATTTTATCAGCACATATCAAATTCAGTATATGTATATGCGCAGCTATTTTCCGGATATCCCTATTCTAAATAAAACAGCTTATAATTTTTATTTCCAACAATGCATGCGTACATGGAATGAACAGTCACACTATATGCAAGCCATGATCGGCATGGTGCTTATACAAACCAACCAGGAGAAATTTGTGGCAGAAAAAATTTTTAAATCTATCCTGGAAAATGGCATTGAAACAAAGGATCGTGGTATGTATTGGAAAACAGCTCCCTATGCTTACTATTGGTATGATGCACCCATTGAAAGACAATCGCTTTTTATAGAATTAGGGAATGAAATGATCCGGTATAAAAAAGATCCCAAATATGTGGCTGCTGTAAATGAAATGAAAACCTGGCTGATTCTACAAAAGCAAACCAATAATTGGGAAACAACAAAAGCAACAGCTGATGCATGTTTCGCCTTACTTTGGAATAAGGGTCAATCACTGCCGGAAAGGTCTGTTAAAATAAAAATGGGAGATATCATCTTACCAGATACGACTACGCATAAAGAAGCCGGAAGCGGTTATTGGCAGGAAATTATAAAGGGAAAAAATGTTGTTCAAAACATGGGGAATATAAGTGTTACTACAACTTCAGAAAACAATCAGGATAAATCAACCGGCGTTTCCTATGGCGCTGTTTACTGGCAATATTTTGAAGATATGGATAAAATCACCAATGCGGAAACGCCTTTATCTCTCACTAAAAATCTATTTATTGAAAAAACCAGTGACGCCGGTAAAGTATTGGAGCCGGTAAATGAAAACGATATCGTACATGTAGGTGACAAAGTGGTTTTAAGAATGGTCCTTAAATCTGATCGTGATATGGAATACATTCACTTAAAAGATGGCAGGGCATCTTCCATGGAACCACTCAATGTACTAAGCGGTTATCGTTGGCAGGATGGACTTGGATATTATGAGGCAACTAAAGACGTAAGTACAGACTTTTTTATTAGTCACTTAAACAAAGGCACTTATGTTTTTGAATACCCTGTTTATATTACACAAAAAGGAACTTTTTCGGTAGGCATAGCGACCATTCAATGTATGTATGCGCCAGAATTTTCCGCCCATAGCAATGGCATCAAATTAGTAGTGGAATAGTTGATTGAAGAAACAAGATTCATTTTCCTGACCGTTTCTTTTATTTTTTACGTCATTTTAAAATTGATTAATTTTATACGATGCAATTACTATCCGCCCAACAGATGCAGCAATGGGATGCATGGACGATTAAAAATGAGCCGGTATCATCTATTGATCTTATGGAAAGAGCGGCCTTGGCTTGTGTTGCATTTTTAGAAGAAAATAATTTACTGAATTCATCAATTAAAATTTTTTGTGGCAAAGGAAACAATGGCGGAGATGGGCTTGCCATGGCCAGAATATTCATAGAGAAGGGTCTTCATCCCAAAATTTACATTGTAGAAATGGGCAGCATGGGCAGTGATGATTTCCAGGTAAATCTTCAAAGGCTACATCAATTATCAACAAATATTCATTTTTTACAATCCAAAGAATATTTTCCGGAGATTGATAAAAATGACCTCGTCATTGATGCCTTACTCGGCTTAGGTCTGGACAGACCTTTACAGGGTATCTATAAAGATCTGGTACAATTTATCAATCAATCACAGTCAATAGTCGTTTCCATTGATTTGCCAACCGGCATGTATTGTGATAAAAGCTCACTCGAAAATACGATCCTCAAAGCAAATTATACGCTCACATTCCAATCATTCAAATTATGCTTTTTAATGGCTGAGAATGCTCCATTCATGGGGCGCGTTTCAATCATGAATATTGGTTTATTGCCTGCATTTTTAGACGGCATACATTCAGATTACCAATTAATTTCTGAACAGTGGGTAAAAACATTTTATAAGCGAAGAGCCGATTTTGCCCATAAAGGATCCTGTGGCCATAGCCTCATCATTGCAGGCAGCCCCGGTAAAATGGGTGCTGCGGTACTTTGCACTAAAGCTTGTTTAAGAACAGGCGTAGGGCTTGTATCCGTAAAAACACCCAGGCGTGAAATCCCCATAGTTCAAATCAGCATTCCGGAAGCCATGTGTCTTATGGAAGATGAAATACAATTTGAAAAATTCCAATCCGCAGGAATTGGTCCCGGCCTGGGCTTAGAAAATGAAGCGCTGAATATTTTGAAATCCCTATTATCTTCATCATTGTCGAAATATGTCTTGGATGCAGATGCTTTAAACTTAGTTTCCACTCACCCGGAATTGTTGAATTCTATATCAGATCAGGCCGTAATCACACCACACCCGAAAGAGTTTGATCGACTTTTTGGAACTTCTAAAAATGATTTTGAACGATTAGAAAAGGCTCTTGCCCTGTCCAAAAAATATGCTTTTATCATCATCTTAAAAGGCCATCATACCTGTATTGCTCATCAGGGAAAAGGATATATAAATCTTAGTGGCAATTCCGGCATGGCCACAGGAGGTATGGGAGATGTGTTAACCGGAATGATCACCTCATTCCTGGCACAGGGATATGATTCTTTAGCTGCTTCATTATTGGGTGTTTATCTTCATGGCCTTGCCGGAGATATAGGCCTTTATCATCAATCTATTGAAAGTCTATTGCCATCTGATTTAATTGAAAATATAGGCCCTTCTTTTATGCAATGGCATTTTACACACATGGAGTGAGTAAATTTTATTCAACGAAATCCAATTTAAACGCGTCTTTTTTACTCAATTACCCTATTTTTGCCGACCTAAATAAATAACCTTCTTAATTATGTTGTTTAATTCAATTATTCTCACGGTACCGGCAATGGGCCTGATTGGCTTACTTTATACTTTCCTTAAATTCAAATGGGTTGCCAGGCAGGATGCAGGAAATGAAAAAATGAAAGAAATCAGCAAGCATATTGCTGAAGGAGCAATGGCTTTTCTGAAAGCAGAATGGAAAGTCCTTACTTATTTTGTAATCATCATTGCCATATTGCTGGCATTTATGGCCACAACAAATCCTAACTCTCATTGGAGTATCGCTATTTCATTCATCATAGGAGCCATTTGTAGTGCTACAGCAGGATATATAGGGATGCGTGTAGCTACAAAAGCGAATACACGTACCGCTCATGCTGCAAGGACCAGTTTATCCAAAGCCTTATCCGTATCCTTTACAGGAGGATCCGTTATGGGTCTTGGAGTAGCCGGATTGGCGGTATTAGGCCTCGGTGGTTTATTTATTATTTTAAAAGAAATTTTTGCCCCTGCATCAGGCGCTAATTCTGAAGAAATGGTTCGAACAATTGAAATCCTTACCGGTTTTTCATTGGGTGCAGAATCAATAGCATTATTTGCCCGTGTAGGAGGTGGTATTTATACAAAAGCAGCGGATGTAGGAGCTGATTTAGTAGGTAAAGTAGAAGCAGGCATCCCTGAAGATGATCCACGTAATCCGGCAACTATTGCTGATAATGTGGGTGATAATGTGGGTGATGTAGCTGGTATGGGAGCGGATTTATTTGGCTCTTATGTTGCGACCGTTTTAGCCACAATGGTATTGGGCCAGGAAACAATCTCCACAGATAAATTTGGTGGGTTTGCCCCCATATTATTGCCTATGATGATTGCCGGTGTAGGAATTTTATTTTCAATTATTGGCACCTTCTTCGTACGCGTTAGTGACAAAGCCGGTATCAATACTTCCAGTGTTCAAAAAGCATTGAATATGGGTAACTGGGGCTCTATTATATTAACTGCTCTAGCATGTATCGGCCTGGTTAACTATATTTTACCTGATAAAATGGTTTTAAGAAATTTAGAATTTACAAAATGGGGTGTATTGGGCGCCATTGGTGTTGGTCTTGCTGTGGGTGCTTTAATGAGTATCATTACGGAATATTATACCGCTATGGGTAAAAGACCTGTATTGAGTATCATCCGTCAATCTGCTACCGGTCATGCAACGAATGTAATTTCCGGTCTGGCGATTGGTATGGAATCTACTTTATTTCCCATTTTAGTTTTGGCAGGTGGTATCTGGGGCTCTTATGCCTGTGCAGGCCTTTATGGAGTGGCGATTGCTGCTGCCGGGATGATGGCTACAACAGCAATGCAATTAGCTATTGACGCATTTGGACCTATTGCTGACAATGCTGGTGGAATAGCAGAAATGAGTGAATTACCAAAAGAAGTACGCGAGAAAACGGACGTGCTCGATGCTGTAGGAAACACAACTGCAGCTACAGGTAAAGGCTTTGCCATTGCGTCTGCAGCACTAACGGCACTTGCTTTGTTTGCTGCTTATGTTGGAGTTATTCAGCATAATGGATATGCCATGACGGGAATTGATATTTATAAAGCTGATGTTTTAGCCAGTTTATTTGTTGGTGCCATGATACCGTTCATATTTTCTTCATTGGCTATTCGTGCTGTAGGAGAAGCGGCCATGTCAATGGTAGAAGAAGTTCGTCGTCAGTTCAGGACTATTCCCGGTATTATGGAAGGTACAGGAAAACCTGAATATGAAAAATGTGTGGCTATTTCTACGGATGCCTCCATTAAAAAAATGATGTGGCCGGGCGCTATTGCTATTGCTTCACCCATTATCGTTGGTTTTTTACTTGGTCCGGAAGCATTAGGTGGATTCCTGGCCGGCGCTACTGTAAGTGGCGTATTGATGGGCATGTTTCAAAATAATGCCGGAGGTGCATGGGATAATGCTAAAAAATCTTTTGAGAAAGGTGTAGAAATAAATGGCCAGATGTTTTATAAAAAATCGGATCCGCACAAAGCTTCTGTTTCTGGCGATACCGTTGGAGATCCATTTAAAGATACATCCGGACCATCCATGAATATCCTCATTAAATTAATGTCTATTGTTTCCCTGGTATTAGCCCCTACACTGGCGCAGGTCTTTATTGATAAGCAGCCGGCAACACAAGTGGTGTCTACGGTTTCAGAAGCGAATGGTTCTAATACCACCATTACAAATACAACTATGGAAGGCGCTTTAAATGCCTCCGGTGATTTTGTTTATAATGAAGGCGATACGATGAATGTAGATTTACCCGGTGGCGCTTCGGTTGCTCTTGGAAAAAATTCTTCTTTATATTCACTCGTGGATATGTTGAAAAATAATGACCAGAATTTACTAAATCCTTCAAAATGGTTTTCCTTACAAGGTGTATTTTTTGAATCAGGGAAAATGAATTTAAAACCGGGCTCTGAGCAGGTATTACAAAATGTTGCTTCTATATTAAAAGCATATCCATCAGTGAAATTAAAATTAGGCGGTTATACAGATAATACCGGAGATAGTTTAAACAATGTCACCTTAAGCGCTCAAAGAGCTGAGACTGCTATGAATGCTTTAGTGAAAATGGGTGTTGATCCATCCAGATTAAAGTCTGAAGGTTATGGCCCACAATTTCCTGTAGCAGATAATATGACTGCAGAAGGGAAAGCCAAAAACCGCCGCATAGATATACGTGTAACGGAAAAATAATTTCTTTTACTATTCATTTGAAAAACGGCCATACTTATTCAAAATTTTTTGATAAGTATTCTACAATGATAGAGTAAACAATATGATTCATCCTTACCATCATTTCGGTTTACTTTAAATACCTTTGTGTACGATGGAAAATATCCGTAATTTCTGCATTATTGCCCATATTGATCATGGTAAAAGTACCCTGGCAGACCGGCTTTTGGAATATACGCATACAATTGGTGAAAGGGATATGATGAACCAGGTGCTTGATGATATGGACCTGGAAAGAGAAAAAGGGATTACCATAAAAAGCCATGCAATTCAAATGCAATATATTTTTAAGGATAAACCTTATATCTTTAATCTTATAGACACACCCGGACACGTAGATTTTAGTTATGAAGTAAGTCGTGCACTGGCAGCCTGCGAAGGCGTTTTATTATTAGTAGATGCCACACAGGGAATACAGGCACAAACCATCAGTAATTTATACTTAGCCATAGAAAATGACCTGGAAATCATTCCAGTCATTAATAAAATTGATATGGATGGAGCCATGATTCCAGAAGTGAAAGATCAAATCACGGAACTTATCGGTTGTAAAGAAGAAGATATCTTATTGGCCAGTGGTAAGTCCGGAATAGGCATTGAAGAAATTCTCCAGGCCGTCATTGAGAAAATCCCGCCTCCTAAGGGTGATCCTGCTGCTCCGCTTCAGGCGCTCATATTTGACAGTGTATTTAATAGTTTCAGAGGGATCATTGCCTACTTCCGTGTTTTTAATGGCACTTTAAAGAAAGGAGACAAAATAGAATTTGTGGCTACAGGTGAAGAATATTTCGCCGATGAAGTGGGCGTTTTAAAGATGGGACTCGTTCCCACTAAAGACATCCAGGCCGGCAATGTTGGTTATATTATCACAGGCATAAAAAATGCCAAAGAAGTCAAAGTGGGCGATACCATTACACTTGCAGCAAATCCGGCTCCTATGATCCAGGGGTTTGAAGAAGTGAAACCAATGGTTTTTGCCGGTATCTTTCCTGTGGTTACAGAGGATTTTGAAGAATTGAGGGATTGTATGGACAAATTACAACTAAATGATGCGTCTCTCACTTTTGAACTGGAAACCTCGCAGGCACTGGGTTTTGGCTTCCGTTGTGGATTCCTGGGTTTGCTTCACATGGAGATTATCCAGGAAAGACTGGAAAGAGAGTTCAATCAAACGGTCATAACTACTGTTCCAAACGTAAGTTTTCATACCTATACAACCAGGCAGGAAAAGATCATTGTCAATAATCCGGCACAAATGCCGGACACTACGAAGGTGGATCATATTGATGAACCTTTTATTAGGGCACAGATCATTACCTTGCCTGACTATATTGGCAATATCATGACCTTATGCCTTAGCAAAAGAGGAATGCTTATCAACCAAAGCTACCTGACTGCTACCCGCGTAGAATTAATTTTTGAAATGCCCCTTACGGAAATTGTTTTTGATTTTTATGATAAATTAAAAAGTTCTACACGTGGGTATGCATCATTTGATTATCATCCGATAGGGTATAGGCCTGCTGATATTGTCAAAATGGATATTTTGCTCAATAATGAAAAAGTAGATGCGCTTAGTGCACTTATTCATCGAAGCAGAGCACAAGATTTTGGTAGAAAGCTTTGTGAAAAATTAAAAGAATTATTACCCCGTCAACAATTTCAAATAGCTATTCAGGCGGCCATTGGTGCCAAAATTATTGCTCGTGAAAATATCAGCGCCATGCGAAAAGATGTTACGGCCAAATGCTATGGTGGTGATATCAGCCGCAAGCGCAAACTCCTGGAGAAACAAAAAGAAGGCAAAAAAAGAATGCGGCAAATTGGCAATGTAGAAATTCCGCAGGAAGCTTTCCTGGCAGTTCTAAAATTGGATTAATTCCAGTTGTTATTCATTTTTCTTGGGCCAGATATAGCAGATAACTTCAAAATAAACTTACCCACCTATTTTATAATTGTGATATTTGATCTATGCATTTTCATTTTGAATGTAAAGCAGGGATCGGCAAATTTGTAAACGGCGAGGACATGCGTGTTGCGTATTCGACGGATGCTTCGCATGCTGAATGTATTTTTTTGTCAAATAATGGAACATGGAATTTAGTTCCTATGATTGGGATGATGGGAAAGAAAGATGATGTTTTCCCTATTAAGAAACAAGACCAATTTGTTTATTATCCACTTGACAATGGTTCACACGATGATTACATTTCTGAATCTTTCTGCTTAATAGATGCTCCTTTTAAGGTCTATAGTTTAATAGAAAAACAAAAATATAGGCTTGAATGCACTAATGATATCTATGCAATTTTAAAAGCACATGGTATTCCTACTTTACAATATTTGGATTGTAATATGAAACACGGACTGGCCCATGTTGACGGGGATTCTATATGTATCACGGATTTTGGTGCGTATGGCGATACAACTACACTCAATGAAGTGAATGAATACCTTGCCTCAAGAGCCTGTTTTTTCTTTCAATCTATCATGAATTTACCGACGGCATATCTGCAGGGAACAAGTAAATTTATTGATTGTCGGGATTACAGACACACAGATGGCAGTGGCAGTTGTACAACAACACCCAATAACGATAATTGTAATAATGCGGATACGTGCGACTAAAATATGATCCTATTTACTTTAATTAAAATTTACAAAATGAAACAAATAAATATCTTATTAACTTTTATTATCGTACTACTTTTTTGCAATCAAAAAACGTACGCACAGGCTGGAACATTAGATCCAACTTTTGGAGATGGCGGAATTGTCATCATTGACTCATTCACTTATAACAATAAATCCCTTTTACAGGAAGATGGGAAAATATTGTTATTTAGTTCAACTGGAATTCTTGATCGATTTAACTATGATGGAACTTATGATAATAGTTTTGGTAACAATGGCAGAATCACTCATACATTTGATGGTAAAGTTGGTGATGCAAATAATAATTTCGTTATACAAAATGATAGCAAAATTATTTATACTGGAGTGTATTATCAAAGCAATGGCAATATTGATGCTTGTACATTTCGTTGTAATTCAGATGGATCAATAGATAGCAGTTTTGGAATTAATGGCCTGGATATTATTGAAATTGATAAATTGAATTTAATTAGAGGTATTGTGGTACAGACCGACGGAAAGATAGTTGTTGCAGGAGATGTGCGTAAAGAATATAATGATCAATATAGAACCTTTATTTATCGTCTCATGCCAGATGGTGGTCTTGACTCAACTTTTGGAGTAAATGGAATTGTTATTAATCATTATGCAGATGAAACAACATCAGTTGGTTTTTTATTAACTTCTGATGGGAAATTTATACTTGGAAGCAATAATAATATACTGGGTTCACATCCTTATTATCAATTGGAAAAATTTAATTCAGATGGAAATGTTGATGCGGGTTTTGGTAACAATGGCAGCGCAAAGTTTATTTTTGGTGAAGGGCAAAGCGGTGACTGGAATACAAAAATGATTACATTGGTTTTACAAATAGATGGAAAAATTGTTTGTGCAGGTATGAGTGGCAAAGGAAATGAAGATATGGCACTTTGCCGCTTTAATCAGAATGGACTGATTGATAACAACTTTGGAGAAAATGGTAGTGTAATTAACCAATACCTGAATTATGATTCTAGAATACTCGATTTAACACTTCAATCTGATGGTAAAATTCTGACTTCCGGATATGCTGCTCGTTTCAGTTATACCCAAAAACCTATTTTACTAATTCAATATTTAGAAAATGGACATTTAGATTCACAATTTGGTAATAATGGTATGACAGTCACTCTCACTGATACTCTTTCTGCTTCAGCTTCTTCAGTTCATATTCTAAATGATGGTAAAATATTATTAACAGGTGCTCAAACGGGCCCAAAAATTTTGCTCGCTCGTTATAATGGTGACAACGTCCTTGCATCTAACTTCAAAGACATAAAAGCCACACAAAATAAGGATGCCATCACCATCACCTGGCAAACACTCAATGAAGATGGTACTAAATCTTTTACTGTGGAAAGAAGTATGAATGCAAATGATTATGTGGACATCAATACTATTCCAGCAAAAGGTGTTGCAAGTAAATATAGTTATACAGATAAAAATCCGTTGGATGGAATCAGTTATTATCGAATAAAAGAAAACACTGCCAATGGTACCAATACTTTCAGCCCGGTGGTAAAAGTAGTTTTCAATGATAACGGAGTCATTTCTTTATATCCAAATCCTGCAAAAAATACGGTAACGGTAAAGGGTTTAAATAAAAATACTACAGCCACTATTCGTATCACGGATATGAATGGAAGAGAAATCAGCAAACAATATTTTTCTCAAAGCAGCACAGCCATGCTCAATATCCGCACACTCGCACAAGGCAGTTATTTTGTGCTGGTAGAACAAAATGGAAAGATTACAAAGTTGAGGATAGTAAAAGAATAATTATGAATGGTTTATTGATCATGTTTTAAAACCGGGAGTAGATGATATTTCCGGTTTTTTTTCGCATTAAAGGGGATTAAAATTCTTTGGTCGCCGACCAACTATGGAAGAAATTTTTCGCACTTTATCAGGGAACAAAGGCCGAAGTCTCAGCTATTACGCAGCTTAATCAGCGCGTTGAAGAAAAGCGCTTCCCTTCTTTTATTTCTGAACTTTTGTTTACCTTTCTTTCCAGAGAAAAGTATCTTATATAAGATCTTTCCTCAAATGTAAATTCAGCATAACCTAAGAGGTACGTTTCAAATTATTTTTTTTCATCCAACGCATTTGGCGGTACTTTCTTTTTAGGTGCCGGTTGTTTTTCCTCATTTTGCTCTGATTGCTTTAACAATAGCTCTTCATCGGGGTTACCGGACTCATCAAAAAGTGGCTTAGGGCGTGGTTCATTCCCTAATTGAATCTGAACATGAAAAGCGGTATCTATATGTAGCCATCGGCCGCCTTGCCACTTAAATGCTTCAAAGTCTCCATCCGGCACAAGGGTAAATTTCTTTTGAGTTTCATTACTTTCACTCACCAGGTGATCAAAAAGAATCAGCTTCGTTTCAGGATCATAATTTAATCGTGTACCGGCATCTTTCTTAAATTCCAATAAAAATCTGTAAGCAGGTTGAGGACTTTTTAAACTGTCTTCCTTATAATCAAAATACTGTCCGCCGAAAACGGGCTGCCCGGTATCGTTAAAAGTCAATACTTCCAACCATTTTCGGGTGGACATAAAATTGTTATCATCAAAACCGAACAATGTATAATATTTTTTTCCTCTATTTTCCGTCATAATTAAATTATAATAGATAGCCCCAATCCAGTTTAAATTTGAGCGCACAGAATCTACCGGGTTTTCAGCATAATCACTCATATCCAGCAATGGAAAAAGCTTTAATGAACCATCCTTTGTTCTCATTTGAATGGCTCCCTTTTGCCGGAAATAACTTTCATCTCTTTTTAATTCCCAGGTAAAAATGCGAAAAGAACTATCCGGCGCCATCAATTTAGAAACGGTAATAATGGAATCAAATGGAAAATAAAATGAATTCCTGATTTTTAATGCTTTTACAAACTCTTTTGTAAAAACGCTATCCGCCTCAAACCGTGTACTGGCTTCTTCCGCAAATACCATATTCTTTGCCGGCGTGGACATTGCACTTTCCATAGACTCCAATTCTTTTAAATCATCTGGAGAAATCTTTTGGGCATATAACCGAAGGGATAAAAACAATAAAAAAACAAAACCAATTTTCTGCATGATATAATGTTGGTGGAAACAATGTTTATACGTAAACAAATGATTGAATATTTTCTAAAAAATAAATTTAAGTTTTTATTTTAAACGTCATAGTACTCATCCAAGGTATTGATCATCCTGAACACTATGGCCAAAGTCCCATAAACTTTCAAACCTTGCATCAATTGATTCATGAGGGTAGGGGGTTTCGGGGTGAGTAGTAGAAATAAAAACCGTATGCATCCCGGCATTCCGGCCAAAATACATATCACTTAACTTATTTCCGGCAATAATACTCCTTTGAAAATTTATTTCTGGGAAATCTGCCTGTGCCTGAAAAGCCATACCCGGATTTGGTTTTCTATTCATTGCAAGATCATCCAGATCCGGAGCAATATATATTTTATCTATGCCGCCGCCAGCTACCTGAATTTCTTCAAGCATATAATGATGAATATCGTTTAAATCTTCTGCGGTCATTACTTTTTTACCAATGCCACGTTGATTTGTAACAACAATTATTTTACCAAAAATATCTTTAAGAATTGCTATCGCTTCTTTTGCCTTCGGCAAAAAAATAAATTCATTTTTATGTAAAATATAGTTGTCCTTTTTTTCAGCATTGATCACGCCATCGCGGTCCAGAAAAAGAGTCCAATTTTTATTTATTTCTTTTAGATTCAACATATATCATTTATTTCAACTCTTCCTGCGCTCTTAAGTAATCTTCCGGAATACCAATATCAATGAAATAGGTATCTTGTATATCTCCATATAATTTTTTACCGGCAGAAGGGTTTTCTAAATAATCTTTTTCAAAAGAAAATTTTTCTGTCCAACTGCATTGCAAAAAGGACGGAATATTCAGGCAGTAAACACCTCCATTGATAAGCCCTTCAGCATATTTTCTTTTTTCATGAAACTGCACAATTCTTTTTTCTTCATCCATTTCCACAACCCCATACCGTTCAAAATGAACCATGGGCTTTAGAGCCAAAGTGCAATGGGCATTTTTCTCAAAATGTAATTTACTTAAGGAAGCCAAATTGATTTTAAATAAAGTATCTCCATTTAATACCAGTACATTTTCATCTTTTACAGAATTAGCCGACAAATAAACAGCGCCACCGGTACCCAAAGGTTTTTCCTCAAAGATAAATGTGCTATCTAAATAAGGAAAAACATGTTGAATATGTGTTGAAATCGTTTCATGCATATAACCAACGGAAAAAATGAAGCGCTGTATTTTTTGCTGGCGCAAATAGTCAACGATATAATCTATAAAAGGCTTGCCATTTACAGGAGCCATGCATTTTGGTAAACCCGGCACCGCATCTCTAAGTCTTGTGCCTAAGCCTCCTGCTAATATGATTGCTTCCTTCATTGAAGTAGAGGATTTAAGAAAATAAATTTTCTTCTACCAATTCACAAATGATATGACCAAGTAAGATATGGCATTCCTGGATACGTGGCGTTATACTCGATGGGACATGGAAAATGAGCTGACAAAATTCATTCATTGTTCCTCCTTTTATTCCGGTAAATCCGATGGTGAGCATTTTTTTATTCTTCGCTGCTTTTAATGCCTTTACAATATTCGCAGAGTTTCCAGATGTACTGAATGCCACTAAAACATCCCCTTCATGGCCAGTTCCATTAATTATTCTTGCATATACTTCATCAAAGCCATAATCATTCCCAACTGCTGTGAGATAAGATGTATTACAGTGTAATGCTTCTGCAGGAAGGGCTTTACGATCCTTATAAAATCTGCCTGAGAACTCGGCAGCCAGATGTTGTGCATCTGCAGCGCTTCCGCCGTTTCCACAAAAAAGGACTTTACATCCTTTCTCAAAAGCACCTGAAATACTATTGACTGCTTCAATAATTTTATCATGCAGTTTTTCATCCTGGAGTAATTGTTTTTTCAATTCCAGGGAGTCAGAGAGGATATCTTTAATTTTTACTTTCATCATTTATTGATTGAGTCGTCCAACTATTCAATCCTTGTTTTGTGAAATGAAATGGTTTTACTTCGCCTCCAAATTGTGATAAGGATTGAATCACATTGAAGCGGGTATTTCCTGGGCAATAAAAGATCATAAAACCACCGCCTCCCGCGCCACTGATTTTACCGCCGTTAGCGCCTGCATTCATTGCTGTTTGATAAATCTCTTCGATTTTTTCATTCGAAATATTTTCAGCCATTTTTCTTTTTTGTATGAATCCAAAATTCAGGATTTCACCAATCTCATGTAACCGGCCTCTTAATAAGGCTTCTTTCATTCGGAATGCCTGTTCTTTCAGAGAATGCATGGCATCTAATGATTGCTGATTTTTTTGAACAACATTTTTTTGTTGTTCTTTAATAATGGTTGCGGATTCACGACTGGTGGATGTATAAAATAATACTAAGTTATTTTCTAATTCATTTAAATAATCCTGCTTAATGCGAAGCGGGTTTACAATCACTTTTTCATCTTTATAAAATTCCATAAAATTGATTCCGCCAAAAGTAGCAGCATACTGATCTTGCTTTCCTCCGGCAAGCCCAATATCTTTACGTTCTATTTCATAAGCATATTTTGCAATATCATATTCTCCTAAAGGCAACTTCAACATTTCCACAAATGCGCCAATGATTGCTACCACTAATGTAGAGGAGGTTCCAAGTCCGCTTCCGGCAGGTGCATCCACATAAGTACTCAGACGAAAAGCACTTTTAGGAAAGTGATAATCTTGGCAAATTCTATTATAAACTCCTTTCAACAAGTCAAGTTCACCGGTGAGAGGGATGGAATTAGAAATTGAGTATGACTGTATTTCGCGACGGTCAAGCGCTTCAAAAATGATTTCATTTCCGGAAATTTCTTCTATACTTGCGTAGGCATATAAAGATATACAAGCGTTTAATATGGCCCCGCCAAATTCTTCGCTGTATGGACTTACATCTGTACCACCACCCGCTAATCCAATTCGTAATGGCGCCCTGCTTCTATAAATCATATTAACAACTTTGCCTGGATCCATAAATAATTAATGTGCTAAACCGAGAATGGTCTCTACCAATATTTCCCAGCTGTATTTCTTTTTTTCATCACGAAGATGAGGCAAAAAAAAGTTTTCACCCAATGTATATAGTTCTTTAATTTTTTCAGCAATAGATTGAGCATTGGGTGCTGTCACCAAGCCACTTTGATAATCAGGTACCATATCCGGCAATCCTCCGACATTGGTAACTAACATGGGCTTTTCAAAATGATAGGCGAGGGGAGTGACTCCACTTTGCGTAGCATTTCGATATGGTTGAATGACAAAATCTGCGGCACATAAATAATACTTCACTTCTTCATCCGGGATGAAAGAAGTTTTTAATATCAATTGGGGCGCTATATCCAGCTTATCAATTAAATCCTTGTATGGTTTTTCATCTTCATAAAATTCGCCGGCTATTAATAATTTAATGTGTTTACTTTCTGGATCATCCTGTAAAATTTTCATAGCCTCTAATAGAATATCCAATCCCTTGTATTTTCTGATAAATCCAAAAAACAAAATTATTTTTTCATCGGGAAGAAGCCCTAAATTTTTCCTTGCATCCTCTTTGGAAATGCTATCTCCAAAATTATCATACAATGGATGTACTATACAACTTGCCGGCTTGTTTGTAAATGTCCTTAAATCTTTCATCACTTTTTCACTCATGGTGATGAAAGCATCAACAGGCTTTAAAAAATATTTTGTAAACTGAGTATCTCCGGGTCTTTTTTCATGTGGTATCACATTATCTGTGATAGCCATGATTTTTGAATGTTTATTTTTCTTTATGATTCGGAGTATGGTACCTAAAGCAGGGCCCATAAATGGAAGCCAGAAACGCACGACCACTATATCCGGTTTACTTTTTTTTAATTCCCTGCCAACGCTAAGCCAGTTTAAGGGATTGATCGAATTGATGCGAACATTGATCTGAATATCTTTAGGCTTTTCTCCACTCGAATATTGAGTCGTACCGGGAAAAAGAAAACCGGGGTATTGCAATGAAAATGTATAAATGATGGTTTCATGGCCTTCCTGCTGAAATGCCCTGGCAAGTCTTTCATCAAAAGAAGCTAGCCCTCCGCGTAGTGGAAAGGCAGGTCCTATAATAATCACTTTCTGCATAAGCAATAAGGAAATAATACTTAAAAAGAATAACTAATCCAGGCCGATTTTTTTTTCTATAAGATACGTATTCCTGTCTGCTGCACTTCTGGATATTAACTCTGCTAAGAAGCCGGCTAGAAATAATTGAAGCCCCAGGATCATGGCTGTAAGGCCAATATAAAATGCAGGCCTGTTGGTCAATGCAAAATTCGGATTGGCAAATTTTCCTACAACCAAGTAAATGCTGCTGATAAACCCGACAATAAAACAGATCATTCCATAAAGGCCAAAAAAATGCATCGGTCTCTTGCCAAATTTACTGACAAATGTTATGGTGGATAAATCGAGGAAGCCATTGATAAATCGCTCCCAACCAAATTTTGTAACACCATATTTTCTCGGCCGGTGTTCCACAATTTTCTCACCGATCTTTCGAAACCCGGCCCATTTAGCCAGCACAGGTATATATCGGTGCATTTCACCATACACTTCAATACTTTTCACCACCTTTTTTTTATAGGCTTTTAAACCACAATTAAAATCATGAAGTTTAATTCCTGAACTTCTGCGTGCAGTGGAATTAAATAATTTGGATGGCAGATTCTTGGTGAGCTTATTATCATAACGCTTTTTTTTCCACCCACTGACAAGATCATAATTTTCTTCAAGGATCATTTTTCTGAGTCCGGGAATTTCATCGGGGGAGTCCTGCATATCTGCATCCATGGTGATGACAATATCGCCAGAAGCTGCTTTAAAGCCTTCATTTAAAGCAGCCGATTTACCATAATTCCGTTGAAATCGAATGGCTTTAATTTGCGGATCTTTTTCGGAAAGTCTCTGGATCGTTTCCCAACTATCATCCGTACTTCCATCATCAATGAAAATAATTTCATGAGAGAGATGATTTTCATTAACAACTTTTTTGATCCATTCATATAATTCCGGAAGGGATTCTTCTTCATTCAATAAAGGGATCACTAATGAAATATCCATTCTTAAAAAATAAACGTACTATGAAAAAGGATTTTGAGGTTGCTTCTTTGCTACTGCCGCGCCAATTAAAGAGGCAATGGCGCCCATGATGGCAAACATGATCAATATACCACCAATAGCAAATGGAACAATAAATTTTTTGGTCATGTCCAGAGCGCTCTGCATTTGTTCTTCTGAAAGTTTTCCCTGTTGTTGCATTTGCTGCCTTGCAGTATTGATGATGGTGTCGAGCATATCCGGGAAAAGTACTTTAAGAGCCAAAACGGTATAGATTGATAACAATACAGCACAGACCATCGAAGTTTTAAATCCATGAGCAAAAACATTTCCAAAAGTAACATTGGCATTCATTTGTTTTGCAAAACTGGTGCAACTTAAAATAATTCCAATGATAAGAATTACATATTGAATATAGCTTAAGCCTTTATTAGTCATTTCACCGGCAAAATAAATTACCAGGCCAAATACAATAAGAATCAATGTAATCACGATACCTTTAATAATTGGAGAGATAATTTTATTTTCCATTATTGATAGTTTTTATTTAAAAATAGATAATTTATTTTTTGCAAAAATACCTTTGACTTTCCCATTTAGCTCTTTATGAAAAAATGCAGAATTTGCAGACTTACTTGCATTTGAAGCCGGTGAAAAATCGTTTTTCAAATCACGGTTGAATATGGTCAATTCTGCTTCTGTTCCTTCTTCAATTGTGGCAGGTGGTAAATTAAATAGCTTCCTAGCATTTAAAGAAAAAAGAGCTACCAACCCCTGATTTTCTAATGTGGGAAATAATGTGTTGATGACCGCAAAACAACTTTGCAAACCAATCATACCTGTTTTCGCATATTCGAACTCTTTTGTTTTTTCATCCCAATCATGTGGTTGATGATGAGTAGCGATGCAATCAATATCTCCACTTAAAACAGCTTTTCTCAAAGCAACCATATCAGACCTGCTTCGAAGGGGAGGTGACAATTTCAGGTTGGTATCATAATCTTGTAAATCTTCATCACAAAAAAATAAATGATATGGAGTAACTGAGCAGGAAATTCGCAAGCCTGATTTTTTGGCTTTTTTTATCAATGAAATGGATTCAGCAGTAGAAATGCCGGAGATATGTAATTTGGATTCCGTATAAGCCAATAATTCCAAATCTCGTTGAATGATAAGTTTTTCGGCCATGGCAGGGATTCCCGGAAGACCAAGTCTTGTAGAGATGATCCCTTCATGCATCAGACCAGCTTTTGCAATACTTTTATCAATGGGTAATTGAATCATGTTTGCATTGATGGCTTTAATATATTCAAGGCCTTTGATAAGTAATGCAGTTGATTGAAGTGGTTTATAGCCATCTGTAAAAGCAATAGCGCCACTCTTATGCATATCATACATTTCCGCCAGTTCCGTACCTTCTAATTTTTTAGAAACAGCTCCCAATGGGTGAATGAAAATGGGCAGATTTTTAGCTTTTTCAACCTGGTATTCTACGGCCGTTTTTTTATCGGTAACAGGGTTGGTTTCCGGCAGTGCAAAAACCCGGGTATAACCTCCATGTATGGCGGCTTTACTGCCAGTTTCCAGGGTTTCATTTTGTTCATAACCCGGATCGCAAAAATGAGAGAAAATATCAACCCAACCGGGGGAAACTGAGTATGATTTCAGATCAATCATTTCAGTTTTTCCACTTGGATTCTGAATATTTTTATTGATTTTTTTTATAATACCATTTTCAATCAGGATATCTTTAATAAAGCCGTTAGAGGTGGATTGGGAGTCAACAATTTTTACATTTTTCAGTAAAATAGTCATGCGATAGTTTAGAAAATTTGCTGCAAGATAAGATGAAATTTATTAAAAGCGTTTACATTTGCACGACATTTAAAAAACGGGTAGTGGCGCAGCCCGGTAGCGCACACGTCTGGGGGGCGTGGGGTCGCAAGTTCGAATCTTGTCTACCCGACTTTGGAAGTTGTCTTTAAGGCAACTTCTTTTTTTTTAGAATTCATTTTCCAAACCTGTTATAAAGGCTAACAAAGAAATAAAGGGAATTTTAATATAAAATGATTCTTATAATTAATATTATGTTAAGTAGTTGTTTTTAATATAAATAAAAAAGCTGCCCTTTTGGGGCAGCTTCCTTCTTTGCAATTCAATTTTATTGTTTGTATTTATCGTGTTCTGAATCATAAAGTTTAAATTTAGCATCAAATGCATCATAATCTTTTGAACTAACGCCTTTGCTTTTATCTCTTTTCCAAATATATAAATTGGCAAGATAATCTACAGCTCTGTTCAGACTGTTAGATTCAACTTTCGTGCGATCAGTCTTGGCTTTTAAGTTGCTATATGCCTGTTCCAGGTATTCAATTGATTTATTTGCATAAACCATTTGCTGAGCCACTACGGAATCTCTTTGCTTTTTTAAAGATGCAGATTCTCCTCTTAAGTCATAAAACCGTTGATCTAATACACCAAACAGGTTATATGTAAGTACACCGGCATTAAATAGGTAAATGCCATTGGGTTCCAGTGCGTATGCTTTTGCATAAGCATCAGCAGATAAAAGGTTCATATTTACCTGCTGCAGGCTATCCAAATTTTTCATTTTCTCTTTATCCGGTTGTGCAAACATTTCTGCATAAGCCACATAATCTTTCACCTTAAGGATACCCGCTTTTTCATCTTGTTGATATTTGTTCATGACCTCAGTCATATCAGCAGTTTCACCCATATAATTTACATCAAACTGGCTCCACATAGCATCATCAGCCGGATATAATTCTTTAGCTATGGCTAAATATTTTTTAAAATCTGCTTCAGTTTTTTTCTGAGTATCATAATTTAAAATGAATTTATAAATTTCTTCAAAGTCCTTTCCACCTATTTTTTCATCTGCCAATTTTTTATATCGTTGAACTGCTTCATCCGTTTTACCGGCATTTTGAGCCGCATAACCAGTATATAAAATAGTGGTGGTATCTACTTTAATTTTATTTTCACTAAAGCCATTCTCATTAGCAAATGCACTCATTTCTTCTGCAATTTTAAAATTATTGAAAGCTTCATCCCAGTTGCTTTCCATAAAATACTTTCTCCCATTATTGAATGCGGAAGAATACATAATGCCAATAGGTCTTGGGCCTTCTTCCTTAAGGTCTTTCAAAGTTGAGTCTTTGGCAACATATTCATGTAATGCGTCTATGGCTTTCTGTCCCGCATCAGGGTATTGTTGGTGTAATGCAGAATCTGCATATAATTCACTATATAATTGTAATGCAAAAAAATAGGTTTTAGGATTTTCCTTCCCTTTAGAATCTGCCATTAATTTGTCCAGTTCTATTTTGGCTTTATCAAATTTTTGCTGAGCAATAAATAAGGTAATCCCATTGTAGTTCTGGGAAAATACGACAGCAGAAAAAGAAATACATAAAATTGCCAGGATAAGTTTTTTCATTTTTTACATTTTATGGTTATAAAATTTTCAAGCGCCTGATGTGTCTCATTCATTTTTATCTGACTGAGTTGTCTCATTATTATGATTATTATCTTCTAAATTATTTTCTGTCTTTTCCAAAGAATTTTCTTGCATCTCATCCTCTTCCGGTTCTATCACTTTTGAAATAGCGGCAATGTCATCCCCGGAGTCTAAACGAATCAAAATTACGCCTTGTGTGGCTCTTCCGGATTCCTTAATATCTGCTACACGCGTTCTTAAAGTAATTCCTGATTTACAAGTGATGATCAGGTCTTCATTTTCCGCCACATCTAGAATTCCAACAAGTTTACCTGTTTTCTCGGTAATATTAATTGTTTTCACACCTTTACCTCCCCTATTTGTAACCCGGTATTCTTCCGGAGAGGTTCTTTTTCCATAGCCTTTTTCACTTACAACGAGAACCGTTTTTTCATTTTCTTCCTTTTGGACACATATCATGCCAATTACTTCGTCAGCATTGCTATCTACTTCTATGCCATTCACCCCTGTGGCACCACGTCCTGTAGGCCGCACTTTTTCTTCATTAAATCGTATAGCTCTGCCACTTCGTAAGGCCATCATAATTTGATGGGTTCCATTCGTCATACAGGCTTCCAGTAACTCATCGCCTTCATTGATATGAATTGCATTTATTCCATTTTGTCTTGGTCGGCTAAAGCCCTCCAATTTTGTCTTTTTAATGACCCCTTTCCGGGTACACAGAATGATATAATTATTTTCAATGAAATCCTTATCCTCCAAAGATTTTACTGAAATGATTGCCTTTACATTATCATCCTGGGGAATTTGAATTAAGTTTTGAATAGCTCTCCCTTTGCTTTGCTTTTCTCCTTCAGGGATTTCATATACTTTCATCCAGAAGCATTTTCCTTTTTCCGTAAAGAACAAAAGAGTGTGATGTGTAGAAGCTACAAATAAATGTTCCACATAATCTTCATTACGTGTTTTACTTCCGATGGCGCCACGCCCTCCCCTTCTTTGTTGCCTGTATTCTGATGCAGAAGTTCTTTTAATATAACCTAAGTTGGAAATGGTAATGACTACATCTTCTTCCGGGATCAGGTCTTCCATTTTCAACTCATCAGCCAGGTATTGAATTTCTGTTCTCCGCTTATCTCCAAATTTTTCCTTTATTTCAAAAAGTTCTTTTTTGATAAGATCATATCTCTGAGATTCATCACTGAGCAGACTTTCGAGTGCCCGGATTTGCAGCATGAGTTGTTCATATTCCTCTTTAATCTTTTCACGCTCCATCCCCGTTAAGCGCTGAAGCCTTAATTCCAGGATTGCTTTGGCTTGTATTTCGTCAATTCCCCAACCGGCATCCACCAGGTTTGCTTTGGCAATATCCGGGGTAGATGAAGCGCGAATCAATTTTATTACTTCATCCAAATGATCGAGTGCCAATAAATAACCGGATAGAATATGGGCTCTTTCCCGGGCTTTATTCAATTCATACTTTGCCCTGCGGATGATAACTTCCATTCGGAATTCGATAAATTCCGCTATTAAATCTTTTAAATTTAAAATCTTCGGACGTCCTTTAGAGAGTGCCACATTATTGATACCATAACTGGTCTGGAGTTCTGTGTACTTAAATAATTTATTGATGACTACATTGGCAACGGCATCTCTTTTAAGATCAATCACAATACGGGTACCCTCCCGGTTATTACTTTCATTATTTATATGAGCAATGCCATCTATGATTTTACCATTGACCAATTGTCCTATTTTATCAGTCAATGCATCCCTGTTAACCTGGTAGGGTACTTCTTTGATGATAATTTGTTCACGACCACTTGGTTTGGTTTCTATATTTGTTTTACCGCGAAGCACAACCCTGCCTCTACCTGTAATAAGGCCTGCCCGCACTCCTTCCATTCCATAAATAATTCCTCCTGTGGGGAAATCCGGTGCTTTTACATATTTAATTAAATCTTCGACAGCAATGTCTTTATTATCAATATATGCGATACATCCATCAATGACTTCTCCAAGATTGTGAGGCATCATATTAGTTGCCATTCCTACAGCAATGCCACTACTTCCATTAATTAATAATTGCGGAATTCGTGAAGGTAAAACAGTTGGCTCTTCCAGTGAATCATCAAAATTCAATTGCATATCCACGGTATCTTTTTCAATATCCTCCAACATGGCCTCTGCTAATTTCTCCAGTCTGACTTCAGTATAACGCATGGCAGCAGGCATATCTCCATCCTGATTACCAAAGTTACCCTGCCCATCCACCATAGTATAACGAACCGTCCAGTCCTGAGCCAATCTGACCAATGTATCATAAATGGAGGCATCTCCATGAGGGTGGTATTTACCCATCACCTCCCCCACTATACGTGCTGACTTTTTATAAGGACGGTTACTGTAATTGGCCAACTCTCTCATTCCAAATAAGACACGGCGGTGTACCGGCTTAAAGCCATCGCGCACATCAGGTAATGCACGACCCACAATTACAGACATCGAATAATCGATGTATGCTGTCTTCATTTGATCTTCAATATTTATTTGGATAACCCTATCTGAATCTTTGGTTTCCGGCGGGAGGTTTTGTTCTTCCATTATTAATTTTTAGAAAAAATTGGATGCCTTTTAAAAGGTTTGCAAATTTATGAATTTGACATTGAAAACAATCAATCATATCCTTGATTTTTTAAATGGTTTTCCACATTTAAAATTTTAAGCAAGAGGCGAGTTTGACAGGTTTATGGCTTCGAGATATATTTTATCATTAAATAATTGGTACGTTTATTGAATGTAACTAAAAAAAATAGTATTTCTTTTACAATAAATCGTTTTTTTACGCATTTATTTACTAAGGAAAATACCCTTAAAATTTTCAACTCAACTAAGCATCATGCAACAGTACCAACTTTTAAGAGATAATAAGGAAACAGGGCCTTATACTGCATCTGCTCTTATTGAAAAAGGTTTAAAACCATACGATTTAATTTGGGCCACCGGCAAAACTGCTGCATGGCAATATCCTAGTGAATTGGAAGAACTGAAAGCTTATGCTCCAATTGTTGAAGAGCAACCTTTTGACCGTTTTTATAAAAAGCCTCAAATTAAAAAAGTTGTGATAGCTGTTGAAGAAAATGTAACAGTATCAAATGAAAAAGCAACAGAAGTAGAGCCCATTGAAGTAGAGCCCATTATTGAGCAACCTGTAGCTAAGCCCCGTATTCGTATTCGTGCTGATTGGAAAAGGATTGAGGCAAATCCTGCTGAAGTGCCTGTTGAAAAAACAACATCTCCTATTGAAAAAAATAATGACCTGGTTCATCATGATCATTCCAATACTCCCGGCTGGCAATCAGTTTTAAGTGATTGGGAAAAAAATAAACAACAAGATGCACCTAAGTATGATCAAAAAACAAATGTGTTGCAATCTACTTCTACCGGTTTCTATAACCAACATGAGCAGGAAGAAGGAGGTGTACTTTTTAACAATAAACAGAAATCAAACTTTTTAAAAAGCAATAGAGCAGCGATCAGCATTGCCGCATCATTTATTCTTCTATTAGGTGGTGGTTATCTGGTTTCTGGTTATATACAAAACAAGAATGTGGTACCTGCTAAAGTAAGTCAGACAATAGTTCCTAAAAATGATGCTGCAACTATTCCACAAAATGAACCTACACAAAAATCCAATGAAACGGTTTCAACAAATCAGGAAAATACTCTTGCAAAAGCAACTGTATTAACTGTTCCAGTACAAAATACAAATGCTACCAATAATACTCAACTTATAAAAGTCACACAAAACATTCCGGCACAACCAATAAATAATAGTTTGAACAATGTAAAAACGTCAAACAAAAATATAGTTTCTAAACAATCAAATCCGAATATCCCTGTTACAAAATCCACCGCATCCATTGTAAAAAATGTTGCCACAAACAATGAAAATATTTCTTCAGCAAAAGAAGCAAGTACAAATTTAAACGCCCGGACTCCATCGGATAATAGTGCAATCAAGAATTACATTCAAATTCAACCATCCCGTGAAAATATCAATGGAGTGGTAAATTATCAATATCAAGTGAGTAATATCAGCCAAACAAAACTAGACCTGGTGATGATAGACCTTCAATACTTTGATGAAGCCGGCAAATTTCAAAAAGGCCAAACTGTCTATGTAAAAAACCTTGCCCCTGACCAGGCCGTTGTGGTATCGCCTCCGGAAGCCCAACAAGCTGCAAAAATAACCTGTAAAGTTTCTATGGTAAGTGCATCTCAAAAAAACCTCTACCTTATTGCTGATTAATTTTTTGAATTTCCGGCATTACCTTCGCTGCTTTCAAATAAATGTACCAATATGTTATCCTCATATCAGATTGTATTATTTGGCGCAGGGAAATCTGCCGGCGTATTAATTGAATATTTAAAAAATACCAGTAGCAAAAATAAGTGGAATGTTTTGGTAGCTGATTTTGATCTTTCGGTAGTTCAACAAAAAGTTGGCGATCATTCTTATGTCAAAGCAGCACAAATAAATATCCAGGATACCCATGCCCGTCAGGCCTTAGTACAGTCTGCTACGATCGTCATTTCGATGCTACCTCACGCAATGCATTATTTAGTAGCTCAAGATTGTGTTCTATTTTCAAAGCATTTATTGACTGCATCATATATTGATGAGAAGATCAGGGAAATGGAAAACCAGATACAAGAAAATGGATTAATTTTTCTTTGTGAAATGGGCCTTGATCCGGGTATTGATCACATGAGTGCCATGAAAATTCTTGATGCCATCAAAAAAGAGCAAGGCGAAATCACTTCATTTAAATCACACTGCGGAGGGCTGGTTGCACCGGAGAGTGATGATAATCCCTGGCACTATAAAATAAGTTGGAATCCCCGAAATATTGTTCTTGCCGGAAAAGCGGGTGCCATTTATATTGAAAATGGCCAGGAAAAATCCTGCTCCTATCAAGAAGTTTTTTCAGGCAATTCCCATGTAAAAATCAATGCCGAAATGGATTTGGCATATTACCCAAACCGGGATTCGCTCAGTTACATTTCACTTTATCAATTGCATGAAGCACAAACTTTTGTACGTACTACATTAAGATACCCGGAATTTATTAATGGCTGGAAATACATCGTGGCGCTAAGATTCACAGATGAACAACTCATGCATGATACCACTAAAATGACTATTGCCGGGTTTTTCCGGATTCATTTAGAACAATTTGGATTTTCAAACCCTGATTTTCCATTTACCAAAAAAGATTTTGAAACGGGAAATGACAATCCTGAAACTCAAAGCTTATTTGTAAAGCAAATGGAATTTTTAGGCTTACATGATCAGCAAAACATTGGGAAAGGTTATTGCAGTGCGGCAGATATATTTCAATTTATCCTTGAAAACAAGTTAAAATTAAATTCCGAGGATAAAGATATGATTGTTATGCTGCATGAAATTGAGTATAACATTCATGACAAGTCAAAGAAAATCCATAGCTGCCTTGTAGTCAAAGGAGAAAACAGCATTCATACGGCGATGGCAAAAACCGTTGGCTTACCACTTGGCATTGCCGCCACATTAATATTAGAAAACAAATTGAATTTAACAGGTTTACATATTCCGATCCTGCCGGAAATTTATAACCCTGTTTTAGAAAGGCTGGAAGAAGAAGGGATCCAATTTCATGAAACGATTTCATAATCCTACACGGTTTATGGTTTCAATTGGTCTAAATAATTTTTCAGAATTTTAATTCCTTTCGTTGCCGGTTGTTCAATAGTTACGAGGTTATTCATTTGTGGTGTGTAAGGAATCTTTTTATCAACCAGGAATTTGGGTATTCCATATAAGGCATGATGCACTAAACTTGCAGCAGGATATACGACTAAAGAAGTTCCTATTACAACAAATATTTCCGCCAGTGATGTAATGCGAATGGCCTCAGCTATCATAGGGACTGCTTCTCCAAACCATACCACATGAGGCCTCAATTGCCCACCATCTGCTGCCTTATCTCCATAATGAATATCGTTTTTTATTTCAAAACATGCTTCATCATTTTTTTCACTACGCATTTTAAAAATCTCTCCATGTAAATGAAGCACTTTGCTGCTACCGGCTCTTTCATGCAAATCATCAATGTTTTGTGTGATGATCGTGATATCATACTCCTCCTGCCAATCAACTAATGCCTGGTGTCCTTCATGAGGTTTTGCTAAAGCTACATCTCGCCTTCTTTGATTATAAAAATCAAGTACCGTTTTCGGATCTTTGTGCCAGGCTTCGGGTGTAGCCACATCTTCTATTCGAAAACCATTCCATAAGCCATCCGAATCCCGGAAAGTCTTCAACCCACTTTCTGCGCTGACACCTGCACCTGTAAATACTACCAGCTTTTTCTTCTGCACGGTTTTTATTAGATTTTTGTATGGCTCATTTCCAATACTTTTTCCCATTCCTTTTTTTGTACTTTTTGTACGGAAAGCCTGCCCAATCTTACGAGATCCATTTGAGCCAAGTCTTTTTCATTCTTGATTGCTGCCAGTGCTACGGGGTTGTGAAGTTTTTTAAAAGGCTTTACACAAACGCTTACCCAGCGTTCATCTTCGGTACTAGGATCCTGAAAATATGTTTTCGAAATTTTCACAATACCTACAATTTCCATTCCTGCATTGCTATGGTAAAAAAAAGCCATATCTCCTTTTTTCATCCCCATCAAATTCAATCTTGCTGCATAATTGCGTACTCCATCCCAGATAGTTTCTTTGTCATGGACCAATTGCTCCCAACTATATACATTGGGTTCAGATTTTAAAAGCCAGTACTCCATATAGATAAAATTTAAGGTAAAAATATTAAATCATTTGCCGGGATTTGATTTCTAAATATTTATTAATCACATTCACCGTTAATTTTTCAGGTTCTGTGAGAATGGACATAATCCCTGACTGGGAAAGTTCTTTTACTATTTGTCTTTTCCCGGACATAAAATTTTCTGCAAGTGTTTTTTTATATACGTCCTCAATATCCTCATTCTTTTGATTCGCCAATTTTTCCAATTCCGTATTTTCAAAAAAAACGATGAGGAGTAAATGATATGAAGAAATCTTTTTCAAATAAGGCAATTGCCTTCTCATGCTATTGATAGATTCAAAGTTGGTATATAAAATAATCAAGCTTCGCTGTGATACACGCCGCCTGAGTAAAATAAACAACTTTTCAAAATCACTTTCGAGGTAGCGCGTTTTTTGCCGGTACAAGGTTTCAAGGATGCGTTGCATTTGAAAACCTTTTTTATCAGCAGGTATAAAAGAACTAATATTTTCAGCAAAAGTAACCAGGCCGGCCCTGTCTTGTTTTAATAAGGCAATATTACTAAGTACCAGGGATGCATTGATCGCATAGTCAAGTAAACTTAAGCCTTCAAATGGCATTTTCATTACCCGGCTTTTATCAATAACATTATAGACTTGTTGGCTTTTCTCTTCCGTGAAATTATTGATCATAAACTGACCTTTGCGAGCAGTTGCTTTCCAGTTCATCGTGCGAAAATCATCCCCTGCTACATACTCTTTTATTTGCTCAAATTCCATACTATGACCGATCTTTCGAATTAATTTCAAGCCTGAATCCACCAGTTTATTACTGATGGCAAATAGCTGGAATTTATGCAATTGCAAATAAGAAGGATATACAGGTACCTGATAAGATTCACCATATTGAAAACGGCGGTTTAATAAACCAATGGGTCCACTCACAAATAAATTGATTTTTCCAAAATCATATTCTCCTCTTTTCACAGGACGTAAATGATACATTAAGTTCTTTGATTCTCCCCCTTTCATTTCGAAATGATATTGTATATCTCTTCGCTGAAACTGGTGTGGCACTTCATCAATTACTTCTAATTGAATTGGAAATGAGTATTTATTTTCAATACTCAATTTGATTTCATTGGAATCACCATTACTCATCCTTTTTGCATGGCTTCGCTTTGCAAAAACAAAAGCCTTTGTAAAAAACAATTGCACATAATCCAAAATGACGAAAAGAATAAAAATCCCCAGAAAAATAAATGGTAAAACACCCAACCATTGTATAAAAAACCGAATCACAAAAAAGATAATGCAAACGGTGAGCAGTACAAAGAATCTTTTCTTTGTATACAAATCGCCAAAATATTTTTTAAAAAAATTACTCAAAATATTTCTATAAACTTTTAAACTGATCTTACCTGGGCACTTCTATTTTCTTCACTATTTCTTCTAAAACACCTCCTTCATCTGCCCCTTCCATTTCTTTTTCAGGAGTTAGAATAATACGATGTGATAAAACCGGATTAAGCACTTCCACAATATCATCAGGTGTTACAAAACTTCGACCCTTCAATGCTGCAGAGGCTTTGGCACAATGCAGAATTGCAATGGATGCACGTGGGCTTGCACCGAGAAATAATCCGCTATTGTTTCTGGTTTCCTGCACTATTTCTGCAATAAATTTCAGCATATTTTCTTCTACATGAATATTATTAACCTGATCTCTGAACTGTATAACCTGGCTTCCATTCAAAACTTTTGCTACGCCATTTAAAAGTTCATGCGCATTCCCTGAAAGAGAATTTTTCAATATACCTATTTCATCCTGCAACGTAGGATAAGGTACGACAATTTTGAGCAGGAAGCGGTCAAGTTGTGCTTCCGGTAAACGATATGTTCCTTCATGCTCAATGGGGTTTTGCGTAGCGCATACCATGTAGGGCTCTTCCATTTTATAAGTAACTCCGTCATAGCTGATTTGCCTTTCTTCCATCACCTCAAATAATGCTGCTTGAGTCTTTGCTGGAGCTCGATTGATTTCATCTATTAATATCAACTGCCCAAAAACAGGCCCTTTTCTGAAATTAAATTGAGCAGTTTGTGGATTAAAAACTGAAGTACCGATTACATCACTCGGCATCAGGTCCGGAGTAAACTGGATTCTGTTAAATGGCACATCCAGAGTACGTGCTAATAATTTTGCCGTAAGGGTCTTAGCCACTCCAGGTACACCTTCAATGAGTACATGACCATCAGCTAATAAGGCCACCATCAACAGGTGAACCATATTTTCCTGGCCCACAATGACTTTAGCAATTTCTCTTTTGATTTGTTGAATGGTTTCAAATAAATTATTTTGTTCCGATTGCATATCTATTTTTTAATTTTTGTGTAGTTATAAAATTCATCTATCTGATTTGATAATTGAACTAATTCTTCCCGGGAAATAGACTGATCATTTTCAAATTTCAAAATCATACCGGTGATAGACTGGATCAACGTTTTATCTATCCCACTTTTTTTATTTAATTTGATAACAAAAAAGTCATCCGTTTTTTGAGTAGATAAAAAGTATTTATTACGGATAAATTCCAGCCAGTAAGCAATTTTCTTTTGCGCAATAGAACGATGATCATTTTTGTTTAAATATACTCCGGCAACGGTTTGTACAAAATCAATCGTTGTATTGCGTAAAGGGTCCAGTAGCGGGATAATCCGTTGTTTTCTTTTAATCTCAACAAATACATATATCAACATGGCTATTATGGATAACCATAATGCCCATTTCAAAAATTCATTATCCAGGAAAAATCGCAAGGGTGTCGTTGCACCTTCCCTACCCGATTTATAATACTCATCCCAGAGAATGGTTTCGGCATCATTATTTAAATAGGATAAAGCTATGGAAGTATATTGTGCATTATCCCTTTTTAGCATAAAATAGTTTGAAAAACAAATGGGTGATATATGTAAAAATATTTTGCCACTGCCCATATTCAATTGTATAAAGTCCGGTTCGTTCATCGAATTTACGCCTAAGATTCTCGCGGTATCTCCGGATGGGATTTTTTTAAAATAATTGGCCACCGTTGAATGATCAAAATAATAATTCTTTTTACTTCTTAAAGTGGGATTTGTAAAATTTACCCCGATGGAATCATTTGTAAATAAATTCATGCCGGTTGACTCTTCTATATGCAGTGAATCTGAAAATGCCTTTCCAAATGAAAGCGCCGCTATGAAAACGGTATTACCACTTTTTACAAAATTCAATAAGGCTTCTATATCTAATTTTTCAAAATCAATTTCCGGTTCTATTAACAAGTAACCTGTATGAGTGAAATTTTGATCATGTAATACATTATAAATCGGTGTTTGTTGGAGTTGAATTTCTTTCTCAGGAAAAAGATGATGCAATTGGTCAAAAAGAATGGAGGTACCATAAGGTTCTTTACTCTTCTTTTCCAGAGATAGCGTCCAGTCAAATTCATGGGGTTTATAATATTGAGCAATTATGTAAATGACCGTCAGGCTAATAAAAATGACGACAAAAAATTTATATCCTTTCATAGATCAGATTTGCTCTTTGAGTTTTATAAATTTCTCATTCATTTGGTCAAAATCTTTTTTCTCACAAAATTCATTTCCATAATAAGCCCTTTCAAAATATTGAGTTAATGCTTCAAATGGTAGTTGGATAGATGGTTTTTCCAATTCACGCAAATAAGTTGTATTGGTTTTATTAATTTGAAAATTGATCAGTTGTTTTTCCGATAAAATTTTGAGGCTTTTTAAGTACAACAACCTGATACACCTGCTATAATTCCCTTCGGATAAAGCCGTTTGAATGGCTTCATCAAAATTGATTTGATGTAATTCTTCTGTCTCCAAAGAAAAAGTATTCTTTCTTTTTTTATGAGCTTCAAAAACGGGGCTACTATCCCCTCTGAAAATTTTGTAAATGATAAAAAGGATTACAGATAAACCAATTATAATAAAAAAAATATTCCTGGTGAGTAATCCATATTTCGTCCGCATCAGTTGATCATATCGTTCCCATAACCAATCCATGACACGCTCCATAAAAGACTTCTCTTTGGGAATTACTTTTTCATAATCATAAATTGGATTTTTTTTATATGCATTGATGACACTCTCTGGTATGGTGGTAATCTGTATGGATGACGAATCATTGGCTGGCATTTGCCTGGAGAAAAGGGCAAAGCCACTAAGCATAAAAAACAGAAAAAATAGGATATATTTCATTAATATTCTTCTTCCAGGTCTTTATACAAATCTGTTTTCTTTCCCAATGTTTCCAGTCTTTCCAGCAGACCAGTACCGTCTCGGCTTTCCATAAGGCTGCCGTAATTTAAAAAAGCGGAAATTAAAAATACCAGGTAAAAGACATACCCTACCACATTGAAAACACCCATTACCATTCCAGCAGTTGAACTCCATTCTTTCGTAGTAAAATAAGATGCCAAGCCTGCTAAAGCGGCTACCACAAAGCCTATGATACCTGATGAAAAGGAGTATATTATATAAGACACAATATAAATTCCTATGGACATCCAAAAATTTCTTTTGATGAGATCAAAACAACGGCGAAAAGCAGCAGTAAAACCCTTATTTTCAAATACGATGATAAACTGGAAAGGAACGAATACAAATGCCAGGTAAATTCCCGGAAGGATACAAAAAATAAAACCTGTTAAGATAAGCAATGTCACCGGAATAGTATAAATGATTACCCGGGGAAAATACTGAATAAAGTTGTGCCATACCTCCTCCGTAGTGGGGGAATTATTTTTCTCTATGTATGATTTCATGTAACAGGCAACAACCGTTTTCATGGCAATCAAACTTAACATGGTGAGGAAAATAGTAATGAAATAAACGGGTGTAAATAAAGTGCTCATCATTTGCATTTCATCCCCTATCCTTCCTGTAGTCATTGAATCCAGAAAACTAAAAGCTGTCTTCTGGTAAAGGCCGCTCATAATAGCATTGGCCAAAAGGAATACACCGGCAATCAAAATAAAAGATTTCAAAAGCGGTTTAAATTCTATCCGGATAAATTTAAAAGAATCGCTCAGGTTGTCACTGAGATCCCTTATTTTTCTTAACTCGATTTTCTGCTGTACCATTGAATAAAATTTGATTGGAAAAAATCCGAATTGTCGTGACTATTTTTTTGCAGTATTCTTTTATGTAATTTATTTGGATAAATAATAAAATACCAAATGATAAAAAACAGAGATGCCGCCAAGATAATGATATTAAAAATTATCGGCATTTCTGTATGCCTGGTTACAAAACTCTCCAGGAAAGCCGCTGTTAAAAAAAGTGGTATAAGGCCAACAACAATTTTTAACCCGTCTTTTGCACCTCTTAAAATAGATACACTTCTTTTATAAGTGCCGGGAAACAAAATACTATTCCCAAGTATCAGCCCTGCCGCACCGGCAATAATGATGCTCCACAATTCTAATGTTCCATGTATAAAAACGACCGAAAGAAATTGCATACCAAGCCCCTTTGAAATAAAAAAATATTGAAATGATCCCATCATAATGCCATTACGCAAAAGCATCCAGATACTTCCCACGGAAAAAAATATTCCTAATACATACCCGACAAATGCCACTGAAATATTGTTATACGCAATAAAGAAAAACATGCTTATGGAATCCTCATTTTTATATACGCCAAAGGGATCCCCTGTTTCAATATTATGTGTAGTCATATTGACATATCCGTCACCCAAAATAAGCCGTACAAAATTTTCATCATATTTTGCAGATAAAGCGCCCATGAGGGCAAATACTAAAAAAAATAAAAAAGAGATGAAAAATTGTTTTTGATATTTCTTAAATAAAACAGGTAGTTCAAATTGCCAGAACCAAAATATCCGCCCACGCTTTTCTTTTTTATTTTTATAAATTTTCTGGTGAAAACTGGCTGCTAAACCATTTAGGTATCTGACCGAATTACTTCCCGGATAAAAAGTTCTGGCATAGGCCAGATCATCCGTTAAATCAATAAATGCATTTGCCATTTCATCAGTGGCCGAGCCGGAAACTAATATGGTTTCATATTGCTTCCATTTATCTGCATTTTGTTTTAAAAACTGGGCTTCGCGCATATCATATCCGGAAAGGTATCAAAGAAACAATTTTTTTTTTCATCTTTGGCAAATGGGAACAATTTCCGTTACAACCACACAAAATATCGAACTGGAATATGAACTGGCCGGTTTATCTGACCGGATCTTTGCCCGCCTTATTGACTTATTTTGCCTGGGAGGTTATATTGTACTCTTCGTGGCCATCATTGGCTTTGGAAATATTGATCCTTTCTTTTCAAATAACCCCTGGCTCGCCATCATACTTTTGATCGTTCCTATAATTTTCTATCACTTGTATTGTGAGACTTTTTTTAATGGACAAAGTATTGGAAAAATGGCTTTAAAAATTCGTGTGATAAGCCTTAATGGAAACCAGCCTGCACTTTCGCAATACCTGATACGTTGGCTTTTTAGAATTGTAGATTTCCCATTAACCGGCAATTTGCTGGCCGTGATTTTAGTAGCTGCATCTGAAAAGCAACAGCGGCTGGGAGATATGTTAGCAGGCACGGCCGTTATTAAAACAAAGCCTAAGACAAATCTCTCACACACCATTTATGAACCCGTAGATATGCCTGTATATAACCCGGTATATCCCGAAGTGATTCAATTATCAGATAATGATATTCGCTTAGTTAAAGAAGTGATATTGAATGCGCATCGTTATACAAATACCAATATCGTTTTTGATACAATGAAAAAAATAGAGTCCATATTACATATTCAAAATAAAAATGAATCGGCCATTCAATTTTTATATACCATTGTTCAGGATTATAATTACCTGGCTTCAAAATTATAGGTTATGATAAAGGAGCCAGTAAAGAAAAGGGCATGGATGGAATATTTCTCAGGATTGTAAAAATTATTACACAAGTCAGAACGGTCCAAACAAACCAGGAAGTATAAAAAAAAGGGAGCTTCATTTTTTCTTCGCGGAAAAAATTTACTAAATAATAGAAGGCTGAAAGAAATAAAAAAGGTAGGCTTATCATGGCCAGGAGATTATCATGCAATGCCTCCATGAAATCTCCATGAAGCAATGCAGACAATGCCCTTTGAGAACCACATCCCGGGCAATACAATCCTGTAAGGGCATGAAAAGGACATTCGGGAAAAAAGGATCCGGGGCCCCGTGCATCAAAAATTAGGTATAGCAATATCACCATCAATATTGCTATACCCTTTAGGAAGACCGGGAAAATACCCTGTCTTTGCGACATGATCATGAAAGGATATATTAATAGTTGTTATTCAAGATGGATCTTGAAGTCCAGAATGCTGTTAAGCCAAATGCAAACACTGCTATTATATAAAGAACAATTCCTGCGATACCAATAAAAAAGCCGATTTTAGTCCATTTACCTGCATCTTTTGATGCCTGTAAAGCGCCTGCATAATCGCCCACTTGAAACTTGGTATTTACTTGAGTGGCAAATATTATTCCGGCAATTCCAAAAGGAAGGCAACAAAAAAGTGTTACCAAAATAGATTCAACGAGCCAGTTCTTTGGTGGTGGCATTCCGGGTTGTGGTGGTTGTTGTGGCATGTAACCGGGTGTAGTTTGTTCCATAAATGAGTATTTAATAGATGAATTTTGTTGAAAATTACTAAAAAAGAGTAACAATAGTAAAAGGAGATACTATTTTCGTACAAAATATCACCCGGTTTTTAACCCCAGGAAAAATTTAAAACCTATACTTAATAAGCCCTGGCAAATAAAACCCTTTGGGTGGAAGGATTTCCGGTAAAAATACAACTCCCAGCTTCCTCATTATTATTCAATGGAATACAACGGATGGTCGCTTTGGTTAAATCTTTAATTTTTTCTTCTGTTTCTGAAGTTCCGTCCCAATGAGCTGAAATAAAGCCGCCTTGATCCAATGCAGTCGTAAACTCATCGAAGGTGTTTACTTGGATAATATTTTCATCACGGAATTTTTTTGCTTTTTGATAAATGGATTGTTGAATATCTCCAAGCAAATTTTGAATAAGAACATCAATATTTTCTAAAGAAGCATTTATTTTTTCACGAGTATCGCGTCTGACTAGTTCTGCCGAATTATTTTCTAGATCTCTTGCTCCAATGGCCATACGCAAGGGAACACCTTTCATCTCATATTCTGCAAATTTCCAACCAGGTCTGTTATTTTCTGTATCATCATACTTCACGGTAATGTGTAAAGCTTTCAATGAAGTCAGGATGACTGCAATTTTTTCATCAATTAATTTTTTTTGTTCTTTCGTTTTATATATCGGAATAATGACCACTTGTATTGGAGAAAGGCTCGGTGGTAATACTAATCCATCATCATCGCTATGGGCCATCACCAAAGCGCCAATGAGCCTGGTACTTACACCCCAGCTCGTAGCCCAAACATAGTCCAGCTTATTTTCTTTATCGCTAAATTTCACATCAAATGCTTTGGCAAAATTTTGCCCGAGGAAATGAGAAGTCCCTGCTTGTAATGCTTTGCCATCCTGCATAAGTGCTTCAATGCAATAAGTATCAATAGCGCCGGCAAATCGTTCATTGGCTGTTTTTACGCCTTTAATAACAGGTAGCGCCATATAATTTTCAGCGAAATCTGCATACACATTCAACATTTGAACTGTTTCATCTTCCGCTTCCTTTTGTGTTGCATGAGCCGTATGCCCTTCCTGCCATAAAAACTCTGTTGTACGTAAAAATAACCTGGTGCGCATTTCCCAACGAACTACATTAGCCCATTGATTGATCAGTAATGGGAGATCCCGATAAGACTGAATCCATGTTTTATAAGTACTCCAGATAATGGTTTCAGATGTAGGCCTTACGATCAATTCTTCTTCAAGTTTTGCTTCCGGGTCAACAATGATACCATCACCGTTTTCATCATTCTTTAAACGATAATGTGTTACGACTGCACATTCTTTAGCAAAGCCTTCCACATGAGCTGCTTCCCGGCTTAAAAAACTCTTGGGGATAAATAAGGGGAAATAAGCATTAACATGTCCGGTTTCTTTGAACATTTTATCTAGTTGCTGTTGCATCTTTTCCCAAATAGCAAAGCCATAAGGTTTTATGACCATACAACCACGGACTGCACTGTAGTCGGCTAGTCCGGCCTTTAAAATAATATCATTATACCATTGAGCATAATCCGTTTTTTGCGAAGTGATTTCTTTTGCCATAAAAAATTTTTATCAATCCTATTTTGCTAAAACAATCATTATTTTTGCAAAATAATTTTAACAGGCTCAACAAAAATGCCCCCTTCTTTTTTAGTACCTTTAGTGCATTAATAATAGCCTGAATGCGGCAAATGTAATTACTTCATTTTTCATGTGCAATAAACTTATGATTATGTATAAAAATCTTTTCCTGCTTTTCGTAACAGCGATTCTTTTTGCCAGCTGTTCTACTTATCGCAGTAGCCAAACACCCGACGATGTGTATTATTCACCGTCTAATAATCAAGATGATGCGGATCATTACATTACGCCGGATGAAAATAACTATTTACGCATGAAAGTGCAAAATAATAGCAGGTGGAGCACATTAGATGATTTTGATTATTGGTACGATAGTCGATACTATGGAAATCATTTCTATGCTTTCAACAATCCTTATTCTTTCAATAGTCCCTTTTCATATTGGGGTTTTGGATTCTATTCTCCCTTTTCATTCTGGAACACATTCAGCTATTCACCATGGGGATTTAACCCTTGGGGTTACAATCCCTGGGGATTCTATTCACCTTATACTACCATTGTTTATTACAAAAACAGGCGTTTGTATTCCGGAAATGTATTTAATGCGAATATGAATGGTTATAATAATATGTATTATAACAATGAAAATTATAACTTAACGAATGGTCAGAAAACCGATAAAAAAAGTTTCGGATCTTTATTTAAAAGCAATTTTTCCTCCCGCGAACAAAATTCAAATTATACACCACAGAATGGTAGCCGTACACAGCCGGTACGCGTTTTCCAGCCTGCGCCACGCGTCAACAATATCAACGAGGGTTCACGTAGTGGTGGATTCAAAAGCAGTGGAAATAATAATATGGGAAGCAGACCCCCAAAGAATAATTGATCCTTTATTACAGTAATTGAGTGATTCCATAAATTCTAATAAATGGAAAAAATATTGATTTTCCTTATAGCCGGCCTTTGCTCTTACCCTATTTATGCACAGGTGCCGGAAGATGCTTTAAGAAATGCCTGGTATATACCGATGGGTAGTGCACGTTCTATGGCCATCGGAGGCGCTGTAGGAGCACTTGGTGGTGATATAAGCGCAAACAACATAAATCCTGCAGGAATTGGGTTGTACAAAACCCGGGAAATCGTTTTCTCCCCTGGTTTTTTAATGAATCATAATAAAATCAATTTTCGGGGCACAGAAAATGAAAAGCAAGATGCCGGCTTGTCTTACGGTTCCTCAGGTATTGTTATTGGTGGATATAATATCAGTAATCGATTGGGAAATATTACCAGTAGTTCATTCTCTTTTTCCATAACACAAATTACCAGTTTTAATAATCACACCTATTATTCAGGCTTTAATAATGTCTCTTCCTTTTCAGAACAATATTTGGAAGAATTGGCACAATCAGGTGCCAATATACAATCGGCTGAAAATGATTATATATTTGGTTCTTCTTTAGCATATCGGACTTTCCTCATAGATACTTTTAATATCAATGGACAGCTTGCCGGTTATAAAAGCATGGTACCTGTGGCGAGTGGTATTTTCCAGGAAAGAACGGAAGATACACGCGGTGGATTTCATGAAGCCTCATTTGCCTTTGCCAGAAATAATGCAGATCAGTTATATCTTGGCATATCCGTAAATATCCCATTTTCCGTTTACAACCGTGACCTTACTTATACAGAAAAAGATGCAAGCGAGGATCCTGATAACAATTTTGATTATTTTACTTTCACGCAAAAATATTCTTCAACCGGCGTAGGGATCAATGCAAAATTAGGTTTGATCTATAAGGTTTCTCCATTATTTCGTTGGGGGCTTGCCATTCATACACCTTCATTTATTTCTTTTCATGACCAGCTGAGGGCAGCTATGACAACCAATACGGAAAACTATGCAGGCATTGTCTCTGAAAGCAGCGACCATTTGAATAACGGTTATCCCGGTGAAGTGAATTATCTTTTACAAACCCCCTGGCGTGCAATAGCTAGTGGTGCTTTTGTCATCAGTAATAATAGCGATACCAAATTACAGCACGGTTTCATTAGTGCAGACCTGGAATATGTAAATTACAAAGGCTCCCGTTTTTATACGGCATCGGATGATGCCGGCCAAAAAACATACTATGACCAGGTCAATGCAGTGATAAAAGATTATTATCAGGGCGCGCTCAATTTCCGAATTGGTGGTGAACTGAAATTCGATCCCTGGATGTTTCGTTTAGGGGCTGCATATTATGGAAGCCCCTATGCGGACAAAATGCTAAAAGCCAGTCGAATTCAGGCTTCAGGAGGAATTGGTTACCGACAACATGGATTTTTTATTGACTTGACTTATGCTGCATTTTTTAACAGGGATGTAAATTTTCCATACCGTCTTACGGGTATACCAAACACCTTTGCCGAAATGAAGAATACCCAAGGAAATCTTTTACTCACATTGGGAATAAAAATTTAAAGCCGGTTTATTAAAATACTTTCCTTTAATTGCAAAAAACAAGAAATGGGCATTGTATCCTGCCACTTATCTGTTTAACTTTGCACTCATTTTTGAGAATATGGAGATGACAAAAAATTATGAACCAGGAAGTATTGAGCCCGGCTGGTATCAGCATTGGATGGATAAAGGATATTTTAAAAGTATTCCTGATGGTCGAGAGCCATACACTATTACGATGCCGCCTCCCAATGTTACGGGCTTTTTACACATGGGCCATTGCCTGAATGGAACCATTCAAGACATTCTGATCCGTCATGCCAGGATGAACGGGAAAAATGCTTGTTGGGTACCCGGGATGGATCATGCATCCATTGCTACTGAAGCAAAAGTGGTAAGTATGCTGCGTGAAAAAGGCATCAAAAAATCATCACTCAGCAGGGAAACTTTTTTGGAATATGCCTGGGAGTGGAAAGAAAAATATGGAGGGATTATCCTGGAACAATTAAAAAAGTTAGGGTGTAGTGCAGATTGGGAAAGAACGACTTTCACTCTTGATCAGGACTATTCTCAAGCAGTCTATCAAACTTTTGTGGATTTATATGAGAAAGGGTTAATATATCGTGGGAAGCGAATGATTCACTGGGATGTAAAAGCTAAAACCGCTTTGAGTGATGAAGAAGTTATTTATAAAGAAACGCAATCTACTTTGTATTATGTTCAGTATAAAGTTGATACAACAAATGAAGAATATATTCAAATCGCCACGGTTAGACCTGAAACAATTCCGGGTGATACAGCTATTTGCGTAAACCCAAAAGATAAACGATATACACATTTACATGGTAAATATGTTTTTGTTCCATTAATTCATCGTCGTATTCCCATTATTACGGATGAATATGTGGAAATGGATTTTGGAACCGGCGCATTAAAGATTACCCCGGCTCATGATATCAATGATTATCAAATAGGTTTAAAACATCATTTAGATATTGTTGAAATATTAAATGAAGATGGCACTTTAAATGATGCAGCCGAAATTTTGATCGGTGAGGATCGCTTTGATGCACGCAAGAAAATTGTTGCATTATTAGAGAAAGAAAATCATATTGTAAAAACCGAGCCTTATGCCAATCAAATTGGCTTTTCGGAAAGAACAGATGCCATCATAGAACCTAGGCTTAGTATGCAATGGTGGGTGAGTATGAAAAAACTGGCAGATCCTGCTTTACTACCGGTATTAAAGAATGAAATCAATTTTTATCCATCAAAATATAAGAATTTATACAGGCACTGGATGGAAAATATCAAGGATTGGTGTATCAGCCGGCAATTGTGGTGGGGGCATCGCATTCCTGCATGGTATGATGATGAGGGGCAGATTTATGTTGCTGAAAATGAAGAAGCGCTTTTTAAAAAATATCCTGAATTAAAAAATAAAAACCTTTCACGGGATGAAGATGTTTTAGATACCTGGTTTTCATCCTGGTTATGGCCGATGGAAGTTTTTAAAGGCATTTCATCACCCGGCAATGCTGATTTTACTTATTACTATCCAACCAATACACTGGTAACAGCACCTGAAATTATTTTTTTCTGGGTTGCACGTATGATCATGGCAGGCTATGCTTTTGAAAATGAAAAGCCTTTTAAAGATGTCTATTTCACGGGTATTGTAAGAGATAAAGCCGGCAGAAAAATGAGTAAGAGCCTGGGAAATTCACCGGATCTGCTCGGCCTGATTGATACGTATGGAGCAGATGCTGTCCGTTTTGGTATCATTGTATCCTCTCCTGCGGGGAATGATCTGTTATTTGATGAAAGCAGTTTAGAACAGGGAAGAAATTTTAATAATAAAATATGGAACGTAGTCAAATTACTTAAAATTTGGGAAGCACAAAATCAGCCATCTGATACCAAAAACATCGAAAATTTTGCCATTCAGTGGTTTAAAAACAGGTTACTTGAAAGTAAAAAAAATATTGCAGATCAAATGCAACATTTCCAGGTGAGCGAAGCTTTAAAAACAATTTATTCACTTATCTGGGATGACTTCTGTAGTTGGTATATAGAATGGGTAAAACCTGCCCAGGGAAAAAGCATTGAAAAATATATTGTAGATCAGTCTATGATATTTTTAGATGAATTAATGCATATACTCCATCCTTTTATGCCTTTTATTACAGAAGAAATTTATCATTTAGTAAAGGAAAGAAATGAAGGAGATGATTTATGCATCAAACAATCAGAAAATTTAATTGATCCTGATATTTTGATTTTGCAAAATGGTATTGCATTAAAGAAAATCATCACGGCAATGAGGGATTTACGGAATAAGCAAAGCCTGAAAGCCAAAGAAGAGGTTCGCATTTTTATTAAAACAGAAAATGAAAAACAATTTGAACCAATATTGAGCCTTTTACATAAACAATTATATGCAACAGAAATTTCTTTTATCCGGGAACCGGTAAAAGATGCTTTGGTGTTGACAATTGAAAATGACCACTTCTTTATAACGACCTCTCATATCATTCATAATGAATCTCAAAGAGAAGACTTGGAGAAAGACCTGGCATATCAAAGAAATTTTTTAGCTTCTGTCTTGAAAAAGTTACAAAATGAGAAATTTATTCAACATGCCAAAGCTGAAGTAATAGCTCTGGAACAAAAAAAACATGATGATGCCCAAGCGCGCATTGAAGCCATTGAAGCCAGCCTCAAACTTTTATAAATGAAAATAAAAAGCAAAATTCAAAAAACCGTTTCAGTTTTTATACTTCTTTTTGGAGTGTTCATTATGGCGCCCACACATGCGCAAAACTGGGATATTCATTTATTGGATAACATCAATCCCGATCAGCCAAAATCGGGAGTTTGGACGGCAGCTACTTCTTCTGCATACCCGGTAAGTGGCGCCTTACCTGCAGGCCTGCTCCTCGTTGGTTATATTGATAAAAATAAAAAATTACAGGAAGAAGGCTGGCAGGCTGCCGGCGCTTTAGCCATTAACCTGGTAGTAACGGAAGGTTTAAAATTAACGATCAACCGGGAAAGGCCTTATGAAAAATATGCATTTATTCATCCATATGATGGTTCAGAATTCGGTAAATCATTTCCCTCAGGTCATGTTTCCATGGCCTTTGCTACTGCTACGACCCTTACCCTGGAAAGCAAAAAATGGTATGTAATTGTACCGGCCTATTTATGGGCAACGGGTGTGGGCTATTCCCGATTATACCTTGGAGAACACTACCCAACAGATGTTATAGCCGGCGCTGCTGTTGGCGCAGGCAGCGCCCTGTTAAGTCATTGGCTGTCCAAAAAAATTTTCAAAAAATAATTGATCCCCTAAGAATCCATAAGATCGAGATTTTCAATGATGGTATTTTCCCCGCAAATGGAATATCTATAGTTTGGTATCATTCTTTGAATGGCTCTGAAAAAAATTTCACCACAACCGGGACAAAGCCAGTCATGCAATTCAATAACAATCATTTTTGTTTTAGACAACCATGCTTCATAGTGATGTGCAAACAATTCTTTTTCACTGCATTCAATATCAATTTTTAAAATATCAATTTTATCAACGTTAAATTTTGACATGATTGATTGAATAGAATAGCCTTGAATAGTGCCGGTTTCCATATCTTTTTTAAGCATCACACCTGATTTTCCCCTGTCCTTATCATCTATCATGGCCAATAAAGCATCTTCACTCCAAACCCCCGCATGAACAAATTTGATATCAGGATAAGCATGTAAATTTTTTTTCATGAATTCAAAGTTCTCCTTATCAGGTTCTATGGAAATGATGGTTGCACTTGGAAATTTATTTTTCATGAGGATTGAAAAAAGGCCAATATTAGCCCCGGCGTCCACTATCACTTGTGGTGTGAAAGGCACATTAAAATGATACTCTTGTGATAAAAAAACTTGGTCAAAAACTGCTTTATCCGTGGTGTTTTTTCGGAGGCATATTGGATAAAAGATTCCCGGAATTCGAATTTTATGCAGCCTATTGAGTTTCAGTTTTAAATATATAATGATGCCATACCTCAATCCATATTGATCTATCAAATGAGCAATACGACTGAAGGAAAAATGCATAATCTATTTGCAGAATGAAATATTAATTCACTAAAAATTCAACTCGAATGGTAAGAGATCCGGTTTTCTCTTTACTACTGGTATTAAATGTACCGCCAAAGCTATAGTCTTCGTTGCTATTTTTACCCGTGATTTGGAAAACACCCATTGTTGCTTTCTTCATAGCGCCCAGTTTGCTACCTGCATTTTTAGCAATCGTTTCAGCCCTCGCCTTTGCATCGGCACTGGCTTTTGCCAGTAAGTCCATTTTGACCTGGGTGAGGTGTGTATTATAATAAGCCGGAGCTGCTGAGTTTAATTCAATGCCATTTTGTATAAGTTCTGTTACTTCCCTGGATATTTTCTCGATCTTATTTACATCTTTTGATTCTACTTTTACATTTTGAGTCAATGTATAGCCTGTAAACACAGCACCTAATGACCTTCCATTAATATCTTGTTTATAATCAAAATCTTTACTAATATCTACGGATGAAAAAATAATACTGCTATCCTCTAAACCTTTACTATGCAAATAATTTCGTATGGCTGTTTCATCTTCCTTTAATGTGGAGTAGGCAGTTTTTAATTCAAATGACTTCCTGGAAAAACTTGCATTCCATACAATCAGGTCACTGGAGAAATCCTGCTCTGCGAGGCCGGTTACCACAATGGTATCCATGGTAGTAGAGCGAAATTTATATGCATTGGCAGCTATGATGATGGCAATAATAAAGGATATACCTACGATGATCGCTACTAAAGTAGAACGCATAATTTTTTTTTAAAAGTATGAATAACCTTGCTTGAATCAAAGAATTTTTAAAATAAATTTCTATAATTCGGTGGCAATAGGAATCTAAAATTGAAGAACATCTACTCGGTTATTTTTATTCATTGCTGCAAGCTCCAAAACCTTTACGGCTGTATTGATGTACCTATCTGAGCGCATAAATTTCAACCATTCCTGATAACGCAGCGCTTTACTGGAATCTGGATTATTGTAATATTTATTATTATCTACTTGCATGAATTGCATATCCATAGGAGCTTTTAGCCTACCCATACTGTCATCTGCTTTTACCAATTCTTTAATTGTTGACTGGGTCTCTTTATAGGCTTTTAACCCAAGGTTCGTTTCTGCATCAGATAATTTTGATAACAACAGGGTGTTCTTTTTTATAACATTAAAGGCACTGTCTTTTTCAACCAAATCATTTGCATCACGAACGATTTTTGAAAATGCATCAGGGTTCATCACGATACCATATTGAGCCGGTGGTACATTATCCCATTTCAGCGCATCCGGGTTATCTTTCTCACGAAGTTTTAAATATTCGTATGTATCCGGAATCACCACATCGGAAGAAACGCCTTTTATTTGAGTGGAACCGCCATTTACTCTGTAAAATTTTTCGAAAGTCAGTTTCAAAGCGCCATATTCGGTTGCATCAGTCTTGAAATCTGTTGGCCTGCCAAGAGGTAAAGTTTTCTGAACTGTTCCTTTTCCAAAAGTAGAAGTACTGCCAATTATTATTCCTCTTTTGTAATCCTGAATAGCTGCTGCAAAAATTTCTGAAGCAGATGCACTCAGTTCATTTACCATTACAGCCAATGGTCCATCGTATAAAACGGAATGGTCATCATCATTCAGGCTTTGCGCCTGTCCATCCCTGTCACGAACCTGTACAACGGGCCCGGAAGGAATAAATAATCCCACCATGCGCACTACTTCGTATAATGAACCACCACCATTATTTCGTAAATCTATAATAATGCCATCTACATGTTCCGCTTTTAATTTAACTACTTCTGCAGCCACATCTTCAGAGCATTTATTACCATCCGGGCGTTGATAATCTGCATAAAATTCGGGCAGGAAGATATACCCGATCTTTTTATTTCCTTCATTGATAACCGTACTTCTTGCAAATATTTCATCTTGTACGATTTCATCCCGAATTAAAGAAACAACTTTTGTAGTGCCATCTGCTTTCTTAAAAGTAATCTTAACTACAGCGCCTTTATTGCCCCGGATCAATTTCACCACATCTTCCAGTTCATAACCGGTCACATCTACAGGCTCTTTATCCCCCTGCCCCACTTTTGTAATGATGTCATTTACATCTACTTCTTTACTCTTCCAGGCCGGGCTACCCGTTACAAGGCTCACAACCATTGTCTGGCCATCCTGTTGTTTCAATTGGGCGCCAATGCCATAAAAACGGCCTGTTAATTCTTCATCAAAAGCTCTTTTTTCTACCGGCGGAAAATACTCCGTATGCGGATCCATAATCATAGTAATGGTATTCACAAAAGAATTAAATTGTTCCTCAGGTGTAAGTTTAGTTTTAATGCGGCTATAAAATCTGTCTAATGATGATAGCACCCTTTCCCGGGCCATTTTTTCGAGTTGTGCATCCGTTTTAGTAGCCATGGTGTCTTTGGAATTTGCTTTGTTGCGTTGCTCTTGCAAGTCCACAAAGCGTGTCAACGTTGCATATTTCAATTTGTTATTCCAGCGGGTAATACGTTCCTCATTGTTTGCAGGATAATCCATTTTATCGGGGTTCATTTGCACTTTTTCATTGACGGAGAAATCAAAAGGCCTGGATAGGATATCTCTGTAAATAGATATAATTTCATCTACCCTTTTAAAATATAATTCACCCACAGCAGGGTAAAATGTAAGCGGGGCGCCATGAATTTCATCATCTATTTTTGTTTCATATATTTTTAAGTCATCAATATCTTGTTTTAATAAAATGATTTTTTCTGGATCCGTATTGTCAATATATTCATTAAAAACTTTTTTTGAAAAGTCATCATTGATTATTTGTGGATCATAATGTTTTTGTTCCAAGATATTACCAATTGCCATGAGTAATTGTTGTTGTCTTTCATCAGCAGGCGTGGCAGATGAGTTATATTTAAATGCGAAGAAAACAATACTAAATACAAGTACTAAAAGAAAAGGGAGGCCTTTTTTACTAATCATAAATGTGCAAATTTTTTTAAACATTTTTCAAAAATAAGTCAATTCAAATTGATACAAATTCCATCTTTCCTTATTAACAAGTATTTCGGTGTTTCTTAAAACTTTCTTTTGATACATACCTGAATTAAATTATTTTTGCTGCTGTTATTCAAATAGCAAATGGAGGTTGTAGCTCAGTTGGTTAGAGCGTCAGATTGTGGTTCTGAAAGTCGAGGGTTCGATCCCCTTCAATCTCCCTGAAAATCTGCCTGGCATTTTTGCCGGCAGATTTTTTTTAAGCAACTATTGAACTTCTGCCTTTTCCTTTGCAATTGCTCTTTACCACTTTAAACAAGTATCCCATTTTAATCCGATCCTTCAAAATTCACTGAAAGGGGGAAAAATTTCCTTAAAGAAACAAGAAAATGAATATAGATTGTTAAACTTATCGTTTTTTCAAGTTGGTTTGCTGACTTCCTAATAAAAACATAAAATACGGTTTTAATAGCCTTTGTTTTACCGTTTATCCTGAATTGATTTTCAACTACGAACGTTATTGTAGAAATTTGCGCATTAAATTAAACGTATGAAAAATAGTCTCCTAATAGGCTTCATTTTAACAGCTTTCAGTGCAATGGCCCAATATCCACAAGGTGGTGGCCAGGGAGCCAGGAAAGGCATGAATGCAGGTCATTTTTATGGAAAAATTGTTGATAGCAAAACGAATAAGGGGATTGAATTGGCGTCCGTGCAACTCATTGGACAAAAGTTTGATTCCGTTACAAAGAAAATGGAAACAGGTATTATTGCTACCGTTCTTTCCCGCTCCAATGGAGATTTTAGTCTGGAAAATATTCCTGTTTTTGGCGATTTTAATATGAATGTTTCAGCTATTGGATATGCAGATAATAGCACAAAGGTTTCATTTGGTGTTTCCATGAAAGGTAATAAAAGCGAAAGTAACCAGGCAAGTCAAATGATGCAAATGATGAGTAATATTGATAAAGACCTGGGAAATATCAAAATGGAGCCTACTGAAAATACATTGGCCGGTGTAACCATTCAAACGGCAGCTAAACCTTTCTTTGAAATGGGTGTGGACCGTAAAGTTTTTAATGTAGATAAAAATATTGTGAGCCAGGGACAAACTGCTACAGAGGTGATGCGCCAAATACCTACTTTAAATGTTGATATTGATGGTAAAGTAACGATGCGTAATGCGACACCCCAATTATTTATTGATGGAAGGCCAACCACTTTAACCTATGATCAAATACCCGCCGATCTAATAGATAAAGTAGAATTGATTACAAATCCCTCTGCAAAATTCGACGCATCCGGCGGTGGCGCAGGTATCCTGAATATTGTATTGAAGAAAAATATAAAAACAGGCTATAATGGCGGTGTTAGAGCGGGTATTGATTCAAAGGGAAGTGTTACTATGGGTGGTGATCTCAGTTATCGTCAAAATAAAATTAATGTTAGCTTAAGTGCAGGATATAATCAAAGAAAATCCAATTCTAATTCCATTACAGACCGGAATAATATTTCTGACACGCCCATGAATATATACTCCACAGATGATGGCACTTCTAAAGGGCATTTCGCTTATGTACGTGCCAGCCTGGATTATTTAATAGATATACGAAATACACTTTCCTTTTCTTATAGTAAAGCCCAGGGGAAATTTAATTCATTGGATGACCAGGTTATTGACTCCATTGTCAATAATAATTTAGCTTCATATAGTTCCCGCTTGTCTAATTCCGAATTTACGTTTAATAGTAACCGGTATGGATTAAGCTTTAAACATCTTTTTACAAAAGCAGGACATGATATTACGGCAGACATTAATTATAATGCCAGTACAAATACAAATAATGGAAATTATATAACGAATACTTATTATCCCGATAGTAATCCCAAAGGTTTGCCGGTTAAACAACTCAGTGAAGGCAATGGTACCACAGATTATCTGGTCATACAATCTGACTATGAAAACCCTATTACGGAAAATACCAAATTCGAAGCAGGTGTTCGTGCTGCCATTCGGAATAACGATAATTTAAGTATGCAATCATTTTATAATGATTCAGCAGGAAAATATTTACCTGTTCCGGCTTTAAATAGTAATTACAAATTCAAAGATGAAGTATTTGCAGCCTATTCCACGTACTCATTTAAATTAGATAAATTCCGGTTCCAACTCGGTTTAAGGGCTGAAAGCTCTAATTACAATGGTACATTACTCGGAAAAGATTCCTCTTTTAAAGTAGATTTTCCCATCAGTTTGTTCCCCAGTGCTTTTATTACCTACCAGGCCGCCGATAAGCAAGATATTCAATTGAACTATTCCAGGAAAATCAACAGGCCGAATTTCTTCCAGTTACTTCCATTTATAGATTATTCTGATCCACAAAATCTAAGTGTCGGAAATGCGGGATTAAAACCAGAATTTACCGACCTTGGTGAGTTGTCTTATAATATTACGTATAATAATAATTCAAATTTTCTGGCTACTATTTATGGTCGTCATACCACAAATCTTATTACGAGTTTTCAATATGTAGGACCAAGTCCTCTCAATCCGGAAGATACCGTAGTATTCAATACCTATGCCAATGCGAATAATAGTTGGTCATATGGATTGGAACTAACAAACAGAATCAACCTGTTTAAAATATGGGATCTCACCCTGAATGTGAATTTGTATAATTCCGTAATCAATGGTGGTTCCTCACAACAAAATATGAGTAATCAGAGAGTCAGCTGGTTTGGAAAATGGAATAATAATATCAAGCTGCCCAAAAAATTCACCATTCAGTTTTCCGGCAACTACCAGGCTAAAACGATTCTTCCCCCGGATAATGGTGGCAGAGGCCATGGAGGATTTTTTGGTAGCAGTGGACTGGGTACGACACAAGGGTATATTTTCCCTAATTACAGTTTTGATTTAGGATTGAAAAAAGATTGGGCTATAAAAGGAACTAATACGCTGTCCTTATCTTTAAGCATGAATGATATTTTCAAAACTGCCGTGAATAAAGTGTATTCAGAATCTCCCTATTTCACTCAGATTTCTACTCGGTATCGTGACCCACAAGTATTAAGGTTAAACCTGAGTTACCGTTTTGGAAAAATAGATGCGAATTTGTTTAAACGCAGAAACACAAAGGATCAGGGTGGAGATACTGATATGTCAGGAGGTATGGGCGGTGGAAATAAATAGAATTGTTTGTTTTATGAATACAAAACCTGCAGTGCACTGCAGGTTTTATTTTTTCCCGGAAAGCATTGGTACAAAAGAAAAGTATCCAAAATATTCTTCATTAATTTCTGTTTGTGAAACTTTGGTAATTCGAAGCATGTGTTGTTTCTGGCCTTCATCCAATGGAATGACCATAATGCCACCCACTTTCAATTGTTCCAATAATTTTGGAGGGATATGAGGCGCTGCTGCCGTGATGAGGATTCTTTCAAAAGGAGCAAATGATGGGAGTCCTTCAAAGCCATCACCAAAAAAAAATTTGATATTGGGATATTTATTTTTGAAAATGAAAGATTTATTCTTTTCATAGAGTTTTTTTTGCCTCTCTATGGTAAAAACACGGGCGCCCATTTCACTTAAAACACTTGCCTGGTAAATGCTACCGGTACCAATCTCCAGTACTTTGTGGCCTTTTTTGACTTGCAATAATTCTGTTTGATAAGCAACGGTATATGGCTGCGAAATCGTTTGCCCTTCTCCTATGGGAAATGCCCGGTCTTCATACGCAATTTTATCAAAGGCTGAATCCAGGAAAAAATGCCTTGGAATAGTTTCTATGGCTTGCAAAATATTTTCATCCCTGATGCCCTTTTCACGCAATTGAGCGGCAAGTCTTTTTCGCAGACCCTTATGCTGGTATGTATCGGTATAATTTTTCAAAACTGGTAATATAAATCCGTTGAATTAAATTTAATAGGGCATTGTCTTTTATTCTATTAGTTTCATAGATTGAATAATGCCATCTATCCTACTTTTCAATAATGCATGAGTTGTCTTATAATCTTCCTTCCTTAAGAGTTCGGAATGTACACTGAAATAAAATTTTATTTTGGGCTCAGTTCCACTGGGGCGTGCTGATATTTTGCTTCCGTCTTCGAGGAAAAACTGGAGTACATTGCTCTTTGGCAAGTCTAATTCCCGGGTTGTTCCATTTTGTAAATTTTTCCCTTCGCGGGTTTGGTAATCCAAGATCTCTACGACTTTTGAACCATTTATTTCAAGAGGTGGATTTTCTCTGTACGAGCGCATCATGGCTGATATTTCTTCCTGACCATTCTTGCCTTTTTTGGTGATGCCGATAAGGTCTTCCAAATAAAAACCATATTCTAAATATAAGTCTATTAATTTTTCAAAAAGCGAACTTTGATGCGATTTTTCTACGGCAGCCATTTCACATAAAATAGCTACTGCCGATACTGCATCTTTATCTCTCACTTCATCACCAACCATTAATCCAAAACTTTCTTCACCACCAATAATATAATTTTCTTTTCCTTTTTTTTCATTGATCATGGCTGCAATCCATTTAAAGCCGGTTAATACATTATAACAAGTGACTTTATTTTTCATGGCTACTTTATCAATCATGTCAGATGTTACAATCGTTTTAATGACCATATCATTTGGTGCGGCAAGTCCACTTTTTTTTCTGGCTTCTATCAAATAACTAAAAGCCAGTACAGCCGTTTGATTACCATTCATCAATATCCATTTTCCTTCATCATCTTTCACGCCAATACCTACCCTGTCCGCATCCGGGTCTGTACCGCAAAGAATATCTGCATCTATAGCTTCTGCTTGGTGCAAACCAAGTTTCATGGCTTCACTTTCTTCGGGATTTGGATAGATAACCGTTGGGAAATTCCCATCCGGTTTTTCCTGTTCTTTGACTATAGAATAATTGGTAAACCCATAGGCTTTCAAAACTTGTGGAACCAATTGAATACCCGTTCCATGAATGGAGGTATAGACAATTTTCAGATCATGTTGCAATGCTATTTGTGCCGGATGGACACTTAAACCTTTGGCCATTTGTATATAAGCCGTATCTACTTCTTTCCCAATTTTACTTATAAAATCCTCATTGCCTTTCCACTTCACTTCTTCCAGGCTTTTAATTTGGCCCACTTCCTCCATCACACCGGCATCATGTGGCGGCACCAATTGAGCTCCATCAGACCAATAAGCCTTGTATCCATTATACTCTTTAGGGTTATGAGATGCCGTACAAACAACGCCGGCCTGCGCTTTCAGGTATCGAATGGCATAACTCAATTCTGGAGTCGGACGCAATGATTCAAATAAATAAACGTAAATATTATTTGCCGCGAAAACATGGGCCGTAATATCTGCAAAAAAAGAACTTTGATTCCGGCTGTCATAAGCAATAACAACAGAAATCAAAGCATCATCACCCAGCTTTTTTTTGAGATAATTGGCAAAACCCTGAGTGGCTTTACCAACGGTATATTGGTTCATCCTGTTGGTGCCAACACCCATGATCCCGCGCATTCCACCGGTACCAAATTCCAATTCTTTATAAAAAGCATCTTCCAATTCGGCAGGATTTTCTGCCTGCATTTTTTGAATGGCTTCTTTTGTTTGCTGATCATAATTTCCGCTTAACCATTCATGAATTCTTTCTGTAGTTCTATTATCCATATTTCTTATTTAAAATTTTACAATTAAAATTGAGGGCCTCATGAATGGCTTACAACTATTGCTGAAAAATCGCCATTCTCAAGTTCTACTTTTATAAAGTCGTCATCTGTTGTGGCCAATGAAAGCCCAACAAAATCTGGCTGTATGGGGAAAAGCTTATGCATTCTTTCCACCAATACCAAAACCAGTATTCGTTTTGGATAAAAATCAAGTAAGGGTTTTAATGCATACAATAAAGTTTTACCACTATTGCAAACATCATCAATAAGTAAAATATTCTTATGATGAAGGTTGATTTCTTTGTTAAAAAGGATTTCACCTGGTTTTGATTTATCCAGAGTTGCTGAAACTACTTCTATGTCTGTGTTGATATAGGAGCTAAGCAACAACGCAATTTTTTCTGCCAGGAGATAGCCAATGTCACGAATACCAATAATGATCAGAGGGCTTTTCTCTCCAGCCAGGTTTTCAGCAACTTCCAGCGCCAGCCTGTTTATTTTTTGAGCTGCAATTTCTTTTGTAAGGATCTTCTTTTTAACTTCCATGAAGAGCGCATGTTTATGCGTCCAAAAATAAACAAATGCAGAATACAATGATAAAGAATAGCACAAAGTTTTATCTTAGCATATAAATTGAGTTTTCTTTGAAATTGAAATAAACATTTCATGCTATATATACCACAGGTTTTATTCATTCTTCTGGCGCTTGCATCCATTCTTTTTTTTAGCTCAAATGCAAGAAAAATCCGTCAAAATATTTTAGCCGGCAGAGATGAACCGATTCATAATGAGAAAGGCAAAAGATGGAGAAATGTTTTACTCCTGGCATTTGGGCAAAAGAAGATGTTTAAAAATCCACTTGTTGCCGTCATGCATTTTGTAGTATATGCCGGTTTTGTAATTATCAATATTGAAGTGTTGGAAATAGCACTGGATGGCGTTTTGGGCACACATCGTTTATTTTTCAAGCCGCTGGGAAATGTTTATTTATGGCTGATCAACAGCTTTGAATTCCTGGCTGTAGGTGTGCTTATATTTTGTGCCATATTTTTATTAAGAAGAAATGTGATAAAAGTAAAAAGGCTTTGGAGTAAAGATCTGGATGGCTGGCCGCGTAGTGATGCTAACTATATTTTAATCACTGAAATTATTTTAATGAGCCTTTTTCTTACCATGAATGCTAGTGATACAATCCTGCAATCAAGAGGTGTAGGTCATTATGGAGAAGCTGTAACCGGCAATTTTCTATTTTCCTCTTTTTTGCATCCACTACTTGATGGCATGAGTAATTCCTCACTCATTTTCACTGAACGCTTTTGCTGGTGGCTTCATATTTTTGGCATTTTTGCTTTTCTTAATTATCTCCCTTATTCAAAGCATTTACACATATTATTGGCATTTCCAAATGCCTGGTATGCCCGTTTAGACCCACAGGGTAAAATGAATAACATGCCTGAAATTCAACAAGAAGTTTTATATGCCATGCAACCAGAGCTCATCCCTGCTGAAAACACAGAAGAAGGACATAAAAAATTTGGCGCAAAAGATACCATGGATCTCAGTTGGAAAAATTTACTGGATGCCTATTCTTGTACCGAATGTGGCAGATGTACTGCTGCGTGCCCTGCAAATCTAACCGGGAAATTATTAAGCCCGCGAATGATTATGATGAAAACGAGAGACAGGGCTGAAATCGTAGGAAAAAATATTCGCACGAATAAAACATTTATAGATGACGGTAAATCTCTCCTTCATGACTTTATCACTCCGGAAGAATTGAGAGCCTGTACTTCATGTAATGCCTGTGTAGAAGCATGCCCGGTAAGTATCAATCCATTAGATATTATTTTCCAGTTACGACGCTATTTGATAATGGAAGAAAGCAATGCTCCTGCTGAATGGAATAATATGTTTAGTAGTATTGAGAATAATTTTTCTCCCTGGAAATTACCTCCGGATGAACGGGATAAATGGGCATTAGAAATGGATACTTAAAAATATCAAATAACTACTTTAGTAAAAATCATCCTATACAATTGCGCTAAAGAGGCAATGATAAAAATGATCCCCATCAATACATTCATTTTTCTGGTACTTACATTCATCTTTGTAATAAGCCAATTACCACCATACATATAAAGTGCAAGGCCAGTTATGGTACCGGCTCCGCAACCAACCGTAAAAAAATTAAATTCTTCCGTTGTTTTGGCAAGGATATGTAACTCCATCAGGTAACTACTCCATATAAACCAAAAAGGAATTTGTGCCGGGTTGAATGCACTCATGCTAAGGCCAAGTAAAAAACGGTCCATTTTATTTTCCAGCAGGAAGGCTTTTTTCCCGGGATCCTGTTTCCGTGCAGAAATCAGGCTATATATACCCAAGACTAAAAACATGATGACCGTCAACCAGCCCAATATCAAAAAAAATAACTCATGAGAAAGAATCCAGTTAACCCCGGAAAGTGTAAGCCGCAGGTAAATAATTTCTATAAGGGCTACCCCTATGGCATATTTCCATGCATGGGCAAAATTTTCCTGCACCGCAATTTGGGTGGCGGTCATACTCATCGTTCCTAATGGTAACTGACCTAAAAAACTGACCAGCCATCCTAAAAATAAAATAAATAAAAGATGCATAAATGATGCGCAAAATAAGTCATGGCCTCGAAAGAGTAAGGCTTTTATTTTAAAATCTTTTTTACTTAATGACCTCCCGAAAATCTGGTTTGATCACAAGATTAATTCAATAAAAAATTTATGTATTTTTGAAAAAAAAGAATGCATATCCCTACGATGGCTGAAATGGCTGCCGCCGGAGAATCCCCTGAAATCCTTTTTTGGGTGGGTTGTGCCGGGAGTTTTGATCAGCGGGCACAGAAAATTACCAAAGCATTTGCGGCTATCCTTACACGAGTTGGAATCAAGTTTGCCATTTTAGGCAAAGAAGAATCATGCAATGGCGATCCTGCAAGAAGAGCCGGTAATGAATTTTTATTTCAAATGATGGCTTACAATAATATTCAAATTTTAAATGGCTATGGCATTAAAAAAATGGTCACTGCCTGCCCCCACTGTTTCAATATTTTTAAAAATGAATATCCTGCACTTGGAGGAAATTATGAAGTAATCCATCATGCTGTTTTTTTACAACAATTGATAGATGATGGAAAAATAAAAATGAAAGAAGAAGGCGTTTTTAAAGGGAAAAAAATTACCTACCACGATAGTTGTTATCTCGGTCGGGCTAATCACATTTACGAAGCTCCCAGGAAAGTATTGCAAGCTTTGGATGCTGCGCTGGTAGAAATGAAACGCTGTGGCAGCAATGGTTTATGCTGTGGTGCCGGTGGCGCTCAAATGTTTAAAGAAGATGAACCCGGAAATGAAAGAATCAATATAGAACGTACTGATGAAGCTTTAAGTCTCCATCCTGACATCGTAGCGGCTGCCTGCCCATTTTGTAATACAATGTTGACCGATGGTGTAAAAAATCGCGAAAAAGAAAATGAAGTTCAGGTGTTGGATATTGCAGAATTGATAGAAAGAGATATGGCCTAAAATTATTAATTATGGAGATTCATTACCAGGAAAATATTCCCGATCATTTCCCCGACAATTCAAGGGTTTGGATTTATCAAAGCAACCGGCCATTAAGTATTTCTGAAGAAAAAGAAATCAATAATCTACTCACTGGTTTCGTGGCGGGATGGAATACACATGGCAATGAGGTAAATGGATTTGGCCGTGTATTTTTTAAACATTTTATTGTACTTATAGCAGATGAAACAAAATTTGGCATCAGCGGCTGCAGTACGGATAGTTCCGTTCGAATGATCCGGCAAATAGAAAATAAATTCGACTTGGATTTACTGGACAGGCTTAAGATTGCCTTGCTTATAGAGAATGAAGTAATTGTAAAAACTTACCCATCTGTGAAAAAAGATTGGGAAGAAAAAAATCTTCCGGATCATGTTTTATATTTCAATAACCTGATATTAGATAAAAAAGAATTTTGCCGGAATTGGTTATTGCCATTACAACAAGGATGGCTTGGAAAAAAGCTATTACCACTCCAACAATCACTTTAATTATTTTTTATTTTTTTTTTGATCTGCAAGAAATGATTCCCTCTTTTCTAATTCTTGCTCAGTTCAATTTTCTGTTGAATGATAGTCAAAATTCAAGAGAGAAAACTTTCTCATGGAATAACCTGTTTTGGTGAAATTGAAATCTAAATCACCATTAAATAAGCCAATAATGCCTTTCACTCATTACCAGTCTCCAAAACTTTGCTGGTCTTTTTTAAAGTCAAATCTTTATACCTGAAAAACATTTATTCCATTTAAAAAAAGTCAATCATGAAAAAAATTATTTTACTAGCCGTTCTCTTCTTTATGGGTGAGTTTATATTTGCCCAGGCTAACTTTACCACCTTCAGTTCAGGCAATTGGAACAATCCAGCTGTTTGGAATATAACTTCTGGGACAGATGCCGATAATATCCCGGATGCTGATGATAATGTTACCATCCTTGATGGAAACACCATTACCGTTACAGACAACCAGGCAGTAAATAGCCTGACCCTACAAGGCCTTACTGCAACTGCATTAAATGTAAATGGGGCTACGCTTAATATTTATGGTACATTAAGCGGCCCTTCAAGTAACTTTACAAACGATATCTTAAGAACCAATGCGAGTGGTCTAATTAAATTTGTAGGTGGCTCCCGTTCCTTGTTTGGATTGTGGAGTTATGGATCTACTACAGCAGCCTGGTTATGGCGTATGGAAGTAGCATTGGATGATGGAGCAACCGGAACCGGCGGTGCACTAAGGGCCAGTTTCTTACATTTTTCATCCGGAATATTCTCTGTAAGTGAAATGCGTTGTGATTCTACTTTTACAGATGGAACGGGCACTATCATCATTGATAAAGGCGCTACAGTTCGCTTTTCCTCTGCTATTGGAACCCGCTTTCCCTTTTTTAATGGGCCATCCTGGTGCAGAAGCATAACCGTAAATGGGGTTTTGCAATCTACCAGCCAGGGATATATAGGCGGATTAAATGTGTATGTTAGTGGTAAAATATTAAATACCAGTTTTAATCCAATTATATCTTATCCAAATGGTACTGGCTATCCAGAATTTAGCTATGCCAATAAAAGTTCCATAGAATATTCTAATCCAGGCGCATCAGAATTATTGATGGGTGATGAGATAAACCGGTCGTCTCTTCCAAATCCGGTAGTAGATACTGTTGTCATCAATGTAGGTAGCTCATTTAATCTAACTGCTGTAGTCAAAATTACCAATGATACCTGCTATGCCAATAATGTACGTTTCGGTGCTTATGGGAAATGGTTAATTTCAACCAATGGAAGAATCATATTATCCGCTAATCCTGATATTAGCGGGCAGGATAAGACAAAATATATTGTTACTTCATTAGGTGATGTAAAAGTTAAAAGTGTTGGCAATGCTGAAGTGGATTTACCTATCGGACCATCTATAACAGAATACAACCCGGTAACTATTAAAAATGCCGGCACTCCGGATGATTTCTCCTTTAAAGCTTTATCCAGCAGGCCGCCATGCCTTGGAGGATTTCCACTCACTTCTATGAATTACCAATGGGATATAAGTGAAGCTCAAAGCGGTGGATCTGATGTTACCTTATCCTTAGGCTATTCTGATGTTACAAAACGCGGATCCGGATATTTACCCAATAAAGCTAAGATAGTTCATTGTGCCGGGAATAATGCCAATTATAGTAGTGGCACCGGTGAAAGTGGCTCAGATGTTTATATTGTAAAAGGAAGTGGTTTTAATCAATTCTCTCTTTATGGCATCACTAGTGATCAAACAGTACTACCACTGACATTTATCCAATCTTTCACTTCTCATATTCAAAATACAGATGTAGTTCTTGATTGGACTGTCAATTGTACCTCATCCAGTGTAACAATGGAAATGGAAAATTCAGTGGGAAATACAAATGATTTCAAACCAATTTACAAAATCGTAGCAGATGCCGGTCGTTGTAAACTTCCTTTTGAATATGTAGATCCTAAAGCGGCATTAAATGATAATTATTATCGCATTAAAATTACCGATATTGATGGAAGCGTAAGTTATTCCGGCGTATTACATGTAGTTAGTACTGTAAAAGGAATTGCAATTTCTCTGGCTCCAAACCCGGTTACTGGGCCACAAGCAAAATTCAGTGTTGTATCTGACAGACAAACGAAAATATCAATGGCTATTACTGATGCGCAAGGAAAAGTTGTAAAACAAAGTGACTATGACATTAACCTGGGTGCCACCTTAATCAATATCGATGTATCCCGAATGCAAAAAGGAATCTACTTCGTAAGAAGTATAGAATCCGGTAAAGTAATCGGGTCATTTAAACTGATTAGACAATAATTATACTTAGAGGAAAACATCCACTAAAAGCCCTGCACCTGCTGCGGGGCTTTTTTTTAATAACAAAAACAATGGAAATAAATCCACATAACTTCTACTCCAAATTGAAAATACTGGAGTTTATTGTTTCTTTGTAACATGGACATTTCCGTAGTCATTATTACTAAAAATGAAGCACATATCATTGAAAAAACATTGCAAAGCCTTGCGGGCTTGTTTGATGATATCATTATTGTAGATAGTGGCAGTGACGATCATACGGTATCTATTTGCAAAAGTTTTCATGCCAATGTAATAGAAAGCACTTGGGAAGGCTATGGAAAAAATAAAAATAAAGGAATCACTGCAGCCAGGTATGATTGGATACTCAGTCTGGATGCTGATGAATCTATAGATGAAGAATTAATGAATTCCATTAAAGAAATTTCCCTGCTTGATGATGACCTTGTTTTTAATATCCGTTTCAAGAATTTCTTTTGCAATAAATGGATTCGATATGGTGAATGGGGCTTTGATAGTCATCTCAGGCTTTTTAACCGACGGAAAGTTTACTGGAATGATGGTGCAGTTCATGAAAAATTAATCTTACCGGATCACTATAAAGCCATCACTTTAAAGGGGCATATTTTACATTATACGGTTCAAAATCAGGAAGATTTTATAAAAAAAGTGTATACCTACGCACACATGAATGCGCTGAAATATTATCAGGCAGGTAAAAAAGGAAGTTCCTTCAAAAAATTCCTATCTCCCCTATTTTCGTTTGTCAGCAATTATTTTTTCAAACTTGGTTTTTTAGATGGCCGTGAAGGCTTTACCATAGCAAAGTATAATGCGTATTATACCTATCTTAAATATCATTACTTATCTGAAATGAATCAGAAAGCTCCTGCAAAGTAAAATTGAAATAGTTGTTATTTAATACCAAAGGCTTTTTTTAGCTTCGGTACATAATCCAATTTTTCCCAGGTAAATAATTCCACTTTTTTACGAACCACTTTACCTTCTGGAGAGCGAAATTCTTTGGTAATGATTTCCGGCTTCCGGCCCATGTGGCCATAGGCTGCCGTTTCGCTATAAATTGGGTTTCTCAAAGCGAGTCTTTGTTCAATAAAATAAGGCCGCATATCAAATAGTTCCTGCACTTTTGCTGCAATTTGGGCATCTGTAAAATTTACTTTAGCCGTATTATAAGTATTCACATTTATTGAAGTTGGTTTTGCTACACCTATAGCATAGGAAACTTGTACCAGTACTTCGTCACAAATGCCGGCAGCAACAAGGTTTTTAGCAATATGCCTGGTGGCATAGGCAGCACTGCGATCTACTTTGCTCGGGTCCTTGCCACTGAACGCTCCACCACCATGAGCGCCTTTACCACCGTAAGTGTCCACAATTATTTTTCTTCCTGTAACACCCGTATCTCCATGTGGGCCGCCAATCACAAACTTACCGGTTGGGTTGATATGGTAATGGATATTTTTATTAAATAAGTTACCGTATTTCTTATACTTTAATTTCACTCTTGGAATTAAAATATTGATGATATCTTTTCTAATCCTGGCTTGCATTTTTTCTTCCGTATCGAAATCATCATGTTGTGTAGAAACAACTATAGCATCAATACGTACGGGTTTATTATGATCATCATATTCTAAAGTAACCTGGCTTTTGGCATCAGGTCTTAAGTATTTAATTTGTTTATTTTCACGGCGTAACGCAGCTAATTCTTTTAATATTGTATGAGAAAGGTCCAATGCCAATGGCATATAGTCTTCTGTTTCATTGGTCGCATAGCCAAACATCATTCCCTGGTCACCGGCACCCTGTTCTTCTTTTTTCTTTTTATCCACGCCCTGATTGATGTCTGCCGATTGCTCATGAATAGCTGATAAAATGCCGCAACTATTTGCTTCAAACATATATTCACTCCGGGTATAACCGATTTTACGGATCACATTGCGGGCAATTTCCTGTACATCAAGATAGGCTTTTGATTTCACTTCGCCTGCAAGTACTACCTGGCCTGTGGTTACAAGCGTCTCACATGCTACTTTGCTTTCGGGGTCAAAGGCAAGAAAATGATCTATCAAAGCATCTGAAATCTGATCGGCAACTTTATCGGGATGGCCTTCAGAAACACTTTCTGAAGTAAATAAGTAAGGCATATAAATTAATTAAAAGAGTTGCAAAGATAATTGCTTCTGTAATACAATTTTAAAGTGTGGAATACACGATATGAAATCTCATTTTGTATTGCGAATTATTTCCACCTCCCAGTCGGACTCGTCCAATCCCCGGATAATTGAGCGGAGAGGAAGCAATTGATCTATAAACGGCTTGCTGTTCTGATAATCGTATGGCTTCATTATAAGGTGAATATAAAATAAGCGTATAGGTGGGGTTATGATTCGTTACAATTCCCTGAACATATCTTGTAAGACTGAAATTATAAGTAGATTTTGTTTTGCCGGTCAGGGGATCAATCGAATTGGCCGGTATCCCGCCGAAATCAGGATAATTTAATAATATTCCAGAAGTTGAAGAGAATACAGCATCCGAAGTGGGGCTATAGATATTGACGGGATTTTCGAATCCGGGAATATTAAACCAGAATGCCGAATCACTTTTTGCCAATAAAAATAAATTGGGTGTATTATATAAAGTATCCGAATTAAATACATTATCCGTCACCTGTTCCATTATCAGTTCTGCACGATGGATGATCATATTTGGCAAACCACTTAAGCCGGGGATTTTAATGGTAGCATAAGTACCGGGGCCGGATTGAATATATATTAAGCTGTCTTGATCCACACTCATATTGGGTGGGAAGAAATGACCTATCTCTGCAGGTAAACTTCGATCTCTCGCAATATAGTTGGAAGAGGCTGCTGTAAATGTTCCCGGTCTGAAATATTTAACGGAAGTATCTACTTTACCGCTGGTATCTGTATAGTGATAGTATAAGGCCAGTTTACTATTTGTATCCAATAAATTTACCCGGATAAGTGCATTACCCGTTTGCTCTGCTGCAATTTGTAAACCTTTGAAAGCGGCTGTAAATAAAGAGTCATTCTTATAGGCACTGGTAGTGTCGTAAGTGTTTAAAAACTTTTGGCCAAATGAAGCGCTGAGCTTGATGCGTATCTGGCTGGTAGCTGCTTCATTAAAAGGGTAAACACTATCCCGAAGATGGCGTATATCTACAGTTTTTGCCATATTATTTTCAGTCACTTCCTGTTCACGGGGAACAACGAATTCATTATTGTATGCTGAATCTTTAAAATCAAAATCATTTTTTATTTCATAAACCCTGAAAGCCAGGTTTTGGGTAGAATCTCCGGTATAGCTTTGATAACCGAGTACTAAAACCATCGAATCATAAACCAATTGATCTTTGGGTCTTTCAAAAAGAACCGGATAAATCGTTGGCTTAAATTGAGCATTGATATTGGCCGTGGTTTTACCAAAAATAGGGTCATTCATATAACCCATTACATGATCTATAGCAATGGATACGGAGATAACGCTATCCCCTCCATTTTTTGATATTACATCGAGAATGGTGTCCTTAGTATTTACCCCGTCGGGCCCTGAAGCCAGGCCACTCCCAAGATTGGTGGTTACAATTTTTGTGCAGGCAGAAAAAGCACATATAAAAATTAAAAAACCGGGGATACAAAGCTTTCGAAAACGAGCAGAATTCATGAAATTTTTACTTCGGCGCAAGATCATGATACAAATCTAAATACTCTGTTAAATCACTTTCCTGACCTTTAAAAGCAAGGATTTTTTTACCTTTCATTTTAGCAATTTCTTCCAGCAGTTTTTTGTCAATTTTTTCAGCTCCAAAAGTTATGGCATCTGAAAAAAGTGCTCCGGCACGAAACATGGAAACATTACTTCCATCTCCTAAAGCTGTTAAATTGGCTGAAGTAATATTCGTATGAATATTTGCTTTCCGAACATAATCTTTACCTAACTTTTCTTTAAAAGTATTTTCATTGATCGTATAAACAATTTTTCCCTGGGCAAAAACCGGTTCTCTGTTATAAGCCGTTTTTAAATACAAAGGAATAAGACCGGACATCCAGCCACTGCAATGAATAATATCGGGAGGCCAGCCAAATTTTTTTACCGTTTCCAATGCCCCTTTACAGAAAAATATGGTACGTAAATCATTATCTTCATACCACTTTTCATTTTCATCCCGGAAAACAAACTTGCGTTTAAAAAGATCCTCATTATCCAGGAAATAAACCTGTAAACGGGCATTAGGCAATGAAGCCACTTTAATTTGCAATGGCATATCATCATCATCTACGGATACATTGATACCTGATAAACGAACCACCTCGTGCAGGCGATGACGGCGTTCATTGATATTCCCAAACCGGGGCATGATACACCTTACCTCCATTCCACTTTCATGGCTTTTAATAGCGAGCTTATTAATGATTTCTGAAAATTCTGTTAGTTCGAGATAGGGGGACATCTCCGTAGCAATGTATAAAATTCTTTTCTTTGCAGCCATATTTTATTTTCTTTTTCCTAAAATCAAGGATAGAATGTTTGCAAAGTTACATAAATTGAATTTAAATTGAATTTAACCTTAATATCGGAATCGTTAAATAAACCAAATGATTATATATAAAACTATTGAAGGCTTAAAAAATTCATTATATAAAGCAAAGACTCAGGGAAAAAAAATCGGCTTCGTACCTACTATGGGTGCATTGCATACCGGCCATTTATCTTTATTGGAAATCAGTAAGAAAGAAAATGATTTGACCCTTTGTAGCATTTTTATAAACCCATCCCAATTCAATAATCAAGATGACTTTATCAAATATCCAATCACTACGGAAAATGATATTTTATTGCTGGAAAAAATTTCTACCGATATTTTATTCCTGCCCTCACTGGAAGAGATGAATACTTTAAAATCACACGCCTCTTTTAACCTGGATGGAATGGATCAAATTTTGGAAGGCCTGCATCGTCCTGGTCATTTCCAGGGTGTATGTGAAATTGTCGAAAAATTATTAAGGATCATTCATCCTGATTTTTTATACCTGGGTGAAAAAGATTTTCAACAATGCCTTGTACTAAAGAAATTGATCACTATTCTGCAACTTGATACGAAGATAAAAATTTGCCCAATACTCAGATCCCCATCCGGCCTGGCACTAAGCAGTAGAAACCAACGTCTTTCCGAAACCGGGTTACTTCATGCAGCCAATATCTTTAAAGTTCTTTCAAATATCAAAACACAATTGACAACCGGTAATTGGCAAACATTAAAAGAAACATCCATAAAAAACCTCTTAAATAATGGGTTTGAAAAAGTGGACTATTTAGAAATGTGCGATACCGATTCTCTGCAAATTTTAGATGAAGCACCGGAAAAAAGGGAAGTGGTGATTTTAATTGCCGCCTTTATTGAAGGCGTGCGATTAATAGATAATATTAAAACAACTGCTAATATTCTGACAAACTGACAAAAACAGCTATTTTATATTACTTTTGCAGGCTAAATATGCAAGATGGAAGCATTGGACATGGATATTCAAAAGCATGATGAAAAAAGACAGGGTGAGGCCTGGCAATCAAATACGGAGAAGATTCAGCATTCTAAAAAATTTTATATAGAAAGTTATGGCTGCCAGATGAATTTTAGTGATAGTGAAATTGTGGCATCTATTTTACAATCTAATGGCTATAGCGCTACAACGCAATATGAAATGGCAGACCTGGTTCTCCTAAATACCTGCTCCATCCGGGATAAAGCAGAGCAAACAATTCGCAAAAGGCTTAGTGAATTTAAAAAGGTAAAAGATAGCAAAAAAGGGATGCTGATTGGTGTACTTGGCTGTATGGCTGAAAGGCTCAAAGCAAAATTATTGGAAGAAGAACAATTAGTTGACCTGGTAGCCGGCCCTGATGCATATCGGAGTTTACCGCTATTGATTACAGAGGCTAACTCCGGGAGTAAATCCGTCAATGTATTGCTTAGCAGAGAAGAAACGTATGCCGATATTTCACCAGTGAGAATGAATGGAAATGGCGTAACCGCTTTTATCTCTATTATGCGAGGGTGTAATAATATGTGTAGCTTTTGTGTAGTACCCTTTACCAGGGGAAGAGAACGCAGCCGGGCACATCATTCTATTTTAAATGAAGCGCAACAATTATTTGACCAAGGCTTCCGGGAAGTAACCCTACTTGGTCAAAACGTGGATAGTTATTACTACATAGATCCGGAAAAAAATGAAGAAATTACTTTTGCCAAACTACTGGAACAGGTAGCTAAAATCAACCCGCTCTTACGTATTCGTTTCAGCACTTCTCATCCAAAAGACATTACAAAAGAAGTGTTACTCGTCATGTCAAAATACAAGAACATCTGTAAGTATATACATCTTCCCGTGCAGAGTGGAAATAACCGGATTCTACAATTGATGAACCGGACTTATACAAGAGAATGGTATAAAGCAAAAGTGGATGAGATCAAAAGAATCCTTCCCGGATGTGGTATTAGTGCAGACATTATTGCCGGATTTTGCAGTGAAACAGAAGAGGAACACCAGGACACACTGGATATCATGGAATATTGCAAATATGATATGAGCTATATGTTTTTTTATAGTGAAAGGCCCGGTACGCTTGCTGCCAAAAGATACCGCGATGATGTGCCGGAAGTAGTTAAAAAAAGAAGGCTCACAGAAATTGTGGATTTACAAAATCAACTATCACTTCAAAGCAACCGGGATGATATCGGGAAAATATTTGAAGTGCTTATTGAAGGAAATAGTAAAAAAAATGACCAGGAATGGATGGGCAGGAACTCACAAAATAAAGTAATTGTTTTCCCCAAAGAACATAGTGATTTTCAAAAGGGTGACTATGTTTATGTAAAAGTCTTGAGCTGTACCAAAGCAACACTCCTTGGCAAAATCGAAAATAATTCCTAATAAATACCAATATAATTTATGGATATTCAGGGTATAAAAAACAGGTTTGAAATTATTGGCAATTCCCCTGCGTTAAATCATGCCATCAATGTGGCCATGCAGGTCGCTATCACAGACCTTTCTGTATTAATCGTTGGAGATAGTGGCGTAGGAAAAGAGTCTTTTTCTCAAATTATACATGCCTTATCAGCAAGGAAACACAATCCATTTATTGCAGTTAACTGTGGCGCTATACCGGAGGGCACTATTGACTCTGAATTATTTGGCCATGAAAAAGGTTCATTCACCGGTGCAGTAGATAGCCGTAAAGGATATTTTGAAACGGTCAATGGTGGTACGCTTTTTTTAGATGAAATTGGTGAAATGCCTTTGGGTACTCAGGCAAGGCTGCTCCGTGTTTTAGAAACCGGGGAGTTTTTCCGGGTTGGCTCATCCAAAGTGCAGAAGACGGATGTACGTGTGATAGCCGCTACCAATCGTGATTTGCTTGCTTTAACACAAAATGGAAAATTCCGGGAAGATTTATATTACAGGCTAAGTACTGTACCTATTCGTGTACCATCTCTCAGAGACAGGAAAGAAGATATCCCTCTTTTATTCAGAAAATTTGTGGTAGATTTTTCTGAAAAATATAAAACCGTACCCATTCAATTAGATGATGAAGCAAAAATGGCATTGACCGAATATCCATGGCCGGGGAATGTGAGAGAATTAAAAAATGTCGCTGAACAAATATCCGTGCTTAGCAAAACGCCAGTTTTAACACGTTCAGAAGTTTTGAAATTTCTTCCTGAAAAACACGAAAACCGATTGCCTGTTCTCGCTTCATCCACCCATCATACGGGTGATTTTAATAATGAAAGAGAAATTTTATACAAGCTTTTCTTTGATATGAAAAGAGATGTTACGGAATTGAAAAAGATGTTTCTCGAAAATTTGAAAAACCCTTCGCTGGCAGGCAATACGACGAATTTTAATCATGAATCATTACTGGATGATTACTATGGGCATTCCCTGCAAGCAAATGGTGAAAATTTACTGGAAAATCATCAACCGGTTATTCTGCCGCAAGATAAAAAATTGGATGAGCACCAGGTAGTCGAAGAATCTCTGAATATCATGGATAAAGAAAAAGAGCTCATCGAAAAGGCTCTTATTAAACACCGCGGGAAAAGAAAAGATGCCTCACTGGACCTTGGCATCAGTGAAAGAACTTTATATAGAAAATTAAAAGAATACGATATTAATGAGTAGTCACAGTATATTGAGTAAGAGATATTTAAAAAATGCTTGTATCAAATTGGCATGCATCTTTCTGGCATTGAATTTATCTTCCTGTCATATTTATACTTTTAAAGATGTATCTATTCCGGCAGATATCAAGACCATTAAACTATCTTATATTGATAACAGAGCAACTTATAAAAGCCCGCAATTAAGTAGTAAATTAACGGATGCTTTACAACAAAAAATAACGGGACAAACAAGGCTTACTTTGACCAATAGCGATAATGCAGATTACCAGGTGAGTGGTTATATTACGAATTATTATGTAAGCACCGCCGGTATCAGTGGACAACAAGCCTCAACCAACAGGTTAACTGTCGGGGTGCATATTGATTTATTAAATACAAAAGAAAATAACAAAATAACACCGTATGATATCAGTCGCGATTTTGATTTTTCCGCAAGCCTTACTTTACAGCAGGTGGAACCTCAACTTATGAATGATATTATTAAAAATGTAAGCGATGAAATTTTTAATCGTCTTTTCTCAAATTGGTAAAAAAGTACTATGGAGAATAATTACCCTAAAATAGCAAAAGAGTTAAACCAGGCCCTACTTGGTGAAAATTTGTTACCCGATACAAAAGATACCTGGGGGCAACTCGAGAAAAGATACCCATCCTTTGATCTCCTGCATTTATTTTATTTAAAAAAAGTAAAAACACAAGACCCTGCCCTTTTTCAAAGTGAGTTACAAAAAAGAAGTATCTTTTTTCCCAATACTCAATGGCTTGAATATCTCCTAGCAATGGAGGAATTACCTGAAAAAGAACAAATACCTCCATCTTCACAGGAAGAAGAAAGCCGGATAAAATTATCTCAAATGCTTGAATCACAAGCATCATCATTTCAAGACCCGGTTGCTGAAAATGAAATGCCTCTTACGATTAAAGCAATGCACCAGGTAGATTATTTTGAGTCCCAGGGAATCCGCCTTGATGAAAATGCAGCAAAAACAGATCAGCTGGGTGCCCGGGTAAAGAAATTTACGGATTGGCTGAAGGATATGAAACGCATCAGTCCTTACCCTCAGGATCTCGGTTCAAAACAAGAATCTACAGCTATAGTAGATGGATTTGCGGCAAAATCCATTGAATCAAAGGAGGATGTGATTACGGAAGCCATGGCGGAAGTATTACTGAAACAAGGTCAAATAAATGAAGCCATTCACCTCTATGAAAAATTAAGTTTTTTGAATCCGGCTAAATCAACTTACTTTGCCGCCAAAATTGAAAGTTTAAAACAACAATAATATGGTTATTTTATTTATTATTCTGGTAAGTCTGGCAAGCATTTTACTCTGTGCCATTATTCTTATTCAAAATCCTAAAGGTGGAGGCTTAGCTGGCGGTGCATTTGGTGGAATGGGAAACCAGTTTATGGGTGTGAAACAAACAAATGATATTTTAATCAAAGGAACCTGGCTTTTTGCGATCATCATTGCTGTCCTTGCGATTACTTCTCCATTGTTTTTATCTGGAGTTACAAGTAACCCGGGCACAGATATAATCAAGGGAATTAATACGGGAAATACAACGGCGCCTGCAACCAATCAACCACAAAATACTACGACCTTCCCGGGAGCCGGTGATAGTTCTAAATAATTTTTTTAAATAAAGTATGCCCTGTCATTTCTGGCAGGGTTTTTTTTGTAAAAAAATTATCAACTTAAAATAGTATTTTCAATATTCCTAAGCGCTACCTGTGTGAAGACTTGAAGATTTATTATTTCCATTTTATGAAAAGAATTTTATTTATTGTCGGTACTTTTCTATTTATCCTGGCCGGGATCATGGCCTGGATATTATTTTCACCAGCAACTGCCATTCGGGATAAATCGGCATTTGTACTGGTGACAGATCAAAACAAAACCGCAATACAGGTGATGCAGGAAATAAAAGAAAAGAATATCCTCAAAAGCCCTTCTGTATTTGATTTCCTGGCTACAAAAACAAATACCTGGCAGCGTATGAGACCTGGCCGTTTTAAAATAAGCCAGGGAGAAAATTTGTTCACCCTTTTACGCCGGTTTAGGAATAATCAACAGGAGCAATCGAAACTGATCATTAACAAAATACGTGTACCTTCAGATCTGGCAAAATTGATTGGAAAAAATTTTCGTATTGATTCTACTCAGGCCATGTTATTTTTAAATAATCCTGATTCCTTAAAACAATTTGGTGTAGATACCACTACCCTTTTTTATTTGATTATTCCGGATACGTATTTTTTTTATTGGAATACATCTTTACAAGCAATTTTTTCAAAACTGAAAAAAGAAAGTGATCTTTTTTGGCAAAAAAACCATCGCTTAGAAAAAGCTGCATCACTGGGATTAACCAGGAATGAAGTTTATACTTTAGCATCCATAGTAGAAGAAGAAACAAATAACAATGATGAAAAAGATACTATCGCCAGTGTATATATTAACAGGCTAAGAACCGGTATGCCGCTTGGTGCAGATCCTACCATAAAATATGCACTGAAAGATTTTGGTTTAAAACGTATATTACTTAAATATCTAAATGTAGCATCACCTTATAATACGTATAAAAATAAGGGATTGCCCCCGGGGCCTATATGTACCCCATCAATAGAAACTATAGATGCAACCCTGCAAGCGCCAAACACTGATTTCTTTTATTTTGTAGCAAAAAGTGATTTTTCAGATGGCCATCATTTCAGCAAGGATTATGCAGAACATTTATATTATGCCAATGAGTATCAGCGCGCATTGGATAGCCTGATGGAAAAGAAAAAATCAAAAAAAGATTAAAATTTTGACCAAATTAGAAAGACATATAGTAACATCGCGACCTATCACCTTCCTTCGGGAAACCAGTAAGAAGATTAGCCCATGGGGCTTTCAGGGTCTTTCTCTCTATGATGTTTTTCATTTCTTTGCTTTGCAAATAAAAAAAGAAGGATTAAATGTGCGGGCAGCCGCTATTTCATTTAATTTTCTCATGGCCATCCCCGCAGCCACATTATTTCTTTTTACCCTGGTACCTTATCTGGCTATTTCCAATGATATTCATACAGAATTAATAAAAATTATTGTTGATCTTACGCCGAATACAGCTACTCAGAATGCGATAACCTCTTTCCTGGATGATTATTTCTCTCAGCCAAAAACAGGATTACTTTCATTTGGTTTTTTGCTTACCCTTTTTTATGCATCCAATGCCATCATGGGCATTATTCGCACTTTTGACCGATCACTATTATATAAAGACAAAACAAATTTTATTCTTAAAAGAATGCGTGCCTTTAAACTGGTACTTATCCTTGTAATATTATTGATTGCATCCACTTTAATTTCTATTGGTCAGGGGCAGTTATTTACCTGGTTATTGACAAAGATGCATATAGCCAATAGCGCAGGTCAGGCATGGCTGCAGTTTGCTCGTTGGATTATTATTATTTTACTCTTTTTATATAGTATTGGATTTATTTACCGCTATGCCCCTTCTTTCAAAGAAAGGTGGAAAATTATTTCGCCGGGTTCTCTACTTGCTACTTCTCTGATGATACTTACGACCATTTTATTTTCATTCTGGGCAAAGAATTTTTCGAATTATAATAAAATATACGGCTCGATCGGTACGGTATTAATGCTGGTTCTTTTAGTGAATTTAAATGCATGGATATTATTAGTAGGCTTTGAATTAAATATCAGTATTATGTACCTGAAGGGGGAAGTAAAAAAGACCTTTGCTAAAAAAAATGTGTAAGTAGAAGCATAAAATTATTTTTTTCGAATCAAATCCAAGATAGCGGATGCTGCCAGCCTGCCTGTTTGTGCACCTCCATTCATAAATCCCTGGAATTCGTAACTACAATGCTCTCCTGCAAAAAATAGTTTGTCCACCGGTTTCATTGTTGCACCAGAAATAGTGGTGTATTGCCCCGGTTTAAAAGAAGTATAACTTGCTTTGGAAAATTCGTAGGATGGCCAAAACCATTTTTGAAATTTATCATTAAACTGGCCTATAGCGCCCGGGAAGACCTGGTCAAATGCTTCAAGATAAATTTTTTGTAACACCTGCATTTCGGTATTACCAATTTGCAGGCTTTGCTTCCCTCCAAGGTTTACCGTATAGCCACCAGGACCTTCATTATGTGTTTGCATTTCCGTGTGATCATAACCATTCATGAGTAAATTATCTGCAAATGCATAACCGGAATATCCTTGCTGCCTCCATAGCCTTTCTTTAACTCCAATAAACAATTTAGAATTCATGCCATAGCTTAAATTTCTGATTGCATTTATTTTCCATTCAGGTAATTTCATTTTAATATCCACTTCACGCAATAATGTAAAAGGCAATGCAAGTAAAACAAAGTCAGCTTTCACTTCATTCTTTTTACCACCCGTTTGCCCAAAAGTCAATAGATATTGTCCACTACTATTTTGATTAAGTGATAAAAGCCTATGATCATAAAGTATTTGTTCTTTCATATCTTTTGCAAGTGCTTCACATAATTTACTATTCCCTCCTATAATGGAAAAACGTTCATCACTTGTACCGAATAATTTATAGGATTTCGCATCACCTACATCAAAAATCGAAAGCATATTTATCGAAGACTGATCAGAGGCATCCGTGCCATATTCAGAAGTAAATGCTGCATTGATAAAATCAAATAACCAACCATTGATACCAAGCTGCTGCATATAATTCACGATGCTCATTTCATCCAGTCTTTTATCATCTGCAGAAAAATTTTCAAAAGTGATTTCTTCACTTAGGCTATCAATATCTTTCCTGATTCGTTCTCTAAAAGGCGCTAAAGCTTTGAGAAGGTCTTCTTCCTGTAAATGTTTTTGTTGAAAATAATAGGCATATTCTTTTAATTTGATATTTTCCGGAGATTGACGATCGAGTAAGGGTAGTTTAAAATGAGCCGCCAGGTTGAGCATATCCTCATGGGTTGTATCAATAAATTCTCCACCCATTTCCGTCCATAAGCCCGGGCCCATCATATCATTTACAGTAAGAATCCTTCCCCCGGGCCTTTGTGTAGCTTCATAGATTGTTGATTGATATCCCGCATTTTTCAAAATAAAGGCTGCATGAAGTCCTGCAATGCCTCCACCAATGATGGCAATAACCGGCTGTGTTTTATCATTCTTCATTTGGCAGGCGCTATACAAAGCAGGCATACTGATAATCGTCGCAGCTTTGGTGACATCTCCAATAAACTTTCTCCTGGAAAACCCTCTGGTTTGACTACTGGAGGATTGGTTATCTTTAATTGTGTCCGCTGAAAATGATTTCTGTAAACTGCGTAATGCATTATTTCTTAAAGACCGTTTTATCCTGGGCATATCAAAGTATTTTGGTTTGATGTAAGATAATGATTCTGAAACAAACGGGCAAAATCAAATCATGGAACGGTGTGTTTTATTTTTCGATGAAATGCTATAAAATTTTTTAAGAAAAATAAAAAAGTATTTTGGAATATGGTCTGTTTTATATGATCAAGATTTTAGATTACCTGTACCGGTGAAAATTCCCATAAAAAATTTGAATGAATTGTTTAAGGATTATTGATTCTTATCAAAATTTTTTTCCTTAAACAATTCGTTTATTTTTTAATGAGTTTTAATACGGCATCGGGGATTCCTTTAACTAAAACCTTTACCAATCCTGTGACGCCTTTTATTTCATCCGAATTACGGCCCTCTAATTTCCAGCCACCTTTTTTTGTATAAGAAAGTTTATGAGTGGCCAGTAAAACAATAAAAGATACTGCGCCTCCAAGAGCTAATATAACACCTGCTGCCATTTCATTGTCCTCATAGTTTGACAGACTAGCAGTAAGTTGAGGTTCTGTGGCATCATTTGTAGCCATTACTTCAAGAGCAGACCGGGCAAAATCTACGGCATCTCTCTGATCTATTTGTGTGTCATATTTTTCTTCCAGCTTTAATACATCCTGCATTTCATCCAATTTTTCAAGATTGGATGGAAGTGCATTCAATAGAGCTCCTGTGTCCGTTTCGATAGATGAGGCAAGGGAGTTGTTTAAATAGTTGAAAAATCGAAGAACTTGAAAATCATCCATGTCTTTGATTTTTTGTAATGTATCTTTTTCCATATTAGTTTAGTTTTAAAGTTTCCAATTACCGGATAAAATGAGACCTCCCCAAAAATAGATATTTAATTTGTCAGAAGGCAGATCACTCCTTAAAATTTGCCTCATCGCCTGTGTGTATGCCTCAGCCTTTGACATTCCTTTATTTAACCATTTTTCATAGAACAAGATACAAAATTTATTAACCCAAAAAATATCAATGTCCCATGCTGCACTGAGTAAACTGTCTGCACCACAATAAAAGGCTGCCCATTCCATTCCGATTGCATCTCCCCCAACTCCTTCTTTGGACCTCCCACTTACACAAGCCTGGAATGTAACATGTGATTTTCCAAAAAGGTCCGGTAATGTAAGTAACTTTTCAGGGCTCAGCAGGTTATCGGTTTTATAGTATTCAAAATCTGCCCGAAGCATTGGGGCCAGATCATTTTCATTCATCAATAGGCCACTATTATAAAATGGATTGTTTTTTTCATGTTCTTCAAAATCGCCATTGGGAAAAACCCCATGAGCTGCAAAATGGACAATGGCTTTTTCAGTGATTTCAGTTTTCATTTTCTGAAGAGTAGCCGGGGGTAAAATAAACGGCATTGAGATATTTTTTTGCAACCATAGATAAACTTCTTTAAAAGCATTTAACTTGTTTATATTTTGCTCATCCTGTTTTGCAGGTATGGAATAACAAACAATTTTTTCTTTTTTCAATGGCTCATCATCCATTAAGGAAATTAACTGGAAAGCATTATGTATTCTGGATAAAGAAAACCATTCTATCAAATATTTGTCTTTGAAGCGAACATATTGAAATGGGAAAAGCTGTAAATCCCCATCCTGCGAATATATGATATGATCATTTTCTTTTAAGTCTCCTTCCTCCATTGCAAATGATAAAACCTTTATGATCTCACTCAGGTCTGTACTTAGATCTACCTTTTTTTTAGCACCAAATAAACCGGTAGATATATTATCCCAATTTTCCGGGCTTTGATAATTCTTTTGCACCCATCCTTGTAATACTTTTTTTGTAATACGGTTTGTTCCCAATTGATGATATTTTCCATTTGAAGTTACTAAAATTGATAGGGCAACTTCATCATCAACAAAAATACTTAGGTAGTGGACTTTTTCTTTTTGCAATACTCCGACAAGTTTATTATTCAATTCATTTACAGGTAGTCTTTGTCTTCCTGATTTTTCATACATCAAATCATTTAAAGATCTTCCTTTAGAAGCTTCCACCGTCTTCAATACGCCACGAGTGTTTTTTAACACCGCATAGTTTCGTATTAGCATATTAAAAAGGAATGGAAAGCGGTTAAATACACCGGCTCTTTCCTGCTTGTCTGATATGGATGAATAAATTTTTTCAAGGTTTTCGTACAATCTTTCAAATGCATCTATCGCCTTCTGACATTCATCAAGTAAGCCATATCCTGTACCTATGTTCCATAAAATAAAGTTCTCATCCGAAGGAAATTTATTTTCAAAAAAGCGAAGTAATGTTTCCAAAGTTTCTACTGCGCTTTTCAATTCAGCGATATCAGGGTTTTCAGAGAAAATAACTTCCGCCATTTTACTCACCGTTGTTCGTTTTGAAGTAACTGAGGAATCATCTTTGGCGCCTAGAATTTGGAAAAATGCTGCATTCTTTTCAGTGATTTTCGCACACAGTTCCTCTATTCTTTTATCATCCTGGCAATCTTGCAGTTGTTGAACAAGATCGCGTATATCTTTCAGTTGCTGTATTTCCTGTGGAGAAGGTTTACCCATTTCCATAGCCTGCTCCAGTGAATTCAACATGCCTAGGATGGATTCTTTCATTTTTGCCGATTTAAGCGAATCAGATTCCTCCGGCAAAACATCCACCCTGGTAAACAATCTTCTCAATTTTTCTGCCACATCATCATAATGTGTCCTATTAAAATTTTGAATTTTATCCGGAACTAATTTGTTGAATTCCTTTCTTGCTTCTTCAGGTTGATTGGCTGAGAGATAAAGATCAATGGCTTTTAACTTAGCCGAATCAAAAATATTTTCTGTAATATTCCCGGGATATTTATTACAAATTTGCTTATATAGTTCAATGCCTGTTTTGAAATCTCCTGTATCGAGATAGCTGGCCAGTATGTAGTAAGCCGATGATCCCGCATAGTATATCGCCTCCTCTTTTCTTTTTGTAAAGGTTGCTTGTAAATACGAATCAACGCAAAAATATGTAGCATAAGCAAAAACGAATGACTGATCATAATCGTGTGTAAAATAGTATATACCTGCAAGGGAATCAAGAGCTGTGATTACATAATAAGGGTCGTTTGATTCAATGGAATCTAAAGCGCTATCCGTATTCATTGTATGAGGGCTGTTTTTGACTTCATCTTTAATAGAAGAAAAATCATTTCTGCAAAAGCCATCAATGATCTTATTAACTTTGGTTATATCCATGAATACACTTTTAAGATTCGTATAACTAAACTATGATGAATAATTTAATTCTGAAGAAAATAAATGAATTGTCTTAAAATGTCTTGATGAATTCAATTTTTATCAAAATATCATTATAAACCAATTCATTCGGTAATTTTATTGATTCAAATTTGTATTTGAAATATTTCTGTACTTTTCCATTTCTAATCCTTCATAAGGTTATTGAAAAATTGATGAGAAATCTTTGAAAAGGAAAAATGGTTTGAAGTTTTTTCTATCATTCAAATTTTATCCTCCATTGAATAAATAAGTCTTCAATACAATTTAAAAATTGAAAGTGAACAATCAACCAATCAAAGAATTTGCTTTTGCCAAATTTACTAAAGTGCCTGCATTAGTCAAAGCACATACCCTTCCGTCAAATGTGCATGCATTTTGGGATAAAAAGGCAAAACAAGTTATTCCGGCATCGCATGAAAATCATCCACCACTTCGCCTTATTTTAAACCATCGGGATCATGAAATAAACCAGCATATACCTCTTTTATTGTCATCAAAATTTAAAAAAAGTATATATCAGATCCATCTCACACAAATGATTGGTAAATATATTGGTGAAACAGAAAAAAATATTGACCAAATATTTCAGCAAGCTGAAGAAAAAAATTGGATACTATTTTTTGATGAAGCCGATTCATTATTTGGAAAGCGAACCGAGGTGAAGGATGCGCATGACAAATATGCCAATCAGGAAATCAGTTATCTTTTACAAAAGATTGAAAATTCCAAAGGGATTATTTTAATAAACTGCTTAAACGTAAACTGTACTCAAAACCTTGCTAAATACAAATTCCAAGCACTTTCTGAAGTTCATTAGTTTCTGATAATCTTTGCTGTGCCCTGTTCCCACTGAATGATCATGGATGCTTGTGCGGGCTTTAGATCATCTTGCCTGTATTGTACCGTGTAATCAACGCCTTCCATAATTTGATGATTAATTTCCGGAAAAATTGCAGGCGCTTTCTCTCCTGAAAAATTTGCCGAAGTGCTTAACAGAGGTTTCCCAAAACGCCGTATTAATGCTTTACAAAAAGGATCTTTACAAATACGGATGGCTACAGAACCATTTATAGCAATGGCATTTTCAGCAATCCCGATGGCGTGTTGATAAATGACCGTTACCGGCCTGTCTTGCATTTCCAAAAAATTAAATACCTCCATATCGGGTGAAGCGGTATATTTTAATATATCATTTTCTGTAGCTACAAGTACTACAAAGCTTTTTTCAGCAGGCCTTCTTTTGAGTTGAATGATTCTTTCAACTGCTTTTTCATTCGTTGCATCGCAACCAAGACCCCAAATCGTATCGGTTGGGTATAAAATAATCCCATTATGTGCTAAAGTTTCCAGGCATTTTTCCAGATCAGGTTTAAAATCTTTCAACATGCTAAAGTTTTTTTATATTCTTCCATCACAGCTTGAGCACATTTTTCTCTGGTAAATTGCTGTGCATGATTCCAGCCCTTTTGTATTAAAGACTGACGTAAGTCCTTATTTGAAATTATTTCTTCCATTTGAGTTGCCAGCGCCTCCGAATCATTTGGTGAAATGTAGACGGCCCCCTCTCCTCCTGCTTCCGGCAATGAGGATATATTCGAAGTAATAACAGGAATGTGACTGCAAAGTGCTTCCAGAACCGGAATACCAAATCCCTCGAAAACAGAAGGATAAATCATACCTAATGCTTGTTGATAAATTGCCGGGAAATCTGTCGCCAGAACATACCCCGGTAAATGAGCAGTCTTTTCCCGTTCGCTTAAGAATAAAACAAATCGTTCTAATTGATTTGTTTTTAAAAAATTTTTCACTTGTTGTTTATAACTGCCCCCATCTCCAATGACCACCAATGGAATTTTATTTTTGATCTTCGTCATAGCCTGGCAAATCAGCATGAGATTTTTCCTATCAATAATAGAGCCGGTATAAAGAAAGAAAAGATCTGGTAAATCATATAATTCCCTGATACGTTTTTTTTCCATTTCATTGACATCATTAAAAAAACGTTCATCGCAACTTTGATAGCAAACGGCAATTTTTTCTTCGGGAATATTGTATAATTCAATTAAATCCTGCTTTGTTTGTTGGCTGATAGCAATAATTTTATCTGCATGCCTGCAAGCATACTGAAATTTAAAGCGATAAATTTTCCGATCTATTAAGGGATATTGTTCCGGGAATCTTTCAAAAATCAAGTCATGAATGGTAACCACGCTTTTGATTTTTGTTTTATCAATGTCTTTGGGAATTTCATGGCTTAAGCCATGATATAAATCAATCTTATTTTTCAAGAGGTCTGATTTCACTAAACTACTTCGCCACAATTTTCTGAAACTTCGTGTAGCTAAAGTTGTAGGGGTAATAATTTGAATATTTTTAAATGCAGATGTATCAAAACGATCTGTGATCAATGGTGTACAGGGAAAATAACTTTCATTCGGGAAATAGGTAGCCAGTGAGCGAATGAGCGTACGGCTATAGTGGCCCAGTCCGGTGCCATTTGTAAAAGCGCGTTTTGCATCAAAGGCTATATTCATTTCTATTCAATTTTTACAAAATTGCACTAACTTTTTTATTATTTATAAATCCGTTTTATACATCTTACCGGAAACTATACTTTTGTATAAAAAAAATGGAACTTAAACAATATATACTAGATGTCTGGAATAACCGGGCTCTTTTGGAAGAAGAGAAATATGTACAGGCTGTTCAGGCGACCATCCTGGAAATTGACAAAGGATACTTACGAGCTGCAGAAAAAATAAATGATCAATGGCATGCAGTGGAATGGGTGAAACAAGCCATCCTATTGTATTTTGCTATTTCTAAGATGAAAACACATGATCTTCCTCCCTTTGAATTTCATGATAAAATACCCTTAAAAAAGGATTACAAATCATTAGGCATACGAGCTGTACCACATGCTGTGGCTCGCTATGGAGCATACATTGCTCCGCAGGTTATTCTCATGCCAAGTTACGTAAATATTGGCGCATATGTCGGTGAAGGTACAATGGTGGATACCTGGGCAACTGTAGGTAGTTGTGCGCAAATAGGTAGCCACGTTCATCTGAGCGGAGGTGTAGGTATTGGCGGTGTTTTAGAACCATTGCAGGCAACACCTGTAATTGTTGAAGACAATTGCTTTATTGGCAGCCGATGTATTATTGTTGAAGGGGTTATAATTGAAAGAGAAGCGGTATTGGGTGCCAATGTTGTATTAACGCAATCTACAAAAATCATAGACGTCAGTAGCTCTAAACCAATAGAATATAAAGGAAGAGTCCCGGCACGCAGTGTAGTTATACCCGGAAGCTATACAAAGTCTTTTCCGGCAGGAAATTACCAGGTAAACTGCGCTTTGATAATAGGTAAAAGAAAAGAAAGCACTGATACCAAAACCAGCCTGAATGATGCATTACGTGATTTTCAGGTAAGCGCCTGATCTTTTACCGATTAAATCCTGCCATTTACCGACGATAAAACACAGATCATCTAAAAACACTTTCCCGGGTTTTTATTGTGAAATACTTTTACATCATCATCAAAAAAAATACATCATGTCAAAGTACAATCCTCCATCTCCTCAAAAAAGAATGTGGACAGGCGTTTTCATTATCGGCGCAGGAATTTTGTTTTTACTTCATCGTATGGGAGTACTTTTTCCTTCATGGTTTTTCGATTGGCCTATGATACTCATAGCCATTGGATTATTAACCGGTTTACAGAATAATTTCAGGAATAATGCATGGATCATCCTAATCCTTTTAGGAGCGCTCTTTATAGTTAATGATAATATGATGGGCTGGGAAATGCAAAAATATGTATGGCCCATAGCGATCATTTTATTTGGTATATTTTTTCTTACAAGAAAAAAAAGTTGCTCCAGATTCAACCACAGACAAATGGGACCCATAGCATCCAATGATGGCCCATCCGGGAGTGGTGATGCCAATAATCTGAACCAGGAATTTATTGACTGTAATGCTTTCCTCGGCGGCATCAAAAAAAAAGTAGTTTCTAAAAATTTCCAGGGAGGTAATATTAGTTGTGTGATGGCCGGAGCCGAAATAGACCTTTCTCAAGCGGATATACAACAACCGGTGACCATTGAAATCTCACAACTTTTTGCAGGTGTCAAATTAGTGGTACCATCACATTGGGATGTTAAAAGCGAAGTCACTGCCGTTTTAGGCGGCTTTGATGACAAGCGCAATATTTCTTCAAATTTAATTGATCATAATAAAATACTGACAATTAAAGGAAGTACAATGTTTGGAGGCGTAGAAATATTAAGTTACTAAGTAACTGTCATTATCCATAAAATTATTGTTCCTTTCAAAATAAATTTGTCATGAATTGGTATCTGGTCACTATGATTTTTCGCCTTCAATATGTTGGAGGAAACCCAACACTGCAATTTGATGAACAAATTCGTATTATCGAAGCAGAAGATAAATTAGAAGCATTTCATAAAGCCAGGCGGATAGGGCATCTCGAAGAAGACCCGGTACCCCATACTCCTGAAAAGCCCGTGTGGTGGCAGTTTGTGGATATAACGAGTCTTATTAAATTAGAACCACATAAGGATGGTGCAGAAATATTTTCTCATATACATGAAGTAGATCAAGCTGAACTATATTTGAAAAAAATCCGTATAAATGCAAAAGCTATACTGGAAGGATGTTTAGAAGAAACCCTTGAAATAATTTAGTCATCAGTTTACAAAATACACATAGAATCAAACTCATTTTTATCGGCTGGTGGATCAACTGGGCTGTTGTACATACGTTCATTTTAATTGGATTTGGCATCCCTGTTTCACAGGCCATTATTGACAGTTTGGTTAGTAATATTTTCCTTGCTGCCGCCTGTTTACTCATTAGCAATAATATGCGGTATTACCTTCCAAGCCGGGAAAAATATATTTATATCATTATTATAAGTACTGCGCTTAGTGCAGTGTGGCTTTTATGTATGCGTTTTTTATTATGGCAGATTTTTAAATCAGATGAAGGCTATTTACACATGCTCAAGATCTCTTCACCGCTACGTTTCAGTATTGCCTTTTTATTGATCGGCAGTATGGCGATGATGAGTATGGCATGGTATTCTGAAAAAGAAAAATCACAGCTTGAGAACCGGAAAAAGGAAGCAGAAAAAATGTTTCGCGAAGCAGAATTACGCACCTTGCGCAATCAACTACAACCTCATTTTTTATTTAATGCTCTAAATTCAATCAGCGCTTTAATCATTTCCGAGCCTGAAAATGCACGTAGCATGATTCAGCAATTATCTGATTTCCTTCGGGGAAGCATGCGTAAAGATGATACACAACTAAATACGTTGAAAGAAGAAATAGACTATTTACAATTATATCTCAATATTGAAAAAGTACGATTTGGGCATCGCCTCGAAACAAAGATCATTGTTGAAGATGAAACGCTCCTTTCTTTAAAAATTCCCAATTTACTTCTACAACCGTTAATGGAAAATGCGATTAAATTTGGATTATATGATACCCTGGATAAAGTGTGTATTTCACTGCAAGCGGCAATAAAAGGAAATATATTAGAGATCTCTATCACTAATCCTTTTGATCCGGAAACGGCATTGCCTCTAAAGGGAACGGGCTTTGGACTTAGCTCTGTAAGAAAAAGACTGGCACTCATATATGGCCGGCATGATTTACTAACTACACATATTTCCGATCAAAATTTTACAACCCTCTTATCTCTTCCACAATGATGAAAGTATTAATAATAGATGATGAGCCACTTGCCAGGAATGTGATCAAAGAATATTTGAAACCTTATAAAGATTTGGAAGTAGTCGGAGAATGTAATGATGGTTTTGAAGGTATCAAGGCTATCCAGGAATTTCAACCCGACTTAATATTTCTCGATATTCAGATGCCCAGAATCAATGGCTTTGAAATGCTTGAGTTGGTTGAAAATAAGCCCCGGGTTATTTTTACGACTGCTTATGAAGAGTATGCTATTAAGGCTTTTGACTTACATGCCATTGATTATTTACTAAAACCATTTGATAAAAATCGTTTTGATAAAGCCATAGAAAAAACCCGTCAACAACAATCTTCAGCAGAAAAAGAAACTTTTTTGCAATCCATTCATTTGCCAGCACAAATGCATCGAATCGTTGTAAAAGATGGAAATAAGATCCGCATCATACCCCTTTCACAGATTTTTTATATTGAAGCAGCAGATGATTATGTAAAAATTTTTACGCAGAGTGAATCCTTTCTGAAGAAACAAACTATGGCCTATTTCGAAGAAAACCTGCAGCAAAACCAATTTGCCAGAGTACACCGGTCTTATCTGGTAAACACGCAGACAGTTACCCGCATAGACCCTTATGAAAAAGATGGTCATTTGGTATTACTTACGAATGGCAAAAAAATTCCTGTGAGTAAATCCGGATATAAAAAATTAAAAGAGATGCTTGGATTATAAGGCATCCTTTACATATACTTCTTTTTGATTTTGTAAAGGCCTTATTGTATAACCCTGATTTTTCAACAATTGCAACAAACCTTTTTCACCGCCGAGGTGACCTGCCCCTACTGCAATGAGTATTTGTTTATCTTTTGAAACCTCTGGAAACTTATTCGCCCAGTTTTGATTACGCTGGTAAATCATTTTATCTTGTATTTCCGGTGAATCACCTCCATCATTTTTTAAAGAATAAGCAAGCAATGAATCAATATCCTGGCTTTTATACAAAGCGATCATTTCTTCTATTTGTTTTGCTCCTTCCTTTACACTATCTACACTTTTCATGAGATCGGCAGCTTGCCTGGAATAGGGTATTTGTTCCAGTATGCCTACCTGGAATGCAGCCGTTTCAAGTCCTTTAATTTCTTTTTTATTTTCATGTGCCACCTGCATAATAGCCATTTCCATACCGTCCGTTTGTTCACAAGGCAAAATAGCCTGGTACACAAGAGAGCCAATCAGCATGGGTTGCATTTTTTGAAGAAAACCAAACTCCATTGACATACCATGTTTTTCAAAAAATTCCCGGACTCTTGAATAATCATCAGGAGAAAGTAGGTCTGAAAGAGAGGTATCGCCGGTCATCAATCCCATTGTTGCCCCATTATATAATTCCCCCAAATCATCCAAATCTATTTCAAAATAAATTTCATCCACATGTTGAATGATAGAAATTAATGGATCGCTTAATTGGGCATCTGAAGCGCATAATAAATGCATTGTTCCAAATATATAAGACGGCTTTTGCAATCCATTTCCCGATACTTCCCATAAGAGGCTTTTATTATTGGTAGCTGTCATATATTTAGTTTGGCTCTTCCCCTGGCAACTGATGAACCCGGCCAGTGTAAAAAGAGCCATACAGTATGTAAAGGATTTCTTCAATTTAAAAGTAAATTTACTTTCTATCAACCGATTAGCTTTCCCTCTAAAGTATTTTGGCATGATTTTTACAATTCAATATTAGTTTTTTAAGGGTTTAGGGTTGAAAAAAGGGGCGTAGATTCTTCTTCTGCCCCATTTTTATTTCAATCCATACAGGCTTCCACTTTTTAAAAATAAACGATCTACTTTTTTTTCAACTTCGGGGTCTTTTATAAGAGGTGGTGCATATCCGGGTTTCATCCTGGCATCAATAATCAAAGGTCCCATACAACCCCAATGTTTATTTTCAATAAATTGACCAACTCCAAAAATGTCCTGAGCCGGGTCGCTTCTCGTAAATGTGACCCATAAAAAATTATTCAGGCATTGATTGATGAAATGCGTATCATCACATAAAACAATCAAAGGAAAGCCCATTAATTCATCCTTACAGGACTCTAATTGTTGGATTAAAGTGTTCAATTCCTTCCTGGCAATTTCTTTATTTATATAAGCATTTCCCTGTAAAGCAAGGGCACCCGGAAAGATGCAAACCGGTTTATTAAAATTTTGAACAACATCCAAACTTGCAGGGATATTTGCAGATAATTCTCTTTCTGTTTCACCATAAGCAGCAAATACGATTTTACTCCCTTCGTTTAATGCATTCCCTGAATAATCCAGAGTATCAATTGATGTCTGGGTATAAAAATGCAGATCGCGCTTAAAGTCAATCCGGGAAAGTATATATTGAAAAAATTCAGGGATTCTTTTTGTACTAATACTATTTTTATCCCCTGCTGTTATCCATACATATTTTGCTAGGCTTAATTGCGAACTCCCTAAAATATGATTTGCAATAGTCAATAATTCTGCAGGTCTTTTTGTATCTGCATAAGGTGTATAACGCTCACTGCCAATAGCCAACAATAATGGATGTACACCAGCGGCATCCACTGCATGTAATTCTTTTAATCCCGGTATTTCTTCCTGAAGCACATCACCGGTAAGCTCATGAATTAAAGCGCCAAAGGCGGTATCTTCCTGTGGTGGGCGACCTACAACCGTAAATGGCCAGATCGCATTTTTTCTGGCATACACTTTTTTAATCTTCAATAAGGGGAAATCATGCATCATGCTATAATAACCAAGATGGTCACCAAAAGGCCCTTCCGGCTTTACTTCACCGGGCATCACCTCACCGGTAATTACAAAATCGGCATCATGACTAATACAATAGCCATCCTGATAACTATATCTAAAACGTCTTCCCCCAAGTATTCCCGCAAAAGTTAATTCGCTCATATTCTCCGGCAAAGGCATGATGGCTGCTAATGTATGTGCAGGTGGCCCACCGACGAATACACTCACCCGTAATGGTTTATTTTCTTGTTGGGCAATAGTCTGGTGAATTCCTATACCACGATGTAACTGGTAATGCAATCCGGCTTCCCGGTTTGGAATATAATCATTCTCGTTTAGCTGAATTCGATACATGCCAAGATTGCTATGTTTAATGCCCGGCATTAAGAGATTTTCCGTATAAACTTGTGGGAGTGTGATAAAGGCACCTCCATCATTAGGCCAGTGTTTAATATGTGGCAATTCATCTAATGAAATTTGATCAAAGAATGAATGAAGAGAATTATTTTTCTTCAATGGCAAAGCATTCAATGCCTTGAATGCAGTTGCAATGGAAATGCCTCCTTTTTTAAAAATCAATGAGGGATCTTTTTTTAGTGCAATAATTTTTTTAAGGTGAGAGAATGTTTTCCCAAAAATCAGTCTGCTCCTGTCCAGTGTACCAAAGATATTTGAAGCCGCCCTGAATTTGTTACCTTTTATATTTTCAAATAAAATTGCCGGCCCATTCAGTTCATTCACGCGCAGGTGAATTGCAGCCATTTCCAGACAAGGGTCCACCTCCTCCCTTATACGTATAAGTTGATTATTTTTTTCCAGGTGTAACAAACATTCTTCTAAAGAAGTATAACTCATTCAATAGTAACATTAATGTTGATTCCTCAAAAATACAAGAGTTTACAGAACTTTATCGGGGCAACTCACTTTTGATTTACGACTTTTGACCACACCGTTCTTAAACAGATGATTCCCCTGAGGTAATGTAAAGGAGAGTTTAAAAAGCACAAAATAATAGGTATCATTTCGGGTCGCGTTCCCCCTGTTTCCATCTGTTGGCCATCTTGCGGTGGGGTCCAGCTCATTTTTTCGAAAAGAATATTTTACAGCCAATGGGCCACGTGCTTTAAGTAAGAGCAGTGAATCAGGATAAGACATACTTACATCATCAAGATAATCCGTAAATAGTTTTCTAAAACTTACTTCAGCACTTAACGTTACATGATTATTGATACGATACCTGATTCCGCCTCCAAAAGGAATATTAAATTGATTTAGGCTGTACTTCTTGCGATCAGGATATTGCGGAAGACCCTGTCCTTCTGTGCCTAATGGTTGAAGAAATACTTTACCTCCAACAGAATCAAACGTGTAAGGATTGAAATGATAAACACCAATACCCGCATAAATAAAGGGATTGATGAGGGGTGGTACATCGGTTGAAAATAAATGATATTCAAGTAAGAGATTCCCCTCGACTAATTCTGATGTAAAATTGAGGTTTCGTGCTACCAGTTGAGGTTTAATAGCCTTTTTATCATCCCCTTTCAGTTTACCATAAAGAATATTACCATTAATGCCAATGTGGCTATTTATCTGATAACCCATCCCTACAGTAAATGCAGGTAAAAAAGTATTGGGCTTAATTTTTTGTAATTGCAAATCTCCATTATATGCGACAACACCCAAGCCGGCATCCACATGAAATGACTGAGAAAAAGAATTCAGCCGGAAAAAGAAAAAAAAGATAATAACAAAAATTTGTTTCATAGGACATGAAATGTTTCTCTATCGTTTTCTATTTATGCTAATTCTATTTTAACAAACGTATATTGAAGATAAATATTCTTTTCTGTTCTTCAATTGAAGTAAAATATTTTTTTATAAAAAAGGATTTATTTTAAGAAAGGATTACTTGCTGTCGAGCTTTACATTTACAGCATTGGCACCTTTAGGGCCAAACTCGATTTCAAAAATAACATGACTATTTTCTTCAACCGGGTCAATTAGGCTTTTGATATGTACAAAAATACTTTCTCCTGATTCTTTATCCCGAATAAACCCAAATCCTTTATTTTCATTAAAAAATGAAATCGTACCTTTTCGGATCAAATCTGTTGGATCCAATTCTTTTTGTTTAGGTACACCCACATGAATATCTTCAACATTAATTTGAATTTTCTTTCTTGGGTCCGGAGGTGTTTCTGAAAAATTTCCATTCTCATCAATATAAACAAGCATTTCATCCAGTGTTTTACCTGATTGATGGTTTATTTTACGTTCTTGTTTTCTTTCCAGTTTCTCTTTCCGGTTTTGCTTTTTTTTCTTTTCGCGTTCTTTTTTATTCCATGTTTCAGACATATCATTATTTCCTTTATAGTTAAATAAATTTCAGGGAAATGAAATAATTCGTAGAGAGAAGGATAAACTTATTACTATGAATTAGAGCGAAGGTAAGTTTTTAAGATAAAACTTCAAAGCTAAAAGGCAAACTTGTCTTTAAAGCGAAGTAATTCATCTTTAAAATCAGTCTCAGATATATGAATATGGGAGAAAATTGCCGAAGTTTTTTTCACTTCCAATTGAAATCCGGTATAGTTTTGATTAATAAAAAACGACTCCATTCCGGGGAATATTTCATTCATTGTTTCTACAATTTGAAGCACCTGCATATTTTTATCAACCAGGTTATAAGTACCGGATGGTATTTCATTTTGTAAAATTTGTACTAAAGCATCCCGTGTTTTTTCTATAGAGATGAAGGGCCTTGATTGATTGCCTGTACCATTAATTGTAATACGCCCTGCAAAATGTGCATCAAAAACAAATTTATTGATTATCGCATCAAAGCGCATACTCTTACTAAATCCATATACATTTCCCAATCTTAATATTATCGTATTCATTTTGTCCATTAACCGAAGCACATGCTTTTCTGCTTTCCATTTGGAGATGGAATAATAACTATCCGGTGATGGGGTAGATTTTTCATCTGCGGCAGATTGAGTATGACCATAAACGGCTGCGGTGCTCAGAAAAATAAATTTTGTAACACGACTCTCCTCCAGTGCATAAGTTAATTCTGCTGTGCCCCAATGATTCACCTGTTCATAGATATGTGCATCTATATTCGCAAAAGGTGTGGTGACCTTTGCTGCTAAATGATATACAATATCTATACCTTGTAAGGCATTTCTCAATTTTCTTGAATCAAGGATATCGCCATGTATAAATGAAATTTTATGGCTATTATGGTTTGCACCAATGAATAAATTATAATTGGCCCGACTTAAGTTGTCAAATACAATTATTTTATTAACATTGGGTAATGTGGAAAGTGCTGAAATCAATTCTGTTCCTATATATCCTGCACCACCCGTAATAAGGACATTCATGGCGAAATTTTGTGCATGTTAAGAATTTTCTTTTTTATCAACGAGATCCGTATTCAAACCACATTCGGTTTTTTTTAAACCATACCATCTTCCATTTCTTTCATCCAGATCTAAATTCCATTTTCGCGTACATGGTTCACATCCTATGCTATAATAACCTTCATGCTCCAATGGATGATGTGGAATTTGATGATGTCTTAAATAATCATAAATCATTTTACCTGTCCAGTCAAGCATTGGATGAAAGCGAACAGTATTCCATTTTGAATTTTCTTCTACCCGTAATTGCTTTCTGAAAGCGCCCTGATCAGCACGCACTCCATTGATCCAAATATCATGAACAGCCAGGATTGGTTCTAATGGTACCACTTTATTCAGGTGGCAACAAAGATCCGGATCACTGGCATAGAGCAGTTTCCCTTGTGCATCTTTCTGGTGAATTTTTGCCGTAGCAGAATAAATATTGACCAGGTTCAATCCAAACATATTGGTTATCTGGTCCCTGTAAGTCAGTGTTTCGGGAAAATGATATCCTGTATGAATAAAATATACGGGTATTGTATTATCAATTTTACTGAGCAAATGAAGCAACACAATACTATGGGTCTGAAAAGAAGATGTAGTAAACATTTTCTTTCCCTTCTTCCGGTATTCAATGATTTTATCCTCGATCTCCTTTTCTGTCATAAAACACCTGTTAAATATTGATCAACAACAACCTTTATTTAAGGCTTCTCTGCTGTTTTATCTTCTGCAAGCACTACTTCATCCGGTTCATTTCTTAAATCCCGGTCAAAGGCATACAATGATTCACCACTTGCTTTTTCCCCTCCTGCAATTTTTAATTTATCCAATTGATTCAGCACCATTGTTTCTTCTTCAATTTGTTCTTTCACAAACCACTGTAGGAAGTGCCATGTAGCCCAATCACTTTCTTCAAAGCTCATTTTTACGATTGCATGTATGGCTTCTGTATTATCCACCTCATGCTGAAATACTTTTTCAAAACAATCCTGAATACTTTTGGGGTGGGCAGGTGGTGCCGGAATTGCCGATATTGCTGCTTTTGCACCCCGTTGCAAAATATACTCCAGAAACTTCATCATATGGTTTCGCTCTTCATGAGCATGACGAAATAAAAAATTAGCCACGCCATCATACCCTTCGGATGCAGCCCAGGAAGCATAAGATAAATAAATTTGGGCAGCATGCCCTTCTTTTGTCATTTGATCATTCAATGCTTGACATATTGTAAGACTCAACCTGTTCTTTTTCATATTATTAAATTTAAACTGATGAAATAATTTTGCTCTTCAAAATTACTTGAAGCATGTTATAAATAAAAACTGTCAAATAAAATATATCATTTCATTAAACTTTCCTTGATCCATAATTTATGTACAGCGGATCATTTAATCGTATAACGTAATCCCATATAAAATAAACGCCCGCTTAATGGACCATAAATTAATCCTGCATCAAAATATTTTCCAAAGGGTTGATCTGCTGCAATAATTACGACATGCTGAAAAAAATTAGTCAGATTTTCAGCGCCTATATAAAATCCCCAATTTTTATTCTTCCCAAATGTTTTACTCAACTGCGCATTCATAGTAATATAGGCTGGGGAGATATTGGGAAATTGATACTCCATAGGATTTGAGGCTGTAGGCGGGATTCTCTTTTCTCCGGTAAAGTTTATTGTATAATCGATTTTCCAATCATCTTTAGAATAAGCAAAGTTTGCAAAACCGCGCTGTCTTGCACTCAATGGCTTTTCCAATATCTTACTTCCATATTGAGTACGGATATCAAAATTCCTATATGCCAACCTAATTTCCAGATCTTTTAGGGGAATCAAATTGAGTTCCAACTGAAAACTATTGGAATAGGATGGTCCTGTTAAATTATAGAAAATGACTTCACCCGGGTTTTCCAAATCAACAATAACCTGATTGATAAAATCATTCCGGTAATAATCAAGACTCAAAATGGCCTCTTTTTTAAATATCCGGAAATGCTGATCAATACTGATCCCTTTGTTCCATGCAATTTCCGGCGCCAATCCATAAGCGCCATTTACAGTGGAGGGGATGATGTTCAGTATTCGTGAGCTTGCCATGAGTCCTATATTTTCAGCGAAAATATTGGCTGTATGTTGACCCCTACCTGCACTCACGCGAATGATCGTTCCGGTAATTGGTTCATAACGCAGATTTAACCTTGGTGTGATGAACCATCCGTATAAATTACTGTAATCGGTACGTATTCCTACTACCAGACTGAATTTCTCATCATGTTTATAACTGTATTCAAAAAAAGCACCCGGTACGTTTTCTTTTCTGGAGTATAAAACATCAGCATAATTTTCATGATAATTATTTGCAGAGAAACTCATTCCACTACGAAAGGTATGATCGGTATTTCCAATGATACTTTGAAAAATGAGATTGGAATAAAAAGTTTTTTGCAGGGCATCATAGGGCGTAATGCCAAAAAAAGCGCTTTGCTTAAATGAGGAAGCGGAAAGTTGGAGACCGATACTCTTATATTTTTTTTCAGGAAAAATATACCCGATTTTGGCATACCCTTCTTCCCGTTCTATATTCATACCAAAGCCATATATTTCAGTTGAGAATTTCTCATCTGAATGAAATTGATTTTCTCCGCCGGTTTTATCATCTTTTAAAACTTTTAGGCCAAATTGTATTTTCACTCCTTTATTATTATCATAATGCCAACGGTTCAATACACTCAACAAATTCCCTGTAGGCAGATCCCTGAATCCATCTTTATTCATGTCTATTTTATTTGTCAGGAAATCATCATGTAATAATAAACCGGTTGCCCAATGATCGCCGAACTTTTGAAAGTAAGTTACATTCAAATCGGTTTTTCCCATTTCATTGACATAGCTATTCAGATACAATTTATCGGCAGTTGCTGGTTTTTTTAATTCCACATTTATTTGTCCTGCTATACTTTCAAATCCATTTACTACGGAACCCGTCCCTTTACTTAATTGAATACTTTCAATCCAGGGACCTGCAATACTGTTAAGCCCTGATGGTGTTGCCAATCCTTGCAATCCGGGTAAATTTTCAACCGTGAGTAAAGTATAAATTCCGGCAAGCCCAAGTAGTTGAATTTGCTTCGCTCCGGTAATAGCATCACTATAGGAAACATCTACTGCCGGGCTCGTTTCAAAGCTTTCACTGAGATTACAACAAGCGGCTTTCAACAGGTCATTTGAAATAATCGTTTGAAGGCGTATCGGTGAAAATGTATTGATGTATGCTCGTTGTTTTGCAGACACAGAAACCGTTTTCAATTGTCCATTTAATGCCAGGATAACCTGCAATTCGGAATGATTAGTTACTTCCAGAGTGTCTGATTGATAACCGGTATAAGTAATCACCAAAAACTTATTTAGGGTATCCGGTGAAATAGAAAACACCCCATGTTTGTCTGTAACAGTTCCATGCTTTGTGCCCATCCACATGACGGCTGCACCTTCCATTGGGAAAAAATTTCCTTTCAGATCTTCTGATACTACAATACCCCGAATATCATTCTCATGATCCTTATTCTCATTCAATTCGGCATCATTTTGTATGTCCCGGTATAAGCAACAATCCGGCAACGCTTTATACACATCATCTTTGGCTTTCTTTAATTCCGTATCATGGCCAACAGCCGCAATTTTATCATTGATTGACTCAAAAGAAATCCTGGTGGAATCATATATGACTTCAAGCTTTTTTGTAGAAATATTCCAGTCCGCATAAGTGATTCCCTGTATTTTCAATGCTTTTTCAATTCGGTGTTTACATTGAATACATTCGCCGGATACTTTGAAATGAACCGTGTCAGCATTTTGCGAAGCGCCTTGAATAGTCAAAAGCATACCGGCAATAAAATATAATGCCTTTAATTTATTAGGTAGAGAAATATATTTAATAAGAATCATGGGGAGATTTAATGGTATTCAAAATTTGTGTAAAAACTTTTATTTACACATGATGGAAATCATTTTACGAAATAAAATGCAGGGTTTGTAAAAGCAGAAAAGCGATTACTAATATTGAATATCAAATTAAAATGCAACAATAAAATGCCTGGGAATCAGGCGGCACATAGTGGAATGTAAATTGTACAGAAATATCCCTTTTCTCAATAGCATGATAAACAGTATTAATATCCCTATAAAAAAGGGGCGTAAAAGATGGATCAAAATGAGTTGTCTTCGCAATAGATTTAGGCTGGCACTGATCGGGTGAAATTTTTAAGATAATGAGATGATCCTGACAACAATCATTTGATTCATTTTTTTCCATTCCGCATTTACCGCAATAAACCGGATCGCTCTGAGCAATACTAAAATCAATAGATGATATTTTTCCCATACACCGGTGCAAATCAATGCTTGCACCCGTATTGGTAATAATATACAATAATGAAATAATGCCGAATAAAATTTTCTTTGTCATACCTTACTTATAGTATCCCTATGGCTATGATCTTCCTTTTAAAACGGGAAACAAAGTCATAAAATTTACACACCAAAAGAAGATCCACATCCGCAAGTGGAAGAAGCATTCGGATTAATAAAAACAAAACCCCGGCTATTCAAGCCCGGCTCCCAGTCAATTTGCATTCCATCCAGGTATATTTCATGGGCTTTATTCATCAAACAAAAAATTCCATCTATTTCAAATTCTAAGTCGTCTTTTTCTTTATTACCAAATTCAAGGATATAGGTCATGCCACTACAACCACCGCCTCTTACGCCAATACGAAGCCTTACTTCTGCAGAATTTTCCAGGGATATTAACCGCTTTAATTCCACAACCGCATTTCCAGACAGTCTCACTGGTGAAGTATGCAGGGTCTCCATGTTTATTTTTTTGGCAAAATTACTGAATACAAGGTATTTCATTCGTTAAAACCTATTTAGCTGTTTCCACTTTTGCTTATTATTTTTGCACAAAAAAAATTGGATACTTTTAACCTCATTATCATTTCGGCAGTTATACTGCTACTCATTGTGTTTATTGCCTATGGCCTTTTCTCAAAGAATAAAAAAGAGCCCATTGCTTCTACCAACGACCAATTACCCAGGCAAATGCAGATGATGGCTTATGAAAGATTAACCATCCTCGTGGACCGTATCGCATTGCCCAACCTAATCGCTCGGGTAAGTGTTCCGGGCATTACAGCCCAGGAAATGCAGGCATTACTTATTCAAAATATTAAAGAAGAATTTTCGCATAATATTACCCAGCAGTTATATGTTAGCGCTGATGCATGGACTGCAGTAAAAAATTTAAAAGAACAAAATATACTTCTCATTCATCAATATGGGAAAACTTTGCCACCACAGGCTACCGGCCTCGACCTCAATAAAAACTTATTGGATTATTGTATGAAAAATAAAAAAGGCGCTTTGCATGAAGTGGTCAATGAGGTTTTAAACTTTGAAATGAAAAAAAATTTACTCGGATAAAAACTTCCTTTGATATGAAAGAGCGAAAAAACGATAGTGAAATCACCATTAAATCATTTTACACGGAAAAAGACATTCCTGCTGCATTCAAAAATGAAGTACCCGGTGAATTTCCATATACCAGAGGGGTTCAAAAAGATATGTATCGAGGAAGATTGTGGACTATGCGCCAATATGCGGGGTTTTCTACAGCTGAAGAAAGCAATAAAAGATATAAATACCTGTTGGCTCATGGGGTTATGGGGTTAAGTGTCGCTTTTGATCTTCCCACACAAATTGGCTATGACAGTAGTCATTCCCTGGCTGAAGGAGAAGTGGGAAAGGTGGGTGTGGCTATTGATAGCCTTGAAGATATGGAAGAATTATTCCGGGATATCAATCTGGGAGAAATCTCCACATCTATGACCATCAATTCCACTGCTTTTATTTTATTGGCATTTTATGTTTCACTGGCAAAAAAACAGGGTGTAGATTTAAGTCAGCTTCGAGGTACAATTCAAAATGATATTCTTAAAGAATACGCAGCAAGAGGTACTTATATATATCCCCCAAAAGCTTCTATGCGCATCATCACAGACATATTTGAATGGTGCGAAAAAGCTTTACCTAAATGGAATACTATTTCCATTTCAGGCTATCATATTCGGGAAGCCGGAAGTACTGCTGTTCAGGAAATCGCTTTTACATTAGCCAATGGAAAAGCTTATGTAAAAGCCGCAATAGACAAAGGTTTGGATATTGATCAATTTGGAAAAAGATTATCCTTCTTCTATAATGCTCACAACAACTTGTTTGAAGAAATTGCCAAGTTTCGTGCCGCCAGGAGTATGTGGGCGGAGATCATGCAATCACTTGGTGCAAAAGACCCGAAAGCCATGATGATGCGCTTTCATACACAAACCGGCGGAAGCACCCTTACCGCACAGCAACCTATGAATAATATTTCCAGGGTTGCTATTCAAACTTTGGCCGCTGTCTTGGGAGGAACACAAAGCCTGCATACAAACGGCTTTGATGAAGCATTAAGCCTGCCAACAGAAACAGCAGCCGGCATTGCTTTGCGGACACAACAAATTGTTGCCTATGAAAGTGGTGTCCCCGATACGGCAGATCCCCTGGCAGGGAGTTATTATGTGGAATCACTAACAGCTGAAATAAAATCCAAAGCATACGATCTCATTCATCAAATTGATGAAATGGGGGGAAGTGTACAGGCCATAGAAAATGGATTTATGCAAAATGAAATTGCCAAAAGTGCTTATACCTATCAACAGGAAATAGAGAAAAAAGAAAAAATAATTGTTGGTGTAAATGAATTTCAAGAAATCAGTCAACATCAAATTCCTGTGTTACATGTGGATGATAATATCCGCCAGGTACAAATGAATAAATTAGAAAGACTCCGGAATAAAAGAAATCAACAAATGGTAAAGGATTGCCTGGAAAAAATTGAAAACGCTGCCAGAAATGAAACCAATTTAATGCCTCCCGTTATCGAGGCAGCGGAACATTTATGTACATTGGGTGAGATTGCAGATGTATTGCGGAAAGTTTTTGGAGAATATAAATAAAATTACTTTTTCAGCTACCATATATTCCTGGGGCACCAATCACCGTACCGGTTTCCCAATAAAAATCCTACCAGGATTTCATGAGTGCCGCTACTCACTGTATTCAATTTTGAGGTATTGTAATCATAGGAATAACCTATATTTATAGAGCTGTTTATATTTACGCCCAATAAAGCAGAGAAACCATCCTTTGGCCGAAAAGAAGCTCCTGTCCAAATAATATCCCTGTATTGAAATTTTATATTTAAATCCAGGCTAATGGGTACAGGGTTTACATATTTCACCATAAATGAAGACATCATACTGATATCTTCAGATAGCAAAAATTTATATCCGGCCTGAAAAAATAAATGGGGAATCAATCGGCCATTAATGATTGAAATACTATCCCCACCGATTTTTCCATCATTAAAACCAACCCTTTGTGGAATGATTTGTTGAGCAGCAAGTCCTATAAAATACCTGGCTGAGTACAAATAAAGTCCAGCCGAAATGTCCGGTTTGATCGTATTGATGTAACCACTTCCACTAACAGCAGGATCTACCGGGTAAGCTTCTCCAAAATAAAGTGCATTGGCATCCAGCCTGAGATTTTGTATTCCTAATGATATACCTCCACCAATACTGGTTCTAGGACCTAAAGGTAAATGATATGCATACGTTGCAAAAGCTGCAAACCGGTTTAATGGACCTGCCCGGTCATTCAATATGGTCAGTCCTAATCCCTGGTGTGGATCAGCAGCCTGATAATTTTGAAGAAAAGATTTTCCCCTGGGATTTTCACCCGGCGCTCTTACAGATGCGGTTGTTTCTCTTTCGCCGGTTGATTTAGTAAGCGGCCCCTGAATCGTTAAATATGTGGTTACCGGCGCACCATCAAGTCCTGCCCATTGATGCCGATGACTGATTTTTAAATCCCAATAATTTTCAATCCCTGCAATAGCCGGGTTAATAATAAAATCATTTAAATTATATTGTGAGTAATAGGGTCTTTGCTGTGCAAAAACCAGGATATGAAAAAGAGATAAAAAATAAGTTATGATAATTTTCTTGTAAGTCATTGTTAGTACTCTAAAGACATCTGGGTATATCCATTTATCTTGTTCAATACGTTTAAATTGTCACAATATTGTAACTTACTCAAAAGAATAAATAAACAACCTATTATAAGAAAAATGGAATAAGTCTGATAAGCCAACCCACGATTTAGTGATCTGATCATTTCATCTTTTCTCTTAAATAATTCATGGCATCCGGGCCCAGGTTGCAAAGAAGATCAACAATACTGAGATTAGGTATAAAATCATGCTTCGTTTCAAAAACCTGGATATATTCTCCCAGGGCATGAAATTGTTTAAAATTTTGCGGTGAATAAATATCCCTGAAGTCCCCCTGAACTTCATCCGGTGTTGGTTCGGTTTTACAACATGCCGGCAAACTGATCCGGAGTATGGAAGCCATTTTTTCCTGAATATACCAGTTAAAATCGAACAGGAATTTCATCTTCAGGCTAAAAATGTCCTGCAAAACGGATTGATAATGATCAAAAAAAGCGGAGCGGTTATAACAGGCCAGAATAGATCTCCAGTGACGCTTTTGCCAGTCTTCCTGATAACAAATTTCAACATCTCTATAAAAAGCTTTTTGATTTCTACCATGTTTCAATGGTATTGATAAAGAAATCATCCCACTGCTCCCGGTGATAATACAACGATTGCGAAAAGTTGATTTTTTAAAAACTTCATATTCAACAATTTCGATATTTAAGTTTTTTAATAAAGTGTAATAATAGTTTATTGATGGAAAATATTGATTATCAATTATATACATTGTTTATATTTTTTATTTAATCCGTTTCGCAATAAATCTGTTGAAAACCATATTATCAATATCTGAGGTTATAATATGTTTACACTTTTAATACAATTATTATTCATAATAAATTGATTATAAATATTTTAAAATATATTTTTAAAACTCATAATATTAGGCTAAAACATTTCACCAAATTTAATGGCCATCCTAATATTTATAGCAGATAAAAATACAAAATTTTAGGGAAGAGATTTTTCAATTTTTAAAAAAGCTCCCCTACTTTCGTTAAAATTTAAATGATGAAAAATTGGTGGATTTTTCCCTGTTTTTTTTTATTTTTTGCTTGCAGCAAACCACAGGCTGTGGAATACAGGGATTTGAAAAACGTCCGGATTGATAGCGCCGGTTTTACCACTTCTGTCGTAAAAATGGACCTGGTTTATTTCAATCCGAACAATTTTAGTGTAGATCTGAAGAATATTAATTGTGATGTATATATCAACCAGAATTATGTAGGTCATTATATGCTGGATACAAATATGCATATTGCGAAAAGGTCAGAATTTTATATCCCCTCTCGTATGTCAGTTGACATGAAAAATCTGCTTAAAAACACCCTGGTCAGTTTGTTTTCCCAAGACTTCTTGTTAGATGTGAAAGGTACCGTAAAGCTTGGAAAATCTGGTTTTAATTTGACTGTACCCTTTCAATATTCCGGGAGGCAGTCCATCTCAATTTTCAAATAAAAGGGATTTCCCATAAGAAGATATGGGCGTGGCATGTTCATTGTTTAGGTAGTTAACCAAACAATTCTTTATTCAGGATATTACAGTTTTCTAAAGAGCTATAGAAAAGTTTTTTTGAAGCGAGGTCTTTTAAAGCATCAAGGTGTGCCTGGTGATGCATATCAGTGCCTAAAAGGCTTACCATTTTTTGCTCGACAATCAAATCTGCTGTCTTTTTAACCGATTTGCCATAATAACCCAATAAAGAAAGCAAATTGACCTGTAATAAGCATCCCAGGTCAATAAAGCGTTCATACATTTCAAAATTTGTATGATAATAATTATAGCGTTCCGGATGAGCCAGAACCGGTTGATAGCCTTTCATTCTTAATTTAAAAATCAGGGGTTCAATGTTTGAGGAGGGGGCAATATAGGACATCTCAATCAGAATATGATTATCGCCGAATGTGAGAAGTGGCTGATCATTGTCAATCAGTTTTTCCATATCAATATCAACCATATATTCAGCTGCAGCATCAATTTGCATATCGATTTGTTGAGCAGCAATTTCTTTTCTAATTAACTCCAATTTTGGCAAAATGGTTTCTGGAGAATTCGGATAAACTTCGGCAAGGATATGGGGTGTACAAATAAGTTTATGGTAGCCCATTTCCTTTAACGAACGAATAAATGCAATGGTTTCTTCAGGTTTCTTAAGTCCATCATCCAAACCCGGCAAAAGATGTGAATGCATATCCACACCAATAAAAGAAAGGTCAGGTGATACCGTTTTTCGCTTAAACAAATTCAACATTTTTCAAATGGCTAGTTTCTAAAAGCCGAAGGTAAAGAATTTTCATTTGGATGTGAAGAGTCAAACATGGAATAAACTGAATTATTGCTTTTATACTCCGGGATGATCTGTTTCATGAGCTTCACCACTTCATCCTCTTCATTATTTTCTGCATGGTATAATAAATCTTTTAATAAGGAAGCAAAAATGACAAAATCGTGTGATTGTACTTTATTGATGAGTATTTTTTTATGGTGTGTTTCCAGAACTTCTTCATATTTATTGAGCAATTCCTCATATAATTTTTCACCGGGTCTAAGTCCGGTATATTGGATCTTTATTTGTTTTTCCGGTTCAAAACCTGCAAGACGGATCATTTTATTGGCCAGGTCTGCAATCTTCACCGGTTCTCCCATATCGAATAAAAACACTTCACCTCCATTACCCATCGTTACGGCTTCTAATACCAGGGAACAAGCCTCAGAGATCGTCATGAAATAGCGGATCACTTCGGGATGCGTTACGGTTACAGGGCCCCCTTTTTCAATTTGCTCCTTAAATCGTGGAATAACTGAGCCATTGGAGCCTAGAACATTTCCAAAGCGTGTTGTAATAAATTTTACTTTTTCAGATTGGTTATTATGAATATGGTACACTTTGGAAGGAAGTGGTCCATTTTGGAAAAGATGTTGATACCCATAATGCAATGCATGGCAAAATATTTCAGCAATTCTTTTCGATGCACCCATAATATTGGTAGGATTTATGGCTTTATCCGTAGAAATAAATAAGAACCGCTCGACTCCATAATATTCAGCCAGACTGGCTAATACCATTGTACCCTGCACATTATTTCGAACAGCTTCTGATGGGTGATGTTCCATTAAAGGAACATGTTTGTATGCGGCTGCATGAAATACTATTTGAGGCGCATAGGCCATAAAAATTTTCGCTACAGCATACTTGTCTTTGATGTTACATAAAACAATTTTTAGGTTATCGCTATGGCCGAATTTTTGTTGAATTTTATATTCCACATCATACAAACCAGTTTCCCGTTGATCGCAAAGGATTAAGGCTTCAGGCCCCATCTCAGCAATCTGCATAGCCAGTTCACTCCCAATAGAACCGGCAGCTCCGGTAATAAGTATTCTTTTCCCTTTCATCAAATCTAAGACAAGCTGATTGTGCAATTTGATAGACGGTCTTCCCAATAAATCTTCTATCCTTACTTCTTTTATCTGTTCTTTCGTCAGGTGGCCATTCATCCAGGTTTTAGGAGAAGGAATATTTTTTACTTTTACACGCTTCTCTAAACATTTCTCTACTAAAAAGTTAACGATAGAAGGGGCAGGGTTCTCTTTGGCAATAAATAAAGTTTGAATGTGCTTTGTTTCCAGGAAGGACGCTAAACACTTGTAATTCATGATCCTAATATTATCCACTGATTTTCCTGCAAACCTGTTTTCGTCATCCAAAAATGCAACCACTCTATAAGCTGTTTCTGAAATCGTTTCAATGGTATTACGAAGCAGCCCGGCATTTTCCGCATCTCCAAAAATCAATACTTCTTCCCGGTCTATGCCATACCCACTTTTATAAACATTTTTGATTAATAAACGATAAGCAGAAATACTGAATGCAGCAATGAAAAAATATACAATCAGGGATGAGTTGGGAATAAATGTTTTTATTGAAAAGGATTTAAGAAGAATATTACCAATCAATAAAACGATTACAGAAATTAGTAAGGCATATACAATCCGGAGTATTTCCCTTGTTTCAGAAAAACGGATGATTCCATCATAGGTCTTGAATATACTGAAAAAAATGGCGCCTGCTATCATTATGATCCATGTACCATGCCAAAGGTCTTCGTTATTGATAATGACAATATCAAAATTACTCAGTAATAAATTCGCGATAATAAAAGTAAAAATGCAAAGGCCTATATCCAAAATGAAGATGGCCCATTTTGGCATAATGCGCAGACGAATTAAAAAGCTTCTTATCTCTTTCAAGGGTTCGGGCTGAGGTTAAAATGCCTTTTTCTTAAATGGTTCTCTCTTAATCAGTGACAAGATAGTGCTAAAAAGGATTCTAAAATAATTTTTTACACTTTTCCTTTCAATATATATTTTATTCAACACTAATTTGGCAGGCAAAATTTCTTCAATATAATAAGTCCTCGGATCTTCCTGTGTGCCTAAAAGTGCTGATTCATCTCTGAATTGGAGCGAAGCAATATCTGTAATTCCAGGCCTTATATTAAAAATAAACATATCCTCTTTTGCATAATAATCAACAAACTCCCTCAATTCCGGCCTGGGGCCAACCATGCTCATATCACCAATAAATACATTCCACAATTGGGGCAATTCATCGAGTTTCCATTTTCTTAAAAATTTCCCTGCCGGTGTTATCCGTTTATCATGATCACCCAATGTGAGTGTACTCTTCACTTGTGTATTTTCCTTCATACTCCTGAATTTATACATGGTAAAATCTCTATTCTTCCACCCTACCCTTTTCTGGCTGAAAATGGCCGGCCCTCTTGTATCCAGCTTTACGATGATAAAAATCACCAGGAAAAGTGGTAATAATATCACAAGAAGGAATAGAGATAACAGGATATCTAAAACTCGGAATTTATCGATCATGCCATATTTCTTCTACTGATTTGCATAATTCACTGCATATATGCAGGCATAGCTTATCCGTTAATTGAGGATAAACAGGAAGGGATATTTCATTACAATATAATTCATAAGATTTAGGAAAATGAGCTATATCAAAACCGGCATTTTTAAAAACGGTCAACATAGGTAAGGGTACAAAGTGAACATTCAGGGAAATATTTTTTTCCGCCATTTTTTGTATTACCATTGCGCGCATCTCTTCCGTAAAATGATGGACACGAATAGGAAATAGATGGCAGGAAGATTGTCTGTCAGGGTCATCAAATGCCGGCAATTGGAATGTTTTATTCTTTTGAAAAAAGGTATAGTAAAAATTAAAGACCCGCCTTCTTTCACGAAGCAGGTACAGGTCATATTTTTTCAGTTGAGCCAATGCCAGCGCAGCAAGCACATCCGGTAAATTGATTTTAAAACCCGGATAAATAATATCATATCTCCAACTCCCTCCCTGTGATTTTGATAATGCATCTTTTGTCTGTCCATTCAGACTCCACAATCTTAATTGGTTATACAATTTTTCATTATCAAAGGGTTTAGACAGATTCAGGCATATGATACCTCCTTCGGCGCTGGTTACATTTTTCACTGCGTGTAAGGAAAACACTGTCATATCTGCCCATTGCCCAATGGGTTTATTTTGATAGGTAGCGCCTAATGCATGTGCAGCATCGGAAATCAGTAAAATTCTGCCGAGTTGCTTTTGATTATCAGAACCTGATTTAAATTTTTGAGTGATTTCCTGATCACCGATCATTTCTTTAATCTCTTCATACGCACAAGGCCAGCCGGCAAAATCTACCGCAATAATTGCTTTAGTTTTCGTAGTGATTGCTGTTCTTATTTTATCTGGTGAGATGGTAAAATCATTCTCCACATCTACCATGACTGGTGTAGCTCCTACATGCATCACTGCCAGGGCTGTAGCGCAATAAGTATATGCCGGAATGATAACTTCATCTCCTTTTCTTATTCCAAACCAATGAAGACAAAGCATTAATGCCGAGGTGGCAGAATTTACGGCAAGTGTTTGAGAGACCCCGGTATAATTTGCCACAAACTTTTCCAATTCCTTTACTTTAGGGCCGGTTGTAATCCAGCCGCTACGCAAAGTTTCTGTGACTTCATGAATGATCTCTTCATCTATATAAGGCGGTGAAAAAGGAATATGATCGGGCTCTTGCATATTATAATTTTTCAAATAATTTTTTCCATTTTTCCATAACAACGTCTTCACCAAAATTTTTCGTAAAGGCATAAGCCTTTTCTGTCATGGCAATACCTTTCAAAGGGTTTTGAATAACAGTCACAATTTTCGAAGCCATTTCTTCCGCATTATTTGGTGGAATCAAAAATCCATTTTGTTCATCTGCTATCAAATCCGGGAGTCCTCCTACATTCGTGGCAATGATGACTAAGCCCAGTGCCATAAACTCAATAACAGAAACCGGGGCATTATCAATCTCATTGGTACATATATAAAAATCATATTGAGCTGCATAGTGTAGTTTTTCTTCCAGGTTGATATATCCGGGAAAAAATACATTTTGTGAAAGCCCTTCTTCATGCACTCTCTTTTTTGTTTCTGCAAGCATTCCATGATCAGGCCCGGCCATGACCATTTCAAAGTCGGGAAATTGGCTGTATAAGATTTTAGCCACTTTTACGGCCATTAAAGGATTATAGGTTTTTTCAAATGCCCTCATCCAAAGTATCTTAGGGCGAAAAGTTTTTTTATGCATAAATAAATATCCCGTTAGGTTTATTGCATTTTCGATTTGAATTTTTTTTACCGGGTATTTATCTAAGTAATGATAAAAAAAAGCGGAAGGGCATATAAGTGTATCGGCCCTTTTCATGGCCTTTAAAAAATGACGAGGATTTTTTTCCATCTTATCAGGAATGGAACCTCCATCAATAGTCAGTATTAATTTCTTATGAAAAAATTTTACAACACGGCTTACGATTTCCTGCCATATAAAAGCAGGCCTGGTGCCATACAAGGGTATAATAACGATTTTGATTTCTTTTTGATGTGTAAGTATTACCCATAAGTTATCCCACAAACGAGCTATCCTGCCGGAATGTATTGAAGAGGTTATTACACTCAAATGATTCTTTGAAAACATTTCAGCGATGCGGCATGTAGCCGTTCGAATGTTTTTTTTAGGGTCTTTTGGATCAGTGAAAACACCTAATAAGAGAATTGTGCTTTGCCTTTTTTCTGTCAATTTGAAAATTTATACATATCCACTGAGGAAATTGATTCTTTATCAATTTGCCAGGCTACTTTTTGATAAGCTCTTATTGCCCTTTTATTATCAGGCTTTACACTTAAAACCATTTTTTCTATTTTTCTTTTCCGGCTTTCTTCTTCAAATGCTTTCATCAATAATTCAAAAACACCATTTCCTCTATTATCCGGATGCACGCCAATGACCACAAGGCCAATTTTTTGCTCCTTAGCAAGATATTTTTTTACAGGAACAAGGTGTTTTTTTCCCGGAATGATTTTTTGATAAATATTTCGAATAACCAGGGGATAATGTTGTCGCAGATTTTTATGAAATATTAACCAGGGCTTTCTGACAACCCCTGAAACGGCTTCTCTCATTGCAAAACGAAGCATTCCACTGGTTGAGCCATCACCCGGATATTGAGAAATAAATCCTCCTACATACCCGACCATTTTCTCATCCTGATTTACATGTATCAAAAAACGATGTTCATCCGATAAAAACCATTGTAGTGTTCTTCGGGCATATTTTTTCCCGAGCTGGCTACTCAGGGAACCAGGAAAACAGGCCTGGTGCAGAAAGGCCATTTCATCAAGATTGCAGGGTTGGCTTTTTTGAGAAAGTAACATGCAAATTTTTAGAGGCTCTGATAGTTGGTGTGGCAACCGCCAATAATATCAACAGAGGTTGCAAGGATATTTTTAATCCGTTATGAACAATCACAAGGCAGAAAAATACTGCGAAATAAAAAGCATACTCCCTTTGAATAGGTTTTCTTTTCATGATATCTAAAAAAAGGAAAAGGAAAAACCCCCAATATGTTATTACACCTAAGATACCGTCTTCAGCGGCGGCCCGTGCAAACTCATTATGTGCCCCGGACTCCTGGTCATAAAGTTTATCCTTGGTAATTTCGGTATTAAAATTACCGGGGCCAACTCCGGCCAATGGGTGACTCAAAAACAAGTCCCACGCAGCTTCTACAAGATATGTTCTCCCGGAATTGCCTTCTTCTTTATAACGCTCTTCAATCAGGCCATTTGTCTTCGCAGTAACAAAATTATAGACAAACAATCCCGTAGGTATAAGTAAAATAAAAAATAAATATTTATGTAATTGTTTCCTGTTGAAAAATGAATATAAAATAATCATGATACCAAAGAAATAAATTCCTCCCCTGGAAAAGGATAGCAACATTATGATGGTAGCCATAGAAATGCAAATAAGATTTAACAGCAGATTTTTCTTTTCAAATCCATTCATGATGGTAAAAAAGAAAACGGTAACCACAAAACCCATGTAGCCACTCAACTGTACAGGAGCTAAACCATTAACGCCTTCAGATTGTGAATAGGAAGAAAAATATACTTCTCCTTTAAAATATCTTATGATGACCATGCCACATAAATAAATGCCTGCCAACTTAACCGTATTGAGAATCCTGTTTGCCATTAAAGGGGTAATTACCGTCGTAGCGCCCCACAAAGCCACTACAGCCAATGCCGTCGTATTGATTAATAAACCACGTGCATAATCTGCATCATTGGATCTAAAACCATTAATGTATTCTATGAAGACAAAAAATAATAGAAAAACCACATAATTACTATGCAATTTTAATTTCACACCATTGCTTAATATCATGATTCCAAATATGGCAATATATAAGTAAGGCATAAATAAATAAGGAATAAAAGAAACATAAGCCCGCATAAACATTTCCGAATAAATCAGGAACGGCAGAATCTTAAATAAGCGGGTTAAATCTTGTCGAGTGGCCAGGTAAATGCATGCAACTCCCAAACCCACATAAATTAAACCGAAAAGCTCCGGAATAGATCTATAGCCCACTATCATGCCTGCTAAAAAAGCCGCCACATATCCATAAACAGAATTGACTTCGTTTTTAACGCTTGTTGTCATGATATTGTTTAATCACTTCAATCATTTCTAAAGACCATTGATCCAGAGTCAATGATTTGGCATATTGCCGCCCGGCTTTCAACTTGTTTACAATGTCCGCCTGATCTTCTATTTTGCTGAGCAAATATTGGGCAAATGAAACTGGATTTAAATTTTCAAATTCAAATCCATATTTACCGGCGCCCAAAATTTCTTCCGACATAGCGGTATGGTATAAAAATGGTACAACACCATGAAAATAGCCTTCCACAGGCACTTTGCCATAACCTTCCACAAGTGAAGCCTGTATTAAAAAATCAGCTTTCCTATACAATATTCTAAGCTCATCAGCTTTTAATTTCCCGGTAATGATAATTCTGTCTGTCAAATGATTTTTAATAAGAAATTGTTCATATTGTTTTTTTAAGGGCCCATCTCCTACCAGGTATAATTGATAATCTATCTTCTTTTCGTTTAATGTTTTAAACGTGTCCAAAATAAATTGTTGGTTTTTCATTGCATTAAAGGCACCAACAGATATGAATACAAAAGGTTTTTTTCCTCCTTCCAAAAGAGATTTCATTTTTAACTCCACAGGCTCAATTTCTTCATACCATTTCTCCAAAGAATAAGATGGGCTAAATGTTGTATGCAAATGATCTTTGGCATTTTCCTTTTTTATATAAGCAAATACAGGGCCTTTAAAAAAATGCTTCAATAAATATTTTTGTAACCGGTATGTTCGTGGCTCTCCACGATATTTTTCCCATGTACCGGTATAGGTAGCAAACAAAGGCTTATGCTTATTATTAAAATAAAAAAAACCCGGAATATTTAAATTGTTTGGAAAACGGAGATAAATAAAATCGCTTTTATAATTTATTTTTTTAAATGTTTTAAGCCACACGGGAATGGTTCTTAAAATTTTCATTTTGTCTGAAATGCTTTGCCCTCCTACATTTGGTGTAGGATAGAATTCGAAGGCTCCGGGATATTCCGTATAGATTTTATGATCATCATAGTCAACAAATGGGCAACAAATAAGGGTATGAGAAAAATGACGGGCTAAGACTTTGATCTGACTGAGCAAAATATGATTCTCTGTTGCAATACGCCCATTGGGCAAAGTAAAATGAACACAATCAGAAATAATAGCAAGCGTTTTCCCGGGGAAAGTTTGTCTGAATCCAGCTTCATTAATACATGTCTCCGGGCCTAACATGGTGCAACAATTTTGGGTTTTTCATTACCTGCTTCTGAAAATATTCTTTTTGCAATTTTCTTTGCACGTAAATAGCGAATAAATAATATAGGTGATTGAATGATTGTTAAAAATATACTGAGCAAAAGCATTCGGCTATTTTTTTTGAATCGGTATGGAATATTAGAAAGCATGATTCCAATAAGAATACTATTTCTGTACAAAGAAGAAGGGAAATATTTTTTAAATAAATAGACCACACTCGGAACGGGTTTGGGTGCAAACCAATTTTTTGGGCGAAAACCATCCCAACTGCCCATATCCCTTAATCCACCGCGCGAAGCTTTTAAATGGATTCTTCCTGCATAGGGATTGGATATACTCTTTATGCCGGAGATATAGGCACGAAAACCAAACTCTGCATCACCCATTCTTAACCCATTAAAACGTTCATCAAATAATCCGATTTGTTGAAAAACAGTTCGACATACCAATGCATTTCCGGAGTCAAATTGATCTGCCCATCTGAAATATTGATAACTCTCCTGAACTTTACCGCCACTTGTTGCTATGGAGACACCAGCAGAAATCTGTGCATCAAAAAAATCAATACATTTCAAATGTTGTTCTATCCACTCTGGTTCAATGATGGAATCATCGTCAAAAAAAAGAAGCCATTTTGCAGTGGTACTTTTCAAAGCATTATTTCTTGCGGTCCATAGTTTTTTTTCTTCCTGTCTGATCAATTTTATTTTTAGGTCGTAAGAATCATAAAACGTCTCCTGGAAGGAATCAGATTGATCTATGACAATGACTTCAAAATTTTTATACGATTGATTTTCTAAACCATGCAATACATTTTTCAAATATTCATATCGGTTTAATGTGGGTATAATGACTGCTACCAAAGGGTTTGATTCAATGAGCGCAGACCTGAATGGTTCATATAAATCCTGTCTTATTGGATTGGCATGAGGATTCATGCGTTCTGTTTTTCTGGTGGCATGATATGCTTTGCATTCTTTAAAAATATTCCTGAAAGTAAGAAGACGCAAAAACAAAGCAAATAAGGCCCAGGGCTTGCCCCAATATTTGTGTACAAATAAATATTCATCATGCAAAGTGGGTTGAGGCAAATCGTGTAAACGGTTTATTTCTGATTGTGTGGATTTCAATAGAACTCCGCTATTCCATAGACGATACCCTGCATCGGCCAATTGCGCCGATTTTGTTTGGTACCTTTTATCCAGAAAAGAAATTTCAATATCTTTTTCCATTACATAACATGAAGCAAAAGAATGATTAGTTACAGGCCTTAAATTAAATTGCCAGCCTGGTTGTGTATAACGAATAAATTGGAAAAGCATGGAATCTTGAATCTTTAAGGATCTGGTTTATTCATAAATTGTTTTATATATATCATTGATAATTTCATTTCATCATTTTCGGATGAAGCATCCTGAAGGTGTTTATTTATTTCAAACACCATTAGCTTATAAATGAAACAATTCTTTAAAACTTTTACAATGAATCACAACGTATAAAGAACAGGTAATTTTATTTTGAAAAGTTCACATTTGAGTCTTTGTTAAAAAGTCTTTGAAATCTCGGCAATAGTGTTTTCGGAGAAAATCTTTCTTCATAAGATATACGTGCATTTCTCGATAAATCACGCCATTCAATTTCATGCTTCAATACCATTTGCATTTTTTCGAACAATGAATCACTATGCTCATTTTCAAACAACAATCCATTATAGCCATCATGAATGATATCCGGGATTCCACCCCGATTACTTCCAATAACCGGGGTGGCAGTTGATAAAGCTTCCAGGGCTACTGTAGGTAAATTATCCATCCTGCTTGGCACTACAAGAAAATGCAGGCTGGCCAAAAAATGACGAACTTCATTTCCTGAAATTGAACCTGCAAATACAATCTGATCCCGGATACCCAGTTCATCAGCCATTTTCTTTAAGTTGGCTTCTTCAACTCCCTTGCCCGCAATCAGGAGTTGAACATGAGGAAAATATGTGTTCAATTTATAAAAAGCGTTGATCAAGATATCTACACCTTTTGATTTATCAAGCCTGCCCAAAAAGCCAATCCGGTTAGGTTCTCCGGGATTTCTTTCTTGAGAATCTTCGATGATATTTGGAAAAACAAAAACCTTTTCCGGATTTGTTCTGTAATATTTTACCAGATCATTCTTTGCTGCATGAGAAGAGGCTAATAAATGAGTTGCTTTTCGGAACGCCAGCCCTTTTCTAAAAACATTAAATCGTTGCCTGTAACTAAGATGACCATAATCTTCCAGGTGTTGTTGTACCATTGTATGGTAATAGCAAATTCGATTTTCAACTTTCAAAATCCAGGAAACCCACATTAAAATATCATTGGATGCAAAATTTGAAATGACTATGTCAGGTTTAAATTGTTTCAAAGTTTTAAAAGCAAATACAAAATCTTTCCAGCCAACCGGCCTATTACCCGGCCATTCCATGACTTGCAGATTTTGACTCACGTGTACAATACCCTGATGCTTCTTTTTATTATCCAGGAATAACACCTTATTTTTTTTTGACCATTCAACAGATAAATATTTCGATTGATAATTCAAAGAGAAATCAGACCAGCCATGAGAGATAATAATTTTCTTTCCTTCCATTATTTCCCGTTATCTATTAGGTATGGGTTGATTTCTTATCATGTATCATTTCTTGATAAATAGATAAAAGATGTTGCATTTGTTTATCTAAAGAAAATATTTCCAAAACTTTTTTCCGGGCATTATCTCCCAGTTTAGATGCCCATTTCCTATCTGCTGCAATTTTCATGATGCATTGTGCCTGGGCAGAAAAATCATATACATCAGCCAATAAACCTTCAACCTCATCGTCAATTGCTTCAGGTATTCCGCCACAACGGGTAGCTACAATTGGCAGAGCCATACTCATCGCCTCCAGTACAACATTTGCCAATCCTTCATAAATACTGGGTAGATAAAACAGATCTGTATTTTCCATTTCCTTTTTTACATCGGTATTATTAAGAGGCCCTGCAATAATTACTTGATCATTTAAACCCAATTGATCTCTTTTAAAAAGAAGTTCCGCTTCATTGGCAGCTGTTCCTACAATCGTCCAGGTAAATTGTAACCCATGATCTTTTAATATTTTCATAACCAATAAACCATTCGCAAAACCTTTGGCAAATACCATTCTCCCAACGCTTAAAATTTTAAATGCCCTGTTGTTGTTGTTTTTTTGTTGTTGTTTCCCGGAAAAAAAATTTGAATCAATTGCAGAATAACCAACAAATATTTTTGAATCATCTTCGCAGTAAGGCAAAATAGTCCTTTTCATATCTTCGGATACACAATGAATACGGGTTACTTTTGTAAATAACTTTTTGTACATTTCCTGTCTTTCCGGGTATTGAAGCAATTCTACTTTTTCTGCCGACCCCCTGCAACTCACTATCACAGGCACTTTCAGCCGATGAATAACGGCCTGGTAATAAAGTGCTATGGATGAAAATTCAAAACTGGCTATATCCGGATTAAATACCATAATCTTTGAAAATATATATTCTTCATACAGCGCCCTGGAAAATGGTTGAACCTTCTTTTGAATCTTGAATATTTTTTGCGGCTGTTTTGCAAAATGAAGCATCATATTTTCTCTGGACAAAATACATAATGAAACCCCCCTGGCATTTGAAAACATTTTTTCAAAGAGATCCTTATCCACGTGATTGCAAAATATACGTATCTCATGCCCCCTTTCTGAAAAATATTGCACTTTTCTACTGATAAAAGTTTCGCTGATTTTAGGAAATGAATTTGTAAAAATGGCAATTTTCATCTGAGTCAGCATTTGTAAGTTTGATTCCAACGCACCAGCATATATAAAGCCCATATAAACCATCCAATATCTTCTTTGTCCTTAAAATATGCGTCCAGTAATTTATCTACCATTTTTTTATTGAACATATTTTGAAGCCTTTCAGGCATGTTGCTTATTGTTTCCCGGATCTTTAATGATTGATTGTTACGCATCCAAATATCCAGTGGGATGCCAAAGCCTTTTTTGGGCTCAAAAGCTGCATGGTTACCTGCTTTTTCAGCCAAAGACTTTTTGATATTTACTTTACCCACTCCATTTTGAATACATTCCTGATAGTCAATACTTCTGCTGTATTGCAACATAGCATTACTTAAAAAAGGCACACGCACTTCGAGGCTGTGATACATAGATGCTCTATCCATTTTTAATAAAATTCTGGGCAGATGTAAATCCATTTCCAGATTTCGCATCCATTGCATCATATTATGTGAAAAGTCATCCCCTTGTTCCAGTTGTTTTCTAAAAAAAAAGGGTTTCCCGGGTTTTTCCCGCATCAATAGAGGCAGCCATTTATGAGCCCCTGTAATTCCCAGTGTTGAATAATAATAATCCTGAAAATCATTGGCATGCCAATGCCTTTTTATTTCGACAGATTGTTTATTTCTTAATTTAGATCCGATCAAGGATGCTTTTCTATAAAGTTTATTTTTTTGATAGATCCTTATCAAATTCAATGCACGAATATTTCGATTATAGCCCCAAAATAATTCATCTCCGCCATCTCCACTTAAAGCAACCGTGATGTATTTCTTCGAAAATTCAGACAGCTTTAAGGCAGGCAATGAGGAATAATCAGCAAATGGTTCTGAAAATGCACTTATATGTTCTTCAATAAGTTTATCCAGTTCTTCGGCATCCATCATTGTAACACAATGAGGTATATGAAACTTTTCCGCATAAGACCTGGCCGCATCGCTTTCATCCATTTTACTATCAAGAATACCCAAGGTAAAAGCTTTGAAATGCTGATGTTTATTGGCAAAATAGCTGACCAGTGTGCTATCAACACCACCCGACATAAAAGTACCAATGGGTACATCACTCACCAATTGTGAGACAACTGAATGTTCTAATACTTCGTCAAAAGGCGAATCTTTGAATTCATGATCTTTACCAAATTCATAATATTGTTTCAAATCCGGCTGACCCTTTTTTAGAATCAAGTAATGTCCATGTGGTAGAAAATAAGTGCCGTGAATAATCGCATTGCCTTCGGGCATATAGCCCAGAAATAAATAATGGTAGATTGCCGAAGCATCATATCCTTTTTCTTTAAAAAAAGGATGGTTGATGATATGCGCATATTCTGAACTAAAAACAACTCCCGAAGAACAAACCCCGTAGTATAAAGGTTTTACACCGGTTTTATCTCTGGCCAGGATAAGAGTATTATTGGTCTTGTCATAAAAAGCAAAAGCAAAAATACCATCCACCACTTCAAGTGTTTTTTCAATGCCTAAATGTATAAGCACATAAAAGAACACCTCAGTGTCTGATGTAGTATGAAACTCAGTAATAAATGGCTTTAGTAAACCCTTACAATATGAAGTATTATAAATTTCCCCATTAAAGCAGATACAAAATTTCCCGTCTTTAGAAAGCATTGGCTGGCCGGCATTCGCGCTCATGTCCCGGATGGCAAGACGAGCAAATCCTGCAAAATAATGATCATCGTTACTCCACGTTTTTTGTTCATCAGGCCCTCTGTACTTCATCTTTTGCAGACATTTGTACAGGAAATCCTGATCCTTCACTTTATCTTTAAAATTATATTGCCCTATGATCCCGCACATGAATAATCTAAATGTTATTTAGAATCCAGAATTTATTTTATACTTGTTTTACTTTCAAAAGATCTTGATATAAGTCCATGATTTCATTCATCTTTTTTCTTGCTTCAAAATCCGACTTTAATTGTTCAAATTGCATTTCTTCTAATTTCGTCCTATTATCATTTCTGTGTTCAAACCTATCAACAATTGCGGCTGCTAAGGATTCAACATCTCCGGGTTTAACCAAAACACCACCATAACGATGTACCAATTCAGCGGCTCCACCGGCATCCGTAGCAACAATTTTTTTCCTACAAAACAAGGCTTCAATAATCACCAACCCCTGTGGTTCGGGTTTGATTGCCGAATGTACCACCAGGTTAGAAAGATTGATAATCTCCGGCATATCATTTCTATTGCCCATAAAGAGGACTTCCTGTTGGATTTTCATTGTAGCTACCATTTGTTTTAATTTTTCCAGGTAAACTTCAGAGCCAATGCCTTTTTCTGCTGATCCAACAATCAATAATTTAAATGGTTTTATTTTTTCTTTAATAAGATGAAGCGCTTCCAATAAAATATGCTGGCCTTTCCATTCGATAATGCGCCCGGGAGCGGTAATGATAAAATCTTCCTCTTTTAAATTGAGCTCCTTTCTTAAAGTACTATCCGCTGGTTTGTCATGAAATTGTTGAACATCTATAAAGTCATTGAACACATACATTGACTTTGCCGGTATATGGAACATTTTTTCATGAAAATTTTTGGCATCCTTTGTATAAAAAATCCACTTATTGATTTTCCTTGATAAATAATGATCAATCAAAAACTGGATAGAATTTTTTCTATGTTTCCAAATGCCTCTTGTATGTACAATTTGGGGAATATCAAATTTCATTGCAGCTCTGATTGAAGATCTGTTTACGGTCAATCCGTTATTATGATGCACAATAGTAGGGCGGATTTCATGGATGATGGTTGCAATTTTTCTAACTTCACTTTTATCTTTAAAAAAATATTTTTTAAATGTGTTCATTTCTCCGGATAAATAGTTGTTTATCCTGGAATGGCCTATTCTTGCCTGAGAATCGTTATGAAATAATTCTTCCTTTTCATTTAAATAAAAGACCTTACATCCCGGAATATTTTCCAGCCTTTGACTATAACAATTTTTGTAATAACAAATAACGTAAGGTTGGATTTCTTTCAAATCCAGGTTTCTAATTAATTCATATAAAGCCACAAGAGAGCCCCCTCCTGCCGGCTCATGAACATATAATATTTTGATCGGATAATTCAATGAAAAATATTTTTTCCGCCATCTGTTTGGATATCATTTGGATGTTGGCTCATTTCATTTTGAAGAACCATTGCCACCCTTTCCATACTTTGACCATCTGTAAAAGTGATCACAGATTTTAATAAATCTTCTGATATAGATTTTTTTTCAAATAAGTTATTCAAAGTATGCTGAACCTTATGGATATAGGCTTCTTTTGAACAACACAAGGAATCTCCTGTCAATTGTAGGATAGATAAAAAATGTTCCTGCCGGTACATCTCCTGTAAAAGTTTTGTCCCAACTGGATCCTCATCTATATAAGCAGGCCAAATTTGTGGCTTTCCAAAAGCGCTACCATCAATAGTCATCGTAGAGCATACATTAATATGCACATCCGTATAGGCTAAAGTGGAACACAACTTTTTAATATCTTTTAGCGTGATATTGGCTTGATGAATATCCTCTCTTCCTGTCCAGGATTCCTCGTAAAAAAGATGCGGGTTTGGCCCAACCGCATTTTTCCACCGGTCAATATGATCAATAGGATGACAGCGAAATAATATGATTGGATCATTTTTAATTTTGCCCTCATCAATTGCTTCCAGTAAATGTTTGAGGTATTGCGGCTCTTGTGGAAACAACACTTGTGGCCCTCCGGAATATAAAATAATCCTGCGGTCATCTAATGGTAAACCACAAAGAGTTTTCCACTCATCTTTTTCGTATACATATTTTTTGTCGAAGTAGAAATCAAATTGTGGTGCGCCTGTAATGGTGATATGTTTATTTTTTGTGTGTGGGTAAATACGTTTTAATTCATTACAGTTTTTATTATTCCAAAGCATGTAGGCATCATATTCTACCGGTATCCAGCCACGCTTGGTAAGGTTATCAAATGATAAAATAGCCGTGTACATTTTCTTTCCATTTAATTTGGCAGCTCTTAATAACAGATCTTCCTGTCTGTGGAATGGAGTTACCGTAAATACGGCATCAACATGTAATTGATTTAGCCAGGTTTGTATTTTCTTCAGGTTTGTATGGCTCAATAATAAAGTTTGCTCCGTATCAAATAATTTTTTTGTATTCCCCGGAATAAAGCTTTTAAAGTAATTATATATGCGCCTGCTTTCAGCCAGTAAAGTATGATCTTCAGGAAGTATATGACGCAAATATCTTTTCTGAATTTTTGTGGAAGGGCTTTTTAATTGAAATTCATTGAACCAGAAATCAATTTTTCTTCGTGCATCATTATAAGCCGGTTGGCGAACAGGCGGCGGAATAATATGTACTTCATATCCCAGCGCTTTCAATTCATCATTTAATATATCATCATTCCATGTGAATGCAATGATGGGTTCACAAAATTCCCTAAGCCTTTCTAACAAGCCTGTGCGAATAATATAACGTATGGAAAAACTTATCGAAATAGGTACAAGTAAGCGCTTTTTCAAATTACAAGGTTCTGAGCTTTTCATCTATTTGAGAAAGTAATTTCCCGGAGTTATCGTCAAACTTTCTTGCAAAAAAAATAGCATCCATTGAGGCAATGACAGGAAAGTGTAGCTCTGTAAACATAGCCGGGCCTGGATCTACAGACCAATCAGCATAAGTCATACAAGGTTTAACTTTACCGGCAAATGGTGAATTACCAATAATTGTTTGGAAAAATCCTTCATCAGGGCAAAACCCTGATCGAAAAAATTTCATCAATTTTGAGTTGGTATATACTTGTTGCAAAATATAATTAATACAATCATGGCTTAGCACAAACCAACAGGCGCCGGTATATAATTGAAAGGGTATTCGTTTAGCAATTTTTAATTGCCTTAATTTTTTCTGGAGCTGCAAAAAGATTTTTGTCTTAATACTTTTTTTATTGCGCCTCTGATAATGATCCGTAAAATAATAATATTTATACCTGGACAAGGGAGCAAAAGGATCTGTTCCCATTTTATTCATTTGAATAAATTCACCTCCTTTTGATAAAGTTTGATTCAACCATTCATTAGGCTTTACCGGATAGTCTTTGCCACTGATAAATGCGGCATAGTCAAAACCGTTTTTTAAGGCTTCTTCCAATAATAGCAATGTAGCTTCAACTTGCGAAAAGCCACCCCAGTGCACATCTACACGATTTTTTAGAATATGAATATTTTTACCTTGTATTTGAGGGAGTGATGATTTTTTATCAATATGGATATAAAATAAAACATTATCCTGGTTCAACGCATTTACTAATTTTTGCAAATGCGCGTATGCATCATGAGCCTGTATAAGGAAAGCAATTCGAATAGCCTGAAAATTTAAATAAAAAATGTTATACCCAGTCGTTTCATTATCCTCCTGCTGACACTTTGAGCATTTTTAAACTGTACAAATCGCCGGAATGAAGTCTTCCCATTTAATAAATCGTAAAACATTTTGATGACTTTTTCCTCCTCATCTTGATTCATTTTATGCCGGTTACGCTTAAAATTATTGTACTTATTATATATAGAATTACGAAGTAGTTTTTTCTTGGCAAAAGGTTGAAATACCAGGTGTTGTAATACGTTTAACTCTTCCGTATAATGTTGACCATGAGCATATAATTTTGAACTTACATTCTGCGTTCCTTTTCGAAAATAATTGAGTAATTGGTTACTTATAAAAACATCTCCCCATTGAACGAGATGAATCCAAAAAAACCAGTCTCCGGCCATTTGATATTGCGTATAGGCATTTGGCACTTTCAGTGCAAATTCTTTTTTGAAGATGGCCATACTGGCATTGAAAATAGTACATCCGTAAATTAATCTTTTCTCAAAAAACCGGGTACCCTTAACCACTTCTTCCTCTTTATCTGCAGAGGAATGCCACTTCTCTTTCTCTTCATTTTCGATGCAATAAGACTGGCAAAAGGCAAGTACACAGCCTGGATTATTTTGTATTCCATTCACCAGTACTTCCAGCAGCCCGGGTTCGCACCAGTCATCACTTTCCGCAATCCAGATTAAATTTCCTTTGGCAAGATTCATCCCTTTTTGCCACTGCAAAAATGTGGATCCTGAATTCTTTTCATTAAAAATAATCTGCGATACTTTTGGATGCCCTCTGTATTTCTCTATGATCGCTCGACTCTTGTCAGTGGATGCATCATCTAATAAAATAATTTCAAAATTCTGGTAAGTCTGATTTAAAACGGATTCTATTCTTTTGCTCAAATAGGCAGCATGATTATAATTGGGAATGATTACAGAAACCATTTTACTTTCCTTTATTCAGCCAATTTACCACATCAAAATATTTTCTGCATGGCCAACGATATTTAGTAATATCGCCAATCGTTGGCTGTTCCCGGTAGTACTTAAGCCATACGACCGACTTAAATTCAGGGTACGGTTTTGCACTGAAAAACACTTTGTTTTTATAGGGTAGATTGTTAAAGCTTTGAATATGCTGAGGTGTGCAGAGATCTATATCAGAACCGGCAATAAATAAGTTATCAAAATTTACTCTTGCTACACGCTTTTTCCATTTAGCTAAAGCTTCTTCTTCTGTATGGTAATGCAAAAAATGAATTTCAATATCCCCTAATTGCCCAACAGGATAAAACTGTTTATTTTTTGACAGGCGCATATTGCCTTCTTCATAAATCGAATCTCTCTTAAATGATAATGGTGTTTGCAAATAATGAGGCAAGTTGGAAATAAATTTCAAATAACAAGGCATAAAAAAATATAATCCTATGGTTGGCGTAGTATAAGCCATACCTAAATCTTCATAAATACTCCATGCCCAACAATTGTTGGAAATAATTGTAAAATTTTTATTCCGAATTTTTAGCCTGGCATACATACGGTAAAGTTTTTCACTTACCGATGATTTATAAAATCGGGTTTGCAATTTATATAGGAATTGCCGAATCATCATGATTGAAATATTTCATCCAAAATAGCAAGGGCCTTCTGTTTACTAAAAATAGTGCAGACCTTTTGTTGCAAGGGCTTTAGTAAATCTTGCCGATCCCTCTCTTGTAATGCAGTCGCTGATTGAATTGCCTGTATCCAAGCATTCACTTCATGTGGCATAGAAATTAAACAAGGGAAATCAGCACCCGTAATTTCTTTTATTCCTCCAATATCTGAAGCAATCGGCAAAACATGACAATGGATCATTTCCAGTAATACAAGAGGACAATGATCATAAGCAAGGCTGGGGATGCATCCGAAATGAGCCAAATGATAATATGCTGCTAATTCATTTGCTTGTAATACTCCGGTAGAAATCAATCGAACATTTTCAGAAAACGCTTTGTCAGGTTGTGGAGAAGCTTCTCCTGCAAAAATGAAAACAAGTTTTTTGGTAGTTGAGTTTTGTAACTTATTAAGTACTTTATCCAAAATGAATTTGCCTTTTAATACCTGATCGCCTCCCGAAAAAATCAAAACAATTTCATCATCCTTAATATGGTGTTTTGTTTTTATCTGAGCAAAAAACTCAAAGTCTGTTTGAAAGAAATCATCCGAAATCCAGTTTGGCATAAAGATGAATTCAGCGGTTAATGGCCTGGGCTGTAGTTTCTCTAATAACAAACGATAGGTAGTCCGTGAAGGACTGAGAAAAATATTGGCTTCATTAACCAGGCTCAAATATTCATTTTTACAAATTGCCGAAATATTATGAATCCAGTAAATGATATTGGCTTTTGGAAATTGTTTTCTTAAAAATCCCATTTCATCCAAAGGCGGAACGATAATGAAGTCGTATTGATTCCTTAAGCGCAAAAGTGTTTCTTTAACTGCCTGTTTTTTTAAATGATAGGATTTAATTTTTTTTGAACTATAAAATAAATTTATGGCTTTTTGTTTCAGCTTTGCTGTTGATCCTATTTTTACTGTAACCGGCTTCGTAGTTATTTTTTGATCTGAGTAATTTTCATGGAAAGTAAAAAAAGTAACCTGATGATTTTTTTCAAGATGCTGAATCACATCTGCAACAAGCCTTCCGACTGAGTTGGTGGAATTCGATTTTATTTCCACATCATAAAAATATATAAGAATATTTTTCATTTGGTTTGGTAACTCATTCGATATAAGACTTTCTTTGCCATAGATGAAGGCAATAAAGAAGTAGCTAAAATAGATATGATTTTGCCAAATTTCGTTGGCTGATAATAACTGAGTCTTTTTAAAATGTTGATCTCCGTTTCATCAATTTTTTGGAGGCTTCTTCTTATCCAAATCCCTAAATGTTTTTCTTTAATTAATTCAAATCCTTTTGGCGCAGGTAAATCGTTAATCATTTCGAGCATTTGTATATGCTTATTTTTTGCAAGTCTTGAACTTTGCTGAGGATGAAAAATATAAAATGCCACTCTTTTTTCGTTTCTAATAAATTTGCAACCATTTAACAGCATTCTAAGCCAAAGGCTATATTCCTCTGCATATTGTATATTGGATGATACTTTAAAACATCCGGCTTCAAAAACTGAATTTTTTCTGGCCACTACGGTGATGATCGGAATTGGATTTCCTAAAGTTAACAATTGCTCAGCGCCGTCAATTCCTTCAACTATTTTATGAGGAAAGCCATGTGGAAATTGAAGGTCTTCCATATTTTCATTCACACAGGTTACTGATGAAAAAGCCAGGTCAGCATTATGATCGATCAAAAGAGCATATTGTTCCTGCAGCATTTCAGGGATAAGAATATCATCCGCATCCATAAAAGCAATGATATCACTTTGAGCTAATTCAAGCCCTTTATTTCGGGCTTTTCCCTGTCTTCCGTTTTCCTGATAATAATATCGAATACGTTGGTCTTTTTCAAGAAATGTATCAATAATCGTTTTGGTTCCATCGGTGCTACCATCATCAATGATGATCAATTCCCAATGAGTATGTGTTTGTGCCAAAATACTTTCAATTGTTTTTGCTACAAACTTTTCGACATTATATGCCGGCATGATTATGGAAATAAATTTATCCTGTGCCATTTTGATAAAACTCGATACTCCTTTTAATTGCTCGCAAAGAAGCACATCACTTTCCTGGAGAATTTTGCCGGGAAAAGATGACAAGCCATTTTTGAAACTTTTTTCTTCATGACTGAAGGCATAAAATCAGCATCCTTTAAAAGATCTGTTTTACTTGGCTTTTTAGAAACAATCAGTTTACGTAAAAGCCATCTGGATATAGCCTCCTTCTTTTCTTTCTCTAATTTTTGATTTGAAGGGATATTTTGAATAATATGGATTCGCTGATCATATTTTGAATCATTGATGGCAGTGCTTTGCCATGGATGTTTTCGATAATACACGAGACTTTCATTATTTCCTTTTAAAACAAATCCGTGTATCAGCAGTTGTATCCATAATTCATAATCTTCTCCATGCTGCAATTTCTTTGACTCCTTAAAACCACCAACTTCCAAAATAGCTTTTTTCCTTGCCATGACAGTGGACATAGGCACCGGGTTTTTTGCCAACATGATGGCAATACCTTCACGGCCTTTCAATATTTCAAATTCGATTTGATGTTCTTCTTCTATTCTTTTTGATTGTGCATCAATATATTCAATATTTGAAAATACTAATGCATAGGTTGAACTTTCCAGTAAATTAATTTGCTTTTCCAGGAAATTCATTTTCCATATATCGTCAGCATCCAGGAAGGAAATAATATCACCAACAGATGCTTTTATGCCTGTATTACGGGCTTTCCCCTGCTTGCCATTTTCTTCATACAGATATTTTATACGATCATCTTTTAACATATATTGATGACATATTTCTTTGGTAGAATCGGTACTACCATCATCAACGATAAGCAGTTCCCAGTGTGTATATGTCTGGGCCAGCACACTTTCAATGCTTTCTCCAATAAATTTTTCCATATTATAAGCAGGCATAATGATGGAAATAAGGTTAGTTTTCATGTAAGTTCAAATTGGTGTAATCATTTATATTTATAGGCATTTCAGCCGATTGAGCAGCGTGTATATTACTTAAATATACAATCAACTTTTCAAACGCTTTTTTTAACTCAGATGCATGGACATATAAGTAAACAAATTTTCTCAGATTAGATTTCAAATAAATTTCTTTCCTTGATCCCGGTTGCGATTTTAATAACAATTTAAAAGGAAGCCAAAAAGGTTTTTGAAAGAATAGAGCTTTGACTGACTTTTTAAAAATCAATTTTCTTAGTTCCCTGATTGCATTTTCAAATATCGGCTCCTTGTTTTGCAGATAACTGTTTTCTGAATATGAATATAAAAACAAAAATAACTGAGGAATGGCATGTCCTATGGTCATCATCTTTACACAATAGCCCCATTGCAAACGAGCAGCGGGCATAAAATGAATAAACTGTAAGCGGGAATCATAATAAAGATCATAACCCATGTACATTACAGCCAAACATAATTCCGCATCACCACCTGAAATTAAATTATTGGCCTTCCGATCGCTGATCATCGGTATGAAACCATTAGATTTTAATTTTTCCAGAATGGATTTTCTAATGATCATTCCGGCGCCTGCTAAATAGGTCCTTTTATTGGCAATGCCACTTTCCAAAAGTGGATGCCCTATGGCATAAGCCTGTCCAAAACGGTCAAACCATTCCGGTTTTTGCGTTTCACAGGCAGCAACCGATTGCCCACCAGCAATGCCAATTTTTGAATTTAAATGCATCACCTGGAAAGCTGTTTGGATATAAGATTTGTCCAGCCAGTTGTCATCATCACAAAAGATCAGTATTTCGTATTGAGCTGTGGCGGCGCCCTTTTCACGTGCATAAGACAATCCCGGCGTAGGTTCTTTGACAATGGTAATGGAAGTTCCCGGTGCAAGTTGTTCCCATATCGTTTTGGCATACTGTGCTGTATCATCTGTAGAATTATTATCAACAATAATTAATTCCCATAAGAGATCTTGATCTACTTGCTGAACAGCCAGGTGATGGAGTGTTTCCTTCAGACGCGAAACGCTGTTATAACAGCATACAATTACTGAAACACCCTTTTTATCTGCGTTCATCATCTACCAAAAGTCTTTCGTGAAATCTTTTTCCGAATCAATTTTAAATAAAATGATAAAGACATACCACCGGATTTAATTTTAATATTCTGCTCCTGGTTATAGGTAAGCTGATCATGAATTATTGAAAATAACTCCGGATGAACATATTCATGCATTTCATGAACAGGCAAAATACCCTTTATATAATCATCCATATTAATAGTTTCTCTGGCAACTAAAAATATGTTTTGTCTATACCACCAATAAATTTTGGAATTATTCCAAAACAGTTCTCTAAAAGGATCATAAAATATAAAACCTAATTTTTTAAGCTTTTCCTGCCAGTAACTAAATGGTTGTTCATTAATATGATTTTGGCCTCCCTGATTTTTTAATGCAGCGGAAAAAATCAGGATATCACTTAATGCGGATAAATTATTTAGAAATATATCAGCATGTGTTTCCGCAATATGTTCCGCCACTTCCAGGCAAATAGCCACATCAAATTTCTTATCAAGGGCAAAAGGTTCATCAATATTTTTGATTTCAAACTGTGATGGATCTATACATAATCTGGATTGATCTACCCACTTCCCATCTATTCCAAGAATTTCTTTTACGCCATTTTCTTTAAATACACTCAGGAAAGCTCCCAAGCCACAACCCACATCTACAATGCTTTTTGGGTGGAACATTTGGATAATGACAGGTACAATTTCCTGTGCTGAGGAAAGATTTGTTTCAATATCTGAATGAATATATCTACTCTGACTCATCTGTTTTTATAATATAACAAACATCTCCTACATGGCGAATCCGAGCTGTAGAATTCCTTTCTGATAAATAGTGATGAATCGCTCTGCTACAACCATCCCATGTATAATAATCATCAATTAGCACCATTCCATGAGTGACTACTTTAGGATATAAATAAGTTAAACATTGAAGAGTGGAATCATACCAGTCGGCATCAAGCCTTAATAAAGCAATACCATTTTCCGGATGAAAGCCCGGGAGCGTATCCTCAAACCAACCTTTAAAAAGTTGATAATGACAATTTGATTTTTTCATCGTTTCATCAGCATCATCTATTGAAGCTTTACAATTATCAAAATAATATTCTCCTGTTACATTTTCCTGCCACTTCTTCGCATTGGCACCATCAATAGGTTTTACTGCCGGAAGTCCTTCAAAACTATCAAATAAAAAATACTTCCTGTCATTTCCTAATACTTCACTCAATGCTGCGCTCATGCCACCTTTCCACACGCCACATTCTACTATATCACCGGGAACATTTTTTAAATAATGATAGGCCAACTCAAGGTTTATTTTAAAATTTTTTTCCGGCACCATCGTATCATTTCTGTATTTCTTAAATAATGCAGAGGTTAAGGTTGGCTTAAGAGATTGCAGTGTTTTAGGGCTTCCATTTCTGAAAGGCTGTAAAACTTTTGTATAGGAATTTTTCAAAACTTTTTTCATCTAATCAATTCATATTAAATGTTCATTACATATTAATTAATGCAAGTGTGATACTGTAAAATCATAGCCATAAAGTGATTGACAAATTTTCATTTCATCAAAATAATATTCTTCTAATAGCTGTATCACTTTTGCAGGTGTTTTGTTTTTTTTAAAGGAAGTGTTTTTAAAAGGAAGTGTTTTCTTTAAAGATAGGTGAACAAAATTTTCAAGTTGATTTATTTCGGATTCCATGGATTCCGGGTTGGTTAATCGTTCAAAAATCAATAGCAGCCTATTCTTCTTGTCAAATACTTTTTCCCATGGATGAAGATATTGCGAATAAAGCCCTCGCTTCAATGCACCGATGGGAGAAAACCCATTTACTTCTTTTTGAAAAAAGTCTTCAATGGATAAATACCTATTTTGTTTTAAAAAAGCATATTCCGCTTTTCCTTTTTCAGTATATTGGAAATATTGTTCATAAACAGACTCTATGTTTTGAATAATATTTGAAAAATAAAAATTATAAGCAGAAATAAAACGTTGTACCGGGTTTCGAAGTATAGTGATAATTTTTGCGTTAGGGTTATATGAAAATATTTTTTCAAAAGCGGATGAATCGCTTAAGTAATCCGGAGATGCATCCAGGATATGGTGATATCTTTTATAAACCGGGTGTCTGAAGTTATGATGGTATTGTTGATAATTGATATCCTGATCAATCTTGCATGTATTAAAATAGTGACACTCTTTATTTTTGTAGGCAAGTACAGATTTATTTTGAATTAATAAATTGAATAGAGAAGTTGTTCCGCATTTCTGTTCGCCGATAATGAACAAGTTTACTTTCTTTTTTGTATCCTGTGTCGGGATGCGTTCTAAAAGATATTTAGTCACAGGCCATTTTTTCAAAGTGCTTTTCAAGAAAAAATATTTTTCAGGAATTTATATACGATAATTTACTGACTCCATGAATAATTGGTTAATACACCTTTTCGAATTACAGGAATTTTACCTGTTCCAAAGTAATCACCATCAACAACAGTGAGTTTCTTTGCAAATTCCACTTGATCAAATGTGCCGGCTTCTTCCGAATAAATTAATGTACTGATTAAATAGTCTCCACCGAATAAAGGGATTTTATATAAAGTACACGTAACAAATCCATCTTGTGCCAATAGAGGAAATGCAGAACCTGAATGTCCGTTATTAATTGTGAATAAGATCTGTTCATTCGCATCCAGGATTTGAATTCGGAAATACACATTCCGAAGTGGTTTATCTTTTAATGTATAATGTACTTGTATCATTACATCATCCCCGGATTTAACTGATGCTACCGGTAAAAGCTTATCATTGAAAAAACGGATATCCGTACAACGCAATAATCCATTTCCTTTACGATCTGTTCTATTATGTAATGGTGTTTCCGGTTCTTCTTTCTTGCTATGCAAATATGTACTGATGCCATTTTCAGGCAAACCATTGAATGTTTTTTTTCCATTTTCGAGAATCATTACATGACTGCATAAATTTAGTATAGCAGGCATATTATGACTCACAAACAAAACCGTTCTCCCCTCTTTTTCACTTACATCTTTCATTTTACCCAAACACTTCTTCTGAAATTCCGCATCGCCAACTGCCAGCACTTCATCTACAATTAAAATATCCGGTTCCAAATGCGCTGCCACTGAAAAAGCAAGACGCACATACATACCACTACTATATCTTTTTACCGGAGTATCTATATATCGCTCTACTCCTGCAAATGATACAATCTCATCAAATTTGCGGCGAATTTCTTTTTTAGTCATACCCAATATAGCGCCATTTAAAAAAATATTATCCCTTCCGGAAAGTTCCGGGTGAAAGCCTGTACCTACTTCAAGCAATGCAGCGATACTGCCTTTAATCTTAATGTTACCCAAAGTAGGGGAAGTTACTTTGGAAAGAATTTTAAGCAGGGTAGATTTCCCGGCGCCATTACGACCGATAATACCTAATATTTCTCCGTGTTGCACACTAAAATTAATATCACGCAATGCCCATACATATTCGCTATTCCCTTTAAATGTGCGATCATTCTCCTCACCTATTTTTAAATAGGGATCCGATTTGCCAATTAAACGATGCATCAATCTATTGACATCATCATGCAAAGTTTTTCTCCCTACCTGACCAAGACGGTACTGTTTGGAAAGTTGTTCAACATGGATTACAGTTGAAGGATTCATAAAGAGCTGTTGTTTACTCTGTGTTTTTGTAAATAAATTTATTTTCCGGGGAGAAATAATCGGGAAAATCAATTCAATTAAAAGGGATAAAATATAATATTAAATTTTTGACGAGTTTATCTTACGGTTATTCAATTTTAAACTCTGACAGAAATATCTTTTAATAATAAGCTATAGTCAATCTTCTCTTTGAGCCAAGGCCTGGTAATATGTCCACAAATTCCATCCAGCAAACTACCAAAGTCAAAATAAAATACAGGGTAATTATTTTCATGTAATCTTTTCATCAAAATACGGCCACTACAGCCCATTGCAAGAATAACGACTCCATAATGATGTTGATTTTTTAGAAATTCATTTGCATTTGCTTCTATGATATCAATCTGGTCATAAGCATTTTTTAAAGGCGCTTTAATATGAGGAACAGGTCCAAATAAATCATTTATTATTTCAACCGGAGTATCTTCTTTTCCAATAAAAAGAATTGTATGTTCTTTCAATTTTTTTAAAAATAAATTGGTTTTTTCCGGGAAATAACAGGCCATATAATGTAAAGCAACCGGGCTGAATATTTTATACCCAACGAAATAAGGAAATGTATTCCGCACTAAGACTTCAACAGCTTCGTCATTTTGTAAATGATTGCCCACATACATTTCCTTCTCACAGCCATATTGCTTATGATGAATAGCAAGAGATTTAAAGATACCTTCTCCTTTCATGGCAAAGGCCTCTTTCATTTCCTGAGCAAGAGCAGGATTTGTCTTTTGCATCATTTCATTTTGCCCGATGGCTAAAAAAACATCCCCATCACCAAATCGCATATAAGCGCCCTGCTTTTTTTCTCCTATATGTGTTTCTAATGTTTCCAATGTTTCTTCAGGTGAAACAATTTGAATGATGTTTTTTAAATGGCTATATATAATGGAGGTATATTTTTCTTTATGAAACGCATATACAAAGGGCAAAACAGAATCCACCAGATTCGTGGAGTATATTTTGAGTTTACCTTTTACTCTTTTTATAAATTTTTGTTTTGCCAACTGGAAATTTTCAAAATGTAAAAACTATTTAAAAGCGAGAATGGACGACCAGTGCTTTTTAGACAGAATACAAGTAAAGCCTTTGCTCTTTAGAATGGTTAAATACTTATCAAGCGATTCATGATGATGCACTTCAATGTTTAAGGATTGAGTGATATCAAGCCAGTCAATATCTGCTTCAAATATTTTAGATTCAGCGCCCTCAATATCCATCTTCATGAAATGAATAGTCGAAATATGATGTTCAAGTATCAATCGTTGAATAGTAAATGCTTTCACGTGGTTATTTCCAGCCGTTTCATTATTATCTACATGTAAGCCCTGGGGTATGTCTCCTGAATAGCTCACTATACCCTCTTCATACCAAATAGCGCCATTGATTATGAAACAATTTTTAAGATGAGCCGTATTTTTCAACGCTTGTAAATAATTCCCCTGATCTAATTCCACACCAATAATTTTTGAATCCGGATAAAGAAATTTTAAATGTCGTACTGTAAGCCCAATATTTGATCCAAGATCCAGAATAACTGCCTCTTTGGGAAGTTTTACCGGAGGCAAATGATATTGTTCAAAAAAGGTATAATGCAGTACAAAATGATCATCATTATTGCACCTGCAAAACACAGGATCGGGCCCGGCATTTTTAATAAACAATTCAATTTCCTGCTGATCTATACATTGATTTTGCTGCAGACAATGATATTTTTCTCTATCCTCGGTGGATGGAAACAATTGCCTTTCCTTCCTAAGTATTTTATTTTTTACATAAGGACGTCTTATATGATCCCTATAAATATTTTTTACTTTTTTTCTTAAAGAATAGAACATTTCGTTATTACAATTTACACTGTATCCATAAAACTCCTTTCTACTTTATTAAAGATGAGTACTCCACATAATAAAAAGAAAATAGTGCATCCGAAACTATAAAGAAAAGATATACCGTTAAATGTACCCTGACCAAACAAGGCATAACGAAAGCCTTCCACAAGTGGTGTGAGAGGATTCCATTCAATAAATACTTTATATTTTGAAGCATTTAAATAAGAAAGAGGATAGGCCACGGGTGTGATATACATAAACAATCCCACACCAAAACCTACTAAAATAGCAAGATCCCGGTATTTTGTGGTGAGGGATGAAATAGTAATTCCAAGTCCTAAACCCATTGCCCCCATCATCAGAATAATTACCGGCAATAATAAAGTATGCCAGCCCAATGTTAATGTGTAATCCCCAATTAATATATAATAAACGATCATCACCAATAGTAAAATAAACTGGATAGAAAATTTGAACAAATTAGAACAAACCGTTGCAAGGGGCATGGCTAATCTTGGAAAATAGACTTTTCCAAAAATTGCGGCATTGGTAACAAATGTATTTGATGTGGAAGTCAGGCAAGTAGAAAAATAAGTCCATATCGTAATACTGCTCATATAAAATAATACCGGAGGTAACGTATCTGTGGAAATATTGGCAATTTTATTAAACAATATTAAAAACATAAAAGTAGTGAGTAAGGGCTGTACTACATGCCATAAAGGCCCCAGAATTGTTTGCCTGTACTGAGAAGCAATATCTCTTTTTACAAAAAGTAAAATAAGATCACGGTATCTCCAGGTTTCTTTGAAATGAAAATTGAATAAACTGCTTTTGGGCTTAATGATCTCAGTCCACATTTCAAGTTCCACCGTGCTTTTCCCATGAGTTGTATTTCCTTTGCGCATCATGGTAATTTAAATTTTTTCATTTGCCTGGATATTTCTTTATGCACATCTCTATCACTTTTTATTTTCCTGAAAGGCGTTAGCAGTGATCGTTTCAGCGATAATGATGCATTTCTGTAAGGAGAAGGAATGCCGGTAATTTTTTCCTTTGCCAGTTCTTCAATCACTGCGCGTTTAATTTTTATCTCCCTGCTAAACGGTTTTGAATAAACATAAAATAAGGGAATTTGATAAATGATTTCCCAATCCTGTTTCAATATTTCCAAGGCCCAGGCTTTGTCTTCACTGGCAAATAATTGAGCGTCATAAGGGTTTTGTTCCCATGCTTTTTTTGCAATGGCAGCGCAATGATTAGCGGGCAAATGATTCCAATGATCTTTTATAAAATGATCTTCATTTTTCCATTGCAATACCTGCGCCCCTTCCTCTAAACCGGCTTTTACATTTTGTTGATTAGAAATCTCCGTAAAGCGTAATGCAGCAACTCTTTCATGATTAAAATATGCAGGAATATTTTGCAGGAAAAACTCATTGATCAAAATAATATGTGCACTTAAAATAAGTATCCATTTTCCATTGCATATTTCGATGCCTTTATTCAATGAATAACCATAGGTGAAATTATTGCGAGGTATAGAAATAACCTTACATCCAAAACTTTTGGCCACTTCCACAGAATCATCATCTGATTCATTATCAACCACTATTGTCTCATATTCAAAAGCCACAGATTGTTCTTGAAGTGATAACAACGTTTTTTTTAATAAGGCTGATTCGTTGAGGTTTCGTATAACAATAGAAAGTTGGATAATCTTATTTTATATGAATAACTGATACATTTCTTCTGCTTTGGACTCGTGTACAAATACATAATTCGTTTCATTCATATTTCCATGAATGGCAATATCATTGAGTGGTAGCAGGGAGTTTTCCCTTTCGTTGATCCGATAAAAACAATATCCCAGTTCATTAAAAAATTTCAATACTGCTTGCTCGCGTTTTTTCCGGAATAGCCCATTTTCCGAATTCAAATTATAGACCGGCAATATTTCTATAAGACAATAGGGATGATCCTTCTGAATGACTTTTTGTAGTCCTTTCAACACTTCCAGTTCGGCTCCTTCTACATCAATCTTAATAATGCCAGGAATAATCTGATTTTTTTCAAAAATATTATCTCCTTCAAATACAGCTACTTGAATTTGCTTGTGGTATCTTTCTTTATTCGTCCGGAAATCTTTTATTAAGCTCGCACCACTGGCATAATCCATATCCATGATCAGAGGAAGAATTTCATTTTTATCCGATAATCCAACCGGGAATATCTGAATGTTTTGAAAATGGTTTAATTCTGAAAGTTTCCGGCAATAATAAACGCAAGCAGGATTCGGCTCAAAGCCTATGTAGGCATTGCTTTTTTGCAAACCGTAGAATGCCAACATGGTCTGACCGATATTCATCCCAACATCAACAAAAGCACCTTTAGTTAAAGACAATAACTGATTGATTACAGGAGCCATCCACTTTTCCTGATCCATCAGGTGCGTATAACCCATTCCATTGATTACAGGTATTTTGAAATGCCGCTCATACTTTTTTATAGAAAGTATAGAATTGACTTTATGAAAATAACCGGTTTTATATAATGCCCTGTGTAAATAATAAAACATCGCGAAAATTCTTATTCGATGGAGATGTCAGCAAAATATTTTTGGGGAGAAGTTTCCCAAAAATCTTCTCTCAATAAAATTTCCAGAAAAACTTCAGCACTATTACCCGATCCAAATTCATGATGAGGATGAGGTTGTAAAGGCTTGTTGATGACATGATCCATGGCATACAAAATTTCATGCTTTTCATTTCCTACATGAAGGACTGTATCATGCATACTTCTTCCAGTTTGCCTGCTACCAACATTGATAGCTGGAATATTGTAATAATGCGCTTCCCGGATACCTGCACTGGAATTTCCAATGATAAACTGAGCGTTTTTTAATAAGGTCAAAAAATACTCAAAGCGTAAAGAAGGATATATAAGATAATTCTTCGAGCCCTTCCTTTTAAAGATTTGTTCGAGTATGATGTTTACACCCTGATCATTATTTGGATATATCAGTACATATTGAAAACCAGATTCATCCAAGGCTGAAAAATAATTTTCTGCATGTTGCTTCAAATGATCAATTTCAGTTGTTACCGGATGAAAAATAGAAATGGCGAAAGTTTCAAAAGGAATATCATAATGTTTTTTCACTTCTGCAATAGAGGGTAAACCGGAAGAAAGCAATACATCCAGGTCCGGCGAGCCGGTAATAAATATTTGTGAGGGCAGTTCGCCCATTTGTATTAAACGTTGCCGGGCATTTTCATTCGCCACAAAATGTACATGACTGAGTTTGCTTACCGCGTGCCTGATTAATTCATCTACTGTTCCGGATAATTCTCCTCCTTCGATATGTGCAACTAAATAATTATTTAAAGCGCCTACTGAAGCTCCTGCCAGCGCTTCAACACGGTCGCCATGGATAATCACCAGGTCCGGCTTCAGGGATCTTGTGAATGCAGAAAAACCGTTAATGGTTTTTGCCAGTGTTATATCCATTAAACCATCTTCATGATGATTTTCAAATTGATAAATATTTTTAAAACCACATCTTTCTATCTCATGAACAGTGTACCCATATTTTTCATCCAGGTGCATACCGGTTACAAAAAGGTACACTTCAAATTGTTCATGCTGATCAAGGATGGAAATCAATGATTTTAGTTTTCCAAAATCTGCTCTTGTACCGGTTAGAAAAACAATCTTCTTTTTCATATTACATGATATCATCCCAATTGATCTGTTCATCTTCTATCAAATCTTTTGCGGCAATCCGGCCTAAAATTTTTTCGTAGGCTTCAGCGAGGATTCCTCCCTTCCCGGGTCTTTTTACCCATATATTTTCCTTTGAAAAAGTTTCTCCTTTAGCAACAGGTTGAATTGTACAGATCGTTGCAAAAGCAAAATCAATAGTAACCTGCTCTTCAATTACAGGGCCTTTTTCACCGCCTCTTTGCAACGCAATAATTTTGCTTCCCTCAATTAATTCTTTACAGGCTTTCGTATCCATAGAACAAATAATATCCGGTCCGGGTCTGCTCATGTGATCTGTAAAATGTCTTTCTAAAATGGATGCTCCCAATGCTACTGCGCCAAAACAGGCATGGTTGCTCAATGTATGATCTGATAAGCCTATGACGGCATCCTGAAAATGATTTTGCAATGATGTCATCGCGTTTAACCGCACTAAACGATTGGGTGTGGGATATAAGTTGGTCGTATGCAATAAGGCAAAAGGTATTTTATTTCTTCGAAAAATATCTACCGCTTTAGAAATGCTTTCTATTGTATTCATTCCAGTGCTCAGAATGACCGGTTTGCCAAATGTTGCAATATGTTGAAGTAAAGGATAATTATTACACTCCCCACTTCCTATTTTATAGGCAGGCACTTCCCATTTTTGCAAACGGTTAGCGGCAGCCCTACTAAAAGGAGTAGAAATAAAAATCATTCCTTTTTGTTCTACATATTTCTTTAAGGCATATTCCTCTTTTTCATTCAAAGCACATCGCTTCATTATTTCATAGATACTCTCATTAGCATTTCCGGGTATCATCTTTTTTGCAGCATGGCTCATTTCATCTTCTACAATATGCGTTTGATGTTTGATTACTTCAACACCAGCTGATGCAGCAGCATCTACCATGTCTATCGCTGTTTGTAAAGATCCTTCATGATTGATCCCTATTTCCGCAATAACTAAGGGTTCATAATCATAACCAATTTTTCTACCTGCAATATTGATGTATGGGTTCATCTTATTTTTCAATTCTATAATTTATTACCAGGCCGTCCAACCACCATCCACAATGAGGTTGTGCCCAATCACATGGCTTGAAGCATCACTGGCAAGAAAAACAACAGCGCCCCGCAATTCGGCCTGGTCGCTCATCCTACCGATTGGATTCAATTTTTCAAAGCGCTCCAGGAACAAACCCTCATGCCCGTTAAAAATGCCACCCGGAGTAATTGAATTTACACGTACCCCTTTTTTTGCCCATAATGTAGCAATATATTTAGTCAGCCCGATCACTCCATGTTTACTTACGGAATACGCAACAGGCTGTACGATACCCGTTCCTTCATATAACGGATGATGTGGACTTACCACGCCATAGAGGGAAGCCATATTGATAATAGCCCCTTTTTTATGTTCCACCATGTGCTTGCCAATGACCTGGCAACCAAGAAATGTTCCCGTAAGGTTTACCTGTAGTATAGCATTCCAATCTTCCAGTGAAAAATTTTCAAATGATGCATCAAAACCCGAAGTTTTGGATTGATTGGTAAATCCGGCATTATTAATAAGTATATCAATTTGGCCAAAAGTGTTTTGAATATTTTCTAAAACGGATTCCCAGCTCTCTTTTTTTGTAACATCTAAAAAAACGGGAAATACTTTTTCATATTTCTTATTTAATATTTTAACCGCATGCTTACATTTTTCTTCCCTGATGTCCGCCAGGATGATGGTTGCGCCAAACTCCAATAATGCCTGGGCATGCTCAGAAGCCAGCAGACCTGCTCCTCCGGTGATAAGAGCAATTTTTCCGGTTAAGTCAAATAAGCTTTTGTTTTCCATTTTCACTTAAAATAAATTCGACAAATTTAAAGTCCAAAGCAGTATCAATATCTATAGCTCTTTCCCGCGGAATTGGATACAAGAGGCACTTTGCATGACTCCAATGTTCATATTCCATTAAGGCCTTTCTTTTAATAACATAAGCTGCCGGGGTAAGACAATAAACTTCTGGCGCATCCTGTCGGCAAGTAACAGGATGACTACTTTTTTTTACAATCTCTGCAAAGCCATCATGAGATAATTCCATCATATTAAAATAAGGATTCCTTTCCGCTTCATATGCAGTAATGATCACATCAGCCTGTGGATTCTTCATGGCCATAAGGATTGCACCGGAAATATCCTCTTTCGTTTTCAAGGGTACCGTTACATCTAAATCCACTAAATAATCAATTTGGTTGCCATACAAATTTTCATACTGCTCTATCACATGTCGAAATACCAGCCATTTTGAGGATGTGTCAGTAGCCAGATGAGCCGGGCGGTCAAATACTTTTTTTATGCCATATTTCTTTGCCGTATTGCTGATGTCCAGGTCATCCGTAGATACGATGACATCATGAAGTAAATCCACTTTTGATGCAGTTTCAATGGTATAGGCCATCAATGGTTTCCCATTCAACAATTTTACATTTTTTCCGGGGAGGCCTTTAGATCCACCACGACAACAAATTGTTCCTATAATAAACATGAATATTTCAAGTCTTGTGGTGATATAATTTGTCTCTGTTCAGCTGCAATTTTTGCTGCACATACCAACTGTAAACTTTTTACTCCTTGCAGAAAATCTGTTTTATTTGAATGACTATTTTCAGATAAAAAATCCTGCATACATTTTATAAAGCGATCATTGCGGGAAAAATGAGGATAGGAAAAATGAAATTCTTCTTTATCAGAATTAATCCAGTAAACATCCTGGGAAGGCAGATCCCAACGAATCGTTCCTTCACTACCGGTGATGATACAATGACGCGTTAATTTTTTTTGCAAATAGTCCAGATGAAGACTTCCTAAAACGCCACTTTGAAATTTTAAAATAATTTCAGCGATATCTTCTGTCTCGATATTCAATATTCTACTATTGGTCAAAAAGCAACCTAATAGCACCACATCACCAAATAACCAATAGAGGTAATCAAATTCATGAATCAAATCAAGCATAACACCACCACCGGTTTTTTTTTGAGCGCTCATACCTTTGCTATAATCGCCGCTGCGCCAGTCTGGTAGCCATTGCCCTACAAACGCATTGACCGAAAGAGGTTTTCCAATGAGCCCTTCACTGAGTATAGATTTTACTTTTTGCAAACCGGGATCAAAACGAAGATCATAGCCTACCTGAATGGCTGTCTCCTGATTTTTTATTTTTTCAATGATGGTTCCAAGCCCCTCCATTTCGTGGCTGATGGGTTTTTCGAGGTAAATATTTTTGACGCCTGCATCGAGTAACTTATGTAATTCACTTAAATGATTCGTAGGTGGTGTGGCTATAATTGCATAATCATAAGAACATTTTTCCAAGGCCTCTTCCAAGGTCTTATATACAACAATACCGGCGTATTTTTCCAATAAATAATCTTTACTGCTCACCACAGAAATATTGGAATAGCCCATTGAAAGGATATTTTGCAAATGCCTTTCTCCTGCCGAACCGATACCTATAATAAGGATATATGAATCTTTCAATTGAAAGTAGTTAGATCTTCTTTAAATAATGCTGAGGGAATTCTACTATCATTACTTGTCCAAGGCTTTCCAGAGACACAAAAGCTTTATTTTTAGTTGTACGCAATACCCTACCTGTATTATCCATGAAAACGCCCTGCCTGATTTTCACCTTCATATCTGCTTCAAATGTTTGTAAGGATTGCGTGGTAATAAGTACATTTTTTTCGAGTAAATAAGCCTTTATAATTTCAATTTCCTTTTCATGAATGATTGCCGGTTTCCCTTCATGATGTACGAAATTCAATACACCTTCTGTTTCCAGTATTTTTAGTTTTTCCTGTAAGGTGGTATGGACAAAAACATAGGATTTGAAAATGGGGTCGTCAATAATTTTCTTTCTGTCAGACCATTGCCTTTCTACTTTCTGCATAGGGCACCAACTCTCAATATTTTTTAGAGTCAATTTCTGATCTACTTTTTTCTCCCAGCGGGGCTTGGTATATAAAGCAAACCAATACAGCTTATTTTTTTTTATTGAATCCATAGCTTCGCCAGCTCACTCACAGGCAAGTTTTGAAAATTTCAATTTATAATGTTCTATCATGTTCATTTACCCGAAAACCATCTTTGAAAAAAGTTTTTGGGTTTCTGATCATCATGATAATAACCGGTACCGAAATGATAGCCATAACCGTACCCATACCCTTCATAATGCAGGCGTGATGATTCTTTGATTCCATTCATCACAATAGAAATATTAACCAGTTTATTTTCGACCCGCATTTTTTCAATATAATCAATTGTATTCAAAAACGAATATTCATATCTTAGGATAAAAAGTGTGACATCTGCAAAATGCCCTGTCACAAAACCATCAGCCACCAGCCCAACAGGTGATGAATCAATAATTACATAATCGTAATGGGTCTTGGCATATTCAAATAACTGAGTCATCTGAGTACGCATTAAAAGTTCAGTTGGATTGGGTGGCACCGGTCCCGATGTGATTACATCAAAAATGGTTTCCCCATTATATGTAATGATCATGTCTTCAATCGGAATATTCTTTACCAGGAAATCTGTCAAGCCATAAGTAGGATTCAATTTTAAATATTCATTTACCCTTGGTTTACGAAGATCAATATCTATCAGCAATACTTTGGACTGAGTCGCAGCCAGGCTATTGGCTAAATTAATCGCCGTAAAACTTTTTCCTTCTCCACTGATAAATGAGGTAACAAGGATGGTCTGGTTTTTATTTTGTGTAGAAAAAAATTGCAGATTTGCCCTGATTAATCTTAATTGTTCTGCAATAATGGAGCGACTACGATAAGGTACCAATACATTAGATAATTTCTTGGAGAATGAAATCTCCCCAAGGATGGGCACTTGTGTATTTTTTTCTATCTCACTTCTTTCACTGATTTTATTATAAAAGAAATCTTTTAATAACAGGATAACAATAGGGACAAGCAATCCTATAAAAAAAGCGAAATATTTTGCCTGTGTTGATTTGGGTAATACAATGCCCTGATCATATGCACTATCCACTACCCGGCTATTATTAATATTAGAGACCAGAGAGATTTCCGTTTCTTCTTTTTTCTGCAAAAGATAGAGATACAATTTTTCCTTTACATCAATTTGCCTTTTCAACTTCAACAATTGTCTTTCTTTTTCCGGAAGTGATAAAAGCAATGCATCAAAATCTGTTTTATGTACATTAGCCTGTTCCAGTCTTGAATCAATCCCGGATCGTGTATTGGCAATATTTTTTAAGATATTTTCTTTTAACTGGTTTAAGTCATTTCTTGACCTGCCCAGGATGGGGTCTTTTTCAGTAGAGATTTTTTGTTGTTGCTGGTAGGCAAGTACGGCATTATTGTATTGCTCAATCATACTACCCAATGTTGGTTCCTGCAAACCATTATTGGCAGGAATAATATCTGTATTGGATTGGGCATTTCGAATATACTTTTCAAGCGAATTCAAAATTTGCAACTGTCCCAATTCATCAATTCTATCCTTATCATATTCCTGTGCACGGGTCAGGTAAGTACCTCCGGCAGCGTCAATATCCGGTACATTATTATTTTTTTTATAGGCTTCCGATAAAAGTTCCAGATCATCCAGTTCTTTGGAAACTGAATCAACCCTGTCTGTAAGAAATGAACTGGTCTTCCTGCCCACCACATTTTTATCTGTTACCCCGGCAGTATTATATGCTTCAATGAGTTTATTAATAATGTCTCTGGCTCTTTGCGGTACTTCATCCAACATGGCTATTTCGATGATCCCTCCCATCTCATGCATTTTTACCACTTTAATGGAATTGCGTAAGGCCATACCCACAGCATCCCGGTTTTGAAGTGAAAGCAAATAACCATCCGGGTCAGATTTGATCTTGCTATTTCTTTTAAAAACAAAATGATAAGTGCCTAATGCAAATGTATCTCCGAAATGATGATACATTTTTTTACCGCCCTGCTCTATATAAAATCGTTGCCCTTCAATAAAAATATTATAAGATCCCGTTGTTGCGGGCAAAGAATCTTTACCGACAATTTCAATATAGAAAGGCCTATTTTCACCATATAATGTTGATGCACTTATATGAGCATTCGTAAAGAGTTTAATCTGGAGATTCAGCGAATCCACGATACCTGAAATGATACTTACAGATTGCATAATATCAATCTGGTTTTGCACCTCTTTACTTCCCGGCATCACGCCAAGTTCTCGTAATACATCATAATCGGGAGATGATTCTTCATCGTCTTTAATTAATACATAAGCCGAAACCTTATGCAGCTTAGGGGTGTACCGGAGATATAGGGAAACAATGGTATAGGAAATAACCAGTGAAAGGATGATCCAGGGGGAAAAATAAAGCATCCTGAATAGAAACTTCTTGATATCAAATTCCTTTGAGGAGTCTTTGGGGGCTTCTACATGATCACTTTCTGTCACAGGATAACTCATGCTTATTTTTTAATAAGAACCAATAATAATGACATGACACTTACTACCGATGTCAGTATCATAAAATTCCTTTGAAAGTTTTCTGATCTTAATTTAATACTTGTTGGCTCAATATAAACAATATCATAGTTATGCAAAAAGAAATTTGGCGAATTCAAGATACTGCTGTCTAAGAAATTTAATGATAAAATAGAACGCTTTCCATTATCGTCTCGGATAATTCTCACCTGGTCTCTTTTGGCATATTGTGTCATATCCCCTCCCATAGCAATGGCTTCGAAAATATTTAATTTTTCTTTTGTGGATGTAAAATAACCCGGGGACTTTATTTCGCCCAAAATGGCAAATTTAAAATCACCAAACTTTACACTTACAATCGGATTCAATAAATATTCTTTATAGGCACTTGTAATGGTATCTCTGGCTGCTTCGCGGGTGAGGCCACCCACATGCAACTTGCCTATTTTAGGCAATTGAATATTCCCATCAATGTCCACAATTGTGCTGATACCCGATGCACCACTTCCAAAATATTGATTGATGTATTGAACGGTTTTATCATTCTCACCACCAATTTGAATCTCCATCATATCATTAGCCTGTAAAACCAGGTTGGGCGCTTCGAGTTGTTTCAGGGTCCTGGAGATCGAATCAGGCAGGTTATTGAAGTAAGTAATGCTTTTTGTTTGTATACAGCCGGAAAACGCAATAGTGCTTACCACACAAATTATACACACAAGCAGTTCCCCTACATTTTTTTTCAACATCATATCGGGCGAGTTGATTTGCTTTCGGAACAAATTTATTTATTTAAGAAGTATGAAAATACATAATAAATCAATTTATGGAGAAGGAATTTTTAAGCATTTTAAATCATTTCCATTTTGTTGATGAAATGCTTTTTTTACAGGGTTGTAAAAACAAATATCTCAACTGTATGCCATAAAAAAAGAGTAAACCACTTTGCGTTTGTTTACTCTTTATTGTCGGGAAGACAGGATTCGAACCTGCGACCCCCTGGTCCCAAACCAGGTGCGCTACCGGCCTGCGCTACTTCCCGGAAATATGATACTCATTTACAGGGTTGCAAAAGTAAGGGATTGAAAATGAATAAACCACCTCTACCCCAAAAAAAATATAGGAAATATGTTGTTATGATATCCTTCTATTTCAAATCAAAATGCGGATTAACTTTTATTTGTCGTGTTTATCAATAGTTTGAAATAATTTTAAGCAAATAACAATTTAAAAATAGCGTCAATAAAATGGTAGAAAAATTAGCGCCCGGATTTCCAGGAATCCCCCCAAAATGGACGTCCAGTGCAAAAACAGGAATAGGTAAATCCATCAATGCAGCATCTGAAGTAACCTTTACAATAAGTCATGGCGTATTAAACGAAATTTATTATCCGCGAGAAGATACCGCTTGCATTCGTGATATGGAATTGATCATAACGGACGGTGATTCTTTTTTTTCAGAAGAGAAAAGAGCAACGAATACAAAAACCAAAATGCTGATAGAGGGAATTCCCGCGTATCATATTATAAATACCTGTAGAGAAAAAAAGTTTCAAATAGATAAATATATCGTTGCAGATCCTTTACGCGACACCGTTTTACAAAAAATTATTTTTAAACCATTAGGTAAATCGGAAACCCCTTTTCAACTGTTTGCTTTAATTGCACCACATCTCAATAATCGGGGTAGTGACAATACCGGCTGGGTCGGTGAATACAAAGGCGTCCCTGTATTATATGCACAACGGGCAGATACATGCCTCGCCATGATCTGTTCTACAGGATGGAAGAAAAGATCTGTTGGCTATGTGGGAACCTCCGATGGCTGGCAGGATTTGAACATGCATAAAAAAATGGAATGGGATTATACCATAGCGGAAAATGGAAATATTGCATTAACCGGTGAAATAGACTTAGCAATTTCCAATTCATTTACTATTGCTATTGGATTTGGCAGCAGTCCATCTGAAGCTGCACACCAGGCCAGAGCAAGTTTATTGCAGACTTTTGAAGCAATACAAAATGAATATGTTCAGGAATGGATCGCATGGCATAAAGGCCTGGCAAATATGAAAATGAATAAATTATCATCAGGTAAAAAATTCCGTGCCAGTGCTTCTATTCTTAAAATGAATATGGCTAAAAGTTTTGCCGGTGGTATACTCGCCAGTTTATCAATTCCCTGGGGGCAAAGTAAAGGGGATGATGACCTTGGTGGTTATCATCTTGTCTGGCCAAGAGATCTTGTGGAAAGCGCAGGAGGCTTACTGGCTTTGAATGCACAGGATGATGCATTAAATATTATCAATTATCTCATGACCACACAACAGGCGGATGGCAGTTGGTCTCAAAATATGTGGTTAGATGGAACGCCTTATTGGAAAGCCATGCAACTGGACCAGGTTGCCCTACCTGTTCTTTTGGTAGATACCTGCCATCATATTGTAGAATTTGATAAAGGCCGTCTTAAGCGTTATTGGCTACATATCAAAAATGCCATCGGTTTTATTATCAATACCGGTCCATATACTCAACAAGACAGGTGGGAAGAAGAATCGGGCTACTCTCCGTTTACAATTGCCACTCAAATTGCTGCATTATTGGCGGCAGCGCATCTCGCAGAAGAATTTGGGGAAATGGATGTAGCCGACTATTGTCGCAATAAGGCGGATGATTGGAATGACAGGATTGAAGAATGGACCTATGTGGAGCAAAATGACTTAGCAAAAAAAATGGGAGTAGATGGTTATTATTTGAGGATAAATCCTGAAAATATCCCGGCGAATGAATTAGGCCAAAAAAAGATTATTTTAAAAAATCATCGGGGTGATAATGGAACAATCAACGTAACAGATCTCATCAGTACTGATGCACTGGCGCTGGTCAGATTTGGGTTACGAGAACCGGATGATCCACGAATTTTGAATACGATCAAGATAATAGATCATGTTTTGAAATTAGATACCCCTTCCGGTCCTTGCTGGCACAGGTACAATGAAGATGGCTATGGTGAAGACGATCAAGGCAATGATTTCCCTTCAGATGGAAATGGGAAGGGAAGAGCATGGCCATTGTTAACCGGAGAAAGGGGGCATTATGAAGTGGCCGCAGGAAACTTTCAAAAAGCGGCTGAAATGCTTCGTGCCATGGAATCCTTTGCAAACAATGACATGTTGCCGGAACAAATATGGGATGCAGATGATATTCCACAGAAAGAACTATACTTTGCAAAACATACCGGCTCTGCAATGCCTTTAACCTGGGCTCATGCAGAATATTTAAAATTGGCATATTCCATAAAAACGAAAAAGATTTTTGATATGCCCAGGCATACAAAAGAAAGGTATTTAGAAAATAAAACTATCGCTACAGTTGCCTATTGGAGCTTTTCGGATAAAATAAAAAAAATAAAAGCAGGCAAAAGATTATGTATTGAAACTTCATCTCCTGCTATTATTTACTGGAGTATAGATCATTGGTTAAATACTAATCATACTGAAGTAAAAGATATTGGACTTCCTTTTTATTTCCACGATTTTGAATTACCAGGGAATGCTTCAAAGTTTGAGTTCACTTTTTTCTGGAAAGATGCCAATAAGTGGGAAGGTGAAAACTTTGAAATTGAGGTTAAATAAAAATATAGATTATCCTTAAAAATAATAATGCCCCGCTCATAAGACGGGGCATTATTTATAATATTCTTTTGTATTCTAAATTACCACTATGCCATCTGCATCAATATTGATTTCAGTTTTAGGTTCAGTGATCTTTTGAATTTCTTCCGTAGATTTTCCCGCATCTTCAGCATAATGTTGAAGCATTTTTACAGAAGTGGTTTTTTGTTCTGCTGTTCCATGAATAATAATTTCTTTTCCCTGAATGGCGAGAGGTACTAAAAATGCGTGGTCTTTCATTTTCACCAATGTATTACCATTAGGAGATTTTATTTTTAACCAGCAGCCTTCTCTTGTGCAAACTTCTGTAACAATTCCTTTTACAGATACCTCCATTTTTTTTCCTTCGGGAGCATTTTGAAGTGTACTGAAAAGTTGTTCCATACTGAGGGGATCTTTAGAAATAAAATCTGCCCCAAATTTAGCTCCGCTTTCAGCAGGAACATTGGGTGGTTGAGCTATAGCAGCTATGGCCAAAAATCCTGCGGCAATAAAAAGATATATTTTTTTCATTGTATAAAATTAAATCAATTTTTCTACTTGCATATAGCTCAATTCTACCGGTGTAGAACGTCCAAAGATTTTTACTGTCACTTTCAATTTTTTCTTTTCCTCATTGACTTCTTCAATGGTTCCATTAAAATCATTGAAAGGCCCTTCAATAATTTTGATGGTTTCTCCTACAATAAAAGGTTCACTCATGCTGCCATCCAGGTCATTCATTTCATCTACCTTACCCAACATTTTATTGACTTCGGCTTTGCGTAAAGAAATAATATTCCCTTTAGAGCCTTTGCCATCTGTAAGAAAATGCATGATATTGCTAATATTACTGATATGCTGTATGATGTCATCTGTTAGCTTACCATTAGTCACTTCCAGCATCACATACCCAGGAAAATAATTTTTTTCCCGCATGACTTTTTTCCCATTTTGTACTTTATACACTTTTTCCATGGGCAGGAAAACCTGCTTTACAATTTCAGTCCAACCACTGCGAATGATATCCTTATCCAGATACTCTTTTACTTTTCGTTCTTTTCCACTCACCACACGCAGTACATACCATTTGGAGTTGGATTGTTGTTCTATTATTTCTTCTTCCATGTTTAACTCTTAAAGAATGAATAAATCAATTTCATTATTTGGTTACTGGCAAAATCCATCACCCAAACTGCAGCCGTAATGAAAACGGTAGCCAACAATACAATAGCGGTAGATTGCTGAAGCTCTGACCAGGTAGGCCAGGTTACTTTTTCCGACATTTCATGATAGCTATCCTTTGCATACTTCAATACTTTATTCATACATAGTGATTTTTTTGTTTTCAATAAAGAAGCACGGGTACCTGGATTCGAACCAAGATCGAAGGTTTTGGAGACCTCTATTCTGCCGTTGAACTATACCCGTAAAAAGAATTTATTTTTCTGATCCTGTTAAAAAAATTTAGTGCTTTAAAAGCTAAAAGCTATTCCGGGGGTACCGAAACAGCTTTTAGTAGTGATGCAAATATACATTTATTTCTTTTGCAAAAGGCAAAAAATTCCGGCTTGCCTATTTTATAATCTCAGTTACCTGGCCTGCGCCTACTGTACGACCTCCTTCCCTGATAGCAAACTTCAAACCTTTTTCCATGGCTATGGGCTGTATCAGTTTTACTGTAAGGCTTACATTATCACCTGGCATTACCATCTCGGTTCCTTCCGGTAAGGTTACTTCTCCGGTAACATCCGTTGTACGGAAATAAAACTGTGGACGGTATTTATTAAAGAACGGTGTATGACGACCTCCTTCATCTTTGCTCAAAACGTACACTTCACATTTAAATTCTGTATGTGGTGTAATGCTTTTGGGCGCAGTAATAACCATCCCACGACGGATATCTTTTTTCTCAATACCACGTAGCAATAAACCAGCATTGTCACCAGCTTCACCACGATCCAATAATTTCTTAAACATTTCCACTCCAGTAACTACTGAAGTTAATGGAGCATCCATTAAACCTACTATTTCTACTGCTTCACCTACCTTAATAACACCACGCTCAATACGACCTGTTGCTACGGTTCCTCGTCCAGTAATTGAGAATACGTCTTCAACAGACATCAGGAATGGTAAATCTACAGGGCGTGGAGGTAATGGAATATAAGAATCTACGGCATCCATCAATTCTTCAACACATTTAACCCATTTTTCTTCACCGGCTAGAGCTCCGGTTGCAGAACCTTTGATAATGGGTGTATTATCTCCGTCAAAGCCATTTTTAGAAAGTAATTCACGGATTTCCATTTCTACCAGTTCCAGTAATTCCGGGTCATCTACCAGGTCCACTTTATTCATGAAAACAACAATGCTTGGTACACCTACCTGGCGTGCCAGCAATATATGTTCGCGAGTTTGTGGCATTGGACCATCTGTTGCTGCAACCACCAGGATAGCACCATCCATTTGCGCTGCACCAGTAATCATATTTTTCACATAGTCAGCATGGCCGGGGCAGTCCACATGCGCATAGTGACGAGAAGCCGTTTGGTATTCCACATGCGCTGTATTAATGGTGATACCACGCTCCTTTTCTTCAGGTGCGCCATCAATATCATCATATTTACGAGCTACATTACCCATTCCTTTTTTAGAAAGGATCTCTGTAATTGCTGCAGTCAATGTAGTTTTACCATGGTCAACGTGACCAATCGTACCAATGTTTACGTGAGGTTTGTCCCTCTTAAAGGTCTCTTTAGACATCTTTATCTTTTTTATTATGTTTATTAATCGCAGTCAAAAGACTCTTGTCCATTGACCATAGTTTCCCTTCATTGAAAATTATACAGGTCATTTGCATTACCTCTATAACGCTGAGCCGTTGATGAGAATTGAACTCACGACCTCTTCCTTACCAAGGAAGTGCTCTACCCCTGAGCTACAACGGCAATCAATACTGCGGCATACTCAAAGGCGAATGAATCCCATCCAAATGTATTAGAACTGCAGCAACCTTTTGCTTTCTCATTCATCCTTTCATTTCATTCCTCCAATTTCAGATTAAGTATTTTTTGCTCTCCTTCAAGCATTAAAATTACTTAAATTGACTCCTGGAACCACTCTTAATTTTTTGAGCGGGAGACCAGGCTCGAACTGGCCACCTATAGCTTGGAAGGCTATCGCTCTACCAAATGAGCTACTCCCGCTTTTTTAAAAGAACTGTGGGCAGAGCAGGGTTCGAACCTGCGTACTCGTGAGAGAACAGATTTACAGTCTGTCGCCTTTAACCACTCGGCCATCTGCCCTTTTCACCTCCATTTTTGTCAACCTGTAAGAATGAGCCACTTGTCGGGATCGAACCAACGACCTACTGATTACAAATCAGTTGCTCTACCAGCTGAGCTAAAGTGGCCTGTTCATTTATTTCAATAAAAATCTTCAAAAACTGGTTGCACAAAGAACTGCCCATTTTTAGGGATTGCAAAGGTAAGCGAAAAATTTATTCAGAAAAATTTTGAAGAATTTTTTTTATGCATATTTTTCATATCGTAAAACAGCCCTTACTTATTTGATTGCCAATAGGAGTTGGCTTTCCTGAGGCTCTTGTTCATTAAACCTAACCGGTATAGAATCCTGGGGTATATAAATATTTTCGACTATGGCTGTATCTTTTACTAATACGTGTGCCGATTGAAACCGGTAAAACAACAAAATTTTACCATTATTCAAATCCTGCCTTGCATAAACAAATGCTTTTGAAATCTTATTGGAAGTTTCATTTTTACATGATAACATGCCTAACAAAATGCATCCTAAAATGATTGTTTTCATAGTTGAGAAAATTCAAGTGCCTTCATTAACACAAAAGTGGAAATATTATTGTGACAGTTTCGAATAAATCAAATATAGCCCAGACTCCTTACAGGCTGTTTCAAATCTTTATTTTTTTATGAGTACCAATGAAGTTTTAGACTCGTCGTTTTGCAACCACAGGTAATAGACATCCGCGGGTAAGCCGGCCAAACTTATTTCAAAAGTAGAAGCTTGATTGATCGTAGATTGTTTCATCAATTTACCCATTTTATTCAGGATCTTCAGTTGATAGTTTTTCCTTGAATCAAGGTTATTGATATGCATGATATCTATGACCGGGTTAGGATAAATACTAATTTTTGAAATTTGATTGTCTTTACCCGGTAGCCCATTCACCGGGGGAGCTATTCCCTGGCAAATTGTAGTAACAAAATTTACTGCAGAATCTTTCACCGTTAGATTACTGTCTCTAATTACAAAGTCATTCCAATAAGTAGTTAATTTTTTTACATATACATTTACTTTGTAGCTGTACTTCGTGAGAGGAACCGGAACATTATCCGGGCATACACGCATGAGAGAATCCATTTTCCTGAAAAAGATTAAATTCTCCCCTCTATGTTCCAGTACATCCTGGTGTTCATAATAAATACCTCCGTCTGCGGCAAAAGTGTATATGCCATGTGATTGAGGCCTGAGATAAGGGATTCTACGGGTTATAAATTGCCTGAAACTCATTGCTGTTCCCATATAAAGGCCTACTCTATTTGAGTTAAAATGAACAATATAAGTTCCATAAGCTACAATTTCCTGCCCAATTTCATATAAATGATAAACAGCAAACCCATATTCATAATCAGAATTGAGACTTCTTGCCTGAACCATTTTTCCATCCTCTCTTAACTGCACAATAATACCCCGGTATGCCGTAATACAATCAGGACACTCGAGATAGCCACCAATATAAATATCTCCATTTTTAGTTTCCAGCATCGTTTCGGCCATATACATATTATAAGAACCAAGATACAATTCAAATGCTGTATTCCATTTTATTTCCCCGGTTGATGATATCCTGATAAGGCCCATATAATTTTGAATATAAACACTATTATATATACTAAATTGCAAAAGGAAATCTCCATTACGCATTTCAATAACACCTTCCGGATTCATGTGTCTAAACTCTGCAGGCATATCATAGTATTTCGCCCATTGTACTACACCGTTACTATCACATTTTATTACGGCTGAGCCCCATTTATCTTTTCCTATTTGCGGTCTAAATTGATAAGTATATATCAGGATCCCATTATCCGATGTGGCAATACAATCTGTTGACTGTGAAGAGTAATAGGAAGAGATTTTTTTTTGAAAAATCACATTCCCATATTTATCAAACTTAACAAGATCAATATCATAATTATTTGTCGTAAAATCAAAAATGGATTGTCCAACGGATAACGCATCCCCATTTGGATAAGTGACGACATGATTAACTTCATAATTGTAGAATGAATTTTTAACACCATAATACACCTGGTATGTGGGTTGTTGCGCAAACAGGCAGGAAATCCAAAATAAACATAATGCAGTCGTAATTGTTTTTTTCATTTTGGTTGAGTTTTATGGTTATAAATAGCCGGCTAAGCGACGATAACATCCATGTATAAAATTAACACAATTTGGGCGATATGGCCAAATACTCCTATAAAACAAGAGAGCCATCTTTTCAGATGGCTCTTCTTGCTTATGCAGCTTGCTTTTGTTTTCGCTTTTTTATTTGCATTACCAGGGAATCTATTGCCCCATCAAAGGACTCTTCAAATGATTTTGATGATGCTTTCACAAAAAAATGATGACGAGGTACCTGCACCTTAATTTCTGCAATTTTGTCTTTAATGTTGTGTACAACATTATCAAGTTTCAGAAAGACATCAATACTAATAATCCGGTCATGAAATGTTTTTAGTTTTTCAATTTTTCGGTTTACATAATTGACCAGTTTTTCATCTGCATCAAAGTGCACTGTTTGGATGTTAACAATCATAGTGTGTTGCTTTTTAGTGAAGAATAATAAAAATTATAGAGGAAAAATTACACCATAAGAAAGGCTTGTTTATGAATCATAAAGCTAAAAAAAATCGTTGATTAATTCCTAAAAAAAGAGCTATTATTTTAAAAAATTTATCAATTCCGAAATTAAGCTTTGGGATGTGCCCGGGAAAATGCTTCTTTTAATTTTTCTATGGAATTATGCGTATATACCTGGGTTGCTGCCAGGCTACTATGCCCCAACAATTCTTTGACGTCATTTAATGAAGCGCCATTGTTCAACACCTGCGTTGCAAAAGTATGCCTCAGTACATGAGGGCTTTTTTTCCGGATGGTTGTACTAAGCGAAAGGTAATGTTTGACGATATTGTAAACATATTTTGGGTAAAGGGGTTTTCCTTTTTCCGTTACCAGTACATATTGATTTTGTAAAGATTGCAGATTCTTTTCTGCTATATATTGTGTTATCTCATTTAAAAGGTTTTTTGAAATAGGAATAATTCTTTCCTTATTTCTTTTTCCCAAAACTTTTACGGAGGTATGATAAGCATCCACATTCAATTCCTGTAATCCCGTTAATTCTGAAAGGCGCATACCGGTTTCATATAATAGCGCTATGATTAAATGATCTGTTTTACCTTTAAATGTATTAGGGAACTCAATTTGCTGGAATAAATAATCCGTGGCTTTTTCATCTAAAAAAACCGGTAATTGTTTATTCGTTTTAGGTGAAATCACGGATGTCAGCGGGTTTTTATCCACTAAACCTTCCGCCATATAGAATTTAAAAAATGATTTCAATGCGGAAATCTTCCGATTAATACTTTTTGCAGTGATTTCATTTTCCCGAAGGGTCGCTAACCATGAACGAATAAAAGCCGGTTTGATATCCTTCAACAGGACAGGTGTATATTCTTTTTCTACAAAATTGAAAAAAACAGAAAGATCATTTTTATACGCGATTAAAGTATTGGGCGAAAACCGTTTCTGGTATTGCAGGTGATTTAGAAAATCCCGGATTAGTTTTTCTTGTATGGATGACATAAAAAAGCAGCCTAAAATTAATCAATTCCAGGCTGCTGACAATTATTTAAAAAAAGAATTAACCTTCTATTTTTCCACTTTCTACTTGTTGCTTATAGATCGCTTTCAGCACTTGTCCGCGTCTTCTGACAGATGGTTTGGTAAAAGATTGACGATCCCTGAGTTGAAGCAGCACTTTACTTCTCTCAAACTTTTTCTTATACTTTTTAAGTGCTTTATCAATATTTTCGCAATCTTTTGAGTCAATGATTAACATATATATTACCTTTTACTGGCTTTTTTTAAGGCTGCAAAGTTAAAACCTTCATTGATAACTTCCAAAACTTTTACTTAAATCTATATAAAAATCAGTTGCTATCCCAATTCTTTCTATTTGTAAAAGTTATTTTTGCAAAATGTTTACAGGAATCATAGAATGTGTAGGCCATATTAAAAGCATTACTAAAAATGGCTCAAACTTAAGTTTTCTTATTTATTCGCCTATCTCCAACGAATTAAAGGTAGATCAGAGTATTAGCCATGATGGGGTCTGCCTGACAGTGGAAAAAATTTTTGATCAATGCCATCAGGTAACTGCCATCAAAGAAACTTTAGTCAAATCCAACCTGGCTACTTATGAAAAAGGATTTATGGTAAACCTGGAGCGTTGCCTGCCTATGAATGGTAGAATTGACGGTCATATTGTACAAGGACATGTAGATTGCACCGCTATATGTAAAAGTATCCAGGATCTACATGGAAGTTATAAATACCGTTTTCAATTTCCACAATCATTCCGCTCATTAGTTATTGAAAAAGGTTCCATAGCAGTAAATGGTATCAGTCTGACCATTTTTGATGTTTCCATGAATGAATTTTCTGTGGCGCTTATTCCTTACACTTATGATCATACCAACCTGCAATACTTAAAAGTAGATGAACAGGTAAATATTGAATTTGATTTGATAGGGAAATATATTCAAAGAAATGTTTCCTTATCAATGCAAGGTAGTATCCTCGGAGATCTCTAATTCAGAATCTTTAAAATTGAAAATAGATACTTTGGAGTTTTCCTTTGTCAAATTTTTAATTGGGTAATCGTACGATAAAGGCAGAATTTCACTTCTTTGTGAAAATATATGAATATTTTTTCCCTGTTCCTTATTAATCAGCCAGCTAACAGCGTCCGGCAAACCCGCCCTGAAGATTAGCGCACCATACTGACATTGAGGTAATCCATAAACCTTAATTTTATTTTCCGGGTTCATGTGAGCTATTTCTTTGAGAGTTTTTTTTACCACAGCCCCAGCAAACTGTTGATTATTTGAATTTACTGCCAGGATAGCCAGATGAATAATGCTAAAAGTTAAAAGCCAGGTTTCTTTATACAAAATTTCCACCCTAGAAGTAGAAGATATCCCCGTGATAAGTAAGCAAAGAAACACAATAGGAAAATACAAAAATCTCTCTCCTTCCACTCCATTTGTATCTACTCCAATAGATATGTAGGGCAAAAGGCTCAAAAGAAAAAGAAGCCCCAAAAACATAAAAGTCTTTCTTTCTTTTTTATTTACCTTCTTCAAAAAAAGAATCAAAAAAATACTTAAAATGATGAGGCCATAAAAAGCTATCCTGTTTCCTTTAAACCAGGGAAGAAAACTTCTGCTAATCATTATTAAATAGTGGAGTGATAAAACCTTCCACTCATTTGAAAATATATTTTCTGCCTCATATTCTCCGATAATTTGATGTATGGTTACATATCGGAAAATCAGGTATAACAAAAAGATCATACACACTACAAAGAAATGTTTCCAGACATGTTTTTCTTTTTTAAACAACGTGAACAACAAAATATAAATGGGCAAAACCCAACAGGATTCATAACTCATAAGGGCCAGTAGCCATGAAAAGATATAGAGTAATACATAAAAGGGATGCTTCGTCTTATTTAAATAGCCAATTAAAAATAGCAATGAAAAAATTGCACCTAATATCGCTGATCTTCCCAATATCCAAAAGACGGCTTCACTATGTGATGAATAAATAAAAAAAATAGTCCCGCAAATAAAACCTTGCATCCTTAGCGGAGTATCTTGTGTCAAAAACTTTTTTACAAAAACAGCATAAAATATACCTACGAGTATGGATGCTATTATGTGAAGAATTAAATTGGTTAAATGATACCCCCAGGCGTTTTTTCCATATAAAAAATGATCAAACATGATGGATAAATCACATACTGGCCTGAAAGCATTATCCTGAAAAAAAATACCCTGTCTACTCCAATTGATATGGATGAAATCATCACTTTGAAAATATAATGCGAATGGATTGTACAGATAAAAGCCCACCATTAATACCAGGGAAGCAACAAAGAATTGAATATTTTTTCGATGCAACATGAATTGCTAAAATAATCCATGTATTCCTTTGAAAATAGAATAAATTATTTCAGGCGTTCCCGGATATCCAGCCTAAACTTTCTAGCATAGTCTTTGGCAATATCATAACCGGCATCTGCATGACGAATTACGCCCATACCGGGATCATTGCGCAAAACTCTTGAAAGACGGGCTGCCGCAGCATCGGTGCCATCCGCAAGGATAACCATTCCGGCATGAATGCTGTAACCCATTCCTACCCCACCGCCATGATGCAGACTTACCCAACTGGCGCCGCCGGCAGTATTGACCAATGCATTTAATAATGGCCAGTCTGCTACTGCATCACTTCCATCCAGCATAGCTTCCGTTTCTCTGTTTGGACTGGCAACTGAACCGGTATCTAAATGATCCCGTCCAATAATAATGGGGGCCTTCACTTTTCCCGTACGCACCAAGTCATTAAATGCCAATCCGGCTTTTTCTCTCTCCCCCTGTCCCAACCAACATATCCTTGCAGGCAATCCTTGGAAAGCAATTCTTTTTTCCGCAAGATCAAGCCAACGCATCAGTGATCTATTCTCTGGAAAAAGTTGTTTGATTGCTTTATCCGTTTCAGCAATATCAGCCGGATCTCCACTTAAAGCAGCCCAGCGAAATGGCCCTTTGCCTTCACAAAAAAGTGGGCGAATATAAGCCGGTACAAAACCCGGAAAATCAAAGGCATTTTCCAGGCCACTTTCTTTGGCACGAGCCCGGATATTGTTTCCATAATCAAATGTGATGGCGCCCCGCTTTTGCAGTTCCAACATTTCTTCCACATGTAATTTCATGCTGTCATAAGAAAGCTCGATGTATTTATCAGGATCTTTTTCACGAAGGTCATTGGCTTCTTTGTTTGATAAAGTATGCGGTACATAACCAACTAAAGGGTCATGTGCCGATGTCTGGTCTGTTAATGTTTCCGGTATGATATTTCTTTCAAGTAATCGTTTTAATAAATCAACGGCATTACAGCAAACTCCGATACTGATGGCCTCACCGTTCTCTTTAGCCATGATAGCACGATCAATTGCGGGGTCTATATCCAGATATTTTTCATCTAAATATTTTGTTTCAATCCGCTTGTCGATTCTCCATTCTTCCACTTCGGCAATAAGCGCCGTTCCTTCATTCATAGTAATTGCCAATGGCTGTGCACCTCCCATTCCGCCAAGCCCTGCAGTAACATTCAGCGTATGTTTTAGACTTCCCCTAAAATGCTTATTGGCAACAGCAGAATAGGTTTCATAAGTTCCCTGTACAATGCCCTGAGAGCCAATATAGATCCAGCTCCCAGCGGTCATTTGGCCATACATCATGAGCCCTTTTTTTTCCAATTCATCAAAATGTTCCCAGGTGGCCCACTTAGGTACTAATTGCGAATTTGAGATAAGCACCCGTGGGGCATCGGGGTTTGTTTGTAATATAGCCACAGGCTTCCCGCTTTGTATAAGCAGGCTTTCATTATTTTCTAAGTCTTTCAATGCTTTGATGATCAAATCCAGGCTTTCAAAATTTCGGGCAGCTTTTCCACGACCGCCATATACAATTAAATCCTCCGGTCTTTCAGCCACTTCAGGATTTAAATTATTCAGGAGCATACGTAATGCTGCTTCCTGTATCCAGCCTTTACAACTGATTTTTGTTCCTGTGGGTGTTTTATACTTGATGGGGTCGTATTTTTTTTCCATAAAATATTAAGGGAATGATTTAGAAAAGTACTAAAAGACAAAAAAGACTTCTTACATTTTGGCGGCGTCTTCCAGGAATTTTTTCAGCCCGGTATCTGTTAAAGGATGTTTTAATAATCCCATAATTGTATCTAATGGGCATGTACAAACATGTGCACCTAATTCCGCTGCTCTTACAATATGTAAAGAACTCCGGATAGAAGCTGCTAAAATCAGTGTTTCAAATCCCTGGATATCATAAATATGTCTGATTTGCCCTACTAATTCCATCCCATCCCAACAAGTATCATCTATACGGCCAACAAATGGGGAAACATATTTTGCACCCGCTTTAGCAGCAAGTATTGCCTGCCCTGCAGAAAATACCAATGTGCAATTGGTAGCAATTCCATTTTCAGAAAACCAATGCATGGCCTTTACACCTTCTTTGATCATGGGAACTTTTACAATAATTTTCTCATGCAAACCGGCCAATCTTTTCCCCTCTTCCACAATACTTTTAAAATCGGTAGAAAAAACTTCTGCACTTACATCACCATCCACAATTTTACAAATGTCTTTATAATGTTTTTCAATGGCTTTTTTCCCTTTAATGCCTTCTTTGGCCATCAGGGAAGGATTGGTGGTTACTCCGTTTAATACCCCCAGATCATGTGCTTCTTTAATCTGATCAAGGTTTGCTGTATCAATAAAAAATTGCATAGTCTAATTTTATAAGTATGAAAAAATGATTAGGTAAGAAAAAAAAGGCAGGCGACTTACATCGCGCCGCTACAACCGCCTACTCTTGCTGCATTCCTGCCCTGGGAGGGTTTAGCAGGAGCTGGCCGTGTAAGACCTGCCGCTGCAAATATAGGGTAGAAACCTTTTTATAAAAAGTGAAAGCTTAAAAGAAAGATTTATTTGTTCGCGAATTGATATTTATTACGCCTACTAATGATTCATGCCTGTCACTAAAAGACTGATAATATACTAAAACGGTATAAACATTTTCTGTTTCCCAATAATCACCATCGGTTTGACTGGCAGTAGCTTTATCATTGCGATCATTCATATTTTTTGTAACATAGGTATAGGAATAATAACCTTGTTTCAACAATAAAGTCGTTTCATACACCCCTCTTGCCGCATTATACTTTAGTTTGCTGCTTTGGTCAATTTTATTTTGAGTGAGCTGCCCAAGTAAATACACATTTTTATCCTGGTAAGGCTGATTGTCTTTTGGGAAAAAAGTAAAATGCACATTTGCATAGTCTCCCTGCCACCAGGGATTATTGGCATCCGTAGTAGCTATTTCAAAAAAACCATCCAGGTCCTGTAAATTTAAAATCCTTTCCTGTGTTCTTTCCGGATCCGGGAATAAATATACTGATGCGGGTACCTGACTGACATTCACACTATCTATTCGATCACTCAAAAAACGGTAACTGCGAAGGTCCGCCCAACGGTATTCTTTTCCCGCAGGAAATAAACAATCTTGTTCACCATTGTATTCATATTGATTTCCACGCATAAATAATGGTTGTAAATCGGTCTTCGCATTATCCCATCTATAATTTTGTAAAACCACTACTTTCAGTTGTTGCTGCTGATTCAGCAGGTTCAATTTTGAAACATCCAGGCTAAATTGCACTTTCTGTGTTGTACGAAAATAATTTGAATTAAAGGGTTGTTGAACCTGAACCGATATAGGCACAATATCCGTTGCAATAAGTACTCTCCTGGTAAATGCCAATTGAGATGTGTCTCCATTTAAAAAAACCATCAATAAATAATTACCACTTTGAGTAGGCATACTACTGGCTTCGGGAAGAAGTGCCTGGTAATGAATATACTTTGTTTTGGAAACTGATGAAACCCGGTATTGGCCTAGCCTGCCTTGAGTAAAACCATTTATATAATCAAAAGGACTCATATCCGCCGGCTGCCAGTTCGCATTACATAAAATGAATGCATAATTATACGATTTGATCTTTGCATCCAAATCATCAAAATCAAGTTCCAGTACCTGGCTGCTGCCCAGGCGAATCATGGGATAAGAAATTTGATTTCCTTGTACAAAAAGTTTAATACCCTGTATGGAGGGCATAAATGTTTGATCCGGCTCCCTTTGCGAATTGGCTGAAACCCCATAAAGACAAAAAAAGATACAGCAAAGGATCATTTTTTTTATCTTTTTAGTATAAGAGGAAATTGAATAAATAATCATACAATAATTCGTTTAAAATAAAAGCTTTTTTGGATAGCAGGTTATACAAATGTAGTTTTAACGCCAATGAAAACCAGTGTTTTTATTTCTAAAAGGATTGCCTTAAACAGGCAACGGACTTTTTCACGTTTTATTATCCGGTTATCCATAGCGGCAACAGCTTTGAGTGTAGCTTCTATGATACTCACCCTTTCTTTTGTGAATGGGTTTCAAAATGCGGTCAGCCAGAAAATATTCAGCTTCTGGGGGCATATTCGTGTGCAACAGGCACAAGCTGCACAATCACTCATTTCGGAAGAAACGCCCTTAAAAGGAAGTGATTCCGTATATCAAATGCTGAAAAGTTTTCCGGGAGTAAAACAAGTGCAGTCCTATGCAACGAAAAGCGCCGTACTGGAAAATAAACAGGAAATTGAAGGCGTTTTATTTAAAGGCGTTTCCGCAAATTATGATTTTCACAATTTACAATCATTTCTGTTGGAGGGCAGATGGATTGATTTTTCTGATTCTTCTTATAGTAAACAGATCGTCATTTCTAAGCCCATTGCTGACGAATTAAATATTCATGTAAATGACAGTATTCATGTCATTTTTATAACTCCGGATGCAGCCTCCACTTCTGTAAGAAAACTTCAGGTAACGGGAATTTATAAAACAGGCATAGATGAATACGATAAATTATTTGCCATAGGTGACCTGAGATTGCTTCGGAAAATTAATCAATGGAAGCATGGTGAAATTGGTGGATATGAAATTTTCCTGAAAGACTATACGCAAATGGATACCATCAGTTACCAGTTGCATGAAACTCTTCCTTTGCGCTGGGAAAGTCATACAATTCGTGAGATATATCCTAACATCTTCGACTGGTTAAATATCCTTAATGTAAATCGAAATGTTATTTTCATTATCATGGCCATTGTGGCCATTATTAACCTGGTTACCTGTTTATTAATCCTGGTATTAGAACGAATTCGAATGGTTGGAATATTAAAGTCCATGGGAGCCACGGACTGGATGATACAGAAAATATTTTTATATCATGCTGCATTCATAGCATTCATGGGTGTTTTAATAGGACTCATCACAGGGATGGGTATTTACTTTTTACAAAGATATACAGGTTTTATTAAGCTTGATGAAACCAATTATTATGTATCGGTGGCGCCTGTATTAATTAGCGGATGGGAGGTGTTTCTAATCTGTTTATCTACCTTGATCGTATGCTTTATTGCACTGTTGTTACCGACCCTTTTTGTACGATCCGTAAAACCTGTAAAAGCCATCCGTTTCAGATAAGTTCAGTGCATTTAATTTTCCCTTAGCGTTTTTTATCTACTTATGGTCATCAGGACAAAATCAAAATCACTTGAATGGAAATTTAAGAAATTTTACACCGAACTCATTTTGATCATCAAAAATCGAAATGACTCTTTAAGTTCTATTTTAAAAAATCCTTGCTTATGACAAGGATAAAATTCAGGGATGAATTCCCATGATACTTTCACCCATGAATGCATGTTGCAGCATGAATACAAAAATGCCGGAAAAAAAGCCCAAAATTGCCAACCAGCATATTTTTTTCAGGTACCACATAAATTCGATTTGCTCAATACCCATAGCAGCTACACCGGCCGCAGAGCCAATGATAATGATACTCCCGCCGGTTCCACAGGTAAGTGCTATAAATTCCCAAAAGGCATGATCTGTAGGGAAGCTCTCCATAGGATACATACCCTGAGCTGCCGCAACTAATGGTACATTATCTACAATGGATGAAAGCAATCCCAATGCGGTCCCGATGAGATAATTATTTTTGAGCGTATGATCCAGGTAAACGGCTAATTCCTGCAATAGGCCATATGACTGCAATGCAGAGACAGCTAACAATATGCCCAGAAAAAATAAAATACTGGGTGTATCAACTTTCTCTAATGCATAGGCGACCGTATAACGATGTGCCAAACCGGCTTCTTTTCTTTTATGCAAACGAGTTGTGATAACCCACATAATACCAAGGGATAATAACATACCCATAAACGGTGGCAAATGTGTAATGGACTTAAAAAAAGGAACAAATAATAATAAACCCACACCGGAAAATAAAATTATTTTCCCTTCTCTTTTTTCCAGGTCCGAAGTTGTACTAATGGACATCCTTTCCAGGGTTTTTCCTCTAAAGCGATACATGATATACAAAACAGGAAAAATAAAAGCCCCTATACTGGGCAATAGGAGTTGCATGATAATATTTGCAGCCGTAACCTGCCCCCCTATCCAAAGCATTGTAGTGGTCACATCTCCCAATGGCGACCAACAGCCACCAGCATTTGCTGCAATAATGATCGCCCCCGCAAACCATAACCTGTCTTCTTTATCTTTTAATATTTTAGAGCAGAGTGATACCATCACAATAGCCGTCGTGAGATTATCGAGTACGGCCGACAAGAAAAATGTAAGAACCCCAATGATGAAAAGTAATTTTGATTTTCGTTTTGTACGAAGATTGCTCGTAATCAGTTCGAAACCATTGTGCGCATCAATGAGTTCAACGATAGCCATGGCGCCAAGTAGAAAAAATAAAATAGAAGAAATATCTCCGAGGTGATGGAGTAGTTCTCCTGTAACAGATTCCGGTGTTTTACTTTGCAAAATATAAATGGACCAGCAAATCACTCCTGTAATGATTGCTGAAGCGGCTTTATTCAATTTTAAAGGATGCTCCATGGCGATCGCCACATAACCGATTATAAAAACAATAATTAAAATAGTTGTTGCCATTATTTCAATGCAGGTTGATATCGGCAAATATAATGAATGAGGATTTGCAGAAATGATAAAAGCGAATAAAGCAACGCCATTCAATTACTCCCAAAAAAACGATGAAAAAAAATGCAATTGGCAAAAACTCACCATCCAATTTCTTTAATCAAGCCACTCAAAATGTTCACTTCTTGGCAATTGTTCAAAAGCTCGTATGAATGAATCCGGAGGTACGGTTATTTTTCGCAATTGAGTATCCAGCCAGGCTCCGTCTACCGTAATGATAGCGCTTAGGGTGTCTCCATTTTTCCATACTTCATGTTGCATAGACCATCTGCTGAGATTGTGTTTACATTTCAATAATTGCAAGCTCATGACTATATGATCGCCATACATGATTTCTCTTTTGAATAGAGCTTCCTCGCGCAATAGAATGGGGCCGATATGATGTTGGTGCATCACTTTAGATGTTAGCCCATGATCATGCAAAAAACAAACACGGATATAAGCGCCCCAGTCATAATAAACTGAATGACGTAAATGAAAATTAGGATCCAGGTCACTCCATCTGATTTCTACACTTTTGGTATATTTTTCCATCGTTAAACTGATTGTATATTTTCTTTATCGGGAACTACTTCATATAATGCACTAAAAGAATATTGTTTTCCGGAATTTATTTCCATACATAAATACCGGCTTCTTATTTTTTTCAGTTTGATAAATTTTTTACCGTCTGTGGTAAAAAAAATCTGCCCATTTTCCAAAGATTCTATGAGTACTCCTTTTGCCGGTGCATCATATTTTTTCAATACCCGACCCAATTCCACATCACTGCAAGCGCTGGCGCCTGGGTTTTTGAGTGAGCGATATAAAGCAGCAGTAATATCTTGAGGGAAAATTTGATCCTGCAAAAATATTGCTAAAATGCCAGCATAAGTCTGCTTCCATTCCTTTCCATGTGCTGCAATATGATGACCATACTTTTCAAACACCAACAAATGCGCCAGCTCATGCAATAAGGTAATGAGAAAATCGTATGGGTTTAAATTCCCATTAACAGAAATGCGATGGTTTTTATCCTTGGTAGCATTGCGATACGCTCCCAGCAAGGTTTTTCGCTTCCGCGTGATGGTAAGTTCTGCTTTATAATAATTCAGATAATAAACGACTTGTTCAAAACTATTTTCCGGCAAAAATTCCCGGAGAGCCTGCATGGGATGTTCAGTTTTTGCCATTTTCCTTATTGAGCATAGAAGCATTACGAATCTCGATGACAGTATAAATAACATAAATCCCCATAGAGGCAACCACCCCTGCTATATTTTTGTTTTCCTTGGCTAAAGCCAAATATACCACAGCAGCCAGTGCAATGACCATAAATTTAATAAATGATGCTGCCATCACACTTCTTACAAACACATTTGGATTCTTATTTTTTACCGCATTGATATGCATGATAAGTGCCAGTACTGATAAAAGAAATAATATGATATTGGCTCCTAACAAAACGGAAGACTGAATGCCTTTGGCTAATAAAATATTTTTGGCTAAAAAACAAAAGGAGTTAATAAAAATAAATGCCAGAAGCATAGGCAGGAAATATTTTCGATAATCCATTTTCTTCATTTGTTTATTTTTTTGGTTTGTCCTATCCAAAATTTCTTTTGGTATAGAAAGCTGTTAAAATGATTGATCTTTGAGTTTTTATTGGTTGATTTTTGTATTTCAAATATGCTATAAGCGATGGGTAGACGGAATTCATTATTTAATATATTTTTCAGCCAGGTAAAATCCAATGAAATTCATGATGTTTTATTTTTGAGAAGTATCATTGATAATTTTTACAAAGATCACGATTAGAAAACATAATGGTGCTACCCAAACAAACAAAGGGAATCCAATATTTATCCATCTATCTAAATAGTACCCGGCTACCACAGCAAGGCCAAGACCAATTAAGATCTGTGATCCCAGAGATGCATACTTCCAAAGTAATTTTTTCCCATTATCCATTATACTCTTTTCATTTATTCTTTCGAGATCTCCGGGGTTTCTATTTTCAAGGGTACTGTATCTTTTTGCACTAATTCAGTACCAGACAATACTTTTTTCAAATCATCCAGATATTGTTGCTTATATAAAAGTGCCTGTTCTAATGAATCGGTACGTATTTTTATCTCCTGCATTTCAGTCTTATCTTCCCGTGCTCCATATCCCGGAATATAATATTTTAAAGGCGAAAAACTAATAAGTGCAATGCAAAAGATCATCAAAATCACCAAAGCAGAAGATAAAAACAAATATACCCGTAAACGCGATAATTTGAAGGTCACTACTTCCTCATAGCGGTCGTCATTCATGATAACCAGCCGGTAATGATTTTGTCGCCTTTTTATGGGCTGAATTTTTTCCTGGTCAGTCATATCGTTCTTTAAAGAATAAAGATAAACTTAAAAAAAGTTTTGAGGAAATCCCCCTGCGCCAAACAATCACCTTATATTTGACAAGGTTGTAAAATAAATACATTTTATAAAAATAATTTATCCATTTTAGAGTTAATTATCCGTTATTACCATATGAGGCGCATTTTATACAAGTTTTTAATTATTTCTTTCGCAATCATCCTTTGTTTGCCCGCTCATTCACAGCCCGGGACGACTATTGAACTTAAAAAGCCAAAGCCTTATGAAAATCGCACCTTGCCTTCTGAAAAAACCAAAGAAGGAAAGTTGGGATTCGGGAAAAAATTATTCCAAAATACGATCACGCACTATAATTATTATTTCAATGCAGTCAATCGTTTACAAGAGATTGTTGATCAGGCTAAAGAGATTTTTCGGGATGATTATACAAAGAAATTACCTTTTTTTAATTTTAGACTGAATGCAACTGCAAGTAATAGTGATATAGATACGGTGATCAATAAATGCAATGCGGGTATCTTATTACATGATTTAAGGAATGATTGGGTAGATAATTTATATCTGGTTTTAGGGCAGGCTTATTACTACCGGAAAAATTTTGATTCCGCTAATCAGGTTTTCCAATATATCAATTATGCCTTTGCACCTAAGGATGACGGTTATGATATTCCTGTGGGAAGTAATGCAAGTGCTCAAAACGGTGTTTTTAGTATTGCTACAGTAGAAAAGAAAGAAAATATATTACGAAAAACATTTTCTACTCCGCAAAGCCGCAATGATGCACTCGTATGGATGGCACGGAATTTCATTGAAAATCATGATTATGATAAAGCATCAAGTCTCCTGGAAATTTTGCGACATGACCCCGTTTTCCCGGAACGTCTGCAACCCGAATTACATGAAACATTGTCTTATTTGTTTTATCAATTAAATATGAATGATAGCGCAGCCTATCATCTTGGCCTGTCACTTGACCTGGCTGCCACAAAACTTGAATATGCCCGAAAAGAATTTTTAATGGCCCAGTTATACCACCTAGCAGGAGATAATGATAATGCCATTAAATATTATAATAAAGCTGCAAGCCATACCACCGATCCAATCATGGAAGTATATGCAAACCTCAACAGCATAGCGGATGGCGCCGTTGATACAACATCGCTTTTACAACAAAAGTTGGACAATCTGCTCCGGTTGGCGAAAAAAGATAAATATGCAGACAACAGGGATATCATCTATGCAGCGGCGGCAAAAGTGGCCATGGATATGAATAATGCTATACTCTCTGAAAAATTATTAAATAAAAGCATCACATCAAGCACAGATAACCCTCAACAAAAATCAAAATCTTTTTTGGCTTTGGCTGATATGAAATATGATCAGGCACTATTCTCACCTGCCAAAAATTTTTATGATAGTGTAGATGCTTCTTCTTTAGAGGAAACAGAGAAAGCCCGCTTACATGATCGTTTGCCCCCATTGACCATCATCAGTAATAATCTGACTACTATTTATACTCAGGATAGTTTACAGGCTCTGGCAAAACTTTCGGAAAATGATCGTATTGCAGCCGTAAAAAAAATAGTAAAATATTTAAGAAAACTAAAAGGGCTTGCAGATGAACCGGAAATCAATATCAATGCAGCAATTCCAAACCAGGCTCCGATAACTTTATTTTCAACAAATAATGGAGACTGGTATTTTAATAATACCACTCTGAAAAGTCAGGGATATAGCCAGTTCCGAGCGAACTGGGGAAACAGGCCAAATGTAGATGACTGGCAAAGACGGGAGGCTCTTCTCAATATGTTGAATTCAAAATCCAAGGTGAATAAGGGTGAGCAAGGTGATGAAAATGCTTTAAATAGCCCGGATGCAAACAATGGAACGAATGATCAGGATATAAGCTTTGCAAGCCTGATGTCTCATATCCCTTTAACGGAAGAATTGATGAATGCTTCCAACCTGAAAATAATGGATGCTTTACTCGAGAATGGTTTGACATTCCAAAACCAGTTAGAAAATTACCCGGCAGCCGTAGAAAGTTATGGCGCCGTATTCAATCGCTTCCCTGGCAATGATAAAAAAGCCCTTACATTATTCAACCTGTATTATTGTTATTACAAATTGGGAAATATAACCGGTGCTGATTCAGCTAAAAATGCATTATTGTTACAATACCCTGAAAGTGAATGGGCCATAAAACTTAAGAACCCGGTGAATGCAACTGCAGAGAAAAAGCCGGATGCCGCTACGCAACGATATAAAGATATTTACACTTTATTTATTGAAGGCAATTTTGAAAAGGCCAAAAGTGAAAAATTGGCTGCAGACAGTATCTACGGGCAAACCTATTGGACACCTCAACTTCTCTATATTGAATCTATTTATTATGTAACTGAACGGGAAGATAGTATAGCAATTAATAGTCTGGAAAATTTGGCCAAATTATTCCCACAATCCCCTCTAGTAGAAAAAGCTAATACGATGATCGAAGTATTGAGACATCGAAAAGATATTGAAGACTATCTCACTGCTTTACAAATCACAAGACTAAATGATGATGAATCTCCGGTGGTAGATCTTACCCCGGTGCAAACAACAATTCAAAAACCCAATACGAAAGTGGATTCCTTGGTATCGAACCCGGTGAAACAGGTAACAAAAAATATTTCTGATACTTCACACCAGGCCAATACGGTCATTCGCACCTACGAATTTGATGCTAAACAACCTCAGTTTGTGACCATCCTTTTAGATAAAGTAGCTCCGGTATTTATCAATGAAGCAAGGAATGCTTTTGATAAATATAATAAGATAAATTTCTACAATCAGAAACTGGCAGTAAGTGCTCAAAAAATTGATGACCGTTATGCAGTCGTATTGATTGGGCCTTTTGCCGGTGCATCAGAAGCGATTGAGTATGTAGATAAAACCAGACCTGTTGCAGGCAGCCGGATCATCTCATGGCTCACACCGGATAAATTTAAATATACCATTATCAGTCAATATAATTTGGATATACTTAAGGAAACCAAAGACCTTAATAGTTATAAACAATTATTGGAAAAAGTATTGCCTGGTAAATTTGAATAAAAGCCTGTCGTTTTTAATAAAAAATTACCTGAATAAAGATGGCTTATTGAAAGAAATGGTTTTTATTGCAACGTAATATTGACCTATGCCTTCCCAAAAGCAAAAAAATAATAGTGGTATCAAGCGGTCCGTGAAATTGCTCTGGCGTGTATTCTTTATCGGATTATGTGCGGCCATTGTGATGATTTTATTTGCTGACTGGGGTCTATTTGGCAAAATGCCCAGTATTGAAGAATTACAAAATCCCTCCGCATCTCTTGCCAGCCAGGTATATGCCGATGATGGTACACTCATGGGAAAGTTTTATTTACAAGACAGGGTCAATGTTGATTACAAAGATATCAGCAAGTACATCATTGAAGCACTGGTAGCAACCGAAGATGAGCGTTTCTATGATCATAATGGCATCGATCCGAGATCTTTAGCAAGAGCCTTTTTCTCTTTAGGAAGTGAAGGCGGAGCAAGTACCATAACGATGCAGACAGCAAAAAATTTATTTACGGATAATGTCAGTAGCAATATCCTAACTCGTATGGTCCAAAAGCTCAAAGAAAGCATTATCGCCATCAAACTTGAACGCAATTTTACAAAGGATGAAATCATTACATTTTATTTAAATACTGTACCGTTTGGCGATAATGTATATGGAGTTCGAAATGCATCAAAAACATTTTTTCAAAAAGAACCCGATCGTGTAAATATTGAAGAAGCGGCGGTATTAATTGGCATGCTTAAAGCGAATACAACTTATAATCCACGCATTAATCCTGCACGTTCACGAGATCGGAGAAATGTGGTCATTGATCAAATGGTACGCAATCATTACATTCCACAATCCGTGGCAGATAGCCTGAAAGTTCCACCCATAAAATTGAATTATAAAAAACTGGATGAAACAACCGGGCTTGCACCTTATTTTAGAATGATCCTGGGCGAAGAGATGAAACAATGGTGCAGTACCCACAAAAAAAACGATGGTGAAAATTATGATTTATACCGGGATGGATTGAAAATTTATACAACCATTAATCCACGCATGCAATTATATGCGGAAGCAGCAGTAGCAAAGCATTTAAGTGTGATGCAAAAACAATTAAATGCACAAGACAACATTAAAAATGGCAGTGTATGGAAAAATCATAATAATGTTTTGCAGGCTGCGATGAAACAATCAGACCGGTGGCGAAATATGAAAAGAAATGGAATTGACGAGGAAGATATTAAAAAATCTTTCTTTGAAAAGACCCCTATGAAAATATTTGCCTGGAACGCCACAAGATCCACAGATACCACAATGACGCCTTATGATTCTATTAAATACCATAGACAGATGTTACAGGCTGGATTCATGGCTATGGATCCTCTCAGCGGCGAGGTAAAAGCCTGGGTAGGTGGTATTGATTTCAAAACATATAAATATGATCATGTAAATATTAATACGAAAAGACAAGTAGGCTCTACCATAAAACCTTTACTCTATAGCCTGGCCATTGAAGATGCAGGATTTACACCTAATACGATTGTAGAAGATCAGCAACAAAATTTCAGTGGCTATGGTATGGTACCCGCCACCACTAAAACCTGTACCGGCAATTCCATGCCTTTAAGTGAAGCATTGGCTTTATCCAGGAACTGTGCTACAGCTTATGTATTGAAGCAATTAGGCGCACAAGGAAATGATGGAGCAAAAAGATTTGTAGATTTTCTCCATACCTGCAATGTTCAGTCAAAGATCGACCCCTATCCTTCTATAGCTTTGGGTAGTTGTGAAATCTCTCTCTATGAAATGATGCAGGCATTCAGTATGTTTCCCGGAAGAGGATTTAATGTAAAGCCTATGTATATTACCAGAATAGAAGATGGACAGGGAAATGTTTTACAAACCAATATCCCACAACGTAAAGAAATAATTAGTGATGCTACCGCCTATTCTGTGATAAGTATGATGGAAGGGGTAATGCAATATGGAACCGGCCGGCGTATATGGAATTATGGTGTAAGCGGGGATGTAGCCGGCAAAACCGGAACCACAAATGACAATAGCGATGCCTGGTTTATTGGCTATACGCCACAGCTTTTGTGCGGAGTATGGACCGGATGCGATGATCGTTTTATTCGATTTAATAATACGGCCATTGGACAAGGTTCATCATTAGCGTTGCCTGTTTGGGCATACTTTTATGATAAAGCAGGCGAAGATGCCACACTTGGACTTGATCAAAAAATGGCTTTTGTAAAGCCGGATAATATGAGTAATAATATTACTTATGACTGGATCAATAATGTACCTGCAAACCTGGGTGCTGAAGGTGATGATATTGGAAATGGTAGCGCCTCAGATTACGGAGGTGAAGAATCCCCCAGAGATAACAATGATTATATTTCTCCGGAAAGTTCCTTACCTGATTCATCAATTAAAAGCCCTGATCAGGGAAAAAAACAAAGCCCCAAACCAGGTGATAAAACAAAGCCTCCGGCACCTAAAGCCGTTATGCCTCCCTTGCCCAAAAAGGAAAATAATTAAACAATATCTATTTGCCGGAATTTTTTCTAAAAAAAGTTTATTATTTATTTCATTACACATTTTTGTAGTTTCTTTAAGTTTGAAAATAATCATCAATACCAAAACTGTTTAATCATGCAAAACAAGAATACTCAAAAAACCAGGACTGTCTTTGTATATGCTATAGCTTTACTCTTTATGGTCATATCAAATGGATGTAATTCTAAACCCGGCACACCGGCAAAAGACAGGCGTTCATTATTAAATGGAATGTACAGCCTAATCATTGTACAAAACATGGATTCAGCCGGTCATTGGCAACAGGATAATTGGGCAAAAGAGGGAACAGGTTATATCCTATATGATGGATCAGGCCACATGGCTGTTCAAATAACCAACAAAGGTTTCAAAGATTATCCCTGGTTAAATGAAATGGAAGCGATCATCCCGGGAAAAGTCAATATCAGAATGGATACAATGTCTTTAAATTCTGTCAAAGATGCACTCAGCGTATTTTCCTCTGATTATGTATATTTTGCAAACTATACCATAGATGACACAGCAGATATCGTTCAACACAATCGAATTTCAGCCTCGATCCCAAGTAATTGGAATACCAGTGTACGCAGGGCTTTTTCCTTTAGTGGTGATACGCTTATACTGAGTTGCCTGGACAGAAACTTGCGACTGAAATGGTTAAAACTAAAATAATCAAGTTCAAAAATAACTGCAATTTCCCCGTGTCTTGCATAGGTTTTTTCTAAACCAGGTTCGAAAGAATATAAACCGATTTTTTAAAATGAGGCTTAGCATTACAGGAGTATAAAGGATAAAAAATTCCTGGTGCTAATACTTGATTGATCTTTAATGCAAATAGAGAAATGAAAATAGGAAGGCCTAAAAGTCTATTTCTATTTATAGAATCTTAAAACTTACGTTTTTATAATATTTCCTTCAACACCCCGATCACAGCATCCACTTCCTCTTTGGTGTTATGTTTACAAAATGAAAATCTCACCGGTATATTACCCGGATCCGGGTTTAATGCGTGAATTACATGGCTTCCGGCTTCTGCACCACTGGAACAGGCACTTCCACCACTGGCACAAATATGATGTATATCAAGGTTCATTAATATCATTTCAGTCTTTTCGGTGCGTGGAAAATTAACATTCAAAACCGTATATAAACACCTGCCTTGGGGATCACCGTTAAAGGTGATATGATCAAAGTTTTTGGTTAATTGATCCATCATATAATTCCGAATCCCACAGATATAGGATTTATCCTGTTCATAATTCTTTGTAGCCAGTTCCAGGGCTTTGGCAAAACCAACTATACCATAGATATTCTCTGTGCCAGCCCGCAATGCTCTTTCCTGAGCACCACCACTGATTAATGGTTTTATTTTCAGGTTTTCATTTACATACATCATTCCAACACCTTTCGGTCCATGAAATTTATGCCCTGCACCGGTAATAAAATCAACCGGCGTATTTTTCAGATCAAAAGGGAAATGACCAACAGTTTGAACGGTATCGCTAAAGAATATGGCATTATATTTTCTGCAAAGATTTCCCACTTCATGTATGTCCAGCATATTACCAATTTCATTATTTGCATGCATCAGGGCCACCAGTGTTTTGTCTTTACTGTTTTGCAATAACTTTTCAAGGTCATCAAGATCCAGATGGCCACTGGGTAAAAGTTTTACATAATCTACATTTGCTTTTCCGGTATCAGCCAGGAATTCGAGTGTATGAGTCGTTGCATGATGTTCAATGGGAGAACTGATAATATGAGTGCAGCCTAAATCGCGAACGGCTGCTTTTAAAATGGTATTGATACTTTCCGTACCTCCACTTGTAAAGAATATTTCTCCGGGTGAAGCATTTAAAATTTTTGCTGTTTGTTTCCTGGCCATTTCCACAGCCATACGTGTTTCCCTGCCATAACTATAAATAGAGGAAGGATTGCCGAAATGTTTTGTCAGATAAGGCATCATACTATCCAATACTTCCGGATCCAAAGCTGTAGTGGCTGCATTATCAAAATAGATTCTTTCCATAAAACAATTTTATTGAGATCGTGAAAAATATTTTTGCAAAATTACAAAATTGGAAGTGTATGTTTTACATACATTCTCTGATATCCTGTTGAATACGCCGGGCAATATTATTAGCCGTTGTCTCAAAATGGCTTTCAGCATAAATCCGTATAATGGGTTCCGTATTGCTGGTACGTAAATGCACCCAGTCCTTATCGAAAAATATCTTTAAGCCATCTTCAGTATTCATTGGCTGCTTTTTATATTTTTCTTTTAATGTATCGAAAATTGCATGAGCATCCGTATTTTTTCCCAGGTCTATCTTTTCTTTACAAATAAAATAATTAGGATACTGAGCACGTAGTGCAGAGACTTCTTTACCCGAAGTTGCAAGCTGAGATAAAAACAATCCTATACCTATCAGAGCATCACGGCCATAATGCAATTCGGGTACGATAATTCCTCCATTTCCTTCACCACCAATAATGGCATTCACTTCTTTCATCTTGTTCACAACATTCACTTCCCCCACAGCGCTGGCATAATAAGTTCCACCCTGTTTTTCGGTAATATCACGTAATGCTTGTGTGGAGGATAAATTACTCACCGTATTGCCCGGCCGATGTTGCAAAACATAATCAGCGACAGCTACTAAAGTATATTCTTCTCCAAACATAGAACCATCTTCACAAACAAAACAAAGTCGGTCCACATCGGGGTCAACAGCGATTCCCAGATGCGCTTGTTTTTTTTGCACTTCTAAGGAAAGTGCCTGTAAATGAGCCGGCAGTGGTTCCGGATTGTGTTGAAAATTGCCCGTCACCTCCGCATTTAAAATGCTGTAATTTTCTACGCCTAAAGCATCCAATAATGCCGGAACGGCAATGGCTCCCGTGCTGTTAATCGCATCAACCACAACATGAAAATTCTTTTTACGAATACTTTCTATATTTACAAGCGGGTGATTGATAATAGCATTAATATGATATTGAAGTGAATCATCCATTATGGTATAACTGCCAGCCGCATCTACCGGTGCAAAGATGAATTCATTTTCCTCGGCCAGTTTTAAAATTTTTTCACCATCAGAAGCGCTGATAAATTCACCTCTATCATTAAAAAACTTTAAGGCATTCCATTCTTTGGGATTATGGCTTGCCGATAATATAATGCCTCCTGCTGCTTGATTGGCAATGACTGCCATTTCAATAGTTGGTGTGGTACTTAGTCCGGCATCAAGAACATCCAGCCCCATTGCCCTCAAAGTGTTCATGGCAAAAGATTGCATCATTTCCCCACTTATTCTCCCATCACGACCAATGACAATTTTTTTATTCCCGGGATGATCTTCCAGGATGAACCTACTGAATGCAGCAACAAACTTTACCACATCTACCGGGCTTAGGCTTTCCCCGGGTGCGCCTCCAATGGTTCCTCTGATGCCGGAAATACTTTTGATTAATGCCATGTTCTATTTATTTTCTGGTTTGCAAAATTAAATCAAAAATTCAACTTGTGTTTCTTCATATTGACAAGGTATCAAAAGATTAAAATAATTTTGTAAGGTTATGGACAATACAATCTACCCCGAAGAATGGTTTGATTCATGGTTCGATTCACCTTATTATGAATTACTCTATTCCAAAAGAGATGAATGGGAGGCCAGGTATTTTGTACAAAATCTTATTCTTTGGTTAAAGCCTAAACCACAAAGTCTAATACTGGATGTAGGTTGTGGAAAAGGGAGATACAGCAAAATTTTAGCAGACATGGATTTTCGGGTCACAGGTATTGATATATCAACTTCCTCTTTGAACATTGCCCGGAAAATGGAAAACGAAAGGCTTCATTTTTTTAAACATGATATGCGAAAACCTTTTTTGCAAAATCATTTTGATTATGCATTTAATTTCTTTACAAGTTTTGGTTACTTCAATACTTTAAAAGAACATCATGATGCCTTGCACTCCATTGTGCAAAGTTTAAAACACCAAGGTATCCTGGTAATAGATTATTTAAATGTGGATTATGCTGCCAAACACCTGTTGAACTAAACCTACGGTAGCCTTCCGCAACTATCCGTAAATTTAGCATTCAATAAAAACTATTTATTATGGCAACTAAAAAAAATCAGCGGAAGCATTAAGGTATAATAAGTACCTCAAC
>JAFDXJ010000051.1 GCA_018268015.1 Bacteroidota bacterium
AAGTAAGCAAATCTGTTTGCTGAAAAAACCCATCCTCCTCTTACGACATCTCCATATTATCCGGTTCCGTTCAACAGGCGGCTTCATTGTTGGTGCTGCGCACCCAACGAAGCCTTAGTTGTTGTGTGCAGCCCTTCTTTCAGTCGTTCACTTATCTGTCGTGTCGGATTGTCGCTGTACTTTGGCTTGGTAGCTCATTTGCATTTTTCTGTTTGGCTTGGTGCGGTTGCGAAAATGCAAATGCGTTACCAAAAGTGAGTGCTGTCTTGCCCGTTATGTCCGTAATTTTCATTTCTCAACGTCCTGCAATATGCTCATTTGTTGTATGGCTATTTTGTTGAGCTTTATCAGCCGTTCTTTTTGTGGTATTTTTCGTTGATGAAAACTACGTTTAGGTTTTCCATATTTGATAGACAAATCAGTTCATTGATTGTCGCATAAACTCTGATATTCCCTTTCAGTTCAGGATTGGCTTCTCGCCATAGTATGGCAGTCATTCCAAACTATGCAACATTTAAAACATCTGCTTCGTTGGCATAAATGATTGATGTCTGTGCAGAAGAAAGTTCTTTTGGAATTAGGTTATGCTTGAAGGCATATGTGTGAATGTGATAATTGAGTTTTGCTAATTCTCGTTTTGCATCCAACCAAATTGTTTTTGTTCTTCCTCTTTAAGTCATTGAAATTCGGTTATCAAATACAACTTAAACGGAACGATGCTTGCTGAACCAAATTCAAAAGCAATGTCTTTGTGTGCATACATTCCACTGTACTTTCCTTTCTTTACAATAATGCCTACGGCATTCGTTTTTTCAATCCACTCTGAAATGCTCAACACAAAACTGGGTAATGCCGCTTGTGTTTTAAAGTGGTCAAATTCCACCAATTAAAAATTTGGGTTGTTGATTTGCTCTCAAGTTTCAAAAATTCAAGCGTATATCGGGTTCTTATCCAATTTTTGATGATATCGGCAGCACGGCTTTCACTTACTATGGCGTTTGCCATATCGGTAAGCAAGATATAATCCGTTCCTCAACCGATATAATCGCAATTTCTGTATCTTTTACATTAATTTTTGCCATACTGAAAAGTTCGTAATAATGTAGATTAGAGAACATCGTAGCAATGAGAATGATTAAATGTTCATCTTGTTTTCAACTCGTTTTCTTATAATTCAGAATCGCCCATCCATTCAGCAACATAGCAAACCCAATCATTATAATAAAATGATTTTTGATGTCGGCAAAGCCGCTTCCTTTTAAAACAATCATTCGCACTACTTCAATAAAATAGGTAACGGGACTGCACTTTGCTATGATGTAAGCCCATTGCGGCATTCCGTCAAGTGGGGTGAACAATCCGCTCATCAGCATAAAAATCATCATAAAGAAAAAGGCTACCGACATTGCCTGCTGTTGTGTTTCGGCAAATGTGGAAATGAGTAATCCCAATCCCATTAAAGCAACCAGATAAATTGACAAATAACCATACAACAAAAGCAAACTTCCGACAGGAACAATGCCGTAAAAAAAATAAGCTACAATGTGCAATCCAACACTAAAAATAAACATTCCGATTACCCAAAACGGAATGAGCTTTCCTAAAATGAACTGATATTTTTTTATGGGTGTAACATTGATTTGTTCTATGGTTCCGACTTCTTTTTCTTTTACAATATTCAACGAACACATATAAGCCCCTACCATTGTTACCAACACAACCAAAATACCCGGAACCATAAAAACCCGATAATTCATAAATGGATTGAACCAACTGGATGATGTTACCTCAATTATAGGTGCAGGATTAAATTTATCGGACTGTACCCATTGTAGTCGAATATCATTGTTGTATGCCGTGATAATCTGTGCGAGATAAGTACCGCCCAATCCTGCTTTTACGCCATTGATTGCATTAACGGCAACAAACAATTTTTGCTCATTCTCACGAACTATGTTTTTTTCAAAGCCCTGCGGTATTTCTAAAATTAAATCGGATTTGTCTTTTTCAATTTGACTAAATGCACGTTGAAATGAATTGCCGTAATCTGCCAATTGGAAATATCCCGAAGCAGTAATTTTTGAAATCAGTTTTTGTGAATAGGTAGAATGGTCGTGGTCAACGATCGAAATATTGATGTTCTTTACTTCGTAATCTGCTGCCAATGGAAGTATGAGTAATTGAATGATCGGTGCTACCAAAATCAACGGCAACAACGCTTTGTTTCGGAATATTTGCTTAAATTCCTTTTGTAGTAAAAACTTTAATGTTCTCATACCAATCTTGTTTTAAATTTTCTGATACTCACTATCAGCAAAAAGCAAGTCATTCCAAACAGGATAAGCGTTTCTTTCCAAATGGCAGAAAAGCCCAAACCCTTTATCATTATTGATTTTACGATGATGTAATACCATTTTGACGGTACTGCATTGGCTATTATCTGAAGCGGATAAGGCATATTTTCCAATGGAAACATAAAACCTGTAAACAGCATTGTAGGCAATATACCCATCATCGAAATAAACATTGCCGATTGTTGCGACTGTGTTACGTTTGAAATCAATAAGCCTAATGATAGTGCTGTAATAATCAGCAAGGCGCTTTCTCCGAACAGTAACAGAACGCTACCATTTACAGGCATATCCAAAAGTGTGACGCTCAAAACAAGTATTACGGTAAGGTTGATTAACGACAAAAACAGATATGGAATGGCTTTTGAAATGATCACTAAAAAAGGGTTGAACGGTGAAACCAACAAGACTTCCATTGTGCCTGATTCCTTTTCCTTGACAACAGAAACCGCGGTCATCATTACACATACCAGCATTAACACCAATGCCATTACGCCCGGTACAAAGTTGGTTGCTCCTTTCAATTCGGGGTTGTACAGCATTCGCAATTCGGGAACGATATGGAATGACATTGCATTGTTTTTCATCAATTCCTGCTGATAATCCATAATGATATTGGTTGCGTAATTGGTCAAAGTATTGGCTGTGTTTGGGTCGGAAGCATCGGCAATAATCTGTACCTGTGCTTTATGCAAATGCAATAAGTCATTATTAAAATTGGCAGGGAAAATGATTGCCAATTTGATGTCCCCCTCTTTAAATGCTTCTTCAATTTGTTTGTGGCTTATTAATGTTTTCTGAATTTCAAAGCTCCTGCTTGCTTCTATCTTGCTGATGATTTGCTGTGTGGCTTCATCTTTAGCATAATCGCAAATGACTATTTTGGAATTTTTGATTTCGTTCGTGAGTGCAAAACCAAACAAAACAATCTGCACAATGGGCAAACCAAACAGCATTAACAGCGTTTTGCTATCACGGAATACGTGATAAAATTCTTTTCTTACAAATGATAAAAACTGTTTCATCTTTAATCTGATTTTCGTTTCGCCCCCCTTGCTAACTCGTAAAACACTTCGTCCATTGAGTTAGCTGAGTATTGTTGCTTTAACATGGCAGGTGTGTCCAATGCTTTTATTACTCCGTCCACCATCATAGAAATTCGGTTGCAGTATTCGGCTTCGTCCATATAGTGAGTAGTTACAAAAATGGTAATACCCCTGGCCGCAGCTTGGTAAATCAAATCCCAAAACTGCCTGCGTGTAACAGGGTCAACACCTCCGGTGGGTTCGTCTAAAAACACAATTTTGGGTTCGTGTATTACCGCAACTGAAAAAGCTAATTTTTGTTTCCAACCCAAGGGCAATGAAGCTACCAACTTTTTTGCTTCGCTTTGCAATCCCAGTGTTTCAATCAGTTCATTGCTTTTTCCTTTCAATTTCTTATTGGATAAGCCATAAATACCGCCAAAGAATTGTATGTTTTCTATTACCGTTAAATCTTCATACAAGGAAAATTTTTGGCTCATATAGCCGATGTTCTTTTTGAGGCTTTCGGTCTGTTTGTAAATGTCAAACCCTGCAATGTTGGCGTTTCCCGATGAAGGTTTTGAAAGTCCACAAAGCATTTTCATTGCGGTTGTTTTTCCTGCTCCGTTCGCACCGAGAAAGCCAAATATTTCACCTTTATATACTTCAAAGGTTACTTCGTTTGTAGCAATGAAATCGCCAAAACGCTTGGTTAGCTTATCTGTTTTTATTACTACTTCGTTTGTCATATCAGTTCATCAGGTTTATGAAACAATCTTCAATGCTGGGTGTGATATGTTTCATTTCGATGTCTTGAAAATTGCTTTCCTGCAAGGATTGTATCAATTCGTTCCGTGAATGCTCATTGTTATTTTGAAATGTGATGTGATGAAAGTCGCCAAATGAAAAACAGCTTTTGATTTGATTGTTGTTTCGCAAATCATTCAACAGTCTGCCCATATCGTTTGCCCTTACTGCAAAAAGCGTATCGGGAAATTGCTTTATGATGTTGTCGGGTGTTTCAATGGACATTATACTGCCGTTTTGTATCAATGCTATGCGTTCGCAAAGGGTTGCTTCATCCATATAAGGTGTGGAAACTAAAATAGTAATGCTTTGCTGTTTTAAGCCTTTCAGCATTTCCCAAAATTCTTTTCTTGAAACGACATCTACACCTGTGGTCGGCTCATCTAAAAACAATACTGTAGGACGGTGAATTAAGGCACAACACAACGCCAATTTCTGTTTCATGCCGCCCGACAGCTTTCCTGCTCTGCGATTTTTGAACGGTTCTAACTGTACATAAATGTCTCTTACCAAATCGTAATTTTCGGCAATAGTGGTGTTGAATACCGTTGCAAAAAAGTTAAGGTTTTCTTCTACAGACAAATCCTGATACAGTGAGAATTTTCCTGGCATATACCCCACATTTTTTCGAATGGCTTTATAGTCTTTCACTACGTCAAAGCCATTTACGCAAGCTGTACCACTATCGGGCAAAAGCAAGGTGGTAAGTATTCGGAAAATACTTGTTTTGCCCGCACCGTCCGCTCCAATCAAGCCAAACAATTCGCCTTTGTTTACCTCAAAAGAAACATCATTTACTGCCTTTACTTCACCCTTGTTGTAGGTCTTTACAATATTATTTAATACAACGTCTGTCATTGCTATTGAAATTTTATTTCGCCATACATCCCAATTTTGTAAGTGCCATCATTCTTCACTTTTACTTTGATTGCATACACCATATTTGCCCTTTCATCTTTGGTCTGGATGGTTTTGGGTGTAAACTCTGCTTTGTTACTTATCCAAACAATAGTACCTGCAGTTTCTTTGTACCCACCATTGCCGTCATCGGTCAATACTTTTACTTGTTGATTTAATTTTACTTGTGTGAGTTGATTGCTCGTGATATAAGCTCTCAAAATGATGTTTGACAAGTCGGCAATTTTGTAAAGTGGTTTTCCTGTTGTGGTCATTTCATTGGCTTCGGCATATTTCGTAAGCACGGTTCCATTTACAGGATTTATAATCTTGCATTTGGAAAGCTGGTCATTTAGCTGTTCTATTTGTACTTGTAATAGTAATACGTCTTTACCTAATCCCTCGCTGGAAATGCTTAGTGTGGATTGCTGTGCTTCTATTTGTTTCTTCAACACTTCAACTTGTGCAGTGATGTCGTCCAACTGCTTTGGTGTAGCTGCATCGCCTTTTACCAAATTGGTTACTCTTGTCCTTTCCTTTTCGGCAGTTTTGAGTTGTTCTTGTAATGCGGATAGCTGAACAGGGATATTGGGCTTTTTACCTAAAACGGCTGCAACCTGCGCTTCCAACTGCCTTTTCTTCAAATACACCTGTAGGCTATCTATATAACCTATAACTTGCCCAGCTTCTAAGGTTTGCCCTTCCTCAATATCAAGCCTTTTAATTTTTCCTGTGGCTTCCGATGAAATAATGGTTTCCTCTGCTTCAAAACTTCCCGAAGCATCAAATGACACTTTGTTGTCGGTACAGGCTGTAAACATTGTTACGATGCCTACTGCCAATGCGATAGTTTTTATTTTATACATTGTTCTACTTTTTGTTGTTACTAATTTCCTGCTGTTGTTTGTGCATTATACTCTGTCATTAAAAGTTGTATTTCGTGTAATATTAAACTTTGCTTTGCCTGGTCTTGGGCATTTACTGCAATGAGGTAATCGTTTGTTGTTGCTGTCCCATATTGTAGTTGATTTTGCGTAGTATTCTTTACGCTTTCACGAAGAGTTACAATGCTTTTATCCGTTTCAATCAATTCCTGCATTTTGGTTATATCGGCATTTTGCTGTTTTAGTGTGAGGTTAGTATTGAACAAAAAAGTTTCCTTTTGTATATCTATAAAACTTTGATTGTTGGCAAGGATTTTCTTTTCGTTCTTATAAGTGTAGAAACTTGTAATGTTCCAGTTCAAACGCAAACCACCAATATAATACCCTGCAAATTCAGGATTCAGCATATTCAAAGCTGGTCTGCCCAAACCGCCTTGAAAAAACACACTGACACGAGGCAGGTTTTTAGCGGCAATCAGTTTGTTTTGTACATCAAACGATTTTTTCTGTAAATCAAACATTCTTAGCTCTGGTCGGTTAATGGTGTTTGTAAACATTTGTCGGTGCGGTTTTTCAAGAACGGTATTTTCATCAATCGGATTACCGATGAACAAAGCCAACATATCTGCATAACCTTTACGTGTGGCTTTCAGTTCAATGGTTCGTTGGTTTGCTTTCAGGAATTCAGCTTTCAGGTTGTCGGCTGTACTTTTTAAAGCTACTCCGTTGGCAATAGCTATATTGGTTTTTTCGATACCGCTTTGAATGTCTTTTTTAAGTAATTCGGTTTGCTGAATTTGTGCATCAATCATAAGTATTCCGAAAAAGAGATTGTTGATACGTTCCCTTAGATTGTACAGCTGTACTTTTGTTTTCTGCGTTTCGATTTCGGAATTAGTATTAATGTATTCTATTTGGTCTTTCACGGTAAACAGATCGGTGATAGACTGCGACACTTCGCCATATAGCCTATATTGGTCTTTACTGATTGTAGGAATTTCTAAGTTGGGCAATGAAATGGGAACTTTTGTAACATCTGACTGATATGTAGCTTGCCCAGCTATATTGAACTGAGGCAAAACTCCTTTTTGCGCATTTGCAATAGAATATTCTTTTGTCTTTTCTATTAATGTGTATTGCTTTATTAAAGGATAATTCTGTTTTGCCATGTCAAGGCAGTTGTCAAGGGTTATAGATTGCCCGCTTGTGTTGTTGATAGCTATTAGCCAATAGCAGATAATAAAAATTATTTTCTTAATCATTATATTTAATTTAATGTTTCAATCAATTGATTAACAAATGGATAAAAAATTTTTACTTTGCTTTCATCATTGCTTTTATCCAAACAGGTATCATTTTTTTACGTTCCTGCATCAGTTTGTTAAACTGCGTTTCGTTTAATCCGCTAATTCCCTGTAACAAGGGCTGTGCGATAAACGGGAAAATAACCAAACTCAATATATTCATCAAAAAATGTAATGGATTTGGTTCTGTAATTTTTCCTTTTGCAACGGCTTCCTGATGTTGCCTAAAAAATGCAGATGTCATTATTAATTGTTTGATAGGCAGTTTCTCCAATAATCTACCAGCATTGTTACGCAACTCGCTCAACATGAAAATCGGGACATTCGGCTCTTTGGTAATAAAATCTATGTAATTGTAAGCAATCATCTCTACTTTCTTTTCTAAGGTGCTTTTCTCATCATTCAGTACCATTGCCATATTCTGCATAAAACCGAATAGGGTTTCAAACATTATAATATCAAATAGTTTTTCTTTACTGCGAAAATAGTAATTGAGTAAGGCAAGGTTTATGCCTGCTTCTTCGGCAATGTCCCTTGTACGTGTGGCAGCAAAGCCTTTTTTATGAAACACGACACGGGCAGCGGCTTTTATTTTCTCTTCCGTTGTCGTGTCTAATGATTTCGCTTCTTTACTTTTCGCCATTTTGCATTAAAATTCGTTTCAAAGACAAATGTAAAAACTTATTCTTGATTTATCCAAATAAATTAATCAAATGATTAAAAATATTTTTTTTGGTGGCTGGTGGACTTGGGTTGGGCAAAATTAAATGTGTTATTTTCGAACAGCATTTATTTTATTTTCATCGATGCCCGTGAATGTTTCGCATTCCGTGTCGGTTTCTACGATGGCAAACACCTCTTTTATTTTTACTTCTGTCGTGATAAAATATTTTGTCTGTTAGTTACATGTCTATTTGATAATTGGTAACAAAGTTGTCTGCCCAATGTCTGGGTCTTTCGTACCTGTTTTGACAAGGTTCTTTCTGTCAGATTTTTACAATTTGCCCTGTCCGTAGAAAATTTTAATAAGTCGTTCAAGCCCATCCTTTTGCAATTTTGAACGGTTGGCAATTCAATTTGCTTTGCAAACACTTTTATCTCGTCAGCACACCAATAACCGTTGTCAAACTCTTTTTTGGTTATATTCTTTGTCAGCTTAACTCGTTTTTTCATTTTTTAAACTCTGTTTGGCGTATGGGGGCTCGCTTATCTGGCCACTAACGATTGGGGCGTTTATTTTTTGAGATTAAAATTCTAAAGTCTACAAATAAGTAAATACAAGCCGCAGCAATTATTCCAATTCCTTTCAATATATCTTTCGTAGTTGTCGGAGTTTTTGTCAACGTATCAAATCCAAACCAAATGAGGAATGCACAAAATAGATAAGCAAAAAACCGAATAATATTTTTTTTAAAGGTCGGTTCGCTTTTTTCTTTTTCTGTTAAATTTTCCATTCATTAATATTTTGTTCGCTAATTTATTTTTGTCATTTAGTAGGGTCTCTTTTCCTGACCGGTGAAGGATTACATATTTGCGATGGCGGAGCATTTGAAAACGTCAGCCCAGCATTTGCATAAAAGCTCAATGGAATTGCAAATGCTGAGTTTACAGCAGTAAACCCCACTTTTGCCAATACGATTTTACAGGCAGTGCATTTGCCAAAATTAATTATTTGTGTCGTTTCAAAAAGCCCCATTTAATTTATTTACCATTTTTCAATTTCGCACTTTATAATTCCAAAAATTGGATATTGGTCAACTCTTTAAATTTTACGCAACCTGTCATACTTTTCTTTGTCACGAACTTTTAGATTCTCTATAAGTGTTGCGTTTCATACTCAATTCGTCTCTTTGTAACTTTCATAGAAATTGCTTAAAAATTTCAATCAATTTTTTCTCTGTAAAGATGATTGTCTCTGGATAAGACTTCCTGATAAACAGAAGCCAAGTATTGATTAATGCTGTCAATTGGATTTTCGGTCTGTTTAAATCTTTTAAGCTGAGGATGATTGCGATAACCTTTCGTTTCCTCTTTGAGAACGTGTTTGGCGAATAGTGCTCACCCCATAATACATCAAGTCCTTTTGTGTCTAAATATTTTGGCTGAACTGACCAAATTTTCATTGTCGTTATTTCTTGAAAATAAAATATACTGCAAGTATGAGGAAGCAAAACCCAATAACATGATTTAGTCTAAATGTTTCGTTCTTAAAAACTACTATACTAAAAATAGTAAAAACAATTAGCGTTATGGCTTCCTGTATAACTTTTAGTTGCCATAAATTAAAAGGTCCTCCATTTTCATTGAAGCCGATTCTATTTGCAGGTACCTGAAAGGAATATTCAAATAATGCTATCCCCCAACTTATGAATATGATAGCGGGTAAATTCAAATTGTTGAACCAACTCATTTCTTTGAATTTGAGATGTCCATACCATGCAATTGTCATAAATATATTTGACAATAAAAGTAGCCCGATTGTGTAAAGACCTTTCATTAATTTATTTCTGATAAATATAGAGTATATTTCTTTTCAATTGGATTTTAAGAAGATGTAAAAAAGTTTGCCTAAAAGAAATGTTATTCAGTTAGGGCGTTGTCATTTTTGCATTGCCTGTAACGTTTGCATTTGCGAACCTACAAACCTTTTTTTATTTTTTCCAATAAAAAATATAGGCATTGAGTATCCTTGTTTAATGATCTTTTTACGAAGTATATTTTATAAAAAACCTGATGCGTCAATACATCTTATATGCTCCAATGATCTTATTCTATATTGGCTTAAAAGAAATGACTGCCTGAAAAGACTGCCTCTTCCTTAGCTTCCCTGGGTGAAGCATGCTGTTTTGGATGAGTTGATTCCAATTGATGTGGGCAACTACCAGTAGGAGAAATTTATTTACGTAGCGGAAATGAGCAAACTGCTAAAACAAGTATTTGCAGTGATAAAAAACGGCAGTGTTTGTCAGGCCAATTACGGTTCAGTGAAACTGTAAAAGAATTGATTTTTTATTTGGTTTTTCACACAGTTCATGTTAGCAACTGAAGTTTGTCAAAGCTCAATTGTCCGTTCTATATTTATTTGTTCCAAAAATGTTTCATCGTGCGATACAACTATCAATGTTCCTTGATATTCATTTATGGCAGTAGTTAATATCTCAACATTCTGAATATCCAAGTTGTTTGTCGGCTCGTCAAAAATAATAATGTCTGGCGATTTACTGTTTATTGTCAAGTAACAAAGTAACAAGCGCATTCTTTCGCCGCCGCTCAATGCACTACAAGATTTGTCCCAATCATCTTTTGTAAATAAAAAGCGATTTAGTCGGATTTTAATTTCGTGTTCCTGCAATGCAGAAACATTGAATTGCTGCGCTTGTTCGTAAACTTTCAGTTTGTTGTCAAGCAAAGAATAATCTTGGTCAATGTAAACTGCTTTATTGTCTGCACGATAAATTGTTCCTGTTTGCAGTTCAATTTCGCCCAAAATGAGTTTTATCAAAGTTGCTTTTCCTGAACCATTTTGTCCTTTCAATGCAATTCGTTCACCACTTGTAATTTGAAAATTCAAGTTGTCTTTCCAAAGCGGTTGTGTGTTGTAAGAAAAATTAATGTTCGTTGCCGTGACCAAAACTTTTCCTTTGTGTAACGCGGAATTGTCAAAACCGAATTTCATTTTGTCAATGTCGGGTAGGGAAGAACGAAGTTCTTGCAAGTTTTGCGAAATTCCACCTATTTTTTCTGCGTGAACACTTTTGAGTTTTGATGTGCTGTTCTCGGCATTGTTTCGTAAAGTGTTCATCATGATTCGGGCAACGCCTGCTTTTTCTTGTTTGCCTTTTCCGCGATTATCTAATCTTTGTTGCCGTTCCAAAGTTCCCCTTTCTTTTTCTTTGGCTTTTCGCAATGCTTTTTCCTTGCTTTGAATTTCTTGGCTTAAAGCATTGTTTTCAATTTGCATTTGCTCTTTGTAAAAGTCATAATTACCACCATAAACTTTAATTCCGTGTTCACTTAATTCGCAAACCGTGTTCAAAAGATTGAGTAATTTTCTGTCGTGGCTAATTGCAATTAAACTGCTTTTTGTGGATTGAATAAAGTCATACAAAAGTTGTCGGCTTGCAATATCCAAATGATTACTTGGCTCGTCCAACAAAACTAATTCAGGTTGATGAATAGAAATTCCCGCCAAAAAAACTTTTGTTTTTTGTCCGCCACTCAATGCTTCCATTTTTAGCGATAAATCTAAATCGGTCAATTGCCAATATTGTAAAGCGTCATTACAGCGTTCTTCAATTGCCCAATCGTCATTCAACAAATTGAAATTTTCTTCGTTGGTGCTTCCATCCAATATTTTTTTCAGAGCGTTCAATTTTTTGTCAATTTTCAACGCTTCTGCAATGGTTAAATGATTGAATTGTCCGAAAACTTGGGGAACAAAATACGGCTCGGCTTCTACACTTATTTGTCCGTTTGATGGCTGCAATTCTTTGGCAATAATTTTTAGAAGAGTAGATTTTCCTGCTCCATTGTTTCCGATTAAGGCTGTCTTTTCGTGATTGTTTACTGTCAGGTTGATGTTGCTAAACAGTAAATCTTTGTTTGGGTGTGTATATGAAATGTTTTGTAGAATAAGCATAATTCCTTTCGTTAAAGATTAAACAATACGACAACCGTAATGCAGTTGTCCTTCTAATTTGTCTGAAAGAAATTATTTTTTACATTTCGTCTTACTTAAAAATTTGTGCTTGCAAATATACAAATTTTCTGTTTGGTACGGTCGAACGTAATATAGCCGTTAACGAACATGGCATAGCGATGTTGCGGTATTCAGTGTTCCGTCCGCCTGGGGCCAACACTGATTAAAGATACAAAAACTCATTGTTTTTTTAATAAATTAGATTGTGGAGAATAATTTATGAGTTTAAGTGTTCTATCCTCAATATTGTTAACAAATGTTCCGTATTCTTTGCTCGTTAATGCTTTAATGTCCTTCCATTCTTGGTCTGTCATAAATTTATTCCAAGCTATTGTCATAGAATCTTGATTTGGCCATTCAAGAAGGTAAACAAACTCTAACTTATTATTATAATTCGACTCCCAAATCGCAATAATTTGGAATCCATATTTCTTCATTATTCTATAGGCGTGATCTTTGAATCGAGCGTGAAAAACATCCCTGTTTTCTTTTGGTATTTCATAAATTCTTAACTGATAAATTGGCTCTGCAAGTGTTAAAGAATCTTTTTTAAGAGTGGTTTGCCCACTAGTAACATTTACTAGTATTATACCAAGTAAACTTAAAATTAATTTCAAATTCATTTTAATTTCCTCTTTAGAGTTATTTAATTTTTCTGTCTCAATTGAACTAACGAATTACACTTACCATTCCTATTTATTCTCATTGATCGAGGTGTGTTCTTTACAATTCTGACTAACGTTTCATAAGCCGCTGATTTGCAAGCCCAATTCATTAGATTTTATATCAAACATATAAATTAGTTTTTTCATTTCCTGAACTTTTATTTTTCGTTCCTGATCCAGAAACTCATATTTATTTTCCGGCTTATCGGGAACATCTTTTACAAATATATTCCAGTTAATTACAGCCAATTTTCTGGCGGTTTCTGAAAGGACCACAGGCCTGCTTTTCTGTAAGCAATTCGTGCAAAGACATTTGAGAGAGCAGTGTCTTTTAAATTACCAATGGCATTTGCAGCATTTCTTAATACAATTTTCAGCCGGTTACTTCCTTTTGGTGTTTCATAAATTCTTTATTTGTGTCAATTATGAATGAACACATAGGTGTCGCCATAATTCCTGTCCAATTGGTTTCCTCGTACCAAGATGCGGCATCAGAAACAGCTGTGTCTAAAGCTGTGTGTGAATTTTCGTCAAATACATATTTTCCAAACGAAACGTTACCACGAAAAAATAAATTACTTAGAAATGATCTATAATAGAAACTTCTCAACCAAATGTCAACAAGATGAATGGTTTTAAATTTTAATTCATGTTCGACATTCCAACAGAATATTACTGAATCTCCAAAAGTTGCCATTTGAGGCGCAGACAATTCTGTATCAATTTTTGGCAATAAGTTATTAAAATGCTTATTTACTTCTCTAATAATCTTATCCCTTGTGGCGATGAATTGAATGGCTTCTGGCATATTAAACTTTTTACTCCAAGTGGATCGATTATTGCCACGTATCCTGTTTTCTCCATAATATTATTCATTTAGGTCTTTTTATTTTTCCGATTATCGTCAAAATATTCAGGATGCCGATTGTCCTAAATCTGTAATTGTTAATCCAAATTTATCTTTTAGTTTTTTTATTTGTAAAGGAATAACCCGGATTTCTTTACTTATCTAAGAAAAGATAGTGTGTTGATTTTGATAGGTTTTTTTACAATCATCCTGAATTATCTGAACAAGTCATTTCAGATGATGAAGGTCTGTTTTCTGGAAGAAACTCTAACGGAAACAGTTAAGCTTATTGGATAACGGACTCATTTAAAGAAGTTGGCAATTTCCTTGATTTTATACAATACATCTTAATGATTGTTTTTTAATTTTTTCACCAGGTCTTCTAAATAGTCTATTTGAACTTCTTGAATTTCCAAAAGTTTTTTGTTTTGATGAACCAATAAATGATCAATTTTTTCGCTCAATAGCTTAATTTCCAATTCGGCTTTTAGATTTATTTTATAATCATGTTCTCCTCTTTGCCTATCTTTTTGTTCTTGCCTGTTTTGACTCATCATTATGATTGGGGCTTGAATGGCAGCTAAACATGACAGAATGAGATTTAGTAAAATAAATGGATATGGGTCAAAAGGTTTTGAAACAATAAACCAAATATTTATGAGCATCCAAATTAAAATGAACATAAAAAATGTGATTATAAAAGACCAACTACCACCAAATGAAGCAACCTTGTCGGCTATGCGTTCACCTAAAGTGAGATCAGCCTCTTTTTCGTCTTGAATGTTTTCCGAAAGAATAGAATTGTTATTAATAGCTTCCATTACATCTCTATCAAGAGTAGCCAATTCACCTTTCTCCTTTATTATTAGTGATGTAAAATAGAGCCGCCGGTATTTGTTCAGTTCGTCAAATGATATAAAATGATCTTTATTAAAATCAGGGTGATCGTTTTTTATTAGATTAAAAATTCCTTCCCTTATGTACTCCCCTTTTACCTCTTCGCCTCTCCGAATTTCTTGTTTGCTAATGTCGCTTATTTTCATTTTGACCTGTTTTTTAAATAATTGATATAGGTGGTTTGTGTAATCACCAAATTGGTTAATTAAATATCCAAAATATTTAGTCATTACAACTATTTTCCCTTTGATTTATTTTCGAGCATAAAAATTCTGTTGTGAAAATGATTGATTGTTTGTGCTTAAAATAAACATACAACTTGCATTAAAATTTCAATATGAAAATGACATGCTGAAAACAAAGAACCTGCAAATAATGAACGATTATTTTTAGGAGCACCCAGATTAAGTGAATATTACCCCGCTAAAAACTATTGTATTTTTGGCTCTTTATTCATGCGATATGAAATAAGCACCAGGTCTGCCAAACCCTTGGCAAAAACAATTACAAATGCCATTGCAAAATTCATCACGTCAGTCTGCGACCAAAATACAAAAACATAACCGATAACGCAGAAGAGTGTAACATATATAGCTATCAACCTGTAGTAAACTTGTTTTATAACAACTTCCTGTGTTGTTTTATCCCCGGGTTTGGCAGTGTATAAAAATAAAGCGAATTGAAGCCAATAGATCAGCGTAATCCCGATCATTTGCCCATAAGTGATATTGGTTGCCATGGAAGGGCTTTTGGGATCAGTCATAAATCCTACATAAAAATAGAAGCCAATTAAAGAAAGCCAAAACCAAAAGCTGAAGATGCCGGCATTTTGCCAACGCGCTTCTTTTGAAAGTGCTTTTGTAAACCATAGCAATAGTACCAGGTTGCACAACCAGTAATTAACCATCTCCAGCATAAAATAAAACAGCACAGCACCGGGTAACCAGTTAAAGAAAATAATACCGCAACTTGGAATTAAAATGCTCAACAAAAATTGCTGAAACACCGATAAACGCAGAAACTTTATTATTATCTGAAGAAAAGAGAGCATATCTCTGAAAATGTTTGCTTTAGTAAGGATTGTACTTAAATAGGTGGTATGGCATACGGCCACTTTAACATTCATTCAATCTGCCCATAACAACCTTTTTGTACAAACGGCCTATCGGTATCTCTGAATCTTTCAACTTAATAGATAGACTATTATAACCGGAAACCTTATCCAATGAAATAATATAGGAGCGGTGAACCCGTAAAAATTTGTACTCTGATAACAAATTTTCAATAGATGAGATAGACTGTTTTACCAACAGCCTTCGGCCATCATTCAGAAATATTTTTATAAAGTCTTTACAGCTTTCAATATATTTTATTTCGTTGATAAAAATTTTATTCATGCCGTTTTCCATCTTCAGGTAAATAAAAGCTTCTGCAGGGGGAAGAGGTTCAATGGATGTTGTAGTCATTTCACTACCAAGGATGCGGTTAAGTTTAGTGACAGCTTTTAAGAAACGTTCAAAAGAAACAGGTTTTAATAAATAATCTATAGCATCCAATTCAAAGCCATCTACTGCATATTCTCTATAGGCGGTTACAAAAATTACTTTTGGCGGATGCGTCAGGTTTCTGAAGAACTCGGTACCAATGACCTTTGGCATTTTTATATCCAAAAAAATAACATCAACTTTTTTCTGCCTCAAAACTTCAATAGCTTCAAGCGCATTATTACATTGCCCTACTATTTCCAAAGCTGCTATATCATTGATATATCTGGCTAAAATCTTTAAAGCAGGCGGCTCATCATCTATAAGCAAGCATTGAATTTTCATGTTTCAGGGATTGTGAAATTTCCGGTTGTTCCATCTTATAAATGGCAGTGGAGTTATTGATCAATTGAATGGTAAGCGATACCACATAAAAATTACTTTCCTCGTTAATTTTCAGTTCATGCTGTTCAGGATAAATAAACGCAAGCCTTTTTTTTACATTTTCAATACCAATACCATTTTTACTATGCAGAGCAAACTCATTTTTACTATTAGCGATCTTAGCCTTCAATTTATTTTCTTTTACAGATATATCGACTGTTAACCAGGATTTCTCTATCTGTTCGGAAGTGCCGTGTTTAAAAGCATTTTCTATAAAAGGAATCAACAATAATGGTGCAATGAAAATATCCTGTACATCTCCGTTTACATTCCAGGAGATATCAATTTTATTACCGTACCGTTCCTGTTCTAATTCGATGTAATTTTTTATGATATCCAATTCTTTTCCGAGTCGCACTTCTGCTGACCGGCAATCATACAGCATATAACTTAACAGGTTCGAAAGTTTTAAAATCAACCCCGGGGTTTTGGGTGAGTTTTCTAAGGAAAAAGAATATATATTGTTTAACGTGTTAAATAAAAAGTGTGGGTGTACTTGTGCTTTTAATAATTGCAACTCTGCCGTAACTTTCTCCTGCTGCGCATTAAGCCAGTCCTTTTGCTTAAAATTCCAGTATTTAAAAAATTTAATTACCATAGGGATTGCTGCAGAAGTAGTGATACATAAATAGCACCAGGCCAGTGGGCCTTTTGGCAAAACAAATTGCGGGTGCATCATCGTCTGTATAGGTATCACCACATAATCTTTGTACCAAATGTCAAGGTATATACCGACCAACCCCCAAAGAAATATTATCGACAAAAATTCAAGGATCCTCCCTCGCAGCAAGAAAAGTGGAACTGCCCAGTAAGCCATTGGGTAGCCATATAAAATGAAAATGGGTATCCAAATAAACATATTGATGACCTGTACACCATACGAAAAAGGAGTACCCATTGCTTCCCAAAAACATGCCCAGATTAAAGTGTGTACTATCCAGAATGTAACATGGCGCAACACTTTGTAGCGGGGAGAAAAAACAAAATCGTTATAAAGAAAGATATTAATGGGTTTCAATAGCCTGTTCATCTGCAAATCAATTTTAGTTTTTTGGGCTCTATACAAACTTTGAAAAAATAATAAAATTCTTTCAATTCAAAGTTATACAATCATTAGTCATCTATAAATAATAAAACGACTAATTACCATTTTTCCCGACAAATAACATTTTTTACATTTTAAAACCATGTGTTGCCATTTTCAGCTTTATATCATGAAATCTTTCGTTTAAGCGATTAGTTTTCAGAATGAACAAATTCTACTTCAATTTTAGCATTAAGTATTTTTTTAAAAAAAACTTATAACAATGAAACAGTTCATTAATGCCTGTAAGATGTGCTGTTTATTTTTTTTCTTCATCTTTAATATATCAATTGCAATGGCACAAAAATCAGTAACCGAAATGGTTCAAACAGCTAAGAAGGACATAGAAAACCTTTCGCCACAACAGGCTCAGGCGGAAATTGACAAGGGAAACATCACGTTGATTGATATCCGTGAACCTGATGAGGTGAAACAGAATGGCAAAATTACCGGTTCGGTAAATCTGCCCAGGGGCATGTTAGCGTTTTATACTGATTCTTCATTGCCATCGTATAAAAAGGAGTTTAATAAGGAAAAACGGATTATACTGTATTGCGCTTCCAGCGGCCGTTCTGCACTGGCAGTAAAAACATTGAAAGAAATGGGCTATACTCATATTGCGCATATTAATGGAGGTTTTAAGGCATGGAAAGAAGCCGGCCTGCCTGTGATGCAGGGCGCTAAGTAACATACGAATATTTTGCCCAGGAATTATTCTTACAATTTAATACTCATTCTTTAAATAGTTTAGTAATGAAACCAATCAGATTAATACCACTAACCATTATCTTATTGCTATGCTCTCACGCCAGTTATAGCCAGCTTGGGAGTCTATCCAATAAAGTAAAAAGCACAGTAAATAAGGTAAAAACCAAAGACAAAAACGAAAATGCCGAAAGCAAAACCCCCGACACCAATAAGGAGGAAAAATCGGCAAAAACAAATGTAGAAAACATGTCAAACACCGCCAACAACAACGAGAGTCAATCGTATTTGCTGTACAATGACTTAAAGCACATCCCCGGTGCCACATTTTATTTTTCCGACAAGCCTTTTGGCAGCAGCCATGAGGGCGCCAAAACAACTTTTAAATCAAACGACGTTATTTATGCTCGTCTGGAGCTGAATAACCAGACGATGGAGGAGGCTTTTAAGCTGTACCCTGATGATTATAAACATTATTACCTGATGTACGATTTTGCCGTTGTGAACGGCAGCGAGGGCAAGTATGCGCAAACCTTTCACTCCGCTATGATGCTGCAGCCTGACGATATTAAAAAAACGGCTTTCAATTTTGATCTCCTGCCTGAGCCGGCCAAAGCCACCACCGGTATTGGTATGAAAAGCAGCTATAATTTTAACGGCTTTGATTTTTCCCACGTTGTCGGCGGACCGATGTACGAAATCATTGACCAGTCCAATTTCCCCGCTAATGGCGACTATACGGTTCAGTTGCAGTTTTACTTTATGCCTAAAGATGACTGGGGCAAAGAGTTGTCCAATTCTAAAGACTTCCTGGGTGTGGACGGAGCATTCCAATTCAGCTTCAGTGCTACAGATGTAGCTACTATAAAAAATAATTTTAAAGCAGTGAACGAAACAGTAAAAACAACTGCGTTTACCCTGCACACCATGCCTGACTGGTGGCCAAAAACATCTCTCAAGCTGAGCGACCCAGCTCTCAGCCCCTCAGCTTTGGAGTTGATGATTAAAAATGCTTTAAGCGCTCAAGATAAAGTATTGGTAAAATATGCGGTAGGCAGTAACAGTGGATGGATTATTCAAAAAAATGATTTAGGCATACCCACCTATCAATTGCTGTCTGAAAATATTTACACCGTTTATAAAAGCGAGGGTAAATGTTACCTGGGCGACGTTTCCATAGCCAAAGAATATTTAGGTGGAGGCAAATACGGCAAACCTTATGTACGGAATGTAAATGTTGCAACCAGCGGCTACGGCACACTGATAGATTGCAACGCTATAAAATAAAAATTTAAAAGTAACATGATATGAATAATATAACACTGCTTCCCGGCGAAACACTTATGGACACCTGGACCTTATTTTATACACCGCCTGAGGGAAAAAAATTCAATGGCAATCTTACCGTTACCAGCCAGCGGCTTGTTTACCGCACCGTTTATGATGCCGCTTATAACCCGGCATCTAACCATGTTACTTTCAATAAAGAAGATAAGGATATCATCTATTCCATCAGCAAAGCAGATATAATCAATGTGGATGTTCAAAAAAGTTTTTTAGCAAAGAAGGTTATTCTAACGCTTGTAGATGGTACAAAACATGAATTTAACCGGGGGGCAATGAGTGTTGATAAACTGGTGGATGCAATTAAAGGATGAACTGGTTTGGATATTTGAAAAAAAGGATCCGCTGAAACTAAAGCTGATAGCAAACTACAGCCGCTTGTTATTCCTTTAGCCAGCCTATAACCAAGCCTCATGTTAGCGGCTGGTTCTTTTTGTTCCAGGTAATTTTAACAGCAGATAAAACGGGCAGTTCAAGCCTGTATTCAGAGAGTATTGTAAATTCATTCTTTTTATAGAACGGTAATGGCGATTGATAAATCTGTCCATTCCGCTTATAGTCATTCTCATGGTCAATTACCCATCCATTTAGCAAATCGTTTTCATTCTTAAGTGTGTGTAAGAGAAGGGTTCCAAATCCCCGCCTTTGAACGTTGGTAGAAACAGTAATGGCAAACCAAATTTCTGTTCCAGAACTAAAGGTCATTGCCCAACCTTTTAGTTGCTTTTTGTCGTCTTTCAAAAGGTAATACATTAGGTTTGGCAACATGTTCAAGTAATTATCCATATCCAAAACCTTTGTAAAGCCCAAGTTGATCGGATATTCACTGTTCCATAAGTCAAACACTTGCTGTTTTTCTTTCCTGTCCAAGATTACTGTTTTAACAATCTCCATATTTGCAGATTAAACTCACAATTGCGCTTGCCGCTAACATTTGTATTTGCGAACCTACAAACCATTTTTTATTTTTTCCAATAAAAAACATAGGCAATGAGTATCATTGTTTAATGATCTTTTTACGAAGTAAATTTTATAAAGATATCTGTTGCGTCAATGCATCATCTATGCTCCAATGATCTTATTCTTTATTGGCTTAAAAGAAATGACTGCCTGAAAAGATAGCCTCTTCTATAGCTTCACCGGGTGTAGCATGCTGTTTTGGATGTGTTGATTCCAATTGGTGTGGGCAACAACCAGTAGGAGAAATTTATTTGCGTAGCTGTAATGAACAAATTGCTAAAACAAGTATTTGCAGTGGTAAAAAACAACAACGTTTGTCAAACCAATTACTGTTCAGCAAAATTGTAAAAAAGTTGGTTTTTTAAACAGTTCATGTTAGCGGTTCGTTGTGTGCTGTCAAGTATTATTGCTCCTTTATTCAATTGACAAGTCGTTTAAAAGTTCACGTAGCATTTTTGCTTTGTCATTTATTTCATTGGTTTCAATATTACTTACAGATAAAATCGGAGAAAGTTTTGAATATAAGTCTGGTTTTTTAAGCCAGTTTATAACTTGATATTTAATCCATTTGTTATAAGCAATTGGATATGTTTTGTTGGCAATAAAAAGCGTCTGTAAGTATTCTTGAAATGCTTTGCATAAAATGTCAAATGCCTGAAAGTACAAACCTCGTTCTATGAAAACTGGAATGTGGTTTAAGTCGTATTCGCAAGCATTTCGTGACATTGTCAAGCGTTGTAAGCGAAGTTCTTCATTGTAATATGGCAACCATTTCTTTTGCAGTTCTTTGAAATATAAACCAGCATTGTCCATTGGAGCTGAATAGCAAATATGGTTTCCAATTTCTATTTCAAAGAAGTCTGAAGCAACACCTACCTCTAAAATTGTCGGAGTATAATTGCCGTCAATAATGTCAATATGAAGATGAGCAAATTGATTTGATTTTTTGTATTTTAAAAAGGTCGGTTGATTAACTGAATAATTTAGCCAAGCAGTTTCAATATTCTCAATTTCAGTTGATGTCGTTTCAGGGTTTACCAAAATAGCAAAGTCAAGGTCGCTTTCCGGCACAGCCTGACCTCTTGCACAAGAATTTACAACAAGAACAGTGTCCACATTTGGAATAGTTAAAAAATAGTCTCTTACCAACACCGCAGTGTCTTTATGTAAAATTGTTGGAAAGCTGGGTTTATATATCATTTTAAAATTCATTATTTATTACTGTCTTTTTACAATCACTACTAACGAAAAAGGGATTAACGCAGTAAGAAAAGAATGACTTAGAACCGCAACTGTCCGATTACCGATACTCTTTGTTGCCTGCATCACAGTTCGTTTACCTATTAAAACCTTTTGTTTTTTTGCGTTTAATCTTGTTGTTATGCGTTCTTGCTACTACTTGCTCGGAGTTCGTCAGCCTGGACTTTACTTATGTTATTCTTTTTACCAAAGTATAATGTTTGTATTTTTTTGGAAAATCATCTAGTACATAAACTATTTTATAGCCGTTTCTCTCATAAAAAAAAGGTGCTTGGAAGCTATAACTTCTTAACAAGATTGTTTTACAACCCTCTTTCATCAATTCTTCTTCAACTGCTTGTAACAAATTTAGTCCAAGCCCATTTTTTCTTTTTCCTTCTTCGACCCATAAAAGCGTTATCTCGCTTATTGTTGCCCATTTCCAACCGGATATGCCCGCAATAATTTTGCCGTCCTCATTGCGTATAACTTTGGTGAATAGTTCACCGTCATGTTGGTTAATAGCTGATGAATTGAAATCATAAATCCTATCATCTAAAAATTGGATAATATCAGTTTGATTTTCTACCTTCTCAATTTTATATTCAGTATTGTTCATTTCGGTTTACACTTATAACGGTCAAATTTTATCCTTTTTTAGTGATTTGTTGATTTATTTGCCCTCATTTCATGCATCTTTACTATTCAATTCCATTGAAAGCAATATCATATCTTTTATCTGAAGTCCATTCTCAAATATGGGGTCTTTGTAATTGTCAATGAAGAAATTTTTTCGTTTATCTTTAATAACAAACCCTGCCTTTTTATAAAATGAAATTTCTTTATTGCATTGGTCGCAAGTGCCAACAATTAATTTTTTGAAGCCTCTATTTTCTGAACTATCAATAATAAAATTGAGCAATTTCGTGCCATAACCTTTTCCTTGTAATTTTTCAGTTACTGCAATATTTTTAATTTCAATGGTCTCTTTTTCTATAATTTTTAAAATAAAGGATGCAATAATTTCATCGTTTTTTTTCGCTATATATAATTCTCCTTTATTAAGATTTTTGTTTATGGCTTCTTTTGTATCATCAGATAGCAGTAACAAATCGTAGGGAATTTCGTTACTCTTATTTGCTTTTAGTATTTGAATTTCTGGTTTTAGTTCCATTTTTAAAATAGGGTAATCGTTACCATAATCGTCCTTTTCAGTTCTTTCGTAAGTAACAAATCCAAATTTGGAATAAAATTTAATTGCTTCTATGTTCTGTTCATTCACATTTACTTTAGTAGCTTCCAAGTTTTTTATTGCATAATTCATTAGTTTGGTTCCTAATTTTTGTCCAATATAATCTGGGTCTAAAAACAAGGATTCAATTACATCTCCTTCCACTCCTAAAAATCCTAAAACTTTATTTTCAGAAATCAAACAATAGACTATAAAAGAATTGAAGTCGATTTTTTTTACTAACTCTTTTAACCTATCTACTTCTTGTGATGTTACAAAATGGTGTGTTGCTCTTACAGATTTTTCCCAAACTGAAATCATCTGTTCTCTGTGTTCTTCTTTGTAGGGAATTAATTCCATTCTTAATTTTTGTGGATGTTTTTATGTCGTCCAGCCAATACCTTGTGAGTGGCTGGTGTGATTCATTTATATGTATTCATCTATATTTTTCGTCTTAATACAAAGCCCAATATTTTGAACTTTTGTATTTTCGATTTCACTTCCGTCAACAAAATATATTGGAATATTTGAAGTCTTCTTTCTATTCTTAATTGCCATAGCAGTTTGTCTACCGTGACTTGGCTTTATATGATAATTAATAAATATTTTTTCAGGTAAAACTTCTCCAACTAATTTGTATGCATTAGATCCGTCAAATTTCTCTTCAAAAATTTGATAGTCTTTTGGAAAGTTATTTTTGAATGATTGGTCTGTTGAAAAGTCAATTATAAAAATTTTCATAGTCCTATTTTACTTTTTGCGAATAGAAGAATCCCCAATGTTATGATTGATATTAAAGTCCCGATTAGCAAATACCAAAGTGTCAGACAAGAAATTGTTACTCCAAGAAAATATGTCCAATTTTGATTTGTCCATAAAACATATAACTAAAGTAACCAAAGAAGTCCAAAAAATCATAAAAAGTGGTCCAAGTCTAAAAACATCAATATTTAGTTTATAAAAATGCTAGCCCAAAGTCCTGGCTTTTCTGGTCCGATATACTTTCCTTTAGTCAATACAAAAAGCCTGTCAAGTAGCATATAGAACCATTTAAAAGTCCAAGAATTGTTATTACTATTTTCAATTTTATTTGTCATTTTTGAGTGGTCTGTAATACGTATCACTGACGGTTTACGGTTTTGTGCAGGTGGGGTTTTAAAATACGTCAATTCAAATGTAGCACAAAAGATGATTAAAATTACAAATGATCAATTACTTCAATCAGCCCCACTTGCACAAAACCGATGATAGTGACTGTTTTTATCCTGCTAATGCAAGTTCTACAGCTTTTTCGGCATGAAGTTTTGCCTTTTCAAATAATTCAACTTTTATGTCAGATGGTTTAATTCAAAGTTCTATTTCTGTATAGCCTGATATTATTCCTTCTGCTCCTTGTTGTATTAATTTGTGGATGATTGCTATAAACTTTTGTTTTGAATCTTCATTAATAATTCCTTTTACAATTTCTTCATAGATTATTTTGTGTATTGAGTTCCTGCCTTCTTCATTTGGAAATATTGTATCAATATCAAATTTTGATTTGTAGCGACTTCTTAAAAAATTGCCTTCCATTGAAAACTTCGTTGCAATTAAACCTACTTTTTTTAATAATTTATTTTGAATTCCCTCTGCTGTAGTGCCCAAAATATGTATAAGTGGAATACTATGTTTTGCTCAATGCTGTTAGCAACTTTGTGCATAGTGTTGTACATAATAAAACAAAGTCAGCACCTCGATTTTCAAGTCTTTGTGCTGCATTTATCATTTTTGTAGTCAACTCTTCCCATTTATTATGATGTTGTAAATTAGCAATTTCAGCAAAATCTACTGCGTACATTAAACATTGGCAAGAATGTACTCCACCCAAAGTTTGTTGCACTTTTCTATTCAAAATCTGATAATATAGGTCTGAACATTCCCACGACATTCCACCAATAAGTTCTATTGTTTTCATACATTGCTACTTTAAAAAGTCACCGTCAATAATTAATAGTTTTACTCCATTGTCAGATATAGATCGATGTGAACTTAAGTTATCTGAAACAATATATGTCATTCCCTTACTCAATGAAAAAGTTTCTCCACTTTCAAGTTCGCTTTTAAATTCCCCTTCTAAACAATGTACAATATGACCTTTTTGGCACCAATGGTCAGCTAAATAGCCTGCTGTATATTCTACAATTCGGACTCTTAATTTGTCAAATTGCAAAGTTTGCCAAAATGAATTTCCTGTTTCTCCTGGATGTTCTGTTTTTTCAATGCTGTTCCAATCAATTGTCTGAAATGAAATGTTACTCATATTTTATAAATTATTTTTTGAATTTTGAGGGTTGTTATAAAATTGCCACTAACATTTGCATTTGCGAACCTACAAACCTTTTTGTATTTTTTTCAATAAAAATTTCGGCTTTGAGTATCCTTTTTTAATGATCTTTTTACGAAGTATATTTTATAAAAATAGCTGTTGCGTCAATACATCTTCTATGCTCCAATGATCTTATTCTTCCTGGCCTAAATGAAAAAGACAGCCAGAAAAGATAGCCTCTACTATAGCTTTCCTGGCTGTTGCATGCTGTTTTGGATGTGTTGATTCCAATTGGTGTGGGCAACAACCAGTAGGAGAAATTTATTTGCGTAACGGTAATGAAGAAATTGCTAAAACAAGTATTTGCGGTGGTAAAAAACAACAGCTTTATCAACCAAACTACTGTTCAGCAAAAATGTAAAAAAATGGATTTTTTACACAGTTCATGTTGGCTAAATACATTTCATCAGTATGCTTGCACTAATACTTCTGTCGGAATATGCCATTTCTTGTGAAGCTGTCGAATCATATTCAATGAAAGTTTTCGCTTTCGACTTAAAATTTCACTTGCTCTGCTTCTTTGTCCTATAATATCAGCTAAATCTGTTTGAGTTAAGCCAGATTGTTCCATGCGGAATTTTATAGCTTCGATTGGGTCGGGTAGGTCAATCGGAAATTTTTCGTCTTCATATTTTTCAATTAACAAACTCAATATTTCCAATTCGTCCCCCTTGGGTGTCCCTTTCTTTGCATCAAACAAAATTTCAAGTCGAAGCATTGCTTGTTCGTAATCTTTTATTGTCTTGATAGGCTTGATATTCATGTCAAATCGTTTTAGCATTTATATTATCATATGCAGAATGTGTCCCAATAAACCGTATCCATACCATTTGATAGTCGAAATTAATTTTTACAATTAAGCGATATTTGTTGCCTCTTATATTGAATACAATCCTGTCGTTGCCAATAATGCTGGCACTTGGATACTCAACTTTTATTTCGTTGGGATTTGTCCACCCAGCTTTAGAAGTTTCCTGAAACCATGCTTTTGATTGTTGCTCACAATCACTATGTCTCTCCCAAAATTCTCTAAGTACTTTCTTGGCAATTATTCTCAACCTTCTGTTTTGACAAAAGTAAGCAAAAGTTACCAAAATGGGAATACAAATTTTTTGAAGATTGTGGATTGTATATCTGACAATGGTAAGTTTTGGCGATGGGCTGGTATTCTATGAAAGTCTGCCTGTATGTCGCCTGTAGTATATAAAAAAAGTCAATTTTTGAACATCTGCTGAAATCGAAGCTGATAGCGAGCTACAGCCGAATGTTATTTCTTCAGCAAGCCTTTTGCCAAACCTGCTTTTAGGAGTTGGGTTCTTTTCCACAATTCCCTTTGTTCAATCAATATCCTGCAGCTCCATAAAATTAGTAACCGTATATATACCTTATTCACTTGCAAGATAAAACTTTGCAGAACTATGCTCAAATTGTTCAGGCAGTTCAACCAACTTGTTTCCTTTACTTGGATTCCAGTGTGTATGATCTGATATTTGTTGAATAAACTTTTCTGTTCTGCATTCTTTTTCGAACAGGCATGAATAAAATCATGAAAAGACATTGGGCTTTGTACTACTAACGCCGCAATGTCCCTTAGCCAAGCTACATAAGCTCTAAAAGGAGACATTGCGGGAAAGGAACAGCGTTTGTCAAACCAATGACTGTTAAGTGAAACTGTAAAAGAATTGGTTTTTTACACAGTTCATGTTGCCTGTAGTGCCATTGAGATAGCACTACCTTTTAAAGTTAACAGTGTCTTTTTGTTGCAATTCGGCTTTGATTGTTTCAATATCTTTTCTATTTTGTCTCGTGTCAAATATATTCATGACGAAAGTAGTAACCGCGATAATTAACAATATTGCTGCTGAAAGTGTCTTGATAACATCATAAGTATCATTCCAAAATTCCTTGCGCCCTTTGTACAAATGTTTTTTGTCAAAGAAAGAAATTGTCCCATTCTTAAGTATTATAAAACTTTGAACTCCTTGGCTCCAGCTAATATTAATCTCTTGAATTTCACTTAAATAGTCAACTTGCTGTAAGACTTGTTCCTCAGTCAAATTAGAAACATTTGCTAGTTCTTTAAGTGTTAATTCGATATTTCCCAAGTGTTCTTGTCCGTCGTAGATAGAAAGTTTGCTTTGCAACGACTCCAAAATTTTTTGTCGAACTAAATGTTTTTTTTTCATTGGCATGACATTTTTAGATGTAAGATGTCCAAAGGCATTACAGGCAACGAACAGGGCTTTGTGTAGGTGGGGAAATAGAATTCCATCTGCCCATAACCGCTGCTGGTTGAAAAACAAATGTACAAGTTAAGTTACAAAAGTTCAGCGATGCTTGTCAAGCCCGAACTATTGCAAAATAGAATTATGACTTTTTCCCCCCGCAATGTCTCCTAGCATAGCTTTTTTGCAACCAGGCTAAGGGACATTGCGGATCTTTTCCACAATTCCCTTTGTTCAATCAATATCCTGCAGTTCCATAAAATTAGTAGCGGTCTTTTTTTTCTTCGCAATGATGATGTTGTGAATTTCTGTTACGGTTTCCGTTCTGTTGTAATTCATTTTGAATGTTGTAAAATCTCCAAATTTATTTTCGGTAAGTATTGTTTTCAAATCGTCCAAGTTGTGAAAATAAAAATATACTTTGTCGCCACTGCTACCAACTTGAAATCCTGATTTTTCTGGGTTGCCTTCCACAAAACTCAAATATAAGAGGCCGTTTTCGTTAAGCAAATTATTGCAATCTGCAATGAATTTTTGACTGTCTGAATGTGATAAATATGGCAAGCAAAATCCACAAACGATGCCATCATATTTTGCTTTAATTTTATCAATTTGTCTGCTATCCATAATAGCGAATCTTGCTGTCGGATTATTCTTTTGGGCAAGGTCAATCATATTTGGTGCAATGTCAATTCCTAAAATGTCAAAGTCAGGTTTTTTTGACAAAAGATATCTTGTAATATTGCCGGGACCGCAACCGATTTCCAATATTTTTGCTTCGCTCTTACTAATGTTGTTGCAAACAAAATCATAAGTTTCGTCATATAATTCCAAATCCATAAACTTTTCCTGATAAAGTGATGCTACTTTATTCCAGGTCTCAAATGTTTCTTTGTAACTATCCACAATATTTGTTTTTACCAACAATTTTAATACTTATAATTACTTATGGGTTTTGATGTAAGTATCAAAGTCGGGCAGGTTCGTTTTTTCGTAAATTTCTACGAATTGTGAAAATTGGATAAAACCATATTTGTATGGGTCGGAAGCGAGTTTGTCATAATTTTCGGTGATGTATTTTTTAAAATCTTCTTTTTGGGGAATAGGATTTTCTAAAGCCTTCAGCATTTTCAGTGAATAGTCGTAGCATTTTTTTAAATTCATGCTTTCACCTATGGTTTTCCAATACAAAATGGCAAACGTATTTGCTTCATATTCGCTATCATAATTATTGTCAAATTTTTTTCCAGTATTGGAAAAATAAGAATGCCCCAATTCGTGAGCAAGATAAAAACCGTTGAAGAACAATCCGAATACTTCATCACCCTCAATTTCTCCGCCTGCAAGTTCGGTGAAAAATTTTTTTTGCGGAACAATCACTTCTGCCCAAAACGGAATGTTTACCGTTTCATTGTTAATGGAAATCAAGGTTGGTTTTGTGTTTTTAATGGCAATATTTTTATGGAGGTCAATGCTAGGATAGTTTTTGTGAATCCTATCCGCCAATTTTTGAATCTCTTTATTAGCGTCTGTAATCATTGCTGTTGAGTCGCTGTAAGTTGCAAACCAATTGTTTTGTGCCACCGATAATTTGCACAGGCAAACAAGCAATACAAGTGTCAATTTTGTTTTCATTTCGTTGATGTTTGTGTTGGGTTGTGATTAGTTGTTTTAAAATGCCGCACAACGTCGAGGGCTTGCTGCTGCGCTGGAATTCAATGCTTGTTCAGCCCGACCGTTAGCCCAATAGCGAACCTGTAGCCGAAGATAAGTACAAAAGCCGGGCAAAGAATTTTTAGCCGGGACCGTAGTACAATAGCGAATAAAAGGCTGATGTATTACAGGCCTGCCCTGCAATAGCCAATGCAAAGTTATTGGCTGGCAAGTCGTCGATATACATCGTCTTTTCAAGTCTGCTCATTCCACAATTCAATAGTTTACTCCCATTAGCTTACTGATAAAACCCAAAAGTTTAATAGTTGCATCAGGTGGACTTTTGGCAACTATCTCCTCCCGATAATTATTCATAAGTACACTCATATAAAGCATTGACTTCAGGTTCATTTTAAATTCTTTTGTTCTATTGTCTGTTAGTTTATCCAACACTTTGCAAACGTCTTCAAAATAATTTTCCATTCTAAGTGCAGGCTTGTGAGTATTGTAAACTGTTACAGTTTTTTCTGTCGGATTCCTGAAAGCATGAGATACGCCTTTCGGAACGGTAAGTTTGTCGCCTGTTCTTGCTATCATCCATTTGTCTTTCACAAAAAATTCCATTTCTCCTTCAAGCACTTCATAAGTTTCGATGGCGTTTGGGTGGATATGTACTAAAGGGTTCTTCATATTGCATTTAGGTAGCAATTCCCAATGCAGGTCCAACGATTTTCCGCCAGAGTCAGCATTCGACTGCAACACAATAAATTTCATTCCTACAGGTGTCATGTCAAGTATTTGATTTTTGGTAGCCATATATGATAAAATTACGGTGAAAGATTGTTCGATTGCCTGCCGCTAAAGGTCAAGTATTTTCGATGGCAGTATATTCAATATTCCATTTAGCTTGCGATAATTATCGGGATCAGCCGAATGAAAAACTAAAATACTGAATTTGTACAAAAGCCGAGCAAAGAATTTTCATCCGGCACTGTTGCTCAGAATAACCGTAAAAAAGTTGGTTTTTTATTTTATTTTTCACAGTTCATGTTGAAGCAGTTAATTAGATTAAACGATTGGTTTCATTTGAAAGATAATATCTAATTGAACAGAAGCCCCAAAAGGTAACTGTGTTACTCCAGTAGCTGTTCTGGCATGATGTCCAGACTCTTTAAACAACTCAATTAATAAATCAGATGCACCGTCAATTACTTTGGGTTGTTGTGTGAAATTTTCAGATGATCTTACAAATCCAGTCATTTTTATAACACCAACTATTAAGTCTAAATCTTTAATATCTTGTTTGATAATGGATAAAACTATCAAAACAGTATCACGAGCGGCTTCTTTAGCTTTTTCTATTGTAATGTCTGACCCAACAGCACCAACACAATCACTAACACGACCAGAGGCAAATAATAATTCCCCAATCCGCTTACTACCCAAATAATTACCGACAGGAGGCTTGGCTTCTGGTAATGCTAATCCAAGTTTTTGTAATTGGCTTTCTATGCTGTTCAATTGAAAAATTTAAATATTCATTGCGCCCAACATTGAAGTATTGGCGATGTGTCGGATTTTGAAAAACGCCAGCCGACAACCGATGCTTGGTTAAAGATATAAAAGTTCATCGTTATTGCTAAAGTTAAATTCATAACGTCCTGCTTTTGCAAATACTTTTGAGGGAGTTATATATACGTTTTGTTCTTATTGGATATACAGGCTAAAGTCTTACTTGAATATTTAGCAGTGCTCCAAAAATATTATTTGTAAATCATTTTAATCCGAGTCAAAAAACCACGATTTAGCTTCGGTTCCCTTTCGTCTTGAAATTGGTATTTCAACCCCGTTTTTCAAAACAAAATTGCCATCTGTTAATGCTTGAATATGGAATTTGTTAACCAAATATGAACGATGGCATCTGTAAAAACCTTTATCTATAAGTATGTCATCAAAGTATGCCAGGGTTTTCGAGGACAACTCCCTCTTTCCATTTGATAGCTGAATATAACTGTAATTACGTTCGCTTTCAATATGACTAATTTGTTTTAATGGTATTCTTAAAGTGCCATTTTGCTGGGGCAATACCAGTTTTTGATCTTTGGGAGATTGCGCTTCAAAATTAAACAGGGCATTCTTAACCCCGATATTATTATTCGCAGATCTAAATACACGCTTTATTGCTTCTTCCAGTTCACTTTCATTGATCGGTTTAACCAAATAATCTAAGGCATTAAACCTAAAAGCCTTAATGGCATAGTGGCTATGAGAAGTGGTAAATATAGTTTGGAAATTGATGCACTTCAACTGTTGCAGCAATTCAAAACCTGTCATGTCGGGTAATTCAATGTCCAGGAAAACAACATTTGGCTTTGAGGAAGCGATCATCTTTAATGCCTGGCTACCGGTTTTAGCAATATCTAAAACAACAATCTCACTTTTACGTTTTTTAAGCAGATCGCACAAAACCGTTGCCATAAAGGCATTGTCTTCAACTATTAAAGCTTTTATTGGTCTCATGAAAAATAACACTTGAAGTAAATATACAGTAGTATTTGAAACCGTCTGATAATTCCAAATACCTATTGATAATTCAAAAGTAGCTCTTGCAAAATTTATATCATAGCTTTATTCAACCGTAATTAACCTTAGATGCGTCCGATCAAATTTGTATTCCCTTTTTTGTTGCTTTTAACTGCCGCAGTATTTTTTCCCTCCATAGTATTTGGGCAAACTAAAACGGATGCTGAGCTATTTGCAATATGGAAAGATAAATCGAAACCTGAAACGGTGAGATTGGATGCATTCTGGAAGCGAATAGATACCGACTCCGTGCCTGGGCAGGAATCCACCTGGTGGGAGAAATGGAATAAGGATATGAAAGAAGCCATAGAACTGGCTATAAAAAACAACAAAAAGGGATACCTGCCATTATTATATAGGTGGGACTTAGAATCTTATTATGGTAATAAAGATAGTATCTGTATTACTGCAAAAAAGGTAATAGAAACAGCAAAAGTGGCAAATGCTTCTAAAAAGCTATTTGTTCTTGATGCATACTTTGCTTTATATTATAATAACTGTGATGAAGATGTGAAAGAAGAAGATGTACTAAAGGAATTCAATAAAGAAAAAAATACGCTTTCAAATACTCCTGCCGATCTAACAATACTTCGGGAAATCACTTTTTCTTTAGGCGAATGGTTTGGGTTTACACAAAAATATCCAAAAGCAATAAACTACCTCCTGGAAAGCTTGCGTATATCGGAAGAATTACATTTAATAGACATTTCTTATGCAAAAACCGCCGAAATACTTGGTGGTATTCATACACAATTAGGTAATTATAAAGAAGCAGAAAAATACCTGGATATAAGCCTTGAGGTTGCTCATGCGCTAAAAGATACATTGGATTTGGGAAGCTCCTATCTGAGTAAGTCCAATTTAATGATAAGATTAAAAGATGAAGTTCAAGCCCAGCGCTTTATAGATTCTGCGTTGTACGTTATGAAAAACGTTAAACACTGTGAGCCTTGTTATTATGTGGCTAAAACATACAATGCAGGTGTTAAGAATTTATCAAAAGACTATGTCGGGGCACTGGATGAATTGAATGAAGTAGAAACATATTTTAATGGAGAAGGTAAACAACATAAGCGGGATCCCATTTTTTTTACAGAAAAAGCAAGAGCTTACCTGGGGCTGAAAAAATATGATAGTGTTATTAAAACGATCAACGCTGTAAAAGTGGAAAAACAAAAGTACAATAAGGGTGTTTCAGATAACTATGAATTACTTTCCAAAGCCTATGAAGGCATTGGAGATTACAATAATGCACTGAAGAATTATAAATTACATGTGCAGACTGAAGATACATTAGCTGTATGGCGAAATAGTAGTGAAGCAACCCGTTTAGAGCTGGAAAATCAATTTACGCAGCAACAGTTAAAATCTCAACTCGATTTTCAAGTCCAACTCAATAGACAAAAGTCTACCAGGAACTGGATTATCATATTGGGTATTTCAGGTTTGTTGCTTGCCCTGGGTTTATATGCCAAACTTAGATATACCAGAAGAACCCAAAAATTATTGCAGCAAAAGAATGAGATCATAGAAGCTGAAAAAGTAAAAGCCGAAGCCAGTGAAAAAGCCAAACAACAGTTTCTTGCCAATATGAGCCATGAGATACGTACACCTATGAATGCCATCAAGGGTATGACCGATATTTTAATAAGACGCAATCCCAAAGAAGATCAAAAGGAATATCTGGAAGGCATTAAACAATCTTCTGATTCGCTATTAATAATCATTAACGACATTCTCGACCTTTCTAAAATTGAAGCGGGAAAAATAGAATTGGAACATGAACCATTTTCTGTAAATGAATTGGTGAATAGTGTACACAACATCATGCAGTTCAAAGCCGAAGAAAAAGGCCTCGAGCTTAAAATAGATTTTCCGGTAAAAGAACTCACGGTAAAGGGGGATGCCAACCGATTGCGGCAGATCCTCATTAACCTGATCGGCAATGCGATCAAGTTCACAGAAAAAGGAATGGTTGCTACTACCATTCTATCAGAAAGTACAGGAGCCAAATTAAACCTGCACTTTATCGTTTCAGATACGGGTATCGGTATAGATGAAGACAGAAAGGATAAAATTTTTGAATCATTTGAGCAGGCTTATAGCGATACCAGTCGAAAATTTGGCGGTACCGGTTTAGGTTTAAGCATTTCTAAAAAACTGATAGAATTGCATAATGGGAAAATATGGGTAGAAAGTGAAAAAGGTAAAGGCAGTCAGTTTCATTTTATCATCCCTTATGATCCAGTCAATGACGCTACAAAAAACTCCGCGGTCAAAGAGGTAAATGTGAATGTAGCTGGCAGTCTCAAAGGAATCCGCATCCTGCTGGTGGAAGATAATCAATTCAATGCGGTAGTGGCGCAGGAAGAGTTAGAAGATGCCATTGAAGACATTAAAGTCGAAGTGGCCGAAAATGGCGCCATTGCTGTTGAAAAATTAAAATTGACTGATTTTGATGTAATCTTGATGGATGTGCAAATGCCTGTTATGAATGGTTATGCAGCAACCAGCAAAATAAGAGCTTTAGATAACGTCAAAGCCAACACTCCAATAATTGCTATGACAGCCAATGTGCTTAAAGAAGAGTTAGAATTGTGCCAGCAGGCAGGCATGAATGATTTTATCGGGAAGCCTTTTGATACCGGCGAATTGATTCAAAAAATTTATACCTTAAAAAATACAAAGTCATGAAAAAATACAACCCAGTCATCTTTATTGTAGATGATGAGCCATTACTATCTGAAATGCTAACGGATTATTTACTGGAACAACATGCCGGTTTTCACATAAAATCTTTTGCAACCGGTGAAGCCTGTTTACAGAGTTTGGATGTACAGCCTGATGCTGTAGTCCTGGATTTTTATCTGAACTCAATGGAAAAAGATGCGGCCAATGGCATTGATATTCTGAAGGAAATAAAAAAGAGAAATAAAGCACTGCCCGTCATCATGTTATCCAGCCAGGAAAGTTACGGAACAGCAGTACAAACAATCATGCACGGGGCTGTGCATTATGTGATTAAAAGCCAGGATGCCTTTAAAGAAATCTTTGAACTGATTAAAGCCAATGTATAAATGACAAACCTGACATTTTTAAGAAATTTCACAAAAGATGACCCTGAAAAAATGAAGCGTTACATTTCCTTATACCTTGATGTGGCGCAAAAGAACTTTGAGGAAATGAAACGTAACCTTGCAGATAAAGACTGGGAGCAGCTTCGTATCAATGCACACTCCTTAAAACCTCAGGCTGATTTTATGGGAATTAATAGCTTAAAAGAGGAACTCATTAAAATAGAAGAAGCTATAGTTACAAAAAAATTCGATGTTCTTGAAAATCTATTATTTAAATCACTTAAAATAGCTGCTGATTCAGAAATCATACTAAATGAGATGTTGCAGCAATTATAAAAATATTTTAGAAAGTTTTGACGAATTTATCAAAAGTAACTTTTTTGAAAGAAGTTCAAAATAATTGCTAAGCCTTTTGTTGCGGTTCGTGTTTCGTCTTCAATAATTAAATTATGCAAAAAATTATAAAGCCTTTTCAAGCAATCTTTCAATTTTGGATTGGTCAACGCCCCCAGAGTATAATACTTTGCCTTCTTTGTCAAAAAGAATAATCATCAGGAAACCAAATGCACCATATTTTTCAGCAAGGTCTTTGCCATTTATCAGAACAATGATTTTCTTTTCATTTAAATTATTCTTCTATGAGTTTTGTGCCCAGGGTTTGGTGCTGCCGCCGGCGATCAGTTTACCACCTATCAGCTCAAAGTGTTTGGCTATGTGCACCGTATATTGAAACACTTTGCGAATGGCTTTTTCATTATCACGACGGAAGTTGGCAATAGTGTTTTTGTCCGGCGCAAGTTCTTTTAATAACCAGTGAACTTCCAGGTTGATATGGCATTGCTTTTCCAGGGCTCTTGATGAGCGGATACTATTGAGGTATCCATAAATAAAATGCTTTAGCAAATCTTTGGGATGATAAGCTGTACGTTCTTCTTTTGATTCTTTCATGTTAAATGAAAACGAAGGGATATCAATGCTTTCAGCAAAGAGGTCAATAAATCTCACATCATTATTTTCTTCAATGATTTCATCAAGGCCTTGGGGAAAAAGAATGCTTTGTTTTCTGGATTTTCTTTTCTTCTCCGCAATGTCTCCTAGCATAGCTTTTTTGCAACCAGGCTAAGGGACATTGCGGTTCTTTTCCACCATTCCCTTTGTTCAATCAATATCCTGCAGTTCCATAAAATTAGTAACCGTATATATACCTTATTCACTTGCAAGATAAAACTTTGCAGAACTATGCTCAAATTGTTCAGGCAGTTCAACCAACTTGTTTCCTTTACTTGGATTCCAGTGTGTATAATCTGATTTTTGTTGAATAAACTTTTCTGTTCTGTATTCTTTTTCGAACAGGCATGAATAAAATCATGAAAAGAGATTGGGCTTTGTACTACTAACACCGCAATGTCCCTTAGCCAAGCTACATAAGCTCTAAAAGGAGACATTGCGGGAAAGGGAGTTATATAGAATTACCAAAGTTGAGTATTTAACGTCAAGCCGCACTATTGCAAATACCCAGTTAGGTGCATACCCTTTTATCATTCGTATTTAGGTTCAGGTAAGTCAAAATATTCCCCTTTTGTTTTGTCAAGAATATCGGATATAAGTTTAAAGTTTTTACTTGTCGGTTTGAAGTCAATGTATTTGTCTACGATGTTTCCCCGCCTGTATATGATAAAAGTATTTTCAATGTCTGGATTAATTTTACACAAATTAACATTTGACTTTGTGTCAGAAAATGAGGGAACAAAAGTTAACGCAATATTTTTTAATTTGAGTTCATCACCTAATTGTTCCAATTCTTTTTTTCTATTTTCTTTATTGAATGATTTCTCGTTGCCGTAAACAAAATAAACTTTTAGGTATTTTTGTCTTGTTATGCTTTCCTGTTCTAAAAAATGCAACCAACTTTTTATCTCTCTCCAATTTGGATTATTACCTACAAAATAAAGTATGCCGTGATAACGTCCATATTTGCAAACAGGACAGGCAGTAGAGCCTTTGTCGGGTCCATAAGCGTGAAATGGGTCAAATGATGGTTGTCCCTCGCCAAGGTTTAAGCCTGATTGCACTTCATTATCAGTTTTTTTAGGATAATTTGGAATATTCAATCCTAATATGAAGTTTTTTTCAGCAATTTGAATGCTGTCTTTTAATAACACTATTACAATACCGTTTCCACCCCAATTTCCGGGTTTGTGTTTTTTAATATAAGGCAATAGCAACTTGTCGTCATCAAACATCAGATCATCTGTCCAATATTCATTTTTCACATCGGGTTCTTTTATAAGCCAGTGAATATGTGCGGGCTGACTACCATCGGGGTAGGGTGCTGGGCGAATAGTATAAAGCGTGTATTTCCCGTCTTTGTCGGTTTTCATCCAACCACGAATATGTCCGTGCCGTGTCTGGTTTTCGGGTTTGTCGTTTCGTAGCGAATAATATCCGTTATTATCAGTATGGTGATAGTAGATAATAACATTTGGTGCAGGTGTTTTGCCGTCTAATTGAAATACAGTTCCTGTTACTATCAGTTTTTGCCCTTTTTCATGCCAACCTGCACTTGTATCCACCGAATTGATTTCTTCGGGTATTCCCAAATACATTAATTCGCAATAGCCTTCTTCACATTCTCCGCCAACTCTTTCTGTTGAATTTTCTGTTTTAGATAAAGTTGTATTGTTTTGATTTTGTCCATTGCAACTTATCAAAAATGAGGATAAGACTAATGCTGATAAAATTTTCATACTTCAAGCTTTTTTTGCAAAGATTGAATCCTAAAGCATTGCGTTTCAAATAAAATATAGTAAGACGAGTTTATTTTGTGGTAAGTTGATGAAATTTTGATTTGAAGTTTTTTGCATAACTGCGACTTACTCTCAAAATGGTGTTATCGGAAAGTGTAATATCATAATCGCCATTTTGTCGGGATTGTATAGATGAAATTTTATGAATATTTACAATATAGGATTTATGAATACGTACAAACTGATTGTCGTCTAATTGCTTTTCCAAAGATTTCAAGGTTTCGGTAAGCAGATACTTTTTTGAGGAATGATAAATGCTGATGTAGGGCGAGTTAGCCGAAAAATAAAAGGTATCCTTAATTTGTAATAGTAACTTTTTGTTATTGTGGTCTGTAACCAAAATAGAGCTTATAAAATTTTGTTTTTCAGTTTCTTCTTCAACTTCCTTTTCTATTTGTGATGATTGGACTCTTCTGCTTAGTAATGTAAAAACCACAAACGAAAATCCGTAAATGATGACGGTCTTTATAAAATAAGCCGATAGTCCGAAGTTGAAAGTCTGCCAATAGTCAAAAGTGTGGTTGTAGATTATTTTTGAGATAATCCAAACCAATGCAGGATATAAGAATAAGTGAAATACAATCGCCAAGCTTATAGATAGTAATTTTATCTCTAACCTTTCTTTTTTTGTCTTTAAAACGAGTGTCAGTAAAGGAAAAAATAAAAGCCAATAAGAACTAAATAATAATGATTCCGAAATGTAAAATGAAGAATTTTGAACCAATGTATATGCGAAATCCAAGATTACGTTAGCAAAAATGAACAGCACAATACAAACCGTAATAATGAAATTCCGTTTCTGCTTGCTTTGAAAGATTTGATATGTTTGTTGGATTGTCAAGATAGTTTTAATTATGTAGGGTGTTCTAATAGGGTTGCACTTAACATTTATATTTGCGAACCTAAACCCTTTTTGTATTTTTTCCAATAAAAATTTAGGCTTTGAGTATCCTTGTTTAATGATCTTTTTACGAAGTTTATTTTATAAAAATAACTGTTGCGTCAATACATCTTATATGCTCCAATGATCTTATTCTTCCTGGCCTAAATGAAAAAGACAGCCAGAAAAGATAGCCTCTTTTTTAGCTTCACTGGGTGTAGCTTTCTGTTTTGGATGAGTTGATGCCGATCGGTTTGGACAACAACCAGTAGGGAAAATTTATTTACGTTGACGTAATGAATAAATAGCTAAAACAGGTATTTGCAGTGGTAAAAAACAACAGCTTTATCTACCAAACTACTGTTCAGCAAAAATGTAAAAAAGTTTTTTTTATTTGGATTTTTACACAGTTCATGTTGTCTTAAAGTCATTGCGAAGGATTATATGATTAAGAAGCTAAAGCAATACTACCTCATCGTTCGTATCAACAATAGACCAGAATTGCAGTACATCTAAGCCTTCCATACTGTTTTTTTTACCAGCTACCCATTATAATCAGTCAACTTTAATCAATTCGATAATTTTATTTCATAAAATATTCTATTATGAAAAAAATACTCTTTGCCATTTTGCTGATAAATAGTATTTGTGCTTATGCTCAGAATACAAAAACTCCCACACTGAAAAGTATTTTGCTGTCGCAATTACATTCCACTCATGATGTGAAGGAATGGTTTGTTCCTGTAAATGTTGCGGTGGATGGATTAACCCCAGAACAGGCAAAATGGACCGATGGAAGTGGCAATCATTCTGTTGGTCAGTTAGCCAATCATCTTATCTTCTGGAATCTCCAGCAGCTATATCAATTCAAAGGAATGAAACCGCCGGCTTTTAATGGCAACAATGATGAAACCTTCAACAGCTTTGACGCAACAAATTGGAAAGAGACAGTGCAAAGATTAGATAGTGTGCTGACAGCAATCGAAAAAGTGGTGGAGCAGGCAGATGATACTGCATTGCAGAAAATGGCTGATGCCATTGCACATATCAATACACATAATGCTTATCATATCGGTCAAATGATCTTTGTTCGAAAATTGCAGGGTGCATGGGATCCTGAGAAAGGAGTAAAATAGGTTTTATTTCATGTTCTTCAAAACTTCCGGTTTTGAAAACAGACTTCATCGCTTTGTCTTGGTTCGTGTATCATAAACTATGGCAAAAAATCAATCTCCTAAGTCATAGCAGCAAACTGTTTCAGAAACCGGAAATCATTCTCGCTGAATAATCGAATATCATTGACGCCGTTGAGCAACATTGCAGGACGTTCAATGCCCATTCCAAATGCAAAGCTGGTGTATTTATTAGAATCTATACTGCAGTTTTCTAAAACTTTTGGATGCACCTTACCACAACCTAAAACTTCTACCCAGCCGGTTTGTTGGCACATCCTGTAAACTTTAACTCCGCAAATAAAACAAGTGATATCCATTTCGACATTGAGTTCCGTAAATGGAAAATAAGAAGGGCGAAACCTCGGCTTTATATCTTTGCCATACATTTCCTGTGCAAAAAAATAAAGCCTCTGTTTCAAATCTGCAAAACTTGCATTTTCGTCAATGTATAAACCTTCCGCCTGGTGAATGAAACAATGAGATCTGGCACTTATTGTTTCATTCCGATATACACGTCCCGTGCAAATGATACGGATAGGTAACTTCCCTTTTTCCATTTCACGAATCTGCACATTACTGGTATGAATTTTTAATAACCAGTCAGGATTTTGATTTATAATAAAAGTACTCTGCATAACACGGGCAGTATGGTTTTCTGAAATATTCAATGCGGTGAAATTATGTCAGTCGTCTTCTATCTACGGAACATCTGCTACTGAAAAACCAAGACGTTGAAAAATAGAAACAATCCTATTCCGCATAAATGTAAAGGGATGGTTTTAGAAACTTTCCAAAAAAAAATCAACGCCAACACCTCTAATATCTGATAGATTGGGGAGAATACTCTGAAAAAGTTTCCGTGGTTTACTGCTTTAAAATATCATCTTGATGTTTCAATAGATTTAGGAATACCTGTTCCCCATGATGTTACGCCAATCATAGAATTATAGACGTTAGTTAATAGCAGTCCACTTACCAGTTCTATAGATGCGAATAAAAAGAACTGTTTCATATTTCTTTTTAATTACAATAATAAAACTTGAGAAAAGTGAAAAATTGTATTAAATGGACATTTTCAAAAATGTACCCTATAAATTTACTTTTCTTTCGCACTTTTCCTTTATTTTATCCAATGTGTCTTCCCAATTTTTGTTTGAATGTTCATACATACTTTCTGTCGCAAAATTTGAATGAGTTAATTTTAAGTTTGTCCCTTTTTCGGTTGTTGTTAATTCGTATTGAACTCTTGAATAATTTTCTTTCTCGTCCGGCAATCCAGAAAATGCACTCCAATATGTATGTGAAAATATCTTTCCTGGTTCAAAGTCA
>JAFDXJ010000052.1 GCA_018268015.1 Bacteroidota bacterium
CATATAAAATCCCTTACCCGCAAATTCAATTCACAGGAATAAATTTGTTTTCCGTAAGATATTTCTCCGGAGGGCCGCGCTTGCCAAACACTTCAACGGTTATCATCGTTCCGGTTTTACAGCAGGGGCAATTATTTAATAAAGGCGTTGCCCAGGTTTGAGAACTTTGTGTTTTCAAACTGTGTTGAATATCCCGTAACTTCACGGCAGGCACGGTTGAGGTACTTATTATACCTTAATGCTTCCGCTGATTTTCTTTAGTTGCCATAATAAATAGTTTTAATGAATGCTAAATTTACGGATAGCTGCGGAAGGCTACCGTAGGTTTAGTTGAACACGGGGTTTCCTGCTTTGCTGGCAGACGAATAAATTCTCATCTTCTTGTTCGCTATCAGCATCGGTTCGGGCAGACGGAATTATATTCAACTTTAGTTTTTATCTTCAACATTAGTAAAGTCCTTTTGTTGGTAATCAAAAGGTTTATTGTCATAACTTGCGTCTAAAAGGATATGAATTAGAATTTGATGCTTAAGTTATTCGTAATATACTTATTTAACATGAATTCATGAAAGCACTTAGTTTACTACTTATATCATTATTTCAAATATCCTTCTCATTGAAGATCATGGCACAAGAAGATGGAATTTCTTTGCGTGCTGCAAACGCTGCATTCAATCACTTTGATTTAATGAAAAGCAGGAGCATCTATAAGAAAATTGTTTCATCTGCTGCATCATCTAAAGAAGATAAAGTTGAATCTCTTCAAAACCTCGGCTATCAGGATTACAAGTTTTATAAAGATTATAATGAAGCTATAAAAAATCTTCACACAGCTCTTGAACTATCTGCTCATAATAGCAGGACATATCAACTTCTTTCAGAAATAATTATGGATCAAGTCAAATATGCTACTGCATTAAAGTTTTCTGATAGCGCTATCGTTTATGCATCCACCGGAAAAGAAAAAGCGGATGCGATGCTTCAAAAAGCTAAAATAGTTTTTCATAAAAATCTCTCTTCAATTGAAAATAGAAAAAGTATCAGTTTAGAAGACTTGTTGAAAGCAAAACGACTACTTAAGGAAGTGCTGAAAATACAACCGGGAAACCCTGAGGCATCTGAATTATTGCTTGGTGTTTCTATTTTAATTGGAGATGGTACAGAAGCGTTGTATGCATGGAAGGCATACTATTTTGTAAGTGATGAAGAAAAAATTAATCAAGTGCTGCGACAACCATTTAACGATTTAAAGGCAGTTCTTGAAAACCTGAGAGGACAAGACATTCCGGAACCTGATAAAATAAAACTTGCAACTGCGTTAGCTCATTCCAATTTTTATGATTATGCAAAGCTTGTAATTACAATGCCATTGTTTGGAAAACCTGTATCTTCTATTGACAGCAAGTCGAAAAATGCAATAAACGACATATTTATGTTCAATGATTTTATTGCAGGCATTGCGAAGGTGAATGAAGTATACTATCCACAAATTGCACGAGGACTAAAGAATTATGACTCAGCTTATAGCAAAGCAATTAATGAAGTTTTCCTTGAACTGTGGATTAGGGCAGATGAAACCAATACGAAAGAAAACTATAATGAGGAGTCTTTCTTCAAATTAATCGAAAATAGGTTTGGTGCATTAGGTTATCTGGGTACAACAAATAATTTTTTCAGTGTATTGATTGGTTTGGTCATTCATAATGAAATGAAGGAAGTTGATCAATATGGATTTCGTGCCAACTTTGGTTATATTTCAATCAGCAGGATGATATCAAAGGATTTTACAACCTGGTATGGAGCGGCCAATGTAGGTGGGTGGGGAACAGATTCCTCAATGGTGCAAATCCGGGATGCATACTTACAGGGTCCTTTTACAAGGTTGAACTGGGTAACTGACAGTGCAGCATTGTCGGCGGTGAAAAACAGAATCTCAAAATTAAAAGAAGCTGATCTTGTAAACTGTAGGGAAGATAAATATAAGGAACCATCATTTCTAGGATTACAAATGTCACTAGATGGTGCCACCTTTTTATTTGAAAGTTTAAAGAATAAAGGTTTTAATGGCGAAAAGCTTTACACAGAGTTTATTGCTGAAACAATGCGTTACAATATTGAAGCCACAATATTTGCACATGAAGGGAGGCATGCAATTGATCAATTATTTTTCAAAGAAGAATTTGATACGTTATCAGATGCGGAAAGAGAATTAAGAGCAAAAATTTCTGAAATTGTGTTTTCAAGTAATCAAAAATTGGCGTTGCCTGGAAGTATATTTGGAGCAGGGTTAAGCAATGAGGTGCCACATGGTGAGGCAAATCAGCGGTTTCTTAAAATATTAGTTGACTGGATGCTGGATCATAAAGCCGAAATTCCAGGTTATGACAATGATATACCCGTTCAAATGCAAATTACTTCTTTAACGAATGAACAACTAAAAAATATTTTAATGAATGCCGACCCTCTCTTCATTTACACAAATAGGAAACACTGAATTGTGGGTTTCTTAGTATTTATATAAATATTTTCATAAAGAAGAGGGAAAGAAAAAAATCTTCTGCAGATTAACCAGGTGTCAAATTAAGTTTTAACTATTACAAATCAACATACCCAGCATCCTATGAGTAGTCAGTGTTTTTTTTGCAGCTTAGTCCTGAATTAGGAGTGGTCACTTACGTGCTACAGTTCTCTGTTTTGATTTCTTGATTCTATTTCGCTTAGTCGTTGCCATTCTTTTTGGCTCGGAGTGGCGAAAACAGTCGCTACAGTCTTGCCGCTGTATATTGCTTACACCGAATGTTTAGTAGTCAGGGTTCTTCTTATTTTACAATTCCATATTCGTATGTTTTTTGATGGATCAATACGCTACGGATACGGTTTAGAAGTTTCCTTGCATTTTTTAAAATGACGATTTTACGGTCTTTTCGTTTTATCTGTTCCAGAAAGAACAGTGCCATTGCAGGGTCTGTTCGCCTGGCTGTCCAGGCACTTTCTACCAGATCACTCCGAAGCTGCCGGTGCTTTCTTACCGTGAGACTTGTCTTGTTTTCTGCCGGTCCACTGCTGTATTCCATCGGTAATAATCCTTGGCAAAAGCAGGGCAGAAGTACATTTCATAAGCTGTGGTTCTAACTGAAAACTCTTTGTTCAACTTTTGTACAAATTCTGTACTTTAGTTTTTTATTCGGCTGCTCCCGATAATTATCGGGAGCGAAAGGAACATTGAATATCCTGCCATCGCCAATGCGTGGACGTTGTATGTCATGGCAGGATTTTATACTCGTTGATATATAAATCATTTAAATTATGATTTTCTCGAAGCACTCATTTTTTGCGATTACATTTTGTTCGATTGCTTTGTTATCATGCAGCAATAAAACTCACACAAAAGAGGATGTTGAGTTAGCAATGAAGCAGTACGACCGCTTGATTCAAAAAATGGATACTGATTCGATTGCTTTACTTTATACGGAAGATGGCGATTTAGGTGAAATGGCTCATGGAAGAGACTCGATTCGAAAATTTCTTGCTTCTTTTAAAGGTTTCAAAGTCCTGTCACAATTGTCTACGTCAGATTCAATCAATCTAGTTGGAGACTCTGCATTACAAAAAGGCACATATCGTCAGGTAGTAATAACGCCCAAAAACGATACCGTAACAGTAAAAGGAGAGTATAAAGCGAACTGGGTTTGGTTATCTAAAAACGGCTGGCATATAAAACGAATGGAGACTAAATCCCTCTAATAAAGTCACGGCATACAACATTACATCCTATGTACCTAAAGTTTCCTTGAGAGTGTTAATATGGCAGGCTTGATAAATTTCATTTGAAAGAGAAAGATTCAGGAAAAAGTTTGAACCTTTCCCCTTCGCAAGATTTTTTTTCGTTATCCCAAATTTAAATACTTTTTTAAAAAATTCAACATACCCAGCATCCTATGAGGAGTCAGTGTCTTATTGCAGCATAGTCCTGAATTAGGAGTGGCCACTTACATGCTACAGTACTCTGTTTTGATTACTTGATTTTATTTCGCTTAGTCGTTACCATTCTTTTTGGCTCGGAGTGGTGAAAAACAGGCGCTACAGTCTTTCAGCTGTATATTGCTTACACCGGATGTTTAGTAGTCAGGGCTCTTCTTATTTTACAATTCCATATTCGTATGTTTTTGATGGATCAATACGCTACGGATATGGTTTAGAAGTTTCCATGCAATTTTAATAATGACGATTTTGCGGTCTTTTCGTTTTATCTGTTCCTGAAAGTACAGGGCCATTGCAGGGTCTGTTCACCTGGCGGTCCAGGCACTTTCTACCAGATCACTCCGAAGCTGCCGGTGTTTTCTTACCGTGAGACTTGTCTTGTTTTCTGTCGGTCCGCTGCTGTGTTCCATCGCTAATATTCCTTGGCAAAAGCAGGGCAGAAGTACATTTCATAAGCTGTGGTTCTGACTGAAAATTCTTTGTTCATCTTATGTACATTTTCTGTAATTTAGATTTTTATTCGGCAGCTCCCGATAATTATCTGGAGTGAAAGGAACATTGAATATCCTGCCATCGCCAATACGTAAACCGTTGTGCGTCACAAATTGCAACAGAATTCAATCAACATTACACCGTAGTTAAATATGAGGCGAAGAAATTTTATATTAACGTCACTTGCGGCGATGCCTATGTTGGCTTTTACAAAAATTAAATCAGCCATATCCATGCGAACAGATAAAGGTTTTAAAGTTGCTTCGGGAGAAGCACGATTTGGTGTACATTATAAAATGAAGGGTGTTACACTTAATACACTAGACATTAAAATCTCAAGTAAAGATACAGAAACTGAGTTGGCGGTTTTTGAACAGACCGGGTTGACGCCAAACGGGGGGCCGCCATTACACATACATCCCCATCAAGACGAATGGTTTTATATTGTTGAAGGAGAATATTTATTTCAAGTCGGCGATGAAAAATATCAAATGAAAATAGGCGACACCATTTTTCTTCCGAGAAATGTACCTCATGCTTTTGTTCAACTGACAGAAAAAGGGAAGGCAATTGTTTCCTATTTACCTGCTGGGAAAATGGAGGACTTTTTTGCAGCTACTGACAAATGGACTTCTCTCCCCTCAAAGGAAGAAATTGTAAAAGTGTTTGCGGAGCATGACATGCAAGTTGTCGGACAACCCATTAAAGCTCTCTGAAAGCCGACTTTGTCTGCATTTGAAAAATCTGGCGAACGCACAACAGCGCTTTGGAAATAACAGGGCGTGCATTTCATCAAATTTTAGTTCTCTATTGGCAGCAGTTACGGCTGAAAAACTGCTGATGAGCAACAGAATAAAAATCTCATCTTTTTGTTCATTTACTGTGCTTACGTTGGGGCGGAAAGTTATAAATTGCCCAGCCCATCGTCAATCCTTAACATTGTATACTATTTTGCAGGCACACCGTAACAATGTTTAAAATCGCAAGCAAAGCCCTAACCAATTATCAGGGCTTTGCCATTTGACAACGCTAAGTTTTACTAATGCTATACACTTTCCTTGACGTAGAAATAATAAAATCAATGGACCGTCTTCCTGCACCTTCAATTAAAAGAAAAAGGCAAGTGAGTATTTGTGCATAGTCAGCACGAATTTCATGAAGCACAGCCCAAATACCTATTTGGGGAGGAGAAGGCGGTAAAGGCAAAGGACTTGTGCCGAAATATAAATCAATCTTGGTACTAAGAACGGCAACAATCATTTGTATAATAAAATAAAATGCCGTTATTCTAGTAAACAAGCCAAAGATGAGAAACAAGCCGCCGATAATTTCGCCAACTGCAATAAAGTGTGCCGTAGTTTCAGGGAATGGAAAGCCTAGCTTTGTAAACCTGCCTACACCTTGATTTACATAAACAAACTTCAAAATACCTTCCCAAAAAAAGACAGCACCCGCCATTAAGCGTAAGATTAAAATAGTAGATTGCCCCGTAACTGGCGGGCAGATAAACCAGTTGATAATTTTTTTCATTTTTTTGAATTAAGATGCAAACATCAAACTTGCCGCAAAAGCTTAAAAATTATTTACAGCATCTACTGCTTTTACTTGATTAAAGATTGTTTTATCAAGAATTTTACTTGCATGGTGTAATAAAAAACAAGCTCGTTTTAATCGTTGCTATCTTTGAAAAAAAAAGAAATTGAGAAATAAACCATTACTTTATCATTCACTTTTTTGGGCAGGCATTTATCTTTTGTGGGTGCTTATTTTTCGCAGCTATTCCATTTCCATTACCAAAACAATAACAGTTGAGTTTTGCTATTTAGTTTTTATTACAATAGATTTTTACGCCATTAATAACTTTATCGTTCCGCAGTTTTTGCTTAAAAAAAGATATATTCTTTTTGTATCAACCACAATAATAACCATTGCAGTTTCAGCATGGCTTAGAGCATTAGTGGCTGTGCAAATGAACCTTCATTTCTTTCATGCAGCACCTGTTGATTTCAGCACATTATATTTGAATTCCGTAGTTAACATTTCTCTTTGGATATTGTTAGTTACAATAATAAAAATGTTGATTGACAAAATTCAAACAGAGCAGCAGTTAGAATTATTGGAAAAGGAAAGAGTTAGAAATGAGTTGGATTATTTAAAAGCGCAAATCAATCCGCATGCACTTTTCAATTCATTGAATACCATCTATGGCCATATTGATAAAAGTAACCAGGTTGCCAAAAATATTCTCTTGCAATTCTCTGAATTATTAAAATACCAGCTTTATGAATGTGGGGCAGAAAAAGTAGATATAGAAAAAGAAATAGCATATATAAAAAATTATGTCGCTTTTCAGCGATTGCGGAAAGATGATAAATTGATTGTAAATATTGATGCAAAAATAATTACATCAGGCTTAACTATTGCTCCGCTTTTGATAATTGTATTAATTGAAAATGCTTTTAAATTTGTGAGTAATTTTCCTGACAATGAAAATAAAATTGACATTGAAATAGCTACAATAAACAACACACTTCATTGTTCTGTTATTAATACCAAAGAAAAGCAGCAAAGTACAAGCAATGAAAATTCTGGTGGAATTGGAATAGTAAATTTAAAAAGGAGATTGGAATTGTTGTACCCAAAAAAACATAGGCTTAGTCTAAACAATGAACAAGATTTTTATAAAGCAACCTTAATTATAAACTTACAATGAAATTAAAATGCATCATAGTAGAGGATGAGCCTATAGCAAGAAAAATATTACAGGAATTTATTGAAGAAATAGATTTTTTGGAGTTGGTAGGACAAGCTGAAAATCCTTTAAAAGCAATTTCATTGCTAAGTGACAATAACATTCAGTTAATATTTTTAGACATCAACATGCCGAAAATAAATGGAATTGATTTTCTTAAAAATTCAAAGACTACTGCAAACATTATTATGACAACAGCCTATAGTCAATATGCCGTTGAAGCTTATGGATTAGATGTTTTGGATTATTTGGTAAAGCCGATTGCTTTTGACAGGTTTTTAAAAGCCTGCAACAAAGCGAAGGAAATAAATGCGTTAAGGACAAATATAGAAACACAGTCTAATAAACAAGAGGACCATTTCTTTATAAAATGCAACAATCAAATTGAAAAAGTTTTATATAATGATTTGTTGTACGCAGAAGCAATGTTGAATTATGTAATGTTACATACCCATTCAAAAAAAATGATGGTATATCTTACGATTAAAAATTTAGAAGAACAGTTGCCAGCCGACATATTTATAAAGGTTCATAAATCTTTTATTGTAAACAAGACCAAAATAAAAAGCATAGAAGGAAATATCCTTGACCTTGAGTACAAAAAAATATCAATTAGCCAGAATTTAAGAGAAAAAGTTATCGCAGAAATTGTAAAAAATAAAATGATAAAGCGATGACGAACAAAACAGCACACGACATGAACTGTGTAAAAATGGGACTGACGGAATAACAATGAGCTTTCGTATGTCTCGTCCTGAAATAGGTTGACTAAAAATGAACCATTTTATGGACTTAAAAGAACAGATTATTATGGAATACCGCCACATCGTCAATGCTTCAACGTTAGCTGCTATTCCCCATTTTTCAGCGGACGAAAATAATTTCTAGTGCTAACTTTCAAATTTTTAAGCAATTGAAAATCAATATATAAATTTGACGTTAGTCAGAATTGTAGAGCGACACTTTAAAAACATCATCAAGAAATTAAAAATTAATAAAGTGAGAAAATTAATAGTAGCAATGCACACAACACTTGACGGTTTTGTAGCAGGACAAAATGGAGAAATGAATTGGATAAATGTGAACGATGAAATTTTTGAATTTGTAGGAAAATTAACCGACCAGGCAGACACAGCACTTTACGGACGTATAACTTATGAAATGATGAATATTTATTGGGTTACAGCAGGCGACCAACCTAATGCAACTAAACACGACATTGAGCATTCTCGTTGGTACAATCAATCTACAAAAGTTATTTTATCAACTACAATCACTGACAACGGACTTGACAAAACAGTAATCATTAGCAATAACCTTGCAGACAACATCAACAAGTTGAAACAAGAAGACGGTAAAAATATTGTGATTTTTGGTAGTGCAACTGCGACACATACTCTATTTATCGAAGGACTAATTGACGAACTTTGGATTTTTGTAAATCCAGTAGTTATTGGGCAAGGGTTACCACTTTTTAAAGGTGCAAAACAGAATATCAATTTGACATTTGTAGAAAGTAAACAGTTTTCTTGTGGAGTAATTGGGCTTCATTACACAAAAAAATAATACACAGAAAAAACAACGAACAGCCAAGAGGATTTGGCAATAGCAGGACGTACAATGAATATCCTGCCAATGCGTAGTCATTAGCAATAATATAACGAAATCGCAACAACAGACAATTAGACGGTAAACTCTTGACCCCATTTGTGCAATGACACAATACTTGGCAACAGCTTTTTGCCTTTGACTGTTAAGGTGTATTCAACAGTTGGCGGAACTGTTGCAAAAACTTCTCTTGTAACTATTCCATTGGATTCCATATTTTTTAATTCTTTGACCAACATCCTAGTATTGATGCCTTCAACACTTCTTTCTAATTCCTTAAATCTCATTTTTCCTTTGGACAAAATATAGATAATGGGCATTGACCATTTTCCCCCTATTACTTCTAAAACCTCTTTTAATGAACAAGTTTTTTCAGAAACTTTTATTTTTTTATTAACCATAACTATTGTTTTTACTCATTGCTTTACATTAGGTTACTACTATACATTCGTGTAACTACTTTCAAAAGTAAAGTATTGTGCTTAAGTTTGCAACTCAATTTAAAAAAAATAAAAAAAAATGAAATTATTACAAGCAATAAAAGTGGGCACTAAAACGCTTCAAAATAGTATGGCTATGGCACCCATGACAAGAAGCCGTGCCAATGATGATGGCGTTGTTGGAAACTCAACAGAAATATATTACACTCAACGAGCAAGTGCAGGTTTAATCATTACCGAAGGTATCAATATTTCTAAACAAGCCCTTGGTAGCCCGCTAACTCCAGGAATTTATACCCAGGCACAAATTGATGCCTGGCGCAAAATTACAAACGCTGTTCACGAAAAAGCTGGCGTTATCTATGCGCAACTTTGGCACACGGGTCGTGTGGGGCATTCGCTAGTGAAGAACGGAGAATTGCCTGTTGCACCTTCGGCAATTGCAATTCAAGGGCAACAACATTTCACCATGGAAGGGATGAAGGATTACGAAACACCAAGAGCACTAAGTACAGTTGAAGTAATCAATATTGTTCAAGATTACAAGCAAGCTGCATTAAATGCTATGGAAGCAGGATTTGACGGGGTAGAACTTCATTCAGCTTTTGGCTATTTACCCAATCAGTTTTTAGCAGACAGTGCCAATCAAAGAACAGACCAATATGGTGGAAATATCGAAAATCGTAATCGTTTTGTTTTAGAAGTAATGAAAGAAATGGTAAATGCAATTGGAAGCGATAAAGTTGCAATACGAATTTCGCCAACAAGTCTGTATAATAGTATTGCTCACCAAAACCCTGTAGAACAATTCACAGAATTAATTAGTGAACTCAATAAACTGCCATTGGCTTATATACATATTATGAATGTGCCTTTTCCTGCCGACAAGTTTCCTCATTACCCTGCTAATTCAGTTGAGACATTTGGCAAACTTACGCATCATACAATTATTGCAAATTTTGCTTATACCAAAGAAAAAGGCGAAGCAGAATTAGAAAAAGGAATTGCAAAACTTATATCCTACGGTGCTTTATTTTTAGCAAATCCCGATTTGCCAAAAAGATTTGAACTAAATGCGGATTTAAACCAGCCTGACAGAGCAACTATGTATGGCGGACAAGACAAAGGCTATATTGATTATCCATTTTTAAATTAAAAATTTACAAATACAATGAATAAAAACATCTTAGTAGTCTTTACGATAAGCACAGACAATTTGCCAAACAATTTTCAAGAAATCATTAAACACGAGCTGGAAATAATTGCTCAATGGAAAGCAGAAGGTATTTTAGAACAATTCTTTTTAAAGCAAACAAAAAATGGTGCAGTTCTCGTATTTAAAGACATTGATGAAGCCAAAGCAAAAGATTTAATGGAAACACTTCCGTTATATCAATTTGTAAAATCGGTAGAATATTTTGATTTGATAAAACAGTTTTAATTGCAGACGATAAAATATGCTACAGCAAATTGGCATTGGCATTAGCAATACCAGGACAGACGTGCACTTTATCAGCTTTTGGCTTGCTGTTAGGTTGTGGTTCCGGCCGAAAATACTTTGCCGGCTTTTGTACAAATTCTGTACTTTTAATTTATTAATTGGCTAACGTTCCGGCAAAAGAATCCTTTAATTCCTTACCATCGGTAATACGTCGGTTTTGTATGCCATTTTATTCGGACACCTCAAATGAAAAAGCAATTAAGACATGCAAAACTCTTTCACAATTAGAGAAGCAACGACTGCAGACGTGTCTGCTTTAGCCTCCCTACATGTAACAACATTTAATGAAACGCATGGAAGTTTTGACGCACCAACTATTGCGACACGTAATTGGCAATGGCAAAATATTTTACAAAACAAAAATGAAAGTTGGTTTTGTTTTGTAATTGAAAAAGAAAGCGAAGGATTAATCGGGTTTGCAAAAGGACAATTCTACAATCATGCCGACCATCCAGAGTTTGCAGGAGAACTGAATAAAATATATCTTCTTCGCAAATATCAAAAATTGGGTTTAGGACGACAAATAGTTTGTAAAGTAGCTAATGAGTTTATACATCGTGGAATAACTTCCATGTTATTATTTGGTGATGCAAATAACTCATCAAATAAATTTTATGAACAAATGGGCGCAGAAAGATTATTTGCAAAGAATGGAGAATTTCATGGAGGTTACGGGTGGAGGAACTTACAAAATCTCCTCGTTAACTGCAAAAATAACTGACAAATAATCTATGATTTGAAAATAATTTTAGAGCAAAAAAAGGCTTACAACATTGGTATTGCCTATGGTTGTACGATCATTCCAAAGAGAAACTGCCGACAAATTTTTACCCTTATCGCATAGACAAACCAAATTGATAACGGACAACAAGGAAGCCGATCCTGAATGCTTCCGGGGCCAACCCTTCTGTATTTTTCCCCACCCCTCTTTTTTTTAATTCAATTTTATGGCCACCGCATCCCAAGAGTTTTCGGGAGCACATTTGGTTTTGACCGACACACAATTCGACCCTTCGTAAATGCGAAGCATTGCCAATACAGTTTACTTTGACAAAAGGAATTGGCAAACAATGTTTCACGAACACCACAAAAAAACTATTATCCTGTGAGTAAAACCAAAAGAGCCATTTTTGTCACATACTGAATGAATAATCAAAAAATCAAAACTTTTTCTTGAATTTTTATTTGCCAACTTTAAAAGCATATTTATTTTTGTGAGTGAATACTAACTAACAAGAGTATGCAACAATTTACAGACAGACAGATAGAAATAATGGAAGCGGCTACCAACCGAATTTCTAAATTTGGTATTCAAAATTTGACCATCAAAACCTTGGCAGAAGACATTGGCTTATCTGAACCTGGATTGTACAGGCATTTTAAAAGCAAAAACGAAATATTGTTGAACTTATTAGAATATTTTAAAAGAGACATGAAAACGCGTATTCAGTCTATTTCTTCTAAACCTAACGACACCGCCGCAGACGCATTAAGAGCGATCTTCAATTCACAACTACGTACTTTCTCAAACAAACCTGCTATAGTAAGTGTAATATTTGCTGATAGTATTTTCCATTTTGATGATAATTTAAGCAACAAAGTGACAGAAATATTGGAATTGATGAAGGGTTATGTAAAAGAAAACATAATTAGAGGGCAGAAGAATAAACAATACAATAATTTAATTAGGAGCTCTACTCTTACCACCATTGTAATAGGGGGAATGCGGATGGCTGTTTTAAACTGGAAATTCTCCGGATATAAATCAAATCTTGTTAAGGATGGAAAAACGGTCTTAGATGGCATTTTAAAAATGATTGAAAAATAGAACGATGGACACACAAAAGAAATTTACGCTACTTCATAGGTTCTTGCATTGGATAATGGCAATTGCAATGACTGAATTTTCAGTTAAAAAAGGAATTACTTCTAAAATGATTGGAGGAAATTAAAACCGGTAAAACTAAACAACGAACAGATGAACTACAATATCCCACAACATCTTACGGGCCTAACGAATGAAGGGGTAAAGGCTTCCAGAATTAAATTTGGTTACAATAAGACTGCATCTAGCAAGAAAAGTGCCTGGTATTTGATGTTGTTAGATATTTTGAAGGAGCCGATGCTATTGCTGTTGATTGCAGTAACCATCATTTATGTTGTAGTTGGCAATTATTCGGAGGCCATTTTTATGCTGGGCGCAATAATAGCTGTTTCGGGAATTTCTTTTTACCAGGACAACCGAAGCAAAAAAGCGCTGGAAGCTTTAGAGAAACTCAATGAACCGTTAAGCACCGTTATTAGAAATGCTAAAGTTATTCAAATTCCAACAACTGAAATTGCTGTTGGTGATTTGTGTATTGTGGAAGAAGGGAAAATGATTAATGCCGATGGAACGATTGTTCACAGCAATGACTTTTCAGTAAATGAATCTTCACTTACAGGCGAAAGTCATTCCGTGTATAAAAATGCAGATTCAGAAGACAATAAAATTTACAGTGGAACGCTGGTGGTTTCCGGCTTGGCAGTATTTGAAGTTAATCAAATTGGCGCTCATACAAAGCTTGGAAAAATTGGTCAATCCATTCAAGACATTAAAGAAGAAATTTCTCCTTTGCAAATGCAGATTACCAAATTTGTAAAAGGAATGGCCATTATTGGAATTGTCATTTTTATAATGATTTGGGTATTTAATTTTTGGCATACCAAAGATTTTGTAAATAGTTTGTTGGCTGCATTAACCTTAGCCATGTCTGTTTTACCTGAAGAAATACCAGTGGCATTCACCACCTTTATGGCATTGGGCTCCTGGAAATTAATGAAACAAGGCGTTATCGTTAAGCAAAGTAGTTTGGTCGAAACTTTAGGCAGTACCACGGTAATTTGTACCGATAAAACGGGAACCATAACTGAAAACTCGATGCATTTAAAACACCTGTTTGATTTCAAAACCAACCAGGTGTGTGATGATGGACATTTTGATAATCCTGAACTTTCAACGCTCATTCAGTATGCTATGTGGAGCAGCGAACCGGTGCCTTTTGACCCGATGGAAAAAACCTTACACCAAGTGTATGAAAAAACGCAATCCACCGATAACAGGAATGAATTTCAAATGGTACATGAATATCCGTTAGAAGGCAAACCGCCCATGATGACGCATGTTTATGAAAACAATTCAGGTGAGCGAATTATAGCTGCAAAAGGCGCACCAGAAGCCATTCTTGCTGTTTCTAACCTCACAGAAAATGAAAAAGAAAATCTTTGGCAACATATCCGTGAATTTGGTAAAAAAGGCTATCGCATATTGGGTGTAGCAAAAAGTGATTTTAATGGAAAAGACTTCCCCAAGAAACAACAAGATTTAAACTTCGATTTCCTTGGGTTTACGGTGTTTTACGATCCTCCAAAACAAAATATTCAACAGGTTATTAAAAAGATTTACGATGCCGGAATTAGCGTAAAAGTAATTACCGGGGATAATGCAGAAACAACCAAAACCATTGCGCAACAAGCAGGAATCATCAGCAATACACCAACGGTTAACGGATCAGAAGTAATACACATTTCAGAAGCAGATTTAATAAAACTCTCTAAAGAAACTACTTTGTTCACACGGATGTTTCCTGAGGCCAAACTTTCTGTTGTTCAGGCTTTAAAACAATCCGGGGAAGTGGTGGCCATGTTGGGCGATGGCGTAAATGATGCACCGGCATTGAAAGCGGCTCATATAGGAGTGGCAATGGGCAACAAAGGAACAGAAATAGCAAAAGCGGCGGCAGCATTGGTTATTACCAATGACGATTTAGGCAAGCTCATCGTGGGAATTGAGGCCGGAAGAAGAATTTATGCCAATATAAAAAAAGCAATTCAGTACATTATTTCCATACACATTCCAATTATTTTAACCGTTTCATTACCACTTTTTCTCGAATGGATTTATCCCAATATTTTCAGTCCTGTACATGTTATTTTATTGGAATTAATAATGGGTCCAACCTGTTCTATCGTTTACGAAAATGAACCCATAGAAAAAAATACGATGCTTAACAAGCCAAGGAAAATGACTGAAACCTTCTTAAATAAAAAGGAATTAAGCATCAGTATAATTCAGGGATTAATCATTACTGCTGGTGTGTTGTTCACGTATCAATTTGCTGTGCATCATGAAGCAAATGAAGAAAAAACACGGGCAATGGTTTTTTCCACACTCATATTTGCTAATGTTTTTCTAAGTCTCACCAACCGTTCTTTTACCTACAGTCTTTTTGAAATTATTAAAAACAAAAATTACCTGTTCCCTATTATTATTGGAGCCACGCTTATATTACTTTTTGCCATTTTATACATTCCTGTATTGGCTAGATTTTTTAGTGTAGTGTCATTAAACTTAAGTGAATTGGGAATGGCACTCTTAATTGCCGTGGTTTCGGTGCTTTGGTTTGAAGTGTATAAAGGAATAAAAAGAGTAACACATAAACAAAAGGAATGAAATAATATAAGAGAGCAAAACCGTATTAAATGAAATTAAAAAAATAATTGAAAAATAAGATAAACTAAAATATGTGAAAATGAAAAATCAAGTTGTTTTAATTACCGGAGGAGCTGGAGGCATTGGCTCATCCATCGCTTATGCACTCAAAGATTATAAATTAGTCATCACAGAATATTCATCTGAAGTTCTAAATATGACTGTTACCAAAATGAAGGCAGATGGCTTGAATGTCATTGGCTATAAAAATGATATTACTGATGAAGCTTCATTGCCTGCTTTGTTTGATTTTGTTCTACAACAAGGCGAATTAAAAGGAGTTGTTCATACTGCCGGGGTGAGTGGCTCTGTAAATGATGCAAAAATAGTTTTTGATATCAATCTTCTGGGTACATACAATCTGGTTGAAGAATTTTATAATATCGCACCGAAAGATTCGGTTATTATTGTTCTTTCTTCTATGATGGGACATATGATACCCGCTAATGCACAATATGATAAATACTTATTAAACCCGAAACAAGAAGGAGCATTTGAAGAAATAGCCAGGTACATTGATGGAAGCGCTGACACCATGTATAATTTTACAAAACGAGGAGTGCTACTAATCACAAAAGATAATACGATGCGCATGGGAAAAAAAGGGGCGCGTATAGTTTCTATTTCACCCGGTGTGATTATGACGCCAATGGCCAAAAAAGCACTTAAAGAACATTCTGAAATAATGAAAGCGACACTCGATAATACACCTTTGAAAAGATATGGAGCGCCCGAAGATGTTGCCAACGCAGTCGGGTTTCTGCTGAGTGACAAGGCAAATTTTATTACGGGAACAGATTTGATCATTGATGGCGGAATAACGGGCTCCAGGTCTTCTGCTTTTTAGGGGTAAAAGAATTTTCAACACGAAATGTTTAATAAAATGAATTGACCCGTCCCAAAAAAATTACAGACAATGACAAATTGTTTCAAAGACACAGATGCGCTTTACACAAAAGACTTGCTGCATATCTGCACAAGTGGGATGAAATGGAATTTTATTAATTTAGTTATTCATCGTTGGTGAAAAACACACAACGATGGCGAGGATTGCTGCGAAGAACAACATCTGTAAAAGGGAAGTTCAACAACAGCGAAAGTGCTATTGAGTTTACAGGCAGAAATATTCTATGTTGTCCTTTGAGCGCCAGTATTTAAATCAATTGAAAATGGTATAATCCAATAAGAGCCTCTAAAATCTTTTTACATAGTCCTGAAATAAGCAGGTTCATGAAATGGTGTTTAATAAGGTTATTCTTCATTTACATGCCTTATGAATCGGGGTTTCATTTTTAGAATTTGGCTCACAAAATATATCCATGAATTTCTTAGCTAAAAAATTCCGCGTGTTTTGTTGCGAAAAAATGAACTGTCCCATACCTGTAAATTAAAACAGGCACCATACACGTGAGTAGCACTCCCCTATTTCATTTGAATGAGCCTTTTGTAACCTTTTCATTTCTCATTGACTCTAATTTGATATAAAACGAAATAAAATGAAAAAGTTAACAATCATCCTTGCCATCCTTTTTATGGCAACTGTTGTAAATGCCCAACCCATGAGTCATGTTGCCATGCAAACCATGACTTCTCCTGATATGGGAAATTGGAAGAATAATGAAAAGTATGAGTCCTTAAATAAAGCAATGAGAGAATTATGGTCTGCACACATGTACTGGACCTTAATAACCGTAGATGCATTTTATAATGATCCCAAAGGCCTTGATGCGAAGCTGAAAAGATTATTACAAAATCAAAAAGATATCGGCGCCGCCATAGTGCCTTATTACGGGCAGGCTGCAGGCGATCAATTGGCTGCATTACTCACCGAGCATATAACAGATGCAGTTCCGGTATTAAAAGCCGCTAAAAGTGGAGATACAGCAGCTTTAAATAAAGCAGTAAAAGACTGGTATGCCAATGCCAAAGTAATAGGAGATTTCCTGGCATCGGCCAACCCGAAAAATTGGTCTGCCAAAGAAACCGAAACTGCTTTGGAAATGCATATCACCCACACCATTGCTTACTCCGTAAGCATATTGAAAGGGGACTATACCAGTTCTTTCGGAGGTTTTGAAGAAGCGCTTCATCACATGCTGCAACTTGCAGATATATTAACCGACGGCATTGCGAAGCAGTTCCCAGATAAATTCTGATAAACGCAAAAAGCAGTGAAGTTTGATATTACGGCAAAAAAATGGAATACCCTCATCCCATGTATATTCAATCGTACTTCAAGTGGACTTTGCAAGCAGCATTTAATAAACATTTCAAGATGCAGTCGAATACACGCCGTATAAACCGGCATGGAATGGATTGAATGATTTATGGAAATGTGGTTGATGATAAAACGGAAAAAACCGTCTTACAAAAATGTAAGGCGGTTTTTTTTCAGGCGATACATGAGCAGTGTAAAACACGAATTTTTTAAAACATAATTATGAACATCGTAAAAAACGAATCTCTAAAAAAGCCTATAGTCAATAAAATAAAGACCAAATGAAATTGAATAAAAACTGTAAATTTAACCTTAAAAAAACCGAAGATTAAAGGATGGAGTGAAAAGAAAAAGCGACTTGCGCCGCTTTAAATGTTTTCACAACGGAATAATTCATAATAAGTGCTATTATATTTTAATCCTAAAAAATTAAAAAATGTTACTTAATTTTGTTTTAGCAAATCACAATAAGGATCATTCCGTAATGATTTTCACGCGCCTCGACGTATTTCGGGGCATTTTTATTTCATTTACAAACTAACTTGTTGCCTCATGAAAAAAGTACTTGGTCTTGACATTGGAACAAACTCAATCGGTTGGGCATTTATTGAAACAAATGCTTATGAACATCATCCTGAAACCTTAGATGGAAAAATTATTCAGTTAGGCAGCCGCATTATTCCTATGGATGCCGATGCTATGAACAAATTTGAAACAGGCAATCCAGAATCAAAGGCAGCCGGAAGAAGGCAGGCAAGAAGCGCAAGAAGATTAAACCAGCGCTATAAGTTAAGAAGAACAAGATTAATCGAAGCATTAAAAATTCTTGGATGGCTGCCTGTTGAATTTCCAACTGAATTCAAAAAATTAAAGAAACATAACATCAATAAATACCTGCATTTTTCCGATGACCTTAAAAAGGAAACAGCAGGATTTTTTGGTATTTCCGGACTAAAAACAACTAAAGGAGAAGAATTTGAAATTTCCGAAGACTGGATAATTTATTTCTTAAAAACAAAAGCCTTACATACAAAAATATCGTTGCCTGAGCTTGCCAGAATTTTATATCACTATAATCAAAGAAGAGGTTTTAAAAGCAGTAGAAAAGATGCGAAAATTGAAGATGAAACAAAAGAAATAAAATATCCGCTTTTTGAAAAATGGGTTGAGATTGTAACCATAACTTCTATTATAGAAAAAGGTAAGGGTGAAGGAAAAGATAGTGAATGTACTTTTTACGAGCTTGTTTGTAAAACTCCAACTTTAGAATTTACTGCAATCAAAAAAAGAAAAAATCCGCTTGATTGGTTGAATAAAAATATTGAAGTAGAAATAACAAAGAAAACGACTAAAGATTTAAGTGTTAATTATACAATTTCAGAAGTTGACCCAAACGCATGGGAAAGCAGAAAACGAGCTTTGGAAAAAGATATACAAAGAGAAGATTTATCCATATCGGAATATTATTTAAACAATATTAAAGCTGACAGAAATTATCCAATCAAACAACGAATAGTTGACAGAAAATTTTATCAGGAAGAGTTCAGGCAAATTTGGAAAGAGCAAAGTAAATACTATCAAAATGAGTTTACAAATAAGAATAAAATTGCTGAAATAGCGGATACATTTTATACGCACAATAAAGACAAGAACAAAGAGCTTAAAGGCAAAGATTTATTTCATATTTTCTTTAATGATATTATTTATTATCAGCGAGGTTTAAAATCGCAAAAAGGTTTGCTGGCGAATTGTCAATTTGAAACCAAATCTTATAAAACAAAAAATGGTGAGCTCAAAATAGCGGGTGTAAAAGTTATTTCAAGAAGCGCTCCCTGCTTCCAGGAATTCAGGATATGGCAAACTATCAATAACATAAAAGTTTTTCTGAAAGAAGAAATTGTTGATGGCAAGCTGAAGGTTGATAATGATAAGACTGCTGAGTATCTTACAATAGAAAACAAAGAAAATCTTTTTGAATTATTTGATAGCGCTGCAGAAATATCAAGAGATAGCATTTTGAGGTCGTTTGGTTTTACCAAAGACAAAGTTGAAAACGCAGAAAAAACATTCAATTATCACCTTAATTACACAGACGAAATTTTCAAAGGCAACGAAACAAAAGCACTGTTTAGAAAGGTATTTAAAAAACATGATTTTGCTGAACAGGGTGAAAAGTATTTAAACGATAAAGAATTATTTAATCATCTGTGGCATATTGTTTACTCCTTGCCGGAAGAAAAAGAAATTGTATCGGCACTTAGCAACAAAAAGTATTTCGATTTTCCTGAAGATGTTATAAAGCACATTTCTAAACTTCCTGAATTTAAAAGTCAATATGCATCGCTTTCATCAAAAGCAATCAATAAACTTTTGCCTTTAATGAGAACGGGAAAATATTGGAGTGAAAATGGTATTGATAAAAACACGCTGGATAGAATTGATAAAATATTAAGCGGTGAATTTGATGAAAATATATCAGATATAACGAGAGATGAAATACAAAAGCGCAACTTAAACAGAATTAAAGAATTCAATGGCTTTCAAACACATCTTGCTGCATATACAGTTTATGGAAGGCACAGTGAAATGGCAAATGAAGAAAAATATAACAGTGTTGATGATTTAAAAGTAAATGAACTTATTCCGTATAATTCTTTGAGAAATCCTGTGGTGGAAAAAGTTATAAGAGAAACATTAAGCCTTGTAAAAGAGATTTGGAAAAATGAAAAGCTTGGTCGGCCCGATTATATACATGTTGAACTTGGAAGAGAAATGAAAAACAACAATGAAGACAGGAAAAAAATTGCGGAAGCCAATACAAAAAACAGAACAGAAAAAGAACGTATAGTAAACCTGCTTAAAGAATTGCAATATCAGAACTTCAATGAAAATTCATTGGCAGATGTAGAGAGGTTCAGGCTATGGAAAGAAAGCGGCGGCAAAAAAGGAGAGGAAGATTTTGATTTGCTTTTCAAGAAAAATAATGCAGAGTTTGTAAAAGATGCGGACATTGAAAAATACAGGCATTGGGCAGAACAAAATTACAGGTCTCCTTATTCTGGGAAGGCAATTCCACTAAGTGAATTATTTTCCTCAAAATACCAGGTTGACCATATCATACCAAGAGCCAAATTTTATGATGATTCATTTGCAAATAAAGTAGTAGTAGAGGCTGAGTTTAATGATAGAAAAGATAATAGGCTCGCCATCCAGTTTATTGATGAGTTTCAGGGGAGAGAAATTCACTTAAGCAATGGGGAAATAAGAACTGTGCTGGCTTTAGATCAATATAAAAAATTTGTTGATGAAGTTTTTACGAGCAAAAAGAAAAAGCGTTACTTGAAGTTATACGAAGTACCCGAAGATTTTGTAGAAAGACAAATGAACGATACGAAATATATTTCAAGAACCGTTGCTCAGTTACTTCGCCCTGTTGCAATTGGTACCGAAAGTGACGATGGCATTGTATATACTTCGGGTAAAATTACTTCGGACCTTAAACATGAATGGGGTCTAAATAAACTATGGAAAGCAATTTTAAAACCACGTTTTGAAAGATTAGAGACAATTTTAGGTGAGCAGCTTATTCTTCCAAGTGAAACGAAGCAAGATGATTATTTTTTTGCAAAAGATTACAAACGTATTGACCATCGACATCATGCATTAGATGCATTAGTTGTTGCCTGTACAAGCCGAGTACATATTAAATATTTAAACAGTCTGAACAGCTTAAGCAACAACAAAAAAGATGTTGCTAAATACAATCAATGGCAACAATGGAAATATATATTGAACAAAAAGAAACAATTAGAAAACAAAGAAAATGGAATGACAGAGTTTGGCACTCCGTGGGACAGATTTTATTTGGATACCAAAGATGCCATTGAATCAGTTATTGTTTCTCATAAACCAACTTCTAAACTTATTTCTAAAGCTATTAATAAGTATTATAAATATGTTGAAGTTGAAAATGAAAATGGCCAAAGGGAGTGGGTAAAGAAAATTCATTTACAAGAACAACCAAAGGATGACGATAAATATTGGGTTGCAGTAAGGCAATCGCTGTTTGGTCAACCTTATGGAAAAATACATTTGGCTGAATATAAAAAAGGAGTAGACATTAAAGCTGCAATAAAAGCTCAAATACAATTTTTAAAAAGAGAAAACAAAGAATGGAATACAGAAGATTGGCGCATAGCAAAATCGGATATAAGAAAAGAGATTGATAAGCTGATAAAGCACCATAATGTTGATGAAAAAGCAATTTTAAAATATCTGTCTCAAAATCCTTTGAAAAATAAAGAAGGAAACAAAATTGATAGGATTGATTTATTGCAGTTCAAAAAATATGCTTCAAAAAAAGTAAGCATTGATGAAACTTTTACAAAAGATAAGATTGAAAAAATGCCTTATTCCAATCTTGAAAAAAACTGGCTCACCACTCTTTTAAAAACACATTTGGCAGAATATAACAATGACCCCAAACAGGCATTTAAAGGCGAAGCGCTTGAAATGTTATATAAGAAAGCACCACATGCCATTAATAAAGTAACAAGAAAAGAAACCGGTGAAAAAATTGAAAAAAATAATAAGTTACTGGATGGCGATAAGGGCGTAAATCAATATTTTATTATTGAAATAAAAAAAGAAATTGACAAGAAAACCGGAGATGAAAAAACGATTAGAAAATATAGCACGCCAGATTTTTTAGATTGTATTGAACGCTTAGCTAAAGGATTACCTGTTCATGATGAAAATCCAGATAGTACTTACATTGTTTTATCACCCGGCGATTTAGTTTATGTTCCTAAAAAAGATGAAGTAGTAAGCCAGATTGATTGGAGCGATAAAAAAGCAATAGCTGAAAGAGTTTATATTATGAAAAGTTCTTCCACTACTACTTGTTATTTCTTACCTGTAGCAGTTGCTTCAATCATCGAAAAGGGAGAATTCGAAACTTTGAGTAAATCAGAAAAAACAAAGGAGGGCAGCCAGGTTATCAAAGAAAATTTTATCAAACTCAACGTTGATCGTCTCGGTAATATTCGGCCATTTAAATTCAATTACAGGTCGGCCTCAAACGATGAAAACAGTACTATAGTTTCCGAGCCGGAAGTACTCTTAAAAAAAAAACTAAAAACATTTGACTCTTTTAATGAGGCCAGCGAAGCCGAAGCAAAAGCCAAAGCAAATCTTTCTCCTGAACAACATATTCTGAACGTTACCCAGCGGATCAAAGGAATGTATGCCGAGGAATTAAAAAAGCCTATGGACAAAAACTTAAAATTCAGAAATGATTAATCTATTTACAGAAGAACACAGGGAAATATTGGAAGTACTTTTAAAACATAAAGTAAATTTTAATCTTGTGGGCGGATATGCGGTGATCCATTATGGGTATGACCGCAACACCGGAGACATGGACATCTGGCTTAAAACTGGTAATGAAAATCGAGATAAACTCATCAATTCTCTGAGAGATTTTGGAATAACAGAAGCAGACCTCGAAACACTCAAAAACATGAATTTTAACCACCCTGTTCCTGTATTTTATTTTGGTGAAGAGCCCCGGAGAATAGATTTTATCACCCAAATTAGCAATGTAACATTTGATGATGCTATCCAAAAGATCAATTTTATTGAACTGGGAAAAATACAGGTTCCTGTAATCCCTTACAATCATTTGATTGCATCAAAGCTCTCTTCAACCAGGATGAAGGATAAAGCAGATATAGAAGAATTACAGAAAATTAATAAATACAGGGAAAATAAATAACAGGCAATACACTACTGCTCACCTTTCTTATAAAATAAAAACCTACAGCACCCGTTCTATCATTGTAAACCAAACATCCCATGATAAAGCGAACTCTTTATTTTGGAAACCCTGCTTATTTGAAAACCAGTAATGAGCAACTTGTGGTGGACTTTCCTGCCGTATCGGTAACTATTCCCGAAGGGCAGCAGACCATAAAGCAGGAGACCAAAACCATCCCCATAGAAGATATTGGCCTGGTAATCTTAGACCATAAACAGGTCACCATCACCCAATCTTTACTGTCAAAACTTTTAGTCAATAATTGTGCTGTTATTACCTGCGATGATACACACCACCCTACCGGGATGCTTCTAAACCTTGATGGTAATTCATTGCAAAGCCAGAAATTCCAGGCACAAGTAAATGCCACAGTGCCACTAAAAAAACAATTATGGCAACAAACCATAATTGCTAAAATTCAGAACCAGGCAGCCGTTTTAAAAATACAAAGGGCAGACAATAAAATATTACTGCATTATGCCAATGATGTAAAAAGTGGCGACAGTGAAAACCAGGAAGCTAAAGCGGCAGCCTATTACTGGAAACATATTTTTCCCGAAGAACTGGAATTCAAAAGAGAACGCTATGGGCCGCCACCGAATAATTTGTTGAATTACGGTTATGCAATTTTAAGAGCATTAGTGGCCAGGAGTATAGTAGCCAGCGGCTTACTACCCACCCTCGGCATCCATCATCGCAATCAATACAATGCCTATTGCCTCGCTGATGATATCATGGAACCTTACCGCCCTTATGTGGATTTGGTGGTGTTCCAGATTATTAGGAATAATGGAAAATATTTGGAGATGACACCATCTATGAAGAAAATGCTGTTGGAAATTCCGGCAATGGATGTAAACTTACAAGGCGAAAAAAGCCCCATGATGAATGCAGTGCAACGGACTACCGCATCGCTGGCAAAATGTTTTGAAGGAACTACGCGGAAAATTCTGTATCCTGAACTATAAATTTTGACACCATGCTTTTTGATCAACCAGTTTCAAATGTGCTTTGCTTACCACCCCTTCGGATTCTTAAGCGCCTATACCGGTGGAAATTGGAGATGCATGATGTTTGAACGTTTAAACGCATATCGCATTATGTGGGTACTCGTATTTTTTGACCTGCCAACCGAAACGAAAAGGGATCGTAAAATATATGCCCGCTTTCGAAAAGATATATTGGCGGACGGGTTTAACATGTTTCAGTTCAGCATTTACATGAGGCATTGCCCCAGTCGGGAAAATGCAGAGGTACATATCAAAAGAGTGAAATCCATATTGCCAGCTAAAGGGCATATTGGTATTATGTGTATCACGGATAAGCAATTCGGCATGATGGAAATTTTCAGGGGAAAAGAATTAGTGGCATCCCGGGAACCTACTCAACAGTTGGAATTATTTTGAACTGTGGACCAATGAAAAGAACGCTCCGAAGGAGCGCCCTGTGAATAATCATATCAAAAATTGATGTATGGCTCCGGAGGAGCCTCCTGCATATTAATCTAAAAAATGAAACAGGTATTTTTCTTCAAACGCTATATCAAATCTTTGAAGCAACTCGAGATATTCCTGTCGGAAGGGTTTCTTACAATGATGCTGCTCCTGGTTCAGCACATATTTTACAACCCTGTCAATATGTGAATGCGAATAGGAAAATACGCCATATCCTTCCTGCCAGGCAAACCTGCCCCTGATCCATTTTTTATGATTGATAAATTGATTGCTTTCAACTTTGATCTCTTTTATAAAATCAGTGATGAGTATAGTGGGCTTAAAGCCCACGAAAAGGTGCGTATGATCAGGCATGCAATGAATTGCCAGCATTTTGGCATTTCTGTTTTGTACCAGGGCGGTGATGTACTTATGAAGCTCTTCTTTATGCTGCTTTTCTATTAGGCTCTGGCGCCCTTTCACCGCAAAAACAAATTGCAGGTAAATTTGTGAAAATGTATTTGCCATAGGTAGATGATTTGATCATTTAGGGGGCTCCTATGGAGCCTTTCTCTAATATACAATTTTCTATAAATAGTTTGCCCCGATGGGGCTGATCTTTTCTTTTCTGATAATTTTTTAAATTGTAATGGGAATAAAAAATGGGTTTGATGACCCATTTTTTTAATTGTAAAACTTAACTCAAATAACACGAAATCAGCTCATTAGCCCTCTGCTGTTGTATAAGAGCTAAGTTACAAGATAATTTGAAAGCAAATCACAAC
>JAFDXJ010000053.1 GCA_018268015.1 Bacteroidota bacterium
GCTTCTACAGAAGATGATGCTATTGATGAAATACGATTATTTCTAAATGGGAAAGTGTTAAACCTTGCTACAAGAAACCTGATCGTGGAAGATGATAAGAGCAAAACAGCAACAAAAAAATATTCGGTAAGCCTTTTACCGGGTGTCAACGAAATAAGAGCCGTAGCATTAAACACACAAAGGACAGAAAGCAAACCTGATATTATTAATGTGGTATATAATAATGGCGCAGCCAACACCAATGTTACCCCTGTTGTAAACAACAATAAAAATATAATTATTGATAAGGTTGATCAAAATGCAACCATGCATTTGGTGGTGGTGGGCATCAATGCCTACAAAAATCCAAAGATGAATTTGAACTATGCATTAGCTGATGCAACAGCTTTTAAGGATGAAGTGGAGAAAGATGCAAAGACCGTAATTTCTCATGTGCAAACATATTTTGTCACCGATGATGCGGCGAATAAAGATGGTATCATCAACGCAATGCAACAGGTTCAGCAGAATGCAAAACCACAGGATGTATTTGTATTTTATTATGCGGGGCATGGGGTAGTGGCAGGCAATAAAGAATTTTATTTGGTGCCCAATGATGTTACGGAATTAAGTAATGTAGATGAAGCATTGAAGGAACATGGCATTGCCGCAAAAGATTTACAGCAATATGCGATTAATATACAGGCGCAAAAACAGTTATTTATTTTAGATGCCTGCCAAAGCGCTGCTGCATTTGCAGACATGTTAAGCAGCGATGGTAACCAGCAAAAAAATATTGCCCTCGTTGCCCGCAGCACAGGAACCCATTGGATGGCAGCCAGCGGTGCTCAACAATTCGCGAATGAGTTTTCAACACTCGGTCATGGGGCATTCACTTACGTGTTGTTGCAGGCATTAAAAGGTGAAGCTGCCAATAATAAAATGATTACCGTTGAAGGTTTGAAAGATTATATGCAAAGTGGTGTGCCCGCCTTAATGAAAAAATACAATGGCAGCCAGCAAACACCGGCGAGCTATGGATTTGGCAATGACTTCCCGGTGGAGGTGATAAAGTAAGTTGTTTGTAATACATCATAATAACAAATCTATCAATGCTAATATCAATAATTTTTAACGCTTCATATTGTAATGTCTAAAAATATCTCATCAAATAAATGATTCTTGAAGATGTATTCTGAATGAAAATCATTGAAATAAGAACCTGCAATAAAGATCAAACTTTCAAAGTTGAAGCACGTACAATACGAATTTAATTTCTGTAATAAATATAGTTTATGTATGTTTACCTCATTGAATTATTTTTTAATACATTAAATTCTAGAAAATGGATACATCAAAAATGATTAAAGCATATTGCTTAAAAACAAAAGAAAAAAACGTCCCTATGCAAGATGCTGTGATTCGCAAAACAGCAAAAGGGGGATATATGGCCTCCGGTCATGATGGCAAAGGCAATAAAATGGCGGCCATTTTAAGCGAGGCAAAAGCGATACAGGCTATTGCAGATGGTGTTGCAAAAAAAGATTTTTAATCTTCTTACTTATTTCCGGGAAAGTGGCTAAGGGGCCACTTTTTTTATTCCCGGATCTTTCTCTGTGTTAATAAATATTAAAAAGAATTTTCTCATTAAACCTGCATATGATATGGCATCTAATTTGGGTGTTTCATCAAAATACATCAAACTGAAGCCCATCATGAAAAAAGTATATTTTGCACTTTTCGCCGGTATTATCTTATTCTTAGGATGTAAAAAAACAGAACCAATACCGGAAGCACCCACCGGATACCAAGGCCCTATCACCTACGATTACAGCAATTCTTATTTAGCACATTCTAACCGGTTTGATACATCGGTATTATTTTCTACAGCAGAAATAGAGGAAAAAACCGGCAATTATGGTCAAAATATAAATTATTATGGTCAAATGCAGGATTTGCCTTTTATTTTTAAAGCGCCATATCTAGAGCACGATACTTTAAAGAAACGCCCATTTATCATTTTTATTCACGGAGGTGGATTTATTGATGGTGCTTATAATGATGACAGCTCTATTTTAGCAGCAGAATATTTTGCACAAAAGGGATATGCCGCTGCAACAATTGAATATAGATTGGGATGGAATACCGGAGGCAAAGATCCCTCCGATTGCGAAGGAGATACGATTTCTATGGCAGAAGCGGTATATCGCTCAGTACAAGATATACGGGCTGCGCTCAGGTATTTCACTGCAAATGCCAATCAATATGGAATAGACCCTAATCAAATTTTCTTATTTGGAAGCAGCGCCGGTAATGTAGCTGCTACAGCCTCTACTTTTATGACTCAGGATGATTTTAATGCTCTAATTCCTAATGTTGAAAAACAATTAGGTGATTTGGACAATGCAACAAATTCAATTAATACATCATACCACATTCAAGCTTTACTTACCAAAAACGGATTTGCACTTTTCAATAAAGATTTCATCAACCTGGACAATTGTAAACCCATTTTCTTTATGCAGGGTACAAATGATGAGGTTTTACCTTTCTCTCAGGGAACGCCTTATTATTGCCCTAATTATGCTGTTTCGTATGGCTCTGATATTGTAAAAAACATTGTAGCTTCTTATAAATTCCCTTATACCCAATATGAGGAAATAGGTGGATTGCATAAAGTAGATTACCCACTTGATTTTGCCATCAATCAAATGTGTAAGTTTATTAAAAACTTATGGTCAGCTAATTATCGTGATATAGATTATCAAAATTATACTAAGGTAAAAGACCAGGTCATAAATTAAAAGCGGTAATACCAATATTTTTTTAGATTTGTAAAAAAATATTATGAAGAAAATATTTCTCTTTGCGCAATTAATTATTCTTATTTTCTATTTTACATCATGTAATGTTTTAAAATATCCAGGAAATAATCAGCACCAGGGGAATAATGGTTCGAATGGCCAAAGCCAAAACCCACCACCACAGCAACCGCAAATCAATGAAGTTCCACATGCAGTAGCGTATGACTTAAAAAATGCAACGCTTTCGGCATCTCCCATGTATGGAGAAAAAATTATTTATTCCACTTCAGAAATCAAAAGAAGTACTGGCACTTTTGGATCGAACACTACTTTTTCAGGAAGCAAAATGGATCTTCAATATTTTTTCACAGCTCCCAATGAAAAAACACCTGCTAAAAAACCATTTGTTTTATTAATCCATGGAGGAGGATTCATTGCCGGCGGATATAAAAGCTCCATGCAACCTGCCATGTTATTTGCCCAAAGAGGTTATGCAGCTGCAAGCATTGATTACCGGCTTGGATGGAATACCGGTGGTTCAAATCCGGGATCTTGTAAAGGAGATACAATAAGTATGTATAAAGCCGTTTACAGAGCCACACAAGATGCCCGTGCTGCGCTCCGTTATTTTGTTGCAAATGCAGATCAATTTGGTATTGATACCAGTCAAATTTTTATTTGGGGCAGTAGTGCCGGGAATATCACAGCATCTGCAGTTACTTTTATGACACAACAGGATTTTGATGCAAAAATACCCGGTGTTGAAAATAGCCTCGGCAGTCTTAATACTGCATCCAATAACCTCAGAAATGATTTTCACATTAAAGCACTTTTAACGGTTACCGGGTTTGGTATGGTAAGCAAATCTTATATTAATAGTCAAAATGCAGTACCCGTATTTTTTATGGTACGGGCAAATGATCCGGTTTTGCCCTACGGACATGAGCAAGCATTTAAGTGTAAAAATTATTTTTATCTTTATGGTGCTTCTGAAATGAAAAATGTTGTCAAATCATATAATATGCCCTATACCTTATATACGGAGTCAGGCTCTGGTCATAAAGTAGGCTATTCCAATGATTTTGTGGTAAGTTCCATGTGCAACTTTATAAAAAGCTTATGGGCAGGTGATTACAGATTCCTTGAATATTCCGATTATACTAATAAACTAAACAGCAAAGTGGCTGAATAACAATTTATTAGCTATACTATAAAAAATTTGGTGTTTTATTAAATTATTGTAAGTTTACATTTCCTTTTTATTTTAACCATCATATTATCTATGATTGTTTAAGTAAAATACTTCCATTGTCCTGCTAATCATTTTTTTTAAACCTTACAAAAATTTTTTATGAAAACATCTGTCTTACTATGCCTGCTAGGTATTGGGCTTTTTATTTCTTCCTGTCATAAGACTTCATTTGTTGATAACTCATCTGATGATGGCACTTATGGTTTTGCTCAAAATACTTCAGATTTTAGATTGGAGTCTGATACCATTTGTATTCCTATCAATGAAATGTATAACAGAACATATTTTGGCTATCATGGAGGTTTTTATCCCAATCGTGGGAGGGTTCCTTCAGGTCAATATGCAACCGACCTTGATTCCATTAATGGAACAATTTTCGGCCTGGATACAGCAGGAAATCGTGTAAATAAAGCAGGACAGATTGTTATCGGTGGGGTTGGCGCATGTTTGAGTGGCGCTCCCGTAAATGGTTTACGCAGAAGAAAAAATAATCCCAATACGATTCAAAATATCAATTATGTAAATTTTGAGTTTGGTGGCGCTTCTTTTGAACATTTAGCTGATCCAAACAGTACTTATTGGCAACATGTGGATGAAAAAATGTCCAGCCAAAATACAACATACAAACAAGTACAGATGTTATGGATTTGTACAGATGACTCTTCTAGTATCACGGACTGGCCTACCAGACCTTTGATTGCAAAAGAAAGCATTAAAGCTGCTGCCAGAACTTTAAAAATTAAATTCCCTAATTTGAAAATCCTTTATATGATTGGTCGTCCATATACTTGGGATATGAGTGATACTTTAGGTAAGATTTCGAATGTACGTAGTCGTAACCCGGCACCCTATCATCAGGGATGGGCTGAAAAATGGGCTATTGAAGACCAGATAAATGGCGATCCCGGTGTAGCTTATAAAGGTCCAAATGCTGTTGCGCCTATAATGACATGGGCTTCATATCAATGGACTCAGGGCAAGAAACCAAATGCAGATGGTTTTGCCTGGTATCCTTCTGACACAAGAGATGGCTTACACCCAACGGATGCTGGGAAAGATAAATTAGCACAATTCTTATGGAACTTTTTATATAACGATCCATATACCACTAAATGGTTTCTAAGGCATTGATATCATTAAAATTGATTCAAAAAAAGCCTGATCAAATTTGATCAGGCTTTTCCTTTTCAAAAACGGCATGATGCATTTTTTTTAAAAAATGATGCATAGCAACCATATCTTGAATATTTTTCACCTGTAAAATAAAATTATTCCCCGACTGTTTTAATTGACCCCGGTTCGTTCCTTCCTGTAGGAAATTCAAAATATTTTTAAATAATTCCGATTCAAAATAGGGTGAATCATTTTTGTTAATAAAGTAACAACGCAATAATTCATTTTTTAAAGTCATCTTTTCAAACCCCAATTCTACAGCAAGCCATCTGCAGCGGATAGTTATCAATAAATCTTCCACTTCATTTGGTATAGGGCCAAACCGATCTATAATATTTTCTTTGAAAATTTGTAGTGCTCCTTCATTTTCACATTGATCTAATTGGGTGTATAAAGCCAGCCGTTCTGTAATACTTTCAACATAATCATCCGGGATCAATATTTCAAGATCTGTATCAATCGTACAGTCCGTTACAAAATCATCCTGCTTACTGATTTCTTCTTTAAATAACTCCTTGAAATCACTTCTCTTTAATTCACGAATCGCTTCATCCAAAATTTTTTGATACATTTCTATACCAATATCTGCAATAAAACCGCTCTGTTCCCCGCCTAACATATTCCCTGCGCCACGAATATCTAAATCCCGCATTGCAATTTGAAACCCACTACCCAATTCACTAAATTGTTCCAGTGTTTGCAATCTTTTCCTGGAATCAGCGGGTAAAGTACTTAATGGTGGTGATAGTAAATAGCAAAAAGCTTTCCTGTTACTTCTACCGACTCGGCCTCGTAACTGGTGCAAATCACTTAAACCAAAATGATGGGCATTATTAATAATTATAGTATTGACATTGGAAATATCTACCCCACTTTCTATAATGTTTGTACATACCAATACATCATATTTTTTATTAATAAAATCCATAATTTTTTGTTCCAAAATATGCCCTTCTAATTGTCCATGCGCAAAGCCAATGCTCAAATCAGGGCAGAGATTTTGTAAAATTCCGGCCATCTCACTCAAACCCATTACCCGGTTATGGATAAAAAATACCTGACCATTTCTTTCTGTTTCAAAATAAATTGCATCTCGTATAAATTCCTGGTTGAAAACATGTAATTCTGTATGAATGGGCTGGCGATTGGGCGGGGGTGTATTGATAATGCTCAGGTCTCTTGCTCCCATTAATGAAAATTGCAAAGTGCGTGGAATTGGTGTGGCTGTGAGTGTCAGACAATCCACACTTGCTTTAATCGTTTTCAATTTTTCTTTATGCCCCACACCAAATTTCTGCTCTTCATCAATGATAATTATTCCAAGGTCTTTGAATTGTGTATTTTTTCCTAACAGTCCATGAGTGCCTATTATGATGTCAATTTTCCCGGAAGCTAATTTTTGTACTATTTCTTTTTTTTCAGCAGTAGATTTAAACCTGTTCATATATTCCACCTTTACTGGAAATTCTGCCAGCCTTTCCGAAAAGGTTTTATAATGTTGAAAGGCAAGTATCGTCGTAGGAACTAAAACGGCCGCCTGCTTTCCATCTACACAGGTTTTAAAAGCTGCACGAATAGCAATTTCTGTTTTACCAAAACCAACATCTCCACAAATCAAGCGATCCATTGGCGCCGTACTCTCCATATCTTTTTTTACATCAGCTGTTGCTTTATATTGATCCGGGGTATCTTCAAAAAGGAAGGAGGCTTCTAATTCTGTTTGTAAATAAGTATCCGGAGTGTGCGCAAATCCTTTTTGAGCTTTTCTTTTTGCATATAATTTTATTAGGTCAAATGCAAGTTCTTTGACTTTGGTTTTAGTTTTTTCTTTGATCTTTTGCCAGGCATTGCTTCCCAATTTATACACTTTAGGCGCTGTTCCTTCTTTTCCGGTATATTTTGATATTTTATGAAGCGAATTTATATTCACATATAAAATATCTCCATCTTTATAAATAATTCGAACGGCTTCCTGCATTTTTCCATTATTTTCCAGTTTCTGTAATCCACTAAACATGCCTATTCCATGGTCAATATGGGTAACAAAATCTCCCGGTTGTAATTCCCTTAAAGTCTTTAATGTAAGCGCTTTGCTTTTATTAAATGCTTGTTTAATTTTATATTTATGATAACGCTGAAAAATTTGATGATCTGTATAACAAAGTATTTTAAGTGAATGATCTATAAACCCTTCATGAATTGACAGAATAATTGGATTGAATGCAATATCTGTTTGCAAATCAGAAAAAATACTATGAAGCCTTTCTAATTGTTTTGCTTGTTCTGCAAAAATATAGAGCTTATATCCTTTTGATAAATGGTTTTGCAAATCCGCTATCAGTAAATCAAATTGCCTGTTGAAGGCTGGTTGGGAGGCTGTAATAAATTGAATACTTTGATTCGCAAAAAATGCTTCATACCCGAATTCGATCACTTGTTTTTCCTTCAATTCTTTTTCGAGAATTTCAAAACCTATAAAATCTTTTTGCTGAGGGTTTCTCAGAAACTGCTCATCGTCTGGGTTATCTGTTTTATTTTTTGTTTGAAAATTCAATAAAAATTCCTTGAGAAATTGTTGTTCCTGCGAGAGTTTTTCTGAAATAATACTCCAATCCTGTATCCAGAAAATGGTATTTTCTGGCATAAATTCCAGCAAAGAAATTTTCTCTCCATCTTCACGCAATTGTTCAACTTGTGGAATAATGGATACTTGCGTTAATCGTCTTTCGCTCAATTGGGTTTCGGGATCAAAAATTCGGATACTATCTACTTCGTTTCCAAATAATTCAATTCGGTATGGTTTTTCATTTCCAAATGAATAGATATCCAGGATACCGCCACGCATTGCAAACTGGCCCGGCTCATAAACAAAATCTGTACGCAAAAAACCAAATTCTACAAAGCGTTCCAATAATTCATCCAAAGCCAATGTATCATTACTTTTTATAAAGATGAGCTTCGTATGCAAATGCCCCGGAATGATTACTTTTTCAAACAAAGCTTGCGGATAAGTAACCAATATTTTTTTATTTCCAGGTGCGGCCGTTTTTACCAAAGCCTCCGTTCTTAATACAACATGAGAAGAATTTAATTCCTCAAAGTTTTTCGTTGTCTTAAAAGAAGAGGGGAAATAAAATAAATTGAGCGATTGCGTTAAGGATTCCAGCGAATTAAAAAAATAGGCAGCTTCTTCTGCATCGTTTAAAATAACCAGGTGGTTTCTATTGGAGAAGCGGGAATCTAAAAACAAGCTACTAAAAAGAATCGCAGGAATGGAACCGATTAAACCATCCAGGTAAAGATGATGTGGATTATTTTCATTTTCAATAAAAGGCAAAAAATGGCTGCTCAACTCTTGAAAGAGTAGAGAATCCTGGTAAAAAGTAATCAATTCTTGTGCCTTCATATCCAACCCACCGCAAAGATAACCTGTTGCAGAGTATACATCATGACTTTTGAGATAATTAAATTTTATTTCAAATGATATAGAGTTGTATCTTCAATAAAAAAATTTATGGCTGCACCATGGCGTACAGGTAAGTTTATTAAAATAGAACAGGCCACTGCAAATACAAGGCGATATTGGATACAAATTCCGGAGTTGGAAAATTTTTCTTTTAACCCGGGACAATTTGTAACGCTGGATTTACCCATTCATGAAAAAGTGAATAAAAGATGGAGGAGTTATTCCATTGCATCCCATCCGGATGGAACCAATATTATTGAATTGGTCATTGTTCTATTGGAAGGCGGTGCCGGTACCACTTATCTTTTTAACCAGATCAATGAGGGGGATGAAGTATTATTGCGGGGCCCACAAGGTGTTTTTGTACTTCCTCCTATCATTGAAAAAGATCTCTTCTTCATTTGTACAGGAACAGGTATTGCGCCATTTAGAAGCATGCTACATTATATCCGGGAACATCGGCTGCCGCACCGTAAATTGTACCTCATATCCGGGTGCAGGTATATTGCCGATGGCTTATATACAGATGAAATGAAAATGTTGGAAGCAGAAATACCCCATTTTTCTTATATTCCAACTTACTCAAGGGAACCAAAAGATCGTGGTGTTTGTACGGGATATGTACATGATGTTTATGAAAAAATAGTACAAAGCGAAAACAGAGAATCTAAGTTTTATTTATGTGGCTGGAAAGATATGATTGATGATGCACGCAAAAATATCGTAGCACTTGGCTACGATAAAAAAGACATTCATTTTGAACTTTATGGGTAACCTCTTAAGAAGCCATTAATTTTACTTTCTGAGCTGGTGAGGTAGCTACCGGGCTTTTTTCCTGTTGATAGGCAACATTTTCCTTCAATTTTGTATTTTTCTTTTCCAGTTGCAAAATACGGGCATGGTTTTTCAGCATTTCATTTTCTAAATTAAGGATTCGCTTTTTTTGGCTTGCCAATACACCTGATTTAATTAAAAAGCCTGAAACAAGGCCGGCAATGCCTGCACCAATGACCGGAATAATCGTAAATGATTGCGGAAGCATTAGAAGGCTAGCAAAGTTTGTCATAATGTGGATATATTTAAAAGATATTGTAAAAACTTTTTTGGTCTTAAACTAATACGTAAATCCATTTATTTGGTTTACTTCATTTTCAGGAGGGTTTACAAATATATATAAAAATTTATACCCGAAGGTAATTTTGTATAATTTGGGTTATGGAAGAAATAGGAATTCTTTCCTGTTTCATGGAGTCCCGATAACGGAGTGTAACCATTTGATCTTCTTTACTTTGATGGTCAATGGTGATGCAAAATGGGGTACCGATAGCATCCTGCCTTCTGTATCTTTTTCCAATAGTATCTTTTTCCTCATAAAAACAACGGAATTCTTGTTTGCATGTGTCAAAAATATCCCGGGCAATTTCAGGTAATCCGTCTTTTTTGGTCAGGGGGAGAATGGCCAGTTTAATAGGCGCTATAAATGGAGGAATATGCATTACGGTTCTCGTATCAACGCTATCGTCTTCTTTTTTCAATATTTCTTCCTCATAGGAATGCGACAATATCAAGAGGCACATACGATCCAGTCCGATAGATGTTTCAATGACATAAGGTATATAATGTTTATTCAATTCCGGGTCAAAATAGGTTAGTTTTTTATTGCTGAATTTTTGATGATTTGACAAATCAAAATCTGTCCTGGAATGAATACCTTCTACTTCTTTAAAACCAAAGGGAAAATCGTATTCAATATCAACAGCAGCATCGGCATAATGTGCCAATTTTACATGATCATGAAAACGGTACTTTGTAGCTTCAATGCCCAGAGATAAATGCCATTGTAACCTTTCTTTTTTCCAATATTCATACCATTCCTTCTGTGTTCCCGGTTGAATGAAAAACTGCATTTCCATTTGCTCAAATTCACGCATCCTGAAAATAAATTGTCTGGCTACAATTTCATTTCTAAAAGCTTTACCGGTTTGCGCTATTCCAAATGGAATTTTCATTCTGGCACTCTTTTGAACATTCAGGAAATTAACAAAAATCCCCTGAGCAGTTTCCGGCCTTAAATAAATTTCATTTGCTTCATCACTTACAGAGCCAAGCTGGGTGGAAAACATGAGGTTAAACTGCCTGATGGGCGTCCAATTCGCCGTACCACTAATAGGGCACGTAATCTTATTTTTTTCAATCAAAGTTTTGAGGCCATCAAAATCATCTTGTTTCAATAATTCTTCCATTTCATGCAAAAGTGTCCTGGCCTCCTCATGTTCATTATTTTTTTCCAGTTTCTCCGCAAATTGCTCAATTAAATGATCAACTCTATAGCGCTTTTTGCTATCCTTATTATCTATCAACGGATCGCTAAAATTAGCCAGGTGACCACTGGCTTTCCAGGTTGTTGGTTGCATAAAAATTGCTGCATCAATACCTACAATATTGTTATGCATTTGCGTCATGCTTTTCCACCAGTAATCCCGAATGTTTTTTTTCAATTCACTCCCATAAGGGCCATAGTCATATACAGCGCTTAGGCCATCATATATTTCACTACTTTGAAAGATGAAACCATATTCCTTGGCATGTGCAATAATCTTTTGCAATTGATTGTCGTCAGTCATACTCATAAGCCCGCAAAGATACTGATGCGAAACAATTTAAAAACAGTTTTCAGTAATTCTAATAAAGATCCATTTGATTTTTTCCCCTACCATTTTTATTTCATTTATTAGAAAAATAACAACAGATTTGAAACCTTAATATTGTTGTATTAATCAGGGAGTGTTTCCCAAATGATCGAATATTACCAAGTTATTAATTTCCTCAAATTATTATTATATGGAGTTCAAAAAATTAGCTGCTTGGTGACAGGCTCATGATAGCTTTTAATGCACATTGAAAGCGGTTTTCTTCATCACCTTCAATGATTTTCCAGGGAGTCTTTTGCTGAGCTAATAAATCTTTGTAGATATGGAATAAAATCATTCTTTGATTTTCATCCGGGCATTCACGCAAATCATCTTCTTCCCAGGGCAGGTCTATATTGCAGAGTAAATATAAATCATATTTGCGCAGGGCTATTTGTTCCAATATAAAAGAATGGCATTTCCCAAAAACATACTCACTCCATACTTTAATTACATAAAGGTCCGTATCAATAAAATAGTAAGGAGAAGTACCTGCAACTTGCATTAATTCATCTTCCAGTTTTACCTGGCCTTTGGCTATTTCTAATAAATCATGGTACGTATAGTTTTTCCCTTTTTTTTGCAAATATTCACGAGCATATTCCGGGCACCAGGGTGCAGAGAAATGCTTTGACAGGGAAGCACAAAGTGTACTTTTCCCTGTACTTTCCGGCCCAATAGCCACAATTCTTTTCATACCTTTCCCATTTTGTATTTTTTCATCCATTCTAATAAACCAGCTATAGCCAACACTAAAAACAATACATACATTAATGTAAAAAGTACCAGGTGCTTATAAAAAAATAAGGGAATGGCTACCAGGTCTGAAATGATCCAGGCTATCCAGTTATCAATTTTTCTTAAGGCCATCCACCACATGGCCGTTATTGCTGAAGAGGATACAAATGAATCTAAAACAGGCACATTACTATTGGTATAATTTTTTAATACAAAATAGATGGTACCCCAACCAATGATAAAGAATAGCCCTCCCATTATATATTCAAATCTTCCGCACCACTGAATAGGATATTTATAACTTTCTCCTTTCTTTAATATCCAGTGATACCATCCATATAGGCTCATAACTACATAAAATATATTTAGTAAACTATCGGCATAAAGCTGAGAGATAAAACAGATATAAACGGCAATGGCTACACCAACTATCCCCGTTGGATAAACAAGAATATTATTTTTCTTTGCATACCAGACGCTGGCAAGTTGCAGAATAGTGGAAATAAATTCCAGTAAGGAAAATTGCTGTAAGTCAAAAACAAACTGGTGGTAAATCTCCGGAAGACTCATGAATTCAAAAATCAAAGGTAACTTTATCTTTCAGGATATGCAGATTTTATCAATCATTAAAGACGCCTATCTTTATGTAAATATTAAAAAACACGACGTATGAAAATTGCAGTTTTAGGTGCCGGAATGGTTGGAAGCGCTATGGCTATTGATTTATCGCATGAATATCAAGTAACCTCCTTTGACAAAAATGTGGAGAACCTTCGCCTATTACAAGCCAAAAATGGGGCTATCATGACCCAGGAAACAGATCTTTCTGATTTTTCACAATATGGGAAAATCTTTGCCGATTTCGATTTATTGATTACGGCTGTTCCGGGCTTTATGGGATATAATGTTTTAAAGGCCGCAATAGAAGCCGGTAAAAATATAGCCGATATTTCTTTTTTTCCTGAAAATGCATTGGAATTGGATGCTTTAGCCAAAGAAAAAAATGTAACCGTTATTACCGATATAGGTGTAGCCCCCGGTATGAGCAATTTGATATTGGGAAAGTATAATAAAGAAATGGAAGTTTCCTTATTTGAATGTTATGTAGGAGGTTTACCGAAAACTCGTAGAAAGCCTTTTGAATATAAAGCGCCATTTTCACCTGTGGATGTCATTGAGGAATATACCAGGCCTGCCAGGCTAAAAGAAAATGGCGTAATCGTAATCAAGCCGGCTTTAAGCGAAAGAGAATATATGGACTTCCATGACATCGGCACACTGGAAGCATTTAATACCGATGGCTTGCGAAGTATATTATTTACAATGGAACATATCCCCACTTTAAAAGAAAAAACATTACGCTATCCGGGCCATATAGACTTGATCATTGCTCTAAAACAATCCGGTTTTTTCAATACCGAGAAAATTCAAATTGATGGTCATGCAATCTCACCACTGGCCTTTTCATCAAAAATATTATTCAACGATTGGAAGCTTGGAGCGGAAGAAGAAGAACTTACCATCATGAAAGTTTTCATTCATGGAAATAAAAAGGGTCAGCCAACAGATGTATTATATACTTTATTGGACAGGTATGATAATACTACAAAAACTTCTTCTATGGCTCGAACAACGGGATATACCTGTACTGCTGCTGCCAACCTGATTTTGAAAAATAAGTTTATCCAAAAAGGGGTCTTTCCTCCGGAATTAGTTGGAAATGATGATTCCTGTTTTGAATTTATACTTCAATATTTAAAAGAAAGAAATGTGCTTTGGAAAAAAGAAATATAGCCAATCAGGGAATAAAGAGCCGGAAACTTCTTTTCAAAATATTAACCTGAATAACATCTTCTGACTCTACCGGCTCACCATCAATATGCAGCGGAGCGAATTTTAAATTATGTATGGTAATGGTTGGACTTTGAAAATAGAGTATATTATTTTTTGAGACTTCATCAACCAGGTTTTGAAGACGGTTATTCCCACGGATTTGTTTCAAAATGGCAAATGGTAATTTAGCCTTATTCATTTTCTGTACAATCACAATATCCAATAAACCATCGCTCAGGCTGGCATGTGGGGCTATCTTGATATGATTTCCAAATTGGTTACTATTGGCTATACTTATAAAAAAGGCTTCTGTAAAAAATGAATGATCACCCAGTTTTACTTCAAACTGGTAGGGTTGTGCTTTAAAAAAATGTAATAAACTTTGTTGTGTGTAGGAGAGTAGTCCGCGATATGCTTTACGGGCAAATACATGTGCCACTTTTGCATCAAAACCAAGTCCACTCAACATACACGAAAACCGTCCGTTTAGCTCAAAAGCATCTATATATTTTGCCTCACCATGCAGGATTAGTTCAAGCGCTTTCTTTGTTTTCTTAGGAATACCTGCAGTAAATGCAAGACCATTGCCACTTCCACAAGGAATAATACCCACATTAACTATTAGATCAGCCTTCACAATACTTCCTACAACCTGGTTTACTGTACCATCACCACCTGCCAGTACAATATCTGAAATCCTTTCTGACCTGATTTTTTCAATCAAAAAATCATAGTTTCCAGAGGCATTTGTTGGTAATATTTCGTAGCTTAATTTTTCTGAAGCACAAAAATCTTTAATTTCCTGGGTGATGAAATCTTTCTTCCCATTGCCGGAAATAGGGTTAATGAGGAAAATAAATTTTCTCTTCATATGAAAGATTTTATGCTAAACTATCGCATCAACGATAAAACAGGATTCATCGAGTACCGGTAAAGGTATTGACAAAAAAACTGAGTATAAAGCTGAATCCAATATATTACCATTTCAACAAAATGCTTCCCCAGGTAAAACCACTTCCAAAAGCGGCAAGACAAACTAGATCGCCTTCTTTTATCAGGCCATTTTGCCAGGCCTCGCATAAAGCAATGGGAATAGAAGCAGCCGTAGTATTTCCATATTTTTGAATATTATTATATACCTGGTCATTTCTCAAATTTAATTTTCCCTGTACAAACTCACACAATCTCAGGTTAGATTGATGAAATATCATCATATTCAGATCTGTTGTGCTTTTCCCATTGGCATTCAATGCTTCCATGATTACTTCCGGTAGCATGATCATTCCTTTCCTTAATACCGGTTGACCATTCATATAGGCATAAATTTCTCCTTTGTCCAGCATTTCCTGTGTTATCAATGTTCCACCAAATTCTTTGGATAAATCGAAAGTGGCCACATCTTTTTCCACCCAATGATTTCCATGTGACCCCGGATTGTACATAGCCAGCATCTCAGCAAAATTTCCATCACTATGCAAGTGTGAACTAAGAATTCCTCTATGGGAATCTTCTGAGGCTTGTAACACAACCGCTGCAGCGCCATCACCAAATAATGTGGCTAAGGTCCTTCCCCGAGTAGAAAAATCCAATCCATAAGAGTGTTTTTCTGCTCCAATCACTAAAATATTTTTATACATTCCAGATTTAATAAATTGATCCGCTGTACTCAAGGCATAAAGAAAACCGGTACATTGTGTACGGATATCCATTGCACCAATATTCCCCAATCCAAGAGCTCGCTGCACTAATACACCACAACCCGGGAAATAGTAATCCGGAGTGAGTGTTGCAAATAATATAAAATCAATATCGTCTTTTAAAATATTTGCCCGTTCTATAGCTATCCGGGCAGCTTCCACTCCCATAGAAGCGGTGGTTTCATTTGTTCTGTGCGCAAAGCGTCTTTCTTCAATACCTGTATGTTCTCGTATCCATGTATCACTTGTATCCATGTATTTCGAAAGATCATCATTGGTGACAATTTGTTCCGGTACAAACATTCCAATTCCTGCAATTACACTATGTTTCATAAAAAAATTTGAGGCACGAAGGTAAAAAGCAGAAAAAAATAAATTGTTAAAGAAGGCTCATTATTATATAAATATTATTACAGAAATGCTTTTTGAGGTTCTTTATTAAAACTTTTTCATATTCTTTAATCAATGAATACCACAACTCTGCGTTTTAAAGCACTGGATGTTTTTCGAGGAATGACCATTTGCCTGATGATTATTGTCAATACACCCGGTTCATGGAATTATGTGTACAGCCCGCTTGACCATGCCGCCTGGAATGGCTTTACTCCAACTGACCTGGTATTTCCATCTTTTTTATTTGCCGTAGGGAATGCCATGAGTTTTGTAATTCCTAAATGGGAAGATAAGGGGCATCTTTTTGTGATCAAAAAAGTACTGATTAGAACCATTATTTTATTCTTAATTGGTTATTTACTGAATTGGTTTCCCTTTTTCAGGTTAGATGATCTTCAGCATATTCAGCCCTTTCCGTTTTCTGAAACTCGTATCCTTGGCGTATTACAAAGGATTGCACTAGCTTACGGGATGGCCTCTTTACTCATCCATTTTTTTACAAAAAAGCAATTAGCCTATACCTCTTTATTTATTTTAATCGCTTATTGGGGTATACTTTATTTTATGGGAAATTCGGCGGATCCTTATAGTATTCAGGGTAATGCTGTATTAAAATTAGATACCTGGATGCTTGGGAGCAATCATTTATACATGGGCGAAGGGTTTCCTTTTGACCCGGAAGGAATATTAAGTACTTTCCCTTCAATAGTAAATGTTATTGCAGGTTATATGACAGGCTATTATTTACAAAAGAAAGGGAAGAATTATGAAAGCTTATTTAAAATCATCCTTGTAGGATTTATCTGTTTTGTGATTGCCTGGTGGTGGAATCTTATATTACCGATTAACAAAAAAATTTGGACCAGTTCCTATGTGGTTCTCACCATAGGTTTAGACTGTATGATCCTGGCTGCAATTGTTTTTTTCCTGGATATTCAAGAGAAAAATTGGGGTGTTTTCTTTTTTGATGTCTTTGGAAGAAATCCTCTATTCATCTATCTTTTGTCAGAATTGGGGGTGATAATTTTGAGTTTGATACCAATACAGGGTACCAATATCTCTGATTGGGTCTATTCATCTATTTTTTCCAAGGCAGGGGATTATTTAGGATCCTTTCTTTATGCGGTCGTCTTTATGTTTTGCTGTTGGCTTCCCGGGTATTTCCTTTTTAAAAAGAAGATTTATATCCGAATATAAATAAGAGATGAAACGCATGGAATCCTATTCATGCTTTTCCTGATTTGAAAATTTCGATAAATTCTAAATTAAGTATAAAGAAATTGCAGTCGAATGGCCATTTCTGCCAGAACACTTAGTTTTGAAAAATATGTGGATGATTTGTAAAAAAGAATGGAGGCAATTTTTTAGTAGCCTCACGGGCTATCTTGCTATTATCATCTTTTTATTATTGAATGGTTTATTATTATTTGTATTTCCGGATACGAGTATATTAAATTTTGGCTATGCCACATTAGGGGGTTTTTTTGCATTAGCTCCCTGGGTATTATTATTTTTAGTGCCAACCATTACGATGCGCAGTTTTGCAGATGAATATAAAACCGGGACTTTTGAAATATTAAAAACATTACCTCTCCAACCATCAGCTATTGTTTGGGGAAAGTTTTTTGGTTCATTATTGATTGTTTTGCTGGCTTTAATTCCCACTATTATTTATGCTTTCTCTATACAATCATTAAGCAGTGCAGGAGGCCTTGATGTGGGCAGTACTGCCGGAAGTTATCTTGGTCTGCTCTTTCTGGGCGCAGCATTTACTTCCATTGGTATTTTTACCAGTAGCCTGACTCAAAATACAGTCGTGGCTTTTATTATAGCGGCATTTGCCTGTTTCTTTTTATTTACCGGCTTTGATGCCATCAGTAAGTTACCGGTATTTACGAATGGGCCGGATTATTACATTGAAATGCTGGGCATTCAGTTTCATTATGCCAATATCAGTAAAGGAGTCATAGACATTCGGGACCTTCTTTATTTTTTTAGTTTATGTTGCTTTTTTATTTTTCTCACTCAAAAAAACATACTTAGAAAATAAATGCAGTGGATTAAAAAAATATATGCCTCCCGTTATTTATGGGTCATCATGCTTTTTTTATTTTTAGCCATATGCTGGGGTACTTCCTCCTTGCGTTTTACGCTGGACCTCACAGCAGAAAAGCGTTTCAGCCTGGGAGAACCGACAAAAAATTTATTAAAAAATATTGATTCACCCATATATATACAAGTGTTTCTGGCCGGAGACTTACCCGCAGATTATAAGAAACTGGCCATGTCCACGCAGGATCTGTTGAACGAATTCCGCGATATCAGTCATAATGAAGTCATCGTAAATTTTGAAATACCCGGAAAAGATCTGCCGGATAGCAGTAAGGCAATCTTATATGACAGCTTGCAACGCATGGGCGTGGTGTTTGAAACCAATGAAGATTTTTCGGATAATACCGGGAAAGCCACCAGGCAGCTCATTATACCTTCCGCTATAGTTACTTATAAAAATTTAAGGCCTTATGTGATTGACCTACGGAGCAGTAAAACAATTTTTAAAAATTACAATGTAATCAATGATCTGCCTCAGGAAGATAAGGAAGCCACTTTGAATGCAGCGGAGGCTTTATTGGAATTTAAATTTTCCAATGCAATCGAAAAACTCACCCGGAAGTATATTCCTACGATCGGTTATGCCATCGGAAATGGCGAACCGGTGGATCTTCGTATCAACGATTTAGGAGAAAGTTTACGAAATGATTACCGGCTTGGCGTATTTGATTTATCACATTTTTATCCCCGTGCAGATCAAATTGATGCGCTTCTCATTGTAAAACCAACGAAGCCATTTTCGGATGAAGACAAACTGAAAATTGATCAATACATCATGCATGGAGGAAAAGTCATTTGGTGTATTGATAAATTGTATGCGGAACTCGACAGCCTTATGCGCAGCCAGGCCGATTTTGTTGCCTATGACCGCAATTTGAATATTGATGATATTTTATTTAAATATGGTGTCCGGATAAATGGAAATTTATTACAGGATCTCAACTGTTCTAAAATTCCAATTGTTGTGGGCCAGAATCCGGATGGGAGTCCCCGCTTTCAAAGGATTCCCTGGCCTTATTATCCTTTTGTATCTTCAACCAATGATAATCTAATTTCGAAAAACCTGGATCGTGTATTGACTATTTTTCCATCCAGTATGGATACGATAAAAGCGCCGGGTATTCAAAAGACTATCTTACTGACCTCTGATACCAATAGTCGCGTACTTAGTTCCCCGGCTATGGTTTCATTAAATAGCGTAAAAGATGATGAAGATTTTCTAACTTTTAATCAAAGCCATATCCCTATTGCCGTATTATTGGAAGGAAAATTTTCATCATTGTTTGCCAATCGCCTCAGCATTGCACAGGAAGACTCTGTACAAATACATCTGGGAAAACCGTTTGCAAACATCAGTCCTCACACGAAACAAGTCGTCATTTCTGATGCCGACCTGGTAACCAATGCCGTAAGCAATACCAGTGGGCCTTTACCAATGGGTATGCTTCCTTTTGAAAATTATCGCTTTGCCAACAGGGAATTTTTACTGAATTGTGTGGACTATTTGGTGAGTAACAATGAGATTTTTGCTTCACGTAATAAAGATTTTACTTTACGATTGTTGGATAAGAAAAAAGTAGCTTCTCAGAAACTGACCTGGCAATTACTGAATATTATGATGCCTATTTCTCTTGTTATTATTTTTGGATTTATATACCAGGAAACGAAAAGAAGAAAATTTTCAAAGAGCTAAAGCTAAAATAAAATGGATCTGACTGCGAAACAAATCAGTTATATAGTTTTTGGAGTGGTACTGGTTTTGGCTTTGGCTTTTGATCTGGGATTAATGAGCAAGGCCGGAAAAAAAATAACCATCAGGCAGGCATTAATGCAAACTTTTTTCTGGGTTGGATTAGCCCTTTGTTTCTTTATTTTTTTATGGATAGAAGATGGGCAAACTCCGGCCCTGGAATATCTAAGCGCTTATTTTATGGAGTGGAGCCTGAGTATTGACAATATATTTGTTTTCATACTTATCTTTTCTGCATTTTCTGTAAAAGAAAAGTATTACCCACAGGCATTATTAATTGGCATTATCGTAGCCATTGTTTTCCGGGTCATTTTCATCACAGTAGGAGTAGCCCTGGTGGATCGGTTCGAATGGATTCTCTACCTGTTTGGAGCATTTCTTTTATATACAGGTATTAAAATGTTCGCATCCGGAGATGAAGAAGAATTCAATCCGGAGAAAAGTAAGATATATGCTTTTTTAAAAAAAATATTTCCCCTGGCGCCACATGATGGTGATGGGAAATATGTAATTCATGAAAAAGGAAAAAGAAAATATACCACCTTATTTGTGGTCGTGATTTTACTTGCCTGTATTGACCTGGTTTTCGCACTGGATTCAATTCCAGCCGTAATGGGTATTACCCGAAATACCATGGTCATTTACACCTCCAATATCTTTGCAGTATTGGGATTACGCTCCTTATTTTTTCTGTTGAGAGGCGCTATTAGTCGCTTCGATTTTTTACAACAGGGCATTGCCATTATCCTCATTTTTATCGGATTAAAAATGTTGGGAGAACACTGGATCAATGAATGGGGTATTACCAATCAAACACAAGTATTCATTTCTCTTGGTGTCATTTTGCTGTGCATCAGCGGCTCTATATTTTATTCTATATTTATAACCAGGAAAGGCAATCCGGAAGATATTACAGAGAGCCCTGATTCTTAAATTTAAACCTTTGTCTTATACAATTTTTGATATAGCAAACATTATTGGTGGCAGAGCCATTCTTCCCTATCCGGAAACGGTTATAGAAAACTTGTTGACAGATTCAAGAAGAATTACTTTTTTAGATACCTCCTTATTTTTTGCCTTGAAAACAAAACGAAGAGATGGCGCTGTTTTCATTCCCGATCTTTATACAAATGGCATCCGGAATTTTGTCATTCAGGATGAAATTCATCTTCAAGCATACGAAGATGCCAATTATATTTTAGTAGAAAACACTTTTGAGGCACTGCAAAATTTGGCTGCATTTCATCGTAATCATTTTCATTACCCGGTCATTGGCATTACAGGAAGTAATGGTAAAACCATTGTCAAAGAATGGCTGTACCAATTACTCTCACCGGATTACTCCATTGTGCGAAGCCCGCGTAGTTACAATTCCCAATTGGGTGTGGCACTTAGTGTGTGGCAAATGAAGCAGGAAAATAAGCTCGCTATTTTCGAAGCAGGAATTTCTGAAAAAAATGAAATGGATGCGCTTGAAAAAATGATTCATCCCAACATCGGAATTTTTACCAATCTCGGTCATGCCCATGATGAGGGGTTTGAAAACAGGATTGAAAAATGCCGTGAAAAAATGAAGTTATTTTCTCATTCCAACCAACTCATTTGTCCTTATGGCATTAAAGAAATTATCGAGAAAAATAAAATCCCTTGCCGTGCCAAATTATTTACATGGGGAAGAGAAGACCAAAATGATTGCTGCATTCTGGACTTTGAAAAAAAAGAACAATACACCATCATCCATTTACGTTCTGCGCATGAAACCTTTGAAGTATCTATTCCATTTACGGATGAGGCATCCCTTCAAAACAGTATGCATTGCATTTGTGTAATGCTGGTTTTAAAAGTTCCCATTGACATCATACAACAAAGAATATTGCACATAACACCTGTGGAAATGCGCCTGCAAATGGCCGAAGCAATCCATGGATGTACGGTGATCAATGATAGTTATAGTTTTGATATCAACTCTTTTGAAGTGGCGCTGGATTTTTTAAAACAGCAACATCAATATACCCGTCAATCTGTGATCCTCTCTGATTTTCCGGTTTCCTCGAGTGACCATTTATTTAAATATGCCATTAAAATGTTACGCGTGAAGAACATCTATCGCGTTATTGTTATTGGAAATAAATGGAAGGAATTTTTAAGTGAATTGCAAAACAATATTGAAGAGGTTTATCATTTCCCGGATACAAATGCATTTTTAAATGGTTTTATTTTCCATCGTTTTCATGATGAAGCGATCCTGGTAAAAGGCGCCCGCATCTTTGAATTTGAAAAAATCATGGCGGTGTTGTTAAAAAAAGTACACCAGACAGTACTTGAAATAAATTTAACCGCATTGGCCCATAATTTAAAAATATATCAATCCACGTTAAAACCGGGTGTGAAATTGATGGCGATGACAAAAGCATTTGGCTATGGAAGTGGCGATGTGGAAGTAGCTTCACTCTTGCAATTTCACAACGTGGATTATATTGCTGTAGCCTATACAGATGAAGGAGTTGATCTTAGAAATGCAGGAATCCGAATACCCATTATGGTGATGAATATTGAAGAAGATGCGTTTGAAACCCTGGTACAGCATCAGTTGGAACCGGAAATATTTTCGCGCCAAATCCTGCTTGCTTTCCTTTCTTTTATCAGGCAACAAGGCATTCAACAATACCCAATCCATATCAAAGTAGATACCGGTATGCACCGCCTTGGATTTGAGATGAATGATCTTGATTTTTTGTCTGATACTTTTAAGAACAATACAAATTTCCTGGTAAAATCTGTATTCAGCCATTTAGCTGCGAGTGAAGATGTCCATGAAGATGCCTTTACTTATCATCAGGCCAGTCTTTTTCAAAATTTTTGTGAAGCCTTTAAAGACTTTATCCCGTATCCTTTTATTCGTCACTTGTCTAATACCGCTGCCATTTTCCGCCATCCATCCCTGCAATTTGATATGGTACGCTTAGGCATTGGCTTATATGGTATTGATGCTGCAAAAAATCAGCAACACATGTTGCAACATGTAACAACTTTGAAAACAACTGTAGCCCAGGTACGCAAAGTAAAAGCAGGGGAGTCGATCGGGTATAGCCGAAGAGGCCGGTTTGATAGTGATCGGATGATTGCCACCATAAGAATTGGCTATGCTGATGGCTTTTCCAGAAAAATGGGTAATGGTAAAGGCTATGTCTATATCCATCAGAAAAGAGTGCCTGTAGTGGGAAATGTATGTATGGATATGGCTATGATTGATGTTACTGAAGCCTGGCCGGTAACTGCCGGGGATGAGGTAGAAATTTTTGGACAAAATATATTGGTACAGGAATTAGCATCCTGGTGTGATACCATATCGTATGAAATCCTTACCGGTATTAGCCGCCGGGTGAAAAGAGTGTATTTGGAAGAGTAAAAACTTAATTTTTCTAAAAGATTCACATCTACAACAGGCTTTCTGCATTTTACTTTAAACATTCATTTATATTTGCCACTTCAAAAATTTGTGTGTGAAGGGCAAGTATGTATTTTTCCTGGTTTTCTTTATCATCCTGGCAGACCAGGCATTAAAAGTTTTTATTAAAACAAATTATTTTATTGGTGAAGAGCATAATATGATTGGCCAATGGTTTCGCCTGCACTTTGTGGAAAATGAAGGTATGGCCTGGGGCTGGAAATTTGGTGGCGATACAGGAAAAATTTTATTGACTTTATTCCGTTTAGCAGCGGTTATTTTCGGTACATTTTATTTACGTCACATTATCCGTAAGAAAAACCATCCCGGCTTCATTATTTGTGCCGCATTGATTTATGCAGGAGCATTGGGTAATTTAATTGATAGTATGTTTTATGGATTAATTTTTGAAAATAGTGATCCTTACATGCAAAATGTAGCTTCCATTTTTCCATCACATGGAGGCTATGCCTCCTTCCTCCATGGCAAAGTGGTGGATATGCTTTATTTCCCCATCGTTAGTAATGCCCATTATCCTTCCTGGTTCCCATTTTGGGGTGGACAGGATTTTGAATTTTTCAGGCCTGTTTTTAACCTCGCAGACGCTTCCATTTCTACTGGTGTGATTGCTTTAGTTATTTGGCAAAAAAGATTTTTTCCTCAAAAAGAAAAGGCTAATGAAATTACGGAGGAAAAAACGACGGCAAAAACATTAGATGACCGTGCACAGGTGGTATAAATCCTGACTCTCTATCCATCTAAACAGAACTACATAGATACATATTCCTGAGTTTTTATTATGGAAAAAACGCTAAGTTGGTTCTTTGAGTTTTTCATGAGCAACGATGGTTTAAGTTGTTTTTAAAGTATTCATTTTTTACAAATCAATACATCACTCCGTACTTTATCAAGGACTACAGCCGTTGAAATAAATACTATTAATCCATTTTAAAATAATCCTTACATTGCAATACGCCAGATTTTCCATTCATTAAATTAATCAGCATGAAACGTTTTTCTTTCACTTTATCCTTCATCCTATCTGCCATGTTCGTTTTTTCACAAAACAAGATTTATACTTATAGTGATTATACAAAAGCGGAACAGGCTCTTCCGTATTATACCCAAAATTATGTGGACCATGGCGACCTGCGTCCCCACTGGTTGAACGACCATATTTTCTGGTACAGGGATATGACATCAACCGGTAGTCAATACATTTTAGTAGATGCCCAAAAGGGAATACGAACTACCGCTTTTGACCATGACCACTTAGCCACTTCATTAAGTACCCTCTTAGGAAAACGGGTTACAGCTGATATGTTGCCTTTTAGCAGTATTGATATCTCTACAGGAAATAAATATTTATTATTTGATGCTGGTGGAAAACATTGGAAAGCCGATCTTTCTTCTTATGCCATTTCTCCGGATGAAGACTATAAGCCTGCAATGAAAAGAAATTTCAATGAAGTGCTATCGCCGGATAAAACAAAAGCAGCTTATATCAAAGATTATAATTTATGGATCAGAGATGTAGCCACAAATAAAAGTACACAACTCACGACCGATGGGGTGAAAAATTTTGGTTATGCTACTGACAATGCTGGCTGGAAGCATAGTGATGCACCCATTTTGCGCTGGTCCGATGATTCAAAAAAAATTGCTACTTTTCAACAGGACGAACGCCTTGCCGGCGATATGTATCTTGTGCAAACAACAGAGGGTCACCCTGAATTGCATACCTGGAAATATCCATTACCGGGAGACAGCAATATTATCACCATTCAAAGAGTCATCATTGATGTGGATAATCCCAAAGTCATTCGCCTCCAGGTGCCTCCGGATCCACACCGCGCAACATTGAGTGACGATATCTCCAGCAGCGGTACATTTGATGATGTGGACTGGAATGCGGATAATTCTCAGCTTGCTTTTGTATCCACTTCCAGAGATCATAAGATTGAAAAATTCAGAATTGCTGATGCAAATACGGGAACAGTCAGAGAAGTGTTTACCGAAACAGTCCCCACACAATATGAATCGGGGCAAGGCGCTATTAATTGGAGATATTTATCTAAAACAAATGAAATAATTTGGTATTCTGAAAGAGATAATTGGGGCCATTTATATTTATATGATGCAAATACCGGCAAACTTAAAAATCAAATCACCAAAGGCGATTACGTGGTAACCCGTCTTTTAAAAGTAGATCAAAAAAATAGAGTGCTTTATTACCTCGCTGTAGGAAATGATGCTGTGAATCCCTATTTCGAGCACTTTTATAAAATTGATTTTGATGGCAAAAATAAGGTAGATCTCACCCCTGAAGCAGGTAATCATCGCGTCAGTTTATCACCGGATGATCAATATTTTATTGACGATTACTCTCAGCCGAATATACCGGATGTAATGGTATTGAAAAGCCTGGATGGAAGAATAATTACTCCGCTTGAAAAAACCAATGTCAGCAGGTTAGAGGCAACGGGATGGCAACCACCCAAACCGATTAAGGTAAAAGCATACGATGGAGTAACCGATTTATATGGGCTGATGTTTACACCACCAAAAATGGATCCTACTAAAAAATACCCGGTTATAGTATATATATATCCCGGACCACAGGGAGGAAGTGTAGGAAACTGGTCATTTGCCGCCTCAAGAGGTGACAATAATTCATTAGCCAGCCTGGGTTTTGTAGTTGTGCTCATTGAAGGTACCAGCAATCCATTACGTTCCAAATCATTTCATGATATGAGTTATGGAAAAATGGCGATGAATACTTTACCTGATCAGGTTAATGGTGTTCGTCAATTAGCCCAAATTTATCCATATATGGATACAAGCAGGGTAGGCATTTGGGGACATTCAGGAGGTGGCTTTGCAACGGCTTGTGCAATGTTTACATATCCCGACTTTTTCAAAGTAGGTATCTCAGAATCAGGCAATCACGATAACAGGGTTTATGAAGATGATTGGGGTGAAAGGTATAATGGTTTATTGGTAAAAAATGCTGATGGTAGTTCTAATTATACTTTACAAGCAAATCAGGCCTATGCAAAAAATTTGAAAGGAAAATTATTATTGGCGCATGGTATGATGGATGATAATGTGCCCCCCTATAATACTTTACTTGTCGTAGAAGCATTAGAAAAAGCCAATAAAGATTATGACCTGATTATTTTTCCCTCGAGCCGGCATGGCTATGGCATGTATTCATTATATATGATGCGTCGGCGCTGGGATTATTTTGTACAAAATTTGATGGGAGCTACACCACCCAAAGAATTTGAAATAAAATTTTCGGGAGATCCGAGAAATGACTTTAAGTAAATGGAATAATCCATTTTTTAATTTCTTTGGTAAAAAATGATTCTTCCAGTATTTTTTAAAATAACTTTTTATGAAATATAGATTGATTTTTTTTGCCACAGTATTTATCCAATTTGCATCGTCATGTACCAATTCAAATGATCATCAAGGCTTAAATGATTCTATTACTACGATTCAACAAACAGATAGCACTCAAGTTATTTCAAGTGATACCATTCAAAATGTAGATACTTCTAAAGAGCGTTTTCTTGTTGCGGGATTCAATGACCCTGCAGGTTTCAGGGAATTCTTTCATTCATTTCAAAACTGGGTAAATGCGGATAACAAAGATAGTATTGGTGCACATATTCAATTTCCATTAAAAAATTGTCCGGATATAATGGCTTTTAAAAAGGATTATCAAAATCTTTTCAATACACTTGTCAAATCTTCTGTTGCTCATCAGGACCCTCAACAATTTTTTGCTAACCAGCAAGGTGTAATGACCGGCACAGGAGAAATCTGGTTTAATGAAATCAATGGAAAATATTTCGTCATTGCCATCAATAATAAACCGGTAAAATAAAATAGGAGTTGAATTTTTTACTACCCTTGATAATCAAAGATCACCTTTTCAAAAATCCGGCTGAGTTTTTTATCCGCCTGTTCTGCAACCGCAATTATTTCTGAAATATCTACAGGTTGTAAATGATCAGGATCACATTCATCTGTAACGACGCTTACCGCAGCACAGGGTAGTTTCATTTGATTGGCAACAATTACTTCGGGGACTGTGCTCATACCCACGAGGTCTGCGCCAATCCTTTGCAGGTAACGATATTCCGCTCTGGTTTCCAGATTGGGGCCGCTGACAGATGCATAGACTCCATGCTTTAATACTTCAAAAAAAGAAATGGCTGATTGAGATATTAAATTCCCAAGTTTTTGATCATAGGGTTCACTCATGTCCACGAATCGGTTTCCAAATGCAGGATCACTTAAACCACGTAAAGGGTTTGAGGGTAATAAATTAATATGATCATCTATCAAAACAAGATCGCCTTTTTTATAAATTTTGTTTATGCCACCTGCAGCATTACTGAGTAAAAGATACTGAATGCCTAATTCTTTCAAAACCCGAATAGGAAATGTGATTTCCTGCATATCATACCCCTCATAATAATGAAACCGGCCTAACATGGCTATGACCTTTTTCTCTCCAACCCAACCGAAAATCAGTTGCCCTTTGTGAAATTCTACCGTAGCCATTGGAAAATGTGGAATATCTTTATATGCAACTGCTTTCTCCACACGCATTTGCTGAATAAAACTGTTGAGCCCTGTACCCAGAACAATACCTGCTTCAGCATTTCGAAAGTCTTGCTGCTTCAAGAATTTAACAGCCTCTGAAATTTTAGATAACATATTTTCCATAATGCAATATACTTGTTATTAATCTTAATGATTACGATCTTTATTTCCACTACTTTCATGAATATCTCGGTAGTACAAATGAAAAAGAAGATTCCTGTATAAAACAACCTTATACCTTAATATGATCCAGTAGCTCCACGACCCCTTCATTTTTTAAAATGAGGTAACCCAACTTATCTACACTAACCCCAGGCTTCAGTTGATAATTAAAAACGAGCCGGCCATTTTCGATATTTGTTTCGAAATAATGAAAGAAAATATTTGGAAAATGTTGTAGTGTCTCAGCTATTTCATATAAATGAGTAGATAAAATAAATAAAGCATTTTTCATTTTCAACAATCCTTCAATCACCACTGTACTACACCGCATCGCATCTTCTATATTGGTGCCTTTAAATAATTCATCAATCAAAATCAGCCATTTCTTTCCATTGCTTATTTTTATGATCGTACTTTTAATACGTTGTACTTCATTGAAAAAATAACTTTCTCCTTTTACAATATTATCTGCCACCTGGATATTACTCAGCAGGCCATCAAAAAAACTTAAGCGCAAAGATGCAGCAGGCACAGCCATCCCCAGATGAGCCAGATAAGCTGCTACGCCAACTGCTTTGATAAATGTACTTTTCCCGGACATATTGGCTCCTGTTAAAAACAAGAAATTTTTTTCATGTGAAATATTAATCGGGTAAGCAACCGGTATTTTCAGTAAAGGATGAAATAATTCCTTTGCTTCAAAATGTGGCCAGGGATCATCATAGAATATCGGGTATGAAAAATGAAATTTTTCACCTGCCAAAGCCATACTCATATACCCATCAAACCGGTAGAATAGTTGAATCAATGTAAAGCAGGCTGATTTATATTGATGTAAAAAATAATTTGCAAAAAATAAAATTTTAACCCGTGATAATTTTTCCTTGTAGTCCAGTTTTTTGATTTCATCAATCCCCGGAGATTTTAATAACAACGCTACCTCATTCAATAACTTTTGAAGTATTAATGGATTATCATTTCCATTCAACAATAAATCAATTTCATGCATACCCCGGATGAGTTGAATAAAATATTTTACCGAATACCTGATGATGGAATAATCAGAAACATTAAAAATCTTATAGCTGAAGGCATTAATGATAGTGGGCCTTTCAGGTAATCCGCTAATGCCGGACTGATAAAATTTTTCTACAACCATAATGGTTCCATTACTGATATCATCCGGCCATTGATGCGAAACAGCAGTAAATTTTTTTAAAAGCGCTTGAGTTTGATGAATATCTTCAAGGGTAGCCAATGGTTTCTTGAAATAACTCTCAAGCCATTCCCTGCCGCCAATGGTTTTTGTTTGATCTAAAAAATGAAAAACAGAAAACTGTTCATCCCGCTCAAAAATGGATAAGTCCTGTATTGTAGTGAGATCGGCTTGCATAGAAAAGTGATTTATTCTCGCTCAAACTGCATACGCATACCTTGATGAGATTCATTAAATACACCATTTTCATAAACGAGGTTCCCATTTACAAAAGTATGAGTAACCGTTGCCGGAAATGTAGTACCCTCCAATGGGCTCCATCCGCATTTATAAAGAATATTTTCTTTGCTTACTGTAAACTCTTTTTGCATATCCACCAATACGAGATCGGCAAAATAACCCTCGCGTATATAACCTCTTTCTTTTATTTTAAAACAATCGGCCACCGCATGACTCATTTTATCCACCACCATTTCTATGGAAATTTTTCCGCATTGAACATAATACAACATTAATTGTAAAGCATGCTGAACTAAGGGTAATCCCGCCATAGCCTGTTCATAGGGTTGATTTTTTTCTTCCCAGGTATGAGGTGCATGGTCTGTAGCAATTAAGTCTAAATGTCCGTCCAATAAGCCTTTCCACAATGCCTGCTTATTCTCTCCACTTTTAATGGCGGGATTGCATTTGATTAAATTTCCCAGCCTGTTATAATCATCCGCAGTAAAATGCAAATGATGTACACATACTTCAGCCGTGATTTTTTTCTCATGGCGGGGAATAGTATTCGTAAATAGGGACAATTCTTTTTCAGTGGTGATATGTAAAATGTGCAGCCTGCTTCCATATCTTTTGGCATAATCACTAGCTTTAGAAGAGGATAAATAACAGGCTTCTACATCCCTGATAATTGGATGATCGATGGCTTCGAGTGTTGATTTAGAATTTTTAATCCTTTCAAAATTAGCATGAATGCGGGCTTCATCTTCGCAGTGGGTTGCAATCAGCAGTTCTGAATTTCCAAAAATCTTCTCTAAAGCTTTTGGTTGATCTACCAACAGATTCCCTGTAGAGGATCCCATGAAAATCTTCACACCACAAACATCATTTTTTCGCTTATTTATTTTTAAGATTTCTTCTGCATTATCGTTGGAAGTACCCATAAAAAATGAATAATTGGCAAGTGCACTTTTTGATGCAAGGGTATATTTATCTTCCAATAATTTTTCCGTAAATACAGGGGGCTTTGTATTGGGCATTTCCATAAACGCGGTTGTTCCTCCCGCTACTGCTGCTTTAGCTTCCGTATAAATAGTCGCTTTATGAGTTAGCCCGGGCTCCCTGAAATGAACCTGATCATCAATGATACCGGGCAATAAAAATTGGCCCTTAGCCTGAATCTCCGTTACTTTATAGGGAACTGATATGTTATGAGATATTTTTTCAATTCTCCCGTTTCGAATCAGTAAATCGCCGGTTAAATTAATTTTTTCATTGATTATTTGAGCATCCTTGATAATGAAATTCATGTGATGTTTATTTTTTTCTTCTTTAAAGTTTGCGAAGTTTTGGGTTTCCTTCAAAAGCGATAATTAGCTAATTCCCCGAATTCATTCCATATCTCATGGAGTATATCTGCCGCGGGTTTGATATTATGGATCAAAGAACTTACCTGACCTATTTCTAACTCTCCATTTTCCATATCACCTTCAAACATCCCTTTTTTCGCTCTGCCTTTTCCCAGGATTTCCTGTAGCTTTTCCGCAGAGGCGCCATTTGATTCCGCTTCTTTTATCTGATCAAAGAATTTATTCTTTAATAAACGCACTGGGGTCATTTTTTTCATACTGAGTAAAGTATCTCCTTCCCCGGCATTAACCACGGCTTGTTTAAAAAGAATATGATTGGATGCTTCATGGCTGCATACAAAACGGCTACCCACTTGTACCCCATCTGCACCTAAGATCATTGCTGCCAGCATTTGCCTGCCAGTAGCAATTCCTCCTGCAGCAATAACCGGTATAGACACTGCCTGTGATACTGCCGGTATCAATATCATAGAAGTAGTTTCTTCCCGACCATTATGGCCTCCTGCTTCAAATCCCTCAGCTACAACAGCGTCCACACCTGCATCCTGGGCTTTCAGGGCAAATTTGCTGCTACTCACCACATGGACAACAGTAATCCCTTCTTTCTTTAAAATACTTGTCCAGGTTTTCGGATTGCCAGCAGAAGTAAAAACAATTTTTATTCCTTCGTCAAGAATGGTTTTAATATGTTGATCTATATCCTGGTATAATAAAGGCAGGTTTACTGCAAATGGTTTTGAAGTAGCTTTTTTACATTTTTGAATATGTTCCCGGAATATTTCAGGGTACATACTTCCGGCGCCGATGATACCGAGCCCACCCGCATTACTCACTGCTGATGCCAGCCTCCAGCCACTTGTCCACACCATCCCGGCTTGAACAATGGGGTAATCAATTTGAAAAAGATGTGTGACTTTATTTTTTTCCAGCATACTTTTTTATCTATGATTATCCAAAATCAATTTCCGTATTATCCCCAATATTCAAACTTCTGCTCAGGCCTTTCACACTCGCATCACTTCCTATTAATGAATTATTCAATAACACTTCATATAAATAGGTATAAGACCCAATAATGCTTTCTTTTACTATGGAAAAATGTACTTGCGCATTTGCGTCAATAGATGCATGGGGGCCTATAACCGAATTTTTAATGATACAACCCTCTCCAATGCTTACGGGCGGAAGGATGATGGAATTTTCAATCTGAATATTTTTATTGATAAAGCCGCCATATTTTTTAAGCAGTTTTGCATTGCTTTCGATGAGGGTATCCTTTTTCCCGCAATCAAACCAGTTATTCACTTTAAATGATTTGATCTTTGCGCCTCGTAATATCATACATTCAATGGCATCTGTAAAGTTATAAGCGCTATGATTTTCATTACCCTTTTGATAAAGGTCTCTCAGACATTCAAAAAGATATTTTGATTCTTTAATTTTATATAAGCCTACCAATGCCAGGTTGCTTTTGGGAATAGCCGGTTTTTCGAATACATGCTGCACAAATTCTTCTTCATCAATTTCAGCAACTCCGAAATCCCTGGGATCGTCTACTCTTTTTACGCCAATCATGCTATAAGGGCTATCCAAAACTTCACGAATATCATATTCGCAAATGGTATCTCCTAAGGCGACAAATATTTCATCTTCTTTTACCAGGTCTTGTGTCAATTCAATAGCATGGCCTGTTCCAAATCGTTCATTTTGTTCTACAAAATGACAGGTAAGAGATGGATAAGTTTCTTTGACATATTCTTTAATCTTTTCTCCAAGGTATCCAATGACAAAAATAAATTCATTGATACCGGCCTGGTGCAACTGATCAACAATAAAACTCAGGATCGTTTTACCTGCAACGGGTATCAGGGCCTTAGGTTGTGTATATGTATGCGGCCTTAGTTTAGTACCAACACCGGCCACAGGGATAATTGCTTTCATGATAAAAATTTATATAAGCATATTTTAATAAACAGGCTTTTATTTATGTGAAAGTATTGAATTTACTTTTCTCAAATGTACCATTTATAAAAAGTTTCAGCAAGGATTGACTACAAATGCATCTCAAGAATAAAATATAGGAGAAAAGAATGGCTTCATCATATTATAGTTTTATTTTTGATCAATAAAATCACTCAGGTATGCATAAAGATCATTTAGTATTCGACCTTTTTAAAGAAGAATTGCAAAGGCAGAGGCGAGGTATGGAACTTATTGCTTCAGAAAATTTTACCAGCCTTCAAGTGATGCAGGGAATGGGAAATGTAATGACTAATAAATATGCAGAAGGTTATCCGGGAAAAAGGTATTATGCCGGTTGTGAGGTAGTTGATCAAACAGAACAACTAGCCATTGATCGTCTTTGTAAAATTTTTAATCTAGCCTATGCAAATGTACAACCACATAGTGGCGCACAGGCTAATGCTGCAGTGGCTTTAGCCGTATTAAAACCCGGTGATTCAATACTCGGTTTGGATCTGAGTATGGGTGGGCATCTCACACATGGTTCACCTGTAAATTATAGTGGTAAGCTTTATGTTGCTCATTTTTATGGTGTAACACGAGAGGAAGGCCGCGTAGATTATGATATGCTTGAGGCAAAAGCCAAAGAAGTAAAACCCAAGCTCATCATTTGCGGTGCAAGCGCTTATTCCCGTGACTGGGACTATGAACGCATCCGAAAATCTGCTGATGCGGTGGGCGCATTATTGATGGCTGATATAGCACATCCGGCAGGATTAATTGCTAAAAGATTATTGAATGATCCGTTTGATCATTGTCACATTGTTACTTCTACAACTCATAAAACTTTAAGAGGACCACGTGGTGGGATCATCATGATGCGTAAAGATTTTGAAAACCCATTTGGTTTAAAAGATAATAAAGGAAATATCCGCATGATGAGCCATTTACTGGATATGGCTGTTTTTCCGGGTATCCAGGGAGGTCCATTAGAACATATCATTGCTGCTAAAGCCATTGCTTTTGGTGAAATCCTTTCGGATGAATTTACCATTTATGCAAAACAGATAATTCAAAATGCCCAGTCTTTTTCAAAAGCGCTTTTAAGCAAAGGGTATAACATTGTGAGCGGTGGAACCGATAATCACCTGGTATTGGTTGATCTACGGAATAAAAATATTAGTGGAAAAAAAGCAGAACAAGCTTTGGTAAAAGCGGACATCACTGTGAATAAGAATATGGTGCCTTATGATGATAAAAGCGCTTTTATAACAAGTGGAATTCGATTAGGTGTTCAAGCCTTAACTACAAGAGGGATGATGGAAAATGATATGCCTTTTCTTGCTCAGGCCATTGATGATGTTTTAAAAAATGTGGATGATGAAAATAATATGCTGCAAGTCAAAAACCGTGTGAATGAATTCATGAAACAATATCCTCTATACCCGGAACTGGGATAATTGTTTCACATTTATTCCATGGATGCAGAGGCTATAGATTTTGCGGCACACCAGGCACTTGTCCAGGCATATTGAAAATTAAAACCACCTGTAATTCCATCCACATCCATTATTTCTCCACAAAAATACAAGCCCCGATGAATTTTACTTTCCATGGTTTGTGCATGAATTTCTTGTAATGAAATTCCGCCACTTGTTACAAATTCTTCTTTAAAAGTTGTTTTACCATGTACTTTAAATAGGGAACCGGTAAGTATTTGTATCAACTTGTTTATTTGCTTTGAGGAAAGATCTGCCCAACGTATTGAAGATAAAATTCCCGCATTATCAAGAAAATATGTCCAAAGCCTTGACGGAATGTTAAAAGGGTTTTTTCCACCCACCATCAGTCTTGAATTTCTGATTCGGATTCCGGGAAAGGCATCCCGAATCTCATGTTCATTATATTCCGGTAACCAGTTGATTTGTATTGTAAATTGGTACTGTAAACGGGCAAGTTCGCGGGCTGCAAAGGCAGACAGTTTCAAAACTGCTGGGCCACTGAAACCCCAATGGGTAATTAATAATGGCCCTTCCATTTTTTCTTTTAGTTCAGGGATCTTAATCATTACATTATTCAATGAAACTCCCATTAACTTTAAAATGGGATGATTCGGAATATTAAAAGTAAATAATGATGGTACCGGAGAAATGAAGGAATGTTTTGTTTCCTTAAGCCAGTTATATTGATATTCATTTGCCAGTCCTCCGCATGCAATGCATACATAATCAGCCTTCAATTTATCTCCATTTTCAAATTCCAGGATGAATTGATTTCTTTCAAAGCCAGACATAGAATTTACTTCCTTACAACTAAGCTGATTTACTTTTTTTTGAAGAAGAATTTCTATTCCATGACGAGCAACTTCATTCAAAAGGCAATCAATAATGGTCTGAGATTGATTTGATTTTGGAAAAATTCGTCCATCTTTTTCTTGTTTTAATTCGACACCTCTTTGTAAGAACCAGTGAATTGTGTCCTCAGGATTGAAAACGTGGAAGGATCTTTTAAGGAAATTTTTTCCACGGGGATAGTTTTGAAGAAAGGAAGGAATATCCGTAAATGAATGGGTAACATTGCAACGGCCTCCGCCACTTACTTTCACTTTAGCCAATAGTTTATTACTTTTTTCAAATAGGACTACATGTAATGCAGGATTCATCCTGGCAGCATTGCATGCACAGAAAAACCCGGATGCGCCACCACCAATGACTGCCAGCGTTTTTTGTGGTTTAAGTTTCTCCACTAAAAATATTCTTTAATTGCTCCTGAGCATATAGGAAGTATTCAACTCGGGATTTTGTTTTTCAGCTTCTTCTATTATACTATAATCTGATAAAATCAGCGCCTTATCTTTTTTAATACATACATCATGTTCAAAGTGAACAGAAGGTTTGCCATCACGTGTACGGACTGTCCATCCATCATCGTCTGTAAATACTTCTTTTTCACCTAAATTGATCATCGGCTCTATGGCAAGTACCATATTCGTTTTGAGTTTAGCGCCATTTCCTCTCCGTCCATAATTGGGAACTTGCGGGTCTTCATGCATTTGTTTGCCTAAGCCATGACCAACCAATTCCCGAACGACACCGTAGCCATATTTTTTTTCTGTATGATCCTGGATAGCATAGGCAATATCACCCACGCGATTACCAGTTATTGCTTTTTCGATCCCTTTAAATAAAGATTCTTTTGTTACACGAACAAGTTGAATAACTTCTGAAGGAGCTTCCCCAATGATAAATGTATATGCATGATCTCCATGCCATCCATTTAAAACAACCCCTAAATCTATGGAAAGAATGTCTCCATTTTTCAACCCTTCATTATTTGGAAAGCCATGCACTACAACATCATTTACGGATGCACAAATATGAAATGGAAATCCTCGATATTGATAAAACGATGTAGTCGCTTTATGATCATAAACAAATGTTTTACAGAGTTCATTCAGGTATACAGTCGTCATACCCGGTTTCAAAATTTTGGCAACCTCAGTTAACGTTTTGCTGACCAGCATGGCGCTTTCTTTCATGCATTGAACTTCTTCCTCCGATTTGATATGAATCATCTTGACACTTTTTAAAAAACAAAACCTGTAAGCCTAAGCCAACAGGTTTTATTATAATAAATAATTAACCATATTACATACCTGATGGAACCGATGTCTGCCTTCCCTGTAATCTTCCACCTTTCATAAGGCCATCATATTGACGCATCAATAAATGCGTTTCCACTTGTTGTAAGGTATCTAAAATAACAGCAACCATAATTAATAAAGAGGTACCTCCAAAGAATGAAGAAAATAAACTGGTGACATTTAAGTTTCTGGCAAAGCCGGGTAAAATACCCACGATAGCAAGCAAAATAGCACCCGGGAAAGTAATACGGTCCATTATAGTTCCAATATAATCAGCAGTTGGCTGACCGGGTTTTACACCGGGAATAAAGCCATTATTTTTCTTTAAATCTTCGCTCATTTGTTTAGGATTAAAAATAAGCGCAGTATATAAAAAGGTAAATGCAATAGTCATAATTCCATAAACAGTCATATACCAGCCGTTGCTGGGATCAGAAAATATTTTAACTATACCTTGAGCTGAGTCAAGATGAGTGAAAGAAAATAGGGTTGGCAGAAACATGATCGCCTGGGCAAAGATGATAGGCATTACACCTGAGCTATTTACTTTTAGAGGTAAAAATTGTCTTGCACCACCAAATTGCCTGTTTCCTACAATTTGTTTTGCATAATTAACAGGCACTTTTCGAACCCCCTGAATCAATACAATTGTACCTAAAATAATGGCAATTAAAATAGCAATTTCTATTAAAAATATTAATAATCCGCCACCGCCTTTGGCGCTTTTAGCAGTAAATTCCTGCATTAAGGCTTCCGGCAAACGGCCCAAAATTCCAATCATGATGATGATAGAAATACCATTGCCCAATCCTTTGTCTTGTATTTTTTCACCCAGCCACATAACAAATAAAGTACCTGCAGTGAGTAATATTACTGTAGTTGGAAAAAAATATTCTTTAAATGATGGAATGAGCGCCTCTGCATAGCTAGGGCTATTCAAATATGCTACGTATGCGCCGGCCTGGAAAATTGTAACCACAATAGTCAGGTAACGTGTCCATTGATTAATTTTTTTCTGACCGCTTTCTCCTTCTTTTTGTACTTTTTGGATTTGTGGTACCAGGATGGTCATTAACTGCATAAAAATGGAAGCAGAAATATAAGGCATCACCCCTAATGCCAAAATGGAGGCATGAGAAAATGCGCCGCCGGCAAAAGTATCAAATAACCCAAGCAGGCCATTGCTTCCTGATGATGCCTGAATAGCACCTAATTTATTGGGGTCAATGCCAGGCAATACAATTTGAACACCCAGGCGATAAACAAAAATCATTGCCAGAGTGGTTAAAATTTTGGATCGCAATTCTTCAATTGTCCATATATTTTTGAATGTCCTAATTAATTTCTTCACTTTTTACTTTTAAGTATGTGAACTTGGAGATACTACAAATCTCTATTACTTTAAAATTTCTATTTTGCCTCCTACACTTTCAATCACTTCTTTTGCTTTCCCGCTAATCTTACTGATTTTGAAATCAATTTTTGTTTTCAATTCACCATTTCCAAGAATTTTTACTTTATGAGTTTTCCCAATTAGGCCATTCAGGTATAAATTCTCTTCTGAAAATTCGGTAAAGCCATATTTTTCAATCAATTTTTCAATCTGGCCCAGGTTGTAAACCGTATATTCGATTCGGTTATTATTTTTAAATCCCCGTTTGGGCAATCTTCTTTGAATAGGCATCTGGCCACCTTCATGAGCCATTTTACTTTGATAACCTGCACGGCTTTGGCCGCCTTTATTACCTTTAGTGGATGTACCTCCTTTACCACTTGCTTCACCTCTACCGATTCTTTTCTCTTTGTGAGTAGATCCTTTTGCAGGTTTTAATGTGTGCAATTTCATATTATCTGATTTTTACTTTCGGGGAATCGCCCCTCGCTGATTTTGAATTGTCTTTCTAAAAATATTAATTTGCTGAAGATACTTCTTCTACTTTTACCAGATGATGTACTTTCTCTACCATGCCTAATATTTGTGGAGTAGCTTCTACTTCCCTGCAAGCATGCATTTTATTAAGGCCTAATGCTTTAAGTGTAAGCTTTTGACGTTCTGGACGATCAATGCCACTTTTCACCTGGGTTATTTTAATTTTTTTCATTGTATAATAATTTTGATAAATGAATGATCAAGATTCATCTACCCGTTAAATACTTTTGTTAGCTTGATATTTCTGATTCTGGAAATTTGAACGGGCTCACGTAATAAAGTCAACGCTTTGATTGTTGCTTTGACTACATTATGTGGGTTAGCAGATCCCAGGCTTTTGGCTTGTACATCGCGAATTCCAGCGCTTTCTAATACGGCCCGCATGCTACCTCCGGCAATAACGCCGGTACCAGTTGCAGCCGGCTTAATTAAAACTTTAGCTGCTCCTTCTTTTGCCAGTTGATCATGTGGAATAGTGCCATGCATGATAGGTACTTTTACTAAATTTTTCTTTGCATCCTCAATTCCTTTTGTAATAGCTTCCTGCACTTCTTTTGCTTTTCCTAAGCCTTGCCCAACTACACCGCCTTCATTACCTACAACTACCAATGCAGAGAAACTGAATGTACGTCCGCCCTTCGTCGTTTTAACTACCCGGTTAATGGCTACCACTTTTTCTTTTAATTCCAGATCGCCTCCGGGTTTTACTTTATTTACAATATTTTTTGACATACTTATTTAATAAATTATTTTTTAAAATTCAAGTCCTCCCTCCCGGGCTCCATCTGCTACAGCTTTTACTCTTCCATGGTATAAATATCCACTTCTGTCGAAGGTTACTTTTTTTACTCCCAGTTCTATTGCTTTCCGGGCTATGGTATTACCTACTATTTTACTTATTTCTACTTTGGGTCCTTTCTGAGCTTTGATGTCTTTCTCTGTTGAAGAACTGGAGGCAATAGTTACCCCTTGATCATCATCTATTAACTGAGCATAAATTTCAGTGTTGCTCCGAAAAACAGACAATCGAGGCATTGATGCCGTACCTTTCACTTTTCGACGGATGCGATAGCGAATTTTTTGCCTTCTTAATATTTTCTTATCCATACAATTTTATTTTTCCTGATTCTGCCAGGATGTTGTCATTTTAAAATGTTATTTCCCTGCTGCTTTTCCAGCTTTTCTGCGTACAATTTCATTGGCATAACGAACCCCTTTACCTTTATATGGTTCTGGTTTACGCAGGCTGCGGATTTTTGCGGCTACCTGGCCAAGCAACTGTTTGTCAATTCCTTCCAAATTTACTTTTGGGTTTTGCCCTTTTTCTGTAACGGTAGATACTTTCAATTCAGCAGGTACTTCAAAAATAATATTATGGGAATATCCTAATGATAGATCTAATAAATTACCCTGATTGGCTGCTTTATAACCCACACCCACTAATTCGAGGTTTTTTTGGTATCCTTCTGTTACTCCTTTTACCATATTGGCTACCAGTGCACGATATAAACCATGCATAGCACGATGACGTATTTGGTCTGTGGGTCGGTTTATTTCTATGGAATCCGGTTTTACCACGATTTCCATTTCCCTGTCAACTGTTTCTTTCAACTCACCTTTTGGTCCCTTTACCGTTATTACCTGATTCGCCACTTTCACAGATACACCTTGTGGAAGGTTTATGGGTTTTTTTCCTACACGTGACATATTTTAAAGTTTTAATAGCTCTTTGAATTGTTTTCAGTTCCGTATAGAAAACTTAATTGTCAACTAAAGGCTTTCGTATAATTTTCCTTTCGGAATTTTAATGATTAATAAATATGGCAAAGTACTTCTCCACCAACATTTTCAGATTTTGCTTGTTTATCTGTCATTACACCTTTTGATGTACTTATGATTGCCAGGCCCAGGCCATTGATTACTCGTTTAAATTCCCCGGGTTTGGAATATTGCCTTAAACCAGGTCTGCTCACTCGTTCCAATGATCTTATAGCCGGTGTTTTTGTTTGCGGATTATATTTAAGCGCAATTTTAATAACACCTTGTTTACTATCTTCTTCAAATTTATATTTAAGAATATAGCCCTGTTCGTATAAGATTTCCGTAATACGTTTCTTTAAATTGGATGCCGGAATTTCTACGATCCTATGGCCGGCCATTTGAGCGTTTCTTATCCTGGTAAGGAAATCTGCAATTGGGTCAGTTACCATTTTTTATTAATTAATTCTGTTCAAAAATTTTTTTCGTTTTTACCAGCTTGCTTTTTTAACACCTGGTATTTTTCCATTCAGTGCCATATCTCTGAATACGATACGGGACATTCCAAAATAACGGATATAGCCACGGGGCCTTCCTGTAAGTTGGCAGCGGTTTTTAAGGCGTACCGGTGAAGAGTTTCTTGGTAGTTCACTCAATGCCTGGTAGTTGCCTTCTGCTTTCAATGCGGCGCGTTTCGCTGCATATTTAGAAACCAATGCTTCTCTTTTTCTTTGCCTGGCTGTTACTGATTCTTTTGCCATAATTTAAATAAGCCCGGTATAATCAGGGCATGATTTTTAATTAATTATTTTCTTTTTTTGCGTTTTTAAAAGGCATCCCCATTTCTTTCAGTAACTCATAGGCTTCTTCATTGTTTTTAGCCGTCGTTACAAAGGTGATATCCATTCCGGTAATTTTATTGACTTTATCAATATCTATTTCCGGAAAAATAATTTGTTCTGTAATACCCAGGGTATAATTTCCCCGGCCATCGAAGGCTTTATCGCTGATACCTTTAAAGTCTCTAACGCGTGGTAAGGCTACAGAAACAAGCCTGTCTAAAAATTCATACATTTTTTCTCCACGCAAAGTAACTCTTGCACCAATTGGCATTCCTCTCCTCAATTTGAAATTGGAAATATCTTTCTTACTCATGGTCGCTACTGCTTTCTGCCCTGTAATATTTGTAAGTTCATCTACAGCTATTTCAACGAGCTTTTTATCAGCGACGGCACCATTAACGCCGCGGTTAATGCAGATTTTTTCCAATTTTGGAGCCTGCATAATACTTTTAAAGCTGAATTTTTTCATTAATGCTGGAACGACTTCATTCCTGTATTTTTCAGCGAGCCTGGGTGTATATTTTACTGTATTCATTATTTAATAGCTTCTCCTGATTTTTTTGAAATTCTAACTGGTTTACCATCCTGGCGATCAATTTTCACTTTGGTGCCAGCACCTGATTTTGCATCCCAAAGCATTACATTACTAATGTGTATGGGTGCTTCTTTTTTCACAATTCCTCCTTTGGTATTTTGTGCATTTGGTTTTGTGTGATGTGTCACAACATTTACCCCTTCCACAATTACACGTCCTTTATCCATTAAAACAGCATGAACTTCGCGAGGTTTTTTCAGGTCTTTATCATTCCCTGCAATAACCACAACGCGATCTCCTTTTTTAATGTGATACTTTGGTTTAAATCTGTTACTCATTGTTTAATTTTTTCCTATAAACATTTTTATATAGAATGGTTTTCCATTCTTCTAATATTTTTTGGGGCGACAAAGGCAAACTATTTTCGAAGCTTTCCTATTCGCCTTATTTTAAAGTACTTCAGGTGCAAGAGAAATAATTTTCATATAACCTTTGTCTCTCAATTCCCTGGCTACCGGCCCGAATATCCTTGTGCCACGTGGCTCATCGGATGCATTTAATAACACAACTGCATTGTCATCAAAGCGGATATAAGATCCGTCTTTACGGCGTAATTTATTTTTTGTACGCACAATTACCGCTTTTGATACCGTACCTTTTTTAATTCCACCTGCGGGCATGGCATCTTTTACAGTCACCACTATTTTATCTCCAATATGCGCATAATCTTGTCCACTGTTTCCCAATACTCTAATACAAAGCACTTCTTTGGCTCCGCTGTTATCTGCTACATTTAAACGACTTTCCTGCTGAATCATATTTTTCGCTTTTATCTGGCCCCTGTTTGCTATTTGCGTACAGGTAATTTTATAAATAATTTTCTATGCTTACTGATAACCCGGTTATCTATAAGTTTTTACTTCGCTTTTTCTACAATTTCTACCAGTCTCCAACGCTTTGTTTTGCTCAATGGCCTGGTTTCCATGATACGTACGATATCACCCGGAGTACATTCCTCCTTTTCATCATGTGCATGAAACTTTGTTGTCTTCTTTACAAATTTTCCATACATAGGGTGTTTTACTTTTCTTTCAACAGCTACTGTAATGGTTTTATTCATTTTATTGCTGCTGACAACCCCAATTCTTGATTTGCGCAAATTTCTTTCCGTCATTGTTTTATTTTTAAATGCCAAGTGCTCTTTTTCTAATTACTGTTTGAATGCGAGAGATATCTCTTCTGAGATTACGAATACTCATCGGATTCTCCAGTGGAGAAATAGCATGAGCAAATTCTAATTTTTTTAATCTCAGTTTATCCTCAGAAAGCCTGGCTTTCAGATCCTGATCATTTAAGTCAGCCAGGTTTTGATTAAATCCTTTACTATTTTTTGCCATTATTATTTGTTTTAATGATTGAGAATTGCTTTTTAATATTAAGATTGCAAATCTCTTCTTATAATAAATTTGGTTTTAATAGGCAATTTTTGTGCTGCGAGCCCCATAGCTTCTTTTGCGGTAGCCTCACTTACGCCATCACATTCAAAAAGAATACGACCGGATTCTACTACAGCAGCCCAATGGTCCGGGTTTCCTTTTCCTTTTCCCATCCTTACTTCTGCCGGCTTACGGGAAATGGGTTTATCGGGGAAAATACGAATCCATACATTTCCTTCTCTTTTCATGGCACGGGTCATTGCCTGGCGGGCCGCTTCTATCTGGCGATTATTGAGCCATATAGGTTCCATTGCTTTAAGGGCAAATGAGCCGAATGAAATCATGGAACCGCGTTTAGCCACTTCACGTATCCTTCCTTTCTGTGCTTTTCTGTGCTTTGATCTTTTTGGCTGTAACATTTTATAAATTTTACCTTATCTCTATTACGAGTAATTATTGTTTTAAAAATTATCTTCTTGGCCCACGGCTTCCACCTCCTCTTCTATCGCCACCTCTGTCACGATCTGAACGTTCACGATGTTCACTTCTTCCCATTTCCCTTCGATCGCCGCCATCATTTTTACCACCTACAAAATTTGGGTTTAATTCTCTTTTTCCTAATACTTCACCTTTACAAATCCATACTTTAATACCGATTTTTCCATAAACTGTTTGGGCAAATACGTTGGCATAATCTATATCCATCCGGAATGTATGCAGCGGAATCCGTCCTTGTTTAAATTCTTCGCTACGGGCTATTTCTGAACCACCAAGACGGCCACTTACTTTCACTTTAATTCCTTCTGCACCCATCCGTAATGAAGATGCAATAGACATTTTAATAGCTCGTTTAAAATTAATCCGGTTTTCAATTTGCCGGGCTATAGTATCTCCAACGATGGTTGCATCTAATTCAGGCCTCCTGATTTCTAAAATATTTATTTGCACATCATCTTTGTGCGTAAGGTTTTTCAATTCTTCTTTAATGCGATCCACTTCTCCGCCACCTTTACCGATAATGATTCCCGGCTTGGAGGTATGAATGGTAATAATCAATTTTCCGAGTGTTCGTTCTATGACAATTCTCGCAATACCTCCTTTACTGATACGTGCATTGAGATAAGTACGGATTTTATCATCTTCTATCAGGCGTACCGGGTAATTCTTTTTATTGGCATACCAGTTACTTTCCCATCCCCTGATTATTCCGATCCTGTTTCCTATTGGATTTGCTTTTTGACCCATACAGTTTATAAATTATTTCGATTGATTATTAGTTTTTGAATCTACGACCAAGGTTACATGGTTACTGCGTTTGCGAATTCGGTATCCACGGCCTTGTGGTGCAGGGCGCATACGACGCAATGTTCTGCCTCCATCTACAAAAATCGTTTTGACGATCAAAGATGCATCTGCGGCACTTTGGCCTTCATTTTTTTGTTCCCAATTATTGATGGCGCTTTTCAGTAATTTAGCAAGCGGAACACCATTGTGTTGTGGATGATGTTCAAGAATACTTAGCGCTTTTTCCACTTCCATACCCCTAATCACATCCGCAAGAAGCCTCATCTTCCTGGGACCGGTTGGATAATTATTTAATTTTGCTACTGCTTCCATTTTATTCTTGGTTTTATTGATTTCAAGTCCTTTAAACGGACTTTACCTTCAATCATTAATTTTATTTTTTCTGCCCTGAATGGCTTCTGAAATTTCTTGTTGGTGCAAATTCACCTAATTTATGTCCCACCATAAATTCTGTAACATATACAGGAATAAATTTATTACCATTATGAACAGCGAATGTATGGCCCACAAAATCGGGTGTAATTGTAGAGCGCCTGCTCCATGTTTTAATCACAGATTTTTTGTTTTTCCCATCATTTATAGAAAGCACTTTTGATTCCAGTTTTACATCTACAAAAGGACCTTTTTTAATTGAACGACCCATATTTAATTATAATTTTTAGTATTGCTGAAATGACAGCTTTGCTTTTTATTTTGATAATTTTTTTCCGTCCCTGCGTTGGATAATCATCTTGTCGCTTCCTTTTCCGCGTGTCCTGGTTTTTTCACCCTTCGCATATTTACCTGTTCTGGATCTTGGATGGCCTCCGGAAGCTCTTCCTTCACCACCTCCCATGGGATGATCCACCGGATTCATGGCTACACCTCTTACTCGTGGGCGAACACCTTTCCACCTGTTTCGTCCGGCTTTTCCCGCTGTTTCGAGGCTATGGTCGCTATTAGAAACAATACCTACTGTAGCTACACAATTAATTAAAATACGTCTTAACTCGCCGGAGGGCATTTTGATTATTCCGTAATGATCTTCTTTATTCGTTAATTGAGCAGATGCACCGGCGCTTCTCACTAATTTACCTCCCTGGCCCGGTTGCATTTCAATATTGTGAATTGTGGTACCCAGTGGCATATTTTTTATAGGAAGGGCATTACCTATTTCAGGGGCCACATTATTTCCGGAAATTATTTTTGTGCCTACCTGTAAACCTTGAGGTGCAATAATATATCTTCTTTCGCCATCTGTATATTCAACCAAAGCAATAAAAGAAGTACGGTTAGGATCATACTCAATAGTCAATACACTTGCTTCAATATCTTGCTTGTTGCGTTTGAAATCAATGATACGATAGTGTTTCCTGTGTCCACCACCTTTATAACGCATGCTTCTGCGGCCATCTGAATTCCGGCCTGCCTTGCTGTGCTTTTTTTCCAGTAATTTCTTTTCAGGTTCGCTGGTAGTGACTTCGGCAAATGCATTACCTATTCGCCACCTGGTACCTGCAGTAATTGATTTAAATTTTTTAAGTGCCATCTTTTTTCTTTTTAGGCGCAATTTTCAGCTGCGCCGGCTATTATTTAAATATTTGCATATAAATCAATGGTATCTCCTTTTGCAAGTGTAACCACTGCTTTTTTATAAGAAGGTTTTCTGCCTTGAATATATCCTGCTTTTGTGAACCGTGATTTTGATTTTGCCGGGACTACTACAGTATGTACATCAGAAACCGAAATACCATAAAATTCTTCTACTGCCTTTTTAATTTCCAGTTTATTAGCACGCGCGCTAACCTTAAAAGTGTATTTACCTAATTTTTCCTGTTGGGCATTAGCCTTTTCAGTAAGAACCGGTTTTATAAGAACATCGTGCAGATTCATTGTTTTTAATTTGAATTTTTTAATTTTTGATCTCTTAAGCTTCTTCAGTCACTACATTTTCTTCCTCTATAAAAATTTTAGCGGCATTTTCCAAAATCACTAATGTATCCGCATTTAATATTTCATACGTATTCATGTCTGATAGTTGTGTACTTGCCACATTTGGAATATTTCTACAACTCAGATACAAATTATCATCATAATCCGGGAGAATAATTAATACTTTTTTATCTGCAATGCCTAGGCTATTCATTACTTCAATAAGGTTTTTGGTTTTGGGAGCCTCAAAACTGAAGTCTTCTAATAAAACGATGGCGTTTTCCTGAGCCTTATAAGTAAGGGCGCTCATTTTAGCGAGGTCTTTTACTTTTTTATTCAGTTTCAACTCATAAGCGTGTGGTTTTGGTCCGAAAATAGTACCGCCACCTTTATATAAAGGGTTGCGGATATTTCCTTTACGTGATCCGCCGGTTCCTTTTTGCTTGTGTAATTTGCGACTGGCACCTTTTACTTCCGCCCTTGTTTTTACTTTATGATTACCCTGGCGCTGAGCAGCCTGGTATTGTTTTACAGCAAGATAAATAACATGATCATTCGGCTCAATACCAAAAATCTCGTCCGGCAAGTCAATAGATCTACCGGTTTTATTTCCTTTATTATTTAAAACGTCTAATTGCATTGTTTACTATTAATGTTATTTCTGAATATAAACGATAGAACCATAATGTCCCGGAACAGAACCGCTGATAAGAATATAATTTTTTTCAGGAAATATTTTTACCACTTTAAGGCCTTTCATTTTTACCCTGTCATTTCCCATACGGCCGGCCATACGCATACCTTTAAAAACTCTTGACGGATATGAAGAACCACCAACAGATCCAGGAGCACGGGAGCGGTCGTGTTGTCCATGAGAGGCTTCACCTACTCCATGAAAACCATGGCGCTTCACTACGCCCTGAAAGCCTTTTCCTTTGGAAGTTCCAACCACATCTACCAACTCTCCTTCAGAAAAAATGTCAACGGAAATGGTTTCTCCGGCATTTTTTTCCTGGAAATATTCCCTGAATTCTTTTACAAACTTTTTAGGTGAAGTAGCGCTTTTTGAATAATGGCCAATTTCTGCCTGGGTGGCATGTTTTTCTTTCTTGTCGGCAAATGCTAATTGTAATGCATTGTACCCGTCGGTTTCTTTATTCTTAACCTGTGTTACTGTACATGGGCCGGCTTCTATAATCGTACAGGCTGTTTGTTTCCCATCCTGCATAAAGATGCTCGTCATCCCAATTTTTTTACCAATGATTCCTTTCATTGTTTTAGCGGTTTTTGCCCCGCTTGGTTATGGAGACTTCCATTAAAATGGAATCCATCTCCTGTTTGCCACCGACCTTTTCTTTTTTATTCTCTTTATGAGAATGGGAAGTACCGGTAGTAAACAAACCACGAAGGGCCTGTTTATATGTTATTCTTTATCTTACAGATAAAGTATTTTTCTAAATGATCAGCGCTCTTTTCTTCCGTCATCCGGAATTGAGAGGTGATACCTGTTTATAAGATCTTTCCTTTCAGCATCCATGCTGAAAGATATTTATGCTTTTATTTCTACTTCCACACCGGAGGGTAAATCCAGTTTGCTCAAAGCATCTACAGTGCGTGAAGAAGAAGTATATATATCCAATAATCTTTTATGCGTACAGAGTTGAAATTGCTCACGGCTTTTTTTATTGACGTGAGGTGATCTTAACACGGTAAAAATCTTCCTGTGTGTAGGCAATGGTATTGGTCCGGTAACCACAGCGCCGGTAGTTCTTACTGTTTTTACGATCTTTTCAGCAGATTTATCTACCAGGTTATGATCGTATGATTGTAATTTTATTCTGATTCTCTGAGACATAGCATAAACCCAAATTTTATATTTGGGAGCGCAAAGGTAAGGGGTTCTGGTATAATGGACAATAAAATAACTAATATTTTTTTTAAAAAAATTAAAATGAGGTTTTTTAGATCTTTTATTCTAGTGTTTTGGAAATGAAGAACTTTTTGGTTCATTTTAATAATTCTCAAAAAATTGAAATGTGGAGCGGATTCTCAATCCTGAATCTTTCAACATTGATCTTTATAGGGCATATATAAAAATCTGTCAGAGCAGTTGATCATAGAAAATTTACCATCGAATAATGCAAAATAGTTACTGATGGTTTTCTTTGGCAAAAGTATTGTGGGTATAAACTCCCTGTTTTTCTATTCATGAAAATTCAACCCCATTTTTAAATACTATAAATATATTTCCAATATTTATGAATTTATTCCAAAATATACCTATTTTCAATTCCTAAAACTAAATAACATGAAAACTAGATTACCAAAACGCTTAATGATTACGTGCCTAATCATTTCGCCTTTTTTCGTTATGGCACAAAAGCAATTCAGCTCTTCTCCCTTACCAGTAAAGAAGGTTCTTAATTTCAAAGCTGCCAGTTTAAAACAAGTAGCAAATGTTTCAACAGAAGATGTAGGTACAAACCCATTGGTATTGAACAAAATTAATCTGATGAAAAATCTGTCAAAAAGTTTCTTTACTTCACCTTTATTGCCAAAGAGTAAAACTTCAGGCAATGTAAAAGATTTGCCTATTGCCAATTCTTTTGCAAATAATGGTAGTGATGACAAGATAGCCAAAAGCCCTAAACCATTACTCTCCTTCCAAGGTTCAAAAGAGAATAAGAGTAAAATTTATCCTCCTGATCCAAGTGGAGCCGTAGGGCCAAGTTATGTAATGCACACCAATAATCAGGAATATGTTATTTCAGACAAAACCGGCACAAATGTATTAACCTTACCCGTTGATTCTTTCTGGAATGGATATGCCGGTAGTGTATATGCCATTGGTTATCCGCATGTAGAATATGATGCTCAATTGAGCCATTTCTATATTTCTACACTTGGCGTTACTACAACTGGTGATTATTCTCTCATGTTTGGAGCTTCCGTTACAAATGATCCCACCGGTAACTGGAATTTATATGCATTGAGTTTAGGTTCTGAGTTTATTCAGGATGCTCCTCAAATGGGTTATAGTAAACGATGGTTCACCATGTCCACTATGCAATATGATACCGCCACTTTTAATTTCAACTCTTCCGGAGTATATTTGATGAGTGTTGCCCAAATGGCAAATGGAACTTTATCAAGTGTGTATTCATTAGATGATAATAACTTCTTTTCAATAAGCCCTGTGGAAACCCAGGATCTTAATATCAACAATCATTACCTTGTTACAAATATTGGCAGTTCTGTGGATACAGGTTATTTATATGTGGCATATATTGGTGGATCTCTTATTGCTCCAACTTATAATTATGTCAATTATGTAACGAAAGCCAGCCCATGGAGTACGACTCCGGTTTATGGTTCACAAAACGGAACTTCAGATCAAATTTATCTTGGTAATACAAAATTAAGAGGCGCTGTTTACAAAAATGGTCACATTTTTACAAGTCATACCGTATACTTACCAGCAACTACACCTACCAGAGCCGCAGCTCAATATTGGGACTTTACAGTAAGTTCATTAGCCGTAAATCAATTGGGAAGAGTGGAGGATAATAATAATGTAAATATGTATGGATTCCCCAGCCTGGCTGTTAATGCAAATAATGATATTTTACTTAGCTATAATGTATTTTCTGCAACTACTTATCCGAGTGCCGCCTATTCTTATCGCAATGGAGCTGATGCAGCCAACAGCCTACGTAAATCCAATACTTACAAAAAAGGAAGAGCTACCTATTTTGAAGGGGGAAATGCCGGTCTCACTTATTATTGGGGAAGCTATACCTCTACAAGTGTAGATCCTTCTGATGCCAGTTTCTGGACTGTTCAAGAATATGCCGAGAAACCTGTAAATAAATGGGGTACATGGTGGGCTCATGTTGATGATGTGGCTTTCGCACCGGAAAATACAGGTACTAAAGATGAGACAGCCTCCGTTATTAATATTTCACCAAACCCGGCTAAAGGGCTTGCAAATATTTCATGGAATGAAGATAATGCTGCATCCATTAAAATTCAAATATGCAATGCACAAGGCTTGGTGTTAATTACTCAACAAGTTCAGGGACAAGAAGGTATGAATACTCTACAATTGAACATTAGTCATCTCGTTACGGGATATTATTCTGTTATGATATATAATGGAAAAGACGTGAAAAAATCACAATTAATGGTTAGATAATATTCCAATATTTCTCAAAAAGGCTGTCTCATTTGACAGCCTTTTTTTTATTTTTAAACTATTATTTTACTCGTGGAAATATTAATGTTATCAGTTAATTCCGCCATCTTCCACTTACATAAGGGTTTCCCTTTATAAAAAAACGATACGGAAGCAAAGCGTCTTCACCTGCATAAGATACTCCAATCCGCGGGGATATACCGATTAAACTATTTTTTATCTTGAACCCATCATCATAAATATACATTTCTTCCGAATTCAAAATATGCCCATTATACCCGGTATGAATTCCCAATGATTTACACACATTTCCAGGGCCTCTGCTGATAGTAGGATCACTCTTATTTTTCCCTGTACGTAAAGACATAGTTTCAATTCCTAGAAGCGGTTCTCCGCCACGAATAAGTATCACATGCGGTATGTTTTCCACATTTGTAACAATATTGAACATCTGGTGAATGCCATAGCATAAATAGATGTAGGCTCTACCTCCATTTTCATACATGATTTGAGTCCTTTTTGTTTTACGACTGTTGAAAGCATGTGAGGCTTTATCTGTAATACCATTATAAGCTTCTGATTCTACAATACGCAATACCGTTAAGTGCCCTTCAAAATGAGTAGCCAAGCACTTGCCTAATAATTTTTTAGCAATGAAGGTGACTTGTGGCTGAGTAAAAAATGAAACCGGTAATATTCTTCTTGTCATAAAAAGGGCGAACTTTACACACTCATTAATTCTTAAAAAAACAGCTTGTTTAAAGAAATTATTACTGCCATACAAAGTTATATAAGGGCTCATCGATTTATCGTAAAAAATAAATTATGGAAATGGATATGGATCCCCGGAATAATTTATTGCATTCTTTTTATCGTTTCTATGTATTTTTTTGGAAAAACCGCAAATGCATTCATTGATTGGATTATGACTGTTACAGGTATTACCAAATGGTTAGATGAAACCCGAAGTGGCATTTTTGGTTTCCTGGTTACTTTATCCGGTATTGTACTCTGGATCATTCAAATGCTTTTTTATTTCTCTTTATTTAAATATATATGGCTTATCGTAGGATCTCCTGTATTCGCCTACTTAAGTGAGAAAACGGATACTATCCTTCATGGAAAAACGGATTCTTTTAACAAAGCAAAATGGCTAAAAGATATTTTACGCGGCATATCCATTGCCCTTAGAAATGCACTTTGGCAAACGGTTTACCTCATCGGTATTTTTCTTTTGTCTTTAATACCGGTGGCTGGTATTTTTACCATTTTACTTGCATTGCTTGTAGAATGTTATTATTATGGGTTCAGTATGCTGGACTATACCTGTGAAAGAAAAAATTGGAGTGCCTCCAAAAGTGTAGACTATATCGCAAATCATAAAGGTCTCGCAATAGGAAATGGCCTTATCTTTTATTTAATGCAGTTAGTCCCTGTATTAGGTTGGGTACTTGCGCCCTCTTATGCGGTGGTTGCTGCAACGCTTAGTATGCAATCCGATCAAAAAAAATTAGCTACAATCTGATGACACAAAAAAACCAGGCCACTGTATATTTGATTCCTACTGTATTAAGCCATGATGAGAAAGCTTTAGATACCATTCCTGTATATATTGTTGAGGCAATTAAAAAGTGCCAAATATTTTTTACGGAACAGGAAAAAACTGCACGACGTTTTTTTAAGAAGTTATGGAAAGAAATGACGATTGATGAATACACCTGGTATGCTGTACATCATCTTGATGACCGCGTAAGAGCCGCTTTTACACAACATATTTTAAATGGAGAGACGATTGGCATAATTAGTGAGGCCGGTTGTCCCGGGATAGCAGATCCGGGTCAGGAATTATTAGTTATTGCCCATGCACATACGGCAAAGATCATTCCGCTGGTAGGGCCGAGTTCCATATTGTTAGCACTTATGGCAAGTGGATTAAATGGACAAAATTTTAGATTCAATGGCTACTTACCCATTGAATCTACTTTAAGAAAAAGAAAAATAAAAGAGTTGGAAAAAGTTTCTAATAAAGAAAATTCCACACAAATACTGATTGAAACCCCTTATCGCAATAATGCCCTTTTAGCAGATATTCTTTCAACCTGTGAATCCGAAACATTTCTATGTATTGGCGTCGATCTTACTGGAGAAAAGGAAATGATTCAAACCAAAAAAATAAAAGACTGGAAAAAATCACACCTTATTTTAGAAAAGATACCTGCTATTTTTTTAATACTGAAACCTTCATGAAACGGTTAGTTGGGACTTAGTATTGAAGGGTTTTGCGGAGACCGGACTTCATAAACACTATCCACCACATATTTTTGCATCCCTCTCCAGGGTAATGCGCCAAAATATTCTTTATAATGTAATTCCACTTCGCGGCCTGCATTATTTAATAATGTCTTAGCTACATTTTCATTTACAACACTAAAATCAAATTCATTACTCTGGATATTTTGTTTAAAGCCACTCTGAATTACTTTTCCTTCATAAGTTTTAAAAACATATCCTTTTTTCATAAAATAGTTTAGTACACCGGCTTTTGTTCCGGTACCAAAGACCCAGTAATACCTGAAATAAAAAAACAATCCCAAAAAAATGAGGAGCGAAAAACTGAGGATCCGGAAAAATTTCTTTTTTTTCATTTACAAACCATATTTATCTACAAGATAAATCAATCCGGCCATATTGATAGCGCCCAATTTTAATTCCCGCATATTTACATTTTCAAATACATCTCCTGCTGCATGATGAAGATCGAAATAACGTTGGCTGTCCGGTGAAAGGCTGGATAAAGGAGTTCCATATTTATCTCCTAAAGGTTCAATATCTTCTCCACCGCCATATCTGGAAAAATGATCCGCACCATAGGGTTCAAATAAATGTTTCCAGCTATTAATTTTATCCCATGCTTGTTGACTTACGGTGAATCCAAATCCACGTGGAGTAAAGCCTCCAGCATCACTTTCCAGAGCAAATAGGTGTTTTTCATTTTCCCTGAGCGCTTCACTCGCATATTTTTCTGCGCCTCTTGAGCCATTTTCTTCATTAGCAAATAAAACAAATTGAATGGTATGTTTTGGCTGATATCCTAAAGCTTTGAATGCCCGAAGAATTTCAATAGTTTGTACTACCCCAGCGCCATCATCTTGTGCTCCTTCATTGACATCCCAGCTATCCAGATGCCCGCCTACCGTGATGACTTCATTGGGGAACTCTGTTCCTGTTAATATACCAATGACATTATGCCCGGTTGCATCGGGTAACATCATGGCATGGGTGACTAATTTCGCCTGGATCGAAATCCCTTTTGCAAAAAGAGAATCCAATTTTGCCACATCCCATAATCCGATACAGGCAGCCGGTATTTTAGGGAGGCCTTCTGTATAAGCCAAGGTCCCGGTATGAGCATTGTTATCCGTAGAGTTCGTCATAGACCGGACGATTACAGCAAGAGCGCCATATTTTGCAGCACGGCTTGCCCCTTGTGTTCTGTATCTTACATTCATGCCATAAGCCATAAATGTCTGAATAAATTCATCCTGAAATGGGCAGTTATAAAAAACAATTTTTCCTTTTACTTCATCTTTTCTTTGTTCTAATTCTTCAAAGGAGTTCACTTTTATTAAGGGGGCGGTAATTCCGGAAGGCCCTGTACCCACAGAGTTTCCGATTGCCACCATACTAAGCTTATCGGTCATTATCTTTCCATTTATTTGATAAGTGACAGAAGCCATATCTCCCGTTCCACGAACCCAATGCGGTACCTTACACTCCTGCAGAATGACTTTATCAGCTCCGGCTTTTTTCAATACCCCTTCACCCCATTTCTCCGCCAACAGCATTTGTGGCGATCCGGCTAGTCGACCACCAATATCTTTGGTAAGTTCAAATAAATTTTTATCTGCGGCCTTACTCTTCAGAACATTATCAGAAATCATTTTAAAAAATGCCGAATCACTCACCCCTTGCTGATACATAGGCTGGCAATAAGATAATACTGGTGAAATGAGAAAGACTAAGAAAAACTTTTTCATAAAATGGATTAACTAAATGGAATAAAATAAAATCGTTATATCGTAAAGTTAAAAACAAAAAAAGTACTTTTAACACAAAGGTGATGAATGGTTGATGCGGATTACGAAAATGATTGTTTCTTTGTTTAAATTTTTTTCATGCGAATAGGAATTGTTTGTTATCCTACGTTTGGCGGAAGCGGCGTATTGGCAACGGAACTGGGAAAAGCGCTTGCCGATAAAGGTCATAGTGTACATTTCATTACTTACCAACAACCTGTACGCTTAAATATTTTCAATGCAAATATTTATTACCATGAAGTACGCGTACCCACCTATCCTCTCTTTGATTATCCACCTTATGAAGTAGCCCTTGCCAGTACCATGGTTGATGTGATTAATAATCATGGTCTGGACCTTTTGCATGTTCATTATGCAATACCCCATGCTTCTGCAGCTTATATGGCAAAAAAAATTGTCGAAAAAAATGGCCTGAATATTCCATTTATCACTACACTACACGGTACAGATATTACCCTTGTAGGAAAGGATAAAACCTATGCGCCGGTCGTTACTTTTTCCATCAATGAAAGTGATGCCATTACAGCTGTTTCAAAAAATTTGCGTGATGAGACGTACCGTTTTTTCAACATCAATAAAGAGATAGAAGTCATATACAATTTTGTGGATGTTTCCAGGTTTAATAAAAAACCCATTGATGCTTTTCACAAAGTTATAGCGCCGAAAGGCGAAAAAATCCTGGCGCATGCCTCAAATTTTCGTAAAGTTAAAAGAGTGCAAGATGTCATGCAGGTATTTGCAAAGGTCAATACTAAAACACCTTCCAAACTTCTTATGATTGGCGATGGCCCGGAAAGGCCTACGATAGAAGAAATGGCAAAGGATCTTGGATTACATGATGAAGTACGGTTTTTAGGAAAACAGGAACAAATAGAAGAAATCCTATTGGTTTCTGACTTATTCCTGCTGACTTCTGATTATGAAAGTTTTGGACTTGCAGCATTGGAAGCTATGGCTGCCCATACGCCTGTTATCAGTACCAATGCCGGTGGATTACCGGAAATAAACATTCATGGTAAAACCGGTTTTTGTGCACCTGTAGGTGATATTAAAACGATGAGTGATTATGCACTAGAACTCCTTCTAAATGATGAGAAATTAAAACAGTTTCAGGATCATGCTTTTGCCCAGGCTCAACGTTTTGATATATCAAAAATAGTCCCTCAATATGAAAAGCTTTATGGCCGTTTTTGTAAAATGGACTGTAAAAAAATCTAATCTCTCATTCATTTTTTTTCGGATACCTCTTGTCTTATCAAAAGTCATTTCACTTTGATATTTCATTCCAACAAATAAAAAAATCTGCCCCTTGAGGGGGCAGATTTTATCTGGTTTGAAAAATATTTTAGCGAGTTACTACAAATCTTGTACGATTGATAACCTGGTTTTCTTGTTCCAATACAATCATATATGTGCCGGAAGCAAGTTTACCTAAACTATTTAAAGTGTAGTTATGACTTCCTGCTGATTGACGTCCAAGATCAATGTTTTGTAAAACCTGACCATTCATATTCAAAACTTTCACCTGGATATTTCCATCTTTTACAATATGGTAAGCCAGATTAGCAAATGTGCTGGTTACAGGATTCGGGCTAACTAAAATGGTGTTTGTAGTTTCTTCTTTTGGAGAAGAGAAGCCACTGAATGATCCACCACTGATATTTACGGTATAATCTTCTACTTCGCCATAAGTTAATATAGCACATGGGTTCGTTGAATATCCGCCATAACTCATTTGCACACGCATACGTGTTGCTCCATTACTTGCAGAAGCAGGTACAGTAAATGTTTTTGATGTTAATGTTTTCCCGGTAGTTGTAAAGCTTGCCGCCGTTTCATTCGCATCATTAAAATCTCCATCATGATTATAATCTATGTAAACAGTCCAATATTCCATATATGTACTGCCATGGAAGCCTGGTTTTCCTTTGAATGTATAAGTATTACCGGCCACTAAATTGGTTGATAATGAAGTATAGTCAGCATAACCTCCATTATCGCCACTTACATTGGAAATAGAACCTAATATAATCTTCTGGATATATTCAAAGGCTGTATAACCCGAACTTGTACAATAGGTACCACCTGTACAACCGGTAGTTTGGAATGTTGCTGCACTACTATAAGCGCTACTTCCACTACTGCAAACGCTTTGCACCTGGAACTGGTAATTTGTACAAGAAGTTAATCCTGACAGATTATAAGATGTTCCGGAAATACCGCTAACCGTTGTCCATGAACCGGCAGAAGTGTTCTTCCACTGAAGATTATAACTAACTGCACCTGTATTACTCCATGACAAGGTAGCACTAGAAGAAGTCAATGCAGATGAAGATAAGCTGGAAGGAATATTGCAGGATCCTCCGCCACCGCCGGCTGTACCGATTCCCACTGCATACCAAGCATTTTCCACCTGAGTAACTTCATTGGAGCCGGAGCCATATAAATCAGTAGCAGCATTGATGCATGCTGTCCTCCAGTCAGCATATTTAGAATTTGAAGAGAGGTACACTGTTTGAGAACGATAGATTATTTGATCTGCTTTAGATAGACCTATCCCTGAAACACTATAAGAATCTCCTTTATCATTGGTTCCACTGCCGCCTGTAACTAATAAATAAAACATAAAATTACCAACGCCGCTATTTGTATGTACACCTCCATTATCCCCTGAACCGGAATACCATTTTGTTCCTTTATAAGTGTCTGGTTGACCCTGGGCATTCGGATTACTCATATCACGAATGATCCAGTTCATATCATTACTCAATAACCAGTTAATATCACTTGGCTTAGCCCAAAACTGTACTGACTTACCCATAATATCACTCAAGCTTTCATTCATAGCGCCTGATTCATTGCTATAATTTAAACCACAAGTATATTGGGTTACACCATGAGTAAGTTCATGGCCGGTAACATCAATTCCTGTTACACCATTGGTACTTCCACTTCTTGTACCATAATGCATAGAACTTCCGTCCCAATACGCATTATCGGTGGTGCCACTTTGGTTTACATAACTGGTAAGTGCATATCCATTACCATCTACACTATTCCGGTTAAAATTTACTTTATAAAAATCATAAGTCATTTCCACACCCCAATGTGCATCCATAGCATTACGATCTTTTCCACTAAGACTCCAGTTTGAGGAAGAGCTTGTATAATCAGGATTTCCACCAACATCTCCTTTTTTGGTTATAATACCATTACCACGGGAATAATCTCTTAAGCGATAGCTGCCATTATAGGAATCACTATGAATTGTTTGAGTTCCGCTATATAAAGTATTTGCCGTGCCTGTTACGTCAGATGTATGGATTTCATCTTTTTGACCTAATACCTGGCCGGATTGAGCATCAATAAAATAATATGCGCGGCTCAGAGGTTGCATAGCATATACATCTACTTTATAAGCTAACCTCATTTCCCTTGGGCTTAAGATATCTCCGGGATTATACCATACCAGTGATGCCTTGGGTTGATAGGAGGCATTTGAGTTACCGGTTTCATCTTTAATACGTTGTTCCATTTGGGGGTCTTGCCACATATATTTAGCTGCATGAACATAGTTTACGGCAGCATCAACTGCCTGTTTAGCTGAAAGTTTTGAAAAAGAACGTTGTTGCATCAGGGGATCGAAATCTGTTACAATTGAACCACCGGCACTTATTATTTTTCCGGCCTTTATATGTGTTATATACATTGAATTTTCTATAGGAATATTCATGTATGTTTGACTATACCTGTAATGGGTATAACCAAGACGATCGGTCTCGGTTCTTTCTAAAACAAGATCAGAATTTTGATCAAGCCTGAAAAAGGATGCGGCTGATTTAGCATTAAAGGATATTTGTTGCGCAGGTGCCAGGGCTGTATATTGCCGGGAGACCCCTTTTTCGCCTGTAATTACCTGACGAAAATTATTTTGTGAAAAGCCTTGCGTTGCAAGAGCCAGCACAAATAGCGATAGGATTTGCTTTTTCATTTTTTTGATTGATGATTGTTTTGATGAATAAAAAATTTTTATACTTATTCTATTTTGATTGATAAAGAGGATTACATCCAAAATGGTATGGCATAATGAATGGGTTTTGTCATAAAAATTTCAGAATAATTATTCATGTCCAAAGTACTCTTAAGACGTGTATCTGAATTAAAAAGTAGAAACAATTCTCAGTTATTATTTCTAAGAAAAAATGGCATTCGCACTTAAATCACTGAGGTTGAGGGGTTCGTTTCGGCATGAAATTATTAAAGAAAAAGATTAGCAGCCAAAAAATGATCGTCTTTTTTGCCTTAAAATTTTTTAATATTCAGAAATAAAAGGTTTACGGGAGGCTAATACAATTTTATAAAAGATCACTGATTATTATAAAAATGAACTAATTCTATTAAGTCAGACTCTTTCTTAAACTTCGTTTTATTTTTCTGCATAAATGTTTCCATGACTGCTTGTTTATCGTTGAAAAGTGCCATGATATCATCTTTTGAAAGCTTTAGCTTGATCATTTTGTCATTCGGCATTAAAGCAAAATAATTTTCAGCAACATGGTAAGTCCTGGTCATCCTGTTACTAAAAGGTTCTTTATTATCCAGGAAATAACAGGAATAATATTTTAATAAAGTTATTTTTCCGCTATCCAACATTTCATAATATGTTGAGCCATCCAATGAATCAACAAATGGAAACCCGGATTTGAAAACTGTTTTTTCTTTTCCCTTATCATCCAGGAAAGCTATTCGGGGTAATATTTTATCGGGATATTTTTCCACCCCATTTTCATCTTTATATATAAAAACATGAAAAATTAAATTGAAGTATGATGGAATTGAAGGGATATAGCTCGTTTTGGATAAGTAAATATTTGCAGGTGTGAATGTTTTTGGTATGGTGAAATCTCCTTCAATAGTGATATCCGAACCCATTTTGAACCTGTCCGTCCCATAAATTGGATATCCCCCCACATAATCCTGAGCAGTGCCCTGACCATTTACCTGTATGGTAATAAAAAATATGGTCGGAATGTATATCAAAAGAAAGCGGAATTTCTTCATGTAATTGTATTTTATCTAATTAAATCTTTAAGGTGTAACAAATTTAGCTTTTTAAAATTAAATCTTGTTGTGCTGCTTTTCTTGAAGGCAACCATGCTGCCAGTACGGATATGAAAAAAACAGTAAAGCCAACCAGCCCAAAATCAGTTATCGAAATTTTTACCGGATAATAATCTATAATGAATGATCCTCCCTGTAAGCCAACCAGTTTAAAATGAACTTGCAGCCAGCAAATAATCAATGCAAGTATCATCCCGCCTATACCACCAAATAAGGCCAGCAAAAAACCTTCATTCAAAAAGATATTTTGTATTCTGTTATTAGAAGCACCCATAGCCTTCAATACGGAAATATCTTTTTGCTTTTCCAGCACGAGCATAGTTAATGCACCAATCATATTAAATGCGGCAACACCCAATATTAATGAGAGAATACCATAAATAACCCATTTTTCCATCTGCATAACGGAAAAGAGACTTTGATTTTGTTCATACCTGGTTTGTACTTTAAATGCATTGCCTAATAATTCCTGAAGTTTTTTTTGAACATCTTCCGGTTTTACTCCCTGTTTTAATGCGATCTCAAAGCCACTGTACTCATCCGGCTTTAGATCAAGCATATATTGCATAAAATCAAGATTGGTAAATGCGTATTTATCATCAAATTCCTGTTGCACCGAAAAAATGCCCGAAGTAAAAATGGTAGAAGAATGCATTGCATCCAGGCTTGAAAAATTATTGCTTTTTCTATTAGGTAAATAAACAACCATACCACCAAGTTTATTTTCCGGGTCAGCACCCACAGCATTGCTAATACCGGCTCCTGCAACCATATAAGGTGTTTCTATATTTCCAAGGTCAAAACTTCCTTCCAGAATATGTTTATTGATACCATTCACATTTGAATAAGCACTATCAATTCCTCGCAGGTAAACGATTGCTTGATAATCATCATTCACCAGCACTGCTTTCTCTTCTACAAAAAATGCACTACCACCGATCCCCTGGATACGATTGATTTGCTCTTTCTTATCCATAGGAATTTCTATAAATTTTCCCTTTTGTGGAAGAACCAGTATATCGGCATAAAAATCTCCATACATACTTTTTACCAAGCCTTCAAACCCATTGAAAACACTTAAAACGATGATCAATGCTGCGGTGCCAATACCTATTGCCAAAACACTGATCCAGGCAATAATATTAATTGCATTGGTAGATTTTTTTGATTTGAAATAGCGCCAGGCAAATAGTAAATTCATGTGCTAGAAAGAAAAATTTTTTATGGATGGCTATTTTTATTTTCCTCTTCTATTTTTTTAAAAAGCGCTTCCATTTTAAATACATGATCCAGGGTGTCATCTTCAAAATAATGTATGACCGGAATACGCCTGACCTGATGTTTGATTTTTTCAGCTAATATTTTTTTTATTTCCCAGGCCTGGCTTTCAATTTTTTTCAAAGCTGCATTGCTATCTTCCATTTTATAGAAACTCAGGTATATGCGTGCTTCCAATAAATCGGGTGTTACTTTCACGGAGGAAATGGATACCATTCCGCCTTCAATCATATTTAAACCTAAGCGGGTGAAAATTTCATTCAGATCCTGCAACAAAATGCCCGCAACCTGTCTTTGTCGTTTTCCTTCTTCCATTACTTTATCTTTTAATAGTTGTAAAATTAGTTACTTTGCCTCTCCTAATGGAGATAATTTATGAAGCAATATGCCCGCATTTTCAAGTATTTAACATCTTTTAAGCCATCTTTATTTTTATATATACTTTTCACATTGCTCTCAATTGCTTTTTCTATCATTTCGGTAGGGATGCTTATGCCTTTTCTTGACCTCATTTTTTCTACCGGCGAAAAAAATTCCTCTTTATTAAATCAAACTACAAACCCGATCATTTTATTTGTACGTGAACAACTTATTCATATCATCAATATGAATGGAAAAATTATGGCATTGGGTGTGATATGCATTATCATCATTATTGCCATATTCTTTAAAAACTTTTTTCTCTACCTTTCATATTATATACTCAACCCAATAAAAAACAGAATTTCTAATGCTTTCCGTATTGAAATGTATGATAAAATTCTTGAACTACCCATTGGTTACTTTACGGAAAAAAGAAAAGGTGACCTAATGAGCCGGCTTACCAATGACCTTGGTGAAGTGGAAAGTTCCATGATTGGCGCTATGGAAGGTTGGATTACTTATCCTTTAACGATACTTATCAATTTAATCATCCTCATTTCTCTGAGTTTTAAGCTTACCTTATTTGTTTTACTTTTTATCCCTGTAATGGGCTTCATTATTGGAAGAGTCACCAGAACCTTAAAAATACAATCGTCTGAGGTGGCAAAGAAATATGGAGAAACCGTTTCTATACTGGATGAAACCTTAAGTGGTTTGCGCGTCATTAAAGCATTTAATGTAGAAAATATACTTCGTAATAAATTTTTTAAAATCAATGAGCAACTGATAAGAGCTAAAAATAAAATAGGCTATAGCCGTGACCTGGCCTCTCCCATGAGTGAATTTTTGGGAGTGGCTATTTTTTGTGCCATCCTCTATTTTGGCGGAAGATTGGTTTTGGGGAATGGGCTGGGCCTGGAAGCTTCGGCATTCATCACATACCTGGCATTATTTTATAATATCATTAATCCTGCAAAGTCTTTATCCACTTCTTTTTCCAATATGCAAAAAGGTAGCGCTGCCATTCAAAGAATTGAAGAAATTTTAAAAGCTCCTGTCACTGTAAATGATAACCCGAATGGTCAACAATTAACGCATTTCAAGGAATCTATTGAATTTAAAAATGTATCTTTTTCTTATGAGCATTTTTCCATTTTAAAAAACATTAACCTGAAAATTGAAAAAGGAAAAACTATTGCTTTGGTAGGAAGCAGTGGTGCAGGAAAATCTACACTTGCCGATCTTATACCCCGTTTTCATGATGTTAGTAGTGGTGAATTATTGATTGATGGGGTGAATATAAAAGATTATTCATTGAAATCCGTACGTAGTCAAATGGGCATCGTTACACAGGAAGCTGTCTTGTTTAATGATAAGATTGCTGCCAATATTGCCCTGGGTAATGAAAAGGCCGATCTCCAGGAAATTATGCAGGCAGCACATATTGCCAATGCAGATGGTTTTATTAAATTGAAAGATCACGGCTATAATACGAATACCGGGGACCGGGGATCTAAACTGAGTGGTGGAGAAAAACAACGGGTAACAATAGCAAGAGCAGTTTTAAAAAATCCACCCATTTTAATCCTGGATGAAGCAACTTCAGCGCTGGATACCGAAAGTGAAAGACTGGTTCAAGATGCCATCAATAACCTGATGCAAGACAGGACTTCCATCGTTATAGCACATCGCCTGAGTACGGTAAGACATGCTGATGAAATTATTGTTTTACAAAAAGGGGAAATTGCAGAACGCGGTACCCATGAAACCCTTATGTCTCTGAACGGCTATTATAAAAAATTAGTGGACATGCAGGAGGTGCATTAAAACTTTTTATTTCTATTTATGGATATTGAAATGCTGCGGGAATATTGTTTATCCTTCGATCATGTAACCGAAGAATTTCCTTTTGGAAATAATACACTGGTTTTTAAAGTATTTGGCAAAATATTTCTGCTTACCGGATTAGATCATTCACCTATTCAATTCAATGCAAAAAGCCTGCCTGAAAAGGCTATTGAACTGCGCGAGCAATATGAATGCATTCAACCCGGCTACCATATGAATAAAAAACATTGGAATACAATTACAATAGATGGAGATCTTCCGCTTCTCCTCATCAAACAACTTATCCAGGATTCTTATAATCTGGTATATGCCTCTATTCCAAAATCCAAAAGAAAATAGTTACCAGCCCAATATATAAGCAAATATCAATGGCACGACAATGGTGGCATCACTTTCTACAATAAATTTTGGTGTATGGATATCTAATTTTCCCCAGGTAATTTTTTCGTTTGGCACTGCACCACTATAACTTCCATAAGAAGTAGTGCTATCACTTACCTGACAGAAATAACTCCAAAAAGGGACATCAGTCCATTCCAAGTCTTGGTACATCATGGGCACAACACAGATTGGAAAATCCCCTGCAATACCACCCCCAATCTGAAAAAAGCCAACTCCTTTCCCTCCTGAATGGGCGCGATACCATTCACTGAGCATGATCATATATTCTATCCCGGACTTCATGGTAGAGGTTTTCAATTCCCCTTTAATACAATATGAGGCAAAAATATTTCCCATCGTACTATCTTCCCAACCCGGAACAATAATGGGAATATTTTTTTGAGCAGCTGCCAGCATCCAGCTATGTGCCGGATCTACTTCATAGTATTCTGCTAAGACCCCGCTTAGCAACATTTTATACATAAATTCATGTGGGAAAAATCGTTCCCCTTTTGCTTCTGCATCTTTCCAAATATCAAAAATATGTTTTTGAATACGGCGAAAGGCTTCTTCTTCAGGAATGCAGGTGTCTGTAACCCTGTTATAATGATTTTCCAATAAATCCCATTCTTCCTGGGGGCTGAGATCACGGTAATTGGGAACTCTTTTATAATGCGAATGCGCAACCAGGTTCATGATATCTTCTTCCAGATTTGCCCCGGTACAGCTAATAATGTGTACTTTATCCTGGCGGATCATTTCTGCGAGCGAGATACCCAATTCTGCCGTACTCATGGCGCCGGCTAATGTGATCATCATTTTCCCATTGTCCAATAAATGAGACTCATATCCTTTGGCGGCATCTATCAAAGCTGCCGCATTAAAATGACGGTAGTGATGTGTAATAAACTTAGAAACCGGTCCTTTTTCCATACTCATTTTTTTCGGGTAAAGATACTTTTTTACAGGATATTATTACATTACATTATTACTTGAAAATTTTTGAATTCACTATCTAAATATTTATTCATCTATTTTTGCTAAAAAAATTTTGCATGCCTTCATTAAATAGAATGGTAGCTCCGGAAATAACTGATCCTATAGATTTTGATTTAACATTACAGCCTTATCAATCTTATACCCTGGACAATAATGTGCCCGTGTATTCTATTCATGCAGGCACTCAGGAAGTTGTACAAGTGGAATGGGTTTTTGATGCAGGCAATTGGCAGGAAGAAAAAAAGCTGGTTGCTGCAGCAACAAATTTTATGTTGAAAAACGGCACTTCGCAGTTGAACGCTTTTTCCATAAATCAGAAATTTGAATTTTATGGCGCCTTTTTATCTGTACAATGCCATATTGAAACTGCTTCTATTACACTGTTTTGTCTTCATAAATATGCAGCGCTTTTAATTCCTGTGGTGGCCGAAATTCTGACAAACAGTATTTTCCCGGAAGATGAATTAAAGACTTTTCGCCAAATACAAATTCAGAAATTAAAAGTCAATTTGGAGAAATGCGATTTTGTAGCCAATCGGATGATAGATGCTTATTTATATGGCGAAAATCATCCTTACGGATCCATGTCTGGCCTGGATGCTTATGAAGCGCTTATTCGTGAAGATTTACAAACTTTTTTTCATAGGTATTACTTAAATGGCCATTGCCAAATATTTGTTTCAGGCATTATCCCTAAAAGTATGGATCATCTCCTAAATCATTCTTTTGGTCAGTTGCCACTCAATCAACAAGAATTGCCCAAAAAAGAGCATTTCAAAAAAGCGGAGAAAGAAAAAAAACATCGAATTATCCAGGATGAAAAAGGGGTACAGGCTGCTATACGTATGGCAAGAAGCTTCCCCAATAAACATCACCCTGATTTTCCAAAAGCAACCGTATTAAACAATATATTGGGGGGCTTTTTTGGTTCGAGGCTCATGGCCAATATCCGTGAAGAAAAGGGTTACACTTACGGTATTTACAGCTATTTTAAAAATTATTTCGCGGAAAGTGAGTGGCTTATTTCTACGGAAGCAGGGCGCGAAGTGAGTGAAGCTACGATCATTGAAATACATAAGGAATTGGAAAAATTAAAACAAGAGCCTGTCGGTGAAGATGAATTATACCTTGTTCGGAATCAACTCATGGGTAGTTTATTAAGCCGTTTAGATGGTCCATTCGAAATCATGAGCCGTTGGAAAAATTATATTCTGAATGGGCTTGACATCCAATATTTTAATCAAAGTATTGAGGTGATTAAAACCATTTCTTCTCAAGAATTACAGGAATTGGCCAATAAATATTTTTCTGGTGACCCATTTTATGAATTAACCGTAATTTAGCCTATTATGGCATTTATAGGAAGAATATTAATATCTGCGGTTGCCGCAATCATTGCAGCCTATTTTTTGAATGGGGTACATATAGACAATAGTGTAACAGCCATTCTATTAGCATTAGTACTGTCTTTATTAAACAGTTTTGTAAAGCCGATCCTCATCATCCTTACCATACCCATTACCATTCTTACACTCGGTTTGTTCCTCCTGGTCTTAAATGTTTTAATGATAGAGTGGGCGGCAAAACTTATTCCCGGGTTTACAGTGGACTCCTGGTGGGCCGCCTTGTGGTTTAGCCTCTTATTATCCTTTGTTAATTCTTTACTTTTAAGCCTTACCGGTCATAAAAATAATACTGCATAAGAGTATTAGGCGAAGAGATTTCCATTATTTGTATTTCATGGTTCTTTTGTAATTTGCTGCTATTAATTTGATACCATTTCAAAAATGACCCTTTGATTTTGCATCGTCATATCCCATTTTTAAGAGCCGTATTGCTTTACACCATTTCAGCTTTTGGAGGACCGCAAGGACATTTTGGAATGATGCTTAAAACATTTGTATTACAACGAAAAGACCTCACTGAAAGTGAATTGATAGAATATAATGCCTTTTGCCAAATGCTCCCCGGCGCATCTTCTACTCAAACGCTTACTCTGATTGGATACAAGCGAGGTGGGCTGCCCCTGGCCCTTATAACTTTACTTATATGGATTTTGCCCGCTTGTATTTTGATGAGTTGTTTATCCTTTTTATTGATTTACCTGGATGAAAAGTCCATTGATGTGGGTATTTTCAAATTTGTTCAGCCAATGGCTATAGGTTTTGTGGCATTTTCAGCTTACAGAATTTCGAAGCATGCAATAAATAATACCATCACCCGCGTAATCCTTGTAGTGACGGCCATTCTTACCCTCTTTTTATTTAAGACGCCCTGGGGAATCCCTTCATTAATTGTTGCCGGTGGTATTGCCACAAATTTCAGTAGTAAAAGAATTCCGCAAAAAGGTACACCATCCAGAAAAATTAAATGGGGTAATTTATTGATTTTTATAGCTGTTTTTAGTTTAACGGGCTTTTTGAGTGAAAAGGCAAGAAAAGAAAATTGGCAAAACAGGGCGCCTTTTAATTTATTTGAAAATTTTTATCGCTTCGGCAGCCTCGTTTTCGGAGGTGGTGATGTATTAATGCCTATGATGTATACGCAATATGTAGAACATCCTAAAACAGAAAAGACTCAGGAAAAAAATCCAAATGCACTTTCCATGTCTAAAGAAGAATTTTTAACGGGTTACGGAATGGTGAGGGCCATTCCCGGCCCCGTATTTTCTATAGGCTCCTATGTAGGTGGAATGTTATTGAAAAAAAATGGTGGATATGATCAGGCATTGGGATGTGCCATAGGTGCTATAGCCATTTTTCTGCCAAGTGCATTATTAGTGTTATTCTTTTTCCCTGTTTGGCAAAACTTAAAAAAATATGCTGCAATTTATCGCTCTCTGGAAGGAATTAATGCCACAATAGTAGGTATTATGACAGGTTCTACCTTATACCTGATGAAGGCTATTTCTTTTGATTTAACCGATGTATCCGGTATTCCCTTAGTGAATATTGGAGTTATTGCCGGTACCTTTGCTTTACTGGCTTTTACAAAATTTCGTGCACCCTATATTGCATTTATTTGCCTTTTTCTTGGCTGGATCTTTTAAGAAAATTATGATTTATAATAGCCACTCATTTCAATTTCTTCCCGAACATTCTCGGGCAATAAATATCGAATGGATTTTTTTTCTTTTATGAATGCCCGTATTTCCGAAGCACTGATTTCTATAAGTGGGGCCTGGATGCAAAAATGTCTTGAATTTGGGGGTAATTCAACATCAAAACCTAGCCTTGGGTATATTATAAATTCATGATTATCAATTAGTTCTGTATAATTTTTCCACTTTGAAATATTTTGCCAACTATCTGCTCCCACTATAATTGAAAACCGGTAGTTGGGATATTTCTCATTGATATACGTCATCGTATCAATGGTAAAGGAAGGTTTTGGTAATTTAAATTCAATATCTTTTACTTTAAGATTGTGACTTCCTTCTATGGCTAATCTTACCAGGTGTAAGCGGTGATAATCATTTAAAAGTGTAGTTGTTTTTTTTAAAGGATTTTGAGGTGAAACAATGAGCCAGACTTCATCACAATCGGTTTGATTTGCTACATAACTTGCTACAATTAAATGACCGTGATGGACTGGATTAAATGAGCCAAAATATAAACCCACTTTCATGAATAAAATTTAAGGTATCACTTCTTCTTCCACAAAAATATGGTCTGCTTCATTGAGACGTAAGCTTAAAAAATAACCAGATACGGAAATGGATATCGGATCGCCAAGCGGCGCTACCTGGTCAATGGTAATAAACTCGCCGGGAATACATCCCATTTCCATTAATTTTAATAACAGTTCATCATCCTGGAATGAGTGTATTCGTACTTTTTTTCCTATGGCTATTTCAGATAATTTTTTCATGGATTAAGCAAAAGTAATTATTGTAATTTGTAATAAAATACGAATTTTGAATAACGCTTAATAATTTGACTAAAATTCAATTTTTTTCTACAAATTCTTTTCGTTTTCCTCATAAAAGAAAAGCCAGGGAATTGATTCTTTTCATTTTTAAAAATGAAAAGAAAACATTTCTTCATTTAAATTTCATCTTTTGTAGTGATGAGGAACTGTTGGTATTAAATCGAAAACATCTTGACCATAATGATTATACAGACATACTAACTTTTGATTTATCTGTAAATAATCATGAGATTATCAGTGAAATTTATATAAGTACTGATCGCGTGTGCGAAAATGCATTTATTTTTAATGTACCATTTCTACAGGAACTCTTTCGCGTCATTATCCACGGATCTTTGCATTTGTGTGGCTATGGAGATAAAAAGAAAAGTGAAATTTTAGTCATGCGACAAAAAGAAGCACGCTATTTACGTTTCATAGAAAAATAAAATCTCTATTGTTCCACGTGAAACTTTGCATTATTCTTTTATCACTCTGCCTTTCAAACGGGGTTTTTGCACAAATGTCCAGTGTGGTATTAAATGATCCCCCTTTAAAAATAAGCATACAAACTGATCAAAATATTATTGATTTTAATGAAAATCAACCTGGGTTTAACTTATTAAATCCAATGAGCCGGGAATTATATTACTGGACAAATTTTTGTCGTAGTCACCCAAAAATTTTCTGGGATAGTATCATTGCACCTATTTTATCAACTCAACCCGACCTTCAAGGCGACTATGCTGAAAGCTTAAAAAAAGAATTATTTTCTATAAAAAAACTACCTTATTTAAACTTAAATGCCCAATTAATTAAAATTGCACAGTCACATGCCAGTGATATTGGTTTAAAAAATGCAAAAATTAGTCATACATCAACGGACGGGAGAACCTTTGTAGACCGGTTTTCAACTACAGGGTTGAAAAATTGTGGTGGTGAAAATGTATCTTATGGAAATGAAGATCCCTTAATGGACATTATTATTTTATTGATTGACGCCAATTTGCCCTCACTGGGTCATAGAAAAGCTATTTTAAGTTCAAAATATACCCTAATAGGTTTAGGCGTGTCTTATATAGGCCAATCAAAAAACCTTTTTTCTGTACAAGATTTTGCATGCCCGCAATAAGCGTTTCACGTGGAACAATATTTTCATTCAAAAAAATAGCCCGGAGTTGTAAATTTGCAATCTTTAAGAAATCATGTTTGATCAATACGATATAATAGTAGCAGGTGCCGGGCATGCAGGATGTGAAGCTGCATCAGTAGCTGCAAAAATGGGTAGTAGGGTTTTGCTTATCACAATGAACTTACAAACTATTGCACAAATGAGTTGTAATCCTGCCATGGGAGGGATAGCAAAAGGTCAAATAGTTCGTGAAATAGATGCCATGGGGGGTTATAGTGGAATTGTTTCTGATAAGAGCATGATTCAGTTTCGAATGCTTAATAAAAGTAAAGGCCCAGCCATGTGGAGTCCACGTACTCAAAATGACCGTATGCTTTTTTCTACCTTATGGCGGGAAGTATTGGAAGAAAACCCAAATGTTGATTTTTACCAGGATATGGTAAATTCTATCCTTATTGAAAACAACAAGGCTTGTGGTGTAATAACTAATATGGGCCATAAAATAAAAGCCAAAGCCGTCATTATCACCAGTGGTACATTTTTAAATGGAGTCATTCATATTGGAGATAAAAATTTTAATGGAGGACGTGTTGCTGAAAAAGCATCGCATGGAATAACCGAACAATTGGTCTCCTTGGGATTTGAAAGTAGCCGGTTGAAAACCGGTACTCCGCCAAGGATAGATGGAAGAAGCCTGGATTATGCCAAAATGGAAATACAACAGGGCGATACAGAAATAAGTGGCTTTTCTTTTTTGCCCATAAAAAAAATAGCACCAGAAAAACAAAAATGTTGTCATATCACTTATACAAGTGATCATACACACGAAATCTTAAAAAAGGGCTTCGATCGGAGTCCTATGTTTACCGGCAAAATTGAAGGCACAGGGCCCAGGTATTGCCCAAGTATTGAAGATAAAATTAACCGCTTTGCCGATAAAAACAGACATCAGTTATTTATAGAACCCGAAGGATGGAATACTGTTGAAATTTATGTAAATGGATTTTCAACATCATTACCTGAAGATATACAATACGAAGCAATTCGTACAATTGACGGCTTTAAAAATGCTAAACTGTTTCGTCCCGGTTATGCTATTGAATATGATTTTTTTCCGCCAACACAATTAGTACTGTCTTTAGAAACCAAGTTTATACAAAATTTATTCTTTGCCGGACAAATAAATGGAACAACGGGATATGAAGAAGCAGCATGTCAGGGTTTAATGGCCGGTATCAATGCACATCTTAAAATAAAAGATGAAGCGCCTTTTATATTAAAAAGAGATGAAGCATACATTGGTGTACTCATAGATGACCTGGTGAATAAAGGCACCAAGGAACCATACCGTATGTTTACCAGCCGCGCAGAATTCAGAACTTTATTAAGACAGGATAATGCAGATTTACGTCTTACTGAAATAAGTTACAAATTAGGCCTTGCACAAGATAATCGAATGAAAATGGCAGAAAGAAAGAAAACGGAGATAAGTGAAATTTTAAATTTATTAAATACCTCTTCTGCCGAACCGGAAGAAATTAATCAGGCTTTAGTGAACAATGATTCTGCGCCTTTAGCAGAAAAACAAAAATTATCAAAATTATTACTTCGTCCAAATATAGGCTTGGAGGACCTTTCAAACGAGTTGCCTGAATTAGCTAATGCTCTTTTACAGTATGGAAAACAATCCTGTGAGCAAGCAGAAATACAGTTAAAATATGAGCGCTATATTGAAAAAGAAAAAGAATTGGCAAACCGAATGAACAAATTGGAAGAAATGATGATTCCAAAGGATTTTCAGTATAAAAATATTTTAGCGCTTAGTAATGAAGCCAGGCAAAAGTTTGAACAAATACAGCCACGAACTCTGGGTCAGGCAAGTAGGATCAGTGGCGTTAGTCCCAGTGATGTTCACATTTTATTGATCTATATGGGTCGATAATAAAAATTGGTTAATTCTATATCCCATACCAACCAATAAACTTAGACAAAGTTTTAATATTACAAAAAAATACGCCCTTTTTGAATAAATATACTTTTCAATATTGTTTTCTATTTTTATTTCTTTTGAGCACTTTTGACCTTTTTTCACAAAAAGTAGTAATAAAAGGGTCTGTTTCTGATTATTTCAATCATCGTCCTTTAGAAGGCGTAATCGTATATTCTCATTTAGAAGAACCTGTTATCACGGATTCCTTAGGAAAATTTAGTCTTATCACAAACAGGCAGGATTCTATTTGGTTTTCTTATTTTTCAAAAAATACGAAAAAATATCCGGTGGATACCATTCGTAATCCGGCCGATTTTGAAATTGCTTTATATGTAGATCCAGCCTGGCTTCCGGCTATTAAAATAAATTCAAAATCATATTCTGAAGATTCTTTACAAAACAGGCAGGATTATGCCAAAATTTTTAATTATAAAAAACCGGGTATTTCTGTAGTACCGCCTTCCTATACACCCGGATTTACAGTAGGATTTGACCTGGATGAAATAATCAATTTATTTCGGTTTAGGAGAAATAATCAACTGTACAGCTTTCAGCAAAGGCTTATTAGGGAAGAACAGGATAAATATATCAATCACCGATTTACAGAAAATTTTGTAGAAGATGTTACCGGTATAGATAAAAAATATTTACTGGATTTTATGACATTTGCCCGGCCAGAATATTATTTTTTACTATCCAAAAATGATCTGGAATTTGGTTATTATTTACAACAGCAATATAAAATCTATATTAAGAATAAGCAGATTCCATAAAATTACAATCCGGCTGCTTTACTGATTTCCATCATTTTTTCGATAGGTTTTAACGCCTTTACCCTCAATGATTCATCTATTGTAATTTCGGGCAACTCATATTTCATACATAAATATAATTTTTCCAAAGTATTCAATTTCATATGCGGGCAATCATTACATGCACAGGAATTATCCGGTGGAGCAGGAATAAGATTTTTACCCGGAGCATCTTTTTGCATTTGATGTAAAATGCCCGTTTCGGTAGCTACAATAAAATCGGTATGATGATTTGTTTTTACAAAATTTAATAGTTGTGAAGTACTTCCAATAAAATCTGCTATATTAAGAACCTGGTCTTCACATTCAGGATGTGCAATTACTAAAGCATTTGGATGACGCATCTTTAGTTTTGTAATTCTTTCCAGACTAAATATTTCATGTACCATACAAGAGCCATTCCAAAGGACCATGTCTCTGCCCGTTTTCTTTATTAAATATTTACCCAAATTTTTATCCGGTGCAAATATGATAGGCTGTCCCAAAGGGACACTTTCAATAATTTTTACGGCATTACTGCTGGTACAAATAATATCACTTTGTGCTTTTATTTCTGCACTGCAATTGATATAAGTAATGACTGTATGACCAGGAAATTTATCTTTAAATCTCTTAAATAACGGACCCGGTGCACTATCTGCCAAAGAACATCCGGCATGCAAATCCGGTAATACTACTTTTTTTAATGGGTTTAAAATCTTTGCAGCTTCTGCCATAAAATGTACACCGGCAAAAACAATCATATCCGCGCTGGTTTTCTCAGCTTGTTGCGCCAATCCAAGACTATCTCCAATAAAATCGGCCACATCCTGAATATCCGGCTCCTGGTAATAGTGAGCTAAAACAATGGCATTTTTTTCTTTTTTTAATTTTTCTATTTCTTTAAATAAATCCAGGCTTGGATCAATGGGCAAATCCAGAAAACCTAATTGACTTAATTGAGCATTTGCTTTTTCTATGTTCATATCTTTTGTAATAAATTATATTAATAATTATTTTTAAAAAATAAAATACTACTACTAGTATTGTGGATATATGGATAAATTACTTATACAGAATGTACAAAGTTAATAAGGTATGATTTATTCACATCAATCCCCACTTTGATCTTTTATAAGAAAACCATAAAGACTAAATATGCCTGATCTTTCCACATGAGTGGATAGGATAAACGGAAATAATTAACATGACCAATTCACAAAAAATACACATGTAATAAAGTATGAATAAAATGTGATGAAATTGCTTTTTGGAACCAATTCACGGAAAAATGGTCTAATTGTTCTAATTTTTTGCAGGAAATGCAAGCCTCAAAAGGAGCATATTCACGCAACAGGTGGCTTTTTAACAATGACCGGTTAATATACGTTTCACACAAGAAGTTTCATGATTATAAAATAATAAGTCAAATTAATTATACATAAAGTAAAATATTTTTTCTAAAATGTAATAAATACTTTACATTTGTTTAAAAATATAATTATGTATCAAAAAATCTTACTTCCATCTTACTTTAAAAAAATAGGTTGGTGGATTCTTATACCTACGACTCTGGTAGGAATTATATTATTCATTACAGGAGTTGAAAATGCACCATCCTGGATGAATTTGCACGTATTTGCTTTTTTTAATGAAGAATTATTGGGAGAGACCCGTTTATTTACGGTAATACAAACAAATATTACTGCCACAGTAGTCAGTATATTTTTTATCATTGGAGGGTATTTCGTCGGCTTTTCTAAAGAAAAGAATGAAGATGAATACATTGCACAGACCCGGTTGTATGCTTTATTGTGGGCAGTTAAAGTCAATTATATATTATTAATAATATCGCTTTTATTTATTTATGGGCTCAGTTTTCTGTATGTTATGTTATATAATATGTTTACGGTTCTGGTGTTATTTATATTTCGGTTCAATTTTATGCTTTTCATAAATGCTAAATCTATAACCGGTGAAAAATAACATTAAAGTACAGAGGGCAATAGCGAATCTCACACAGGAGGAATTGGCAAAATTAGTATCAGTGAGCCGGCAAACGATAAATGCAATGGAAGCGAATAAATATGTACCCTCAACGGTTTTATCTTTAAAAATAGCCCGGGTTTTTCAAAAACCAGTTGAAGAGATTTTTTTTCTTCAGGAGGAAGATTGAATTGGTCATCAATTTTTGGGCTTAAATATAATTTCTTATTTAAGATGCAAATTTTCTCCACAATTTGTTCAAATGTGTAATTAACCTATTTTTGCCATCCTAAAAAATTTTCAATATAGATTATGTCAGCGATTCAGAAAATTAGAGATAAGGCAGGTTGGATAGTATTTGGAGCCATTGCCCTTGCATTAATTGCGTTTATTCTGCAGGATGCATTTACACAAAGTAACCGGGGAGGCGGATTATTTTCCAATTCAACAAATGTGGCCAAAGTAAATGGGATTGCCATCCCCCAAAAAGAATTTGAAAATAACCTTCAAATGTACCAGCAAATGAATGGTGCACAGCGGGAAGACTTAATGGGTAATGTTTACGACTTTATGGTAAACCAGGAAATCATGCAACAACAGTATGATAAACTGGGTTTAAAAATCTCTGATAATGAACTGAGTTCTGTATTATTTGGAAATAATCCCCCGCAGGAAATCAGGCAGGCTTTTACGGATCCCAAAACAGGAGAATATAATGTAGAAGCGGCGAAGCAACAGTTTGCCATGTTTAAAAAAAATGCCAATGATCCACGTGTTGCACAAATTTATGAGTATTATTTAAAGCCTATCATTCAGCAACTTCTTGCACAAAAATATCAGGCGCTGATTTCTCAGGCTGTTTATATTCCAAAGTGGATGGCCGAGAAAACAAATGCAGATAATAATTCTATGGCAAAAATTTCATTTGTTTCTTTTCCCTATAATAGCCTAAGCGATAGTGCCGTTAAAGTTTCTGATGAAGAAATTTTGGCTTATGCCCAAAAACATGAGAAATTATATACACAAAAAGAAGAAACCCGGGAGATTCAATATATATCTTATAGTATGGCTCCATCACCAGATGATTCAGCTCAGATCAGGCAAAAATTACTGGATCTTAAAAATGAATTTATTCAGGACAATGATCCAAAAGGATTTCTTAATTCAAAAGGAACAGAAATGCCCTATTATGATGCTTTTGTTCATGGCTCTCAAATACAGCAACAAGACAAAGACTCTTTATTGAGTATTCCTACGGGAGGCACTTTCGGGCCATATATTTCCGGGCAAAATTATGTGATTGCTAAAATGGTTAATAAAAGTGTTTTACCGGATTCTGTAAAAGTTCGTCATATTTTAGTAGCAACACATCAAAACCAAAACAATCAATTAATTCCCGTAAGGGATGACAGCTCGGCGCTTCATCGTTTAGATAGTGCCATAGCCTTGATCAAAGGAGGCGTCGGATTTGATTCTGTCTGCAATATTTATTCTGATGATCCGGGAAGCAAAGAAAAGGGAGGTGTCATTGATTATTTCACGACCGGAAGTATGATGCCTGAATTTAGCGATTTTGCTTTTACAGGGAAAGTAGGTGAAACTAAAATTGTGCAAACCGATTATGGCTATCATTATATGGAGATCCTTGGTCAAAAAGGATCTTCTCAAGCATATAAAATTGCTTATCTCGCCAAACCCATTGTTGCCAGCCAGGAAACCCTGGACGCAGTGAATAACCAGGCAAATCAATTTGCCGCAACCTGTAAAAATGATGAACAGTTTATGGCTAATGCCAAAAAAATAAATAAAACAATTGGTACCATTCCCGGCATAAAAGAAAATGATTTTGCTTTAGGTAAATTAGGAACGAACCGTACGCTCATTAAATGGATATATGCCAATAAAGTTGGAAATGTTTCTGAGCCTTTACAGGTTGGAGATAATTATATAGTGGCCATCATTTCATCTATAGACAAACCGGGTTTAATGGGTATATCTACCTTAAAACCAATGGTAATGCCCATTTTGATCAATGAGAAAAAAGCGAAAATGATCATTGATTCAAAAATTAAAGGAACCACATTAGAACAAATTGCCCAATCTGGCGGCACACAAGTACAAATGGTAGATAGCATTTCATTTCAGGCCATGTTTGTACCAATTTTAGGAAATGAAGTTAAAGTGATTGGTGCCGCATTTAATAAATCTCTACAAAATAAAGTAAGTATTCCTATTGCAGGAAACAATGGTGTTTTTGTATTAAAAGGAGAGAGCATTTATGCTGTACCTTCTTTAGGGGGTTCTATTGAAGCGCTGAGAAATCAATTGGGGAATAATCTGAAACAAGAAGAAATGAATAGTACCATGGCATCACTGAAAGATGCTGCGGATATTAAAGATTACCGATCTGATTTTTATTAAAGAGATTATCATATCATTTATTTTAAAGCAGGTGTAATGCCTGCTTTTTTTATGATATAAACAAGGTAACCAAATTGTATATGAAGTAGTTTTGTAAAAACAGAAACATGGAAGCAATTGTAAATAAAGTAGCGGAAAGTGGTTTAATAACATTAAACCTCGAAGATTTTTTACCAAAGGAAGAAGCTTGCGGAATGTTTGACCTGAAGCAATTTTTATTCATGGAACTGATCTTAAAAGAAAAGGATTTCAGGCAGTCATTAAAAGACTTTCACTGGCAAACTTTTGAAAACAAGTATGTTGCTGTTTATTGTTCTGCAGATGCAATCATACCTTTATGGGCCTACATGCTTAGCGCTGTATATTTACAACAAGTGGCTAAAGAAATTTTTTATGGTACCGTCGAATCTATGAAAGAACAAATATTGTTGAATGAAATAGAAAAGATTGATACAGAAAATTTTGTTGACAAGAGAATTGTCATCAAAGGATGTGGAGATGCAACAATTCCAGCATCGGCTTATTTTTCCATAACAAAAAAATTAAAACCTTTTGTCAAAAGCCTGATGTATGGCGAGCCCTGCAGTACAGTGCCGGTATATAAAAAAAAATAAGATGAAAAAAATCGCTGTGATTCCTGCACGTTATGCAGCCACTCGTTTTCCCGGGAAATTAATGCAATTACTGGGTGATAAGACGGTCATTCGACATACGTATGAGAATACAGGAGCAACCGGATTATTTGATGAAGTTTGGGTAGCAACAGATAGTGAAATTATTTTTAAGGAAATAAAAGAACATGGCGGGAACGTTGTGATGAGCCGGCGCATACATGAAAGCGGAAGTGACCGAATAGCAGAAGCCATCGAAAATATAGATGCAGATATTATTGTAAATGTTCAGGGAGATGAACCCTTTGTCCAAAAAAAAGCTTTAGAAAAATTATTGGATGTTTTTAAAGAACCAACGTCTATGCCTGTCCAGGTGGCAAGCTTAATGCAAGTGATACATGAAGAGGAAAATATTCAAGACCCTAATTATGTAAAGGTGGCAATTGATAACAGGAGTAACGCTTTATTTTTCAGTAGAAGTATGATCCCTTATCCCAGGAGCGGGGAGATGAGAATTGATTACTATGAACATATTGGTGTATATGCTTTTACCAAAGAAATACTATTACAATTTACGCAATGGGCACAAACGCCATTGGAAATGGCTGAAAAAATTGAATGCCTTCGTTATCTGGAAAATGGAATCACTATGAGAATGGTTTTAGTAGATTATATGGGTATAGAAATAGATACACCGGAAGACCTTGTAAAAGCAGAAAAATATTTTTTGGGAAAATAAATCTTTTTCATGCAAAACCTGCACTGTACCATCATTCAAACCGATCTTTTCTGGGAAGATAAGTCTGCAAATTTATCCATGCTTCAGGATAAAATCTTAGCTATAAAAGAAAAAACACACATCGTTATTTTACCTGAAATGTTCTCCACAGGTTTTAGTATGACACCCGAAATACTTGCGGAATCTATGCATGGGGAAACAATTCAGTGGATGATAAAATTGGCAATTAATAAAAAAGTTATTTTAACCGGCAGCGTGATGATTAAAGAAAATAATCATTATTACAATCGTCTCATATGGGTTTTGCCAAATGGCGAAATTGGCTTTTATGATAAAAGACATTTGTTTGGTTATGGAAAGGAAAATGAACACTATACGCCTGGGAATAAAAGACTCATTGTTTCCGTGAACGGATGGAAAATAAATTTGTGTGTATGTTATGATCTACGCTTTCCGGTATGGGCCAGGCAAACAAAAAGCGAAAATACCAATCAGCCTGAATATGATCTATTAATCTATGTAGCCAATTGGCCGGAGAAAAGATCTCATGCCTGGAGATCCCTACTTGTAGCAAGAGCAATAGAAAATCAATGTTATGTTGTAGGTGTAAATCGAATAGGGGAAGATGGAAACAATATTTATCATAGTGGCGACAGCATGGTGATAGGACCATTAGGAGAAACATTATTTTCAAAACAACATGAGGAATGTGTGCAAACCATTATTTTAGAAAAATCAAATTTGGATGAGGTAAGGCTTCAATTTCCATTTTTAAGAGATGCCGATACATTTATTTTGCCGACATAAAAATCAATTTTTATCGCTTAAGGTTGCATTAATTAATTCTTTTACTTTTTTTATTTTTAAATCCACTCCATCCCGAATTGCATGGGATGATGGCTGCACTTCAATATCTGGCAGTATTCCTTTTTGTGTTGCAGCTTGATCACTGTTTTCTACTATGCGAAAAACCGGTAACACAATCCTTAGTTTACTATTCGGTAAAATGATTTCAGGTAAATAAATAGCGGAGGTCCCTTCATGGCCTCCACCACTTTCTTCACCAATAACCTGGACATTGGACTGGCCTTTTAGTTTTGATACAAATAAAGAACCTGCCGAAAAAGTAAAACCATCCTGGATAATAAAGATATTTCCATTAAACGCCCAATTTTTGCGTGGTATAAATAAATGTTTTTCGAGATACCTAAAATGATATAGACCATCTTTCTTTTTGCGACTTGTAAAGATTGTTGCAAAATCATATACATACTTCGGATGCAGGTATTTTCCATATTTAAAAGTATGTGTAGCAGTTGCTACCGTATCAGCAAAATGGAAAGGTTTTTTTGACAGGTATTTTGCCAGGAGAATACTCAGGCTTACTTTACCACCGGTATTATCGCGTACATCCACCACCAGGTTTTTAATGTTTTGGTTGCTGATCGCTTTAAAAGATTTTCGAAAAAAAGGCCTTAGCCTGCCGCCTGAAAAACTGGATACACGTAAATAAGCGGTATTGGAAGAAGAATCAATGGATAAGGTTCTTTTGCTTACTAAATATAGCTGCCTTCTTTCTTTGGCGGGAAGTTTCCTGACTTTTGGAGGGACAATCTTTTTTTCATTTTTTAGTGTAGTATCCCTGATAGATTGATATGCCGGTAGCGTAATAAATTTTTCAGAACCCAATGAATCTAAATATCCAAATCTATAAAAATCGGTAAAGGGAAAAGCGAGGGAATAAAAAACCGAAAAATTTTTACTCAACATTTGATACTTAAAATTAATAGCATTGCCATCACTACTTAAAAACTGAAAAACAGAATCAGTGAGGTATTTGGGCGTTTTTCCATTGATTGAAGTAATGATAGTGCCCCTTAATAATAAAGAATCTTTTTTGTTGAAATTATAAAGGACAACCAGGCTATCCTGCCATACTTTTAATGCAAGAGGAAATCTTTTGTTATCATGTAATGCCGCATAACGGGTATAATTTTTCGATGGCCTGACTGAAGTATGCCCACTTTTTATTTTACTGATAAACCAGGCCAGTTTCCTTCGAAACTCAAACTCTGTGAGTGAATCTGTAATACCGGCTAACGTGGAATTGTAAAACATATCCAAACTGTCTTTGGATACATATTTATATAAGACGGGATGACGTTTTTCAAGAATTGCCCTTGTTAAGGCAAGATCTTTCTGTAGTTTGGCCGGTGCAATTTTAGTAGAAGGATTATAAATATATTTTGATGTAGTGCAACTACTAAATAATAGCAGTAAAGAAAACAAAAGAGATAAAGAAAGGCAAATCTTTTGAGGGAGATTCCATTTCATGTTATCTTTTTTATTGAGCTCCAAATGCATTCCACCCTTGTGCCACCATATCTACTATATTCCCGCCTTTTGTTATGAGTTTGCTTTTTTCTTCAGCATCTGTCATATATCCAATGACGGAAATTTGATTATTTAATTGGATTTTTTCAAAAAGATCCTGCGGGATAGTGAATAATAATTCATAATCTTCGCCCCCATTCAGCGCACACATGGTTGGATCCAGGGAAAATTTAAATGCTGCATTCCTGGATTCTTCGGCAATCGGTATTTTGTCTTCATAGATCCTGCATCCAAGGTTACTTTGTTTGCAAATATGTAATATATCACTACTCAAGCCATCGCTTAAATCCATCATGGCTGTTGGAACAATATTATTTTTTTCAAAAAAGTCAATCATATCAGCTCTTGCTTCAGGTTTTAAAAAACGTCCGATTATATAAGATTCATTTTCCAGATCCGGTTGAATTTTTGGATTTTCCAAGAAAATTTTTTTCTCTCTTTCTAATAAGGTCAATCCCAGGAAAGCGGCACCAAGATCGCCGCTAACACAAACCAGGTCACCTTTTTTTGCGCCATCTCTTTTTACAAAATGCTGTGGCGTTACTTCACCAATGGCTGTAATGGAGATGATAAAACCTTTTTTGGATGATGAGGTATCGCCTCCAATCAGGTCCACGCCATATTTTTCACAGGCCAGGAAAATACCTTCATAAAATTCACTCATGGCTTCTGTTGTAAAACGGCTACTCATGGCAATACTTACGGTGATTTGAGTAGGAATGGCATTCATAGCATAAATATCACTTAGGTTTACAATCACACTTTTATATCCCAAATGTTTTAGTGGATTGTACATGAGGTCAAAATGAATTCCATCTATTAGCAAATCCGTGCTGATGACCGTTTGTTTTCCAAAATGATCAATGATAGCGCCATCATCCCCAATTGAAACAATGGTGGATGCCTGTTGCGTTTCAAAATTCTTTGTGAGATGCTCAATGAGCCCAAATTCACCCAGGTTACTGATTTCAGTGAGTTCACTCATAGTCGTATAATTTTATTGGCAAATATATTTTAATAGTTGTGTATGGATCCGCCCATTGGATGATACTAAACCATGTTGATAAGGATTATAGGGCTCCCCGGTTAAATTCGTGACTTGACCATTGGCTTCTTTAACCATTAAAAAACCGGCGGCGGTATCCCATGGTTGCAAACTATGTTCATAAAATCCATCAAACCTTCCACAGGCAACATAGCAAAGATCTATTGCGGCACTTCCGAGTCGGCGAACCGGAATGCCTTTTCGAATAAGTGCATTGAACACATCTAAAGGATTGTTTTTTTGATCCAAATATTTGTAAGGAAAGCCTGTCGCGAGACAGCTTTTTGTGATATCATCATTGTTACTTACATGTATTTTTTGATCATTTAAATATGCTCCTTTATTTTTTTCTGCAAAAAAGAATTCTTCTATCAATGGGTTGTAAACTGCGCCCATGATTATTTCTCCATCTTTTTCCAGAGCTATGCTCACACAACAAATAGGAATACTATGGGCAAAATTAACGGTGCCATCAATTGGGTCAATAATCCATTGATAATTTCCATCATGTTCTATAAGGCCACATTCTTCACTCAAAATTTTATGCTCCGGAAACGCCTTTTGAATAATTTGAATGATGGCTTTTTCACAGGCATGATCAATTTCTGTTACGAGGTTATTGATTCCTTCCTTATTTTTGATAATAAATGAAGTATTAAAATTTTCCTTTAAAATAGCAGCGCCGGCATGAGCTGCACGAATGAGTGTTTCACGATACATATACAAATATAAGGTTGATGATGGGCGTATTTTACATTAGCGGAAAAAATAACATTCAGCTCTAATCAATGAATGAATCTATTTAATAATTAAATTCTTTTATCTGGACATTTCAATTATCATTGTCAGCTATAATGTGAAATATTTTTTGGAACAATGCCTTAGTTCCATAATCAGAGCTATTCAAAACCTGGAAGCAGAGGTTATTGTTATTGATAATTGTTCTTCCGATCATACACTGGAATATCTGACTCCCCGTTTTGGTCAAGTTCAATTTATTCAAAATAATCAAAATGAAGGTTTTGCCAAAGCAAATAATAAGGCGCTTACCATGTGCCGCGGAAAGTATATTTTATTTTTAAATCCGGATACATTACTGGCAGAAAATACACTGGAAGAATGTTTGAAGGTATTTTCCAGAAATCAGCGCTGTGGAGCACTCGGCGTGCGTATGTTGGATGGAAAAGGGAATTTTTTACCAGAAAGTAAAAGAGCAATACCCACCGCATCAAATACCTTTTTCAAAATAACCGGCCTGGCCTCGGCATTTCCACATTCAAAAACCCTGAATAATTATGCATTAGGGAATGTAACTCCAGAAAGCATGCAGGCTATACCTGTTTTATCCGGGGCATTTATGATGGTTCAAAAAAAACTGCTGGATAATGTACATGGTTTTGATGAATCTTATTTTATGTATGGAGAAGATATTGACTTAAGCTACCGGCTTATGCAAACAGGGTTTGAAAATATTTATGCCGGCCATATTCCTATTATTCATTTTAAAGGAGAAAGTACACATAAAAACCAGGCAAATTATGCCCATCGTTTTTATGGAGCAATGAATATTTTTGTTTCTAAATATTATACCGGGAAAAAAAATATACTTAAGAGATTCTTTTTAAGAGCGGGTATTCAGGGGGCTATTTTCATACATAAAATAAAACGGGCGCTAAAAAGTAACTCCACAGTTAAAGAATTCACCGATGTTGAGACTTATTTTCTGTTAGGCGATAGGATATGTATTGATGAAGCAAAATCACTCTGTATAAAATCAGGTATTCGGGAAAATAATATAGCCTTTATTGAGCCGGGAATAAATAATGCAACACATTTCGATCAATCTGCAATAGTCTTTTGTCTGGGAAATAATACACTAAAGGATGTGATACAATTCATGCAAAATAGAAAAACTGAACAATTTTATTTTCACTACCTGGGAACGAACAGCATTATTGGAAGCAGCGATAAAAACAGTACAGGTACAATTATAGCTAACTAAAATGCCGTTTATAAATGATCTATGATTTTAGTTATTGTAAAGTTCTTAAATTCGTAATCTTAAACCCCATTCATGCCATTATTTGATATACAGTTACCAAATAGTGTTGCTCGTACATTACGATTGCCGACCAATAGTCCGGAACGACAACAATTGCGCGTATTAAAAAGATTACTCAGAAAATCACGGTTTACAGATTTCGGAAAACAGTTCCAGTTTGATGAAATTTTAATGAGTGGTCAGGTGGCCAAAAAATTCCAGGAATTAGTTCCCATCTATAATTATAATTCCATGTATGAGCAGTGGTGGAAACTGGCGCAATCCGGATTCCCGGATATATGTTGGCCCGGAAAAATAAAATATTATGCGCTGAGTAGTGGTACGAGTGAATCCACCAGTAAGTATATTCCCATCACGGCAGACCTGTTAAAAGGGAATCGGATGGTGATGATTAAGCAATTGTTGAGTCTTCGTAACTACCAGGATTTGCCTATGCGATCTATTGGAAAGAGTTGGTTAATGATTGGAGGAAGTACGGAATTGGAAAAAGGCCCCGGCTATTATGCAGGAGACCTGAGTGGCATTACAGCCAAAAAAGCGCCGATATGGTTTCAACCTTTTTATAAACCCGGGAAGAAAATTGCAAAGGTCAAAGACTGGGATCAAAAGATGGAAGAGATTGTAGAAAATGCCCCTTCGTGGGATATTGGTTTTATTGTGGGTGTGCCAGCCTGGATTCAGTTATGCATGGAAAAGATTATTGAGAAATATCATCTTAAAACAATTCATGATATCTGGCCTAATCTTGCATTTTTTGTTCATGGAGGTGTAAGTTTTGAACCCTATAAAAAAGGCTTTTCAAAATATTTGGGGAAACCCTTAATTTATATTGAAACTTATTTGGCGAGTGAAGGATTTATTGCATACCAGGACAGAAAGGACGCAATCGGAATGAGATTGGTCACCAATGAACATATCTTTCATGAATTTATTCCTTTTGATGATCGTCACTTTGATGCTGCCGGGGAAATGCTCCCGGGAATAAAAACGCTTTTGATCCATGAAGTGGAAGAAGGAAAAGATTATGCATTATTAATTTCTACAACAGCAGGCGCATGGCGCTATTTGATAGGAGATACCATCCGTTTTTCAGATTTGGATAAATGTGAAGTAGTGATTACCGGCCGAACCAAGCATTTCTTAAGCCTTGTGGGTGAACACTTGAGCGTTGATAATATGAATAAAGCCATTCAAAACCTGAGTGAATTATTAAATATTTCCATACCTGAGTTTACGGTTGCCGGTGAAAAATACGGAGATTTTTTTGCTCATCATTGGTATATTGCTTGTGATGATCAAGTAGATGCTCCATTGATAAAAGAAAATTTAGATCAACAATTAAAGTCCTTAAATGATGACTATGGAGTTGAAAGAAAAAGCGCCTTAAAAGAAATCTTTGTGGAAATTTTACCTCATGAAAAGTTTTTGGAATTTTTAAGGCTAAAAGATAAAGTAGGCGGGCAGCATAAGTTTCCTCGTGTTTTAAAAGGAACTACACTTGATGAATGGAAAGCATACCTTGAAAAGTAATTTTAATAAAACCACTACCTGAACATGATGGGCAAACTTGTGGTTTTGTTTGAATGTTTTTACTTTCGTAATGGCAATACTGCCTTTTATTAAAAAAATCATACATGCTCGCTGCCCTTGTAAAAGGTCTTGCTTTGGGTTTAATGCTTAGCATTTCTGTTGGGCCGGTGATTTTTTCTATTATTAAACAAAGCCTTAATAATGGACATAAAGGAGGGTATTTTTTTGTAGCAGGCGTTTCCAGCAGCGATATCACCCTGGTTATTCTTTGTAATTTTTTCACCAGCTTATTTCATTCGGCCATGGATCATGAAATGATCATTGGTTCTATCGGTAGCCTGTTTTTGATCAGTTTGGGGGTTTATAATATCTTCTATAAAAAAGTAGAAGTAAATATAGAGGGGAGCGCACAGATAAAGACCTTCAGGAAGCGAGACCTTTTAGGTATTTATTTATCCGGTTTTTTTATGAATTTTTTAAATCCCGGCGTTTTCCTGTTTTGGATCGCCGCATCAGCAACTATCCTCGCTGATTCCAAAACGGAAATACATGATATACAATACCGCATCATTGTATTTGCCACTTGTCTAATTTTTGTTTTATTGGCGGATATTTCAAAAGTTTTGTTGGCAAATAAAATACGGGCAAGGCTTACGCCTCACAATATTCATATTATCAATCGTATTTCAGGTATGATTTTAATTGGATTTGGCATAGCATTAATAATTGGTATAGCCATTCGTTCAAATGTTTTTGTATCTGCACATCTTTAACGATTTATTAAGCAGCCCTCTTGTTTATAGAATATAATTTCATCATGTTATTCATACATGAAAATATTTTTTACCATTCTATTGATCAGCTATCTGCAACCTTCTTTTGCACAACAAGATTTTATGATCCTTCAAAAAAGAGGGAAAACCATAAATCGTTTTTTCCCGGGAAATTCAATTTCATTTTACACAACAGATGGATTTTTAATCAGTGGTATTTTAAAAAAATGTCAGCACGATTCTATATTTATGGATATCCCGGTTACAAATTCTATTCAAACTTTGTTTGGAAATGTACTGGATACGACTGGGTATAATTATTATAAAACGAATATCAAAAATATTGGCATCTTTCCGGCAAAACGCTTCACAGCAGCAAAGGCAGGGAATCTTTTAGTAAAAGCAGGAGTGCTGGTGAGCAGTATTTTTCTCATTAATAAAATAAACATTGATAATAACCCCAACGCCTCTTATGCAGTAGGCATTTTATCAGCAGCCGCCATCAATGTAGCCATGGCATTTATCACGCCTTTTCATGATCGCTTACCGCAAGGATATAAGATTGGAAAAAAATATAAATTGATCTTTATGAATGTTTCCAATCCTTAATATTTAATTTTAAAAATGGCCACAAATAAGAGATCTGCAAAAAAGACGATTTGGAAATGGGTGAAGCGAACCGTACTTTTTTGTTTTTTCTCATCTTTTCTATACATCCTTATTTGCAAATGGGTTATGCCCCCGATAACGATCACCCAATTAAGTGATTGGGTCAGTGGAAATGGCTTGCATCGTGATTATATTTCCTGGGATGAGATACCGTCCAATGCGAAACTCGCTGCTATTGCCAGTGAAGATCAATTATTTCCCGAACATGGAGGTTTTGACTGGGAGGCCATTGAGAAAAGTATTGATGCAAGTAAAACAGATCCCACAAAAAAGGCCGGCGCCGGAACAAGCACCATCAGTCAACAAACGGCTAAGAACGTTTTTTTGTGGCAGGGAGAAGGCTTTACAAAATACATACGTAAAATTCCGGAAATATATTTTACAAAAATGATCGAATGGATATGGGGTAAGAAAAGGATCATGGAAGTGTATTTAAATGTCATCGAAATGGGAAAAGGGATTTATGGTATAGAAGCAGCGGCACAATCGTATTATCATGTGCCTGCAAAAAAACTTACTCGTGCAGAATGTGCACAAATCATTGCCTGTCTGCCAAACCCTAAAATATATACGGTGCAACCTATGAGTCGCTATGTAAACTGGAAATCGAAATGGATTCTCAGGCAAATGAATAATATAGCAGATGATAAACAAATAAAGGAGCTCATACAGCAATAGGAATCAAATAAATTTCGGATATTTATTTCTTGTTGTTCACTGAAGAAGGATTTATGCCATGCTTAATTTTTAAGTAGTGCATTAATAGCGTTGCCTTAAATTAACTATTAAGGATTCATAAAAATGATATTTTGGTATAAAGGAATTACTTTAGAATGCCCATAATGTTTTCTAAATTGTGTTAAGAAAAAGACAGGATGAATAAATTTACAAATCCGGAAAATGAAACGGAATCAATCCGTCCCACAAGGAAGAAACCTTTATATCCTATCTGTAGCAGGTTGCAGGAATATCTTATTGAATATGGCCGCGAGATGAGCCTCCCGGCTACTTATCGGGATTTATTACGTTTTACATATTCTGTACCATTAAGAGATAAGTATGGCAAAGATACTTTATGGGAGTCCGTCAGTTATGATATGCGTGATTGGGAATATCTTAGAGATAGTTTAGTAAGTATATATGCCAGTATAAAAACAGAAGGTGATCTGAGTTTTATTAATCATCTTGATGTAGCCCGGATTGACTTTTGTAGTTTTGGTAATAGTCAGCCTTTTCGTATTCGAATTATTAATAAATTTAATGACAACTACGATCATTATTATATAAAACCGGCAGATGCTAACAGGGTTTATGGACTTGAACTGGAACATTTGTTATCGCCAAACAGGATCACTTACCTGACCAATCAGCAGACACTGGTGGAAGAACACATCCCTGGAATACCGGGAGATTTGTTTATTGAAAATTATTTAAACAGGCCTGATACCAATCCCATCCGGCTGGCAAAAGAGTTTGTAAAATTTAATGAGAGATGTTTTGTTCGCCTTTTAGGTGATATGCGTAGTTATAATTTTGTATTCAATATTACGCCAGATATTGAAGATGTGCAGTATAGTATCAGGCCCATTGATTTTGATCAGCAATCTTATGAAGGAAGAAAAAATCTTTACCTCCCCCAATTTTTTAAAGAAAATAAACCTTTGGTAGAATTGGTGATGAAACATTTAAATACAACAACCATTGCCCAATACCAGGCTGAAGAACATACCATGATGGCATTTCGACTGATATCATCGCGATATCGCATTAAAGAATTACTGGATATAATGCATATTGATGCAATTTCTAAAAGTGAAAAAGTTGAACAACTTCGAAGCGAATTAGCAGCACATTTTCACCAACGATTTTTCTTAAGGTCTCAGAATATGGGTGAAATTTTAAAAATGCAATTAAAGCAATCCCTCCAGGACAGCCTGCGGTTAATACCCAAAACCAAAAGTCGTTTTGGTGATTAATTTTTATTTTACTGCTTGATTCTTTTTTATGGCGAGTAAGGAAAAGTCGCTTTCTTCTTTTACAATCGTATTTTCTAAAGTTCCTAAGCCGTCAATCGATAAACAAATTTCATCTCCGGCCTGTAACCACTGAGGAACGAATGCAGGATCATTTAATTTTCCGGTTCCATTCAACTCCAGGAAACAGCCTGTGCCACAGGTGCCACTACCAATTACATCTCCCGGTTGCAATGTTACGCCATAGGAACAACGTTCAATAATTTCAGCAAAGGTCCAATCCATATCTCCTACATTACCTTCACTTACCTTTTTTCCATTAATGGTACATTCCATTTTTAAATTCCAGGATTTGCCCGTATGTCCTTGTTTGGGAGGAATTTCAAAATTGCTCAATTCATCCAGGCTTACCAGGTAAGGGCCAATAACGGTGGAGAAATCCTTTCCTTTTGCCGGCCCAAGATTTAATTGCATTTCCTCCATTTGCAATAAGCGGGCGCTCATATCATTCATGATCATCAAACCGCCAATATAATCATCGGCTTCTTCAGCCCGAATATTTCTTCCGGCTCTGCATATAACGATGGCTACTTCCAGTTCAAAATCTAATTTTTGAAAATGATCCGGCATGCAAAATATTTTACCCGGGCCCTGGATGCTATGATGATTTGTAAAATAGAAAATGGGAAACTCATCAAAAGCAGGAATCATATCCACACCGCGGTTGCGTCTTGCTGCAGCTACATGCTGGCGAAACGCATAACCATCCCTGCAACTGGAAGGAAATGGCACAGGAGCAAGAAGGGTTACGGAATCCATAGGTATTCCCTGGATTTTCTTGATTTCATCTTTTATTAATGCTTCATTTACCTTCACCAGGCTTTCATAATTATCATCCCAATAGATCAATAACATATTCATGGAAGATGGGAGATCCGGATGTAATTTATCGGTATCAAACAAAAGATTTTTGTGCACCAGGGCCAGTTGATCATGTCCGTCTTTTAAATAAGAAACTATTTTCATGCGCTATTTTTTTTGCAAAAATAATTCAAAGAAATTTGGAATATCTTTTAAAAACAATTTGTCCAATTTATTTTACCTGCATGGCATCTCTTAAACCATTTCCCAATAAATTAAATGCGAGAACCAAAAGCATAATAGCAATACCCGGTTCCAGAGCCGCCATCGGATTCCCGGTAATAATAAAATTGTAGTTTTCTCTGATCATAAGTCCCCAACTGGGTTGTGGAGGTTGTACACCAATACCCAAAAAACTCAAGCCTGCTTCAATTAGAATGGCGGCTGCAAAATTGGCCGCAGCAATAACCATTACCGGTCCGAAAATATTGGGAAGAATATGGCGATAAATGATTCGCGTATCTGAAAACCCCAAAGCCCTCGCTGCTTCTACGTATTCCAATTCACGCGCTTCGAGGACCTGGCCGCGAACAAGCCTTGCCACATTCACCCACATCGTTAAACCTACCGCAATAAAAACCTGCCAAAACCCTTTCCCTAATATCAATGTTAAGGCAAATACAAAAAGCAAAGTGGGAATACTCCAAATTACATTTACAAACCACATAATGAGCTTATCTGTTTTACCGCCATAGTATCCGGCCAGGAGACCTAAAAAAATCCCTATTCCTAATGATAGGAGTACTGCAATAAAACCTACACTCAAACTCACCCGTGAACCGATGATAAGCCGGCTTAAAATATCTCTGCCAAACTTATCCGTACCCAATAAAAATGTTTTTTGGATGACCGGGTTTGTGCTTAATGTGTGATATGAAAATGATATTCGTTCGGAAACATGATCATCCAAATATTTTTGAGCTACCAGGCTGTCTTTATTTTTTGAAAAGGAATTGATCGGGATGTAATCGCAACTATCTGCTAATCCATCCAGAAGGCGCTTTATAAAATGATTGTCCTCAATACTACCATCTTTTTTTAATTGTACAAAAGAAATAGAAAATCCGGGTTTTTTGTTTGCTATTTCGGGGATAATCCTGTTGGCAAATGGAGAATGATCCGGCGCCACGAAATAGGCAAAGACCGCGGCCATACATGTGATCAATATCACAATTATCCCAAAAACGGCGGATGGTGACCTGAATAGTTTTTTTAAAAAGCCTGAGTTCATTTTTATTAAACTGGTTTTTAATCAATGCACTTTTCTTCCTTTCCATTGATAGGTACCCATACTTCCAAACAGCCCGGAAATGACCGTATATATGATATGAAAGGGCTGCATCAAAGGAAACCACCACAGTTGTCTTTGCCTGTTGAAAAACTTTGCGGCCGGATACATGAGCAACAATTCAATAATGGTTTTAATAAAAATGATTCCAAGCCAATAGACAATCAATCCGGGTTTAAAAAATGAATATATTAAAACAGCAAACAAAAATACATTCAACAGGTACACCCATAATAAAACAAAAAATATTTTTTTATCATCATAATGGGTTGCTTTACTGGCCCAACGAATACGTTGATTAATAAAATTTTTCCATGTACCCATAGGAGCGGTTTGAACGATTGAACCGGGATGATACAAGTAAGCTATTTTTCCGGGAAATTGTTTTTTAAATTTATTCATCAACAACATATCATCACCACTGGCTATTTTATCCAAACCCTGGAAACCATTTACAGTAAAAAAAGCTTCTTTTTGATAAGCCAGGTTTGCACCATTGCACATACTATGAAAACCGGCAGATACAGATGCAGCGGTGATACCTTGTAAGCTGATAAAATCCAATGATTGGAAAAGGGAAAGAAAACCTCCCTGATGGGTGAATAGGACCGGCGCAGCTATAAACACCGGTTTTTTTTCATTGATAAAAGCATTGAACAATTTCAACCAATCCTTTCCCACCATACAATCAGCATCGGTAGTAATAATCCATTCATAGGATGAACGATCAACCGCAATTTCAATGGCCTTTTTTTTAAAAGAATTGATGTGACCGGAAATGATATTTTTTAATTCTATCAAATGAACATGAGGGTATTTTTGAGAATATTGATTTACAATGGATGCAGTATTATCCGTAGAAAAATCATCAATGACCATTATTTCAAACTTATTTTGCGGATAATTATTTTTAAGAATACTCTCCAGGCAAACACCAATATTTTTTTCTTCATTCCTTGCAGGGATAATAATGGAAAATGATTGAAATAATCCCATCTCTGTGCCCGGTGTAAAGATTGGCAATTTCAAAAGCCATTTTCTATACTGAAGAATGAACAGTATATAAGGTACTAAGAAAATAATGGTACACAAAAGAATGATGATCATATAGGACAAAGAAAATCAATATTATTGATAGAATGCCCGGGCGATTTCAGGCCAATATTTCTCACGCATGATTTGATGGCCTGCATTGAGGATCAAAACCTTTACCTGGGGATTGTTTTTTTTGAGATATGTACTTCGGCTACTTAAAATGATACGGTCATAATTTCCAAAAACCAGGGTGAGTGGGATTTTATTTTTTAATACGAGTTTTTTAACCAGTGGAATGGATGGTTTGAATTTTCTAAAAAGGGTCCATCTTTTATATAATAAGTCACGCGCCTGGGGATCATCCAGGTAATGATGCACAAATTTGTAAACACTTTTATTCAATATTTTAATTTGATATGCTCCTTCCATGAGTTGGAAAAACCATCCGGGATGAAACATGGTTTTTTGAAACAGGAAATTCCCAGCTTTCGTTTGTGTGGAGATAAAATGCCAGAAATTCTCATGCAAACCATCGGGACAAAAAAGAGCCATCATTTCAAAGTCATTGGGTGAAGCGGAGAAAAGGCTTAGAGCCAACCTGCCACCCATGCTATAACCTAATAAATGGATTTTGTTTTCATTACTCAATGAAATGCCCTCCTTTTTGCATATAAGAATAATCCACTGAAGCAAATCCGAGGGAAGAAATGCATTTTTCTTATCCCATTTCGTTGAACCATGTAATGGCAGATCCGGCGCAATGATACAATACGCTTTGCCCAAATATTTTTCCAAAAAATAAAAACTATCCCCACTATCCCCATATCCATGCAGGCAAAACAATATTTTGGAGCCCTGGCCAAAAACATGATATGCCACAGTTGAATTTTCATATTTCAAAAGATGTAACATCCTGTAACAGTCAAACTTACTATAGAATATAAATGAACGGGATCATGTGGAAAATTATAACGACAATTTTATAACCCGGCCTATTCAAAAAGTTAAAACTTTTAAAACAGTAAACGGTTCTTATGCTTTATCGTATTCTACTTGGAATTTTATCAAGACTTTAAATAATTGAGTTCTTTAGAGTTGGGTTTGCTCTTATCTTTGAAAAAAGTTGCATAGCTAACTATATGCCAAACAACTATTTTCAAAAAGGAGACCTTTACAGCATTATTAATGGTTTAGCGAATACCGCTATTACAAGAAGATTGCAGAAAAACTTTAAAGATGCAGGCTTGGAAATTACCATTGAGCAGTGGAGTGTTTTATATCATTTATGGGATCAAAATGGCTTGAGCCAGCAGGAATTATGTAATCTTACATACCGGGATAAGCCAAGTGTGACAAGACTTATAGACAACCTGGAAAAACAAAAACTTGTAAAAAGAGTGGCATCTAAAAAAGATAGAAGAAAAAATATAGTGACATTAACCGAACATGCAATGTCTTTGCAAAAAATCACATTTGAACTGGCCAACAAGACCCTTGATGAAGCCTTATCAGGAATAAAAAAGGCAGATATCCTGATCGTTAAAAATGTATTACATAAAGTGTTTAGTAATTTACAATTTACCAATATTCAATAAATAAAATTTCCTAAAATGGAAACAGCAGTTAAAACAAAAGAGATGCTCCGTGGAGGAGAATGGCTTATTAAAGAGAGCAATGCGGATGATGTATTCTTCCGGGAAGACATGAGTGAAGAACAATTAATGATTTATGATATGTGTCAACAGTTCATGAAATCAGAAGTGATTCCAGTGATCAATCGCATTGATAATTTAGAACCGGGGCTCATGCCTATGTTATTGGAAAAATGTGGAGATGCGGGATTATTGGGAGTTTCTGTGCCTGAAATATATGGTGGCCTGGAAAAGGATGCTGTTACAAGTAACCTGGTTTCTGAAGCTTTGGGAACAGGATATTCCTTTTCTGTAGCTTATTCGGCACATACTGGAATTGGGACTTTACCTATATTGTATTTTGGTACAGAAGCTCAAAAGGAAAAGTATTTACCTAAATTGGTGAGTGGTGAATGGAAAGCTTCTTATGGACTTACGGAGCCCGGAAGCGGAAGTGATGCATTGGGAGCAAAAACGACAGCCACTTTAACGGAAGATGGAAAATACTACGTTTTAAATGGCCAGAAATGCTGGATAACGAATGGTGGTTTTGCAAATGTGTTTACCGTTTTTGCCAAAATAAAAGGGAAGGATTTACCTCCTGAAAAATCAGGATTCACTGCGTTTATTTTGGAAAAAGGAATGGAAGGTTTTACCCAGGGGCCAGAAGAACATAAGATGGGTATTAAAGGTTCTTCAACAGTACAATTATTTTTCCAGGATTGTAAAGTACCGGTAGAAAATGTATTAGGAGAAATAGGCCGGGGTCATATCATCGCGTTTAATATTCTTAATATTGGCAGGATCAAATTGGGGTCTGCCACTTTAGGCGCTTCTAAAGTGGTTATTTCAGACTCTGTTGATTATGCAATTAACCGGGAACAATTCAAAACATCTATAGCAAACTTTGGTGCTATTAAATTTAAACTTGCTGAGATGGTTATCAAAACCTGGATATCAGGTTGTGGTTTATTCCGTACGGCAAAAATGATGGATGATAAAGAGCAAGAAATTTTAAAAGAAGGGAAATCTTTTTCTGAAGCATTATTAGGTGCCGCAGAAGAATATGCTATTGAATGTGCTATCCTTAAAGTTGTAGGCAGTGAAGTTTTAAATTATGCGGTAGATGAAGGTGTCCAAATTCATGGGGGCAATGGCTTCAGTGACGAATATAATATTTCAAGAGCTTATAGGGATTGTAGGATCAACAGGATATTTGAAGGTACCAATGAGATTAACAGGTTGCTGATTGTGGATATGACATTAAAAAGAGCATTAAATGGAAGGCTCAATTTACTTGGCCCAGCTTCTGAAGTGGCCAAAGAATTAATGAGTATCCCGGATATGAGTGAAGACGATTCGTTATTTAGCGAAGAGAAAAAATACATAGCAAACTTTAAGAAAGCAATTCTAATGGTTGCAGGCGCTGCAGTTCAAAAATTGATGACCAGCTTGAAAGATGAACAGGAAATCATCATGAATATTGCGGATATGGCAATTTATACATTTTTAAGTGAGAGCGCGCTGTTACGATTAATCAAAATGACCCATAAATCAGGCGAAGAAAAAACCGGCATTTTTAAGGATATGGTATTTACTTATATTCATGATGCAGCCGATCATATTCATAAAGCTGCCAAAGATGCAATCAATGCTTTTGCTTCCGGCGATGAGCTTCGGATGATGCAAATCGGATTGAAAAGATTTACTAAAACGCAACCGTATAATTCAAAAGATGCTCGTCGTAGAATCGCTGATTATATGATTGAAAAAGGGAAGTATCCTTTTACATAAAAAAAGCCGGCTAAAAAGCCGGCTTTTTTTTGAGGTGAATATTCATTTACCTGCCATGGCCATATTTCTCAAAAGTATTTTGAATCAGTTGCATGACTTCGATAAACTTTTTCCTGTCTGAATTTCCCGGACAACAAGATTCATAAAAAACCGGTTCATAAAAAGATGGGTTGATGATATTCGTTTTTGTAAGCCATAATAATCGGGAAGTTGTTCCGTCATTGATATTACAGTTTTTGGGAGGATTACTACCACAAAAATCTTTTCCTCCATCTCCTTTTATTGCCGCAATATTATTTTTTTCAAAAGATTTCAGGACTGCTTCACAGGCTTCTTTTGGTAACAAGACAGGATTGATATTATACGGATGTGAACCATTTATTTTTGCACTTTCCATTAAATTGACATAATAAAAATATCCTGTCCATTCTTCGCCTTTTTTTGTAATAATCTGGTACGTAGCAGATTGTCCCCAGGCATTTGCTTCTACTACATTTGCCAGTACCAGGTCATTGTTTTGTTGTAAGGAAGCAATGACGGAATCGGTATACAGATTTTCATTTTCCATAGATCCTGTTTTATCCCCAGCTAATTTTTGCGTGTTCGCACATGAGACAAGAGAAATTGCAAACGACAGGGCATATAAGATATTTTTCATATTTTTTTAAAATAGATGAATGGTTTATTAAAATTACATAATCAAATTTTACCACCTCTTTTTTTCCAAATTTCATAAACGGGGTCTTGTTTCTTTTGCACCTTAGGGATTTCACGCAAAGGTTCACAAGGCTTCCAGTTTGCATGCATCGTTTCGGGTAAAGACTGGTATAATTTTGTCCCTTCTGTTTTCCATTGAATCATGTCATCACTTACCTGGCGAATTATTTTTGCAGGATTGCCGGCCATCAAGGACCGTGCAGGAATTTTTTCACCACTTTTAATAAAACTCAATGCACCCACGATACATTCATCACCTAATTCTACTTCATCCATTAATACAGCATTCATACCCACCAGGCAATTTTTACCAATCTGAGCACCATGAATAACTGCTCCATGGCCAATATGCGCTCCTTCTTTTAATAAGACAGTGATACCCGGAAACATGTGGATCGTACAATTTTCCTGTACATTACAACCATCTTCCAAAATGATGCCACCCCAATCGCCACGCAATGCCGCTCCGGGGCCTATATAACAATTTTTACCGATTATCACATTGCCGGTAACGGCTGCCTGAGGGTGTATAAATGCAGATGCATCAATGACCGGGATATATGCTCCGTATGAATAAATCAATTGATTAATTTTTTATTTGTCCTGAAACATGTTCCTTTAAAAATAGCAACCAGGTGGGCATGTTGATTGGTAATCTCTACCCGGTATAATCCGGTAGAACGACCATTATGAATTTCTTTTGCTTCTGCAATTAAAGTATCTCCCACATGCACCGGCTTGGTAAAATTGATTGCAGTATCCAAAGCTACTGATAAAACATTTCGATTATTACAGGCAAATGCAAATGCGCTGTCTGCAAGTGAAAATGCAATCCCTCCATGTATTATACCAAATCCATTTATCATCTCTTCGCGTATCAACATTTTTATTTTACTCGTTCCTTCACTTATTTCTATAACTTCAATGCCCAGCCATTGACTGAAAAGGTCATGGTCCATCATGTGCGAAACGACTTCTATCGGAGTTTTTTCCTGCATACTTGTGTATTTTTAAGCTCCTTTAAAGGTAGGTTTTCTTTTTTCTAAAAATGCCTGTACCCCTTCTTTATAATCATACGTTTCAGATGCTTGTTGTTGTAAGCGGTCTTCCAGGTTCAGTTGCTGCTCCATCGTATTCGATAAAGAATGATTCAATGCTTCTTTGGTAAATGCTAAACCTTTTGTAGGCATAGAGGCTAAGAGTGCCGCTATATTATTCACTTCTTCCGCAAAACTATCCTCTGCAAATACTTTATATACCATACCCATTTTTTCTGCATCTGAAGCGGAAATTTTTTCGCCCAACATGCTCAATGCGCTGGCTTTTTGCCAGCCTACTAACCTGGGTAAAAAAAAGGTGCCGCCACTGTCAGGAATCAAACCGATTTTACTGAATGCCTGTATAAAGGCTGCGGAATTACTGGCTAATACTACATCACAGCAAAGGGCAATATTTGCAGCAGCTCCGGCAGCCACACCATTGACTGCGGCTACTACTGGTTTTTGTAACGCGCGAATTTTCTGAATGATGGGATTATAATGTTCACTTAAGATTTGTTTCATAGAAGGCCCTTCCGGATCTACAACTTCGGAGAGATCCTGCCCGGCACTGAATGCTTTCCCATTTCCAGTAATTACGACGCAGCGAATAAGCGGATCGCTTGCGCATTGATCAAGAAATTTTTGAAAAAGCAAAGCCATATTTCGGTTGAATGCATTAAATTTATCCGGCCTGTTCAGTGTAATAAATCCAATACTATTTTTAACTTCAATAATAACTGCATCCATATTTTTTATTTAAAGTAGGTTTTATTTAAAATTAGTGACATTTAAAATATTCAAAAGGCTCCTTGCATTGATCGCAAGCATACAATGCTTTGCAGGGTGTTGACCCAAATTCACTTATACGATGTGTATGATAGGAATCGCAATGTGGACATTGAACGGCTTCTGCAGCCATAAATAATTCCTGGTTACATACTTGTTGTTTTGGATTAGGAGGTGCAATACCATATTCTTTTAGTTTCTTTTTTCCCTCTTCACTCATCCAATCTGTGGTCCATGCAGGTGACAGTACCTGAGTAACCTTCACATTTTTATATCCATTGGAAGAGAGCATCATTTGAATATGAATACGAATAACATCCATTGCCGGGCAAGCTGAATAGGTAGGTGTGATCAATATTTCCAGTTCTTCGTCCGTCCATACAACATCTCTGACTATACCAAGATCGAGGATGGATAATACCGGAATTTCCGGATCTTGTATTTCTTCAAGTAGTTTATAGATTTCTTCTTTATCCATTCGCACCGTTCATTTAATTGAGTTTCATTTCTTCTACATATTACCATTCACATCCCGGGTATGCTCTTTGCATATATTGAAGTTCTGTTAATAATGGAATCATATTTTCAGTATGTTTTCCATATTTTCCTCCATCCTGCACAAAACTTTTCCCGGGGATTGAAAGGGTTGCTTCTGAAAAAATTTCATGAGTTTTGTTCCACCAATCTTTTTTCAACAATTCGAGATCCGCACCGATTCCACTTTTGAGGCAATCCATTTCATAATCAGCCGGCAAAAATAATTCACCTGTATAAGGCCAGAGTTCCTGCACAGCATGCACCATTCTTGAATGACTTTCAGGCGTTCCATCACCCAATCTAATCACCCATTCACTACTCCATCGCAAATGATAGGTGGTTTCTTTGATGGACTTTTCTGCTATGGCTGCGATTTGTTCATCTTTACTGTTTATCAATTGCTGAAATAAGAAATATTGATAATTGCTGAATAAAAATTGTCTTAACATTGTTTGCCCCCAATCACCATTAGGTATTTCTGTCAAAAGGCAGTTTTTAAATTCATTCACATCTCTTAAGAAAGCTAAATGATCATCTGTCACCGAATCTCCTTTCGCATTATTCTCATTGATAAGCGTAGCGGCATATTGATAGAAATTTCTGGCCTGGCCAATTAGATCCAGTGAAATATTCGTGAGCGCAATATCCAGTTCAGGAGATGGCGCATGACCACACCAGGCTGCGTTTTTATGACATAAGATCAAAGCATTATCTGCAAGATGTAAACAATAATCTATTTTGGAGAGCATATTTTCTGGCATAATTACAGATCAAATTTTACATGTGTTTTACAGCATCCGGTAAATCAAAAAAAGTGGGATGCCTGTATGTTTTATCATTGGCGGGGTCATATAAACTATCCGCATCTTCTGCATTGGTAGCATGGATATATTTACTTTGTACAACCCAAATGCTGATCCCTTCATTTCTCCTGGTATAAACATCCCGGGCATTTTCAATAGCCATTGCTGCATCGGCTGCATGCAAACTGCCAACATGTTTATGATCCAACCCTTGTTTACTTCTTACAAATATTTCCCAAAGGGGCCAGCTTGTTTCTTCAGATAATTTTTCATTGGTATTCAATGATGCTCCCGGATTGGTGCTATCATAGTCCCCGTAATAAAATTTTCGTATTAATTTGATCATGGTAAAATCTTTTATGCTGCTTTAGATTTATTTTTCTTTTTATCGGCATAGGCCAATGCCGCTTCACGTACCCATGTGCCTCCTTCATGTGCTTTCCTGCGGGCCTCAATTCTTTGTTTATTGCATGGGCCATTTCCTTTGACGACATTCCAAAATTCATCCCAGTTAATTTCACCGAAATCATAACTGTTTTTTTCTTCATTCCATTTGAGATCAGGATCCGGCAATGTCATACCCAGTACTTTTACCTGTTCGGCAATCATATTAACGAATTGCCCGCGCAATTCATCATTAGATTTTCTTTTTATTTTCCAATTCATACTTTGATCGGAATGTGTTGATGCTTCATCTTTTGGGCCAAACATCATGAGACTGGGCCACCACCAGCGATTAATTGCATCCTGGCACATAGCTTTTTGTTCATCAGTTCCCTGGCTTAAAGTGTATAAAATATCAAATCCCTGGCGTTGATGAAAACTTTCCTCTTTGCATATTCGCACCATAGCCCTTGCATAAGGGCCATAAGATGTTCGGCATAACATCACCTGGTTGAGAATTGCAGCCCCATCTACCAGCCAACCAATGGCTCCCATATCTGCCCAACTTAGTGAAGGATAATTAAAAATGGAGGAATATTTAGCCTTTCCTGAAACCAATTGTTCCATCATGGTGAGATAATCAATGCCCAGTGTTTCGGCTGCGGAATATAAATACAAGCCATGCCCCGCCTCATCCTGCACTTTTGCAATCAGGATTGCTTTACGTTTTAAAGTGGGTGCATATTTTATCCAACCACCTTCGGGCAGCATACCTACGATTTCACTATGTGCATGCTGACTGATTTGTCGAATCAATGTTTGCCTGTACTTCTCCGGCATCCAGTCCTTTGGCTCGATTTTTATTTCTTCATCTATTTTTTGCTGAAATATTTTTTCTATTGCGTCTGTTTCCATATCAAATCTTTGAGTGTACAAAAATAAGGCATTCACCTGCAACTAACAACCGTTCGTTTTCGCGGAAATAATTATTTTAATATACCCATAACAGGGTAAGGCTTCTGATGTAATTAAAAGTTATTTTTATCAAAATAAATGAAACTTATGTATAGACTAGTATTACTCTTTTTAGGATTGATGCTTATTTACAATACCATTCAGGCACAACCGGTAAAGAAAAATGTTGATGAATATCATCATTTGATTGACAGTGCATTGGGTGAATCAGATTATGAGTATGCATGGAGCCAGGCCAAAGACTTATTACAGATCAATCCCATGGATTCCATAGGAAATTTACGTATGATCCCTATTTTATATTCACTGCATCATATTGATGATTTTATTACTCAGGTAAAAAAAGTTTACCCCATTGCTGATAGCGCTGCACAAATGTTGGCGGCATTTTCACTTGCAAGAGAAAGCCGGGAGATGACGGATTCGGCTGCTGTGTGGCATGACCGTAATAAAGTAGTGACAGAAGCATTAAGACTCAATCCTAATAATGTATATACAAATGTGTCTAAATCATTATTGCTTTCTGAAGAAGGGAAATTTGATGAAAGTATCCAATTCATTGATAAAGCAATACAAAATAGTGATACTGAGACAAGACCGGGTATCCAATTAATTAAAGCAAGTTTATATAGTGATTTTGGAAAAAAAGAGGAAGCAATTAATGAATTTAAAACGCTTATTACGTCTTACCCGGAATTTGAAAATGCTTATATTGAATTGTCAAATACGTATAGAAAATATAAAATGTACCCGGATGCATTGGCTATCCTTGAAGAACATGGTAAAAAGTTTGATAGGGTCAATGATGATCTTCCTAAAAAATATTATATACTTCGTGAAATGGGAAATAAAGATGAGGCCTGTGCATTAGTTGAAGAGTTGGGGAGTTCTTATTCCGATATCATGGATGATGCCTCGCAAACATTGGGCTGCTCTTTTTTATTGGCGCCTTTAAAAAAAGATGGAAATTCAACCTATGAATACCAGGTGATTTCCGATGACAAAGAATATCTTTTCACCGTGGAAAAAAAGGAAGGAACCTATGCAGAAGGCAATATGCAAATGAATATTAGTATGGCAAATGATGATGGTACCATCCTTCAAAGTACAGTTACCATGAATAAGGCAGCTTTAGATACGGCACACGAAATGCTGAACAGGTTTTCAGATGGAATGGATTATAAATTGAATACTACCACAACGGTATGGGTAAGCAGATCGGTGTTTGATGACATAACGAAAAACGGTAAAACAAAAATAAATGCAGATGGTACCTGGCGTACATTTAAACTAATTCCTTATGAGGATGATAATAGTTATTATTATGGCTTATTCACTTATAACGAGGATACCGAAAAGCGATTGCAACTATTACATTTGATGTCTGATGACGCAGAGCATTATGAAATATGGATTAATAATGACCGCGAAAATCCCCTGATTGTAAAAATGAAATTAGATTTTTCCGTTGAATTGGTAAAGGTGGATGAGTAATTTTTGAGATGCACCATTCCTGAGAATCGGATGATAGTATCCGGCTTTCAGTGAAATGGATTATAAGTTGATATTACTTTGTAATTAATTCTTTCAATTATTTCTTCAATAAATTTTCATCAAATAATTGCAGGATTCTTTTATATTCATCGGTCCAGCTGGAGGCTTCTACAAAACCATGATCTTCTACAGGGTATGGCGCAATTTCCCAATTATTTTTACCCAGTTCTATTAATCTTTGTGAAAGACGTACGGCATCCTGGAAATGAACATTCTCATCTACAACACCATGACAAATTAATAGATGCCCTATCAATCCATTGGCAAAATTAATAGGTGAAGAACGTTGATAGGCTATACTGTCTTCAAAGGGTTCATTTAAAATATTGGAAGTATAACCATGATTGTAATGTGCCCAATCGGTAACTGGCCGTAAAGCGGCACCGGCATTGAATTTTCCAGGTGTAGTAAACATGGCCATCAGGGTCATAAAGCCACCATAACTACCGCCATACATACCAATGCGGGTTGAGTCAATTCCATATTTTTTTACCAGCATCGCTGCTGCATCTACTTCATCGTCTAAATCTTTTCCACCCATATAACGATATATTCCCGTACGCCAATTACGACCATAACCAGCACTGCCCCGATAATCAATTTCTAAAACAGTATAACCTTTGTCTGCTAATAAATTATTAAACATAAACTCATGTACATAATAACTCCACCAATAATCTACATTTTGCAAATAACCTGCACCATGCACAAAGATGACCGCCGCGCCATTTTTGGTTCCGGCTTTTGGCTGATAAATCCTTGCATAAACCGGCTGCCCATCTCTTGCAGAAAAAGTAAAAATTTCCGGATCGCGCCAGGGATAATTTAAAAATTCCCGGCTCATTGCCTGATGGGTCAACTGTTGTGCTTTTGCATGGTCTTTATTATCCTGTAAATATAATTCCCATGGTTTATTTTGATAAGAATAACGATAAGCAAGATATTTTTCATCGGGTGACATCTTTATTTCATATCCACCCTTCTGATCTGTGATTTTTATTTTACCCTCACCATTAGTATTGATCCTGTACCAGTTTTGAATTCCCGGATTACTTTCATTGGTGAGTAGATAAAAATAATTTTTATTCCGACTTAATACCACTTCCTGTACTTCATATTGACCTTGAGTAATGGCATTTACTTTGCGCATTAAAAAATCATAAACATATAATTGTGCATATCCGGATTCTTCACTTTCAAAATAGAAATGATCAAGATCAATCCAGCCTGTAGATGCATTGTCGAAGCTGCCACCAATACCAGGCCCGTCAATCCAGGCTTCATCACGTTGGCGGCTTATCAGGGTTAGATTTCCTGAAGACGGGTTCAGTTCCATAAGCCAACGGTCTTTATTATCCAAAGAGCGGATATCTATTACGGCGCGGCTTCCATCCTGATTCCAGGAACACAGGTCTATTACGACTTTCCTGACCGGAGCTTCTTTGCCGGCAAATTTTTCCGGATAATCTTTCACATAATCCGGCCGGTCATGAATGCCCGGAATATCATCTGTATTTATTTCCACTAATTTATGTTGTAAAATATTTAAAACATAAAATGAAAAACTTCCCTGAGGTGCGCCCACATTTGTCCTTCCGTGGATATCTGTTGTATAGCCTGAAGAGGTGATATAATTTGGCACTATGGTTTGCTTTGCATTTGAGGGTTCATCATATAATAAATAGGCCAGGTATTCTCCGGTGGGGCTAAGCTCCATATTGTAAATTTCCTGGCCATTCAAATAAATATCATATAAAGAATCTGCATCTTTCAGTGCATTATTATAGGCGATTCGGCCATCTTTTTTTTCCTGTCTTTCTTTTATCACATCCGAAGTTTCTAATGCCTGGCGATGAAGCCATTCTTCCTGATCATTTAATTTTTTTATAGATGGTTTTGAACCTTCCATAAAATGAGTGAGCTGTTTTGTAGTGCCATTTTTCATATTCCAGCAAAAGAGATTATTTCCATTTTGATATACGATGGCTGTATTATTCTTAATAAATCTTGGACTATATTCATAATCTGCAGTTTGGGTAATTCTCAGGGTATCTTTTTTATTGATGTTGTATAAAAAAATATCCCCCTGGTAGGTGAAGGCGAGGAGCGTATAATCTGTTGACCAGTTCCCATTTGCCATAGCCAAAGCCATCCTGGCATTTCGCTGATCAGCTTTAACCGCTTGTAAATTTTTTAAAGAAATAGCATAAAAAGAATCACTTGGCTGATTATCCGGATTCCAGTTAAAATAAATGTTTTGATTATCTACAGACCAAAAAACATTGGAGGGAGAAGTGCCAATCCATTTGGGGTCTCTCATTATTTTTTCAACCGTTAAATTTTGAGAATAAGAAGTGCAGGTAAAAGCCATGCACAAAAGGATCCATAAACTTTTCATATATCCGGTTTTATGATTTGCATTAAAATTATTTATTAAAACAATAGTGATTTTAAATTTTTTATAAATGGAAGAACGCTAGTCAGTTTTCCTGTGCGCTTTCCTACTTTTGCTCTGCATGGCTATCACTAAAATTTCTATACCGGCATTTCTTGAATGGAGAAAAACAATACCCGTTTTTGATGTTCGCAGCCCCGGAGAATATGAACAGGCACATGTCCCCGGCGCTTATAGTTTTGCATTATTCTCTGATGAAGAAAGAAAAGAAATTGGAACCGCATACAAGCAGGTTTCCAGAGAAACTGCAGTAGAAATCGGCCTGGGCTTTTTTAAAGAAAAAATGATGCCTCTTATTGAAAAGGCCAAAAGTTTAAAAGGACAAAATGATAACAAGATTATGGTTCATTGCTGGCGTGGTGGCATGCGTAGCACAGCTGTAGCCTGGCTTTTAGATTTGTATGGCTTTGAAGTGTATGTACTGGATGGCGGGTATAAATCTTTTCGACGTTGGGCATTATCCATATTAGAAATAAAATATTCTTGTAATGTCCTGGGAGGTTATACCGGAAGCGGTAAAACAGAAATCTTGCAGCAATTCATTCAAAAAAATCATGCAGTTATCAACCTGGAAGGATTAGCAAATCATCAAGGCTCTGCTTTTGGAAACCTGCATAATATTCCTCAACCCAGGCAGGAAATGTTTGAAAATTTATTGGCTGATGCACTTTGGAATACACAACAAAGCGCACATAAAGTTTTTTGGATAGAAGACGAAAGCAGGCGGATAGGTTCATTAAATATTCCTGCTGCTTTATATGAAAGTATGCGTGCCGCCACCATTTATTTTATGGATATACCATTTGAAGAAAGATTAAAATATATTCTGAATAATTATGGACAATACACTCATGAACAATTACAAGATGCTATTCTGCGTATCCAAAAAAGGCTGGGTGGCCTGGAAACCAAAATGGCCATAGAATATTTGCATAAAGGTGATTTGGAAAAATGTTTTTCCATTTTATTAAGATATTATGACCGTTGCTACTTGAAAAATTTACCTAACAGGGAAAATATTTCTGCACAATTACATACCATACAATCATTCACTACGGATGCATCTTTAAATGCATCTCTATTGGAAAATACCATTCAAAAAAAAGAACAAGATGATAACAGAAGAAAATAAAGACGAAGCATTTAAACTCACCGGGTATTCTCATGGAGCCGGATGTGGTTGCAAAATTTCACCGGCCGATTTGGAAAATATTTTGTCAGGAACAAAAGAGGAAACGTATAAGAAATTATTGATAGGCAATCATACAAATGATGATGCAGCAGTTTATTCCATGGATGACCATAGTGCATTCATTGCTACAACTGATTTTTTTACACCAATTGTTGATGATGCTTTTGATTTTGGTAGAATTGCCGCAGCAAATGCCATTAGTGATATATATGCAATGGGTGGAAAACCCATACTTGCATTAGCCATTCTTGGGTGGCCTATAGGAAAATTGCCTCTCAGCCTGGCAAAAAAAGTGATTGAAGGCGCTAAAGAAATTTGTTTGGAAGCAGGTATTCCACTTGCTGGTGGGCACAGCATTGATACTACGGAACCCCTTTTTGGATTATCCGTAAATGGTTTATTAGAAATAAAGAACCTAAAAAGGAATGATGGCGCACAAGAAGGTGATTTGATTTTAATTACCAAAGCCATTGGTACAGGGATATTATCTACTGCGGTGAAAAGAGCTGTGGTGGAAGAAAGCCATGAAAAGAAATTGGTACAACAATTAATCACTTTGAACAAAGCCGGAGAAGCCTTGTCTTCTCTGGACGGTGTACATGCCATGACAGATATTACGGGTTTTGGTTTGGCTGGTCATTTAATTGAAATGTGTACGGGAAGCGGGCTATCTGCCTCTATCACATATCAGAAAATTCCACTCATGGAGGGCGTTCAATCTTATCTTGAAAAACGCATTATTCCGGATGCCACCTATCGAAATTGGAATAGTTACAGTTCAAAAATCAGCTTTGGTAAAGGAGTGAATGTGATGGAAGCATTTTCCGTATTACCGGATCCGCAAACCAATGGGGGATTGATGTTGGCCATAGCACCGGAGGCTTTACCTGCAGTTCAAAAAATATTAAAAGAATATGCCTGCTATACCGGTGATCCTATTGGAATATTTACGCAATCGGGTGATAAAATGATAGAGGTACATTAACCATTTCTTTTTTCAAGAAAGATCTCTGCCATCATACAACGAACACTACCGCCTCCAATGGTTTCAATAGTAGGTATGGGAACGGGTAATAGGGTGGAATCCTGGATGATCAGGGATTTTTGTTCTTCATTTAAACAATTAAATGCCGACTGGCTCAGGATGGTAAATTTTTTGCCGGTCTTATTTTTTACCTGAAGCATATTACCTGCAAAAGCATTCATTTGAGAAATGGAAATGTCAATAATCCGTTTATTCGTTGCATTTAAAATATGTTGAAACGCTTTTTTTTCATCCTCATCCCTGATGGTTTCCAGGCATATTACTGCATATTTTTCTCCGAGGTTCATCATGACGTTGGTATGATAAATGGGCGTTCCGTTTTGTAAAGTGGATAAAAAGTAAACGGGCTTGTATTTTTTGTGATTTGCAAATTCAATCAAAAGATTTTTATCCGTACGTGATGAAAGGCAGGCATACATGATTTTATTTGTATGATCCATGATGATACTTCCGGTCCCTTCTAAAAAAGTATGTTCTTTTTCAAAATGGGTGTAATCTGTGACAAGATTTACCTGGTAATTTTGTTGCAAAAACTGAATGATACTTGCTCTCTTTTCAATGCGCCTGTTTTCCGCTTGCATAGGAAAAATATACACTTCGCCTCCGGGCATGGTTACGAGCCAATTGTTGGGAAAAATTGCATCCGGTTTTACAGGTTCTTTTGAATCCGGAAAAACAGTGACTTCAATTTGTTGACTTTGCAATTGTGCTACAAAATCATCAAATTCACGAATGGCATTTTCAAGTACCTGCTGTTTCAGCATACCTGGCTGTATTTGCTGGAATGCATTAGAGCCGGCTGTCTCCGTGTTATAACCGAAAGCCGCAGGACGAATCATGAAGATTTCGGAAGCTAAATAATCCATTATTTTACACCAATTATTTGATTTATAGCCTCAGCCAGTTTTCTGTCTTTTGCCGTAATTTTATTTCCTGCATCATGCGTATTCAGGGTAATCTCCACTTTATTGTACGTATTTTTCCAATTGGGATGATGATTCATTTTTTCCGCCACCAGGGCTACACGAGTCATGAATGAAAATGCTTCCGAAAAATCTTTGAAAATAAATCGCTGATATAAGCCGTTCTTTTTTTCTTTCCACATAAAATATCATTTAATAGTTATTCGAATACCAGGTTTCCGCGGGTTTTTATCTTTTCATTAGTCAGTTCTGCAACCAATTGCACACTCGGGATTTCTTTGAGTGTGATAATTAAATTTTTGGCATCTTCTTCTTTTAACTGGTCTCCTTTCATCAGCCATAAGAAGTCAATATGTTTAAATTCCGGTAATAAAAATTCACCATCACAATTGTTATGGTAAATATAATGACTCAACTGACTGTTATCATTATAAAAAGAATATACCGGGAAAAAATAATTCCTGCTTTTGCGCCTGATATGAATATCAATATTTTTATCCAAACGAAAATCAAAATGCAAATAGTGATTCATCATCCAGCAAAAACGGTAATTCTTGGCTGTAGATACAATGCCCAATAATCGTACATCGTCAAAAAAATCGTTGGTCAGGCTGTCTATTTGCAGGATCTCATTCACAAAAACAGGTTAGGTCAAAATGATTAAAATTCAAGTTCAAATATTTTCTCTTCCGTGCCACGTAATATGTGCAATGTTGTCTTATCACCTTTTTTGAAATGCTGTAATGCCGTCATATAAGACATGACATCTACAAATTTATATTCACCCAATTGCAATAAAACATCACCCGCTTTCAAGCCGATATGTTCAGCAATTTTACCTTTACTAACGCCATCAATACGCATACCCGTACCGGTATATCCATAATCGGGAATTACACCAAGCGTTACAGGCAATGATACGGAACGCATTTCCATATCACGCGTTTTGGCAAAACTTAGTTTACCTTTTGAATCTGTAGCTTCAATGAGTTTTACAATGTAATCTATAATTTCTACTTCACCGGAATAATTGATTTTATCCCAGTCGTCCGTAGCTTTATGATAATCGGGATGGCTATTTGTAAAGAAAAATAAAACAGGAATACTATCACGGTAAAAACTGGCATGATCACTGGGGCCACTCCCACTGCTATCGAGTTTTATAACGAGATTTTTATCTGGTGTAACAGAAAAAATATTTCCCCAGTCAGGTGAAGTGCCATAACCGCCAATAGTGAGTTTTCGGGCCGTATCATAGCGGCCAATCATATCCATATTGATCATGTAGTTGGGTGATATGTTGATACTGGGATGTTCTAACCAATATTTTGACCCAAACAGACCAAGCTCTTCACCGGAAAAAGCAATGAATAAATAATTATTATTTTTTGCTTTTGAATTTTGCAAAATTCGTGACAGCTCAATCACTGCTGCGGTGCCGCTTGCATTGTCATCAGCGCCATTATGAATTTGTCCATACCCATCGAGGCTGTTATTGTCTTCGCCATATCCAAGATGATCAAAATGACCACCAATAATAACGGTAGTGGGAGCATTATTATTAATAAACGCGATAACATTCCGGGCCTTCCTGGAAACATGTTCCAGGCCTGTCATACAGGAAATGGAAAAATAGGATGTAATATCGTTGAAATATTTCTGCATGCCTTCATGTGTTATATATAAAACAGGAATACCTAATGCTGCAGTAGTATCATTTTTATTATATAAAACATTGTCTGTAATAGAAGTTGAGTTGTAAATGATCAGAGCAGTAGCTTTTTTATCTCGAGCCTCTTGTACTTCTTTTTTGATGGCATCCATAACATCAAAATGTGGGTTTTGAGCATTGTCTTCCAGTAAATATTTTAAATCAAAGAACCAGGGCTCGCCCCGTTCATTCACGCTGGGGGACACATTTCCGGAAATGGTGGCATTGGATGTGAAGGATAAGGGAAAGTATTCTTTTCGTAATTCCATGGAATCTCCGTTGACCAGAAAATAATTTTTATGGTCAGCCATTTGCTTTCCTTCATCAATGGAAAATTCCTGTATATATCCATTCGTACCTGCACTTTTTACATGGTATTTTTCGAATTGATTGCTGATATATTCCATGGCAAGTACTTCGCCCATAGTACCGGTTCTACGGCCTTCCAGCTTATCACTGGCCAGATATTTAATATGCGCTTCAATATGGTCATAGGTTATTTTATCTTCTTTCAGTTTTGCTTTTTTTTCTTTTTTAGATTGTGCAATCCCCAGAGTAGGTATAATAAGGAGCAGAACCAAGATTTTTTTATACATGCGTGGCATTTTATAATGGCAAAAATAAGATTTGTAAAAGATGAACGGTTTTTTTCAGCTCGGAAATTTAAAGTTTACAATGATACACAACTCCCTTGAGCCGGATTTATTTTATTGTAAAGCAATTGTAAAAAAGGCCATACAGTGAAGTATTATCATGAAATAAAGTCCATGCTGATATAAAGATCCAAATGAAGGATGTAAATTTGCAGGCTAATAAAAATTATTGCTTTCTAAAAATATTCATATTGCGCTCGTTGGTAATCCAAACAGTGGTAAATCATCCTTGTTTAATGCGCTTACCGGACTAAACCAAAAGACCGGAAATTTTCCCGGGGTAACAGTGGATAAAAAAACAGGGCGTTTCCATTTATCCGGAAAAAAGGAAGCTATCATTACAGATCTGCCGGGAACCTACAGTCTTTATCCCCGCCGGGAAGATGAATGGGTTGCCTACAGGGTCATGATGCAGGTAGATAAAACGACGGAGGCGGATATCATTTTGCTTGTTGTTGATGCCAGTAATTTAAAAAGGAATTTGCTTTTTTGCAGCCAGGTAATAGACTTGAAGAGGCCGGTGATTATTGCACTTACCATGATGGATATTGCTCGTAAAAAAGGAATTGAAGTGGATATTGAAGGCTTAGAAAGAGATATGGGCGTACCCGTAGTTGCGGTGAATCCAAGAAAAACTAAAACGGTAGAACCGCTGAAAAAGCTGATAGCACAATATATTAAGCACCCCTACATACCTTCCCAGATTGATTTTGTTGACACGCGGCCATCTGATAAAGAGGCCATAATTGCCGTAAAAAAAATCTATCCGGCCATTGGAGATTATGCGGCACAGCATTATTTAATCAATCATGAAAATTTTCCTTTAACAGAAAAAGAACAGGAAACCATAGAGCAAATTGAAGTGGATCATCAATTCAATCCAAGTAAAACGCAGGCGGAGGAAATTGTTAAACGGTATTCAAGAATCAAACAAATCATGCAGCAAAACGTAGTGGAGCCTGATCCGCTGCAAAAAAAATTATTCACGGAGAAACTGGATAATTTATTGATGCATAAAATATGGGGTTACCTTATTTTGTTGATCGTTTTGTTTTTACTTTTTCAAAGTATTTTCTGGCTGGCGCAATATCCGATGAATGCCATTGATTGGAGTTTTTCCCAAATAACCGGATTTTTTAATAGTATTTTACCAACAACCTGGTGGAGTGATTTACTAGTCAATGGCCTAATTGCCGGATTAAATGGTATCCTCGTATTTGTGCCTCAAATCATGATTTTATTTGGCCTCATTACAATCCTTGAAGATACCGGTTATATGGCGCGTATCAGCTTTTTGAGTGATAAACTGATGCGTAAAGTGGGCCTGAATGGGAAAAGTGTAATGCCTATGATCAGTGGATTTGCTTGCGCAGTACCGGCAATCATGAGTGCCAGGAACATTGAAAATCAAAAAGAAAGATTATTAACTATTTTAGTCACGCCCCTGATGAGTTGTAGTGCACGATTGCCTGTTTATACAATATTAATTTCACTGGTCGTACCGAATCATTTTTATTTTGGCTTTCTGAGTTTACAGGGTTTAGTGATGATGGCTTTATATATGATGGGTACAGTGATGGCATTACTGGTGAGTTATGTTTTGAAATGGATGATTCATTTAAAAGAGAAAAGTTTTTTCATTTTGGAATTACCGGTATATCGAGTACCTCGCTGGAAAAATGTAGGTGTTACTATGGTCGCTAAGGCTAAAATTTTTGTGGTTGATGCCGGGAAAATCATCATCATGATCAGTTTATTATTGTGGTTTCTTAGCAGTTATGGCCCTTCCGCCAGAATGAAAAGTATTGAAACGAAATATGCTACACTTGAACAGCAGGCTACAACACCAGAAATGCATACACATTGGGAAAAACAATATAACACTGAAAAACTGCAAAACTCTTATGCCGGTATCTTGGGTAAAGCAATTGAACCCGGCATTCGCCCGCTGGGATTTGACTGGAAAATAGGAATTGCCTTGATCACTTCTTTTGCCGCTCGAGAAGTTTTTGTGGGTACAATGGCAACGATTTATAGTGTGGAAGATAATAATAATTCCACCTTGCAGGAAAAAATGCGGAATGCGGTAAGGGAAGATGGCACCAAAGTATATACCCTTGCAACAGCATTATCCCTGATGGTATTTTATGTCTTAGCCATGCAATGTATGAGTACACTTGCTGTAGTAAAACGAGAATTAAAGAGTTGGAAATGGCCGGTTTTTCAATTCATTTATATGACCGGACTAGCCTATTTATTTAGCTTCCTGGTTTATCAGGCCTTTTCTTAAATGATTGATTCTTCCTTATTCTATACCTCTTTTTTTAGAAGGATTTTATTCAAAAATCTCTTGAGAAAACTATCATTTTTATTGTTTTCATCATTATATTTTACCACTCATCATTCTGGTATTTTTGATTTATTTTTATAAATAATTGTAAATCAATAATATATCATTTTATATAGTATTATTTCCTACAAATTACTAAAATAAACTTGGTACTATGTGATACATAGTATTAAAAAACCATTTACCTTTGTTTTATCATTGTGATAACTGACTGGTAACAGAAGAACATAATGAACCGGCTTCAATAAATTTAAAAAAACATTTTGCAGGAAACTGCGAAAAATTAAAAACCCGGAATATGGATATTCAAAACACACAGAGCCAAATGCGAAAAGGAGTATTGGAGTTTTGCATTTTATCTATCATCCGTCATGGGGAAGTGTACCCTAGTGATATAGTAGAAAAAATGAAAGCAGCCAATCTTCACATTTTAGAAGGAACATTATATCCTTTACTTACCCGTTTAAAAAATGCGGGAGTTCTATCATACAGGTGGGTTGAAAGTAATAGTGGGCCGCCCCGGAAATATTTTCTCATGACCGAAAATGGGTTGGCCTTTTACCAAGAACTTGAAAAAACCTGGGAAGAACTGGCAGGAGCTGTGAAAGCACTCACACAAATGTCATCAGAAAATATAGAAACAGAAACACCTAACCACAACCAATAAAACTTGAAATATGAAAAAGGTAATAAATATCAACTTCCAGGGACGGGTAGTACCTATAGAAGAAACTGCTTATGATATGCTTAAGCAATATATTGAGAGCCTGCAACAATACTTTTCAAACGAAGAAGGCAGTGATGAAATCATCAATGATATAGAAGGACGTATAGCAGAACTTTTTTCTGAAACTTTAAAGAAAGGAAGTACCTGCATTACGGATGATGATGTAGAGGCCATCATAAAGAGTATGGGCCGTCCGGCAGATTTTGAAGCGGATGAAATAAACCTGCAATCTAAAGTAGAAAATGAAAACCGTAAATCACAATCTGAATCAAAAGATTCAGGCGGGGAAAATACCACGCCACCTCCCCCACATCGTTTGTACCGCGATGAAAATGATAAAGTAGTGGCAGGTGTTTGCGCCGGGCTGGCCAATTATTTTAATATTGACCGTGTAGTCGTTCGGATTTTATTTGTTATTTTCTTTGGTGCATTATTTATACCATACCTGATCTTATGGGTGGCTGTTCCCAGTACCGCATCTACCGTTATCGGATCTACCAGGAAGAGATTATACCGTGACCCGGAGAATTGCATGATTGGGGGCGTGTGCAGTGGGATTGCGCATTACTTTAATATCAATATTTGGATCCCCAGAGTTATTTTTTTAATTCCATTTATTACCTTCTTATTCAGATGGTCTCATTTTGGTCCCTGGAATTTTCCAAGTATTATCAATTTTACTTTCAGCCCAGGTGCTACAATTATATATATCATCTTATGGATAGCAATCCCAGAAGCGAAATCCACTTCTGAAAAGCTGGAAATGAAAGGGGAGAAAGTGGATTTAAACAGTATAAAAACAACCATTCAGCAGGACATGGCCGGTGTAAAAGATCGTGCAAAAAAATTTGGCGCTGAAGTGAAAGAAAGAGCTCAGGAAATTGGGTCTTCTCTTAGTCAAAGAAGTAAATCTACGGCCAGTGAAGCAATTTCCGCAGGAAGAAGGAGTAGTGGCGGACTTGGGAAAGTAATCATCTTATTATTTAAAATCTTTGCCTATTTCATTTTAGGATGTATTGTTATTTCACTGGTCATTGCATTATTAACGATGGGTATTTCATTTGCCGGCTTTCTACCTTATAAAGTGTACCTTATCAATGATGGCTGGCAAACCGTTTACCTGTGGGGTACATTGCTTTTGTTTATATGGGTGCCGGTTATAGGTATTATTACCTGGATAATCCGGAGAATTGCAAATACCAAATCCCATAGCAATTTTATGACTTATACATTTATTGCATTATGGACCTTGGGGTGGGCTAGTATGATATTGCTCGTTTCATCTTTGACGAGAGATTTCGGCTCTCATAATACACCCAGGGAAGAAGTAGTGTCACTTGAGAACCCATTGGTGAATAAATTAGAATTAAAAAATGCAAGCAATACCAATGATTTTATCAGAAGCCGTTGGTGGCATTTTGAACCATTCGTCAACATTGATGAGGATACTATTTTCTTGAAAAATAATAAGATAAAAATAGTAAAATCACTGACAGATAGCTTTAGTGTAAAAATGTTTCGTGTATCCAATGGCTCTTCCAGGCCCGAAGCAAATGCATTGGCTAATAAAATAAATTACCCGATTTATCAAAAGGATTCTAGTTTATTCTTTGGAACAGGGATCGCCATTACACCAAAAGAAAAATTCCGGAACCAGGGAGTATATATTACCATAGCAGTACCTGTTGGCAAAAGAATTATTATTGATAAAAATGTGGGATGGAATGATTATAGCAGCTTTCACTTTGGAAATGATTTTGATGATTATAATTGGAGAAACTTTAATGATGAGGGTTTAGACTGGGATCATAATGTAGAATATATTATGACGGAAAGCGGTCTTAAACGGGTACACCCGGCATTAAATGATCAAGATGATCAGGATGAAGATAAGGAGCAGGGAGAAAACCCGTCTCCATCGCAGGATTCCGTTTATCGCTATAAGCAACCCCGACAGTCAAATGATTCTTTGAAAAAAGTATCTGCAAATACAGTTGAAAAGGAAAAAGTAAATATCCCAATGTCCTCACTTTTTATGCAACGTTTTTTGATTTAAACTCGGTTAAGGTTGGGAAAAGAAGAGTCCTGTTCCATTTTTGGAATGGGATTCTTTGTGAATGGATGTTTTATTTTTTAATGGTCATTTGTTCGCTTATTTTTGTTTGCAGGAAGAAAAGCACCTTCGTAATTTTATCAATAAAAAATAATGTATGAAAGCAACAGCTTTTACTAATTTTCATATTGCTCTCGGGGCAAAAATGGCGGAATTTGCAGGAAATAATATGCCTATCAGTTATTCCGGCATCAATGATGAACATTTGTGTGTAAGAACAAATGCCGGTGTTTTTGATGTAAGTCATATGGGTGAATTTATCATCAAAGGACCGCATGCATTATCACTTATACAACGTATTACGACCAATGATGTGTCCAAAATTACTTCCGGGAAAGCCCAATATAATTGCCTAACAAACGAAGAAGGTGGTATCATTGATGACCTAATCGTCTATTGTATTGAAGAAAATAAGGTGTATATGCTGGTGGTAAATGCCAGCAATATTCAAAAAGACTGGGATTGGATAAGTGCACACAATACAGAAAATGCAGAAATGAAAAATATTAGTGATGCCACCTGTTTACTGGCTATCCAGGGACCCAATGCCTGTAAAATATTACAACCATTAACGAGCATTGATATGATAAACTTGAAGTATTATACTTTTGGTAAAGGAGAATTTGCAGGAGTGGATAATGTGCTCATCAGTGCGACCGGTTATACAGGTTCGGGCGGTGTGGAAATTTACTTTGAAAACAAAGAAGACCATGCAGAAAAAATCTGGAATGCCATTTTTGATGCAGGGAAATCATCCGGAATAAAACCGATAGGCCTTGGTGCCCGGGATACATTGCGATTAGAAATGGGATTTTGCTTATATGGAAATGATATTGATGATACTACATCGCCTCTCGAAGCAGGATTGGGTTGGATAACTAAATTGAATAAAGAAACAAAATTTACAGCCCAGGGAATATTACAGCAACAAAAAGAGGAAGGTATTAAAAGAAAATTGATTGGCTTTGAAATGCTTGAACGTGGTATTCCAAGACATCATTATCCCATTGTAGATGCGGGTGGTAAAGAAATTGGGTATGTAACCAGCGGTACGCAAGCACCATCTCTTGGTAAAGCAGTCGGTCTGGGCTATGTAACTATTGAAAATGCTTCGCTCGATCAAGAAATTTTTATCAGTATCCGCAATCAACCGGTTAAAGCTAAAGTTACTAAAGTACCCTTCAAATAAATTTTACATGGATACCGGCAAAGAGAATGAACAAATTGCGATACAATGGTTTAAGGCTTTTAATACGCAGGACCTGGAAGAATTGCTGGCATTATATGATGAACAAGCAAAACATTTTAGTCCCAAGTTAAAAGCCAAAATACCTGATTCAAATGGCTTGATTGAAGGGAAAAAAGCTTTGCGAGAATGGTGGGCTGATTCTTTCAAAAGATTGCCTGGCTTACATTACGAAGTTCAAACGATTACAGCAAATGAACATCGGGTATGTATGGAATATACAAGGGAACTTCCCGGAGATGAAGACCTGCAAGTGGCTGAAGTGCTTGAAATCAAGAATGGGAAAATTATCTTTTCCCGTGTTTATCATGGCTGACAAAAATTTTTTACTCATTGGAAGTAAAATGAAATTTTCTGCACCCGTTTTTTTCCTGTTCTTCATGTGTATTTGTGCATTGTGCTCTTGCGGAAAATATATTACACAAAAAGGTATAGCATCTTATTATAGCGACTCGTTTAATGGAAAGAAAACAGCCAATGGAGAAATTTTTAAAAATGATAAATTAACGGCCGCTCATCAAACTTTACCTTTTGGTACCAGAGTAAAAGTGATGAATCCTCAAAATGGAAATAGTGTAAAAGTACGCATCAATGACCGGGGACCTTTTGTAAAAGGACGTATTATTGACCTCAGTAAAAAAGCAGCAGAAAAATTAAATATGATCAATGATGGAATTTTACAGGTTGTTTTAAAATATAAATCCAAAAAGAATTAATTTTTGCAAAGAATTATTTTTACGGTCACCAATGATTTAAACTATGATCAGCGAATGCAACGCATATGCTGTTCCTTATCTAAAGCCGGGTATGAAATTATACTCGTCGGCAGAAAAATGAATTCTTCTTTACCACTTGTGCAACAATTTTTCCGGCAAAAAAGATTGCATTGTTTTTTTCAAAAAGGAATATTCTTTTATGCAGAATTTAATTTGCGATTATTTTTTTGGTTAATATTCAGAAAAATGGATGGCATCTGTGCAATTGATCTGGATACCATTTTACCGGCCTATTTTGTCTCAGTAATTAGAAGAAAAAAAAGAATTTATGATGCACATGAACTTTTCACCGAACAAAAGGAAATTGTAACCCGACCGGTCATTCACCGGGTATGGCTTGCCATTGAAAAATTTGCAGTACCAAAATTCAGCAATGGGTATACCGTTAATGATTTTATTGTTCAGGAATTCATGAAAAGATATCATGTTCAATATGGGCTTATTCGTAATTTGCCACAACGCACCTCATTGCCATCCGGGCCATCCAAAATTGCAAACAGGTTTTTCATCTACCAGGGAGCCGTTAATGAAGGACGAAGTTTTGAAACATTGATCCCTGCAATGAAGGAAGTAAATTGTACACTGCGGATTTTTGGACAGGGAAATTTTATGGAGCAGGCAAAGAAATTGATTTCATTACATCATCTCGAAAATAAAGTCATCCTGGAAGGTCCAGTTTTGCCGGAAGAATTGAAGTCCATAACACCACAATCCTATCTTGGAATCATGTTGTTTGAAAAAACGGGGATGAATCAGTATCAATCTTTAAGTAATCGCTTTTTTGATTATATCATGGCAGGAATACCACAATTATGTATTGCTTATCCCGAATATAAAAAGATCAATGACCAATATCATATCGCCTATATGATTGATGATACCAGCATACAAACCCTCTCTCATGCTTTGAATAAAATTCTTCTTGATGACAAAGCATATGAAGAGCTAAAAATAAATTGTATGAATGCCCGCACTGAATTAAACTGGGAAATGGAAGAAAAAAAACTGAAAGATTTGTATTTTCAATTTTTCAATAAATGAATAAACATTAACGGCAATAAAATTCGAATCCCTGGAAAAGCATCTTCATATTATTTGCCTAGATATTCCTTACCCGGTTAATTATGGTGGTGTTTTCGACTTGTTTTACAAACTGACGGCACTGAAATCTTTAGGCGTCAGCATTTATTTACATTGTTTTGAAAGTGGCCGTCAGCCACAGGAAGAGCTGAATCAATATTGCACTGAAGTGAATTATTATCCGCGCAATACGGGAGCAAAAAGCTTATCTTTTCGGCTTCCTTATATCGTGAAAAGCAGGCGTAGCACTGCACTTCGGCAACGTTTACTAAAAGATGATTTTCCTATTTTAATGGAAGGAACTCATTGTACATGGCTTCTCCAGGATGAAGCATTTAAAGAAAGAAAGAAATTTGTTCGATTACATAATGTGGAACATTTGTATTATGAAAAATTATATAGATGTACAAATGATCTGGAAAAAAAACTGTATTACTGGTGGGAGTCTAAATTGTTGAAGAATTATGAAAACAAAATGATTCGACTTGCCGATGCCTTTTGGGCAGTAGCGCAAAGAGATGCTGCGTATATTCAAAATGAGTTTTCCTGTAAATCCGTTTTTTTTCTGCCCTTGTTTTTACCACCCTGGAAAGTATCCAGCAAAGAAGGTATGGGGCAGTATTGTCTTTATCATGGAAATCTTAGTGTAGCAGAAAATGAATTTGCAGCAGTTTGGTTGATCAAAAAAATATTTAAGAAATCCGAAATTTGTTTAATCATTGCCGGAAAGAATCCTTCAAAGAAATTGCGTGCTTTGGCCAGGAAGTTTAAAAACATTGAATTAGTGCCAAACCCTTCAGACACTAAAATGGAAACATTGATTGCCGATGCACATATTCATGTTTTGCCTTCATTCAATAGTACCGGTATTAAGCTCAAGTTATTAAATGCTTTATATAATGGACGGCATTGTGTCGTGAATAGTGAACTGAATGATCATGATGGGCTGGACGAACTGTTACATCTTCAAAAGACTCCACAGGGCATGAAACAACTCATTGAGCAATTGTATTATCAGCCATTTTTATTGTCTGAAATTAATATGCGAAAAGCATTACTCGAGGAAATGTTTGACAATACAAAAAATGGCCAACAGGTTATTGACTGGATTTGGCATGAAAAGAAAATGCCATAAAAGGATATCTTATATTTCAGCAACTTTAGCGCTATCAAAAACCTGGTTTCTTTCAGTTTTCAATAAACGCGATGGATATTTATTAATAACTGGAAAATCATGTGTAGCCATCAAAATGGTTGTACTATATGTTTTTGAAATTTGAAGGAGTAATTGCATGAGTTCATCACTTGTTTCCGGATCAAGATTACCCGTAGGTTCATCTGCGAGTATTAATTTGGGTGAATTCAGAAGAGCCCTGGCAATATCTACTCTTTGTTGCTCTCCACCACTCATTTCAAAAGGCATTTTAAAGCCTTTACTTTTCAGGCCCACTTTAGCCAGCACTTCATTAATCTTTTCATCCATCAATTTTTCATCTTTCCACCCTGTTGCCTTTAATACAAAGCGGAGATTTTGATGCACATTCCTGTCCGTTAATAATTGAAAATCCTGGAAAACTACACCCAGGTTACGCCTTAAAAAAGGTACTTTTTTCCAATTCATTTTCTTCAAGTCAAAGCCTGCAACCATTCCTTCACCTTCTTTTAGCGGCAATTCTCCATACAAAGTTTTTAAAAGACTGCTTTTTCCGGTACCGGTTTTACCCACGAGATATACAAATTCACCCTTTTCAATAGTAAAATTGACATCCTGTAAAATCAGGTTACTGCCCTGGTAAATATTGGCATGACTTAAACTTACAACAGTATCACTCATACAATTCATTTTGTCAAATGTAAAGTTTACCGGGTTAGTATGCCCTATTTGATTGCAATTTTTACGTATTTTTAAAATAAATTTGGATAACTAAAAATTTAGTCTAACTTTGACTAAAGAATTAGTTATAAAGAAAACGATTAGTATGAAAACATTGACAAAAGCTGAGGAACAAATAATGCAGGCACTATGGAAAATCAAAAAAGGGTTTTTAAAAGACATTATTGAAGCGATGCCCCTGCCTAAACCACATCACAATACGGTTGCTACATTATTGAAAATTCTCATTGACAAAAAGTTTGTCCAAACAGAAACCTTTGGCCGGATGTATGAATATACACCCTTAGTAACAAAAGCCGCCTATTCAAAAAATAGTTTAAATGGTTTGATCAAAGGTTATTTCGGCGGTTCTTTTAGTAATGCTGTATCCTTCCTGGTTCAGGAAAATAAACTCAGTGTGGAGGATCTTGAATTATTAATCTCTCAATTGAAAAAAAGATAAAACTTCATAAGATGGAAACAATCTTTATTTATCCGGTAAAAGTGCTTATTTGTTCCGCCATCTTTTTTGGGTATTATTTTATGGCCTTGCGGAATAATCGTTTCCATTTTTACAATCGTTTTTATTTATTATTTGCTTTTGTCGCAAGCGTAATCATTCCATTTTTACATTTTGAATGGTTTTACCTCCCAATTGAAAATACCGGCACTACACAATGGCTGCAAGACATAATTGTAAAAACGAATGTAACTGCAGCGAATCCATGGGATAAGTTCATGAATATTGAAACGCTTACCACTACAATGTATTTAATAGTAACGCTCATACTCCTATTCATATTCACCAGGCATATTGTTCAAATTTATGTCTTTCGAAAAAGGTATGGCGTACAGAAAATGGGGGATATTGATTTTATTAATACCGACATCCCACAGGCCCCTTTTTCATTTTTATCTATGTTGTTTTGGAGAAAAGATATTTCAATACATAGCAAAACCGGAAGACAAATAATCAAACACGAATTATCTCATATCCATCAAAAACATACCTGGGATAAATTATTTGTACAATCCCTTCAATGTCTTTATTGGTATAATCCATTTTTTTATTTCATGCGAAAAGAATTATCGCTGGTTCATGAATTTATCGCTGATGAAAAATCAGTTGGGGAAGATGGTGTGGAAGCTTTTGCTGAGATGATGCTCGAAGCAAACTTTCATCCCAATATATTTTCTCCTGCACAATCATTTTTTTATTCACCTATTAAAAGAAGAATTATTATGCTTACTACATCAAAAAAACCTCGCTACAGTTATCTCCGCCGGTTATTCGTATTACCCGTATTAGCCGTCACTGTTTTATTGTTTGCATTTAAAATGAAACAACGTGATAATACCATGGCTTCTGATCCTCATTCGAAGATCCATTCTATTTCAGATACCATTCCCTATTATGGTATGTATGATGGCAAAAAAGTATTTGGCGTAAAAGTCATCTTTAAACAACAAATGGTTGAACTTACTCTGCAAGACAATACCAAAAAAACCATGACGGTTGATGAAGCAAAAAAACTCAACATTCAATTACCACCGCCGCCTCCTGCAATGCAGTCATCAAAACTTTCGCAACCTGAAATAACTTCCGTAGAAATATCTAATAATGCATTTACGGACAAAAAGACCCTGATACCGAACCAGGATATGATTTCCATACAGGCCGATACAATTTATGTGCAAAAAGAAAATGATGCGCATTCTTATGTAATCGACGGGAATTTCCAACTTTTATCAAAGCAAAATAAAAACCCCTTATATGTCTTAAATGGGATAATTATCAGTGCAGATGAATTAAAAAATACCTCACCGATTATCATTCAATCAATAAATGTATTAAAAGGTGAGTCAGCTATTCAGAAATATGGTGACAAAGGCAGCAACGGCGTTATTGAAATGTTTACTAAAGAACAGGGATTGAAAGATAATCAGTCAGCAGAAACCGTGGAAAACAGTAAGGATTTAAAGGGGGTAGATGTGCGGACATCCGAAGTAGCCAATGAAACATCAGAAGCGCATTTTCCGGGAGGTAATGATGCCTGGATCAAATATTTGCAAAGAAATCTGAATATGGGTACAATCTATAAAGCTCATGCACCTAATGGAACTTATAATGTGGTAGTATCATTTTTGGTGGATGAAAAAGGAAATATTCAGGAAATTAAAGCGTTGAATGATCCCGGTTTTGGCACTGCAGCTGAAGCAGTAAGGGTTATTCAACAAGGGCCTAAATGGATACCCGCCGAAGAAAATGGTAAAAAAATAAAATTCCCACTGAAGCAGACTATCCGTTTTATCATAAATTGATAGAAGTAAAACAAGATTACTTAAAGCTGATTAAAAATATACCGGAATAAAACTGGTATATTTTTTTTTATGAATATAAAATCTTTTCACTTGGGGTATGTATTTCTAAAGACTTTTTATGATGGGCTTCCACTCTTCCAATAATTCGGGCCGGTATATTAAACTGATTTGAAGCCGCAATAAGATCCTGGGCAGATTTTTCATTGGTAAAAATTTCCAGGCGGTGCCCCATATTGAATACCTGCATCATTTCTTTATTGTCAGCACCGGCATTTTTTTGAATGAGTTGAAAAACATAAGGTGTTTCAAATAAATGATCTTTAATAATTTTCATTGGGCCGGGTAAATATTTCAGGCATTTCGTTTGGCCTCCCCCACTGCAATGTATCACACCATAAATATTTTCAAAATATTGCTCCAGTAGCAATTTCATCAATGGCGCATAAGTACGTGTAGGAGACAATAAAAGTTTTCCTACGGATATTTTTTCTTTACCTTTTGGAGTGGTCATCTCAACAATATCAGAGAGGCTATTTTTACCAATATACACTACTTCATTTTCCAATGAATGTTCAAAAGTTTCGGGATAATTCTTGGCATAATCTTTTTTCAAAACATCATGCCGGGCACTTGTAAGGCCATTGCTGCCAATACCACTGTTATAGGATTGCTCATAAGAAGATTGACCATCACTTGCAAAACCTACAATAACATGTCCTGGTTTAATTTTTTCATTCGTAATAATTTTACTCTTTGGCCATCGCGCAGACATGGTACCATTGACGGCTATAGTACGAACCACATCGCCTACATCAGCTGTTTCACCACCGAGGAATTGAATATGAATTCCATGTGTTTCCAATAAGGCAAAAAACTCACGGGAGCCGGTTATAATTTTTTCCAAAACTTCTCCTGGAATTTTTGATTTATTCCTGTCAATAGTGGAGGAGAATAGAATATTCTGATAGATGCCGGCACACAATAAATCATCCAGATTCATGGCTATGGCATCCTGTGCAATTCCTTTCCATACATCAAGGTCACCGGTCTCTTTCCAGGCTAAGTAGGCAAGAATGCTTTTGGTTCCGGCGCCATCCGCATGCATCACATTGATAAAGTCTTTATCACCTGATAAATAATCAGGATACATTTTGCAAAACGCATGCGGATATAGACCCTGGTCAAGTTGTCGGACAGCAGCATGTACTTCTTCTTTCTGTGCACTTACCCCACGTTTGGTATATAAAGACATGAATAGATTTATTTTGAAAAAGCAAAAATAAGGTATGAAGCAATGTGGTTCTTTAAATTCTATTCATCATTGGGGCATGCCGCTTATATTTGCGACAGGATGCAAGTTCATAACCATATTGATCATTTACCACCAATTGAAAATGCAGTGATAACTATTGGCACTTTCGATGGAGTACATAAAGGACATCAACAAATTATCCGGCAACTAAAGGAAGAAGCAAAAAAGATCCAGGGAGAAACCGTCATTATTACATTTCATCCACATCCCAGGTCAATTGTCCCGGGACGGGAACCGGTTTCTATTTTAACAACGCCTAATGAAAAAATAGCGTTATTGGAAAATATGGGCATAGATCATTTAGTGATCATTCCCTTTAATTTGGAATTTTCGCAACAGTCTGCAACAGCCTTCATTGAACATTTCCTGGTTGAAAAATTCCACCCACATACCGTTATTATTGGTTATGATCATCGTTTTGGAAAAGGCCGTGAAGGGGATTATCATTTAATGGAAAAGTTGGGGAAAAAATTTGGTTTTTTGGTGAAGGAAATTCCGGAACAGGTTTTGAATGATATTACAGTCAGTAGCACCAGGATCCGAAAGGCATTAAACGAGGGAGAAATTGAAACGGCCAATAATTACCTGGGTCATACCTATTCCTTTGAAGGGGAAGTTGTAGATGGGAAAAAAATTGGCAGGACAATCGGTTACCCTACCGCAAATATTAAAGTGTATGAACTGGAAAAATTAATTCCTGCAAATGGTGTTTATGCAGTAGAAGTACGGTGTAATAGTGAAAGCAACCTTCATAAGGGAATGATGAGTATTGGTACCCGGCCTACTATTGGTGGCACACCAAGGACAATTGAAGTACATCTTTTTGATTTTACAAAGAATATATACCACAGCACCATTCGCGTTTTTGTAAAATATTTTTTAAGGAAGGAAGTAAAATTTGCAGGATTAGAAGAAATGAAATTACAATTATACCGGGATCAGTTGCAAGCCTGCTCATTTCTTCAAAAGGATCTCAGCAACACATAATTTTTACAGCCATTTCTTTCAATAAACTTTCATGTTCATTGGATGCATCATTAATGCCAATACTACGTAGGTTATACTGGTGAAGCAATAATAATATTTTTTCAATACCATGAAAGCCATAATGCTCATAAGCCTGTAATGCTTGTTTGCTGGCAATAGGATTTCTGTTAAATACGTTCAAGGCTGATTGCATATTCACCTGCGGCATTTCGCAAAGGATATATACTTTACTGAAAAAACTATATAAAGTGGGTAGTAACAAGGGCATTGGAATTGCTTTTGGATTTTCTCCGAAATATTGAATGATGCGGAGAGATTTGGCAAGGTTTTTTCCGGCTAATGCAGCTTGCAATTCAAAAGGGTTGTATTCTTTACTAATGCCAATAAAAGTTTCTATATCACTTGCTGTAATCATTTTCCGATCAACCAGGTTAATAGCCATTTTTTCCACTTCCTGTTGTATACGAGATAAATCATTTCCTATATGGTCAATTATCAGGGATAGGGCATCGGGTTGTATCCGGTAGCCTTTATCAGCAATCATTTGAGCCGTCCACTCCGGCAACTTTTCATCGTACATTTTTTTGGAGGATAGGACCACTCCGTTTGATTTGAGTAATTTGCTGAATTTGGTCCGCTGATCCATTTTCTTGTCTTTATAAGCAATAATGAAAATGGTGGAAGACAATGGTTTTTCAATATAAGATTCCAACTTTAAAATTTCTTTCATGTGCTGAGCCTCCTTCAGCAAGACAACCTGCCGTTCCGCAAAAACCGGGTAACGCATACAAGCATTTAAAACATCTGCCCATTGGGCATCTTTTCCATAAAATATGGTAAGATTAAAAGCCGCTTCCGTTTCGGGGAGTATATGATTTTCTGCGTAATTGATTACCTGGTCTATAAAATAAGGCTCATTACCTTCTAACCAATAAATGGGTTTGAAAATATTTTTCTTCCAGTCTTCAATGATTTTTTCTGTGGCCACAGCCAAATATCAATCTTTTTTTAAAAAGAATAAAGTTCATTTTACTATGGTCACAGATCCTTCATCCAGGATAGGCATATTTTTAAATCGTAATATAATATTGGCCACAACAATGACATCTCTCTGGCAATAAGCTGCTATGCGTGGTAGGTCATGATCTTGATAATAAACCTCTTGTACTTTGCTCCCATCCATATCTGTTTTGGAAGTAGGAATTTGAAGTACATGAGCTAATAAATTCAGCGAAATAAAATTTTTGTAATCACCGAATTTCCACCACTGTAAAGTATCCACCATTTTTACCTCCCAGGGTTTTGCGCCCTGTATAAAAAGGTATGGAGGGAGCTCCAGGCCATTTATGAGCATTCGCCTGCAGATAAATGGGATATCAAATTCACGAATATTATGTCCACAAAATTCAAAGTATTTTTTATGCTTTAAAAGCTGAAGGGAGAGTTGATTAAATTTCTGTAATAAATCCTTCTCCTCATCCCCGTATATACTTTTTACACGAAATTCTAAATGCCCGTTTTCATGCAGTACAAAATATCCTGTAGAAATACATACGATTTTCCCAAATTCAGCAAAAATCCCCGCCTTTTGTGACCAGCTTTCTTCCGGTGTAGAATTTTCTGGCATGGTTTTGGAAATCTTGTCCGACCAAAGGCTTTTCCATTCCTGGGGGAGTTGAACAAAGGCCGGAGAAACAGGCACCGTTTCAATATCTATAAAGAACAGGTCAAAAATGGAAGGGCCATTCATAAGTGAAATATATTTAATAAAACAAACAACAAAACATGAGTTACTCAAATTATCCAACCACAGGCTCACCAAATCAGCCTGCAGCCCAGCCACCTAAAGATAATAGAAAAATCATATATGCCATCTTAGTTATTGCATTATTGGGAACATGGGGTTACCTGATTTATGATAAGAATAAATCTTCCGACACCATTACACAATTGCAAACTCAATATTCAAGTGTTGATTCTGCACGTAGTTCTGTGCAATTAGAATATAATGCAGCACTCGCACGCATGGATTCACTTGCAGGAAGCAATACGGAATTGACCGGCGCTTTGAATGATAAGAAAAATGAAATTGAAAAACTAAAAGCCGATATTAAATCTGAATTAGGCAAGAAAAATGCTGACCTGTCAAAGGCAAAGTCTATGATTGCTCAATTGAATGGAAAAATCACAGACTTACTTTCACAAATTGAGGAATTAAAAACTCAAAACCAGGCTTTGACTACTTCTAATCAACAATTGACTACAGAGCGGGATACTTTATCTTCTCAAAAGAAAGTCGTAGAGCAAAATCTGGCAAATACTCAGGCACAGAAAGCAGCTGTAGTGGATGTAGCATCTACATTGCATGCATCCAATATCAATATAGCAGCAATCAATATTAAGAATAGTGGTAAAGAGAAGACTACTTCTACAGCAAAAAGAACGGATATTTTCCGTATCTCTTTTGATCTGGATGAAAACAGGATAGCGCCCAGTGGATCCAAAGAATTATATGTAATTGTTACTGCACCCGATGGGAACCCCATCACGATTCCTGGAAATGGAAGCGGCACATTTACCACGCGTGATGCAGGTGAAAAAGTATTTACAAGCAAAGTCACCGTACAATATGAACAGGGTAAATTAACTCCCGTAAGTTTCGATTGGAAGCCCGAAGCAGGTAAATATCAAACAGGAAATTATAAAATTCAGATATACCAGAATGGATATAAAATTGGTGAAGGATATAAGACTTTAAAGAAAGGTGGATTATTTGGTTAATTACTCCCTCTATATATTTCTTATTATTTTGAAAAACCCCAGCATGGGGTTTTTCTTTGTTTAAAATAACTTAAGCCATATGAATTAAGTATGTGATGAGAAATAGCGGAAATTCAGCTGTAACAATGCAATCTTTAGGAGAAGTCTTATGACAAATACTTATCACTCTTTTACCGATAGAAAAAAGTACTCAAAATAAAATTGTCAGACTTTAGTGGTCATCTTAATAACCGGGATAATCATTTCTTCCAGGCTTACGCCTCCATGCTGGAAAGTATTTCTATAATAATTTACATAATGATTATAATTATTAGGATAACATAGAAAGCCTTCCTCTTTGGCAAAGATGAATGATGAATTTACATTTGGCGTTGGTAGCCCGGCCTCTTTCGGGTCACGAAATACCAATACATCTTTAGGATCATAGTTGAGATTCCTGCCGTGTTTATAACGCAGGTTTGTTGTGGTTTGTTTGTCGCCAATGACTTTTGAGGGGTTTTTAACACGCACACTACCATGATCGGTAGCGAGTACAATATTAATTTTTTTATCAGCAATTTTTTTCAATGCCTGGTGAAGAGGGCTATGCTCAAACCAGCTGCGTGTAATACTGCGATAGCTGACTTCATCTGCTGCCAGCTCTTTCAGAATTTCAATTTCCGTACGTGCATGGCTCAGCATATCTACGAAATTATAAATGATGACGGTTAAATCATTTTGCAGTAGATTATGAATGTTAGAAACCAATTGCTGGCCATCATGGTGGTTGACTACTTTGGTATAATTGAACCGAATATTTTCTTTGCGTAATTTTTTTAATTGTGCTTTTAAAAAGGTTTCTTCAAATAAGTTTTTTCCACCTTCCTCATCATCATTTTTCCATTCTTTAGGAAAATGTTTTTCAATATCTACCGGCATCATTCCGGCAAAGATTGCATTGCGGCAATATTGTGTGGCCGTGGGCAAAATACTGTAAAAAGTATCTTCTTCAATGATCCGGAAATTCTCAGAGAAGATAGGTTCTATTGCTTTCCATTGATCAAAGCGTAAATTATCTATCACAATAAAAAAAGTAGGAATATCTGTTTCTAAAAAAGGAACCACCTTTTCCTTAAATAATTGATGGCTCAAGATCGGGGATGAGGCATTAGGTTTTTGAATCCAGCTCGTATAATTCCGGCTAATGAATTTAAAAAACTCTGTATTTGCTTCGTGTTTCTGGGCCTGGAAGACATCTTGCATTTCAGGGCTGTTGCTTTTTTCCATCTCCAATTCCCAAAATACAAGCTTTTTATAGATATCCATCCATTCACGACTTTCGGGATTACTATTCAGGGCAATAAATAAATTTCGAAATTGCTGCTGATATGCATTGGTTGTTTTTTCAGATACAAGCCTTTTATTGTCAATAATTTTTTTCAAAGCCAATAAAACCTGGTTGGGATTTACCGGTTTTATCAGGTAATCGGTAATCTGGCTTCCGATCGCATCATCCATCAAATCCTCAGTTTCATTTTTGGTAATCATGACCACAGGTAATTGTTTACTTACCTCTTTCATTTTTTGTAATGTTTCCAATCCGGATATACCCGGCATTGTTTCATCGAGTAATACTACATCTACTTCATTTTCTTTAACAAAGTCAATGGCTTCAAACCCATTTGTAAGCGTATATACTTCATACCCTTTTTCCTGTAAAAATAATTTTTGCGACTGCAGGCTTTCTATTTCGTCATCCACCCAGAGTATAGTTGCTAATGCCATATTTTTAGTTTAAGCCGGCCAATAATTATATATTAATCCGGTATCCTGTGTAAAATCAATCCGAATCGCCAAAATACAAATTGTACTTTTGCTTTCAATCCGGAAACGGGTTGTTTAACAAATAAAAAACATAGATGGAACAGGCATTGCGTAAAATTATTAATGATCCCGTATATGGTTTTATCACGATCAATGACCCTTTGATTTTCCGATTAATGGCTCAGCCGGTTTATCAGCGATTAAGGAGGATACATCAAATGGCACTGGCGCATCTTGTATATCCGGGAGCGGTGCATTCCAGGCTACATCATTCCCTGGGTGCATATCATCTCATGTGCCAGGCAGTGGCAGAACTACGGTTAAAAGGAATTGATATTTCTCCTGATGAAGAAACGGCAGTGAAGGCAGCTATCCTGTTACATGATATTGGGCATGGGCCTTATTCACATGCCCTGGAATATACGCTTATTCCCGGAGTACAGCATGAAACGCTGAGTCTGCTTATCATGCAACAGTTGAATGATCTTTTAGATGGAGAATTAACTTTAGCAATTGATATTTTTACCAATCAATATCATAAGCCGTTCCTGCATCAACTAATATCCGGTCAATTGGATATGGATCGAATGGATTATTTAACCAGGGATAGTTTTTTTACCGGAGTAAGTGAGGGAGTTATTGGATATGCACGTATTTTAAAAATGTTGCATGTACATGAAGGACAATTGATGGTGGAAGAAAAAGGCATTTATAGTGTGGAAAAATTTTTGGTGGCACGCAGGCAAATGTATTGGCAGGTCTATTTACATAAAACAGTATTAGCTTCTGAAAAGATGCTGGTAAAAATTATGGAACGGGTACATGAATTGTACCCACTTAATGGAACATCATTATCCATCAATCAACCTCTGGATTACTTTTTTCAGGAGTTTTCCGGTGAAATGACTAAGACAGCACTTGAAAATTTTTGCCGATTGGATGATGCTGATATACTATTTGCCATAAAAAAATGGGCTTCATTTTCCGATCCTATTTTATCCCTGTTATGTACATCTTTGTTAAATAGGAAATTATATAAAACAAGCCTGCAAACTCAACCGTTTAATGCTACAAAAATAGCCTTATTGGAAGCAGAAATACTCTCCCGATATAGGGTAGATAAAAAGGATTTGCATTACTACATTTTTTGTGGAGAAACGGCAAATACAACCTATACACCTGAACATGAAAAAATTTTGATTATTTTTAAAAATGGTATGATTAAAAATATTGCAGAAATTGACAATCCACTTATTCATCAAACGTTGTCAATGCCTGTAAAAAAATTCTACATTTGTCATTTATAAAAAGTAAAAGAATGCTTTTTTAATTTTTAAAAAATTAGTTATGGTTTTTACCGCAGTACAAATTGCCACCTTGATCCAGGGTGAAATCGTTGGAGACGAAAGAGCAGAAGTAAATGCTTTTGGAAAAATTGAAGAAGCGAAGAAGGGCCAGCTTGCATTCCTGGCAAATCCCAAGTATGAAGAATTTTTATACAATTGCAAAGCATCCATTATCATCATTAATAAAAGCCTTGAATTAAAACATGAAACCCAAGCAACACTCATCCGGGTAGAAAATGCCTATAGTGCATTTGCAACATTATTGAATATGTACCAGGAAATGGCTACACAACAATTGAAAGGCACACAGGATCCTGTTTTCATTCATCCTACATCAAAAATCGGGGATCAGGTTTTTATTGGCGCATTCACTTATATCGGCGAAAATGTAGAGCTTGGAAATAATGTAAAATTATTCCCGGGTATCTTTTTGGGAAATAATGTGACTATTGGTGAAGGGTCTATTTTACATGCAGGGGTTAAGATTTATCATGATTGCAAAATAGGTAAAAATGTGACGATCCATGCAGGATCTGTTTTGGGTAGCGATGGATTTGGATACGCACCTCAAACGGATGGGTCCTATAAAAAAGTTCCTCAAATAGGAAATGTGGTTGTAGAAGATTTTGTAGAAATTGGTGCAAATGCTACAATTGACCGCGCAACAATTGGTTCTACATTGATTAAGGCCGGTGCAAAATTAGATAACCTTATTCAGGTGGCACATAATGTTGAAGTTGGAAATAATACCGTTATTGCAGCACAGGCCGGCATTAGTGGAAGCACTAAGATTGGGAATAATGTACAAATTGGTGGGCAAGCCGGAATTGTAGGCCATATTCAAATTGCAGACGGATGTAAAGTGAATGCACAAAGTGGTGTCACAAAAACGTTGAAAACACCCAATACTTCCTTAACCGGTTCTCCGGCATTTGATTATACCAGCGCTTTACGTAGCCAGGCTATTACCCGAAAACTGCCCGACCTGGAAAAAAGAGTAGCAGAATTGGAGAAAATTATACAACAGTTAAAAGTGAATGCCTGAAAACTTTTCAAAGAAAAGCAACAGATATATTAACCGAAAGATGACCGTTATGGATCAAAATTTTAATCCCGACAAACAACATACCATTGCACAGGATGCAATCATTCATGGTACCGGATTGCATACAGGAGTGTTTTGCGAAATGACTTTAAAGCCCGCAAAACCAGGCTTTGGTATTCAATTTCAACGAATGGACCTGCCTGGCAAGCCTGTTATTAAAGCAGATTGCGATCTTGTTTCAGATACCAGCAGGGGTACTACCTTGCAATTAGGCGAGGCCAAAGTGGTTACTGTAGAGCACATCCTGGCTGCACTTGTAGGAATGGGCGTTGATAATGTACTCGTTGAATTAACCGGCCCGGAAATACCTATCATGGATGGCAGCTCTGGACAGTTTACAGAAATGATCGAAATCGCGGGCGTATCCGAACAGGATGCATCCAAGTCCTGGTATAGCTTGGATGAAAATATTTTTTTGTATGATGAAGCAAAGCGGGTTGAAATGACTGCACTTCCTTCGCATGAATATCGTATCACAACTCTTATTGACTTCAACAGCCCCGTTCTGGGTACACAACATGCAGCATTAAAGAACCTTCAGGAGTTTCAAAAAGAAATAGCACCATGTCGCACTTTTTGTTTTCTGCATGAATTAGAAACCCTCATGGAAAATAACCTGATTAAAGGAGGTGATATAAATAATGCCATCGTGGTGGTAGATAAGCCCATCCAGGACGATGAAATGTCTCGCCTGGCAAAAATTTTTAAAAAGGATAAAATTGAAATCAAAAGTGAAGGGTACCTGGATAACCTGGAATTACGATTTCCCAATGAACCTGCTCGCCATAAATTACTGGATGTAGTGGGCGACCTGGCCTTAATTGGCTACCCCATTAAGACCCGGATTATTGCCAATAGGCCCGGACATAGTACCAATGTGGCATTTGCAAAAAAAATAAAGCAACATATTCGGAAAAATAAACATTTGAAAGATGTGCCGATATATGACCCGACCATTGCTCCAATTTTTAATTTGGAATATATTGAAAAAACGTTGCCTCACAGATTCCCCTTTTTATTAATTGATAAAATCATTGATTTATCTGATACACATATTACCGGTATTAAAAATGTAACATTCAATGAATGGTTTTTCCAGGGGCATTTCCCGGGAAACCCGGTAATGCCCGGTGTTTTGCAAGTTGAAGCGCTTGCACAAACAGGCGGTATTCTGGCTATTAACAGCATGGGAGAAGGTAATTACAATACGTACTTTTTGAAAATTGATCAGTGTAAGTTTAAGCAAAAAGTAGTTCCCGGTGATACGATGATTTTGCAAATGGAATTGGCTGCTCCGATACGCAGGGGTATTTGTGAAATGAAAGGAACGGTGTATGTTGGAGGAAAAGTAGCTACGGAAGCTTTTCTGGTTGCACAGGTCGTGAAGGCTGATTGATGACCATGTTCATAAAATTAATTGATATAGTCATTTAAGATTATAAATAGTCTTTCCTATTGAAAACCTCTTGACAGCTTAACACATTTACAAAAATTGATTTTTTATCGGTTTTTTTCATCAATTCCAACGTATAATGCTACTTTTTACTTAATTAAAATCCAAGTAATTATTTTCAAAGACCCTATTTATAAATTTAATTCTAATTTTGGCATTTTATAAAATGATTTTAGTAGCAAATAACTCCTGAATGATCCACCCGCATACTTATATACATCCCCATGCGAAATTAGCAGAGAATGTAAAAGTTGATCCATTTACCGTAATCCATCAGGATGTGGAAATAGGCGAAGGCACCTGGATAGGAAGTAATGTAACCATCCTTGAAGGGGCGCGCATAGGGAAGAATTGCCGCATTTTCCCTGGGGCTGTAATTGCCGCTATTCCGCAGGACATGAAATATAATGGCGAAAAAACATTTGTAGAAATTGGAGATAATACGACTATCCGGGAATTTGTAACAGTGAACCGTGGCACTACAGACAGGAAAACAACAAGGGTGGGCAATAACTGCCTTATTATGGCTTATTGCCATATAGCCCATGATTGCCAGGTAGGAAATCATTGTATTATGAGTAACAGTTCGCAAATGGCCGGGCATGTTATTATGGGAGATTGGGCCATAATTGCAGGTGTTTGCGCTATTCACCAATTTGTGCAAATAGGCCAACACGCTTATATAGCCGGGGGTAGTTTGGTGAGTAAAGATGTTCCCCCTTATATTAAAGCCATTCGCAACCCGCTTAGCTATGGCGGGGTGAACAGTGTAGGCCTGAAAAGAAGAGGGTTTGGGCTTATACAAATAAATCATATTTTAGACATTTATAGAATTATCTATAATAAAGGAATGAATACCACACAGGCGCTGGAATATATAGAAGAGGAATTACCTGCATCTGATGAACGGGACGAAATAGTTTCATTTATTCGCAATAGTGGCCGTGGAATTATTAAACGATTCTCAAAAAACCTGCTGGAAGAAGAAGATTGACCACCATTGTTTATACCATTCACCGGTCATAGATTAAATGTATATCCATTTACAAAATACAGGGAAAAGGTTTAACAATGAATGGATTTTCAGGCATTTGTCCTATACATTTCAAATGGGTGAGACATATGCATTGTGTGGGCCAAATGGTAGCGGAAAAAGCACTTTATTACAACTGATTGCAGGCGCCATCATGCCAAATGAAGGATCCGTTTCATTTTCTGAGAAAGAAATCCCTCCAAAGATTCAAACCGCTTCCATTCAAATTGAAACAGATATCTTCTCGAAAATATCATTTGTAGCACCTTATCTGGAACTGATTGAAGAAATGAGTGCAACAGAATTTTTAAATTTTCATGCTGTTTTTAAACCTATGATATCAACCTATAAAATTCCTCAAATATTGAAAATGATAGGCTTGGAAAATACGGATAAAAAACAAATCCGATTTTTTAGTAGCGGCATGAAACAACGTTTAAAACTCGCTCAGGGTTTTTTTTCTGATGTACCTGTTTTACTGCTGGACGAACCCTGCACTAACCTTGATGATGAGGGTTATGCATTATATTATGATCTTGTTCAAGAATTCATGAAAAATAAAATACTTATCATTGGCAGTAATGATAAAAATGAATTTTCTTTTTGTAAAAATATACTTCAGGTTCTTGATTATAAGAAAGATACAGGTCGTACAAAAATCAATTGACCAAAGAAATTCAGTAGTAATAATTATCTAAAACTTCATACAAAAGACATGAAGCATATAAGCTCAAAAGATCTCCTTGATTTTGCAAAAAATGTTTTTTTGAAAATAGGTTGCACTTCTCAGGATGCAACCCTTGCTGCGGAGGTATTAATAGCTGCAGACCGAAGAGGAATTGACAGCCATGGCGCAGCACGGATGAGCGGGTATGTTCGTTTATGGGAAGCCGGTAGAATCAATACCAGGCCTTCCATCAAAGTCATTCATGAAACTCCCTCAACAGCTGTAATAGATGGTGATTCCGGGTTAGGATTGGTTGTAGCACCATATGCCATGAAAATGGCTATTGAAAAAGCAAAAATAGCCGGCACCGGTTGGGTAAGCGTACAGAATAGTAATCATTTTGGTATTGCAGGAATTCATGCAATGATGGCATTGGAAAATGATATGATCGGGATCGCTATGACCAATGCCAGTGCTCTTGTAGCACCTACTTTCAGTATGGAAAGAATGTTGGGCACAAATCCCATTGCCATTGCTATTCCCGCAAAAGAGCAACCTGCCATCGTCGCGGATTTTGCTACAACTACAGCCTCTAATGGTAAACTTGAAATATTACAAAGAGAAAACAAATCTACTCCGGAAGGCTGGGTTCAGGATGAAGCTGGGAATGCTTCCACAGATGCTGCAGAATTAAAAAAAGGGGGTTCTTTATTGCCATTAGGCAGCGATAAAATTCATGGCAGCCACAAAGGTTATGCACTGGGAAGTATTGTTGATATTTTTTCTGCTGTTTTAAGCGGAGCTTCTTATGGCCCCTGGGTGCCGCCTTTTCCTGCATATGTACCCATGCCGGAAAATATGCCCGGCAAGGGCCTGGGTCATTTCTTTGGCGCTATGCGGGTTGATGCATTTCGACCTAAAGAGACGTATTATCATCATATTGACCATTGGATTAAAAGAATGCGGGAAGCAAAACCGGCTCCGGGATATGATAAAGTATTAATTCCCGGTGACCCGGAAAGAGCGATGGAAAAAATTACCGAAACTGTTGGTATTTCTTTGAATGATAAAGTTTATGAAGATTTGAAGGAACTGGATAAAAAATTTTCAATTCATTTTTTCAAAAAGGATCTTTAACCTGTATTCTTCTCTGAGGGGTTATCGCTTTCAATAGCTTATTTTTGAGTAAAAAGATGGGTAATAAAATTGTTTTAGCTGTTTCAGGAGCAAGCGGCGCTATCTATGCACGGCAGGCATTGCAGAAATTGCAAAGTATCCGTAGCCAATGGGAAGCCTTATCCGTTGTGATGAGTGACAATGCTAAAGAAGTTTGGAGAACGGAATTAGGAGATGCAGACTATGAAAAAATGGATCTTCAATTTTATTCAAAAAAAGATTTTTGTGCACCTTTTGCATCTGGCTCCGCCTCATATAATATAATGATTGTTTTACCATGCAGTATGGGCCTTTTGAGTCGGATTGCTCATGGGGTGAGTGATGATCTGATTACTCGTGCAGCGGATGTGATGTTGAAGGAGAAAAGGAAACTCATTTTGGGTATTCGCGAAATGCCTTACAATTTGATACATATTAAAAATATGGAATTGGTAACACTTGCCGGTGGCATTATTTGCCCGGCCTCCCCTTCCTATTATTCTATGCCAAAAAATATTGAAGAATTAGCATCTACAGTTACAGACAGGATATTGAGCCTTGCAGGTTTTCATTTGAATCGCTTTAAGTGGGGAGAATAGGACTGCCATAGTTCTATAACTTAAAGCAGGTATAAAAAAAGCCCGGTAAATGAATGCCGGGCTTTTTAATTTAAAAGATCAGGTTTTATTCAGACTCCTTATTATTTTCTTCCTGCTTCAATTTCTCTTTAATTTCAGCTAATGCGCCCAAATCGCCAAGTGTTGTTTTTTCTACTTTGCTCTGAATATTTTTCACGGCCTTCTTGGTTTTTTCTGCTTCTACACGAGCTTCTTTTTTCTGAGATTCTTCTTCAGCAGCTTGTGCTTGCTCCCAAATACGGCTATGGCTTAAAATGATTCTTTTTTCATTCCTGTCAAATTCGATGATTACGAATTTTGCAGTTTCATCAGCGCCAATACTCTTTCCATCTTCACGGGTAAGATGCCTGTTAGGTGCGAAACCTTCTAAGCCATAAGCTAATTGAACTGTAGCGCCTTTATCATCCCTACGGGTGATGGTACCTTCATGTTCAGTACCTACTGCAAAGGTTTCAGACAATGCATTCCAGGGATCTTCTTCCAATTGTTTATGCCCTAAATGTAATTTGCGGTTTTCTTTATCAATACCCATGATAATGGTATCAATATTTTCACCTACTTTAGTGTATTCAGAAGGATGATTGTATCTCTTTAACCAGTTAAGATCGCTTATATGAATCATGCCTCCAATGCCCGGCTCTAATTCCACAAATACACCATAAGGGGTAATATTTTTTACCAAACCAAGATGTTTGCTACCTTCCGGATATTTATTTTCAATGGCATTCCATGGGTCCTCAGAGAGTTGTTTAATAGAAAGGCTCATTTTGCGGGCATCTTTGTCGAGGGTGACTACTTTGGCTTCATACTCATCATTCAATTTGAAAAATTCTTTGGCATTCACCGGCGTATTGGCCCAGGTTATTTCACTCACATGCACCAGGCCTTCAACTCCGGGTTGAATTTCAAGGAAAGCACCATAATCTTCAATATTCACCACTTTTCCTTTTACTGTAGCTCCTTCATGTATCCATTCCGGTAGAATATCCCATGGATGTGGTGTTAATTGTTTAAGACCCAGGCTGATTCTTTTTTTATCATCATCAAAATCTAGAACAACCACTTGTAATTTCTGATCCATTTTTAGCACTTCACTTGGATGGAAAATCCGTCCCCAGGAGATATCTGTGATATACAGTAAGCCATCAAGGCCACCCAGATCCATGAAAGCACCAAAGTCAGTAATATTTTTCACTGTTCCTTCGAGTACCTGACCTTTTTCCAATTTACTCATGATTTCTGCTCTTTGGGCTTCAATATCACTTTCAATTAATGCTTTGTGTGAAACGACAGCATTTTTTATGGTCTCATTGATTTTAACTACTTTAAACTCCATGGTTTTACCAACAAACTGGTCATAATCAGTTACCGGTTTTACGTCAATTTGTGATCCCGGAAGGAATGTTTCCATGCCAAATACATCTACAATCAAGCCGCCTTTTGTTTTGCTGGTAACAACTCCGGTTACCACTTCACCGGTCTTATGTACTTCCATTATTTTTTCCCAGGCTCTATATATTCTTGCAGATTTACGGCTCAGGTTTAAATGCCCCTGCCTGTCTTCTTTTTCCAAAACCATCACTTCTACTTCATCACCAATAGCTATACCCGGCAGATCCCTGAATTCATTCAGTGAAATCATACCATCGCTTTTAAATCCGATATTTAATACAGCATCAGTTTTAGTGAGTCCAACAATAGTACCATTAATAATTTCACCATCTTCAATTTGTACGAAAGTGCCTTCATAGACTTTATCATATTTCTCCTTTTCCGCATCAGTGTATTGAGCAACATTACGTTTATCAATACTCCAGTCAAAATCATCATGTGCAGATTGAACATCTTCTTTCACCATTTCCTTAGGTGTTTCGTTATCTCCTCCAGGTTCATTTGTTATCGCTGTAGCGGGGTGCTCAATGGGCGTTTCCGGCTCCTGGTTTTCAGCGTTTTGATTAACAATATTATTTTCACTCATACTTTTATCCCGAGGGTTTTATTTCGGGGTTGCAAAAATAGGGTAAAAGCCTGATATAACAAGGAGATGAGGCAATAATTTCAAGAGAATAAACGGGGGAATAAAGATCAGGATTGAATATAATTTTTCAGTTCTGAAATGGTGTCCTTTTGGGATAAAAGAATTTCTGAAATGATGTCGTAAACAGATAAAAACCCAACGAGGGTGTCATTTTCCATGACAGGAAGATAACGAAGGTTTTGATCGCTCAGTATTTTCATGCAATCATCCACAGTATCTGTTTCTTTTACTGCCGTACAATTTACAGCCATAATCTCTGAAACGGCTGTATTTGTTGAAGAATGACCTTTTAATATGACTTTTCTGGAATAGTCGCGTTCAGTCATTATACCCAGGAAGCGGTCATTTTCCATTACAATGACAGAACCTATGTTTTTATCAGCCATCAATTGAAGGGCGTCAATTACTTTGGTATCAGGTGATACAGAGGTTATTGCTCTACCCTTCCTGTTTAAAATATCGCTGACTTTTCGCATAATCTAAATTAATTATTATATTTAAATTAGAAAAATTTTTTATTAATCGATCGCTTTTATTGACCTATAAAGATATATTCTGTGTTTTCATGCATACTATTTTATAGTTTTACAACGATTATAAAATATGAGTAATCTCGATTTGCATATAGATCCTTCATCGCTTACACCAGCGGAAAGAGATTTTGAAAATAGTATCCGGCCCAAAGTGATAGATGAATTCTCCGGCCAGTTGCAATTAATTGAAAATCTTGTTGTATTTATAAAAGCTGCAAAATTGAGGGGAGATGCCTTGGATCATATCTTGTTTCATGGCCCGCCCGGATTGGGGAAGACTACCCTATCCAGAATCGTGGCGAATGAATTGGGTGTACAAATCAGGGAAACATCGGGTCCGGTCATTGAAAAACCGGGTGATCTGGCAGGTCTATTGACTAACCTGGGCGCTAATGATGTACTCTTTATAGATGAAATTCATCGCCTGAGTTCTGTAGTGGAGGAATATTTATATGCTGCTATGGAAGATTTCCGTATTGACATCATGATAGATAGCGGCCCCAATGCACGAAGTATTCAACTGAGCCTTCAGCCATTTACCTTAATTGGTGCAACAACCAGAAGTGGTTTATTAACAGCGCCCTTGTTATCCCGATTTGGTATCAAAGCAAGACTGGAATACTATCAGGCAGAAATACTCAAAAAGATTATTGAAAGAAATGCGGCCATTTTAAATACTCCCATCAGTTCTGAAGCGGCTTTTGAAATTGCGCGCAGAAGCAGGGGAACGCCAAGAATTGCCAATGGCCTATTAAGACGTGTTAGAGATTTTGCGCAGGTCTTAAGTGATGGAAAAATTGATATGAAATTAACGCAATATGCGCTGAAAGCTTTAAGTGTAGATGAGCATGGGCTGGATGATATGGATAATAAGATTCTTTCTACCATTATTGATAAGTTCAAAGGAGGGCCTGTTGGAATCACCACCATCGCCACTTCTGTAGGAGAGGAAGCAGGCACATTAGAAGAAGTATATGAACCATTTTTAATACAGGAAGGTTTTCTGCAAAGAACTCCCCGAGGCCGGGAGGCAACTTTAAAAGCGTATCAGCATCTTGGTCGCATAGCGCCCGCTAAAGGCAGGCAAAGTAGTTTTTTTGATTAGTCAAAAATTTAAAAGGCCTATTCTCATGAATAGACCTTTTGGTTAAAATTATGATGTGTAGTGATCTTTAAGGAGCTACAAGGCGAAAACCATTGCCATGTATATTCACAATTTCAATTTGCTCATCACCTTTCAGGTATTTGCGAAGTTTTGCAATATATACGTCCATGCTACGACCATTAAAATAGGTATCGCTTCCCCATATTTTTTTCAATGCTTTTTCTCTGGCGAGTAAATCATTTTTATGTTCTGCAAGCATTTTCAATAATTCATTTTCTTTGGGTGAAAGTGTTTGCGTTTTACCGTCATAAGATAATTCACGGAGACGAGGGTTGAAGTGGTAAGCGCCCAGATCAAATTGCATGTTCTCATTTTCTTTATTGAGATCTTCATTTCTTTTTAGAATTGCTTTTATTTTCAGCAATAAAACTTCACTATCAAAAGGTTTGGTAATGTAGTCATCCGCGCCGAGTTTATACCCTTTAATAATATCTTCCTTCATCGTTTTTGCACTTAAGAAAAATAAAGGCATATCGGGATCTATATCGCGAATCTCTTCGGCTACTGTGAATCCATCCATATTTGGCATCATTACATCAAGCAGACAAATATCGTACTTCTCACGCTGAAATGCAGCGAGGCCAAGCCTTCCATCTCTTTCAAGGGTGACATCATAATCATTCAATTCGAGGTAATTCTTTAATACCATACCAAGATTTTGATCATCTTCACATAAGAGAATCTTGTATTTTTTACTTTCCATGGGAATCTTTTTTTACAAATAAATGTAATTCATTCAGCCTTTATATCCAAAATCGAGTAATATTTTGTTAAACAATCATGCGTATGCAAGATGGCTTTTTTATATTTGTTGACTCTTTTCTTATGGAATATACACTCAAAAAAAAACTTGGCCAGCACTTTTTAAAGGATGAAAGAATCATTCAAAAGATTATAGATTCTCTTACTGAATCAAAAAGTGATGCGCGATGCTTATTGGAAATTGGGCCGGGTGGCGGCGCGCTTACCCGACATTTAATCCAAATTCCGGGTATTCAGTTCAAAGCAGTTGAGATAGACCATGAAAAAGTAGAATTTCTGCACAAAAAATTTCCATCACATAAGGAAGCATTCATCGAATCTGATTTTCTTCAAATGGAGAATCCATTTGAAGAATCATTTCGCATTATTGGAAATTTCCCTTATAATATCTCAACACAAATCTTGTTTAAAATATTAGAATGGAAAAACGCTGTTCCGGAAATCATGGGAATGTTTCAGAAAGAAGTAGCTCAACGGATTGCTGCTTTACCGGGGAATAAAACTTATGGCATCATTTCTGTCCTAATACAGGCTTTTTATGATGTGGAATATTTATTTGATATTCCCCCGGAGAGCTTTACGCCTCCTCCCAAAGTAATGAGTGGTATGATACGTTTAAAAGTCAGGAATGAAATTCCATTGATGAAAAGTGAAGCGTATTTTTTCAGGTTGGTTAAATTGGCCTTTAATCAAAGAAGAAAAATGTTGCGCAATGCAGTAAAATCATTGTTTTCTGAAATCGTACTTAGCGATGATTTATTCAGCAGGCGTGCTGAGACTTTGAGTGTAAACGAATTTGCTCAATTGACTTTCAAAATGCATTAAAATGAAAAAAATTGAAGTGAAACCGGTCATTTTGATCACAGCGAAAGTTCACCCTTTTTTAATAGACTATTTTGAAAAAAAGGGCTATACAACATGGTATCAACCAACTATCAGTTATGATGAAGTGTTACATGCCATACATTCTGTGCAAGGATTGATCGTAACAACACGGTTAAAAATTGACCGGGAAATATTAGAAATGGCCAAATCCTTAAGATGGATTGGCCGTCTGGGAAGTGGTATGGAACTGATAGATGTAAAATATGCCACCCAAAAAAATATTCAATGTTTTAGCAGCCCCGAAGGAAACCGTAATGCAGTGGCAGAACATGCCCTGGGTATGCTTTTAAATTTAATGAATCATATCACTACTTCCTATGAAGAAATAAAAAATTATCAGTGGCTGCGTGATGAAAACCGAGGAAATGAATTAAGCGGAAAAACGGTTGGCATCATTGGATTTGGTAATACCGGAAGTGCTTTTGCTCATTTATTATCTTCTTTTTCAGTTAAGATATTAGCACATGATAAATATAAAAAAGGATTTTCAAATATTCAGGTGATCGAATCTTCTCTGAATGATATCTATGAACAGGCAGAGGTGGTCAGTGTACACTTGCCCTTAACGGAAGAAACGCATCATTATGCCGGAGAACATTTTTTTAAGCATTTTCAAAAGCAACCATTTTTTATTTCGACATGCCGGGGAAAAGTGACCAATACAGAAGCACTGATCTCTGCGCTTGAAACAAAACAAATCCGGGGTGCAGCACTGGATGTTTTAGAGAATGAAAAATTGGAAACCTATTCATCAGAAGAAAAAAATCAAATGGATAGGCTATTGCAGATGAAAAATGTTCTCATCACCCCGCATATTGCCGGATACAGTTTTGAAGCGTTGTATAAAATGGCGGATATCCTGATAGAAAAATTGGAAAAAAACGGGTGCTTAGATCATCATTAAATCATTTTTTTCTATATTTGTAGTTGCAACGCTTCATGAATCATGTGGCGTTGTATTTTTTTTATATGCTAAACCATTTATATGAGCGACTTATTTTATATGTCAAAGGAGGCATTCGATAAAAAAGTAGAAGAACTCCAACACATGAAGTCCGTGATGAGGCCTGCAGCATCAAAAGCCATTGCTGAAGCGCGGGAAAAAGGCGACCTGAAGGAAAATGCAGAATATGATTCTGCCAAAGAAGCACAAGGTTTACTGGAAGCAAAGATTAAACAACTGGAAGGTCAGGTATCTAATGCACGCATTGTGGAAGAAGGAAAAATAGATACCAGTAAAGTGTCCATTCTTACGAAAGTGACCATTACAAACCTCGCAAATAAAAAAACGGTAACCTATCAATTGGTCGGTGAAACAGAAGCCGATCTGAAAAATGGAAAAATATCAGTAAGCTCGCCTATTGGGAAAGGTCTGATGGGAAAATTAAAAGGTGAAATAGCAGAGATACAGGCCCCGGCAGGAACTTTAAAGTTTAGAGTGGATGAAATTACGGCCTAATTTTTCAAAAGTATTTTTCACTAATATTGATCGTTTATATCATAAATGTTTTAAGAGAATGGATATCTTTTCAAAAATTATTACCGGGGAAATTCCTTCCTATAAAATAGCAGAAGATGATAAGTTTTATGCCTTCCTGGATATTTATCCATTGGTAAGAGGGCATGTATTAGTTATTCCAAAAACAAATATTGATAACTTGTTTGATTTGCCTGGAGAATATTTATCGGGCATCCTGCTTTTTGCTCAGCCTATTGCGAAGGCCATTGAAAAGGCATTTAAATGTAATCGTTGTGGAATGGCCGTTTTAGGCCTGGAAGTTCCTCATGCACATATCCATCTTGTACCAATTAATTCGGAACAGGATTTAAATTTTAGAAATGGCAAATTGAAACTCACTGATACCGAATTAAAATCTATCCAGGCAAAAATTGTGAGTGAATTGAAATCTTAGTATTATTTGTTCAGTATCCTGCTTTTATTCTCCAGGATAAAAGATTTCCAGTCTTGATTTTTTTTTATTTTTGAAAAAAGAGGTGAAGACATTTGATAATAATGGCAGAGTGCCACAGCAAGAGCGTCTGTGGCATCAAAATAATGAGGCTTTTCATCAAGGCATAAAACCTGCTGAAGCATTTTCCACACTTGTTCTTTATCGGCGTTTCCATTTCCGGTAATCGATTGTTTAATTTTTTTCGGAGCATATTCCTGTACCTCCACTCCATGTTGCATTGCTGCAGCAATAGCCACTCCCTGGGCCCTGCCAAGCTTAAGCATGCTTTGTACATTTTTACCAAAGAATTGCGATTCGATGGCCAGGTGTTGGGGAGAAAATAATTTAATAAGCAATGAGATTTTGTTGAAAATCATTTTCAACCTTTCATACATATCATCATTGGATTGAAATTTAAGAACATTCATTTCCAAAACTTCCATTGATACATCTTGTATTTTTAAAATGGAATACCCCATAATCACCGTGCCGGGATCCACACCGAGAATGATATATGAATTATTTTTATTCACATGGTGAAATTAAACTATTTCGGGGTATTGAATTTTTACCATGTCAATTGATTTTAAAAAAAATGAAAGATGTTTAATTCTCATTTCACTTATTTTTGCTGTAACGAAAATATAATTACATGGTTGATGTGATATTAGGTTTACAATGGGGTGATGAAGGGAAAGGAAAAATTGTTGATTACTTTGCTCCGGGATATGATATGGTAGCCCGTTTTCAGGGCGGGCCCAATGCTGGTCACACATTATATGTTGAAGGAAAAAAAATGGTGTTGCATCAAATTCCATCCGGCATTTTTCACCAGGATAAAATCAACCTGATCGGTAATGGTGTAGTGCTGGACCCCGTAACGTTGTATAAAGAGTGTGAAGCAGTAGCGGCTCATGGTATTGATGTGAAAAAAAATTTATTTATTTCAGAGCGTACCAACCTGATCATCCCGTCTCACCGTGCGCTTGACCGGGCTTCTGAGCAATCGAAAGGCGACAGTAAAATTGGTTCTACATTAAAAGGTATTGGTCCGGCTTATATGGATAAAACCGGCAGAAATGCTTTGCGGGTTGGAGATCTTTTAAATAAAAACTTTACAACCAATTATATCAAATTGCGCATGAAGCACCAGCGCCTGTTAGATGGATTTCATTTTATAGAAGATATCCATGCACATGAAGAAGAATTTTTTGAATCACTGGAATTTTTGCGCACTCTGAATATTGTAAATGGAGAATATTTTATTAATAAAAAATTGAAAGAAGGAAAAACCGTATTAGCAGAAGGAGCACAGGGGAGCATGCTCGATATAGATTTCGGCACTTTTCCTTTCGTTACCTCATCCAATACAATTTCAGCCGGTGTTTGTACCGGACTTGGAATAGCGCCAAATAAAATAAGGGAAGTAATAGGCGTTACAAAAGCCTATTGCACCCGTGTAGGCAGTGGCCCTTTTCCTACCGAATTAGAAAATGAAGAAGGAGAAAAAATGCGGACAACAGGTCAGGAATTTGGCGCCACAACCGGCAGGCCAAGAAGATGCGGATGGATTGACCTGGTAGCATTGCATTATGCTTGCATGATTAATGGAGTAACTCAATTAGTAATGACCAAAGCAGATGTGTTAGATGCTTTTGAAACTTTAAAAGCATGTGATGGTTATAAAATAAATGGGAAGGAAGTAAATGAAATTCCATTTCAAATGGATAAAATTGATATCAAACCTTTACTGAAAGAATTTGCAGGCTGGCATACAGATACGACAAAAATAAAAATCGCTAAAGATCTGCCATCAAAGATGAATGAATATGTTGCATTTATCAATAAATTCATCGGAGCACCGGTAAAGTATATTTCAAATGGGCCAGGCAGAGATCAGATTGTGACTTTATAATTACTTGTAAATATCAGACAGGCATTATATTTGTTTCAATTTTTTTTTTGAAAAAAATTTTGCCTGAAATAAAAAGTATTAATATTTTAGGCTTCAAATCTTTTGTTGTTATGAAATCAAAATCTAGTAAATCCACAAACACAAATAAAAACCAGGCTTCACATCAACCGAAAGACCATGCAAAAAAAATGGCTCCTTTAAAAAATAAATCGGAAGAAGATGATGATTTAGATGAGGACGATTTTGAGGAAGAGGATGTAAAACCGGCTAAGAAAAATGCTAAGAATAAAGTAAGTAAGAAGTATAAACAGGATGACGAAGAGGAGGATCTCGAAGAAGATGAAAAAGACGATTGGGAAAAACCGGAGGAAGATTCATGGGACCCTGATTTCGATGAATTTGATATTCCAGGAGGTGCGTCTAAGAAACCGGGAAAAAAAGACGGTTCCGATGACGAAGATTTTACAGTGGACCCGGATATGAAAGAGTTTGATATGTATAATGATGACTTTGAGGATGATGAAGACGATGATGATTTTTAATTCATGCATAAAAAAATAGAAAGAAAGACCGCGTCATTTCATCTAAATTGTAATGGCTCAATATTTAAAGAAAAGATGCTGAACTGGTGTAGCCGGTATAGCATCTTTTCTTTTTTAGATAGTTGTAATTATGTTGATAGGTATAGCCGGTATGATTGCCTGGCTGCTGCCGGTGAAGATTATATATTTTCCGGCGATTTAGATGCTTTCTCTGATTTCTATGAGAAAAACAATGACTGGCTTTTTGGGCATTTTTCTTATGATTTACAGAATGAAAATGAGCCAACAATAAATGAAGACGGTTTTAAGAAGTTATGCTTCTTTCGACCAAAAACCGTTTTAATGTTGCAGGGCGAAATGCTGAATATTGCAAGTACAGATAAAGCTCCGGAAACCATTTTTAAGGAAATACAACAAGAAGAAAGTACTACGCCAAAAATAGTAGAACATCCGGGTTTGGACATACAAGCGGATACAGAAAAACATGAATATATTTCCATAATCAAAAAACTCAAGGCTCATATTCAACGTGGCGATTGTTATGAAGTGAATTTCTGTTTGCAATTTTTCGCAGAGGATTGCCTCATTGACCCACAACTTATTTTTAAAAAATTAAAAGCGATTTCACCAAACCCATTCGCTTGTTTGTATAGAATTGACAACAACTATTTAATAGGTGCAAGCCCGGAACGCTTTATTCAAAAGCAGGGCATGAATATTATTACCCAACCTATTAAAGGCACTGCACAACGGGATTTGAACGATTTAGTTCATGATGCAATAGAAAAAAGAATGCTGCGTGAAAGCCTTAAAGAATGTAGTGAACATGTGATGGCTGTGGATCTGGCCAGAAATGATTTTTCTCATTTTTGTAATGAAGGCTCAGTTTCCGTTCCGGCACTTTATTCCATTTATGGATTCCCCCAGGTGTATCAAATGATTTCTACTATAGAGGGGAAAGTGCCAGATCAAATAAATCTTGCTTCTATCATAGCGGCAGCTTTTCCCATGGCATCCATGACGGGTGCCCCGAAAAAGAAAGTAATGGAACTGATTGGAAAATTTGAAAAATCAACAAGGGGTATTTTTTCAGGTGCCGTTGGCTATATAACGCCTCAAAAAAATTTTGATTTTAATGTCGTAATCCGAAGTATGATTTATCATGCATCCGATAAGCGATTAAGATTCCCCGTGGGCGGAGGAATTACCTGGCGAAGTGACCCTGAAATGGAATACGAAGAGTGCCTTTTAAAAGCCAGTGCCATGATGAAAATCCTGTCTTGAATAATAAATCTACCAGTTGTAAAATTATTTAACATTTCCGAATGATTTCGTATATTGGTTTACCCCTACTTTTGATGTACTAAATATTTCGTACTTAAAAAGTCAAATTATGAAGAATAAAAAAATTGCCCTTGCGTGTCTTTTGATGCCATTATTATTTACCCTGAAATCTCAGGCTCAAAATGATATGGGAAATGACTCAAAGAAAACGGAGCGTATTATTATTACCCAAAAAAATGGAACCATAGATAGCATGACCATTGAAGTGAATGGTGATCATATTACGATTAATGGAAAACCTGCATCCGATAATAAGGATATTGATATTACCATTTTGAAAGATGCAGATGATGATGAATTTAAGTTTGCTCCTGGATTTCCGGGAATGGCATTTGGGGATAGAGATGGTAAAGGAAAGGGAGATTTTTTCTATAATAATGGGAACAGTAGTCAAGCATTTCTGGGTGTAATGTCAGAAAAGAATAAAGATGGCGCACGAATTACAGATGTTACGGATGAAAGTGGCGCAGACAGTGCCGGCTTGAAGGCAGGTGATATCATTACAAAAGTGGGTGATACAAGAATTGGTGGCCCTTCTGATCTTTCAGAGGCGATAAAAAAAAATAAACCCAATGATAAAGTAATGATCACATATATGAGGGATGGCAAAACTTTTAATACCACGGCCACACTACATTCAAATGGTATGCGCATATTTGCCTGGAAAGATTTGAATAATATAAAAGGATTTTCAATGCCGTCAACGCCTAATATGGAAAAACTTGTTTTTGGTTTTAATAGGAGTACTATTAAATTGGGAGCCCAGGTTCAGGATATGGATGACAATTCCGGGGTAAAAATATTGAATATAGAAAAAGAAGGTGCAGTAGCTAAAGCCGGATTGCAAAGTAATGATGTGATTACAAAAATCAATGATACTAAAATAACTTCTGTGGATGATATCAGGGATCTATTAAAATATATCCGGGAAGGCGATACCATTCAACTAACCTATAGCAGGAATAATTCTTCAAAGACCGTGAGTATAAAATTTCCTAAAGAATTAAAAACAATGAATCTTTAGAAAACTATTTAAGATGCTCTTTTTTATGGCAAACTTTTTATAATATTTTATTAGAAAGTGCCCGGTCATAATGCCGGGCATTTTCATGATTATGAGAAAGGCAGGTTATTCAAGATCTACAAATCACACATTCAAAGTTTACCTGTTGATGTCATATTATTTCAGCGTGTGACAGGATTTTTTTATTTCAGTTCTTTCATTATTTCATCCACTGCGGCTTTTATTTGCGGATCATTTCCCTGCATGCGGTCTTCAAAAGTATTTTTGATTAGAATATCCGGGGTTACACCAGTTTGTTCCAGGTTTTTCCCATCTAATGTATAGCAACCCCAGGAAGGTAATCGCACCGTAGAACCATCTACCAATTGGTTTGATGTGGTAAAAATGATCCAGCGATAAGTGGCATTGCCTAAAATTTTTCCAAGTTTTAATGCTTTAAAACCGGCAGCTGTCATTTCTCCATCACTAAGTGTTTGTTCATTGATCAACAAAATGATGGGTTTTGCAGCAGGAGCAAAATCCGGTTGTGGGCTCATTTTACCTCCACGGTATTTCCATTCGAGGTAAGGCTTTTGAGAAAGCATTTGCAAAACGGCATCATGTACATTACCACCTGTATTGTAGCGTAAATCAAGAATCAGCGCCTTTTTTCCGGCCACATCATCCGAAACCATATCTTTTTGAAACTTATCTAAAGAGGTTTCCGTCATATCTTTCATATATACATAACCAATTTGTTTATTGCTCAGTTGATCTACTCTTTTTTTATTTGCATCAATCCATTCATCATACAGTTGACCAGACATAGCATTCATGGTTTCCGGGTGGATTTTTACCGTATATTCTTTTTCATTTCTTTTAAAACCTAAGGTTATTTCATCCGGGATCTCTGCATGCATAAAATAGTATTCCCTGTTTTGAGTTGGAGAAACCTTTATTCCATCAACGCTAATTAATTCATCACCTTTTTGGATGGGTTGATCTGAAAGGTCTGCACATCCGTTTTTAATTACATGATCCACGAGATATGGATTTTTATCATTAAAGACTATTCCGTTTGCGGCAGTTACTATTTTATAAAAAGTCTTTTCATCATTTCCTGAAGTAGAAAAACCAAAATGGGAGGAGTTTAATTCGCCCATCATATTATTCATCAGGATGCGGAAATCAGCTCTTGTTTGGAGGTAAGGTAAATAAGTGGCATAGCGATCGCGTATTGCCTGCCAGTTGATCCCGTTAAAGGATTCGTTGTAATAATTTTCCTGGAGGTCGCCCCAGGCCTCATAAAACATTTGATTAAATTCATCATTCAAATTAATGGTAAATGGATAGTTCATATCCACTTTATCCGTTGTGTTTCTATCAAGGTCCAGTTTATTAATATTTCCATTGTTCAATACATAATATTGATCTTTGGAGCCTTCTATACCTGCATAGCCCATTATATTATTTACGGGTTCTGTTTTTGTATCTTCAAATGGTTCGAAAGTGAGTTTCCATAAAGAGGGTTTCCCTTCCTGGTGATTTGAGATAAAGTATAGAAATGTTTTATTATTTTTTTGAATTGCGGTTACCAAAGATTGCATCCCAAATCCCGGCCCGATTTCCTCTACGCGACTCATGATATCTTCGAAATCAATTTTTATTTCCGGTTTTTTAGCCATTGCATTCTTTGACGTATCGTTTCCTTTTTTTCCGGCTTCGCTTGATTTTGTAAATAAAGAATCAAACATATCTGAGCGGAATGGGTCAAAAAGTTTCTGTAAGGGCATCCTGTAAAGCTTCTGGTTTTCCGGCCCTCGTGGATAGGAAGGATGTGTACGATCGGATGTAAAATAAATATATTTTCCATCGGGAGACCATACAGGATCTGATTCGGAAACTCCTGTATTGGTCAAATTAGAAATTTTTCCATCTGCCATTCGGTATAAAAAAATATCCTGCTCAAAGTTGCGATAGGCCGTGTACATGACATATCGGTCATCCGGCGAAAAAGAGGGTGCAGCATTTTCCAGCCCCCATATTTCATCTTTCACCAGAACAGATGTTTTCATATTGGGTATATCGAGCTGGCGCACTTCATCCGCACCGCATAAAAAAATAGCTTTTGATTTATCACTGTTAAAGGCAAAAGAGCGGCAGTTTTTGGAGAGGTTCGTAATTTGTTTTTCTTCCGAATTTCCTTCCGCTTTTTGAGTATAGAGATTTTCAAAACCTTTATATGTTTGGCCATATAATAATGTTTCATTGTCTGCCAGCCAATAGACTTCTTTTACGGTTTCTCTGGAAAGGGTCGTGAGTTGTTTAATAAATTTCCCTTTGGTATCTGATACAAAAAGTTTTCCACGGCTAATAAAGGCGATTTTTTTGCCATCATTGGAGACACTGAATGAAGAAATTTTCCCTTTTACATTAAAATTTTGGGATGTGCCAAGGGTACTATTTTTATATACCTGCAAGGGAATGAGGGAAGTATTTTTAGAAGCAACGTCATATACAAATATTTGAAAATCTTTTTCGAAAACAACTTTATTGCCATTAGCGCTTACAAAAGGGTACATCAATGACGTAGAGAAATACGTGAGGGGGGTTTTTACGCCTTTCTCAAATGTGTATAAATTGTATTGGCCATTTGCTTCATCAGAAGCGAAAAATATTTCGCCCTTTTTATCTGTTGTTGCCCACATATCTTTTCCTTCCCAATCTGTATAACGGGTATATTTTTTCGATAAAGGGTTATAAGATTGTATATCGGGGTTAAAGGGACCTTTATAACCGATCCTGTTAGCAAAAAATGCACTTTCCCAGCTATCATCAAAATAGATTTCTCCGGAAAGTGGATTCTCAAATGCATTATGTGTATAATCAAACATGTTATCACTAAAGACCCTTTGAGGGGTGCCACCTGAAATGCTGATTTTATATTCACTCATGCGGCTATAACGATTGCTGGTAAAATAAATGGTTTTACTATCCCAACTCCATGAATCCACCATATCATTTGCTGAATGAAATGTCAAACGGGTAATATCACCGCCATGTAATGGCATTATGTAAACGTCTGAATTGCCAAACTGGGAGTTGCTAAATGCAAGCCATTTCCCATCGGGAGATACCTTTGGATTGGCAGAATAACCCTGCATGGCTGTTAAGCGGGTACTTACACCTCCGGAAACAGGCGCTTGCCATAAGTCGCCATCATAACAATAAATAAGTGTTTGGCCATCCGGAGTCAGTGTAGGGCTACTTACAAATAATGGTGTAGTGAGCTGTGTATGCCCAATGAGTTGACAAAACAGGCATACAAAGGCAATCATAATTACTCTCATACAAAGATTTTTATTTCTAATGATGGACAAGTTATTAATTAATATCATTTGAAAAAAAAATGATATCCTGAAAATGAGAAATTGAAAATCTATGGGGTGTTTTTTCTATTCGATAACAGATCCATTATTTCATCTACGAATTTTTCCAGTTTTCCATTATCAAAAAATGGGATATGATATTCAAATGTTTTGGCTTTTTCCAAAGTTTCCCCGAGCACATCATTCGGGCTCATTTCCATACACCATTTTTGAGCGGATAAATGAGAGGCAAGGTATTCCTGTTCTGACTGTCCCGGGGTTGGAATCATGATAGACTTTTTTGAAAGGGACAACACTTCCATAACAGAAGTATAACCGGAACGGCAAATGATGAATTCACTTTCCCTGATCAATTTTTCAAGCTGGATGGTTTCTAAATGATTGATAACTGTGCAATGATTATGGATTTGCTGTTTGTATTCTTTTGCGGGTTTTCCCAGTAAAACAATGGATTGCTCCGGGATATTTTGTATTGAAGAAAGAATTTTATTTTCTAAAATACTTCGTTGTGGTTCCGGCCCTGATATCAGGAAGAGCCATTTTATGGAGAAAGGTAATTCGCCGGATTTATGGAATCGGGAAAGAGGACCGATATAACGTACAGGTATTTGTGGTAGATTTTGTGGATGCGAAAGATCTCCGGCAATATTTTTTTCGCCTTCGAAATCCGGAATCCAACATAAAGTGAATTGATTAATAAAGTGGTAATTAATTTTTTGAATTATTTTTTGTAAAAAAGAAAAGGGTGTCTTAATGGCCAATTGATGTGTTATAAAAATACAGGGAATATCCGGGTGCGATAATCCAAAGCGATTATCAGAAATGATCAGGTCAATTTTTTCATTTCGTACAATTTTTTTCAGCCATTTTTTTTCTGAATAAATAGAATAGGAAATTTTAGGAACCTGGATTAAAATTTTCCATGGCAGGAGTGATTTTTTTTTGGAGTAATGTACCGTATATCCATTTAAAGGAAAATTTAATATACCTGGGAATTCTTTTTTCAATAATTCAAGTTGCGTGGGTGTTCCGGCTATAACTACCTCAACTGCAACATTTTGTAATGCTCTTATAATAGGAATGCAACGTGTTGTATGCCCCAATCCCCAATCCAATGGAGCCACTAAAACTTTATATTTGTACTTATTTTTTATCAATTCCGTTTTAATTTTTTAAATCAATCATTTTTTTCTAATTTTAAATAATAACGATGCCAAGAAAGAAAACTATTTTACTTTTATCTTTATTGATTACTCTATGTGTTTTTTCAAGTTGCAGGAGCAGTAAATATAATAGTAAATGTGGTTGCCCGACACACAGAGGTATAGTTGGATAATTTTTTTCATAATTAAAACCAGGATTTATGCTCCCCTCCAATCGCGATTTGCTGGTATTGACAAAATTTTTTGATGAAGGTTCGCCCTTTCATTTGCAGGAAGTAGAAATGTTAAACAAAATACTGAAAACGGTAGAACATTTTTCTGTGTTTTGTGGCGCTAATGAAATTTTTGATATCAATAAGTATGAAATTGTTCACCGGCCTTATGAAATACAAGCCGTTTTAAAGAACAAAAATTTAAAACCTTTTGTTTTTATTATCAATAAAAATTAAGTAGGCTTCGGAATTTTTATACTTATCACTTATTTTAATTTTTTCAATGCTTCTTCCAATTGGGCAAAGAGGCCGTCTAAATCTTCCAGTTTACAAGTGCCTACACTAAGCCGATACCAGGGTGAATGCTCCTCAGCGCCAAATGCATAGAAAGGAACAACGGCCAATTTTGCTTCATCTAAAATGTAAGAAGTAATATCTCTTTGCGTTTCTAATACCCGGTCATTTATTTTTTTCCCTTTAAGATCAAATTTAAGCGTGAGATAAATAGCGGCTTGAGGTATAATGGCATCCACCGGAAAGCCTTTATCCCGCAGCTTTATAAAGGCATCATAAATTTTTTCAAGCCTTTCAGATAAAGCTGCTTTAAAGTGGCTAAAATAATCGCTGATATAGGCATCTTCCAGTAAAAATTTTGACAAAGCTTTTTGTTCTGCCATAGGCGCCCATGTACCCATATGTGTAAGTAAAGACCGCATTTTAGCAATGACTTTTTCAGGGCCAAGGCTCCAGCCTACTCGTACTCCGGTGGCCGCAAATGCTTTAGAAATACCACTAATAAAAATGGTAAACTCTTTCATTTCAGGCATAAGAGAAACAGGGTTATAATGTTTGGTTTTACCATAAGTAAGGGTAAAATACATTTGATCAAACATGACATATAATTTTTTCTCATCTGCCCCACGCTTTTTATTTTCGGCAACGACTAATTGACAAATCTTTTCCAGTTCTTCTTTTTCCAATGTAGTGCCGGTAGGGTTTTGTGGCGTACAAAGACAAAGCAGGGTGGCATCTTTTAAATGAGGTTCCACTTCTGCAGCTGTGGGCATAAAATTATTCTCTACGGTAGTTTCAATGACACAGTGAATACCTTTATTGATATAGGTATAATGGTTATTATTCCATGAAGGAACAGCATAAATCACTTTATCACCCTCATCTACTAAAATGGCAAAGACCCCATAAATCAATGGCCTGCCACCGGATGCAATAAGAATTTCGGAGGGATCATAATCCAGATTATTCCATTTTTTAGCAAAATGGCTAACAGACTTACGAAGTTCTATGATGCCTTGTGCAGCAGGGTAATTGGTATTTTTCTCCTTATAAGAATCAATGATCATTTGCTCCATAAGCCCGGGTATGGGAAAAATTTTTGGATCAAAATCACCAATGGTATAATTATAAATTTTTTCTCCTGCATGGACACGAGCACTTATTTCATTGCCCAGTTTTACGATTTCAGATCCTTTAAGGTTTTCTGCTAAATGGCTCAATTTGGTCATATCTATAATTTGGAGGAATATAAAAAATAATTATTACTTTACGTAAACGGTGTGAAAAATCACATCTAAAAAGTGAAAAATCACCTTTTTTCACCTGTACACTGATTTTAATATTGCATTATATAAAACCAAAAAGTGTAAAATGAATCAATTAAGCCATGAAGATATTGAACAGATCAATAACATGAAAAATTATTTAGATCAATTACCTCTAAATGCTCAGTCCAAGAAAGCCTACTGTTTCAGAATCACCGTTGAAGATATCCAAAAGCTGCTTTCGCAAAGTAATAATGGTCATGATCTGGATGGGCTTCGAATCTATCTTGGGGCTCATCTGTTGGATGGTAGTATGGTACCCAATATTCATATCATTGCTTGCGAAAAGGACGAAGACGATTGCTATAATGATTTTATACCCGCATCTGAAGACTCCAAAAAACAAGTATTTCCATTAGTAGCTCATGGAAGACCCTGCCCCACTGATTGTACTAAAAAGAAATTGGTTTAAAATCAAATTTAAAATATGTTTCATTATATCATCGGATTTTCAGATACTATTTTACCCGTTCTTGCCTTAATCGTTTTTTTTCTTTTATGGAGGAAAATTGGCGGCAAAGAAAAACTGCTTTTTTATTTTTTATGGATCAATTTTATCATCTTTGGCAGTACTAATGTCCTGGCTGCCCATAAGATTAATAATTTATTTTTATACCATATTTATGCCCTGGTAGAATTGTGGTTAATGGGATATTATATTGTTGCTCACTTACTCTACAAAAAGTCACTTTGGTTTAAGATATGCCTGGGTTATTCCATATTATGGGTTTTAGATATTATACTATTGGAGCCGCTCAATACATTTCCAAGCTTTTCCGGCGGGCTTTCCAATTTAATCCTCATGGTCATTTCGATGGTGTACTTGTTACGTCTTGCAAAAAGTGATGAAATATTGTATTTTCAAAAAGTACCGGCATTTTGGATTGTCAGCGCATTCCTTATTTCCTGTTCATTTCTTATTTTAGGATATGTGATGTATAATTTTTATGTGGTTAACAGATTGCCGGAATTGGGAAATCAAATCACTACGATTCTTTATATCAGTACAATCCTTAAATTTACGCTCATCATTTTTGGATTATTATGTTACAGGCGTCCTCGAACTCAATTATTTTTATTGTAGTAGGCACACTGATTATTCTCTTTTTTGTATTATTCTTTTATCTTTTTATGATACAGTTGCATCAGCGCCGTGCTCTGTATCAAAAAGAAATATTCGATATGAAAACGGAATATGAACAAACCATTTTTAAATCACAACTGGAGATACAGGAACAAACATTTAAAAATATTAGTCAGGAAATCCATGACAATATTGGCCAGGTCTTAAGCTTGGCTAAACTTAACCTAAATGTTATTCCAAAAAATGAAGCATCGGAAAAAATAGAGCTTACTGAAGAATTACTCTCTAAAGCAATTAATGATTTAAGAGACCTGAGTAAAAGCTTAAGCGCTGAAAAAATTGCGGATACAGGCCTTATTAATGCTCTGGAACATGAAATGAGCATTATTGAAAAAGTGACAAAAAATATAAAAGTCCAATTTTCCTACAATGAGGGGCCTGTACTTATTTCCCGTGAGCAAATTATCGTAACTTTCCGTATAATACAGGAATTGCTTCAAAACATTATTAAACATGCCAATGCTTCTATTATAAAATTGGAATTGATCGGATCAGAAAATAAGACAACGCTCCTTTTGGAGGATAATGGGATAGGGTTTGAAAAAGAAGACCTTGAAGAAAACAAGACAGGTATAGGTTTGAAAAATATTCAACAAAGATGTAAATTAATTGGTGCAGATTTTTACCTGGATTCTAAGCGTGGTCATGGAACATATATTAAAATAATTATTCAACATACAATCCTTTGAATGAAAAAAGTTGCTTTAGTAGATGATCACATTTTATTAAGAAGTGGTCTGGCATCTGTTATTGGAAGCTTTGAAGGTTTTGAAATTGTTTTTGAAGCAGATAATGGGAAAGAATTTATTGAAAAACTTCAAACTAAACCGCAACCCGACATTGTACTACTGGATATTTCAATGCCCGTCATGAACGGCTTTGAAACAGCACAATGGATAAATAAAAATCTTCCCGAAATAAAAGTTATTGTATTATCCATGATGGATGATGATACATCCATCATACGGATGATCCGTTATGGTGCCAGAGGATATTTATTGAAAGACAGTAAGCCGGCTGTTTTGAAAAATGCATTAAATGAGATATTGGAGAAAGGCTATTTCTTCAATGATCTTGTCAGTGGTAAAATGGTACACCTGGCTCAAAAAAATAACGGCACACCTACTCCGGAAAGTCTAACGGAAAAAGAGATTGATTTTTTAAAATTATGTTGTACAGAAAAAGCATATAAGGAAATTGCTACTGAAATGAATATTTCTCCCAGGGCAGTTGAAACACTTCGATCCAATTTATTTGATAAATTAAATATTCAAACCCGTGTGGGTTTGGTACTCTATACCATAAAACAAGGTATCATTAAGCTTTAATTATTTCTTGAAATAATACAGTGTGTTACTGTTTTCTTCCTTAAAGGTTTTTTGAGCTGATTCAAGAATATGATCAATATTGATGGACTGGTATTTTTCCAATTCTTTATTCATCAGGTTTGCATTTCCCATCAATTCATAAAAAGACAGATTCGTAGCACGACTCATAATACTCATATCTTCAAAGACCGTTATACTTTCTGTTTTGTTTTTTACTTTTTGTAGTTCCTGGTCTTCCAATAAATGTGATTTTAAAAGGTCCAATTCTTCTTCAACGGCATTTTCGGCGTCTTGCATTTTAACACCTGGTACTAACTTTCCTTCAATGGAAATCAGGCCGGGTTCTACATTTCCAAAATGATAACACGAAATACTACTAAATAATTTTTTCTTTTTTACCAGGCTTTCATATAACCTGGAGGAGTTGCCACCACTCAATATTTCAGAAATCAGGTCAATAGCATAATATCCTTGATCCATTCTTCCCGGTATATGCCAGGTTTTATACAATGCATTCAATGGCACCTCTTCATATACTTCTTTTTTCCGCGCTTCTTTTTGTTCTGGTTCTTCGGGTAAATGACGTATATATTTTTCACCGGGTGGGATGTTTCCAAACCATTTTTTGGCTAAAGTTTCTACCTGATCAAAAGTTACATGGCCTCCAATGGCCAGGATGGCATTCATGGGGTTATAATGTTTTTTAAAGAATGATTTAACATCCTCCATGCGCGCCTTTTCTATATGGCTCAGTTCCTTTCCAATAGTCATCCATCTGTATGGATGTATTTGAAAACTCAGCTCCCGTATAAGGTGCCATGCATTGCCATAAGGTTTATTGATATAATGTTCTTTAAATTCTTCACATACAACTTTTCGTTGCACTTCCAGGCTTTCTTCACTAAAGGCAAGACTGAGCATTCGGTCGCTCTCCAACCAGAATGCCGTTTCTAAATTTTTTGCCGGTACCTGGCAATAATAATTTGTAAGGTCATCTGTGGTAAATGCATTATTCTGCCCACCTGCAATTTGTAGGGGTTCATCATAGCTGGGGATATGTAAACTGCCACCAAACATCAGGTGTTCAAACAAATGGGCAAAACCGGTTTGTTCCGGATCTTCATCCTTTGCACCTACATCATATAAAACATTTACCATAGCCATAGGTGTAGAATGATCTTCATGAACAATGACACGCAAACCATTATCTAAAATAAATTTTTTAAAATTGATCATGTATTCCTTTCTATAAAAAGTGAAATTGAGTGAACCCTATATCTATTAATTTAAAGAGGGGTCTTGAATTTTCATCAGATCTTCATCCTGCTTTATTTTTTTCTCCCAGTTCCAGGCTGTCCCCATCATATCATCCAGGGAGTATTGGATCTGCCAGCCCAATGATTTTACGGCATAATCATTATTGGCATAAATAGCAATAACATCACCGGGGCGGGGCTCCGTAATTTTAAAATTTAATGCTACTCCGGAAACTTTTTCAAATGCTTTAATGGCTTCCAGGACGGTTACGCCATTTCCCGTACCAAGATTAAAAATTTCCGTCTTACTTTTATTTTTAGCTTCTATCAAATATTGCAGGGCCAGTGTATGAGCATGTGCGATATCACAAACATGAATATAATCTCTTATACAACTTCCATCCCGGGTATCAAATTGATCGCCATAGACTTGCAATTGGTTGATTTTGCCAATGGCGGTCTGCGTAATCCCCGGTACAAGATTTTGCGGTTTACCCAAGGGTAATTCCCCTATGAGTGCGGATGGATGAGCGCCTACCGGGTTGAAGTACCTTAATAAAACGCAATTTATTTCATCATGTGCTTTTACGTATTCACGGATAATTTCTTCACCCATTTGCTTCGTAGCGCCATAAGGGGACTCTGCTTTTTTTATAGGAGAATTTTCCGTAACAGGTATGGAGTCCGGGTTTCCATAAACCGTACAGGAAGAAGAAAATACGAAATGGGGAATTGAAAATTCACGCATGCATTTTAATAAATTGATGAGTGAAAAAAGATTATTTTCGAAATACATGAGTGGATGTTGCACCGATTCCCCAACGGCTTTATAAGCGGCAAAATGAATGATGCCGGTTATGTCTTGATTTTCCTGGAAGACAGCTCTGGTCTCATCATAATTTTTTAAGTCAACTGTATAGTTTTTTAATTTTTTCCCGGTAATTTTTTCAATACCATTTAATAAATAAGTAGTGGATCTGGAATTATCATCAATACTGATCACATCAAATCCATTTTCTATTAAATCCACGATTGTATGAGAGCCAATATATCCACAGCCTCCTGTGACTAATATTTTTTTCATAAAAAATTTATTGGCAAAAATACAAAAAGAAAAGCGTTTAAGTGAGATGAAACACGATGCGTATCAAAGTATAAATTCCTGCGGCCAGCAAGCCACTGACAGGAATAGTAAGAATCCATGCCCATACCAGATTTAAAGTAAGGCCCCATCTAACTGCACTTAATCGTTTAGTGGCGCCTACGCCAATGATAGCACCGGTAATGGTATGTGTTGTGCTTACAGGTGCGCCCATATTAGCTGCGGTAAAAAGGGTAATGGCGCCGGCCGTCTCAGCACATACTCCTTCTAATGGTGTTACTTTCGTAATTCTGGTTCCCATGGTTTTGACAATTTTCCATCCTCCGCTCATGGTTCCAAGAGATATGGCCGTATAACAGGTAAGGGGTACCCAATCCGGTAAAGAGGCAAAGTCAGGAATATAATTTTGTGCAATCATGGCAGCGCCAATGATACCCATTACTTTTTGAGCATCACTCCCTCCATGGCCTAAACTGAGTGCTGCGGACGAAACCAACTGGAGTTGCTTAAACATATTGGCTGTTCGCTGTGCACTTTCTCCTTTTATATAATTTATAAAATATGATACAATAAAAATAATACCCAGGGCCATAAGCCCCCAGAATTCAAAAGGTTTTTTAAAATCAATAAAAATCAGGCATGAGCTAACAACAGCAATAATAATGGAAATTTTCAACCAGAAATTTCTTTGTATGGTAACGAGTGTAATAAATATGGATAAAATCATACCAATGATTGGTGCCAATATAATATACAAAAAGGTAATACCAATCCCATTGGTAAATGACCAGTTAATACTGCTGAATCCTGCATGTGCCACAGCAGCGCCGGCGAATCCACCGATCAAAGTGTGTGATGATGAAGAAGGTATTCCATACCACCAAGTCAATAAATTCCAGCAAATAGCAGCAATTACACCGGCAAGAACCACGTATAAATCATATGAACCCTGGTGTACCGTTTTGGCAACTGTATCTGCCACACCATGATCCCTAAATATAAAAAAGGCCATAAAGTTGAAAAAAGCAGCCCAGATTACAGCCTGAAAAGGTGTGAGTACTTTAGTCGAAACGATTGTAGCAATTGAATTTGCGGCATCATGAAATCCATTTATATAATCAAAAATGACGGCCAGGATTATAATAATAACTAATAAAACCATAAATACAGGGGGAGTTTTATAAAAGGGATAATAGATGCCACGTTTTTCCTTGCGTTGTTAAGCATATTTGATAATAATGGATTCAATTACATCGGCAGCATCTTCACATTTATCTGTTGCTTTTTCAAGAGCCTGGTATATTTCTCTTTTTTTAATTACTTCTTTCACATCATTTTCAGCCTGGAATAAGTGGTCAATACTCAAATCGTAAATATCATCCGCCTGGTTTTCTATACTATTTACTTTTACCAAAGCTTCAGTAATCATCCACATGTTTTTCATAGAGCGCAATTCCATCACAGCATTTTTAATTTGCTCAGTACTTGCTAAAATAAGTTCTGCCATTTTGTGAATGCCCTGCTCATTTGGATTGACCCTGTAAAAATTTATTTTTTTTGCAGAAGCATATATATAATCTGCGATATCATCCAGGGCACTGGCCAGGTAATGGATATCCTCCCTGTCAAATGGCGTAATAAAATTTCTTCCCAATTCAGTAAAAACCTTATGGGTCATTTCATCATTGAGATGTTCCATGTGTTCAACTTCCGAAATGAGTGCAGAGCGCTTATCAAAATCAGGCTCATAAACGACTTTTTTCAATGTTTCGGCCATTTTAAAAACAATACCCACGATTTCTTCAAACAAAGAATAAAAGACCCTGTCTTTTGGTGTGAAAAATTTGAATATGTTAGATACCATTCAAGTGCGTTTTTGCAAAAGTAGGTTAGTTTTCCTATAAATTGCTAAGTGGGGCATTGGGTAACAATTTAATAATATCAGCAGAGCATCATTTTTTTAAAAAAAAGACCGGGCATAATTACATCGTTATTTTATTAATATTGTAAATTTTATTATACCCATGCCTCAAGTTATGCGAACCTTTATTTTGCTTTTCCTGGTTTTGTTTTTATGTAAAAATTCAAAAGGCCAGTTTATAATAGATATGATAGATACCACTAAAGATTCTGGTAAAGGCTTTCAGTCTGTTATTAATAAAAATCAACGTTTTAAAATAAGTGGCTACTTTCAGCCACAGTTTCAAATAGCTTCCACCGAAGGCGCTCAAAGCTTTAATGGAGGAAATTTTCAGCCTCAATCGGCCAATCGTTTTATGTTGAGAAGAGGAAGAATTAAATTTGATTATGTTCATTTTGGAAAAAATACAGCGCCTACAGTTCAATTTGTTTTTCAATTTGATGCCACGGAGCGAGGCGTTTCTCTGAGAGATGCTTGGGGCAGAATTCTTGAAAATAAACTGAATAATTTTGGCTTAGTGATGGGTATGTTTACCATACCTTTTGGGTATGAAATAAATTTATCCTCATCGTATAGGGAATCTCCTGAAAGAGGGAGAATGTCACAAATTCTTTTTACTAACCAACGTGACTTGGGCGCTATGGTTTCATTTGAGCCCAGGAATAAGAGCTCTTTTTTGAAATATATTAAATGGGATGCAGGCATTTTTAATGGACTGGGCTTGTCTTCATTTTCGGATTACGATTCTTATAAAGATATCATTACCAGATTGAGTTTAAAACCTATTCCGGTTGATGAAAAATTGTATCTGTCAATGGGCCTCTCATTGTATGATGGCGGTTTTTTGCAAAATGATAAATACGTTTATACTTTAGGAAATGTCAATTCGCAGAAAAAATATATTGCCGATTCCACAGTGCAAAATATTGGATCGAAATTACCCAGGAAATATTATGGAGGAGATATGCAAATAAAATTTATTCATTCCAAAGAAAGTCAAACGGAATTACGCGGGGAATACATTTTCGGAAAACAGACATCCGGTGCTTATACTTCTGTCACTCCCTCCACATTAATGACAGATCCTTATTATATCAGGAATTTTAATGGTGCATATTTTTATCTCCTGCATTCCTTCAATAAGCATCATCAATTGGGTATTAAATATGACTGGTATGACCCTAATATAAAATTGAAAGGGGATGAAATCAATTCTCAGGCAGGTGCAACCGCAGCAGATATTAAGTACTCAACAATAGGATTTGGATATATATACCAACTCAATGAAAGCCTCAAAATACTTGCCTGGTATGACCTGGTTAAAAACGAAACCACGGCATTGCCGGGTTACACCGCAGATTTAAAGGATAATGTTTTTACATTACGCATGCAATTCCGGTTTTAAAAAATCAGGTAACAATTTCTTAAAACTGAGATAACATTCAAGTAATATTAGAATGGTCTTTTTGCATAAAATTAGAAATATGCAGAAGATCATTAAAAGCAAAAAAATTTTCATATTTATCTTTTTTGCTTTTTCATTTTGTTCAGTTTTCTCTCAAAACACCTTAATTACCGGGAAGATAATTGATGAAAAAAATATTGCCGTTTCCGGAGCTACAATAAAACTCCTTGAACTACAAAAAAACACCATTTCTGATGTGGATGGAAGATTCACTATTGAAGTAAACCCCGGAAAAAAATATACGCTTGAAATTTCAGCAATGAATTTTGCTACCAAGCAAATTTCTGATATTGATGTCACAGAAAAATCGATAATTGATTTGACAATTGTTCTTGAAAGCCAATCAAAAAATTTAGAGAATGTTATTATCAAAACAACTTCCAGAAAGGAAAGTACTAATTCAATGATTCTTTTTCAAAAAAATACAAATGTAATTGCGCAAGTAATTTCAGCAGAATCTATACGCAGGAGTCCGGATAAAAATACAGGAGAGGCACTTAAACGCGCAACTGGTTTATCAATACAAGATGGACGATACCTGGTTGTTCGCGGATTGAGTGACAGATATAATCAGGCTATGTTAAATGGAATTTTATTATCTAGCACGGAACCAGACAGAAAATCATTTGCATTTGATATTTTCCCTTCGGCAATAGTAGAAAATATCGTAATAAATAAAACATTTATTCCGGAATATTCTGCAGAATGGGCGGGTGGTTTAATACAAATTACAACAAGAGAAATCCCTTCACGCAATTTTTTTAATATACAGATTGGAACGAATTTCAATACGAATACAATTGGAAAAAATTTCGCTTTATATAACGGAGGTAATTTAGATTGGATCGGATTTGATGATGGAACCCGAGCGCTTCCAAATAATTTCCCCACCAAATCTGTTTATGCCGGATTAAGTGGTGCAGAACAAACTGAATGGGCAAAACCGTTTGCAGCACAAAACTGGTCCTATCAATCTACGTCCAATCCTTTAAATACTTTAGGCGAAAATTTCCAGATAAATGGAGGCTTTGCGACAAAATTATTTCATAAGGATTTCGGTGGAGTCATTACTGTTTCTTATAACAGGAGCGTGAAGAATCTGAACTATCAGAATAGTTTTTTTAATATTGATGATGGAAAAGCAACCCCATCGGTTGTTTATGAAAATAATAAATATTCTCAGGATATATTATGGGGAGCACTGGCCAATTTCTCACTAAAGTTAGATGTAAATAATAAAATTACTTTCCGGAATTTATTTAATGTTAATACTTCAGATTACACCACTTTACGGACAGGGAAAGATTATGAGGCAAACTCAATTTTTGGTGAAAATATAAAGGCTTATGAGTTTGGATTTAAAAACAATACTTTTTTTAATACACAAATAAATGGGGAACATCGAATCAATGCATGGAACTCAAAATTTAATTGGTTTGGGAGTTTTATCATATTAGATCAGTATATTCCTCAACAAAGAAGATTACAATATAATCAATCCGCTAATGATTCAAATGCTCCATACTTGGCTTTATTATCCAATACTTTATCGCAAAAGTCAGGAAACATTTATTATGCGAACCTAAATGACTATATCTATAACTTAGGTGGTGATCTTACGAAGACATTTAAATTATTTGGAAATCCGCAAACAATAAAAGCCGGATATATTTTTCAGGTAAAAGACAGAATGTTTGATGCACGTCCATTCTCTATTATTCTGCCATCAGACAATCCCGCTTTAAGAGCATTAGATCCTTCAATTATTTTTTCTCCCGAAAATTTTGGTACATCCCAAGGTCTATTTCAGGTAAATGAGCTTACTGGGATTTATTACAGATATATGGCTAATTCTATTTTAAATGCCGGTTATATCCAACTGGATAATACTCTCGCAGATTGGTTACGGATTGTTTGGGGAGTTCGTTATGAAAATTTTGATCAGTTGGTGGGTAGCCCTCAAAAATCTGACCCCAGATATAATTATAGCAATACCGGCGACTTCCTTCCTGCTGTGAATGCGACTTTTAAGTTGAAAAGTAATTCAAATTTTAGAGTTTCTGCTTCACAAACACTTGTGCGCCCTGAATTCAGGGAACTCACTGGTACAGCATTTTATGATTTTGAAATGGGCGCCACCGTAATTGGTAACTCAAATCTGGTGAGAACAAAAATATCAAACTTTGATCTGCGATATGAAATATATCCTCATGCGGGAGAGTTAATCACCTTAGGCGTTTTTTATAAGCATTTTCAAAGCCCTATTGAACTTTCTTTAAATCAATCTGGCGCCGGATCTTCCAATACATTTAATTATCTTGATAATAAAGATACTAAAGCAACTAGCTACGGCATTGAATTTGAATTTCGCAAAAAATTACTTTTCATTGAAGCATTGAAAAATTTCACTTTACAAGGCAATTTTTCTTATATATATAATCGTATAAAATTCTCGGAATCCTCATTGGACAGGCCTATGCAGGGGCAATCACCATACCTTTTAAATGCAGGATTGCAATATGATCTTGAAAAATGGGGACTGAATACCACTTTACTTTTTAATGAAGTAGGCCGACGAATTTTATATGTGGGCAATGAGGCATATCCGTCAATTTGGGAAGCTCCCAGGCCATTGCTGGACCTTCAACTTGCCAAAAAAATATTGAAGAATAAGGCTGAAATAAAATTAAACATATCGGATATTTTAAATCAGCGTGCAGTTTTTTATCATGACCTGAATTATAGTAAACAGAATGATTTAGGAGATGCTATTGCTATAAAAAGGAATTATGGTACTAATGTGAGCATTAATTTCTCATTTAACTTTTAATAAAAATCTAGAAAAAAAAACAATTTATGAAACGACTATTGAGCATCACTTTTCTGGTGATATTACTTACATCATCTTGCAGAAAAATTGAGCAGGATAATATTATTATCAATGGAGGCGGCGGTGATACACAAGAAAATACAATTCTTGAAGGCAAAATTTCATCTGATCGTACTTTAAAGGCAAATTATGTTTACAAAATTCGCGGTTTTGTATATGTAGTTGATGGAGCAAAATTAACCATCGAACCGGGTACGGTAATTCAAGGGGAAAAAGGAAGTACCTCAAGAGGGGCACTCATAATTACAACTGGTTGTCAGTTGATTGCAGAGGGCACAAAGGACAAACCCATTATCTTTACTTCAGATCAAGTGAACCCTCAAAGAGGTGATTGGGGAGGCATAGTCATTCTTGGTCTAGCTAAAACAAATGCCTCTTATAATGGAGTTCAAGGCATTGGTTCTGTAGAAGGAGGAGTCAATACTGCTGATGGTCTTGGTATATATGGTGGTCAAAATGATGATGATAACTCCGGTATTCTACGATATGTGCGTATTGAATATGCAGGATATGCATACTTACCGGATAATGAATTAAACGGTCTTACACTCGCCGGCGTAGGCAGAAATACCACTGTAGATAATGTTGAAATCTATAAAGCAAATGATGATGCTATTGAATGTTTTGGAGGCAGTGTAAATATGAAACATCTCGTTTTTATCAGTACACTAGACGATGATTTTGATACTGATAATGGTTGGAGTGGACAGGTACAATTTGGTATTGTAATGCGTGATTCACTTATTGCCGATATTTCAAAGTCGGAATCATTTGAAAGTGATAATGATGCAAATGGAAGTGCTCTTACTCCTCAAACGAAAGGAACTTATAGTAATATTACAGTTATAGGTCCAAGAGCAAATAGTGCAAATGTTGGAAACAGTCTTTTTCTTGCCGGGGCACAAATACGGAGAAACTCTTCAATTTCAATTTTTAATTCTGTAATCATGGGCTATCCGACAGGATTGCTTATAGATGCAAGTAAAGGAACACCTACGGATCTTAATATACAGTCCAATTCGCTATTATTTCAAAATAATATTATATCCGGATGTGCTACTCCATTGGTTTATTCGCCCAGTACAACCACACCTACCGGATGGGATATTACAAACTTAACAGCCTGGTTTAATACACCTTCAAATGGCAATACAATTTTAGCGACCAATGATGAGGTAAAATTATCAGACGCTTTTAATTATATCAATCCGGATTTTACCCCAATGGATAATTCCCCATTATTGCAAGGCGCTGATTTTTCTAATTCTAAATTAAGTAGTGGAAGTTTCTTTACACCAGTTTCTTATCGCGGTGCTGTAGGACCTACTGGCCTGGATGCTGACTGGTGGAAAGGTTGGACGAAATTGAATTTAAATTTATAGAGAAGTTTTCAGATTTTGAATAACAAAACGGCTTTTGCCGTTTTGTTATTTTGGAATCATTATTTAGAAAATCTTCTTTGTTTAATGATAGGTCTCACATGTAGTTGATAATTTTTTTGTAGCTGGTTACAATCCCTTTGATTAATGAGGAACTGAATCCCTGATGCTCCATTTCATTGAGGCCCGCAATGGTACAGCCTTTTGGCGTAGTAACTTTATCTATTTCCTGTTCCGAATGTGTGTGTCTTGAAAGTAATAAATTCAGCGGCGTCTTTTACTGTTTGCGCAGCAATAAGTGATGCAGTACTGCGTCACTTATTTTTATTTTTAAACTGGGCAATATAATTCCTGCTATACTCACTCAGGATAAGCCTGCCGCTTGTTTTGGCTCTTTCTTTTAATAAATCATCCCAGTGTTCGGTACCTTTCCAGAAGATATCTTTGATATTCTTCATGGCTTCCGGGCTATAGTGAGAAAGTGTGGTAGAAAGCCTGTTAATACTATCGTCCATTCCGGCAACATCATTATGTAATTCTGCATATAATCCTTTTCGCCTTGCCCAATCTGCAGGGCGCCAAAGAGCTGCATCTATGGCAAGTTGTGAAAAAGAAGATAGACCAATCTTCCTCTCCACCGCAGGTCCTACAACAAAAGGCCCGATTCCCAATCCCAGTTCACTTAGTTTTACATCAGCACCTTCAACGGCAATTGCATAATCTGCTGCAGCCGCAAGGCCAACACCTCCGCCCACACATTTTCCATGGATACGTGCAATGATCAGTTTGGGGCATTTGCGCATATCATTAATTAGATGTGCAAAACCATTAAAAAATTGAAACCCTTCTGCTTCATTTTGAATAGACATCAACTCATCAAATGAGGCTCCTGCACAAAAGGCTTTTTCTCCCCCTGAACGCAGAACAATTACTTTTGTCCTTTCGTTTATTCCTTCAGCATGTATCTGTAATGCAATAGCATAGAGCATTGCACCGGGTAATGAATTACTTTGCGGATGAAAAAATTCAATAGTGGTAATACCATGTTCATGGCTGGTCGTTATGTATCCTCCTGCAATATCCTGAGTCATAAAATAATTTGATTTTGAAGTTGATGACGAAGGTCAAATTTGTTTTGAAATTGTAGTAATTATTTAAAATAAAATTTTGGAAAAATAGAACTCATTATCCCGGTTTTCTCATAACCATTGTAAGAATGGTGGCGACTCCAATTGCTTCTTCGGTTTCATCGAAAATTTCTACATACCATTTTACAATACCCTTAGGAATATCATTTTCGTCTTTTAATTCAGTGCTGATTTTTTCTTTACAAGTAAAACGAACATACACTTCAGCACCCGGGTAAACTGGTTTTGTAAAACGCAATTCGTCTATTCCATAATTCAACAGTACGGGATTTTTTTCATAGCTGTCCACGAATAAACCTGCGGCTATACTCATCATCATATAACCGTGTGCTACCTGTCTCTCGAACATGGTGCCGATAAAATCAGTAGTTTTTATGTGTGCATAAAAATGATCTCCGGTAAGATCAGCAAATGCATCAATATCTTCCGCTGTGATTAATCGTTTTTCAGTGATGAGCTGATCGCCGATAATCAAGTCTTCATAATATTTTTTAAAAGGGTGTATATCGCTAAGCCTTCCTTTTGCATGAGGCTGATAAACATTGCTGATACTGGTAATGCTGCTTGGAGATCCCTGAATAGCGACACGTTGCATATAATGTTTTACACCACGGATGCCTCCCATTTCTTCCCCTCCACCGGCACGCCCTGGCCCACCATGAATGAGGAGAGGTAATGGAGAACCATGCCCTGTGCTTTCTTTATAACAATCCCTGTTTAATACCAATATTCTGCCATGCCATGCACCGGCGCCTAATACATATTGTTTTGCAATTTTATCATTGGCCGTAACAATAGTTGAACATAGTGAGCCTTTCCCCATTTTGGAAAGTTGGATAGCTTCTTCCATTCCGGTATAAGGCATTAAAGTGGAAACGGGGCCGAAAGCTTCTATCTCGTGTGGTTCCTTATTTTGTAATGGGTTCTCATTTAATAACAAGAGGGGGCTTAGAAATGCGCCATGTTCAGCATCACCGTCAATTACCTGTACGCTATCCAGTGATCCATAGATGAGTTGTGAAGAGGCCAATAATTTTTGTACCTGAGAAAGCACTTCCTTTTTTTGAGACATGCCTGCCAGTGGGCCCATGCGTACTTTTTCATTCGTTGGGTTTCCAATACTGGTTTGAGAAAGCGCTTTTCCCAATGCGGTTTGTACTTCTTCCAATTTATCTTTGGGTACAAAAATTCTTCGGATTGCGGTACATTTTTGGCCACATTTGGTAGTCATTTCTTTCCTTACTTCTTTAATAAAGATATCCCATTCAGTCATCTCAGGAGTTACATCTTTACCCAGTATTATACAATTCAGTGAATCTGCTTCCATAGTAAAGGGTACATTTTCTCTGAGAATATTTTCATTTTTTCTGAGTAAAAGTCCTGTACTTGCAGATCCTGTGAATGTGACTACATCCTGTGATAAAACATGGTCGAGTAAATCACCTGCGGAGCCACAAACCAATTGGAGAGCGCCATCCGGCAGAATACCAGATGCAATAATTTCTTTTACCACGGCTTCCGTAAGATAGGAGGTGAGCGTTGCCGGTTTAACCAGTGCAGGCATCCCTGCCAATAAATTCACTGCAATTTTTTCCAGCATTCCCCATACCGGGAAATTAAAAGCATTAATATGTACTGCAATCCCTTCTTTAGGCACCAGTAAATGATGCCCCATGAAAGTATTGTTTTTACTTAAATTATGTGCTTCTCCATCTAGGCAAAAGGGTTCATCTGGAAATTTACGGCGAAGGGATGCATTGGCAAATAAATTTCCAATACCACCTTCAATGTCAACCCAGCTATCGGCTTTGGTGGCGCCCGTTTGATAACTAATGGCATAAAACTTTTCAAGATGCTTACGTAGATGCAATGCGAGAGCTTTTAGCATCAATCCTCTTTCCTGGAAGGTCATTTTTCTTAGATGAGGAGATCCTACTTGTCGGCCATATTGTAGGATAGATTTAAAATCTATACCTTCAGTAGATGCATAAGCGATTACTTCACCATTGGAGGCATTATGCAATGCCTGACCATCTCCATCCCCACTTTGCCATTTACCGCGGATATAATTTTTTAGTTTTTCCATATTATCAGCTTATAAAATATAAATAGTCATTTGATGAAAGGATGCTTAGTTTTCAATTCCAAACTGTTTCAAATGATGTTTTGTATGTTTATACAATAAATGAATATTTTGTTCAAAATTCAATGGTCCGAATACCGGGTTTATAGTTACCAATGAGGGGTCTTTTTCAAATGTTTCAAAAAATAGTCGAATTCTTTTTTCCAATTTTTCTATTGCTTCGGAAAGGTTAGAAAACTTTGGCGCCATCGGCGTTACAGGCATGATAGGGTTTTTAGTATTCTCCCTAAATGGAATATCGCTCATCAGGAATTGATGGAAGGCCTCTTTTTTTTCCGGAGGGGTAACATATGGCAATATTAATCTCCCATAGGCATTTGCGAGGGAGTCACCCAGGTGTTCCACCATTTGTTGTGGCGACATAACACCCCATTTTCCTTTGGTGTCCGGGTCAATTTTTTTTAAGGATGGAATTAATTTTTCTTTCAGAAAAAATTCTTCGTCATTCATTTCAATTCTAATTTGCTTGAAAACATTTGATTCAGAAAGACGCCTGATTATTGAGAGGAAGGCATTTTCGTTTCAATAGCTTTGCATAATAAAGAAAAGATTTCATCTATGGTACCTTCACCATTGATGGCAATTACCTTATCAAAAGCTCTGTAAAAATTGGCAACGGTAGATGTTTTATTTTTATACTCCTCAATTCTTGCATTGATTATTTCTTTGTTTATATCATCACTCCGGCCACTGGTAAGGCCTCTGTTTAATAGCCTTTTAATAAGTTCTTCTTTACTTACTTCAAGAGATAAAAACAAGCTAATGGACTCGTTTTTTTGTTTTAATAATTCGTCCAGGGCCTTTGCCTGCTCCGTAGTACGGGGGAAACCATCAAATAAAAAACCTTTTATGCCGGGGTGATCATCCAATGCTTTACTGATCATATTAATTACTACTGAATCCGGTACAAGTTGTCCAAGGTCAATAAATGCTTCCGCTTCCAGGCCCAAAGGGGTTTGTTGGCTAATCTCATGACGTAATAAATCACCGGTACTTAAATGTTTCAAGCCATATTTAAAAACCAGTTGCTCACTTTGTGTACCTTTACCACTACCGGGAGGGCCAAATAATATTATATTGAACATATGGATTAATATTCATTGGGAAAGAAGCAAATATAAGGATGAATTTAAAAATCCCTTAACTTATTCCTTTCGTATATCATGCTTAAACAGGGATTACATTAAAAGTGTCCCATTATTTTATTTTTTTAAAATCATTGAGTATGTTCAATAAACTAATCATTGCAGGAATGATCATTATTTTGACACCAGGATGTTTTTCACAAACAAACACCGCAAAACAACAAGTTATGGATACAACAAATAAGAAAGAGCATGTTTTTTATTCTCATGCAGATACGTCCAAAGTAAATTTACCGGATAGTGAATGGAAGAAATTATTATCTCCGGAAGTATATCAAATTGCTCGGTTAAAAGGGACGGAAAGGCCCAATACAAGTCCTTATGAGCATTCCAAAGAAATTGGTACCTATTATTGTGCAGTTTGCGGGAATGCATTATTTCGGAGCGACACAAAATTTGAAAGTGGATGCGGCTGGCCGAGTTTTTATGAGCCAATCAGTAAAACATCTGTTATTTATGAAAAGGATAATTCATTTGGCATGAGCCGGGAAGAAGTAAAATGTGGCCGATGCGGATCTCATTTAGGTCATGTATTCAATGATGGCCCGCCTCCAACCGGTTTGAGGTATTGCATCAATGGCGTAGTGCTTGATTTTGCCAAAGCCCAGGATGCAGCAAAAAAGTATAATTCTCAACAATAATTCATATGGGAGAAAGTAGATGACACCATATAACTTGAAACGTATTATTTGATTAAAATCTTCTGGAACGATGAAGTATCACCATTAAAAACATTGAAATCTACTTTTTCCTGTATTCCTTTTAATTGCCCTCTGTCATTGTATTGCCAAAAAGCCCAGGGTACGGAAATCCGTGGTCTCTCTTTTTCATAATAATGTGAAACCCATAATACATAATCCTTGAAATACCCTTTTAAGTATTGGTTATAAAAATTGACACTGGTATAGATAATTGGTTTTACTTGAAAAGTATTTTCCACCCTATCCAACCAATCCTGCATTCGTTGCCGCATCACTTCTGGCCTAACTCCATATAATTCTTCTATATCTATCACAGGGGGTAAATTTCCTCTTTGTAAGGAAACATTTTTAAGAAAATTTTTTGCCTGATCTTTTCCACTTTTTGAAGCGAGAAAATAATGATAAGCTCCACATACCAGTCCAGCATCATTCGCATTTTGCCAGTTCTTTTTGAAATTCTTATCTACCGAATAAATTCCTTCAGTGGCTTTGATAAAAACAAAGTGGATAGAAATACTATCTTGTTTGAGGGCAGTTACCTGTTTCCAGTTAATATCTTCCTGATGACGGCTAACATCAATGCCATGGATTTTGTAGCCTGCCGGGATCTCAATTCCAAATTCGGGATAATAGAAAAATTGGACAGGCGCATCTATTTTCTCCGGTTGAAGGATTTGATAAATAATAAAAATTAAAAAAGCGCCGGATAAAATCCCAAAGAGTATCCTCTTAATGAGCGCATTTTTTTTATTTACCAAAATTTAATTCATTTTACTATTCCATTCCGGGAGGCGTCTCCGCATTCGGGTCAAGTTTGATAGCCTTATTATCTTTACTTATCACTTGTAGATTGGGATCAATCTGTACTTCTTTAGCCTGAAATCCTATATTTACCGTAGCCTGCTGCACTTTATTATTGATGTTCACTATTACACTTTTTGTTTGAGTGCCATTTTTGAAAACCAATTCCAAAGGCAGTTTAAAGAAATCTACCGAGGGATGTGAAGTAGTTTGCTTCACCACAATCTGAACCGAATTATTGGCATTCTGACTCCAGTAAACCTGAAAACTCGGGTATCCCTGCCCATAAAACCATTGGTCAAAAAAATAGTCCAGGTCCAGGCCACTCACAGCTTCCATATTTCGCTGAAAATCTGCTGTACGTGCAAAGCCATAGACAATTTTTGGATCGTTATAATATTGTTTGAGCCCTTTAAAAAAATTTTCACTACCCATAGTCCACTCAAGCATTCGTAGTAAAAAAGCGCCTTTATTATAGGTTAAGCGATTATCAAAAATCCGGTTAAAGTTCGATGTATCATCTACAAATACGGAACCATCCGGTTTAGAAACGATGATACTCAAATCACCACTTACATATTGCGGATAATAAGTAGGACTGAAATTTTTCATATATAAAAAGTCCGCTGAATAAGTTGCAAAACCTTCATTGAGCCAGATATCCTGCCAGCTTCCGCAGGTTATTTTATCGCCAAACCATTGGTGAGCCAATTCATGAGCCATGAGGTTTTCATCCGTACTTACTACGAAAGAATTAGTCTGGTGTTCCATACCGCCACCCCAGCTAAATTCCGTCTGTCCATATCTTTCATTTATAAATGGATATTCTCCATAAGAATCATTAAATAGTGGGATAGCCTGTAACATAAAGTGTGTCCGGCTTTTAAATTTTGCAGAATCTTCCGGATAAACATATGTGATTACAGGTAACATTTTATTACCCAATTGTACACTGTCATTAAAGATGGAAAAATTGGTAACGGCAATAGCAACCAGGTAACTGGCAATGGGGTAACGATGTTTATAATAGGAAGTAGTAGAGCCATTTACAGTAGTGGTACTCATTAAGATACCATTAGAAGAAGCTTTATACTTGGAAGGATGAGTAATATAAATATCAATGCTATCCGCCTTGTCATCCAATCCATTTCTGCAGGGCCACCAGTCTTTGGCTCCATAAGGTTCACTTAGGGTCCAGATAACATCTACATTATTATGCCTGGTCTTACTAAATGAATCACCATTACCAGCCGGTTTTCCACTATAGTAAATGGTGATGGAATCCCGTTGATTTTTTTTATATTTTTTCGGTAAGTTGATTTCTAATCCATCTTTTGATGTTTGTGAAAAAGAAAGATTTTGATCCCGCATTTTGATATTGGACACTATTAATTTTTTAGTCAGGTCCATGGTAATTTTTTTTGTTTCACCAGTAATTTTGAAATAACTGGTAACCTTACCCGAAATATAAAATTTTGCGGGGTCAATATTCCATTCACAACGGTAATAATATACATTAAAATTTGAGCTGGCAACAGATTGATTTATGACACTTGTACTTTTTTCTGCTGCCAATCTTTCCATATCGGCAATTGAGTTGTGCTGTTTACAAACAGGGGGCAATTGAGCATAAGCAATTCCATGTAACAGTAATAGGGAAATGAGGTATGTAGATTTCATATTGCAAAATACTGTAATTACTTACAAATGTAGAAAAGAATTTGAGTCATTTTTTTACAGCATCATGACACCCGGCATGCTTTTGATTAGGCATTCTTAGCTATGCATCCTATTTTTGCAGTTATTTATGTATGTAAATTTCAATGATAGTATCAATCTGCTTTCCAAATTGAGTTTTCGCCGGTTATGGAATGCTTCAAAAGTGATGATGAGCTATCAACTAACCCGCTTATTACATAAACCCATACAATGGGGTTATCCTGTATCTATATCTTTTGAGCCGACTACTTCCTGTAACCTGCGATGCCCGGAATGCCCCAGTGGACTGCGGGAGTTCACGCGACCTACGGGTATGCTTCAAAAGGACTTTTTTAAAGAAACAATTGATGATATTTATAAAGAACTACTCTATCTCATCTTTTATTTCCAGGGAGAACCCTATTTAAATCCTCATTTTCTTGAAATGGTTAAATATGCGCATGATAAAGGGATTTATACTGCCACTTCAACCAATGCGCATTATCTTACGGATGAAAAAGCTAAGAAAACGGTGGAAAGCGGCCTGGACAGATTAATCATTTCCATAGATGGAACAACACAGGATGTCTATCAACAATACAGAAGAGGTGGCAAACTGGAAAAAGTGATAGCCGGTGCACGAAATATCGTAAAATGGAAGAAAGAATTAAAAAGTAAGACCCCCTTTGTTTTCTTCCAGTTTTTAGTGGTAAAACCCAATGAGCACCAGGTAGAGGAAATTAAAAAACTTTCAAAGGATGTTGGTGTTGACCAACTTCGATTTAAGACCGCACAGGTTTATGATTATGAAAATGACCCGAATAACCTGATCCCGGAAAATGAAAAATACAGCCGTTATAAAAAAGACAAAAATGGCAAAATAAAGATTCGCAGTGGTCAGAATAATCATTGCTGGAAACTTTGGCATGCCAATGTAATCACCTGGGATGGTATGGTTGTTCCTTGTTGCTTTGATAAAGATGCCATGCACCGACTGGGAAATTTAAAAATGCAATCATTCAAAGAGATCTGGAATAACGACAATTATAAACAATTTCGCAGAGAAATTACAACCAGCCGTAAAAACATTGATATCTGCGCCAATTGCAGTGAAGGGCTGCATGTATGGGAAAAATAACTACATCCAATTCGGAAAATGTTAAATAATAAATTTTGGCTTATCTGAGAGAACCATTTTTTGTTCATACCTTATCTTCGTTCCATGCAGATTAAAAAACCAAACAGGCTACTTATCCTGTTTTTCTTTTGTTTATGTAACCTGTCATTTCAAGTTTTTGCCCAACCGAAATATGAATTTCGGGCTGCATGGGTTGCTTCCGTAGTAAATATTGATTGGCCTTCTAAAAAGGGCTTACCTGTGGAGGACCAAAAAGCTTCTTTTATTCAACTTCTTGATTTTTTAAAAGGATTAGGAATGAATGCTGTGATTGTTCAAATTCGCCCGGCAGCCGATGCCTTTTATCCTTCACCCTATGAACCCTGGAGTGAATTTCTAAACGGGAAGCAAGGAGTTCCGCCCAATCCATATTATGACCCATTAGCTTTTATGATTGAAGAAACCCATAAACGGGGTATGGAATTTCATGCCTGGCTCAATCCATATAGAGCCGTTTTTAACCTGAATACTTCAGATATCTCATCCAATCATATTACCAAACAACATCCGGAATGGTTTATAAATTATGGTACGACAAAATTCTTTAATCCCGGATTGCCCGAAGTGGTACAATATGTTTCAGGTATCGTAAGGGATATCGTAAAACGGTATGATATAGATGCCATTCATATGGATGATTATTTTTATCCTTACCGCATTGCAGGAAAAGAATTTGCAGATAATGCCGCATACCTGAAATATGGAAAACCACAAGGCTTATCAAAAGATGACTGGCGAAGAAGTAATTGTGACAGCATCATCCTGCGTATTCACCAGGTAATACTCCAGGAAAAACCGCTGATTAAATTTGGTATTAGCCCTTTCGGCGTATGGAGAAATAAAAGTAAAGACCCCAATGGCAGTGATACAAAAGCCGGGCAAACCAATTATGACGACCTATATGCAGACATTTTATTATGGCTTAAAGAAGGCTGGATAGATTATGTGGCTCCCCAACTTTACTGGGAAATCAATCATAAATTATGTGATTATACTACACTACTTGATTGGTGGGCAAACCATACTTATGGGAAAGATCTTTACATCGGTCATGGATTATATCGTGCTACAGAAAATCCTTCGCCGGCCTGGAGAAGAAAAGCGGAGTTGCCGGAAGAAATCCAATTATTGCGCAATAATAAAAATGTACAGGGAAGTATCTATTTTAGTGCGAAAGACTTTTTTCCAAATCCCAATGGCTGGTGTGATAGCCTGAGGAATCATTATTATAAATATCCGGCACTCATTCCCCCAATGAATTGGATAGATACCATTGCTCCTATGCAACCTTCTATTTTGAAAATTACTGATAACCAAAAAACAGAAAGCCCCTCACTGGATATCTATTGTAATGCTGCTCATAAGCTGGAAACGGAGGAAGTAAAAAATATTGTATTATATTTTTCCAATAGTATTTCCGGGCTGGGAAAATTGCCCATACAAATCCAGGCCGTGGATACACATGCTCAAACGACTATCAATCTGCCAATATCCTCTATTCCGGATTATTTCAACGATTGTTTCCTGGCGATTACTAGTGTGGACAGGCAAAATAATGAAAGCCCCTTAAGTAAGGTGATGCATTTAGTAAAAACGAAATCCGGGTGGAAAATAAACAAGTTATGAAATGTATAAACATTGTTCCATTAATATGGTTATTCATCTTTACTATTGGTAATGCATAAACCTGCCGCAGAAAATTTATGTTATGATATGCAAGTTCTGAAGCGTGCAAAAGTAGTAGGGGTAAATACACTCGGTGGAGCCAACCCTGAAAAAAAATTTTCACTGGGAAAATCTTTTTTTGCTTTTATACCAACCGTAAGGTCATATAACCCTATCACAAAAACCAATTGGGAAGGTGTGGGTATAAAACCTGATGTATTGACTTCAGAAGAGGACGCGTTAAATAGAGCAATGGAAATCATAAACAAAGAGTAAAATACTGCACGTCCAAACTGAGGTGAATGAACAAATCAGAAATCACCTATCTTAAGAACTGCTGAATAAATGGACTCATATTTGATCATTTCGATGGCTATAGTAAAAGGTATATAACGGGGATCTATCAGATAGATATAATTGTCAAATTTCCATTGTTTACAATATACGGTATATTCATCTGTAGTGCAATCTGTACTAATAAGTGTAGCGCTGGTTAAATTCAGTGAATTAATAATACTCACCCATTTATCAAATAATCTTTTAGCAGCTCCTTCTGATTCGGTTGTGGGCAAAGATGCGCTGATATATGTTTTTCCATCTGTATGAAGGATCATGGGTTTTGTGGTTCCCTCAATATTCATGTTGAGGTTTATTGGACTATCGGTTTGTTTGAAATGCACAAATTTGTAGGGATAATCCGCCAATAGATCCCGCATTTCTTTTTGAAGTTTTGATAAGTCCTGTGCATATAAAGCTGCTGAGAATAGAATACAACAAAGTAAAAAAAGAATACGCATTTTTTTATTAAAAGTAATGATATCCTTAAATATAAATAGTATTACAGGCACTGTATTTTCTTCGAATTGAAAAAAATGTTTTTCACCTAATTCAATTCACTCAAAATATTTATTTCCTAATAAAATTACAAATTCCGTAAACCGACAAAAACAGTTTTTATCTTTGCCATGACAGTCTGATTTTTCATAAAAATAGAAATATATGCCTGGTTTTGAATTTTGGGGTGATGAAGAACGTAAAGAAGTCAATGAAGTGCTGGAGACCGGTATCCTCATGCGTTACGGTTTCGATGGCCCAAGAAAAGGGATATGGAAAGCCAAAGAACTTGAGCAACAGATTTGTAAACAAATGGGTTGTAAATACGCCCAGCTTACAAGCAGTGGTACCTCAGCATTAACCACGGCTCTCGCAGCATTGGGAGTAGGAGCAGGAGATGAAGTGATAATGCCTTCTTTTACATTTGTCGCGAGTTTTGAAGCGGTCTTAAGTGTCGGAGCTATTCCCGTTTTAGTGGATATCAATTCAACCCTTACTTTAGATCCGGATTCAGTGGAAAAAGCCATTACATCCAAGACAAAATGTATTATGCCCGTACATATGTGTGGAAGTATGGCTGATATGGATGCCCTTCTGCAAATTTGTGCAAAGCATCAAATATTGTTGCTTGAAGATGCATGTCAGAGTTTTGGGGCTACTTACCACGGCAAACATTTGGGCACACTGGGCCATGCAGGTACTTTTTCCTTTGACTTCGTGAAAACAATTACCTGTGGGGAAGGAGGTGCAGTGGTGACTAATGATGAAAACTTTTATAAAAAGGCAGATCAGTTTTCAGATCATGGACATGATCATATGGGCCATGACCGTGGTGCAGAAAGCCATCCTTTTATGGGGTATAATTTTCGTATCAGTGAATTACACGCAGCAGTGGGCCTGGCACAAATAAATAAACTGGATCGGTTTCTTTCTATCCAAAGAAAGAACCATACAATGCTTAAAAATATCTTAAGCGAAATTCCCGGAATTAACTTCCGCAATATACCGGATGAGGGTGGGGATAGCTGCACGTTTTTAAGCTGGTTTTTGCCCACAGAAGAAGCCACCAGGAAAACCGTGGATATTTTGAAAGAAGAAAATAAACTGGCAGGGAATTTTTACTGGTATATCAATAACTGGCATTTTCATAAGAAATGGGATCATTTAAAAAATGGACATGCCATGTATCCTTTACATGAGGAGCAAAAAAAAGCGCTACTCGAATTGAAAGAAAAAGATTTTTTGCCAAGTGATGCTTTATTATCCCGATGCATCTCCACTGCGATCAGTCTTGGATGGAAAGAAAGTGATATCATGGAAAAAGGAAATGCCATCGTAGCAGCCGCCCGAAAGGCCATGGCATAGAATGATTCTTTAGAAAATGATTTAGTCTTGTTTTATATGAATCCCATTTTTTCCTTCCATGGCATTGCAATAGGTCAAATTTCCAAGCCGGATTTTTAAAGGAATGCCGGTTATTTTTTCAAATGCCATTTCTTTTTTGCAAAAGAATCCCATATGTTCAGTATAAAAATTTTTCGGAAAATTTTTGATCTCGAACGTATGCATAGGAGTTAAATAAATTTTTGGCAGGGAAGTTTTGGCAGGGAAAAATTGAGTTTTACCTGACAGAAACAAGCATAAAAAAATATTTACCAGAAAACAAAATTTTGGAAACATTTGCTGACCTTTTTCTTTGTAAATTTACGAAAATACAAGTGTAGTTTTGTGTTTGTTAAAATACTAAGTTTTATTAAACATTTTATATATCATTGAACTTTATTAAATGGGTTGAAAAGTAACATGGCATTATCTCAGCATTTACAGCAAAAATTATTACAAAAATTATCTCCACAGCAAATTCAGTTGATGAAATTGTTGCAGGTGCCTACCGCAAACCTGGAAGAACGCATTAAACAAGAATTGGAAGAAAATCCTGCATTGGAAACGGCCGATGAAGATGCTGAGGATGATCCTGTATTAAAAGAGGAAATAAAAGAAGAACCCGAAGAAGAATTTGAAGCCGATGGGAGTGTAGAGGATTATGATAATATAGATATCAGCGAATATGTAAATGAAAGCGATGATGATATTGCGGATTATAAGCTCCGTGATGATAATTATCCGGAACCGGATGAACAAAAAACCATTCCATTTAAATTGGAGCGTAGTTTTCATGAACTGTTATTGGAACAATTGGGTATGCTTACTATGGATCCTCATGAGAGAGTCATTGCTGAACAAATAGTCGGAAGCATTGATGATGACGGTTACCTGCGGCGGGAAATTTCTTCCATGGTAGATGACCTGGCATTTCGTCAAAATATTGAAACAACAGAAGAAGAGGTAGTAGGTATCATTCGTAAGATACAACAATTTGAGCCAGCGGGAATTGGCGCCCGTGACTTACAGGAGTGCCTGTTGTTGCAATTATACAGGTATCGTGAACAGGGCAAAGATGTACAATCTGCCATAGTCGTTTTAGAAAAATATTTTGATGAGTTTACCAAAAAACATTATGAAAAAATTCAACGGGGCCTCAATATTAATGAGGAAGAATTAAAAAGTGTGATCAATTGCATCATCAAGCTAAATCCCAGGCCGGGTGGAGATATCAGTGAAAGCAATAAAGCAAAAAGTTATGTGGTGCCTGATTTTTTTATTTATAATAATGGAAAACTGGAACTTTCTCTGAATGCAAAAAATGCACCGGACTTACGCATTAGTGATGGTTACCGGGAAATGCTGAAAGACTATAGTAAAGGAAGTAAAAATGATAAGCGCCAAAAAGAAGCTGTTTTGTTTATCAAGCAAAAGATTGACTCGGCCAAATGGTTTATTGACATGATCAAACAAAGGCAACATACGTTGTTAAGTACGATGGATGCCATCATGAATTACCAGGAAGAATTTTTTAAAACAGGAGATGAAACAACCCTGAAACCAATGATCTTAAAAGATATTGCAGAAATTACCGGCCTGGATATTTCTACGGTAAGCCGTGTGGCTAATAGCAAATTCGTTCAAACAGAATTTGGCTCATACCTGTTGAAATTTTTCTTTAGCGAATCTTTGAGTACGGATAGTGGTGAAGAAGTAAGTACGCGCGAAGTAAAAAAAATATTGAGTGACCTGATTGAAGCTGAAGACAAACGTCGGCCCTTGAGTGATGAACTACTCACAAAAAAACTCCAGGAAAAGGGATATAATATCGCCAGAAGAACGGTGGCAAAATACAGGGAACAACTCAATCTGCCGGTTGCCCGGTTGAGAAAAGAAATTTAATTTCAAAACAGCTCCAATGATTCAAGCTACAGAATATGAAAAGCCGGCAAATGCAGAAAGAATTTTTGCTAAAATTGTTTCCTATATCTTTCACCCGCTTTTTTTGCCAAGTTTTATTTTTCTTTGGTTGAGGGTGCGATTCCCCTTTGAATTTCCAGGTATTACACCAAAGGTCCTATTTGAAAAAACATTCTCCGTAATATGGATTACGGCATTTTTCCCCGCATTTTCCGTTTTTCTTTTATGGCGGCTGAAATTTATTAGTAATATTTTTTTACGTACAGCGAAAGAGCGCATTGCACCCTATATTATTACCATGATCTTTTATTGGTGGATGTGGTACCTGAGCCGTTATTTTACTGATCAACCGGAAATATTAAAAGCATTTTATTTTGGCATATTCGTGGCTACGGTGTTTGGATTGATACTGAATAATTTTATGAAAATCAGTATGCATGCTATGGGTGTTGGCGGCATATTGACTTTTGTCATTATCACTTGTTTTTATTATCAGGTTTACCTGGGCCTGGATATGGCTGTCACAACGATTGTAACCGGTTTAGTTTGTAGCTGCAGACTTGCTTTAAGTGAACATAGCAAAGGAGAAATTTATCTCGGACTTTTTGTAGGTATTTTTTGCCAGCTTATTGGATATTGGATTGCCATGTAATTTTATATTGAAAAACGATGCTTTTGAGTTTTATGAGGACTTTTTATAAAAAAATAAAATTTGTATTATGACACAGTTTAAGAAATTTGCTTTTTACATTTTCCTTTTTCTTGTACCGGGATTTTTATTAGCACAAGACTCCTTAATATTACCTCGTAATTTTAAAGATGCTTACGAGATGAATCATACGAGGGACATCAATGGCACACCGGGAATAAACTACTGGCAAAATAAGGCAGTGTATAAAATAAATGTACACTATGACCCTGTAACCCGCTTGGTAAGCGGAACAGAAACAATTATTTATACGAATAATAGCCCGGATACATTAAAAAATACTTTATTTAAATTATATCCCAATCTTTATGAAAAAGGAAGTATAAGGGATATGCCAATTGATCCGCAAGACCTTTCAGATGGTGTTTCCATAAAAGAAATCATGCTAAATTCAGTGTTACTGAAAAATAAATCATGGAGGATCAATGGTACCAATATGACTTTGCGTAAAACAAATCTGTTACCTCATAGCACCAATACTTTCCAACTCTCTTTTTCTTATATTCTAAATAAAAACTCTCATATCCGCACAGGCGAAGTAGATGAAGGAAGCGCTTTTATAGCTTATTTTTTCCCACGTATCGCAGTTTATGATGATATAGATGGATGGAATCAAAACCCTTATGTGGGATCGCAGGAGTTTTATAATGATTTTTGTAATTTTTCGGTGGATATAACCGTACCTAAAAACTTTATTGTATGGGCAACCGGCACATTAAGCAATTGTAACCAGGTATTGAAAGAAAAGTATTGTAAAAGACTCAATAAAGCTGAAACATCTGATCAGATTGATTATATCATTGATAGTGCAGACCTGTTGAATAAAAATGAAATTACCAAAAACAATGATTTCAACACCTGGCATTTTGATGCAGAGCATGTCACCGATTTTGTTTTTGCCACAAGCGATCATTATTTATGGAAAAGCACCAGTTTGATTGTTGATTCATTAACCGGAAGGAGAACCCGGGTAGATGTTGCATTTAATCCTGCGCACAAAGATTTTTATGAAGTAATGGATTTTGCAAAAAAAACAGTGGAGTATATGAGTTTTCGTTTTCCAAAATGGCCCTACCCATATCCGCATGAAACCGTATTTGACGGGCTTGATCAGATGGAATATCCCATGATGGTGAATGATAATCCACTGGAAGACAGGGAGCAAACAATTGAACTGACTGATCATGAAATTTTTCATACCATGTTCCCTTTTTATATGGGGATTAATGAAACGAAATATGGGTGGATGGATGAAGGCTGGGCTACCATTGGAGAATGGGTATTAACTTCAATGATTGACAGTAATTATAACGACAATTATGGTATTGATGAATATGAATATTTTGCGGGTGATGAAGGAGATGTGCCGATTATGACCCTTACTACAATGCTTGCCGGACAAGCGTCCTATCTAAATACCTATCCTAAACCGGGGTTTGGATATTTGTATGTGAAAGATATGTTGGGCGATTCACTCTTTTATAAAGGATTGCATTATTATATAACTCAATGGAATGGCAAACATCCATTACCCTATGATTTTTTTAATTGCATGAATACGGGTAGTGGCGTAAACCTTAATTGGTTTTGGAAAAACTGGTATTTCGATGATGGTATTCCTGATCTTGCAATCGAAAACGTTTTGGAAAATGCCGGACAGTTTACTATCACCATTGCAAAACATGGATCAAAAGCAGTACCCATTGATTTAAATTTATTTTTCCAGGATGGCAGTACTCAAAAAATTCATCGCAACATTGCTGTATGGAAAAATGCAACAAGCATTGATTTTGTCGTAAACTCAAAAAAGCAATTGAAGAAAATAACTTTAGGTGACATGTATGATGTTGATTCCAATAAGTCTGATAATATATGGAAAGCCGATAAGCTTTAAGACTTGTTAATACCCGTTTTCAATTTCTTTCGAGAGAAAGCCGAGTTCCTTTGACCGCAGATTGTAGAATTTTTTCCTGGAGAAACGATCCCGGATATGATCAGTGCTGGATAAAAATTATTTTTTGTAACTATTTTAAATTGAAAACGTATTACGCTTATTGAATGACGAAATATGAGTTCACATAGTTTGGATGATTTCAAAATTAATATCAAAATCAAACTTTCAACGCTTTGGGCTTCTGTTACATTTTTATATATATATGGAGATTATTTTGAACTATATGTACCACATAAAGTTCAAGAATTAATCAGTGGTGATGGTGTTCTTGATAAACCTATAAAATTGTTTGCAGCTTCACTTTTATTGGCAATTCCATCTTTAATGATTTGCTTATCCGTATTACTTAAGTCCTCAATAAATAGGCTTCTGAATATAATAACAGGTATTTTATTTACGGTGATCATGCTCTTAATCGCCATCACATCATTTTCTGAATGGAGATTATTTTATGTTTTTTATGCGATTCTTGAAAGCATTCTCACTTCAATCATTATATGGAAAGCATGGAACTGGACAAAGAATGAGCACAATATATAAATGGATTTATCAGCTATGAAGATTTCAAACAACAAACTGGCCAGGATAACGGGACTCATCTATTTGGGTGTAGTATTGACAGGTATTTTTACTTTAATGTATATGCCTTCTAAATTGTTTGGCGCTGATACGGCTTCTTTAACTTATCAACAAATAGCTTCTTCTCAACTACTATTACGTCTGGGCATTCTTAGTGGACTTTTATGCTATACTTTTTTCCTTTTTTTACCACTTGCTCTCTACAAGTTATTAAAGCAGGTAAATGAAAATTATGCGAAACTTATGGTCCTTTTAGCGCTTTTGAGTGTGCCTGTTTATTTTTTAAATGTTCAAAATCTCTTTTCAATTCTTTCAGTAATCATCAATGGACAAAGTAAATTTGGCTTATCGGTTGAGCAAGCACATTCACAAGTGATGCTCTACATTGACCAATACAACAATGGTATGCGGCTTGTTCATATATTTTCAGGGCTTTGGTTATTCCCTTTTGGATACTTAGTTTATCAATCAGGAATATTGCCCAAAGTTTTAGGTGTTTTTTTAATCCTTGGTTGCTTCGGTTATCTCATCAATTTTGTGGGTAACACCTTATTTTCAAACTATTCACAATTTGGAATTTCATCCATCATTAATTTACCGGCAAGTATAGGTGAGATAGGAACTTGCTTATGGCTTTTGATAAGAGGTGCGAAAAATTATAAAATTGCTGAATCATAAAAAGGTGGTCATTTTTATAAAGCTTGTTTCAGGAAGGAAATAGAAATAATCATTTGCGATTAGTCCACATTTATAAAATATCGTATTGAGAAGTACTTTGGTTTTATTCAGATTCCTGAAAAACATTTCAATACGTATCGGTATCATACTACAGAAATAAAGCGTCATACTTCCGGAGAGATAGTTCTTATGCGCTGCTTTTAATGATGCACTAATGATCCTTTTTTAATTTTTCTTTCCACATTTCATTAAATGTTTTCTTAGTGAATACAAGAGGGCTTCGGTGTTTCGACCAGTTTTTGAAAAGTGAATTGACTACTTTATTTTTTAGTGCGGCGCTTCCGGTATTCATCATGCTTCTTCGTAAGCTGGCTATACGCCATGCTTTCCAGGCCATCTTTTCCGAAAAAGTTGCTAAATGTTCCTCTACCGATTCTCTTCGGTTTTCTAATAAAAGGGTATGTAATTGTATGTTGACAGGGCAAGCCTCTGTACAATTTCCACATAAAGAAGAGGCATAACTCAAATGTTTAAAATCTTGCATTTTTTGCAAGTGGGGCGTTATCACACTACCAATAGGTCCACTATAAGTTGTACTATAACTATGACCGCCAATATTTTTATAAACAGGGCATGCATTCAGGCAAGAGCCGCAACGAATACAATACAGCGATTCACGCACTGCAGGGTTTTTTAAAATATTTGTTCTTCCATTATCCAATAAAATAACAAACATCTCTTCCGGGCCATCTGTTTCATTTTCTTTTTTTGGCCCACTAATAATACTACTATATACAGTCAGGGGTTGTCCTGTACCAAATGAAGAAAGTAATGGCCAGAAGAGCGCTAAATCCTGCAATGAAGGAAGTATTTTTTCAATTCCCGCAATGACAATATGTGTTTTAGGCCATGCTGTAGTTAAACGTGCATTGCCTTCATTCTCAGTGATGGCAATGGAGCCCGTGTCGGCAATAAGAAAGTTAGCCCCCGTAACACCTATTTCTGCCTGGACAAATTTTTCCCTTAATTTTTTTCTCGCCAGAAGGGTAATCTGCTCCGGCAAGAGGCCCGGTGCTGTACCTAATTTTTTTTCAAATAATTTCGCTACATCCTCTTTACTTTTATGCATGGCCGGGGTAACAATGTGATAAGGAGGCTCACCGTCTAATTGCTGAATATATTCTCCCAGGTCCGTTTCCACACTTTCTATTCCGTTAGATTCCAGGTAATGGTTTAAATGAATTTCTTCAGTAACCATACTTTTGCTCTTGACCAATAAGCGGCAATTTTTTTTCTTACAAATATCTCCGATTAATTGTTGTGCCTCATCTGCATCCTGCGCCCACAATACGGTAGCGCCATTTTCTGTCATTTTATTTTCAAACATCTCCAACCATACTCCCAGGTTTTCAATTGCCCTCCATTTGGTGTTCTTGGCTTTTTTTCTCAATGATGGTAAATCGGCAAATTGCGATTTGCCTTTTGGTACTGCCTCATTGTATTTTCCAATATTAAAATTAATCTTTTGCCGGTGTGTAAGGTCCGCGGCTTTGATGGTACTTTTTGCAAGGAAAACCGATTCATTTTTTGTCATGGCTAGAATTCAATTTAGAAAAATCCAACATGCATCACAGGTCATCAAAGATAATCATTCAAGATGCATTTTTCCCATTTTGCATATAATCCACTGTGGCTTCAAGTGTTTCATAAAAAGCAACTCCATACTTTCTTATTAAAGCCTCTTTTAAGAAAATATAAACCGGTATCTTCAAACTCTTGCCTAATGCACAGGCGGCACGGCAAAGGTCCTGGCGCGGCTCATAATTGATAAAATCCAGGGATGGGTCATGCATGCTGGGTGAAATGCGAATAGGAAATAAATGACAACTGATGGGTTTTTTCCATTTGATTTTTCCGTCCAGGAAAGCCTGTTCTATACCACAACGAATAATTCCCTTTTCATCTTTTTGTCCATAGGCACAGATGCCTCCATCAATGGTAGGTGTAACCCAGCCAAAAGAAGCGTCATGCACATATTTTCCCTGCGATTCAATGGCTTCAATTCCTTCTGCAGATAAGTAAGGTTTGATAATATGAAAATTTTCTCTGATTTCTTTTAATTCATCTGTTGTTAATGGAGCGCCTGCATCGCCATCTTCACAACAACCTCCCTTGCATTTATTTAAATCACAAACAAATTGTGCTGAGATAACTTCATCACTTATTAATGTATTTTCGATTGCAATCAAGGTAATTTATTTTAAATGAATATTTATTTCCACTGAAAAGTATTGATTAAATGCCTTACATCCTGCATTAAAAAAGTATTTACGGGCATTAATGAATCCTGGTTAGGAGTTACATTGAAATACAAAGCGCCACGCAAAAAATGCTTTGTGGAGTCTGTAAGAAAAAACTGGTTGGCTGTAGCTACTTCTCCACTTACTTTAAAAAATATGCCATGAATATGCCGGGGTGTTTCCATTAATGAATCATCAATATAAGAAGCGCGTACAGCGTGTTTATTGGTAAGATTAAAAGCGTCATTCAATAATTTTTCCAAAGAATATTTTCCAATTTCTTTATAACTGATATATAAGGTGGCATTAAATTGAGGAAAGAAAATGTTGATCCACCAGGGATTTTCCGGTGTATCGCCGAAGAAACTACTGTCTTTGACAATCCTGCCATACGACGGGTATTCAAATTGATAAGGATAACCGGGCATATCAAATTGCTGATAACTTTTTTCAGGGAAATCAATTTTAAAATAACCTTCCGGGCGAGGCGTATAGGAATCATTACATGCACTTAAAAAAAGGAACAGAGATATTTTTAAAAAGGAAGTGTATTTCATGGATTATTATTAAGTAAGCCGGGCATTATTTTCTATAGTTATTTTTATTTTCAATAGTCTTGTTTTATCTGCTTCCAGCGTTGTGAAAAGAAAATCTCCACTGGTTACTTTTTCATCTTTTTGGGGCATATGCCCGGCCAGCTCCAACACCAGGCCTCCCAATGAGCCGCTCTCTCCTTTAACTTCATCAAATGTGTTTAAAGGAATATTCAAATATTTACAAACATCATAAATCATGGTACGGCCTTCAAAAATAAAATTATGATCATCAATACGCCGTATGCCGGTTTCTTCTTCATCAAACTCATCTTTAATATCGCCCATAATCTCTTCGAGGATATCTTCCATTGTCACAATCCCACTGGTGCCGCCAAACTCATCTACAACAATGGCAAAATGGACTCTTTTTTGTTGGAACTCTTTTAATAATTCTACAATCATTTTTTGTTCATGTACAAAGAATGGCAGTCGCATGATGGTATGCCAGTCGAAATCTTCCTTTTCCGTAAGATAGGATAATACATCTTTTGTATGTATAATACCGGCAATGTCATCCAGGTCATTTTTATAAATGGGAATTCGACTATAATGAAGTTCTTCAATTTTTTGTTGCAAGGTGGTAAAGGTGGATGAATATTCAACTCCGCTTACATCCGGCCTTGGTCGCATGATTTGTTTTACAGAAATATTGGTAAATTTTAAGATGCCCTTTAAAATATTTTTCTCCTGGTCAGAAGCCGTTGTTTCCGGGTTATTTTCCATCACGGCTTCCAACTCATCAGAGGAGTAATTGCTAAAAGACCGTTTAGCATTTTTCTTTTCGTTAGGATTGGTAAAAGTTAGCATCCATGAGCCAAATGTTTTAAAAATGGAAAATACGCCGGACACTATGAAACCCATATCCCGCGCAAATCGGATTGGATGATGCCTTGCATATCTTTTCGGAAGGGTTTCACAGAAAAGAAGCAGAAGAAATGAAATAGCGATAATCTTAATGGCATATCCCAACCATACATACGCCATATTTTCAAAACTAAAAAGCTTATTGAGCAATGTATTTGATAATATGATCAATGCGATATTAAACAGGATATTGGCAATAAACAGGGTGGAAAATAATAAAGAAGGATCTTCCAATAATCGAAGAATTCTTTTATAAGAAGGATTCGTTTTGCTTTGTAACATATCCAGGTCCTTTTTTCCCAGGGCAAAATAAGCCGACTGGGCGCCTGAGATAATAAATGAAATGACTAATAATAAGAAAAATAAAACCAGTAAAAAGGAGATAAGCTGAGGAGGGTTATCACCGGGGACTTTCAATAAAAAGCCCCCCGGTAAAAATGAAAAGCAATTATCCAAAATATTCTATTTACGTTATGGGGCTGTTACCCAGAGCATTTATTGGTTTCAAAATTAAGGATTCCCAATTTAAAATGGGAGACCTTCATTATCCTGATCTTCCGTTAAATCGGACCCGGGCAAATGATCTGAAGCCTCATTGCCGGTTGAATGCTGATCCAGTCGTTTATCGAGCATAATCAGGTTGTCTCCGATAATCTCCGTTGCAAATTTTTTAATACCTTCTTTATCTTCCCAACTTCTTGTGCGCAGCCTTCCTTCTACATAAATGAGGCTGCCTTTGTGTAAATATTTTTGCGCAAGGTCTGCCAGCCCACGCCATAATACAATCGTATGCCATTCTGTTTGTGATACCAGCCGGCCACTTTTATCTTTATACATTTCTGTAGTTGCCAGTGGAAATTTTGCAACAGGTATGTTCCCTTCCAAAATTTGGATGTCAGGTTCTTTGCCTAAATTTCCGATCAGGGTTGCTTTATTTACACCTCTCATAAAAAAATTTTTATAGCAAAAATGATTCGCCCCACTAAAATTAGATAAAATATGAGAATATTAAATAACGTATAAAAAAATTATGAAAGCATTATTGATTTTTCCAGAAAATTCCGGATCATAGCCGGGAAGCCGGTATGATCCAATTGTTTCCTGGAAACCCAATTTCCTTTGAATTGTTTCTGAGGCTTAATGGGGCTTTGAATCATGATTTCAATAAAACGTGCATGGATCAACTGGTGAGTAAGCTTTTGAGTTTGAGCAGGATAAATACGAATGGCGCTTAGTTCCATAGATTCAAATTCTGATGCCAACCATTTCATTACTGCTTTTTCCGACCAATCTTTAGATTGGTTCGTTTCTAATAAATAGAATTCAAATAGGTTTTCCCAAATATCTTTTGAGGTCCTTTTTTGAATATAAATTTTTCCACGATGACAAAAAATAAACCAGGTAAACCATCTTTCCTTAAGTTTTATTTTTTTTGATTTAACCGGGTAATCCGAAACTTTGTTTTCTAAGTAGGCGCCACAACTATTTTGAAAAATGCAACCAACACATAAGGGAAGCGCATGTTTACATACCGTAGCTCCAAAATCCATTAGCGCCTGATTATATAAGCCTGGCTTTTGATGATCCAGTAAATCCCCGGCTAGTTGAGAAAAATATTTTTTTCCTTCAGAAGTACCGGAGGAAAGATTTATTTTAAAAACACGAGCTAATACCCGAAACACATTTCCATCCATCACAGGGTAAGGTAAAGAAAAACAAAAGGAAGCTATAGCAGCAGCGGTATAAGGGCCTATGCCCGGCAGTTTTACCAGGCCATCATACGTATCGGGAAATTTTCCTTTATTTTCAAGTGTAATAAGCCTTGCTGTTTTGAGCATGTTTTTGCACCGTGAATAATAGCCAAGACCTTCCCAGAGTTTATATACTGTATCTTCATGGGCATTTGCCAGTGATTGGATATTCGGAAATGCCTGTGTAAAATTTTGATAATAAGCCATCCCTTGTTCTACACGTGTTTGTTGCAAAATGATTTCACTGAGCCACACTTTATATGGATCCTTTTCACCTTTCCAGGGCATTTGCCTTAGATTTTGTTCTTTATGCCATTTTAAAAGTCTTCGTTGAAAGGCAATTTTTTTCATTATACAAAGTTGGATTAGTTTAACTGTTTTAGAAAAAATAGGCAATCCATTTTACCTTTTAAAAAAAAATCATAAAGAATTAAAGAATTTTTTCTAAATTGTTCGGCTCAAAACTTATGCAATTCAATTTATAATTTTCAATTATGAGAAAATCCGACCTCATTACAAACATTTCAAATAAAACAGGCATTCCCAAGGTGGATGTTTTAGTAACACTGGAAACATTATTGAAAGAGATCAAATCAAATCTTTCCAATGGGGAAAATATTTATATCAGAGGCTTCGGAAGTTTTATCCTAAAGAAAAGAGCAGCAAAAATTGGCCGGAACATTAAGAAAAATACAGCCGTACAAATCCCGGAACATTATATCCCTGCATTTAAACCTTCTAAAGAATTTGTAAAAGAAGTGAAGGAAATTCAGAATGCATAACTTTGCATGCTCAAAGTTTAATTTGTGAAAAAACAACAGTTTATTTTAGTAGGTGTGGCATTAATAATATGCTTTGCTTTATTCTTTTGGGGAAAAACCGCCGCTCCTGCTGATCCGAATGGCATGCCAGGTCAGGGAATGCAGCAAGCTGCCGCAACATTAACGACGAAGGACATTCTTGCTGAAGCAAAAAAAACTTTAACGCCCGAACAAATTACCGCTGTAACGCAATTAGAAAATACCGTGGTTCGCGGAGATGTTAAAAACCAGCAAATGGCGATTGACCGTCAGCTTGCTTCCTATTGGGGAGATAGCCTTCACAGGCCGGATATTGGCGCTTATTATTTGGGTGAAGAAGCAAAATTGGAAAATTCTGAAAAAAAGCTCAACTTTGCCGCCCGTTTGCTGATTAGCCAGATGTATGCAGAGAGTGATCCTGCTAAACAGAACTGGCTGGCAACAAATGTGAAAGCTCTTTTTGAACAGTCCTTGAAAATCAATCCGGTGAATGACTCAGCCAGGATAGGAATAGGCGCCTGTTATATTTTTGGGAATATTTCGGCCTCGCCCATGGAAGGTATCCTTGCTGTAAAAGCAGTAGCCGATCGGGATCCCGGAAATTTATATGCTCAAATGATACTCGGACAGGGGGATTTGAAGAGTGGGCAACTGGATAAAGCCATAGAACGATTTCAGTTCGTTGTAGGCCATGATCCGAAAAACCTGGAAGCGATTTTTAATCTTGCTGACAGCTATGACAGAAAAGGAGATAAGGTAAATGCAATAAACTGGTATAAAAAAGCACAGGATATGATTGGTTTACCCGAAGCAAAAAAAGAGATTCAGGATAGAATAGATGCATTAAGTAAAACAGATTTATAACAAAATTAAAATTGGATTATGCCTTGTGGAAAAAAGCGCAAACGTCACAAAATTGCCACCCATAAAAGAAAAAAACGATTGAGAAAGAATCGTCATAAAAAGAAAAAAAGATAGTTACCTTATAGGCATACCGCTTTTCAGAAATTACAAAAGTGGTATGCTTATAAAACCTCTACTGACTACACATACTTTTTACCATCCCCTAATTACGAATGTAGCAGAATAGGGTTTGAAGCAATGTAAATGGTTTTTACCAATTTTACCTTGTATGGTTTCATTTAAATGTCACCTACGTGAATAAAGAATTAGTCATAAATGCAGAAACAACCGGAATTGATATTGCCTTACTGGAAGATAAAAAACTGGTAGAGTTACATAAGGATAAGTTGGGCTCCGGATTTATTGTTGGCGATTTATACCTGGGGAAAGTTAAAAAAATAATTCCCGGGCTAAATGCCGCATTTGTAGATGTAGGTTTTGAAAAAGATGCTTTCCTTCATTATACCGATTTAAGTCCTTTTGTAAATTCTATTTTGAAATATACCCAATTGGCTCAACAAGATAAGTTGGGTGATCATTTTGATTTTTCAAAATTTGAAATAGAACCTGAAATTATTAAAACCGGGAAAATTACTGAAGTATTAAGCGGTAAACCCAATATACTCGTTCAGATTTTAAAAGAACCTATTGCCGCGAAAGGACCAAGACTGAGTTGCGAAATTTCTTTACCTGGACGTTATGTTGTAGTTACACCGTTTAATAATATAGTAGCTGTATCCAAGAAGATTCAATCATCTGATGAGCGGCGAAGATTGCAAAAAATTATAGAAGCAATACGCCCCAAAAATTTAGGCGTGATCGTACGAACCGCAGCAGAAGGGAAAAAAACGGCTGAACTTCATGAAGATCTTTTGCAACTCATTAAGACCTGGGATCATATCAAGGATAATTTAAAAGGCGCTGTGGCCCCAACTAAAATATTGAGTGAAGAAGATAAAACTACCAGCATTTTACGCGATTTGCTGAATGAAGACTTTAATGCAATCATTACAAATGATAAAAATATTTACCAGGATTCACGTTCTTATATTCAAAAAATTGCTCCTCATAAAACCGGTATCGTAAGTTTTCATCAAAATGGCGTTCCTCTTTTTGATCAGTTTGGTATCACCAAGCAGGTTAAAGCTTCTTTTGGTAAAACTGTAAATCTCAATAGTGGCGCTTATCTTATCATTGAACATACGGAAGCATTGCATGTAATAGATGTAAATAGTGGCTACAAAAGTATTAGCAATAATCAGGAGGAGAATGCGATTGGCACCAATATGGAGGCCGCCCAGGAGATTGCGCGCCAACTCAGGCTTCGAGATATTGGGGGCATAATTGTCGTAGATTTCATTGATATGAAATTGCCGGACAACAGGCGCAGGTTGCAGGAAGCTATGGATGAATTTATGAAAACTGACCGGGCAAAACATTCCGTACTTCCCATTTCAAAGTTTGGCTTAATGCAGATAACCCGGCAAAGAATGCGCCCCGAAGTGAATATTGCAACTGCTGAAAATTGCCCGGGTTGCAATGGTACCGGAAAAATCAGCTCTACTTTATTGTTAGTGGATGAGATAGAAAAAAAACTGGAATACCTTGTCTCACACCAGCATAAAAACCTTTCTCTCTACGTGCACCCAATTGTTTTTTCGCATTTAACAAAAGGAATTTTCTCCTTGCGTTATAAAATGAGTAAAAAATATAAAACAAGATTGCACGTTAAAAAAAGCAATGAATACCAACTTACGGAATTTCACTTCTTTGATGCCAATGAGGAAGAAATTAAATTTTAATTGATTTCAAATACTCAGCGCTTTCCTTCACACTGATTATCGGGGTTGTATAATCATAGCGTTCCTGTTCTATAAAAAAATATTCCATACCTTTTGATTTTGCGTAAGGAAGGATTTTCTTAAAATGGATGCTACCCGTTCCCATGGTACAGGAAGCGTCAGTTTCCTGGGGCAGTGCATCTTTCAACCGATCTTTTAAGTGGCCCAATTTAAAACGTCCCTTATACTTTTTTAAATATTCATAAGGATCAGCGCCACCTGTGATCACCCAATAAATATCCATTTCAAAATCTACAAGCTCGGGATCGGTCATTTGCATCATAATGTCCTGTGGAATTTCACCATCAATTTTTTTAAATGAATAATCATGATTATGATAAGCAAACTTGATCCCATGTTTTTTACATAAAGCACCTTTGCTATTAAAATCATCGGCAATTCTTTTAAAATCATCTATAGATTTTTGAGGGCCAACCCATGCACAAATCAAATATTTCATTCCAATAGATGCTGCACTGATAACCTTCTGTTCAAAATCTTTACTGATATCACAATGACTGGAAACGAGCGTCATTCCTGCATCCTGGATGCATTGATTGAAAATTGCAGGCGTCATTCCCCAAAACATCCCTTCTTTGCCCTCATAGCTTTCAATTTGTGTATAACCGTAACTGCTTATTTGTTGGATATATCCTTTGGGGTCATTTCCAAAAATGTCACGTAAAGTGTATAACTGTAAACCAAAGTTTTTCATATACTGCCGCTCATCCATACTAAAAGCTTTTTTTCCATCAAGAAAAGCAAGGGCGCTAACTGCTGCAGCGGTTTTTAAAAATTTTCGGCGGCTTGATTTCATCATCATAAAAATACAGGTATTTAATATCCAAAATTAGTTTTTTTATTTTGGGTATATTGCCACATGAAATGAAAATCTAAATGGTAACGTGAAGTTCAATTTTTTAGAGACCATAATGTAAAAAACCATGCAACGAAAAATAAGAATGGGGATGATCGGCGGCGGCGCCGGAGCATTTATTGGAGCTATTCATCGAATGGCTTTAAATATGGATGGCCTTATTGAATTATGCTGTGGTGCATTTAGCTCAAACCCCGATAGGGCAAAGGATTCAGGTAAATCACTATTTCTCCCTGAAGAGCGTGTTTACGCTTCCTTTGAAGAAATGATTCTTGCCGAAAGTAAAATGCCACCGGATAAAAAAATTGATTTTATTTCAATCGTTACGCCGAATCATGAACATTTTAGACCGGCTATGCTTGCCCTGGAAAATGGGTTTCATCTTTTTATTGAAAAACCCATCACTTACAATTTAATAGAAGCCTTACAATTAAGAGAGAAGTTAAAAGAAAAAAAATTATTGCTTTGCCTCGCCCATACTTATTCGGGCTATCCTATGGTCAAGCAAGCACGCGCTATGATTGCGGAAAACCAATTGGGAAAGATCCGTAAAGTGGTCGTATTGTACCCCCAGGGATGGTTGAGTAATCTTTCAGAAAAAGAAGGCAATGCCCAGGCTGCGTGGCGTACAGATCCTTCGAAAAGTGGGCTAAGCGGTTGTATGGGCGATATCGGAACACACGCAGCACAACTGGCAGAATATATTTCCGGAGAAAAAATTTCCGCTATTTGCGCTTCTCTGAATATTGTCGTGGATGGTAGAAAATTAGATGATGATGGAAATGTATTATGCAAATTTAAAAATGGCGCTTCCGGTATTCTGATGGCTACTCAAATAGCGGCTGGAGAAAATAATGATTTATCCATTCAGGTATATGGTGAAAAGGGAGGAATAGAATGGAAACAGGAAAATCCGAATCAATTAATGGTGAAGTGGAAAGATAAACCGGTGGAGTTACTTTTTGCCGGCACTAATTTTACATCGCATCTTTCTTCTTATGCTTTGCATAATTGCAGGACTCCTGCCGGCCATCCGGAAGGTTATATTGAAGCTTTTGCAAACCTTTATAGAAACTTTGCGCTCACCATTTCTGCAGGTTTGGAAGATAAGGAACCTTCTCCTGAAATGCTTGATTTCCCTGGTATTGAGGAGGGTATCAGAGGGATGGCATTTATAGAGAATGTCGTATTTTCATCTGGGTCCTCGGACAAATGGATGACCCATATAGTGCCTTAAATTTCCTTCTTTTTAGACCATGTGTGAGAGATTATTTTAATAACAACATAATCAATAAATATGACTACCATCAAAGGGCCTGCTGTTTTCATTGCCCAGTTTATCTCTGATACATCTCCTTTTAATACCCTGCCCGGCATTTGCAAATGGGCGTCAGAACTGGGTTTTAAAGGTATTCAATTGCCCACCACAGATCCGCGTTTTCTGGATTTAAAACAATTGGCGGAAAGTAAAACTTATGCAGACGAAATAAATGGAATCGTAAAAGAAAACGGCCTCTCCATTACAGAATTATCTACCCATCTACAGGGGCAACTGGTAGCTGTGCATCCGGCTTATGATCAATTATTTGACGGGTTTGCACCAAATGAAGTAAAAGGTAAACCAAAAGCCAGGCAACAATGGGCAGTAGAACAATTAAAGTTAGCAGCAAAAGCATCTCAGCATTTAGGCTTGAATGCCTCAGTGACATTTAGCGGTTCATTACTCTGGCCTATGATTTATCCCTGGCCACAACGACCAGAAGGCTTGGTGGATGAGGGTTTTAGTGAATTAGCCAAAAGGTGGCTGCCCATATTAAATGTGTATGAAGAGTGTGGTATTGACCTGTGTTTTGAAATTCATCCGGGAGAGGACTTGCATGATGGTGTCAGTTATGAAATGTTTTTAGATAATGTGAATAGCCATGAACGTGCTTGTTTATTATATGATCCATCTCATTTTATTCTGCAATGTTTGGATTATTTAGATCATATTGATATTTATCATGAAAGAATAAAAATGTTTCATGTAAAAGATGCTGAATTCAATCCCACAGGGAAGCAGGGCGTTTATGGCGGATATCAAAACTGGCTTCAAAGAGCGGGCCGTTTTCGTTCTTTAGGTGATGGGCAGGTAAATTTTTCTGCAATTTTCAGTAAACTGGCACAATATGACTTCCCGGGATGGGCAGTACTGGAATGGGAATGTTGTTTAAAAAATCCGGAAGATGGAGCCCGGGAAGGCGCAGACTTTATCAAAAATCATATTATTCAGATCACCTCAAAAACATTTGATGATTTCGCTTCTTCTAAAATTGACAAAAATTTAAACAAACAAATACTTGGAATTATTTAATAACTTTACCCTTATTAATTATTTTTAAAGTATCATTTTTATGAAAAAGTTCCTCGTGTTTGCTTCCATCGTTTTATTTGTAGCTGCATGTAGCAGCAATAGTTCCAATACTTCTAATGATACAAGTACTACGGCTGAAACACCTGCAGCGCCTGCTGATATTACACAAAATCCGGATTATAAAGCCGGCTTAACTTTAGTTGCAAAATATGATTGCCTGACTTGTCATAAAGTATCTGAGAAGTTGACCGGACCGGCTTACGTAGATGTAGCAAATAAATATGCGGATAATGAAGCCAATGTAAAAATGCTTGCAGAAAAAGTTATTAAAGGTGGATCAGGTGTATGGGGACAAGTGGCCATGATTGCACATCCACAGGTATCTGAAGCCGATGCAGAACAGATGGTGAAATATATCTTGTTATTAAGAACAAATTAATCATTCATGAAGATCAAATTTTGGATTCTTGTGCTGGCTATATCCGGCACACAGGCTTGTAATACCCCTCATGTTGCAGCTTCACATGATGCAGACACCCCGGTCACTTTGAATAATGGCTGGCAAACATTATTTGATGGCAACACCACGAATGGCTGGCATTCTTATGGAAAAGATAAAGCCGGAACAGGCTGGATTGCAGATAATGGTATTTTACATTTTGACCCATCCAAAAAAGATGGAGGTGATTTAGTAACCAATGAAAGCTTCAAAAATTTTGATTTACAGCTTGACTGGAAAATTTCTCCGGGAGGAAATAGTGGAATTATTTTTTATGTAAATGACAATCCGGAAAAGTATCATTATGTATGGCTTACCGGACCCGAAATGCAAATCATAGATAATGAAGGGCATGAGGATGGCAAGTATCCAAAACATCGAGCCGGTGATTTATATGATTTGATTTCTGCTTTACCCGAATCTGCTAAACCCGTGGGTGAATGGAACCATGCCGAGATAATTGCCCTCAATGGAAAACTTGATTTTTATTTAAATAGTGTGCATGTGGTCTCTACCACCATGTGGGATAGTAATTGGGATAAGATGGTTGCAGGCAGCAAGTTTCATGAGATGCCCGATTTTGGAAAATTCCGCGAAGGCCATATATCTCTACAGGATCACGGAGGTGATGTATGGTTTAAAGATATTAAAATCAAAAAGCTTTAGGAAAATTTTAAATCTGCCTAAAGCTTTTTAGAATTTAAAACATACTCATTATAGAGTGATCTCGATTAAAGCTAAGATAAGTTTTAAGATCATTGAAAGAGAATACAAACAAACACCCGTTCATACAAGTGTTTTATCAAAAAATTCCTTTTTAAAATTTCATCAGTTTTTCTATGCTTTCATGTAACCTGCTCTTAGCAAGGAAATTTTGCTCCAAATCGGTGTTAAATGGTATGGGCGTGTCCAAGCCTGCACATCGAATAACAGGTGCATCTAAGTAAGTAAAGCAATTTTCCATTATCCAGGCAGCTATTTCTCCACCAATACCGCCAATCATTGTATCCTCATGTAGGATTAATATGCGCCCGGTCTTTTGGACACATCGTTGAATAGCTTCATAATCCAAAGGTGAAAGAGTTCTGAGATCAATTATTTCCATACTTATTTCAGGATGTTGCATGGCATATTCCAGAGCCCAGTGCACACCTGCTCCATACGTAATGATACTCAAATCATCACCTGCCTGCACTTGTTTTGCTTTTCCAATTTCAATTTCATAATATTCTTCAGGAACCTGACCATGAACGCTCCGGTATAAAACTTTATGTTCAAAATATAAAACCGGGTTAGGGTCATTGATTGCTGCAATGAGTAAACCTTTTGCATCCATTGGCGAAGATGGATAAACCACTTTTAACCCCGGAGTATGAGCAAACCAGGCTTCATTGCTTTGTGAGTGAAAAGGCCCGGCACCCACCCCGGCTCCGGTAGGCATACGTATTACTACATCCGCATTTTGCCCCCAACGATAATGGATTTTTGCGAGGTTATTGATGATTTGATTAAACCCAACTGTCACAAAATCCGCAAACTGCATTTCTACCATACTTTTAAAACCCTCAAGGCTCAAGCCAAGAGCAGTGCCAATGATTCCACTTTCGCACAATGGGGTATTCCTTACACGATCTTTTCCGAAGATATCTAAAAAGCCTTCTGTAATTTTAAAAGCGCCTCCATATTTTGCAATGTCTTGTCCCATTAAGATTAACTGTGCATGATGTTCCATGGATTGAAATAGGCCTTCTTTGATCGCATCAATCATGCGCATTTCCTTAAGGTGAAATGCAGAAGTATTCTCAGATAAGGGGTTCAAAGAATTATCTATGACAGGGGCAGGGCTTTGTTGTCTTTTAATAAATACATCGGCTAATTCTTCCTTACTATCAGGAAGTAATGGAGCAGCCAGGTAAGCTCTTTGCAATTCAGCTTCTATCTTTTCTTTTTGTGCCGTATGTATTTGTTGAATGTTGTCATCATCCAGGACTTCTTCCTGAATTAGGAATTTTTCAAAATTTAAAATTGGATCCTTGGGCGCCCATTCTTCAAACAACTCTGCCGGTACATATTTCGTCCCACTGGCTTCTTCATGGCCACGCATGCGAAAAGTTTTACATTCCACGAGGTATGGCTTTTGATTTTCTATGCAATATTTCCTTACACCCTGAATCGTATCCAGTACCGTTAAAATATTATTTCCATCAATAGTAATCCCTTCCATTCCATAGCCAATGGCTTTATCAGCGATATTTTTACAACGGAATTGTTCCTGTATAGGTGTGCTTAATCCATATCCATTATTTTCTACAATGAATATTACCGGCAGGTTCCAAACAGCTGCAATATTCAATGCTTCATGAAAATCTCCTTCACTGGTGCCACCTTCGCCACTAAATGCCAGTGAAACTTTGTTTTCTTTTTTTAATTGATACGCTAATGCTACGCCATCTGCAATGGCAAGCTGTGGACCAAGATGTGAAATCATACCACAAATATGATGATCCCGGTTACCAAAATGGAAACTCCTTTCGCGACCTTTGCTATATCCATCCTTATTGCCCTGGAATTGTTTAAATAATTTTTCCAGCGGCATATCCCTGGTAGTAAATACCCCCAGGTTTCGGTGAAGCGGCATGATCCATTCGTCTTTTTCCAGCGCCAGGGTAGAACCCACGGCAATTGCTTCCTGGCCAATTCCACTAAACCATTTACTTATTTTTCCCTGCCGTAGCAGTTTCAACATCTTTTCTTCAATGAGGCGGGGATATAAAAGCTTTTTATAAATATCAACCAATTCTTCATCGGTCATTCCTTTTCTGTCAAATTGCATGAAAATTTTTTTGAAATGCGAAGATAGCAGATTATTTAGCGCTGAAAAATACCGGTCAATTTTTGACACTCCCGAAACCGTCTTCTTTATTTTTCATGTAAAGAGAAAAGTTGAACTACTTTAACAAGCAGGAAACACCCGCTCACATTGAATTCTGAATGCAAATTCTTAACTTTGCACCCTTTTACAGAAAATGGAAAATCTTCAAAAAAACAGTACCGTAAAGTATCCCGAATTTCAAAAGCTGAATTTGCCTTTGATCGAAAAATCTATGCTTCAAAAATGGACTGAAAGTAAAGCATTTGAAAAAAGTATTTCATTACGTGGCAGTTCAAAACCATTCGTGTTTTATGAAGGCCCTCCCAGCGCCAACGGTATGCCGGGAATACATCATGTAATTTCGAGAACGATCAAGGATATTTTTTGCCGCTATAAAACGATGCAAGGTTTCCAGGTATTGAGAAAAGGCGGATGGGATACGCATGGCTTACCGGTAGAATTGGGTGTAGAAAAAGAATTAGGAATTACAAAAGAAGATATAGGTACTAAAATTTCTGTAGAAGCATATAATCAAAAATGTCGCGAGGCGGTTTTAAGATATAAAGATAAATGGGATGAATTGACACGTATCATGGGTTATTGGGTGGACCTCGAAGAGCCCTATATCACCTTCGATAATAATTATATTGAAACACTATGGTGGATGTTGAGTGAGTTGTATAAAAAAGGATTGCTCTATGAAAGTGTTAGCATTCAACCTTATTCACCAGCTGCAGGCACTGGCCTCTCCAGCCATGAATTGAATCAACCCGGTACGTATAAAGATGTTAAAGACACCAGCGCCACCGTGATGTTCCGTTTAAGCAATGAAGCGAAAAATACTGCACATCCATTTTTTTCTCAGTTAAAAGAGTATCTAAAAGAAGAAGGAAAAAAAGATGCTGCTGACATTTTTTTTATGGCCTGGACGACAACCCCATGGACACTTCCTTCTAATTTGGCATTAACGGTCGGGCCAAAGATTGATTATGTTTTAATCTCCACATTTAATCCATATACGCATCAGCCTTGCTATGTAGTAATGGCCGATAAATTAATTCCCAGCTATTTCTCTGAAGATGGTAGAGACACAGACTTTGCTGCTTTCAAAGAAGGAGAAAAAATTATTCCATGGAAAAAAATGGCTACTTTCAAAGGAGAAAAATTGATTGAATTATTTTACGATCAGTTACTTCCTTTTGAGGCAAATAGTATTGAAAAAATAATTGAAGCTACTCCCGACGCCCGACCATTCAGGGTACTTGCCGGAGACTATGTAACTACGGAAGACGGTACCGGTATTGTGCATACAGCCCCGGCTTTTGGTGCGGATGACTTTAAAACTGGCCAAAAAAATAATACAGGTATTTTAACCCTTGTAGACAAAGAAGGAAAATTTATTGAAGGTGTTGGTGAGTTTAGCAATCGGTTTGTGAAAAATTATAAAGATGATCCACAATATATGGATGTGAATGTGGACATAGCCGTGAAATTAAAAAAAGTGGGGCAGGCATTTAAAATTGAAAAATATGAACATAGCTATCCCCATTGCTGGCGAACTGATAAGCCTATTTTATATTATCCTTTAGATGCTTGGTTTATTAAAACAACCGCCTTAAAGGACAGAATGATTGCTTTGAATAAGACCATTCAATGGAAGCCCGCTTCTACAGGAGAAGGACGTTTTGGAAACTGGCTCGAAAATATGGTTGACTGGAATTTAAGCCGTAGCCGCTTTTGGGGAACTCCTCTTCCCATTTGGAGAACTGAAGATGGGTCGGAAGAAATTTGTATCAACTCTATTGAAACCTTAAATGAAGGAATTCTCAAAGCAAATAAAATACTGGGAGATCATATCAATAAGAATTATTTACATAGTGGAATTTTAGATTTGCATAAACCATTTGTTGATGAAATTATTTTAATATCGGACTCCGGAAAACCAATGAAACGTGTACCAGACCTGGTAGATGTATGGTTTGACAGTGGAGCCATGCCTTATGCACAGTGGCATTTTCCATTTGAGCATATTGAAAATTTTGCCCACTCCTATCCTGCAGATTTTATAGCAGAAGGTGTTGACCAGACGCGCGGTTGGTTTTATACTTTGCATGCTCTCGCTTCTTTGATGAAAGAATCAGTACATGAAAAATTACTGGAAGCCGGCTATGCACAAAATGACATTGAAAAGAATTACCCCGGGCTTGCTTATAAAACGGTTATTTCAAATGGCTTGGTACTGGATAAGAATGGAAATAAAATGAGTAAACGCCTGGGAAATGTGGTAGATCCCTTTGATACCATTTATCATTATGGAGCGGATGCAACCAGATGGTATTTTATTTCCAATGCATCTCCCTGGGATAACTTAAGGTTTGATTTGGCTGGTATTGAAGAAGTACAGCGAAAATTCTTTGGAACTTTATTTAATACCTACCAGTTCTTTGCATTATATGCTAATGTGGATGGCTTTTCTTTTAAAGAAAAATATATACCTGTTACCGAAAGACCTGCAATTGACCAATGGATCATATCCACATTAAATAGCCTGATCAATGAAGTATCAAAGGCTTTGGATGAATATGAACCCACCATTGCTGCCAGGGCTATTGAGTATTTCACTACTGAAGCATTGAGCAACTGGTATGTCCGTTTATGCAGAAGAAGATTCTGGAAAGGAGAATATGAACAGGATAAAATTTCCGCATATCAGACTTTATATGAATGCCTGGAAACCGTATTAAAATTAATGGCACCCATTTCACCCTTTTTCCCGGATTGTATTTTTTCTGCACTCAATTCCATTACAAAAATATCCTCTGCCGAATCTATTCATCATACCGATTTTCCCAGGGCTGATCAAAAATTGATTGATGAAAAAATGGAAGAAAGAATGCAAATGGCTCAGGATATTTCTTCTTTGCTTTTATCTATACGAAAAAAAGCAGGTATTAAAGTCCGCCAGCCTTTGCAAAAAATATTAATTCCCATTTATAGTGACCATGAGAAATGGCAATTACAACAGGTGGAAGAGTTGATCAAATCCGAGGTCAATATTAAGGAAGTGGAATATATTTCATCCACAGAAGGATTTATTACAAAAAAAGTGAAAGCCAACTACAAGAGCTTAGGTGCTAAGTTGGGAAAAAAAATGAAAACTGTGGCTTCAGCTATCCTGGACTTGAACCAGCAGCAGATTGCTGAGTTGGAAAAAAACGCTTTGTACACACTTGTAATTGATGGTGAAAATATCCCCATTGCCTTAGAGGATGTGGAGATATCAGCAGAAGAAATCCCCGGTTGGAGGATAGCCTCCAAAGGGAGCCTGACGGTGGCTATGGATATTACGCTAAATGAGGCATTGGTGCATGAAGGAACTGCCCGGGAGTTCATTAATCGGGTACAGAATATACGAAAAGAAATGTCTTTTTCGCTATTGGATCATATAATTGTAAAACTACCTGTAGATACAGCAATTAAGCCTGCAATTATTCAATTTAAAAACTATATTTGCGCAGAAATTTTAGCAGGTGATATCATTTGGGTGCCTGAAATAACAACTAACGGCATCCAAATAGAAGTAAATGAAACACCATTAAATATACTCGTTCAAAAAACAGTTTAAATTCTGACATCATGGCTACAAAAAAATTAACTCCTAAAAAGGGTGCAAAAACAACTACGAAGAAGCCAGTATTATCAAAGAAAGACACTATGAAAAAAATAACTTCTAAAAAAGCTGCCCCAGCAAAAAAAACGACTGTTAAAGTTGCAGCATCAAAGAAAGCTGTTGCAAAACCTAAATCGTCTGTTCAAAAAGCAGGAGCCAAAAAATCCGTAACAAAACCGGCCTCTAAAAAAGCGGTGTCAAAACCTATTTCTACAAAGAAAAAAGTAGTTAAAAAAGTAGAAGCCATAAAAAACAAGCCTGTTAAGAAGTCAGCAGCGAAACTTGTGAAAGCCAGCAAGCCTGTTAAAGCACAACCTGTTTCCAAACCAACAAAAGTAAAACCAGTCGCTGCTATGCCAGTGAAAAAAATGGTAAAGCCGGTTCCTGCAGCCGCTAAACCCTTGAAGCCTGTTATTAAAAATGAGGCTCCAAGGAAAACGGTAAAAATTAAAGATGATGGTCCTATCAAAACCATTCCAAAAAAATCAGGGAAAACTGAAGCAATAAAAGAAGTAAAAATTCCGAAGACTTCAGTGAAAACCAGTGTACCTTATAAGCCTGGTTATACCCCATTGGAAAAAAGGAATGAAGATAAATCAAATGAATTGCTGGTTAGATATTCAGATGCCGAACTCAGCGAATTCCGTGAACTGATCATGAAAAAACTGGAAAGTGCAAAAAAAGAATTGACATACCTACAGGGACTTATAACCCGCAAAGATGATATGGGAGGAGATGAAACCGATAACAGGTATATGACTATGGAAGATGGAGGAATGAGCATGGAAAGAGAACAGCTTAGCCAAATGGCCAGCCGTCAAATTACCTATATAGATCATCTTGAAAAAGCCATAATCCGAATTGAGAATAAAACTTATGGCATTTGCCGTGTTACCGGGAAATTGATTGATAAGACTCGTCTTCGGGCTGTGCCCCATGCTACCCTGAGCCTGGAAGCAAAGCTAGGCTTGGCAAAGCCGGTTTTGAACACACCCTAACCAAAATTTATTTTCTGATGAGGAAGTAATAACTCTCCTTAAACTAGTTTTTACTTCCTTTATTTTTTGCTCTTAGCCAAAAAATAAGAAGAGCATAACTTCAAAGTACTATTGGAATTTTAATGATGGTTCATCCGAATTTCTTTCTCAAATTCTTTTGATTAAAGTAATGTATTATGAGGCTGATGCAAAGAATTTAAATCAAAGAGACTATCTTCATCAAGTAACTAATGTAGATTTCAATTGCTATGCAATGGGATGATGAATATTATATGCAACAGGCGCTTAACCAGGCACAAATGGCATTTCAAAATAATGAAGTACCCATAGGTGCAATCATTGTATTAGAAAATAAAATTATTGCAAAAGCGCACAACCAGGTGGAACAGTTCCATGATCCAACCGCTCATGCGGAAATTATTGCCATTACTTCAGCTTGTAATTATCTGGGTGCAAAATATTTACCAGAAGCTAAATTGTATGTTACTATAGAACCCTGCCTGATGTGTGCCGGCGCCATTTATTGGAGTAAGGTACAAGAAGTGATTTATGGTGGGTCAGATATCAAAAACGGATACAGTAAGCATACAGGAAACACTTCCCCTTTTCATCCTAAAACGCGCATTAAAAAAGGTATCATGGATGAAGCATGCATAAAATTGATGCAGGATTTTTTTCGATCAAAAAGATAATTCCCCAAGATTCATTAAAGGGAATATTACCGCATCCCTAACAAATAGTATTTTTCATTGTTGTAAATTTGTAAGGCTACAAAGTTTTTTTAAAAATTTAAAATACAATAACATGGCATTTACATTACCGGCTCTGCCTTATGCTTATAATGCACTGGAGCCACATTTTGATGAAGCAACAATGAAAATTCATCACAGTAAACACCACCAGGCTTACGTGGATAACTTAAATAAAGCGATTAGCGGCACAGAAAATGAGCAGAAGACATTGGAGGAACTTGTGGCGAATGCAGGTAAAATATCACCTGCCGTAAGAAATAATGGAGGCGGCCACTGGAATCATAGTTTTTTCTGGGAATCATTATCACCTCAGGGCGGAGGGGATCCCGAGGAAGGATTATTAAAAAACATCCATGATACTTTTGGATCATTTGATGCATTTAAAGAAAAATTCAACCAAGCCGGTATGACCAGGTTTGGCAGCGGATGGGCATGGCTGATTCTGGCGGATGGTAAATTACAAATTTGCTCTACACCCAATCAGGATAATCCATTGATGGATGTATCAGAGATCAAAGGCACGCCACTTTTGGGGGTAGATGTTTGGGAACATGCTTATTATTTAAAGTATCAAAATAGGCGGGGAGATTACCTGGCTGCATTTTGGAATCTTGTGAACTGGGAAAAAGTTGCAGAAAGAATGCATGCTTAAAATTGACTTTCGTTCAAAAATAATCCCGGTAACTTCCGGGATTATTTTTTGTACATTAAGGAACCGGATCATAACCACTGCCTCCGGCAGGATGACATCGACTAATTCTCTTGAGAGACAACCAAAACCCTTTGAATAGGCCATATTTTTTTAGGGCTTCCATGGCATATTGAGAACAGGTAGGCGTAAACCGGCACTTTGGCCCGAGTACGGGTGATAGGATTAACTGATAAATCCTGATAAGAAAAATAAAGGGGTAACTAAGAATTTTCAATACTGTTTTCATCAAATCTTATTTTCAACTCAAGAAATATCTTTTGCATTGCCCTATTGACCTGCTCATAATCAGGTAAAGATTTACCGGTAAAAATAAAAAATAATGCAAGCTGTATTTCATATTTTTTGATCACTTCTTTCAATAAAGCATTATTCATACGATATGTCTCCCTCATGAGTCTTTTAATTCTATTTCGGTGAATGGCTTTAGGGAAATTTTTTCTGCCCACGGTAAAACCACTTTGTATAGTGGTATTTACCGGTAAAGGAGTTTGCAAATACAAAACTTTCAAAGGAAAAACACTCAATGATTGAGATGTTTCAAAAACTTTCCCAATCAGTTTCCTGCTTTTTAATTTATCTTTTCTTTGATATAAAAATTTACCTGGCATAATTCCAAATAAAAAGCCCCATTTACAGGGGCTTTCAGTAAGTATTGAGGAATGCTTTTTTGGAGTGCAATAAAACAAACATTATTTCAGTTTAAGCTCATCGGAAACAGTCAGTTTATGCCTGCCTTTTGCCCTGCGGCTGGCTAATACCTTTCTGCCATTCGCACTTTTCATACGTTTACGAAAACCGTGTACAGATTTTCTTCGTCTTGTATGAGGTTGAAATGTACGTTTCATGAATCAATTTTTATCAATTTAAAAAAATGTTTTCTTGAATAGCGAGCGACCATTACTGCTACCCGGTGAAAGGACGGCAAAGGTAATACTTTTTTTGTCACCTGCTTTAAAAAATTGTATTTAAATTAAATAATAACATGTTGACTTAATACCGGGCTACCAAAAAATGCGGGTGCATGTTCATTAAAATCGGCGGTGGAATCGGTGGTATAAAATTCATGGGTAGAATTCCTGCTTATTCTTCCTTCCATTTCCGGATGGCGTTTCAGATAGGCAGTCAGGCTTTCAGCCACTATTTCTCCCTGAGAAACAATTTGGATATCGATAGGAGTATATTCTGTGATTTTCTTTAAAAGAACCGGGTAATGAGTACAGGCGAGTAAAATAGTATCTATTCCGGGGTCTTGTTGAAGGAGATCATGAATGTATTTTTTGATAAAAAAATCAGTTCCATGATTATCCAGTTCATTATTTTCAATTAAAGGAACTAATAAAGGGCATGCTTGTTGGAAAATTTCAATAGAGGGAAAAAGTTTTTTTATTTCCAGGATATACGATTCAGACTGAACCGTACCTCTTGTGGCAAGGATCCCTATTTTCCGGTTATGTGTAAATTGATCCATTACTTCGGCTGTTGGTCTGATAACACCTAAAACCCTGTTTGTAGGAAAATCGACGGGTAAATTTTGTTGCTGTATTGTTCTTAAAGCCTTTGCAGATGCTGTATTACAAGCCAGGATAACCAAGGGGCAACCTTTTTGAAACAACCATTTAACAGCCTCCCATGTATAATGATAAACCGTTTCAAAAGACCTGTTACCATACGGGGTGCGAGCATTGTCGCCGATATAAATGTAATCGTAGTCGGGTAAGTATTGGACAATACTTTTCATAACGGTTAATCCGCCATAACCTGAATCAAATATGCCAATAGGACCTTTCATCTTTTAAACAAAATTAAAAAACCACGTTTATAAAAACGTGGTTTAAAAATGAATTTACATGGATTTATTTTTTCGGCGTGGTAACGGGTGGTTTTGCCTGGGCATCCGGATCATCACCTAATACCAGCAATTGTTGTGGTAATTCCGTGAGTTTTAATTCTTTTGCTACCGATATAAAGAGATTGTCAATGGGGAATCCTGCTTCGTATGTTTGTGGCTTGAGAATCAATGCATATTTTTTCCTGGCAAGAACTGCTTTATATGCATTCACTACTTGCTCATACATAGATTGAGAAAGGACCCCTCTTTTATTATCCGATTTATTTTGAGCAATTTGTTGCCAATAAATCAGGTTCATGGCCATTTGTTGTAATTGATTTTTTGTATAATCCAGAATAGCTTTGGATTTATTGGCTGCTGAGTCTGCTTTATAAGTACTGTCGAGCCTTTTATACTCATTTTGATATACAGCGTATTCATCGGCAAGAGAATCACGTTCATAAATTTGAACAAGGCTATCAACAGCCCTGTAACCCGGCATGGCCTGTACCATGATATCGATATCAAAAACGGCAATTTTCAAAGGAGTTTGATTTTGAGCATGAAGACCAAAAACCATCATTCCTAAAAATGAGATGGATAAGAGAAACTTTTTCATTTGATTTTTAATTTGTGATATGTAAATTTTTAATTTTTAATTCCTAATTCCCGAAGAATGTCATCACTTCGGTCCAATTTTGGGTCGGCAAATATAACAGTAATTCCTTCACTTTTATCGAGGATAAAATCATAGCCTCTGGCTACGGCGAGCCTTTGAACGGCATTGTATAATTTATCCTGCAAAGGTTTAACCAGTTTTTCCCTTTCTTTAAAAAGATCACCCTGGTAGCCGAAACGTTTTTTTTGTAAGTCTCGTACCTCTTTTTCTTTATTGAATAATTCGTCTTCTCTCTTTTTCTTTAAATCATCGGTGAGCATATATTGTTCCGCATCGTAATCTTTATACATTTTGTCCAGGTCAGCCTGCATATTATCAATTTCTTTTTGCCATTGGTCACTTGCCAATTGCAGTTTTTTATCTGCATCCTGGTATTCAGGCATTTTATTTAAAATATACTTTGTGTCAATTACCGCATAGCGCTGCGCCTGAATAGAAACTGTGGATATTAAAGTAGCCAGCAAAAGCAACAACGATATTTTTTTTAACATGATCTTATTTTTTATCAATAGCTGCAAAAATAATGAATTAGTCAGGTTCAAAACCTAACATAAATGTAAATCGGGAAACGTCTTTCAGGGTGGTATTGGGCCCATACCTGTCCAGGCCTATACCATAATCAAACCCAAGCAAACCAAACATCGGCAGGAAGAAGCGTAATCCTACACCAACTGAACGGCGCAATTGAAAAGGATTATAATCTTTAAAAGAATACCATCCATTTGCAGCTTCAAAAAAGGTTAAACCATAAATAGTGCTGGTTGCACTGGTACTAAATGGATAACGTAATTCGAGAGTATATTTATTAAATAAGGTAAAATACTGTGATGCCCCTTGCTGATCAGGATTTATCCGTGGATCTGAATTTTCATAAACGGGATATCCTCTTTGAGAAATAATATCATAACCTAATAAGGCATAACTATTACTTAATCCTGCATCACCAACCTGGAATCGCTCAAATGGAGATACGGGTACATTTTTATTATAACGATCAATATATCCAAATTTTGCAGCAAAACGTAATACGGCTTGTTTGTCTTTATCGGGGCCGGTAGCTCTTCCAATGGGTATATACCAGTCACCGGTAAAACGCCATTTATAATATTCTACCCATTTGTAGGGTTCTGATGAGTTTTCCAGACCTCTGTCAATTAATGAATAAGGTGGCGTGAGTGCCAGGCTTAATGAGAAATTCGATCCTGAACGAGGGTATATCTGTTGATCCAGTGAATACCTGTTAAGGGTAAATTTCACATTCATATTATTGGAAAAACCATTATTAAAACCCGGTAAGCTGGTTGGGCTTATCAAATAATTCCTTAATTGATACCTGGCAAAACTGAATTGATATCCTATAGAGAAATAATCATCCGGCCATTTCAATTGTTTCTGTAAACCCACAGAAAAACCGGTTGTTTTGAAAAAGGATGTATCTGCTGCAGTCTTATCATACTGACCTGTATAAGGATTGTATGCATTTGCAAACTTGGTATTGAAAAAGCTTACGGAAAACGCATTTCTTTTTTTGCCTCCTAACCAGGGTTCTGTGAAAGAAATATTATAAGACCTGTATGCCCGGCCATTACTTTGTACACGTAAACTGAGTTTTTGTCCATCACCAACCGGTAATGGATCCCAGGCTTTTTTATTCCATATATTCCTGATTGAGAAGTTATTAAAGGTGACACCTACCGTTCCGGTAAGACCGATTCCTCCGCCAAATCCGGCACTTAATTCAAGCTGGTCACTGGATTTTTCCACTACACTCCATGTAACATCTACGGTGCCATTATCAATATCAGGGACGATATTTGGTATAATTTTTTCCTGGTCAAAAAATCCCAAATTAGCGAGTTCTCTTTGCGAACGTACGACATCCGTTCGGCTGAATTTTTCTCCGGGCAGTGTACGAAGTTCCCTTCTGATGACGTGTTCTTTGGTACGGTCATTCCCCGTAATCAATATATTTTTAAAAGTAGCCTGGGGGCCTTCTTTAATTCTTATTTCGAAATCTATTGTATCATTATAAACAGCGGTTTCTACCGGATCTACTGAAAAGAATAAATAACCATCATCCATATACAAGCCACTGATGTCACCACCTTCAGGAGCTAATGTTTTACCCAGTTTTTTATTTAATAAATCCGCATTATAGATATCTCCTTTATGAATATTCAAAATAGTAGCCAATAAGGAATCAGGGTATTTTGTAGCTCCACGCCAGGTAATATTGCCAAAATAATATTTATGCCCTTCATCCAATTTGATATCAATATTCATATTCCCTTTGGAATTATAATACTGTGTGTCTTTAAGGATGCTTGCATCCCGATAACCCAATGAATTATAATAATTGATAATGCTGTTTTTGTCTTCGTCGTATTTAGTGGCATTGAATTTAGCATTGGCAAAAAACTTCAACCTGATATAAGGATCCAATACCTGCCTGGTTTTTGAATAAGTGAGGTAACCTTTATCTTTCAGGTACTGGCTGAATGTATATCTCTTGGGATCAGCCAGACCACCGGCATCATTTGTCGGGAATAAAGTAAGGCGGGACATTTCCTTCGTGCCTTTCATTTGTTTTTTCAAATCATGTTCATTCACCGTATTATCCACGAAATTGATTTGATTGATCTTCACTTTAATTCCCTTATTAATATTGAAGTAAAGTATTTCAGCATTGGCCGAGGATGTGTCTTTCACTTCGGAAATCTTCGTAGTAACTGTTCTGAATCCTTTATCAAAATAATATTTTTGAATACCATACAGTGCGGTACGTTTCATGCTTTCAGTAATTACCCGGCCAATAACCAGGCCTGATTTTGCACGCAAATCATCTGCATCGCTTTTATTCACTCCGTTAAAAAAGAACTTTGATAAGCGTGGCCTTTCCGTTACGGCAATCTCCAGATAAATATTATCGCCATCCAGTTTGGTTATATAAATAACTATGTCACTAAAATAATTTTGTGACCATAATTTGGTAATGGCTCTTGAAAATGCATCCGTCCCCGGTATGGTTATTTCCTCTCCTACACTTAGACCGGAAACAGAAATAAGCAAAGCCTGATCAAAAAATTTATTCCCTGTAACAGTAATATCAGCCACTTTATATTTATGTGGAGTGGGCTGGTTAAAAATATTTAATAAAGTTGGGTCAAGTGATGTAACGGGAACGGTATCCTTTAGAGTGTTTGTGAATTGAGCAAATACCGGGCTAATCGCCAAAAGACATATACTCAAGATAATCCCCCTGAAATGAACTGGCATTAAATATTTATTTGTAGTAATCCTGAATTGTTTTTTTTGCACTTTAGGCAGTTATTTTTCTCCACTCCCTGAGGGATAGGGCGGCAAATTAAAGGGAATATTCAGAATTGTTTCAAAACTGTTTGTTAAATCAGAATTGTTTGTAAATGAAGGTTATAAAGAAGCGTGCTCTGATTGAAGTTGTTCACTTATTTTACCAAATCTCCGCTCTCTCTGCTGATAGTCAAAAATGGCTTTCCGAAGGTCTTCTTTTCTGAAATCGGGCCAGCGTGTGGGTGTAAAATACAATTCTGCATAAGCCAGCTGGTAAAGCATAAAATTGCTGATCCGATACTCACCACTGGTACGAATCATTAGTTCCGGATCCGGAAAATCTTTAGTGCTCAGGTATTTCTGTAAGGTATGATCTTTTATATTTTCAGGCAGGATTTTGCCTTCTATGGCATCTAAGGCAATTTTTTTAATGGCTTCTTTAATTTCCCAACGGCTGCTATAGCTCAAAGCCATCACCAGGTTGAGACCTGTATTTCCGGAAGTTTCCTTTAATGCGTCTTCTAATTCTTTAAATGCATTTTCAGGCAGCATTTTTGTATCGCCAATAACATGTAAACGGATATTATTTTTATTTAAAACAGGTACTTCGGATTTTATAGTTTGTACTAATAATTCCATTAATCCGGAAACTTCATCTTCAGGCCGATCCCAGTTTTCCGTACTAAATGCATAAAGTGTTAAGTATTGAATACCCAGTTCTGCTGCTCCTTCCACCACATTACGAACCGATTCTACGCCATGATAATGACCAAATAAGCGATCATGGCCTTTCTCAGTGGCCCACCTGCCATTACCGTCCATAATGATTGCAATATGTTTTGGTAAGCGGGTAAGATCAATTTCATTGACTTGATTCGGCATAAAAATGCTATTGAAAAAAGTAAAGTTAGTAAAATTGATTTTTAAAGGAAAGGTAAAATTCTCACCAAAGGTAAATTCTATCTTTCCGAGTTTTTAAGAACTATTTGCCGGAAAAATCTATTTAGTATTTGCTGTAGGACATTTATAGGAGGTAAGATTAAATGAAACGCCCACTTGTAATAAGGCATATGCATCCTTTTGCTGGCTGTTTCCTCTTTGTCTTCCTTTAATACCTATTGGTGGGTTAATGGTTACATAACTCCGGTCTTGCAGTAAATAGGCCGGTGATGGCTGGCCATTTGGCAAAGGGGGGAAATTTTCCGCACCGGCATAAGTTGTACTTACATCATCCAAATAATCCGTATTCGTAAACCGGTAACCGGCTTCTACATATAAATTGATACTTTCTCTCACAGCAATTTTAAAACCTACTGTTAGTGGTACACATAATGCGGTAGAACTGTATGGTTTGCGGTCGGGATATGCCGGGCTTCCCTGCCCTTCAGTCCCTAAGGGGCGCAAAAAATATTTTTGCCCATCCAGGAAGGCATAAGGGTCATAGGAAAAAACGCCTACACCCAATGAAACATAAGGGGTATAATTATATCCATCCACACCGGGCAGGTATTTGAAAAAATTGAAATATCCACTTAATGAAAACTCCCAAATATTACTGTTGAAGCTTAAATTTCGAATACGCTGGTCATAGTTTTTACTATATTGATCAGAATAGCCCAAAAGAGAATAATTTACATTGGCTTTCAGGCCGATATAATCATTAAAGTTTTTGATAAAAAATATACCTGCAGAAATTTTTGGCCTGTTTAAAGCTGCGCTGGGATTTAAATCCCCAAAATAATGCCCTACACCTACACCTAAACCTATTTCGCCCAAACGTTTATAGCTGTTATAAAGTTGTGCATTTGCAGTAAGAGAAATAGCTGTAATCAAAAGTATAATCCATATTTTCCTAAGCATAGCGCTGATTTAAAAGATGTTAGTAATAACGAAAATAACATGGAAATGTTATACGACAAGTAGAGAAATTGGTATTTAAAGGGATTTTTTTAAAGTGAATGAACCATATCCCGGAATAGAATTTAGTTTCTTTTATCCAAACCCCAGGAAAGTTTGGTACGTAAAGTATTCAAAAAGCTATTTTCACTTAACCTGATCAGGCTGACGGTGAAGGATTCTTTTTTAATGGCGATTTGGATATTTTTATCTACAATCTCTCGTCTTGCATCGAGGGAGCATATAAACTGATCAATACGTCCTTCAATTTCAAAAGAAATAATATGGTTGTCCGGCACTACTATGGGTCGTATATTTAAATTATGTGGCGCGATTGGCGTAATAACAAAACTGCTGGAATCCGGAAAGATGACAGGGCCGTTACAACTCATATTATACCCAGTAGAGCCGGTAGGTGTAGATACTATTACCCCATCACTCCAGTATGTATTGAGGAATTCACCATTTAGATAAGTGTGAATCTTTATCATGGGAGATAAGTCTCTCTTATGAAGTGCAAATTCATTGAGTGCAAAAGGCATTTTACCAAATAGTGGAACGTTGGCTTCTACATGGAGAAGGCTGCGCTTATCTACCAGGTAGGTACCATTTACCAAAGCATCCACTGCTGATGACAAGTCATTTTTGCCAATACCCGCTAAAAATCCCAAACGCCCAAAATTGATGCCCAGAATGGGAATATTTTTGTTGTTTACTAAAGTAACGGCATCCAGCATCGTACCATCGCCGCCCAGGCTAATAAGAAAATCAATGGAAGAATCCAGCTCTCTATTGTTTTGAACAAAAGAGATATTTTGCTCATTTAAATATTCGTTTATGGGCAATTGATGTAGTAATACAATTTCAATTTTTTGCTTGTTTAATGCTTCCATCAGGCCGGGGAGCTGTAGCGCCATTTCTTCATCTGTGCCACGACTGTATATTGCAACCTTCATTTTTCAAAGTTAATGAACTGCTTTGTAATGCCTTCAAGTAAATAGTATGATTAAAAATCTGTTCGTACATGCAGGAAAATACCATTTTCGCCGAATTGATTAAAGCTATAGTCTAATTTGAACACAAGGTCATAGCTTGTAGTAACAAAATCTACTCCTATTCCCCAGGTATAAAGCATCTTATTATTAAGCAGGCTATTTGTAATATTTTTACCATAAGCATAACCCAAATCATTGAACCCTTTTACCATTATTTTAAAGGGAATGGAAATTTGTCTTTTTAAATTGGGAGGTGTCCGAATAGTCGCTGCGAAAACTTGCTTTCGCAAAGTGGTCCTTCCTGTGATACCTGCTACACCGTCAATCACATAGTATTCCAGACCTCGTAGAAAAATATCTCCATAACCAAAAACCTGCTGGTTAAAATAGGGTTGGTCAAAAGGTAATTTTAATAATCCTGCTAATTGCCATTGAACTTGTACCGTGGGTGTCAAAGGCTTTACCAACATAGAATGAAATGAAAACTGGGTAAGATTCATTTTTTGGTTAATTCCTCTATGTAATAAAGTAAAATCGGCATTATAACCGCTATTTGGGTAAGGATAATAGTCCGTATTATTATACACTAAGGTATAAGACAACTCCGGGTAGGTAATTTTTGTAGCACCTTCGGGAAAATAATTGGGGTTTAATTTCAAAACGGTATCGCTCACAGAGTTTTGATTCAAGGATAATCTTACGAGATGTCTGGTTTTGATAGCCGGCCTGTATAAATAGGCTACCTCTGCTTTGATATCTTGTAATACAAAGCTTTCCTGTTTATAAAATTGTTGTTTATTGGCAAGTGTATTATAATTGATTTCTCTTTGCCTTGCAATGTCAAATGCAAGGCTAAACCCGGAAGTAAGGGCCTTATTGGCATAAGGTTGTTCATATTTAAAATATAATTCCCGGCTATATCCGCCAATAAGATAAATATTCAGTTTATCATTTCTTCCAGTAAAATTATACTGAGAAAATTTTATTCCATAATTCACTCTGTTTAAACTGGCTTTTTGCTCAACCCACCATTGATTGAAATTACGATCCACCAATTTGAAATAAGGCAGTGGGAATAGATACCAGCGCTCTTTGACATCCACACCAATAAAAATCAACTCACCTAATTGAGTATGAATATATACATCAACACTATTGAATAGCGTGGAATTCATGAGTTGCTGCTGTGCCAGCGCCATTTTTTTCCTTAAATCACCCATGAGAATATATTCTCCCTGTTTAAAAGGGATATCTCTTTCAATGATATAGGGCCGGGTTTTTTTATCACCATGTATGGCTATATCTGCAATCATGACTAAGGCCGTATCAGGTGTTTCCGGGAGGCTGTCCTGTTTCTGCAATGAGGTGATTAATGAATCTGCCTGGCTAAAAGATAAAAATCCTTTTGCCAAAAAAATCAGCAGCCAATATGCACGAAACAAATATTTCATTCAAGAATTATACAATAATAAACGATGATAAAGAGGGGGGCAAAAGTACTTATTTAGCAGTGAATGCAGATGGTGTCTTGTTTATTTAACGAATAAAAAAATTGAAAAAAATAGAATTAAATATTTAAATAGGCCATCAGGCTGTCAAAATTTTCTTTCAGGTCATTTTCGTAATATTCGCCACCAAAATAATAAAGCACATGATAATCATAACGCTGTAATGTGGCCATGATAACTGAAATATCTTTCCGGTTCAGTTTAATCGTAACGATCAACTTGTTTAATTCGGTATCAATACTGGTATTCATTTGAGTGATAAAGGCATTATTCATCTCAATAAGCCTGGATAATTCACCCAGAGAAAATTGATTTTTTTCTATTTGAATCACAATGATTGCGCCGGGTATTTCCACTCCTAAAAATTCATAGATACTTTTCAGCAAGTTTTCAATTTTGATCACACCAAGTAAAATGGAAGATGGATCTTTAACAGGAATGACAGACAGGTCAAATTCATGGAAGAGTTTTAAAGCAGCAGTAAAATGCGCCTCCGGGGAAATAGATATAGGAACAAATTCATCTTCAATGGTTTTAATAAGAGACTGACTATCTAAATCCAGTAAATCATTTTTTCTCACAAGACCCAGACAGGTTTGTTCATCAGAAACAGGGATGTCCCGGATTTCGTATTCTTCCATAAGTTGGAGTGCAAAGGCTGCTTTATCTCCCGGGTGTACTGATGGAAACCCTTTTATATAAAGATTTTCAATGGTTATGTTTTTCATTTTTACAAACAGTTCAAGTGGCTTTCGCCGCGGTATTTTTCATCTTTACCAGGAATTTTTCCAGGATCACATTAAATTCATTAGGAACTTCCATCATCGGGGCATGGCCACATTTATCTATAAAATGTAATTCACTGTTTTTAATGAGCCGATTAAACTCTTTGGCCACAAAGGGTGGCGTTACTGTATCATTATTACCCCAGATGAGCAAAGTGGGGGCCTCAATCTGATTTAGCTCATCACCTAAATTATTTCGTATCGCGCTTTTCGCAAGAGCAATTATTTTAATGACTTTGAGCCGGTTATTCGTTATTTCATACACTTCATCCACCAACTGTTTTGTAGCTATGGCCGGATCATAGAAGGTAAGTTCTGTTTTTTGTTTGATATATTCATAATTGCCGCGTTTAGGATAGGTATCTCCCATGCCACTTTCAAACAAGCCACTGCTTCCGGTTAATATGAGTGTTTTTATTTTCTCCGGGTGCTTCAAAACGTGTACTAATGCTACATGACCTCCAAGAGAATTGCCCAGTAGGTTGATTTGCTCATAACCCATTGTTTCAATGAATTTATAAACGAATTTCTCCAGCCCTCCCACAGTGGTATGAAAAATATCCAGGTCAAATAAGGGCAATAAAGGAACAACTACTTTATTCGTATGCCTGAAATGTTCTACAAGATGTTCAAAATTGCTTAAGGCCCCAAATAAACCATGCAGTAGTATGAGGGGTTCACCATTTCCTTCTTCAAGGTAATTGTATTTATCTTTTTGTTTGATCTCGTATTGCATAACAATATATCTTATTTCATCCTGTAAAATTATAGGTTTATCACATCCAATACATGAAACATCAATTTTATTGATATTTTTTGTTCGTCTGCTTAAAGATAATAAAATTATTAATGGGTTGGTTGAAAAGTTATTTTAAGGAGGATTTATTGAAAAGCCAGTGCACTGAAAAAATCTTGTAATTGCGCAAATATATTTTTAAAGAATGGGATTATATATCCTAAGGCATTGATCATTTTGGGGCCAAAAGGTTCAATAGCATAATAGGTTTTTGATTCGTCAATGGTAGCTTGTTTAAGGATATTCATTTGTGTAGCATAAAACAATACAACACTGAAAATTGCCATATAAATGAATAAATAAAATAAGACGCCACCTAATTTATCGAGCCATCCAAGTTGGAGTGTTTTGGCAGACCCACGCAATAAATAAGCAATCCCTTTAACCATGAAAAAAACCAATATCATCACAAGTACAAAGGATATAAAAGGCAACCATTGTTTACTGATAAAATGATTATCACCTATTGCATTTGCAGCAATTACAGATAACTTGGTAGCTGCAGCTAGGCCGGCAATAACAGCCAGGAATGACAAAATAGCCACAATGAATCCTTTGCTGATACCTCTAAAAAGAGAAAACCCCATTAAAAGCAGGAAGATAATATCAATGATCATTTGTAATAAGTGATTTCATCAAGGCGCTAATAGGTTTTTTGCCAATGAAGAAATCGTTTTTCCTTCTGCTTTTCCTGCAAGTTCCTTGGTAGCCAGCCCCATTACTTTTCCCAGATCTGCAAGACCGGAAGCACCGGTTTGGGCAATAATTTTTTGAATTGTTTCCAGTATTTCTTCTTCAGATAATTGAGCCGGCAGGTATTGCTCTATAACAGCGATTTCTTCTTTTTCTTTATTGGCTAAGTCTTCCCTTTTTTGGGCAGTATATATTTCCAGGGCATCCTTTCGTTGTTTCAACATTTTTTGTAATAACTTCATTTCACCGTCTTGCGAAATTTCACCATGAGCGCCCGGTTCTGTTTTTGCTTTAATTATTTCTGCTTTGATGCCTCTCAGGCTTCTTAATGCAGCCTCGTCTTTTTGTTTCATGGCGTTTTTCATAGCGCTCATGACTTTTTCTTCTAAGTTCATTATGGATAAAATTAATATGTATGAGAAAGAAATGTAAGAAAAAAACTGTTACGATTTATTTTTATTCGCTTCATTTTCTTTAAACATTTTATAAAAATCCTGCGCAAACTTTTTCATGGCATCCACCTGATCCAGGTAACCGGTTGCCCTTTGATACGTATCAGCCATTGAGAAAATAGCCTGGTAAAAAAAATCTGCCATTTCATCCACCATCATTTCCTTTGTCCACAGGTCAATACGTAATGCGCTCTTATCTACTCCATCCCAAAAGGCAAGCATCATGGCTTTAGCGTTTTGTTTTTCATCTGCAGTACTGTCGGATGCTTTCCAGGAAATTTTTTCGGGAATCTTGTCTTTATCTAATTCTATGTCTATAAGAATGTTTGATTGGTGCATATTGAGTTAAAATATTTGCCTCAAAAGTACTATAAATAATGTGTTCCCTATTTCTTTCCACATTGGGTTTCCAGTAAAGCCCATAATTTTTTTTCTACTTCTTCTCTTTTATATTTTTGAGCCTGAACTCTTGCAGAGCCCTCCATTTGCGTTTTATGATTTTCATTTTTATAGATTCCAATCATATTTTTAGAAATTTCAGAGGAATCCCATACGGGCATATACAAAGCGGCTTCTTCTGCATATTCATGAAGCGCAGGGCTATCTAAGCAAATTACCGGAATGCTGCATTGCAAAGCTGAAACCAATGCTTCCTGGCTTCCCTGATTATTTGTGGGATGTATAAAACAATATGCAGCAGCAAATAATGATGCATATTGAGCCATATTAACTTCCTCCATCATTTGTACATCTTCCTTATAGCGATAGTTATTTAGTTTTTCTTTAAAATGATCAAGCCATTCCTTTTCATCCAATATGATCAGAAGCTGCATGCTGCTTTGTTGCCATTTCTTAAATTTCGAAAAACCTTTTAGCAATTCAAGTAATTCGGATTCAAGCTCGCATCCCATACAAAGAAAGTATTCTTTATTTCCGGTATATTGAGCTTTAATGAGCACCTTTTCTGGCCAGTCTAATTCTTTAAAATCATGAGAAGCAGTATAAGGTACCTGATAGATAGCTGCATTCTTTTCCGGAATCAGGCTATTCATTTTTTCGACTTTCTCATGAGCATAAGTAATGAAGGTAGAATGGGTCGGTAAAACAGGTGTAATCTTTGTTTTGGAGATTTTCTTTTTTGGATCATCTGGCTCCATCAGGATAGATAAGCGGGGATGCTGTGTAAGTTTGAAAAGAGTTTCTCTAAGATCCACTAATACATTGATATTATTTTTGGAAATAAAGAAGGAAAGTTTTTTTTCAAAAAATAAATTCCAGGAATGATTTTCCTCAAATAATATAATGCAATTGTCCTGGATTGCTTTTACATGATTTAAGGAATTTATTTGAATGTTTTCATAACCCAGCCAATGAGCATAATCTGTGATGAGTAGGCTCACATAGTCTGCATAATCACTCCTCTTTTCCACAGACTGTTGTAAAATCAAGATACGCATGAAAATGAAATTATGAAGGCTGAGTCATTTTTTCAGCATTTTCGGCAACTTGCAACGCCTCAATAAATTCTTCTATTTCGCCATTAAGTACAGCATCTAAATTATATAAAGTGAGCCCGATCCGATGGTCTGTAACTCTTCCCTGGGGCCAATTATAGGTTCTGATTTTGGCGCTTCTGTCTCCGGTACTCACGAGTGTTTTTCTGCGTCGTGAAATTTCATCCTCATATTTTCTTACCTGTTCTTCATATAATCTCGTACGTAGCATCGTCATGGCCTTTTCCCGGTTTCCCAACTGGCTCCTTTCTGTTTGACAAATGACCACGGTACCTGTAGGAATATGAGTGAGCATCACTTTTGTTTCTACTTTATTTACATTTTGTCCGCCAGCGCCTCCGCTCCTGGAAGTTTCCATTTTCACATCGGCAGGATTCAATTCAAAATCTACTTCTTCTGCTTCTGGCATAACGGCAACAGTGGCCGCTGATGTGTGAACACGTCCTTGTGTTTCTGTATTGGGAACACGCTGTACACGATGAACACCACTTTCAAATTTGAGTGTACCATACACATCTTCCCCGGTAATTTCAACGACCACTTCTTTAAAACCACCAACCGTTCCCTCACTTTCTGATACAATGGCTGTTTTCCAGCCTTTTTTATGGCAATAACGCAGGTACATATCAAGCAAATCTCCTGCAAATAAACTGGCCTCATCACCTCCTGTACCGGCACGAATTTCCAATACAGCATTTTTATCGTCTTCCGGATCTTTGGGAATTAATAATTGGGTAATTTCTTTTTCCAGTTTTTCTTTTCTGGCTTCAAGGCTGGGTAATTCCATTTTCCCCAATTCCCGCAATTCATCATCGTTGCTACTAATACTTTGTTTAGCAAACTCATAATCTTTGATAACGCCGAGATATGTATGATAAGGTTTAATAATCTTTTCCAGGCTACGGTATTCTTTACTCAGCTTCCCGAATTCTTTTTGATTATTGATAATCTCGGGATTTGTCAGAGCGACAGTCACCTGGTCAAACCTTGCCTGCAATGCCTCTAATTTTTCTCTCATGTGCTTTTTTATTTCATTAAACCCGGGATAAAAATTTACATTTTTATTTTTGTGGAATGCAAAATTAATCTAATTCATTTTTTTAAACACAATTAAATAAAAGGGTTGTTTTAAAGGGTATTTTTTGCTTTTTGTATATAAAACTATTCAGTCAATAAATGAATAATTGCTTTTACAATGCATATATTTATTCTTTGCTTCCTGTTTTGTCAATGATGAAAGAATATCCACTTAACTTTATCCTATGTCATTGCTGAAATATACGGCTGATAAAATTTTTACAGGCAGGGAAATATTGAACAATAATCAGGTTCTCTTACTTAAAAGTTCCGGGGAAATAGAAGATATCGTCCCGTTTGAACAGGCCGGTGATGATGTACAATATTTGCAGGGGATGCTCACTCCGGGTTTTATCAATAGCCACTGCCACCTTGAACTCAGTCATTTGAAAAATATCATCCCACAAAAGACAGGATTGATTGCATTCATTGAGTCCATTCTTCAAAATCGTTTTGCAGAACACGAGATTATTTTAGCTGCCATGGAAAGAGCAGATCAGGAAATGTGGGAAAATGGTATCATGGCTGTTGGGGATATCTGTAATACAACAGATACCCTATTTACAAAAAATAAAAGCCAAATTCAATTTAGGAATTTTATAGAATTACTGGGTTTTCTGCCGCATCGTGCTGAAGAGATTTTTATGACCGGCAAAAAAGTGTTGGATGCTTTTGAAGAAAATGAGAAATGGAAAAATTTTACCAGCTATGCTCCTCATGCACCTTATACCGTTTCAGAAGATTTGTTTAAAAAAATAAATACGGCAGATGAAGGTGAAATTACCAGCATTCACAATCAGGAAACAAAAGATGAGGACCATTTATTCAAAGGTGAAAAAAACGGGTTTCAAAAATTATATCAAAACCTGAATATAGACTTAACTTTTTTCACTCCAAGCGGTAAAAGTAGTTTGCAATCTTTTTTTACCCTATTATCAAATGTTGCCACGCTTATTTTAGTGCATAATACTTTTATCCATGAAGAAGATATTTTATATGTGCAACATCAAATAAAAAATACAAGGCAGCAAGTATATTTCTGCCTTTGCCCTAAGGCGAATTTATATATAGAAAATGCATTGCCTCCCGTTTCTTTACTCAGGCAAAGTAATTCGAAAATAATATTAGGGACCGATAGCTTAGCCAGTAATGATACTTTATCCATCCTGGATGAAATAAACACTTTGCGTAAAAACTTTCCTACGATTCCATTGGAGGAAATGTTGCGATGGGCCACACTGAATGGCGCTGAAGCGCTTGGCTTTGAAGAAAAATTAGGCAGTTTTGACAAGGGGAAAATGCCCGGGATTCTTCAAATAATATTTGATGAAAATAAAAAGGAATTGGAAAGTGTGAACAGGCTGATCTAATGATTATGAAAGCACTTCCTGTAATACAAAAAAACTTTTAGGTTCTTTCATCCCTTCAATATGCATTTTTAAATATTGTAAATAAGCCGAAAGTAATGCCCTTCTTTTTTGTTGATTTAATACAATATTAGGGAGCTCCGAAAAAGAAGCTATTTTGTTGAGTTCACTGATAACCCGTGCATCTTCCTGTATCAGGTAAAAGGGAGAATCCGGGATATTTGATACAAAATTTCCGGCTTGTAAATCAAGTACAGGGCTATTCACATGATATTCTCCAAATATTTGGAAGCCCAATAAATGGCTTAATTTCAGCATAAAAAATAAAGGTACATTGGCCGCCGCGGCTTGATCAGACTCATCCACATAGTGGAGAGAGTATTCAACAAATTCAAATAATTCCGGCATGGGTTCAGGTTGTTTTAAAACCTGTTGCAACAATTCCATATTAAAAGAAACAATAGCATTTTTAACTACATTAAATAATACTTGCTGATAAACAAATGCCCATGAATACTCTTTAATATATTGTAGATTTTTAAGGTTATTATGATAGACTTCTAAATCGAGGATAGCGCCGGCTTGAAAAAAGACAATGTGGTTTGGTTTTTTTTTGGATGTTTTGCGAATGCCTTTAATAAGGTAAGATTGTAAGCCAAAAAGTTCGGTGAAAATATGTGCGATAAGGCTGGTATCTCCAAACTTAATACAGCGAATGACGATACCTTTTGTTTTATGTACCATGCAAAAATTTTGAGGAATAAAACGAAGGAAAGGCCGTGTTGAAAATCTTATTCAAAGGTGCTGTAGAAATAGGGTGTCTTTGCTTCAAATTCTGCGCTACAGGTGTCCACCATTTTATAGGAGCGAAGGATACCCAGTGATTTTCTTTTTGCATATACCTCATCATCGGTGCTATTCCCTGGAATGATCCGGGTAATTTGTTCATCACTAAACCCATTTTTCTTTGCACGAATTAATAATTCTTCCGGTATACTTTCTAATTGATACTGGGCTAACTCTTTTTCTATCTGGCAAATATCCTGGATTTGATATATAAACCAACGATCTATGCCGGTTGCCTGTACAATGGTTTTTACGGAAACGCCTTGCATCAAAGCATCTTTGATTCGGAAGATACGGTCCCATTTTGGCGTTTTAATATATTCAATCAATTCTTCAGATTTCATGAGGCTTTTGCCATAGTATCCTAAACCGACGGCTTCATTTTCCAGGCTTTGGCAAGCTTTCTGGATGGCTTCATTAAAACAACGCCCAATAGCCATTACTTCTCCTACACTTTTCATTTGTAAACCCAGCGTGGTATTGGCTCCTTTAAATTTATCAAAATTCCACCTGGGCATTTTAACGATGACATAATCCAATGCGGGCTCAAAATATGCCGAAGTGGTTTTGGTAATTTGATTTTTCAATTCATCCAAACTATAACCGATAGCGAGTTTGGCAGCAATTTTAGCGATTGGGTAACCGGTTGCTTTGCTGGCAAGGGCTGAGGATCGGCTTACTCGCGGATTAATTTCTACAGCGATCAATTCCTCAGTTTCCGGGTTTTGAGCAAACTGTACATTACAACCTCCGGCAAAATTTCCCAGGCTACGCATCATCAACATAGCCTTATTGCGCATATCCTGAAATGAAGTATCACTCAGGGTCATTGCGGGAGCTACCGTAATAGAATCACCCGTATGAATGCCCATAGGATCAAGATTTTCTACGGTACAAATAATAACAACATTATCATTTTGATCACGCAGTAATTCTAATTCAAATTCTTTCCAGCCCAATACTGCTTTTTCTACTAATACTTCATGAATAGGGGAAGCTTGTAAACCTCTTTGCAATGCCTCATCTAATTCCTCTTTGCTATGAACAAAACTTCCTCCAGTACCTCCCAGAGTAAAAGAGGGTCGTATGACCAATGGAAAGCCTATTTGTTGTGCAAAATCTTTTCCTTCCAGGAAACTGTTGGCCACATGACTGGGCGCCACAGCGATACCAATGTCGTACATTAGTTTACGAAATTTTTCACGGTCTTCTGCAGTGTCTATGGCTGCTACATCCACACCAATCATTTTCACCTGATATTTTTCCCAAATACCCAGTTCGTCTGCTTCTTTACATAAATTAAGCGCCGTTTGTCCGCCCATGGTGGGCAGTACGGCATCAATTTTATTTTCTTCCAAGATCTGTTCGATGCTTTCTACCGTGAGGGGTAATAAATACACTTTATCAGCCATCATGGGATCAGTCATGATAGTGGCGGGGTTGCTATTGATTAGCGTTACATGGATTCCTTCTTCACGAAGGCTGCGTGCCGCTTGTGAGCCCGAATAATCAAATTCGCAGGCCTGGCCTATAATGATTGGCCCGGAGCCAACAATTAATACAGATTGAATAGATAGATCTCTTGGCATGGAAAAAATATTGATGCAAAAGTAAGGATTGAAAAATTAGAAATTCAGTTAATCTAGGAAGGATATTTTGTAAAAATGTTATGTCATGCTTACTTTTTTGAGAGAAAATTTGAAAACGGAAATTATGCTGATACCAAAAATATCTCTGTAAGCCAACATGTAAATGAATTTCAACTAAACTCAATCTTGCAAAAATGTATTTCAATTTTGGCATGTTGTCCATTCAATGGAAACAAATATTAAGGAAAATGATGAAAATTTATTTCTCCACTTCAAATATGGTTTGATAAAAATTATTTGTAGCACAAACAGGTTTTAATTTAATATAGAAACAATCCTGAAAAATCTTCAAAGCATAAAATTCTGAATTAGGAACGCTGAATTCATCGAATATTAAAATATCTCCATTATTTAAATATGGATAAAGTTGAGATAGTACAAATACGGTAGCCGAAAATAAGTCCGCATCCAAATGAATAATTTTCCTCCTGGATAAAAGAATGACTTCTTGGTTTTCTTTGATAAATTTCACTAATGTATCCTGGAAGATGCCTTTTACAAAAATATAACGCGCATCATCAAATTTGCTGATATGATGAGCCATTGCTCCTTTCTTGAAAAATAAACCCCAATCTTCAGGTAATCCTTCGAATGTATCAAATCCCCAAAATGAGGATTCCTTATTTTTTAACCGGTTCAGCCACCAGCTAAAAGAATCTCCCGATGCTACTCCAAACTCCATATAAGACACCGGCACATTTTCTACATCATATTTCTTTAAAATAAATTCAAAGCCATCAAGCCTTTGATGATAATTTCTTTTCCATCTAAAAAAATCATTCTTTTCGATACCCTTTTTATTTTTATGAATCCATACGGAAATTTCAGAAACATTGGATAAGAACACAAGAAAATGCCTGAATGGATAAAAAATATATCCGATACGAGTTGCATATACCACATCTTTTGCGAAGCTGTTCAGTTTCTTAAACATCTACTTAAATTTGAGTAAATATATAGGATGACAGAGAATTTTTCCTGAACTCTTTTCTTAAAATCTTCTGGCCTATCTTTGATCATATGAATTTTCATTTTTGTAGAAAAGGTTCTTTTCTTTTATTAAACATTTTCTTTTTTGTAAGTACTGAAGCACAACAAGGGCTTCCAATAATTTCGAAAAATTATTTCCGTGACCCCTTATCTGTTCCCATTCAGCTATCGGCAAATTTTGGTGAATTAAGGCCTAATCATTTTCACATGGGCTTTGATATACGTACGCAATCCCGGGAAAACCTTCCCGTTTTTGCTGCCGCAGAAGGCTATATCAGCCGGGTGAAAGTAGAAAAGTATGGCTTTGGCAATGCCATTTATATTACCCATCCCAATGGCTTTACTACGTTATATGCCCATTTGAATTCCTTTTCAAAACCTTTGCAGGAATATGTTCTTCAGAAACAATATGAACAGCAAACATGGGCTATTGATCTGGAAATTCCATCCGGCATTTTCCCTGTACAAAAAGGGGAATTTATTGCCCATAGCGGAAATACTGGCGCCTCTGCAGGGCCACATTTACACTTTGAAATTCGCAATACGGCAACGGGTAAAAATTATAACCCGGGATTATTTGGCTTTGAAATTCCGGATACCAAAAAACCTGTTATCAATGCATTGTATCTCTATGACAGGCGACTTAGTACTTATTTTCAAAAAGCGACTGCCATACCAATAACCGGCGAAAATGGAAATTATTTTGCAAAAGAAAAATGGATTAAAGTTCATTCACCTTTAATCAGTTTTGCGATTAATGCTACGGATAAAAACAATAATTCACCCTTTAATCATGGTATTTATGCCGCTGAGATCAGCATGGATGGAAATAGAATTTTTGGCTTTCAATTAGATTCCATTTCTTATGATGAAACCCGATATGTAAATGCATGTATAGATTATTCCGTGTATGAGCGTCAAAAAAAATATATACAATATTTGTTTTCTCTGCCGGGGAATGATTTGAAAATTTTTATGCCCTCTGCTACACAGGGGTTGGTAATTCTTAGCGATACAAATATGCACAATATCCAAATTAAGGTAAATGATTTGGAAGGGAATACTTCTATACTCAGTTTTAAGATACAACTGACAAGTATAGACAATAATTTTACCTACCCGGCTGATGCAATACCTTTTATGCCCGGCCAGGAAAATAATGTGCAAGGCAATTCATTTGAAGCCCATTTTTCTTCCAAAGCATTTTATGAGTCTTTTCCTTTTTCGTTTAAAGAAATTGCAAATAAGACACCTAACAACGCATCTGAAATTGTTTCCCTTGGTGATGAAACCATCCCAGTTCACGATGCTTATGATATGAGGATCCGTACAACATTAAGTCCAAATGATCCATTGAAAAAAAGCACTGTTATGCAATTGGCTGTTGGAAATAAAAAAGATTATCAAAAAGGTATTTGGTCGGGAGATTGGATGCAAGGAAGTTTTCGGAGTTTAGGAAAAATCAGCCTGATCATAGATACGATCCCACCCGAAATTTTTATCACCGGTTGGAAAAATGGGCAGACATTTTCAGCTAACAGCAAATTATCCTTTCGGGCAACAGATAAAGGAAGCGCAATTGAATCCTTTGTAGGGAAGTTGGATGGAGATTGGATCTTGTTTTCTAACAGGAATGGTTTATATACGTATAACTTTGATTCGCATTGTACTGTAGGAAAACATATATTAAATATTACCGTAAGAGATATTGCCGGGAATGAAACCATCAAAGAATATACTTTTTCAAAACAATAATAATGACACATTTATCAGAAGGTGAAGCAGCTCCAGAATTTTTTGGACCCGATCAGGATGGGAATATATTTTCCAATAAAGATTTTATGGGTAAAAAAACCGCATTTTATTTTTATCCGCATGATAATACGCCTACATGTACCATACAGGCCTGCAATCTAAGGGATCATTTCGACCTGCTTAAAAAAGAAGGTATTCAAGTGATTGGAATAAGTACAGATGATGAAAAATCGCATACGAAATTTAGAAAAAAATATATTCTGCCTTTTCCACTGATAGCTGATAAAGATCATGCAATCGCAACAAATTTTGGCGTGTGGGCGCCAAAAAAATTTATGGGAAGAGAATTTATAGGTATGCAAAGAACGACTTTTTTAATTGATGAAAAAGGGATCATCAGGAAGATTATCCATAAACCCAAAAGCAGAATTCATGCACAGGAAATTAGCGATGCCTGGAAAGATATTAATTAATGCATCATTAGAGTAGAACTGCATGAATATTTTCATAAAAGAAAAATCAGTGCTGGCACATTTTGCAGCCATAGTCTTAAAAGAAAAATCCATGGCGCTCACCTTAGGAAGAACGATTCATTTATGGCATACCCATGATCAGGATTTTTTGAAAAATCAAAAATGGCTTCAACATGAATTGATACATGTAAGGCAATTTGAAAAAGCAGGATACCTGGTTTTTATATTTCAATATATTTGGGAATGTATAAGGCATGGTTATGTAAATAATAAATTTGAAAAAGCGGCCAGGTTGGGAGAAGGAGAGGCCATGGATCTGAAAAAATATAATTTTATTTGCCACAAGAAATAAAAAACGGAAATTGCTGTACTGAAAGAAAATTACCTTAGCACATCATTAAATTATTGCACATGAAATTACTTGAAAATAAAGTCTGTATTGTTACCGGAGCAGCCAGGGGAATAGGAGAAGCCATTGCTAAAGAATTAGCCGAAGAAGGCGCACATATCGCTTTTACTTATGTAAGTGAAAGTAGCGCGGGAAAGGCTGCTACGCTGGAAGAGAAATTAAACAGCCTTGGTATCAGAGCAAAAGCATATCGGAGCAATGCAGGAAATTATGGTGAATGTGAAACTTTTGTACAGGAAGTTTTAAAAGACTTTGGCCAGGTTGATGTTTGTGTAAATAATGCCGGGATCAGTAAAGATAATTTGTTATTGAGGCTTACGCCCGAGCAATGGGATGAAGTCATGGAGGTTAATCTCAAAAGTGTTTTTAATATGACCAAGCAGGTCATCCGCCCCATGATGAAGGCCAAATCCGGAAGTATTATCAATATGAGTTCTATCATCGGTGTTAGGGGAAATGCAGGACAAAGCCTCTATGCTGCAAGTAAAGCCGGTATCATTGGGTTTACAAAATCTATTGCTTTGGAGCTGGGAAGCCGTAATATTCGATGTAATGCCATAGCGCCCGGCTTTGTAGAAACAGATATGACCCATTATTTAAAAGAAGGAAATGGCAGTGAAGAATATTTAAAGAAAATACCCTTAGCCCGTTTTGCCCAATCTGCCGAGATCGCTAAAAGTGCTTTATTTCTTGCCAGTGATATGAGCTCTTATATTACCGGGCAGGTACTGAGCGTATGTGGCGGTTTGAATATCTAAAATTATTTACAACAATCCTTTTGGCGGGTAAATAGAAAAGAAAATATTTTTTTAAAGATCCTACGGGTGATTTGCAAAAAATTTTTCACATCATTTATTTATGTTGGCAAGGTACAAAAGTTAAGAGATTCAATAATGCTAAAAATGACTGCTACAATTCCGCTTTCAGGTATGTTTAAAAATATTTGTATCGTCTAAAACCCAGGCCAGGCATAGTTTCTCAAGAATCATTGTATGTACATTTAAAGAAAATTGCTGATTTTCGACGGCCAGGTTACAAGAAATTTGATGAAGGCTTGAATGGGTAATTTCAATATTATTTTTTAGGGAAATGGCTCCCTTTCCCCAACATTTATAAACAGCTTCTTTCGCACACCAGGCTAAAGTAAAGGCTGTATCTGGTTGTTGATTAATCTGGTTGCTCTTTATAAGAGTAATTTCATTAGGGTTGAGGAACTTATTGCTTAGTTGATTTGGCTTAGGTGAAATGCGTTCCAGGTCAACGCCGGAATTACTTTGAGTGCTTATCAGGGCCGCAGCAAATCCAGAAGTGTGTGCCAGCGAAAAAAAATAATGAGAAGAGTAAATATAAGGTTTATTGGATGCACTCATTTGAATAGAGGCTTGAGGGAAGTTGGGAAATAATTGTGTCAGTAAAAAATTTGCAGCCAGGTGTTGTATTCGCTTTTCGGGATGATGAATCACTTTTATAGGTACAACATTCTTCAGGAAATAACTTTCCGGTTCCGTAATTTTCCAAATGCCAAGGCGCGTATGAAGATTTATATTTTCCTGGAAATAAAGCGGCACGTAATTTTACCAGTTTTTTTGATGAGGCTTTCCGGTTCGCTGCAAAAGTATTTTATTTGCAGGAATATTAAATACACTGATAATTTACACAATATGATTCTTTCTGATACCAGGATACTGGAAGAAATAAATAAAAAAACCATTGTGATTGTACCGTATGATCGCAAATTTTTAGGGAGTAATAGTTATGATGTACATTTGGGAAAGTGCCTGGCAAAATATAAAGATGAAGTATTGGATGCTAAGAAGCACAATACCATAGAGTATTTTGACATACCGGCGGAAGGCTTTGTTTTGCAACCTCATGTTTTTTACTTAGGCGTTACCGAAGAGTACACAGAAACGCATGCACATGTTCCTTTCCTGGAAGGGAAATCTTCTACAGGGCGGCTGGGAATCGATATTCATGCAACTGCAGGAAAGGGTGATGTAGGTTTTTGTGGAAACTGGACCCTGGAAATTTCAGTAAAACAACCTGTACGAATTTATCCGGGAATGCCTATTGGGCAGTTAATTTATTTCCCGGTTGAAGGTGATATTGAAATAAAATATAACAATAAGAAAGATGCAAAGTATAGCCATCAACCCAATAAACCTGTTGAAAGTATGATGTGGAAGAATGTATTTTAAAAAAATTTGAACCATGAAAGTAAATTGTCTTGTATTCCTTTTGTTTGGAATGCTGATTTTTCAACCTGCTTTTTCCCAAGAAAATACCCTGGCGATAAAAAAAGATATCGCTTCATTTCAAAAGTCATTACAAGATGAATATTCCAATCCGGTGATTTCACCATTAAATGAGACTCAACGCAAACATTTCCCGGGAATCCAATTCTTTCCGATAAATATGGAACTCATTGTTCCGGCGAAATTTGTAAAAACAAATTCAGATGAAGTTTTTATAATGGAAACTTCATCCCATAAGCAAAAAAAATATTATTTATATGCTAAAGCGGTTTTTAATATTAAAGGAAAACCCTATTCACTCAATGTGTATCAATCACTGGATTTAAAAAATAAAAAAGGCTTTGAAAATTTTTTATTCATCCCTTTCAAAGATGAGACAAGTGGAAAAGAGACCTATGGTGGCGGCAGGTATATTGATTTGGAAATACCTGCATCCGGTGATATAACCATCAATTTTAATAAGGCATATCAACCTTATTGCGCTTATACGGAAGGGTATAATTGTCCCATACCTCCAGCAGTGAATACTTTGCCTATTCCTATTTATGCAGGCGTTAGGGAATAATAAATAGTGAATGGTAACATCCGGTTATGGATTAGCTAAACAAATATTCAATATCCTCTTTAGAAAGTGTTTTTACAAAATTATGATCATCCGCAACCAGATCTGCGGCAAGCGCTTTCTTCTTTTCTTGTAATAAGAGTATTTTATCTTCAACAGTGTCGGTACAGATCATTCGATAAGCGAAAATATTTTTTGTCTGCCCTATACGATGAGTCCTGTCTATTGCCTGCTGTTCTACAGCGGGGTTCCACCATGGGTCAACAATATAGACATAATCGGCAGAGGTAAGATTTAATCCGACGCCACCTGCTTTAAGTGAAATCAGGAAGACTCTGCAATCTTTGTCATCCTGGAAATGATTGATTGCGCGTTCTCTCTCGGGCGCGGAAGTACTGCCATCAAAATATTCAAAGTTGATATCCAGTTCTATTAATTTCTCTTTGATTAATGAAAGCATACCCAAGAATTGGGAGAAGATAAGTGCCTTATGCTCCCCAATATTTTCCGTGATTTCACGAGTCAGTTCATCCAGTTTTGCTGATTCATTTGGGAATGGTTTCCCATCTTTTAGTATGGCGGGGCTGTCACAGATCTGGCGCAATTTCATCAGGCCTTGCAGGATAGATAATTGAGATTTTCCGAGCCCCATGGACTCCACTTCACCCAGGAGCTTACTCCTGATTTCATTGCGGTATGCATCATAAATACTTCGTTGAATCTTACCCATTTCACAATATACCGTCATCTCGTGTTTTTCCGGAAGATCCTGTGCTACCTGTTCTTTGGTTCTGCGAAGAATGAAAGGATACAAAAGTTTACGGAGATGTTCTTTATTTTCCTGCACTCCCAATTTGTCTATCGGTATTGAAAATTCCTGTTTGAAGAATTCAATACTTCCGAGCATGCCGGGATTGAGGAAATTCATTTGAGCATAAAGATCAAATGTATTATTCTGTAAAGGTGTACCACTCAGGCACAGCTTATTTTTGGATTTTAATATGGAAGCTGCTTTGGCAATCTTACTGGCCGGATTTTTTATTGCCTGGCTTTCATCGAGGATGATATAATCAAACAAAATTTCCTTGAAATATTTTATATCACTACGCAAGGTGCCATAGGTGGTGATAAAAATATCCGTTTCGAGGTTATGCAGTAAAGCCTGGTCACGCGTTCCACCATGGTGAACATGATGACTCAATGAAGGGGTAAATTTATTGATTTCATTCTCCCAGTTGAACATAAGCGTAGTGGGGCAAACGACCAGCGCTTTGATAGCCCCATGTATTGTTTTGTAGTGATGAAGAAATGCGAGAGCCTGAATCGTTTTCCCGAGGCCCATATCATCAGCCAGGATACCTCCCCATTTCACCTGATTGAGATAATGTAACCAGTGAAATCCGGCTTCCTGATATGGTCGTAGAATTTGCTGTAAATGTTCAGGGGCAGGAATTTCACTAACGGCAAAATTATTTTTAATACTTTCATATTTCTCATCCAGTAAAATACTGAGTTCTTCTTCATCGCGTTGATGATATAAATCTTCAATGACGCTGTAATGGTACCTGCTTAATTTTAATGCATCATTTTTACTTTCACCCACGCGGAATAGCAAGCTGTATTTCTGTAACCATTCTTCCGGCAATATACCCAGACTTCCATCTTCCAATTGTACATATTGCTCTTGTTTTCCCAGCGCTTTCTTGATATCTGCAATTTTTACTTTGTTGCCATTAAATTGTATATCCACCTTCGCATCAAACCAATCCATATTATGGGTGATTTGAATTTTAGTGGATGGCCGGGCTGAATTGAAGCGGAATTTTTTTAATGCCTCAAAGCCGGTTACCGGGATATTTAATTCTTTGATGGCATCAGCAAATAAAAAGAACCAGTTATTTTTCAATACTTCAGCGCCCTTCAGCGCAAGTGTGTGTGCTTCATCTGTTTTTTTGAAGTGCGTATGCAATGCTTCAAGTTTTTGTATAAAAGCATTTTCCACCGGTATATTCCTGTGGATAATAACCAGCTTATTTTGATATGGATATACAATTTTATCCTGATCTCCCTCCTGGATGATATAATCCTTGTAAGAAAAAATGATGTGGATCAATAAATAATCACCGCGTTCACGCAATTCAAGGCTGATACCCGGAAGCACCTCTTTCCATACTTCGCTTTGTATATTGATTAATTCAATGTCATACTTTTTGGATAGTGGCAATAAGTGGTTTTTCAAATATTCTTCCCAGTTAGATGAATCAATGATTCTTTTTCCTGTGGGAGAAAATTTTTCCACTTCAATGATATCATTTGCCTGCTGCCATATATATATGACATCCTGTAACTTAATCAGAGCAGGGGTTTTCAACTCATTTTCCGAAATATTTATTAAGCCCTTTTCCACTTTTGCTTTGCATTGTATATCATAGACATCTCCTCTTTTCATTACAGATATCACAGGCCTGATAAAAGACTTGGAAATCGTTAAAAGAGTCAAATGATTTGATGCATCCTGATTTTCATCATTCTGATAATAAACAGGAATGAAGGCAGATAGTTCATGGAATAATTGAATGTATTTCGGATGTAAGTATTCCAGGATCAATTGCCGGGTTTCCGGAGCCAGCGCCTCGTCATGTTGCTGAATAATATTTTCCCAAATACCACTAAATGGTGAATTCCGTGTAAGAAAACGACTTACTTCCGAAGGGAGGCACTTGCGTAAAATCGATATGGCTTTCTTTTCATGATCACTGAAATGGTTGGTTTGAATGAATTTTGAAAAATCCAATTGATCGGGCTTTTGGATAAAAGTGTCATCCTCATCCATTTCTCCATATAAAGCATGAATTTGAAGAAATGGATATTGTGCGGGATCTTGTTGAATGACCAGGGCTAATTTTTTTGTAGTGAATGGTTCATTCAAAATTTCGGTTTCTGTTGCTACGGATGGGGCTGTTTCCGTAAGTGCTGAAATGGCAGATACGCGTTTAATAGAGGTATCCAAAATACGTAAAAATGGTTTACCGCTTACGTAGGAAAATTCAAATTTACCTTTTAAATCATCCTGCAGGGAGTAGCCATACAGGGAGAGTAATTTATTTTTTTCATTATCAAGGTTTCGAATAGTATCAAAATAATCTGAGCCGAACTCTCTGGATAATTGAAGGAATAATATTGTTTTATGCAAGCAAAGCGGATGGCTTGTAGAAGAGTGACAGGTGCAGCTTGTATCAAAGTTACGTTCTTCATTTTTTTGAACGCATACTTTAAATGAAGTGTCCCCCATATTTATTTCAGCAATAACTTTTTCATTTTTCGCTTCGATGATTTTAGCCTGCTTTTGCTCAAGGTATTGATCAGCCATATCAACAACCTGTGGTGATGCCAGCATTTTGATGGTGCGCACATCCAATTTTTTCATTTTTACAACCGTATGTTGTTGGTCATAGACCAATTCTTTTTCACCCAGCAAATTTTTGTCTATTAATTCCTGAAGGCGAAAAAGTGATGCGGCCTTATGGCGGCAAACTTCTCCCAGGTTATAAGGACAGGTGCATCGTAAAGAAATCGTTTTTTCCTGGTTAAAATGACTAATGGATACTTTATTGAAAGTGGCATAAATATCATCTTTAACACGAAATGTAACATCATTCAACAATGCATCATAATCAACCAGTTCAACATAACCCAGGTTATGGATTTTTTTTCCCCGACGTATAGATTCATCGGTTCCATTATTATAAATAAATTTTATCAACAGGGGTAATGACATTCAATAATATTCAAAAAAAGTGAAGCCTTGCTTGTACGGTTTGGCCAATTTTGCAAAAGTAAAACAATTCAACGGGGGCAAAAAAGGAATGGGGGAAAAAATGTAAGAAACGTTTATAAATTAACCTTTTTGAAGAATACCATTGGTATATAATGGAAGCACATGGGCTATATCTTCCGTGATACACCATTCCATATCAGCCTGTAAATTATATGCGGAAAGCCTTTTCCAGTGTGCAGTTTTACGAATAAATGTAGAAAGATCATGCTGATGGAGTGCATACATTTCAGCTGCCATAAGGCTACTGTCACATTCAATGGTAAAATTTTCCCTGATGCGTTTTATCACTGCGCCGGCAAATAAGGTATCTTCCAGGTTAAACCGGTCTTTCCAGGCGGAGCAGCCGAGTATTACATTTTTTTTCTGGCGTACTAAATATTCACATACTGCAGAAATATTTGGGAATGACCCGGTAATAATCCCAGTTGCTTTCTGATCGGTAGCGAGTTGTATCAGTCTGGTACCATTTGTTGTCGTGATTACGAGCGTTTTTCCTTCAATAAAAGAACGTGGGTATTCTGAAGGTGAGTTTCCATGCTGCAATCCTTCAATAATTTTTCCATCTCTTTCTCCTGCAGTAACTGCATTCAGTGTTTTACCCATGGAGATACAGTCAGCAACACTGGAAACGGGAACTACTTTTGTTGCTCCATGAAAAAGGGCAGCCGCAATGGTAGATGTGGCACGGAAAACATCTATAATCACTACAATGCTATTGGTAATATCATATAAATGTAAAAGGCCGGGCGATAAAATGGTATGTAAAGAAGGTTTAGTCCTCATTATTTCGCAAATATAGTTGGGATTGTGTTTTAAATGAATTGAATATTCATGGCATCTTTCATTTTCACTTTTTTGTTCAAATTATTCTTTAAATAGGTGTTCAGACCTATCAAATTCACGAAATGAAAATAGAATTTTGAGACTAGAATATACCCATAATATGGTATTGATATAGGAGGATATTGCATTATCTTGCAATCAAAACTAATAATTATGAAAAAGAATATTTTTCTTTTTGGACTCTTGTTGATTTCTGTAGCCGCTTTTTCACAAACGGCTAAAGAAAGTTATGACAATGGCATCACTTTAAAAAATGATCAAAAATATGAAGAGGCTTTGGCTGCATTTAAAAAAACAATCAGCCTTGACGCTTCCTATTCATACGCCTATTTCCAGTCAGCATGGTGCTGTAATGAATTAGAGAAATACGAAGATGCCCTTACCTTTTTGGATAAATTTAATCCGGATAATGATGATGACCTGGCTTCCAAATATGTAGAAATAGGTTATGCAAATTATAAATTGGAAAATGAGGATGAAGCGATTAATGCATATAATGAAGCGCTCCGGTATCACCCTAATTACGGTGTAGCCTACCGGGGGTTGGGCAATGTTTATTATGACAATGATGAATATGAAGATGCACAGACAAATTTTGAAAATGCCATTCTTTATGATGAAGAAAACTCAAAATCTTCTTATTATACTTTGGGATGGCTTTATAATGAAAATGAAGAATATGCCAAAGCAGAAAGTGTCTTAAAAAAGGCCATTGATTATGATCCGGAAGATACCAGGAATTATGAAGAACTGGCATATACTTTCATGAAATTGGGAAAATATAATGATGGAATTACACAGGCAAAAAAGGCAATCGTTTTGAATCCCAAGTCATCTTTAGGTTATTATTACCTTGGAAGTTGTTATATGGGTCTAAATCAAAAAGATAATGCTATGGATGCCTATAATAAATTAAAAGCATTTGATGAAGAAGAGGCTGAGACGTTATTAAAAGAGATAGAAGGAACGAATTAATTTTTTTTCAATAAGAAGGCGCTTTCAAAAAGCGCCTTCTTATTTTCTATTAAAGTAGCTTATTCTTTAATACATATTCGGCAATTTGAACAGCATTTGTAGCCGCGCCTTTACGAAGGTTATCACTTACAATCCACATATTGATTGAATTTGGCTGCGAATCATCTTGCCTGATCCTTCCTACAAATACATCGTCTCTTTGATAGGCATTGATTGGCATTGGGTAGATCAAATTGGATGGATCGTCTTGTAAAATGATCCCAGGGGATGCGGATAAAATATCTTTAATCTCTTTCACGGACATTTCTTTCTCAAATTCTACATTTACACTTTCACTATGACCACCCATTACAGGAATGCGTACCGTGGTTGCTGTAATATGGATACTCTGATCACCCATGATCTTCCGGGTTTCATTGATCATCTTCATTTCTTCTTTTGTATACCCATTATCTAAAAAAACATCAATTTGTGGAATCACATTTAGGTCAATGGGGTAAGCATAAGCCATTTCTCCTATCAGGCCTTTGCGCTCATTGATCAGTTGATCCACGGCTTTTTTCCCGGTACCTGTTACACTTTGATAAGTGCTTACTACAATCCTGCGAATCTTATTTCTTTGATGCAATGGGTACAATGCCATAACCATTTGTATTGTAGAACAATTTGGATTTGCAATAATTTTATCGGCATTGGTTAATATCCCGGCATTGATTTCCGGCACTACCAGGGGTATGGCCGGATCCATTCTCCATGCGCTGGAATTATCAATAACAGTGATGCCGGCTTGCGCAAATTTGGGTGCCCAAATTTTTGATGTTTCGCCTCCTGCAGAAAAAATTGCCAATGCCGGTTTTGCATCTATGGCCTCCTGGGCCGATATTACATCATATTTTTTTTCCTTAAAATGAATTTTTTTACCAATTGATTTTTCAGAAGCTACAGGTAAAATGGTCGTAACCGGAAAGTTCCTTTCTTCCAGCACTTCTAATATTTTAGTACCCACCAAACCGGTTGCTCCTACGACGGCGACTTTCATATAGAATCGTATTTTTTTATAATGGCTTTTTCAATTCTCTGCAAAAATATTTGAACTTTTCCCAAATTCACACAATAAAAAAAGCGCCATCAAAAGGCGCTTTTTTTGAAGGAAAATATTTACCAGATTTTGATCCGTTTATCTTCAGGGAGATACATTTTTTCACCGGGCTGCACATTGAAAGCGGTATAAAATGGCGTGAAATTCATGAGTGGTCCATTGACACGGTACATAGGGGGTGAATGTGGGTCCAGGTTGATAAGCATCCTTTCATATTCAGGTTTCTCTTTGGATCTCCATATTTGAGCAAAGCTGATAAAGAATCGCTGATCCGGTGTAAAGCCATCAATTTTAGTTGTATCCTGGCTTTCTTTTGTCATTTTAAAAGCATCATAAGCGATGCAAATACCTCCGATATCCGCCATATTTTCACCAGTAGTTAATTCACCATTTACATGTACTGAATCTAAAACGGTGAAAGAATTATACAATTCATTCACTAATTTAGTTTTGGCTTTAAACTTTTCATTATCCTGTTTATTCCACCAATTTTTCAGATTGCCATTCTTATCATATTGGGCGCCCTGGTCATCAAATGCATGGGTCATTTCATGGCCGATAACCATACCAATGCCTCCATAGTTAATGGCGTCATCCGCATTTGGGTCAAAGAATGGAAATTGCAAAATACCTGCCGGGAAAACTATTTCATTGATACTCGGGTTATAGTATGCATTAATAGTTGGCGGTGTCATAGCCCATTCTGTTTTATCCACAGGCTTTCCTAGCTTATTGAGGTTATAATTGTATTCATTTTTAGCCGCACTCAATTTATTTTCGAAGTATTTTCCTTTATCAATATCAACCTTACTATAATCTCTCCATTTATCGGGATAACCAATTTTTTTGAGGAATGCGTGTAATTTATCTTTTGCTATGGCTTTGGTGCTATCGCTCATCCAATCCAGTTTACTAATGCGGGCATCAAAGGCGGTTTGTAGATTATTCACCATGTCGAGCATACGCTTTTTTGCCTCCGGTGTGAAATATCTTTGAACATATAACTGACCTAAGGCTTCACCTAAGTGACTATCTGTAGATTGTACCATTCTGTCCCATCTTGGTTTCATTTCCGATTGGCCACTGAGGGCTTTATTATAATAATCGAAACTGGCTTGAACAAAAGGGCTACTCAATGAATTGGCATAATTACTTAATGTATGCACCCACAGATAATCTTTCCAGGTATCCATGGATGTGGATAAGAGAAGACCATTCAGTTTTGTATAATAAGCTGGTTGTTGCACATTTAATGAATCAACATGCATATCCAAGCCAGCCAAAGTGTTATTCCAGTTAAATGTAGCATCTGTTTTGGCGAGTGCATCCAGTTTGAGCATATGATAGTTACTTTCCGGATCGCGTAATTCTACATTTGTTTTATGGCTTGAGGCCATTTGTTTTTCTAATGTATAAATAGCTTCTACTTTTTTCGAAGCAACTACTGAATCAACCCCTGTCAGGGTAAATAATTTTTGTAAATAAGTTCTATATGCTTTTACAATAGCCAATGTAGCGGGGTCTGTTTTAAAGTAATAATCCCTGTCTGGAAGGCCCAGACCAGCTTGTGAAAAGATGGCTACATTGATGGCGCTGTTTTTATCATCAGCCCCTATATACTCATTGATCAACAAAGAATTTCCCAACTTCGCCTGATCTGTTACAAAGTGCATAATGTCGGCAGGCGTTTTAATCGTATCTATTTCAGATTGTATTGGTTTTACGGGATCATATCCTCTTTTCTCAATGGTTGTAGTATCCATGCCGGCTATGTAGTAATCTGCTACTTTTTGTTCAATGCTTCCCGGTGTAGTTTTAACTTTCGAGATTGAATCCAGTAAATGATGAAGATTATCTTTTGTGTTGTTATACAAATCCAGGAATGCGCCTGCTTCAGATTCGGATGCAGGAATAGTGGCTTTATCTATCCATTTTCCATTTACGTACAGGAAAAAATTATCTCCTGGTTTGATAGAAGTATTCATGGCAGAAGTATCCAGATACATTTTAGAACCTGTTGCATTAGTTGAGCTATCATTACAGGAAAAAAGACTTATACCTGTTGCTGTTAGTACGGTTGCAAAAAGCAAATTAATTTTCATTTTTAAAATTTAGTTTGCTAAAATAAAAAAAATGCATACAAACCTGATAAAAATTTGATAAAAGGAATGTGAAAACGCTGAAAGGGCATAGAGATGAGGCATTTTTTCAAACATGCTAAAATCTATGGTCAGGCGTTAAAATAAATGAGAGGACGTTTATTGTAATATTACATTAAAGCAATATCAAAGTTTACAAGCTCTACAAAATCATTGATCCGTATAGCAATATCTTCCTTCGTTACTTCTTTTAATCTTTCTGTACCAAATTTTTCCACACAGAAGCTCGCCATGGCGCTGCCTACGATAATAGCCGTTTTCATATTTTCATAAGAAATGTCTTTCGTCCGGGCAAGATGTCCGATAAAGCCACCTGCAAAGGAATCGCCGGCGCCGGTAGGGTCAAATACTTCGTCTAAAGGCAATGCTGGGGCGAAGAAAACATTGTTTTGATGAAATAATAAAGCGCCATGTTCTCCTTTCTTAATGATCAGGTATTTGGGGCCCATAGTTAAAATTTTCTTGGCGGCCTTTACAAGCGAATACTCATTGGATAATTGCCTGGCCTCACTGTCATTGATCAGGATAACATCTGTTAACTGCATTACTTCACGCAGGTCATCCATAGCGGTATCCATCCAAAAATTCATGGTATCCAATACGATGAGTTTTGGCCTTACCGAAAATTGTTCAATGACTTTTTTCTGAAGAGAGGGCATGACATTCCCGAGCATTAGAAAGGAGGATTCTTTGTAAGAGTCCGGCAAAACGGGGTTAAATTGTGAGAGCACATTTAATTCAGTTACCAGGGTATCTCGCGTGTTCATGTCCATGTGGTAACGACCACTCCAGAAAAAAGATTTGCCATCGGGTACTATTTCTACACCCTCAGTATCCACACCACAATTTTTTAAATGAGCCAATTCTTCCAGTGGAAAATCATTTCCAATAATGGACACTTGCTTTACCGGGTTTATAAAGTGATTTGCAGCATAAGCCACATACATTGCGGAGCCACCAATAATCTTATCAGATTTGCCAAAAGGGGTTTCAATAGCATCAAAAGCCATGGTACCTACTACTACTAAAGACATAAGCAATATTATTAAAGGCTGCAAACCTATCAATTTTATGTCATACGGAAAACTGTGAATTTAGTAAATGGCCATAGATGAGCATTAAAAACGATCTTTGTTAACTATTTTTGCATAATGGCGAGGATTAAAATTTCAAAAGAAGAAAGCCGCAAAGAGCTCATCATACGGTCTGCAGCAACGCTTTTTAGAAAGAAGGGTTTTAAAGCAGCCAGCATGCGCAGTCTTGCAGAAGAGGTAGGAGTAGAGGCATCCAGCTTATATAATCATATTCACTCAAAGCCTATCATACTCAAAGAAATTTGTTTTCAGGTGGCCAGTCAATTTTTAAATGAAATACAGAAAATTGAGGAATCAGGAGCGTCCACCCTTGAAAATGTAGAATCCCTTATTCGTTTTCATATACGCCAGATGATTGAAAACTTTGAAAAAGTTTATGTCAGTGATCGGGAATGGCGTTATTTGCAAGAACCTTTTCTTTCTCAATTCAGGGAGCAAAGGAGATTATATAGAAAACGGTTTGCCCAAATCATCCAAGATGGAATTGATCGGGGACAAATAACCCAAATTGATCCTGCCACGGCCGTTCTGATCATGTTGCATGCTATTGGGGGCATTGAAGCCTGGCATCGCAGCAAGAATAAAATTTCAGGCCGTGAATTGGAAGAAAATATGGTAGCCATATTAATTAATGGTTTAAAAATGAAAATATAAAAAAGAAAGATGTCTCTGCATTTTGAAAAAATCCCCGTCAAAAAAATTCAGGAAGAAACTAATGAATGTGTAACGATCACTTTGGATATACCGGGTTCATTAAAACCGGCATTTGCATTTACACATGGCCAACATTTAAATTTTCGCAGTATCATCAATGGAGAAGAGTTGCGCCGCACCTATTCTCTTTGTACTGCACCCTATGAGAAGGAATGGAAAGTGGCCGTGAAAAAGACCTATAATGGCCGTTTTTCTACTTTTGTCAATGAGCAATTAAAAGTAGGTGATATACTCGAGGTCATGCCGCCATCCGGTACTTTTTCCACACCAATTGATCCTGCTCAAAGAAAAAATTATGTAGCATTTGCCGCCGGTAGCGGTATTACCCCAATTATTTCTATTTTAAAAACAATCTTACAGGAAGAGCCATTGAGCACTTTTACATTAGTATTTGGAAATAAAACGAGGCAGTCCATTATTTTTTTCGAAGAGTTAGAAGGATTAAAAAACAAATACCTGAATCGCTTTCAATTGATTTTTTTATTAAGTCGGGAAAAAACAGAATCACCCATTAATGATGGAAGGATTTCATTTGAAAAATTAAAAAGCCTGGAAAAGCTGATCCAATATAACCGGGTTCATGAATATTTTATTTGTGGCCCTGAAACGATGCTCTTTTGTGTAAAAGAATTTTTGCAGTCTATTGGGGTTGCTGAGAAAAAAATTCATTTTGAATTATTTACTACACCCGGAGAAAATATCGTGCAGACGCTACCGATAAAAAAACCGGAAGCTATTGGAGCATCCAGCAGTATTTCTGTAAAGATAGATGGACGCTTTACCCAATTTGAAATGGCGGAAGATGATCCGCATTCAATTTTAGATGCTGCGCTTCATGCAGGTGCTGATCTTCCTTTTTCATGTAAGGGAGGCGTTTGCTGTACCTGTAAAGCCAAATTGCTGGAAGGAGAGGTGGACATGAAAGTGCATTATGGCCTGGAAGATGAGGAAATAGAAGAAGGATTTATCCTAACCTGTCAAAGCAGGCCACTCACTAAAAATGTCGTCGTAGATTTTGATATTAAATAAAACAGAAGGGAGGTGAATGCCCGGCATTAAAAATTGGATTCTTTTTCCGAAATTTTTATCTGGTTAAAGACACGACCAATAAGCTGCCTGCAAACACAGCTAAAATACCCAGGATAATGCTGGCGATTGTATATAGTATAAATATGCCATAGTCACCTGATCGTAAAAATGCCAAATTTTCAAAAGCAAAAGTAGAGAAAGTCGTAAATCCTCCACAAAAGCCGGTTACCAATGCTAAACGCCATTCAGGTGAAAGTAGATTTTCTTTTTGTGAAAGTGCAAAAAAGGTTCCAATCAGCAAGCAACCAACGATATTGATGATAAAAGTACTTAGTGGAAATACGGAATTTTGAGGTTTCGTCATCCAGGATTGAATTCCATAGCGAGATACGCCACCTATGCCACTACTTAAAAAAACAATGAAGACTAATTTTAAAGAATTCATACATCTAAAATTAA
>JAFDXJ010000054.1 GCA_018268015.1 Bacteroidota bacterium
GAATATTTTTTTGTTGCTGTTTTGCTCTTATCATCTTCCACGATCAGGTTTCTTGTAGCAAGGTTTAACACTTTCCCATTTAGAAATAATCGTATTTCATCAATAGCATCATCTTCTGTAGAAGCCGTAACGGTTATCTCTGCAAGCCCTGTTGTATTTTGGTAAGAAGGCACATCATTGTCCAGTTCAAGATTACGTTGCTTTTCTGCATAACTAATCACAACTTTTGGCGGAGCATGCAAACTTGCAACATCAGGTGGCAAAAATTTCTCACCATGTATTTTTCGTTGAAGTAAGCCGGGCACATAAAATTGTTCATATAATTTTTCGAGCGGAATGGGCTGGTTATTCTTTACAAAATATAATTCTTTCATACCTTCCACGCTGCCATCAAACAAACCTTCAGGAGAAACGAAAATGTATTCATTCGTTTTTTCAACAAAATAATAGGTTCCTAATAATTCTCCTGTTTCTGTATCCCACACCTGGACGCCTTTTTGTGTTGTTGGCGTAAACATTATCTTATCATCATTGCTAAAAGCGGCTTTCAAAAAATCATTATTGTTTTCACTTAAAAATTCGCGTATAAGTTTTCCTTCTTTTGTTATGAGTTTAAGATTGTAAGTTCCCACCTGGAACTGCCCTACTTCACCAATGGCGATGATATTATTTTTGATATCGCCACCAAGCACGGAAAATTTATTATAATGCTGTATCTTGAATGAAGAGTTATACGTTGCATCATCTGCTTTATATATGCTTACATTGTCTTTATTTTTTTCAACAAATAAATAGTAACTGTCATTTAAAAACTTGAAGTCATTTATACATTCATCAGGATTAGCCGGGTCGCAGGCTTTTTTATTAAATACAGATTGTTTTGTTTGCAGGTTGAATATTTTAAGAGAACTCCCCGCCTTACAGGCAAAATATTTCCCATCAAAGCTGGAGGAACATTCATAAAAGGAGCCTCCAACCGACAGGATGCTCCCAGGTATGCCGGTATTGATATCGAGAGCATTCAGTAAACCTTTCTCCCTGTTGGTATAAATAATCTTTTTGTTATCATAACTGAAAAAGAAAAATTCAGTTTCGTGGTCAACACCTGCCGGCAATGATATTGTTTTAACAACTTTACCTGTTTGCCTGTTGGTGATGGTTATTTTTTTATCAATACCTGCAGCCAGAATTCCATCGCTGCTGTAAATGATATGTGGAGAAGCAGCAACAAAACTATCAGGGCTGAATGTCTTCATGCTAAAGCTGCGTATGCCATTATCTTCTGTAGAAAACACCAAACTATTATCGGCTGCAATGCGTTGGCTAAGGTTTTTGTAATAATAAAATGCCTTAAAGTCGGTAATCTTATTTTGAAAAAGATTGGTATAAGACGCATTCTCTATATCGTATGCCCACAACTGCAAATTATTATTAAAAACAATTTTGTCTTTACCCGGCAACTGAATACAGTTATTGCCATAAAAAATAGCTTCGGGTACATCGCTTTGTGGTTGCGATGAAGTATGAGTAACAGATAGGCTTCCTCCATCATATATCTCTGTTTTAAACATACCTGCTTTATAATCTTGCCGAAAGGTTACAATATCCCCTTTATCGGTAACACAAATACCATCAGGTTCGCCTGCTAATTTCTTTGCCTTAATGACAGATGTTTTAAAAGCATCAAACAGTAGTAGTGAATCTTCTCTTATGCCTGCTATAATTCCTTTGCTTTGGATATATGCATAACTACTTAATTTTTCCCGGTATATATCTTTGAAGGTATTGTTAACAACTATTTCATCTGTTTCCGTATTTACAATGCTCCATCCATTGTGATGAAGGATAAGCAGCCGGTTTGTACCCAATTCAAAAAAAATACAATCTTCAGATGTATTTTTCACAACCCCGCTAATGTATTTAATAGTATTGCCATCAGTGGCTTTGTAGATATACAGGGTGCCATAATCAATCGCATATACTTTGCTGCCATCTGCACTAAATGCTGCACCACTGGTTGCGCTGCCATTTTTGAAAAGCTGTTTACCCGTTGCTATATCGTAACAAAACAAACCGCTGTTGGTAGAAGCTACCAGCTTATCTGCATTTGCCGTGATAGAAAGCGTTGAAGCCTCAGAGGCAGTCAGGCTGATATCAAGGTTTACTTCATGAATTTTCTTACGGCTTGCCATATCCCACACGATGACTGTTTTGTAAGCAATAGAGGCAACATATTTTCCATTTGATGAAACAGCTATTTTTTCAATGGCCTTTGCATGACCGCTGGGAATGGTTAAAGAAACCGGCTGGCTGTATATTTTACTAATAAGTAACAGTGTGATTGCAGATAATAGGAATTTATACATAAAAATATTCGGTTTTGTAGAGCAGAAATTATAGCTGTATTTTAGTTTGATTATGTTTTGTTGCTTTAACTTATGCTGGCTGTTTTTTTTGAATGAAGCAATATTATTTTACAATATTAAGCCCGGGGCTTTACGCATAAACCTGCGAAGTTGCCAAACTTGGCAGAGCGGGCTTACTTCAGCACCTCCACCGGGAAGTCATTGCCAAATCCATAGCTCGCCGGGTATTGCGCCTGTCCTTTATATTTCCGTGAAAGCTCAGGCACTGCATTTTCAAGATAGGCTTTTAATTCATTTACCGTTATTTGATTATCGCCATTAGCTGCATCACCACTTAAAGCTTTCAACAAAGCATACGTAAACACGCCATGGCCCAACTGTGAAAACTCTTCAGCAAACTGTTCGCTGCCGCTGGCTGTAAGCCAATGTGTACCTGTACTGCGGGCAAGTTGCGCAATGGCTTTTTCTTCTGCAGCGCCCCGCATGGCAACGGCATCCAAAGCGCCGGCACTCTGGCACGCATCGAGTATAAATAATTGTTTTTGAGCCGGGATATTTTTTGAAAACTCCTGCATTTCTGTTGCTGAAATTCCTTTCTGAGCCAGCGCATCATCAGCGCCGTATAATTGCAATACATCATAGGGCACGATATAAAAATCTTTTTGTTTATCGTTCATACTTATAATGCCATGACCGGCATAATAAAAGATAAAAACATCCTGTGGTTTTGCTTCCTGCGCAATGGTTTTAAAACAGCTTTCGATATTATCTTTCACCGCATCGGCATCCATTAAAAAATGCAGCTTTACCGAAGAGAAAATACCGGTACTGTTCTTTTCAATTTCATCTTTAAAAGAGGTAGCATCAGCCTTTGCATAATTCAAATTGTACTTAGGGTTTTTATAGGTGTTGACACCAACAACCATTAAATGCAACGTGATATTATCGTCTGCGATATTTTGCTGCGACGGGGTATAATTAAGTATGATGACATCAGGCAAACTCTCTGTTCGCTGGCTGTTAATGGCAATAGCTTTTAAACTATTGGTACCATTATTTAAAACGATATTGAATGTTTTTGTTTGAATGGCAGATTTATCATTATCCACTACCAAATTTCTTGCAGTTGTTGTAATGAGTTTACCGTTTTGATATAAGCGTATTTCATCAATCACATCATCCGCTGCTTCAGCATTTACGGTGATAGTTAATTGTTGTTCTTTAACATTGAATGTTGATGTATCACCAGCCAGTTCAAGATTACGCAGTACCGGGTTATACATAATCTTCACTTTTGGCGCGGGCTTTATGGTATTGATGTTAACGATTGGCGGCGCAAATGTTTCGCTGCCCAAAATGCGGGGTAACAAGCCCGGCGTATAAAATTGTTCAAAGCCGGATTCAAGTGGCAGGTAATCGAGACCACGCACATAATACAATTGCTTCATAGCATTTTGGGTACCATCAAATCGGCCATCATTATCAACAACAACCCAATCATCTTCGCCAAACAAGACAATCGTTGCCGCCAGTTTATATGTCGAAAGATTCCAAACATTAATGGTTCTGTCGTAGCTACCGCTGAATAAAAATTTACCATCGTTTGAAAGCGCTAACGATGTTGCAGAATTCTTATGACCCGACAGTCTTGCTACAATAGTTTTTGTGCTGATATCAATAATTTTTATAGTTGAATCAGGGAAAGCGCTTTCGCCGCTGCACACCGCAAAACGGTTATTGGGCAAAGCAATCATGCGGTTGATTCTTTCTTTTACGCCTTTCAATTCGTATGTTTCCTGCGCAGTGGATGTATTGTAAAAACGGATATGGCCATAATCATCACCAGCAATTAAAGTGCTGCTATTGTTCACCAGTAATAATTGTTTAATACCGGTTTGGTCTGCATACTCGCCATCATGTTTAAATGTTTGCACTACATTGCCGCTGCTCACATCAATCTTTAATGTTTTATCGCCTCTGGTTAAACCAACAAACAAATATTGTCCATCATCAGAAAACAAAACAGTATAAGCATTTGCGGGAAGTTTAATGGTGCTAATAACAGCAGCATCTGGCAAAGAACGTATCAGCAATGTTGGCGCATCTGCACGTACAGATGTTGCGAATAATTTTCCATCTTTACTCATATCAGAAACAGAAATCACGTCATTGTCTTCAACATTCTTTTCGCCTCCGGTAACAGCATCCCAAAGCCTTAACTTACCAAAATCACCTGCCAGCAAAAGCTTGCCGTCAAAGCTGTATTGAAGATTGCTATTGTAACTATTGGATGAATATTTGCGGGATAATGTTCCGCTTGTTAAATCAATCGTACTTAAATAACCATTGCTAAAAAAAGCCTGGTCGCTTATAACCGATAATACATTGGTTTGTTTTGAAATATCAAGATTATAGATAGTATTTGCAGTGCCGCCAAGTTTGCGAATCAATTCACGTTTTTCAAAATCATATACACGAATGATTTTATCATAATTGCCTGAATAAAATATTTTACAGTTACTTGAAAATGCAAGCCCTTTCGGATACGATTTTTTATCGGTGAGCTTACCCACACGCTTCATGGCTTGAAGATCATAAATAAAAATAGTGTTATCATCAGCGGCCGTGGTTAAATAGCGGCTGTCAGGACTAAAACACATATCTTTTATGGATGAGGTTTGCCCTTTAAAAACTTTAACCACCTGTTTTGAGATGCGGTTAATTATTGTAACTGTTGCATGTTTGCCTTGGGGGTTTTCATCATCGTTATCATCCAGGCTAAGGCTGTTGTAAATATCGTTGCTGCTGCCATCACCCATATCAAAACCTTCGCCTACATACCATTTACCATCCGGGCTTAAAACATAAGGCGTTTCTTCACCAAAACTTTCTGTTTTTAAAATCGTACCTGTTAAGGTATTGACATGTACAATTTTTCCTTCTTCCATTACGAGCAGTTCATTATTATCAAAGCGCAGGCCCTTTATTTCGCCCGGCACTTCTATGCGATTTAACTGCGTAAAACCATTCGTATTCCAGGTTCTTATTTCACTCCAACTGCTGCTGGCGCCGGGCTTATCAAATGTAGAAGCTGTTGCTAAAATTTTTGAATCATCAGAAAAAGCAAGGCTTCTGATATCGTTGGCATGTACAACTTTCTTGAAAATTTGTTTGCCATTCGTCATATCAAACACACGCATTTCTTTGTATGATCCAGCTACAAGCAACTTGCTATCATTACTAAACATAACAGAATATACCCAGTTCGGAAAGTTCTCATATGCTTTTAATTCCCGGCCGCTTGTTGCGTCCCAGATGCGCACCGATTTATCAGAGCTTCCGCTTGCCAGCCATTTATCGTTGGGAGAAATAGTAATATCCGATATTCCTTCTGCATGGCCGCGAGGAATCATCAATTCCGGATTTTGCGCAAAAGTTTTTATGGTTATAATCAGCAGCAGAATAAAATAACTTTTTTTCATGATAGTTATTTTTGTTATAGGTTTTTGTGTTTCATAGCCTCGGTGGTTGCGTATTCCAAGATATAGCCCAATTAATTTTAGCCGGCTATTCGCACTTCATATGGTTTTTTGTTTTTAATAACGGTGAACCCTTTTTCAATCAGTTTTGCCCTGATAATGTTCAGCACACTCATTATCAATTTTTCTTCTTTTCCTAACTACTTCATCTATATGTTCAGCCAAGTCGCCAAACTTGCAACAAATAAACTATTTTATCACCTCCACCGGGAAGTCATTTCCAAATCCATAGCTCGCCGGTGTTTGCTGGCTGCCATTGTATTTTTTCATTAACGCAGGTACACCGTTTTGCATATAATCTTTTAAACCATCAACCGTAATCATTTTATTGTTGGCGGCTTCACCTTTTAATGCCTGCAATAACACGTAAGTGAATGCCCCATGACCAAGTGTTGCAAACTCATTCGCGAATTGTTGAGCACCGCTTGCTGCCATCCAATGGGTTCCTGTGCTGCGGGCAACGAGGGCAATATTTTTTTGCTGGTTACCATCGCTGCTTAACATGTCTGCAAATGCAGCAGCGCTTTGGCAGGCATCCAAAATAAACAACTGTTTTTGCGCCTGTATATTGATGGCATATTGCTGTAAATCTTTTGCGGCAATGCCATGTTCCTTCAATGCTTCATCTACATTACTTAAATCCGTAACATCATTGGGCACCAAATAAAATTCTTTATTGCCTGCCACTACCCCATGCCCTGCATAATAAAATACAAATACATCCTGAGCTTTTGCATTTTGCTGAACCTGTTGCATGGCTTTTGTAATTCCGGTTTTATCTGCCGCATCATCGGTGACAAAATATGTTTGCACATGAGAAATTACGGTCTTTGCATCTTTTTCCACTTCATCCTTAAAAGCTGTTGCATCAGCTAATGCATAGTTCAAATTCATCTTTGGATTTTTGTAGGCATTGATGCCCACCACCACCAAATGCATGGTTGCATTTTTATCAACTTTATCAATAACAACATTGGCTTTTTTGTTTACAACAGGGGTAACATTGGTGTTGGCTGCGCCATTATTATATACTACATTAATAATATCAGGATTGCTTTCTGTCCTTTGTGTGTTTAATGCTACGGCTCTTATTTCGTTGACACCCGGTAAAAGGCTTACTGAATATTTTTTTGTTGCTGTTTTGCTCTTATCATCTTCCACGATCAGGTTTCTTGTAGCAAGGTTTAACACTTTCCCATTTAGAAATAATCGTATTTCATCAATAGCATCATCTTCTGTAGAAGC
>JAFDXJ010000055.1 GCA_018268015.1 Bacteroidota bacterium
AGGCAATGGAGAATATCTTTGGGCCTATTTATATGATAATAATGGAACAACCCTTCTAACTTCCGGTAATACATCTACTACCACAGATATCAATGCAGATGGGCTGGCTGCGGGTACATATTATATCAGGATTAATAGTTATTATGATTATAAAAATAATAATTACACAAACAATCACTTTGAGCCTTATACCATTGCAGACAGTTTATTTACACCGGCTATGGCCAATGATATTGAACCAAATGATACTAAAGCAACGGCGCTTACTTTGCCTCGCAATGGCTCCAAAACCGGTCATGTCAATTATTATTATAACAATATCAGGGATTCACAGGACTGGTATAAGGTAACAACCAATGCGGATGGCCGGTTACGTTTACGTTTAAGTTCAGGCAATGGAGAATATCTTTGGGCCTATTTATATGATAATAATGGAACAACCCTTCTAACTTCCGGTAATACATCTACTACCACAGATATCAATGCAGATGGGCTGGCTGCGGGTACTTATTATATCAGGATTAATAGTTATTATGATTATAAAAATAATAATTACACAAACAATCACTTTGAGCCTTATACCATTGCAGATAGTTTATTTACACCCGGCCAGGCAAATGATGCAGAACCCAATAATACTTCAAACCAGGCAATTGTAATGGCTCCAAACAGTACTATGACAGGTCATGTTAATTATTACTATAATAATGTGAAAGATACTTTTGATTGGTATGAAATCACAATACCGGATGATGGGAATATCAACATCGCCATCACATCACATAACGGTCAAAATATATACGCTTATTTTTATGACCATGATGGTTCAACCCAATTAAATAGTAAAACGACCACCGGTACAGACAACTTTAATATAGATGGCTTACAGAAAGGCACGTATTATTTAAAACTGAAAACTTATTACTCTAGTGAGTTTATCCCATATACAGTGACCAATACTTTTACTACTTACACCAATGCCACCGATACGGTTCCGAATGATGCACCTTACCAGGCATTGACCATGAAGGCCAATCAAGCCACTACAGGGCATGTCAACTTTTACTATAATGGGAATAGGGATGTCGCTGACTGGCTTAAAATTAATTACACAGGCTCCGGGTCTCTTACTTTAAACCTAACCCAGGAAGCTCATATTACAGGTGGAAATAATAATTTGTCTGTTTATGTATATAAGGACACACTTCAAAGCTATATTGCCTCTCAAACGAGTACTAGCAGCAGTTGGCAAATGAACCTGAACAGCCTTACACAGGGGTATTACTACATCAAGGTGAAAACATATTATAACTCGGAATTTGTATCTTATACCATAGAAGATGTATTTACCCAGGTAAATGTGGCTAAAATAAGTGTCACATCTTATGATACAGCATCCAGTTGTTCTTCTACCAACAAGATTGCATTTAAACCCAGGAAAAGCCAAGCGCCCTATACCGTTCAATTATATCGTTTTGGAGTTGCTTATGGCGCACCGTTGACTATTACGAACAATCACAATTTCTTTTTTAACAATCTGCCAACCGGTTCTTATTATGCTACCGTTTATGGGGATGGCGCATCCGGTACAGCATTCGGCAAAAGCACAACTATTAATTTAGAACCGATTCCGCAAAACCTAACTACTACCAATATTACCAATACACAGGCTAAACTGAATTGGAATGGTGTAGCCTGTGCAGGGTACTATACCATTCAATACAGGGTACAAGGAGATCCTAACTGGTTGAAGAAAAAAACAAAGAATACAACACCAAGCTTTATCCTGAAAGGCTTAACTGCTAATACCACCTACGAATGGCAGGTAGCTACTTCTGATTCTGCTAATGGAATAATTGCAACAGGTGTTTACTCCTCTATTGCTACATTTACAACCAATGCTGTATTCTCCGGTGCAAATAACGGTAATGAAGAAGGTTTACAAATGAAAGCCATAATGAATGATGATATCAACGGCATCTCTGTATTCCCGAACCCGGCAAGCACACAAGTAAAAATACAAATGAGTGCTAAGATTACTGGAACCGTAGATTTATTGATGAAAGCCATGAATGGTAAAGTTGTTTGGACTGCCATTCATAAAGATGCCGCAAGCATTAACGGAAGCACTATCAATGTGGGTAACTTACCTAGCGGTATTTACATGTTACAAATCATTTTACAAGATGGTAAAGTGTACACTACCAAGGTTGTGGTAACCAGGTAATATTCTTTATATATTACCAAAGGGGCTGTCACTTTTGTGGCAGCCCCTTTTATTTTTCAATACCCGGAATACCTGAACTTTAAAATTGCCTGGAAGATACCTGAATGATTTTCTTACAGATTCAATTCTGAATAGAAAGTGATTCTATTTTTTCTTTGGAATACTGAGTGTTTGCCAATTTTCACCCTTAATCATTTTGGCAATCAAAACGATTTGGCCTACATGATAAGCATAATGTCCAAGTTGTCTCAATAAAGCATCACAGACAGTCAATGGTTCATTCCGAATAAAGATCGTCGCAGA
>JAFDXJ010000056.1 GCA_018268015.1 Bacteroidota bacterium
ACAACAGCATTGACAATTGGCATTGGCTTGCTCCGACTTGAGATGTGATCCACCGGGCTACCTCCTCCCGCGACACAACGCGGGCGGCCAGCTCGGTGCTGGAGAGCGGGTTGTTCCACTCTTGGTTCCGGTAGATCACGCCCCCATCGGGCGTTCCAAGCACAACAGCTACGTTGCGCCCTTCAGCGAATCGGTCGTTCAACCATCGACGTTGTCGAGGCGTGAGGTCCGGAAGGATCTCTGCGCTTCTCGGTATTCTCGGAATGAACTTGTACTCGACCCAAAGGTCGCCGGCATCCCCGCTGTAGTACACGTCGGGAGTGCCAGAGCGCAGCGGGTTGTACATCTTCTCGATGTACGGCTTCTTCCCGCCGAACTTCTTGTGAACAGAGCCAATGAACGTGTTCTCAGGTTTGGTTGACATCGAAGACCTCGCGGATGGTTTGCTGGAGATCTTCCAGACTACCACCGTTGATGATCTTGAAGTCGCCTTCCTCGCCCTTGAACTCGATGCCGGCTTCAGAGGCATGCGCCTCCACAGCCACGTTGTCAGGGCGCTCGATGTGGATCACACGCCCGCCCTGTTCGCGTACCCACGCAGCCTCGTTCTCGAAACGAACGTCAGCGATCACCATGCCGGGGCCGTAGTTCAGCAGAAGCTGTTTGGCAAGGATCAGCCAGAGATCGGGATTGATCAACTGGCGACCCCATTCCGTACCCAGCGTCTGCATGAGACGGCGTGGCGAAGCACCAAGAGCCGGGATCACCTGCTCCTTGCGCGCCTGCCAATACGGATCGCCCATGTCAATGCCAAGTGGCACTAGCATCTTGCGGATAGGGTCTGCGAACGAGTAGATGTAGCCACCACGCTGCGCGAGGATGAAGTTGGCTACCGTGTCCTTGCCCGAGCGGGCACGGCCATGAAGGCCGATTACCGGCGTGTCACGCATGCGAAGATCTCCTGAAGGTGCACGGCTTGGGTGATGGCGTCGTCGAGACCGTTGTGATGCACACCTTGGCGCACCAGCGGCACGTTCTCGCCGAAGACCCGCTTCATCGTGCGATAGCAGCGGTTCTTGCCGTACGACCACGGCTTGACCATGTCGAACGAGTCGTACAGGCTGCCGATGATCACGTTGTCGAAGTCAGCACCGTTGCCCCACAGCTCGACCTTCTTGCCGCCGTTGCGGGCAACGAAGTACGAGAACTCGTTGAGGCCGTCTTCGGTGCTCAGACGCGAAGCCACGTTGATCTTGCCCTTGACGATCAAGTCGTCCTCGTCGCGCTTGGCGAACACGACCTTGGCCGCATCGCTCTGCATCATCCACCAGCGCACGGTGTCGGCGCTGATGGTCCGCCCCTTGATCTGTTGCGACTCGAGATCGTCGGTGAACTCGACGTAGAACGTCTCGCCGAGGGCCTTGCTGTGCGGGTCGAAGACAACGGCGCCGATGCTCAGCACGACAGCGCTCTGCTGGGTGTCGAGGGTCTCGATGTCCACCATGATGTGGTTCATGTGGCTACTCCTGAAGGATTGAAAAAGCCCGGGAACTCACGCTCCCGGGCTCCGCTCTGGCTGAGTACCGGACGACTTACGCCGTCTCGGTCGGCACGGCCTTCTCGCCGGCCGGAGCCGCACTGGCGGTCACGGTCGGTGCGACGGTGGGGACCAGCTTCAGCAGATCGGCTTCGGCCTTGGTCAGTTCGGCAGTGGCGACCTTGATCGCCTTGTCGCTTTCCTTGGCAGCCGTGGTGTAGGCCTTGGTGGCTTCGGCCACAGCAGCCTTGTGGGCCTTTTCCAGCTCCTTCAGCTTCGCGGCATGGGCCTTGTCCAGAGCAGCACGGTCCTTGGTCAGACCAGCGTGCTTGGCCTTGGCGGCCTTGGCCGAGTCCTTGGCGTTGTTGACGGCCAGCTTCTTTTCGGCCGGGGTGAGGATGACGCTCGATGCACGTGCCATTTCAGGCTCCTTAGTTCGTTGATGACACTGGCGGTACCCGGCCAGAAACGGGTTGGGTGGAGAGACAGCTTCAAGATCGCCTGTCTCTCACAATGGTGGGTCCGGGGGCCCTACCCCCTCTCCGGCTTACACGGCCGTTGCTGTGGTGTCGAAACCGGTCAGCTCAGAACCCGTTGATCAGCGGACGCCGCGACGCATGGGTTGGCCACGACCAGCAGTAACGTTCTTGGGAGGAACATACTGCGAGACATCGGGCTCGGCCGTCAGGCGCGTGTTGGCTTCTTCGCGACGCGACATGTAGGTCTCGAATTCCTCGGCCTTCAGCGGACGAACCACCGAGAAGCGAGGCGCGGCGAACTGCACACCTTGGTCCAGCGCGATGCGCGTGACCACGCCGATCGGGATGGTCTTGTGCTTGCTGGCCAGCGTCTGGACGTAGGCATCGAAAGCCTTCATCGACGTGGGCGGCACGCTCATGATCCAGATCGGGGGCTCGTCGCCGTCCATCGCCACGGGCATCACGGCCAGCAGGCGCGTGTTCTTGCATGCCTTGCCCTTGCCGGCACTGCCGAACTGGTTGTTCGGGCAGGCAGAGCAGGTCTCGGCTTGCTTGTTGGGCGAGTTGGGGCTGGGCACCAGCAGGCTGGGTTCGACGCCGATGGCGAAGCAGCCGGGGGGTTGCGGGTTGTCGCGGTCGAACGGGCCGTCGTAGAACAGGTTGCTCGACACGAAGTCGACGACCACCACTTCGAGTTCTTCGCCTTCACCGCCGTCGGGCGTGATCAGGCTGCGGTTGGAGTTGAAGCGGATGCGATCGCCGGACGGGGTCGCGATGCGCTTGCTGATCTCGGCCGCCTCCTTCGCGAGTTGCTCGGCGTAGTTGACGGGGAGGTTGGCTTTTGCGCGGGTTGCCATCTGTGATTCTCCTTGAATCGTTACACGGAACGGATGTTCAGCTTGCGCTGAGTGAAGGGCACGACGCCCGGGATTGCGCCCTTGTGGTCGAACAGCTCACGGCAGCCAGTGACCGACGGACGACGTTCGAGCAAGTGGTAGTACTTGTTCTTGTGGATGTACGCGTAGAACGCGTCCCAATCCTCGACCGACGGCTTGACCGACGTCGAAATCGAAACCGTGGCCTTCGAACCGGTCGACTTGGTGATGTTCTGTTGGTCCATCTGTTCGATCAGATCGTTTTCCGCGAGGTCGATTTCTTGGGCCTTCGCCTTGAGCAGCTCTTCGAGCTGACGCTTCTCTTCACGCAGTGCATGAAGAGCATCGATTTTAGCACCGACGGTACTCATTTTGATATCACTCCAGAGGGTAAATTTTCAGGTCTGCCAGCAGCGCGGGCAGTTGACGAGCTTCGTGAACGCCCCGTTGCGTTCACGGACTTGGCCCCGGCCTTCGCAGACCGGGCACACCTTGTTCTGCAGGCCCTCATAGGCCTTCTTCACCGCATCGAACTTCTCCGCGTCACCTCCTTCACGGTCGGGGTGGTACTTCATCGCCAGCCGCTTGTACGCGGTCCGGATCTCTTCGTCGGTGGCAGTCGGCGCTACGCCGAGCGTGTCGTAGTGGCTCATGCGCGAACCTTCGCTGCTATGGCCTCCGACAGAGCGTCTTTGACCTGTTGGGCCAGCGGCTTGATTGCCTTGCCCACCTCGGCCTTGACCTGCTTCTGCAGCTCCGTGGCAATGGCCGACGGCGTCACCTTCTGAGAGGTCTGCTTCTTCAGCTCGGCGGCGATGAGGTCGCCCAGCGTCGGGCTGTTGGGTTGGAGGAGACGCAGCTTGGCGATCTCGCCGGCCACGATGCCGGACAGTTGCTCGCGAAGCACGTGACGGACTTGACCTTCGATCAAGCTCTTCACGTGTTGGCGGAACATGTCGTCTTCTTCGATGTTCAGGTTGACTTTCATTACGGGCTCGTTGCTTGGTTCATGAGGATGCGCAGCTGCTCCTTGATCATGGGGCCCAGCACAATGCGCAGGCGTTGATCGATCAGGGGTGCCAGCCGGTTGTCGACCATCTCTTCGAGAGTTCTGCTGGAAGGATCGGCGAGGCGAAGGCGAGCAAGCTCGCCGGCCACAATGTCCTTCGCTTGGCG
>JAFDXJ010000057.1 GCA_018268015.1 Bacteroidota bacterium
ATTTTCATGAAGGGTTAAATTATTCAATTCAGCATCGTTCTTTTGTTTCAACTTTTCTGGCATCGCCTCTCCTGCCAAATCTTCCCTAAGTTGCTTTTCTGCATTGATATTAAATGCCCTTACAAGTTTCCTATCAGAAAGTTGCTGCCCATCATTGTCAATTGGCGATGTTCTGCCAAAAGCCTTAACGATTGTTATTAATGTTTTCTTGCTTTTTTCAGCCGCCGCCAATGTCATTTTACCATCCTGCACCGCCTTGTCAATTTGGGATAAATAGTAGTCGCCATTTTGCGCAATATCGTAATAGTTTGTGTTCCCTGCCATGCCACGCCTCAACTGCCCTATCCCTGCCATGACAAAGTTTTGCCCCAATTGGTCTAATAGCGTCATTGTTGCTTCATGCTTCAAATCATCCACCGTTATATCCTTGCCCTCTATTAATTTGTTCGTTGTGCTACCTGCAAGGCTCGCTGCCGCAATTTTTACACTCGCTTTGATGCTTTCCTTCGCACTTTCTGACAATCCCTTAAACCAATTCACAAGTGCAGTTGGCGGATTCTCTAAATATTTTTTCAGTTGCGCATCTGTTAATTTCGATATTGTTTTGCCAATTGCTGTTTTAGTTCCATACAATTTACGCAACTCGCTAAGTTTGTCAACCCCTGCAAAAAACCCTGCATTAACAGAAGTACTAATAAGTGCATTCCCCATAGGGTTTGGGTCGCCAGATTCAACCCTGCTCGCAATATCCTGATTAATCCCTGTTAACATGACTGATGCTGCCGTTGATGCCTTAGAGCCAAGCCCAATCATGCCGCCTAATTCTGCTGTTGCGATGAATGGCACAACCATCCCAAGTGCATCTGTCAACGTGTTGAAATATGCTGATGCTGTAATATTAAATTTTGGCTTTTCAAGCGCAATTTTATAAATGCTTTCAGGATTAGACTGAACGTATGCGGCAACCTTCCCTATTTTTTCCGCATCTGATAAGTTTTTGTCGTTTTTTACCCCATCCGCAAACTTCCGCAAGTCGTTTGTCATGCCAATATCATAGGTTATATTAAGCCGCTTATCTTCTGTTTTGAAGTTTTCCACTTCATCGCCTTTCATTGCTCCCAATAGACCTAATTCAATCAAGTAGTCATTTTGGCTTCGCCCTGAAAAAAACGATTTTACGCCAAATGGCAAAGTGATAAGCCCTTCTACTGCATTGCGTGTTCCCTGCCCCGCAACCAACAACATTCTCGTAAATTGATTATGAGGCGCAATACCCAAAGCATCTTGTGCAAGTGCTATATTATCATTTGCTGCCGCTAACGGATATTCTTTATCTGCGCTAACAAAATCCTGCCTTGCTGATTCATACAATTTGCTATAATTATCATACGCCTGTTCTTCTTCGGGTGTCAATGGCTGTACTTTTGACTTTTCAATTAGTTTGTGCATCTGATTAGATATTCCATTCATTCTCTGATATGCGCCCTGCACCTCTAATTCTCGCATCTTATATTGATAGCCTAATTGTGTATCAAATGGCAGTTTAGAAGTATCAATATTCAATTCAAGATTCTTTGCTGATTCTGCCATAGCAGGGTCGGTAATATCTAATTTTTGCAAGGCAAGCATTTGATTTTTGGAAAAATACTGGCTTCTTTTATCTTGCGCTATTATCTCATCCGTGTCAGGGGCTATCCCATCAAAACCTGCAATATAATATTGCCCTAATTTTTTGGAAATTTCATCACCTTCATTTGTGTATTTTTTCGCATAAGCCGTTAATGCGCCAAGTGTTTTTATTTGGTCTGCATAAGACGTTGGTACACTTGCCATCATTTGTTGCACCTGCCCAAATACTGCATCCACGTTTGATTCTGGATGCGCTGATTTGTATTCTTTTAGCCCCTTTAAAAAATCATTTTGCACCTGAATACCGCTAACGGCTGAAACATACTGTTCAGGGTTTTCATCCTTCATGTGCATCAATTTGTTTAAGTCCAATTGCGATTTTACTTCGGGCAATAACCCGCCGAAATTCTTCTGCAAATCATTATAGTCGTACCCCAAATAATTTAATTCGGATATTTCTTTTTCTTTCTTTTTTTCAATTGATTGATGCGTGTCTTTTTCCCATTCTTCCATAGGCACGTCAAGCCTGCCACGCGACCCCTCACGTTTTTCATTGTAGTTATTATCTTCGGTGAATATCGTGTTTAATTTATCAAATATTTCATTGGATGGCATTGTGTATTTCTCTGGTCTGTCATTGTCAAGCGGCTTCATGCCCTGATTAATTTTCATGAAAGGAGAATATCCATTGTCGCTAAATTGTTGTGGGGTTTGTTTGCCATCTTGCCCATTATCCAATGATGACTTAATAGGGGTGGTCGCTAAGTCGTCAATCTTAGGCATCCCTTGATTAACCTGCATCGTTGGTGCATACTGGTCTTGTGGCAAACTGCCTGAAAATGTTTGAAAATCCTGATACCCATTCTTTGATAAATAAGCATTATATTTTTTCGCTCCTTCATCCGAAGCAAGCCCTGTCTTAAATGATTCAAATGTATCTGGTACATAAGCCCCTTTATCTCTTAGGTATTCGTAGTATTTTTGTAACTTTTCATCCATTTAGCCGTTATTTTTGTTATTTGTACGGAAATTTAATACCGCTTTTTTTCTGGTCTTGTTTGCCATCATCGAAAACTCCTTCAAGTTCTTTTGGAATTTCTTTGTTTGACGTTGGCTTTGCTTTATAATTGCCTTTGTCAACCTTAGCATCTGCTCCACGTATTAATTTATTTAGCCTTACAAGCCTGTTCGTTATAAATTTGTCATTAGGTATTACTTCTTCTTCATTTCTCACGCCACTATCAGAATCAACATGATATTTAACTACAATTTGCCCATTTCTTAGTTCAATCCCATCATATTTGTTTGCTGTTGCCCCTTGAAGAAACCTCTCGTCAAACAAGTCTTTCAATTCGGCTAAATTACCATTAGACAAGGCATCCCTTACATTATCTCCAAACTCTGTAATATTTTCAGTCGAACCGATACCTCCACTTCCGCTTCCACCACCACCTGAATTTACCGTTATTTTTGGCGGCTTTGTATATCCTGAACCACCTGGTTGATTATTGTCAATGCCGATACCTTTCAGAAATGTATATCCAAATTTTGCCACAGCCACCCTTTTCTCATTATCGTTCATCCTTGAAACATCAATATTATTTTGCTTCGCATAATCGTAAAACAATTTTTGAAAAACATAATAATCATTGGGTGTACGCATTAACAAGTTTACGGATGCTTCTGGTAGCTGGTCTGTTGTCCCTTGCTCCAATACAATGCCGTACTTCTGTTTCCCCTTAGTGAACCCATATTCGTCTGTCGGGAATTGTTCTGCCTGAAATGGGCTTAATCTACCTTTGGTTATCCCAATACCACCGCTTGGGTCACGAAGCAAATACTGTTCATCCCTGCCTGTTGTCATTTTAGAAACATCATCAATGTACTTTGCCACAGCATCATTGCTTACATAATTACTGCCATCTGCTGCGATTAACTCACTTGTAATGTTTCTCTGATAATCGTTGCCATCCAATGGTTTTAATTTATACCCACCACCATCATCGGGCATGAAATAATCTGCGGCTATTTTATCATACATCGCATCTTTCAGTTTACCTGTGTCAACCCACTTGTTGTTTGCTGCGAAGTCCTGAATTGTTTTTAATTCCGATAATATTTTATTTTTAACAGCCGACCCACCCATTATTAATGGTGCGGCTTCTGCATTGAATCTTGCTTGAAATTCAGTTGGGGAAAGCCCTGTTAATGAAGCATCGCTTGAATACTTGGTGATTAAATCATTCAATTTCCCCGTAATCCATGCGTCATACTGTTCTGCGCCGGGTACTAAATATTTTGAATAATCGGATTTTGAATTTAAGTAATTTTGCTTAATAGCATCGTCCCTGTCCTGCTTCCGTTGAGCGAACTCTGTTTTTTGGAAATCAATTTGTTCCTGCCTTTGCTTATTTAATGCACGGTCTTTAACTGCCTCATTAAATGAGCCGAACATATTTGGCAGTATATCTGCACCTGCTACCGGAAATTCGTTTTCCATATCTTTACTTTTTAATGTGGCGAACCACCTGATGTATTACCCATCCCTGCATCCCATTGGTCGGGATAATTTACCGCCAATGGTTGTGTAGGGTTTTGTTGCCTATAAGTTCCATAATTAA
>JAFDXJ010000058.1 GCA_018268015.1 Bacteroidota bacterium
GAAATTTCAGAAGAATATTGTAAGATTATCGAAAATCGTATTAAAGAGTGCGGTGGGCTTTTTTTTAATTCTTTTCAAACGGAATTGTCAAACGAAGCAGGAACGTAGCAGCTTGCTTATAACGTTTCTCGGCTTTGCGAAGGCAGGGAATTGAAAAACGGATGCTCAAATTTCGCACAATGTCCAATAGTAGTAGGATGTTGAATTTATTACTACTGCCCTGCTTTTGCAAAACTGGCTGTTATGCGTTCGGGCGGTAATTTGAAAAGAAATTTAAAAACAACAATAAGAAAAATGGAAAATTTATATACACCAAATTGCATCAGAACATTTACAGGAATTTATATGAATGTATTCGAGCCAACACTTGAAATGATTTGCATTGAAGATATTGCTCACGCCTTGTCTAATCAATGCCGTTTCGGTGGACATTTGCCTGAATTTTATTCAGTAGCACAACATAGCCTATTATGTAGCCAAACGGTAGGCGATGAATACAGGTTACAGGCATTGTTACACGATGCTTCCGAAGCCTATCTTTTGGACATTCCACGTCCAATAAAACAGGGCTTGAGCAATTACAAAGAGATTGAGGATAATCTAATGATTTTGATTGCTGAAAAGTTTGGCTTCAAATACCCACTTGAAAACCCTGTGAAACAAATTGATGAAGAAATGTTGCAATTTGAGTGGGAACATTTAATGCTTCAAAAGCCACTAATTGACAATTTCGTTTGTTGGTCAGCTGGATATGCTAAACGTAGATTTTTAGAAACGTATGCTGAATTGAGCAGTGTCGTAGCCTGACGCATAACGTTTTGGCGGTTGGCGTTCGTTGCCGACTTTGGAGCACGAAACTTTCACTTAAAAACAAAATTTGATATGAAAAACAAAACTTCAACAAACCACGAAAACGGCAATGACGCTAACCGCTTGTTATAGGCAGTAGGGATTTTTAGCAGAATGTTTAATCGAAGCACTAAAGAAAAAAAAAGAAAAAATGAGGGAGGGAATTTTAAATACAATTTTTAATGAGGACTGCTTAATTACTATGAGCCGAATTGAAAGCGGAACAGTAGATTTAATTTTGCAAGACCCACCATACGGCACAACTGGAAATGAATGGGATATTATACCTGATTTTGAAGTAATGTGGAAAGAATGGGAAAGGATTTTAAAACCTGATGGAATGGTAGTAATGACAGCAAGCCAACCATTTACAAGTAAATTGATTTTAAGCAACGAAAAACTGTTTAAATATTGCTGGGTGTGGAATAAGAAACTTGCAGGAAATGGAATACTTGCAAAAAGGCAACCATTGAAAATACACGAAGATGTGGTAGTATTTGGAAAAGGAACTTGCAGATACAACCCTATTAAACGAAAAGGGGCTTATAGGGCAAAAGGTGGAATAACTGATAAACACGGAACTTTTAATGGTGCAGGAAGCGAAGTAACATTTAATGATGAATACTACCCTGAAAGCATTATTGATTTTTCAGGTGCAGGGATGAGAAGCGATAGAATACACCCAACTGAAAAGCCAATTGATTTAATGCGGTATATGATACAAACATACACGCAGGAAGGCGAAATAGTGTTTGATGGATATATGGGAAGCGGAACGACTGCACACGCCTGTATAACTGAAAAACGGAATTACATAGGAAGCGAAATGAATGAACAATTTTATAAACTATTAAATGAACGACTTGAACGAGAATACTCTCAACCCAAATTGTTTTGAAAAAACAAAAGAAGCGTGGGGCATTTTTTCTTTTTTTCTTCCACAAATGTTGAAACGAAGAACGTCTGCCCTATTGCCTATAACGGTAGGCATATTGCGAAGTGGTGATGGCTTTGCAATATGATTCAAACCACTACCACAGCATGGCTTTAGGTGCTGCTGAAAATATAGGGTCAAGCCACCATTTTGCAAATGCCGTTGTTGTATGTAGCTGCGGTTAAAATTAGAAATTATGAATACAAAAGAACACTTGGAATTATTGTCAAAAGCTGGTGTAAGCGTTCCTGCAATGGAAACGGTTGTGTCAAATATGGTTCAAAAACTTATTGATGCACTTTACAGACCACATTTGGAATTGAAGTACGTAAGAGACCCTCAAAGGTGCAAGGATTTAGAGGTTGATGAAGAACCAATAAACTGGGGAAGTCTTTACGTGAATGAAGTTTATCCTTACAATGATGGATTTAAAGTAGTCATTGATGAAGCTGCTCCCGATGCTTGTCCAACATTTTGTGCTTACATAGAAAAGTATATGTCAAAATGGGGGTGGGTTGTGTATGTGGAAACGGAATGGTAGCAGTTACATACAACGTTGAAGCATTGGCGATGTGCAGGAAATAGAATTACAAATGATTAATCAACTACAAATGTTTATAGAAGATACAAACGCTGAAAGTTCATCCGTCAGCCTGCATATTGCCAATGCAGTGTTACCGGCTGGCATGGGTAGTTTAAACGTCCTGATTGGATTTGAGGAAAGCCAGGCATCCTGTATTGAGTTCCGAAAATTAGGGCATAAGGCTTTTAGTTGCGATTTGAAAAAATGCAGTGGCGGCAAACCTGAATGGCATTTACAGATGGATATATTTCAGGCTATTAACTTGAAGAAATGGGATTTGATAATACTGCACCCGCCTTGCACTTATACAGCACTTTGCGGCAATCGCTGGTACTGGAATAGCCCTTTAAGAAAAGAAGGTATTGAGCTATGTAAAAAAAGCTGGGAAGCCGCTTGTGCCGTTTGTGATGCTGTTGTACTTGAGCAGCCGAAAACTATCATGCAGAAATATATCGGCAAGCGAAGCCAGACAATACACCCGTGGCAATTTGGGCATGGTGAAACAAAAGAAACTTGGCTTTGGATTAAAGGATTGCCATTACTACAACCTACAAACATTGTAGAGGGCAGGGAAAACAGAATTTGGAAAATGCCGCCTTCCGCTAACCGGCAGGAATTGCGGTCTAAAACTTACCCTGGAATTGCACAGGCTTTCGCTTTGCAGTGGGGTGGTAATGCTTGCCGGTAACGTTTCTCGGCTTTGCGAAGGCAAGGGATTAGAAGCACAAAACTTTAATTTAAGTACAAATGATTGATAGAAATACAAATGTTCAAATAACCGATGAAGCCCTTGCTTTTGCAAAACCGATGTTAGCAGAAGTGGCGGTTTTCAACGAGGATGCCCTTCTTACAATGTCGGAAAGGATGCAAAGCAATGAGTTGGATTTAATACTCACTTCACCACCTTATTTCAATGCAAGGGACTATTCTCAATACAAATCGGTGCAGGATTACTTGGCACAAATGAAAGAGATATTTACAATGGCATACGATAGACTTAAAGAAAGTAGAATGTGTGTGGTAAATATTTCGCCTGTGCTTGTAGAAAGGGAGAAGCGAAGCAAACAAAGCTATCGAATACCATTACCTTTTTACTTTGTGCCAATGATGGAAGAAATAGGTTTTGAGTTTTTGGAAGATATTATTTGGATGAAACCTGATGGTTCTGCTCCAAACAGGAACGGTGGATTTTATAGGCATAGAAAACCTATTGCTTACAAGCCAAACATTGTTACCGAATACATTTTAGTATTTAAGAAACCTGCACCATTTCTTATTGACAAGGTTATTAAAAACGATAGCTTGGTGGCTGATGGATATGAGAGAACAAATGTTTGGCAATTTAATCCTGATACAAGCAACTGGCATCCTGCACCCTTTCCCGAAGCATTAGCTGAAAGAGTAATTAAATACTACTCATACGAAAATGACTTGGTTTATGATTGCTTTGCTGGAAGTGGAACAGTAGGTAAGGTTTGTCAGAAATTAAAAAGAAGGGCAATCCTTTCCGAACTAAAAACTGAATATTACGCAAAAATGGTCGAGTTGAACGGATGGTAGCCATTTCTGCTAACGGACAGGGCTTGCCGTTAGTGCGGCAATAGAATTACTAAAGTTGAAATAACAATTAAAAGCTAAATATATGAGTGAAGTTGAAATTAAGAACGTCCAGCCGCATGACGGCAAACCCA
>JAFDXJ010000059.1 GCA_018268015.1 Bacteroidota bacterium
TGTGGGTTTATTCCCGTGAGAAAAAAGATAAAGGAACACAAGAAGTAACAATAGAACAACCTGCCCAACGCAGATAATTATTGCAGCATACATTTTAAAAGCAAATCGGATAGCCTAAAAGGTTAGCCGATTTTTTTATTTACACAGGATAGTAAACCGCCAAACACTGCCTCTCAAAGCCAAACCCTGCAACATTCCCCAACACAGCAATAAGCCTTTATAAATTCAACTTCCACAGCAAAATTGAGCAAACAATGGAAGTAATCGCAATACAAAAGTCTGTACTGGAGGGAATGAAAAATGAGCTAAAGGCACTTTTGGAACTGACCGAAAATGCTACGAAAAAATACACGCCAATTTTCAAAGAAGAAAAATGGCTCGATAACCAGGAAGTGTGTCTGATGATGAACATTACCAAGCGGACTTTGCAGACGTATAAAGACAAAGGACTATTGCCCTATTCCCGACTGAACCGTAAGAATTATTATAAACGCTCGGATGTGCAGGCTTTGCTCGAAGCCGGACAGCCATACAATACTGCCGAAAATGGATTTATTCACGAATGACAATGACGAAATCATTGCCCATCAGGAAATGATAGCGCAGCTAAAAAGCCGTGTCGAAAGCATATTGAAAAACTACCGCCCTGTAATGAACGGGGAAATATACCTGTCGGGCGAAGATGTATGTAAGCTGCTCCATATCAGCAAACGAACTTTACAGCAATACCGTGATGACAATATCCTGCCGTATATACAGATAGGCGGTAAGATTATTTATAAGGAAAGCGATATTCTGACAATACTTGAACAGAATTATATTTCACAAAAAACAGTTTGACTGTAATCTTTTTTGTACTATATGCAGTCAAAAAGGCACGAGTTTAGTATCTTTGTTGTCGAAAATATAGAAAATACTTAAAGTGTTTTTGCTTTAAGTCCCACATTGAAAACTGGTAATTTTTAGACAACGGGACAGATAAGTAAGAACGCTCACGTCAAAAGGCGTGGGCGCTCGCTTATTCGTTGTCGGGCATACCAGTGCCTCAATGTGCGGTAAGTGTAGTTGCCTGCGCTCTTTTTTTTGTGCCAGGCATCCACAACCTAAAACATTAAGGCTATGGATAATGAGCATATTTTTTACCCTGAATTTAGCTACCCTGCATTGCATCTATCTGCATTTACTCTCTGCATTGATGTTTTTATTATATCTCTTAAAAACGGGGAAATTGTTCGTTTCAAGCCTAACGAGATAGCACACTTTAAAGAATGGCTTAACCGTTTTAAGGTCAGGGATATTACGGTTAATGATGGCATACCTCACACTGATAGAACATCTAATTTATCTAAACCCACACACGGATTTTTTAACCTTATCAAACGAAGCAAAAGAAAATGAGCAAAGAAGAAACAATTAGAGTAGCGATGATAGATGACCACGACTTACTTAGGAAAGGTATCTGTGATTTTATACGGGACGATGATAATTTTGAAATCGTATTTGAAGCAGAAAATGGCAAATTAGCACTGGAAAAAATGGAGCAAATTGAAGTTATTCCCGATATAATGGTTGTTGATATAAATATGCCTGTGATGAATGGATTTGAAACCGCTAAAACATTACTTAAAAAATATCCGCAAACCAAAGTCTTGGCTTTTAGCATTAACGATGATGTGCAGGATGTGGTTAAGATGCTTAATTGCGGAGCAAAAGGGTATATACTGAAAGGGTCAGACCCCGAAGAACTCAAAAAAGCCATCACGGTACTAAACGATGGAGGGTGTTATTTCAGTGCAGGTGTAGCTGAAGTAGCAATAGAATATTACAAACAGTTTCCACAATAGCAGGTTTCTTTGTTACTTTCTTTTCCGCTGAACTCACGAAAGAAAGTAATCACTCTAATCTAATTATTGGGATATTGAATATCCCACGCAATAACGCTGCAACCTGTTTGGTAAAATGAAAAAGAAAGGATTTGTGTAAGGGTGCATTTTGCTAAAGGGGATTGCACCTATTTAAAGCAAAAAGACTGCCCGACCATCGGGAGGATCTGTCTTTTTGCCGCCCGACTTTTCGGGTCGGGCGGCTTATATTAGTTAATCGTTTTTAAATACTCGTCGTATCTTTCCGTTATATCCTTGCCTTTCCTGAAAGTGTCATTGGTATAGCTGTAATACTCTTCAAAAAACTTAACTTCTTTGATGGCAAGGTCTATTAAATAGCGGTAATCTGCGTTTATCCGCCTTTCATCTATCGTGCAATGCTCTTTAAGCATTAAGAGTTCTTGCTCGCTGTTATCAAGGGATAACAAGGGCAAAAAAAGCCTTTCAACAATATAGCCCTGTTCGGGTGCGCTGCTGCTGTCGGCAACGCATATAAGGGATTTACCGTTACTCAATTTGATATGAAGATTTGAACGTGTCATAATTTGAAATTTGATTTTTCTGATTAGGCAATTAATTGGGTTAATAAAAATTCTTCCGTCCAAAATTCTTCGCTCGTATGCTTCCCGTATGCTGTATAGTAGCCTGTACCGTTTGCCCTTAATACAAGCCTGTAACAGTCCAGTCGGTTTTCAGGTAGGGTAAACGTTTCCTGCTCTTGCTCGTCAAGCTCCACAAATATCCATTCATTACCGTTTAGCAGTTCCTCAATATTCGGGTTGTCGTTTTCGCCTGTCCTATAAAAATCTACTGCCGTATCATAGTAATTCATTGAGCAGAAATAGTGATTGCCCTCTAACGGCTGAACCAATGCAAGCCGTTTTGCCTGTTCCTGTTTCCATTCTTCGGATAGGTGGATAATTGCAAACTCGCAATTATCCCATTCGCTGTTGGTGTTGGCTTTAACCAAAATATGTGCTGTCGCTTTATCTGATAGTTTCATCGTTCTAAATTTTAATGGTGTTTAACTGATTTTCGATTTTACGCTCTAACAAAGTGTCGAGTATTTCCCATTCGCTGTCGTACTGCTTGCCCTCAAAATGGTAGGTATCTGTTTCCTCGTCTAATTCGTAGCTGTCAAAGTCCTGGCTATCTAAGCAGGTGTCCGTTAGTATGCCGTTTTCAAATATTGCCTGACCATATACTAAGCATCCTAATTCCTCATAGTCCTGTGTGAAATTCACTTTGAAATGTTCGGCTATCTGCTTAACGGCTTCCGTATTTGGCGACCATTTTGTTTCATACTGGAATACACCCGCACTTTCATTGTCCTGACTGATATTGTAGAAATAATCTCCGTGCGTGTCCTGTACGAAATGCGGTAATTGCCCGCAGTTGTCTTTCTGCTCCTGTTCAGCCATTGATTTGAATAGCTGTGTTATCTGTTCTATCGCTTCGGCTGTTCCCTCAAAAACAACCCAATTGTTGCACCAATTAGCCATAATTATTTATCGTTTAAGGTTATCTGTAAAAATTTGTCGTTCCCGAAAAGCAGGTGTATCGCCTGTTTTAATTGCGGGTCGCATTGTGCATCCTCTGTATATTCAATCAGGCAGTGGATAGCGAAAATTGAATTGTGTCCATCAAAAAAATGGTCTGTAAACCAGTTCGGGCGTTTCCAAAGTGGTTCATTCTTGTCTATGCCTTTTTGTGCATTCTGCACAAGCCTGTACCAAAATTCAGCGGTAAAAAATCCCTTTTGATACCAACCCTCACGAAATGCGGTTTCATTTTGCAGGAAGTAGTCGCATTGCTTTTTTATTGCGTTTTGCAGGTTCTCCAGTTCTTCGGGAAACAGTTTGCATAACAAGCCCGCTTTATCGAGGTTATCCATTTTATCTAATGCTTTCATATCTTTTGTTTTTAATAGGCGACTACCTTTGCAGGCAGTCGCCTTTGATGATTAATTGAAGTTGAAAATCTCTGCTCCTGAATAGGCAAAGTCTGTACACAGTTCAAAGGCTTTTTGTGTCTTTAGCTGTGCTGTACCGCCCATTACAATAGATTGTAGTTTGGCTTCGCCATCCCTGTAATTGCGTACATTCTGAAAGTAACCTGTAACAGCATTGTAAGCCCCGAATAATGTGCCTTTGGTAGTTGCCATTTGTTGGGTGTCGCTTATCATAGCGTATTCAAAGGCATCATCTACGGTGTTTTTAAACACGGTGGAAACTTCATCTTCCGCACCTTTTTTGAGCAGGTTAAGCGTTTCTTTGTTCGGGCAAAGTGCCAACTGGATTAGCTTTCTTACTTCTCGGTCTGTTACCCTTACTTTAGCCCAGTCGTTAAAAATGTTCTCTAACTGTGTGCTTAGGGTGTTAGCAAGCCCCATAACCTTGTGAGCGTTTTCAAGGCGTTGTTTTGCTCCTGACGTATGTTTGATACGCACTACGTTTGTCATACTCCGCAATGATGCGTTAAGGGTGTTTTGGCATACGATACGGATAGGGGTAAATGCTGCGGTAATACTTCCGTTACCGTCGTGGCTTGTGGTTAAGAAAATGTACTTTTCTGTTACGTCGTCGCCGTTACCTACTCGGATATAGTCGGGTAGCTTGGCAGTGATAAAAATGCGCTCGCCGTTGCCCAATGCTCCTGCGGTTTCGTACAGTATTCCCTCGCCTCCGCCTACAATAGCATCAAAGAAATTGAACGCCTCACGGTTTTGTACGATATGGTAGTCTTTACCTACTACGCCCAGTGGTGTATTGGTGTCGGTGCGGAGTGTAGCGAAACTGTTAGGTACTAAGATGTCATTGGCTTCAATCAGCTCTCCGCTGTCGCCTATGCTCATTGTTCTGCCCTGTGTAAACAGTGGGGATTTGATAACCTCGTAATCTAAACCTGCGTGTACTATTGCTTCCTCGCTTGTTGGGTATTGCTCTACGATTTGCCCCAAACCGTGCCACGCTTTTTGTTGAACGCTAAAGAATGAATGACGTCCTGTTTGCTCGTTGAAATTGATGTTGTGTGCCATAATGCTAAAATTTTGATGTTTGAAAAAATGTTATTTACTCACTCACTTTTCTCGTTTCCCGCTTCCCGTTGTGGTTTGCTCCGCTTCGCTTCGCATAAATTTTTCCAAAAGAAAAACCGGAAAAAAGAAAGCAGATAATCCAAGCGGGCAACAGCGTAAAACCGGAAGGAAACGGAATAAGTCCCGGAGGGTGGCAAGGCAACACACAGCAATTCGGCGAAGCCAACATTTTGCCTTGTCATTATGCCGTAGTCTTTTGGTTGGGCGTGTGGGGTGGCTGCCCGCTATAACTTAGCTGCCTTTTTACCGGTTGATTGTGGAAATTTTCTATTCTAAATTTTTATGGCATAGTGACCAGGCTATCATAGCCTGTAATAGAGATTTGAAAAATGGAATAGCAGGGAGCGTTAGATAAGGGTTTCGTTTTTCAATTTTCTATTTCTGAAGTAGGTAATAAGCTCTTTTACACCGTTGGATTGCGTAGAGGAAAGTAAATGTGCTTTACCTACACAAAAAGTATAGGCATAAAAAAAGCAGAACCGTTAAGTTCTGCTCATTGTGATTAACTAAAAGCTGATTATATTGCCATCATAAACGCTTCTTCCATTGCCTTGAATTTAGGGGTAACTAAATCCATATCCTTACTGATTTTTTGGCTTGTGATTTTAGCGTAAATCTGTGTGGTGGAAATGTTTTTATGCCCCATCATTTTGCTAAGGCTTTCAAGCGGTACGCCCTCGGTCAAAAACATTGTTCCGAAAGTATGCCTTGCTGTGTGAAAGGTTACTTTTTGCTCTGTAATAATCTCTGCCTTTTCAACCAGTTTACCTATGTGAGTATTGCAAGTCGCATTGGTCGGAACCGGAAAGATAAATTCATTCCTTGTCGCACCCTGATATTTCTTGATGATACGTTTAGGTATTTCCATTAACCGAACATTGGAAGCAATATCTGATTTCTTTCTCCTGCTGATAATCCACTGATGACCGTCAAAAAAAGATTGAATGTTGTTCCTTGTCAGTTTCTTAATATCCGCATAAGCAAGTCCTGTAAAGCAACTGAAAATGAATAGGTCTTTTACAAGTTCATATCGTGGGTGCGGTGGTACGCACATCATCAGCTTTTCTACATCTTCTTTAAGGATATAACCCCGGTCGGTTTCTTCCATATTGATTTCATAATCCTGAAATGGATTATCCCGTATCAAGCCCTTTTTAATAGCCAATTCCACCAAACTTAATACAGGCATTGTGTAAACCCAAACCGTATTATGCGAAGACTGTAAATCGTACCGGAGGTAAAAATCAAACTCCCGGATAAAATCGGCAGTCAATTCCCGAAAAGCCATATCATCACGATGATAGCGTTCTTTTATAAACGTGGTAAGATGATTGTAAACCGTGATATACTTGTTGTAGGTGCTTTGCGAACGTTCTTCCTTTTCAACCAATTTTTTAAAACCCTCATTTTGGTCGCTGAAGACTTTAAGAATTGCATCATCCATTACACCTACACCCAAAAACGATAGCTTTACTTTTTGGGCGGTCGCAAAGCCCTCGTGCTTCAGCATATCTTCATAAATCTTGTCGATGCGCCCACGTATATTATCCAGTTTTTTATTGATGCTTAATGCCTGCGCACTTTTGCCCTGAACTCGTCCGTGTTTTAAATCCCAGTTATTGGGGTTTATTTCTAACTTTGTTCCGAAAGTTTTAGGGGTTCCGTCAATGGTAATACGTGCCATAATCGGAGCATTACCATTCTTTTTCAGTTCGTTCTTTTTCAGGTAGAAAAGTAGTTTGAACGTGGATTTTTTTGTCTGTTCCATAACTCAAATGTTTAACGTTTAAAATTAAATTACATTGAGTTACAAGGGAATGTAGAAAGGGGTGCAAAAAGCTGAAATATAATCAGTTAAGCTATGTGGTTACCTTTATCAATCGGTAACGAATTAGTAACCTAACCTTGTCAATTTAAGCCCAAAACCTATCAGACACCGACTTCCGAACTAAGACTACTGTTTTTATAAAGCGTTGTATAGCAGCAGTTTTAACCGTTTTGCTTATTTTTGCTTTTTACTAATCTTTTTTAAGAAAAATAATAAAAGGGTTGTAGGTTTGAAATTATTTTTGTTAGCCGTCATTATTTGACGACAGTGCTAACTTGAAACTGACTGTGAGAAATTAACATTGACCAATGAAAACGACACAATGAATACGGACTTGATTACATATTATAAGGACAGAGCAAAAGAATACGAAAAGATTTACTTAAAACCAGAACGCCAAGACGACCTACTAAGTTCAACGACTATTTTACAAGAACTGTTCGCAAATAAGTCCGTAATAGAAATTGCTTGTGGCACGGGTTACTGGACAGAAAAAATTTCTAAAAGTGCGAATTCAATTTTTGCAACTGACATCAATAAAACGGTGATTGAAATAGCAGAACAAAAGGATTTTTCAAATGCACAAGTAACTTTTGGACTTGCTGACATCTTCAATTTCAAACCCGACAACAAATACGACAGTTTATTTGGCGGTTTTATTTGGAGTCATATTCAACTACAAGACCTTGACAAATTTTTAAACACAGTCAATAAGTTTGTGCTACCAGGCGGGACAATTGTTTTTATTGACAACAATTTTGTAGAAGGCAGCAACCATTCAATTACAAATATTGACGAACAAGGGAACAGTTTTCAGACAAGAAAACTTGATAACGGAACAACTCATCTTGTTCTTAAAAATTTTCCAACTGAAAACTTCTTAAGAAAGAAACTCTCTAATATTGCGACAGATATTCAGTTCATTAATTTGACATACTTTTGGATATTGAGCTACAGACCTTTGGAAGAATATAACGGCTGATAACATGAACTGTTTATAAAACCAAATAAAAAACCAACTTTTCTACGGTTTTGCTGAACAGTACTTTGGTATATAAAGACTGTTGTTTTTTATCATTGCAAATACTTGTTTTAGAATTCGTTCATTACCGCCACGTAAATAAATTCCTCCTACCGGTTGTTGCCCTCACCAATCGGAATCAACTCATCCAAAACAGCATGCTACTCTCAGAAAGCTATAGTAGAGGCTATCTTTTCTGGCTGTCTTTTTCATTTAGGCCAGGAAGAATAAGATCATTGGAGCATAGATGATGTATTGACGCAACAGCTATTTTTATAAAATAAACTTCGTAAAAAGATCCTTAAACAAGGATACTCAAAGCCTGAATTTTTATTGAAAAAAACAAAAAAAGGTTTGTAGGTTCGCAAATGCAATTGTTGGCGGTCATTATAAAGAGACGCCTCACAAACATTGAGTCAGTTAAAATATGCAGACATATATTTCAATATTAAGAGGCATCAATTTAGGTGGACACAACACGATCAAAATGGAAGCCTTAAAAAAACTACTTTCTGAATGTGGCCTTTCAAACATTGATACCTACATTCAAA
>JAFDXJ010000005.1 GCA_018268015.1 Bacteroidota bacterium
GCGTTGGGTAATGATAAAACGTCTTTTCAATCAGAAAATAAAGACACACAAGAAATACAAGAAGCCAAAGACCTTGTAAAAGACATTTACGATGATGGGTTTAAGAAAAATGGCAAAGCCCCAAGTGTAGAAGAAGTCAAAAATGAAGTTGCAAAGATTATAGGCGACCACTCATACGACAATGTTATTGAAAACGCATACGGAAAACTTTCAAAAGAATTAAAGGTAACAGGCAAAGACGTTCCTGATAATTCATTCAGGGAGCAAGGCGAAGCAGCAAGCGCAGAATCAAATGAACTTTCAAAAGGCATCACGAAGCGTGTCAATGACTTTTTAGGGAAAGCCTTTGGCGTAAAAGGAAATAAAATAGAGTTCGCAAATAATGTTGATGAAGTGAGAGCAAAAGCGCAGGAAGGGCAGCCTTTGTTTATGACAGAATCCATTCCTTACTTGTCAGAAAAAGACGTTATAAAAAACAGTAAAGGCGATGTTATAGGCATAAAGCCGGAAGTTGAGAAAGCCATCAGAGAGGAGCGTGAAAAAATAGAATCCGAAGCAAAAGCAAATGATACATACCATAAAGCACCCAATGGCAAGCCGAGCAAACTAACCAAACCTCAATGGGTAACAGTAAGAACAATCCGATTCAAAAATTGGTTTGGGGATTGGGAGAAAGACCCTGACAATGCAAGCAAAGTTGTAGATGAAAGCGGTGAGCCAATGGTTGTTTTTCATGGCACACTAAACGACTTTGACACTTTCAGTAAAGAGGAAACGAGCAATAGCAGTTCGGGTGAGAGAGAAATGTTTTTTGTAGGGAAAACACCAGAGGTTGCAGAAGCGTTTGGCGCATTTCAGTCGTTTGATGATGATGCTGCCGGGCTGAATATAAAACCTGCATTTTTAAGTTCAAAAAAACTATTCGACTATAAAGATAAGGCGCAGCTTGCGGAATTTAAGCGGTGGGCGGTTAAAAATCTTGGCTCAAAAGATATGTATGATGAACTTTACAACAGTTCATTATACGGCAATGGCAACTGGAAGGTGATTGAAAGTGCGGAGTTTCAAAAGTTTTTAAAAGAGAAAGGATATGACGGATTTTATGTTACAGAAAGGATAGGCAGTTCGCATAGCGTAGAAAACATAGGCGTGTTTTCATCAAGCCAAATAAAATCATCCACAGCCAATAAAGGTACATTTGATAGTGAAACAGGAGATACAAGGTATATGTACAACGCCAAAGGAGAAATATTGGGTGCAGTTGACCCAAAGACAGGCAAGATATACCTTAATAAAGAAAAGCTGAACCCTAATACACTTATTCATGAATCAGGGCATATATGGGCGGAATGGGCTGATGCAAATGCAAAAGATTTGATGGATGCAGGGTTAGAGAAAGTCCGCAACAGCCCATACATAAAGGAAGTTCTTTCAAAAGATTTTTACCTGAAAGAAGCATTAAAGTATGGAGAGAAAGGGAGCGAAGGTTATAATAGGTATTTAGAAAAAGAAGCATTGGCTACTGCAATTGGGGATGAAGGTGGAAAATTTGTAATGGAGGCGAAAAGAAAATCATTCAGGGATTGGGTGAACCAATTGTGGGATTCCGTTGCAAAACATTTCGGGATAAAAGATAAGACAGCAGAAGAAATTAGCAAAATGACTTTAGCGGAATTTGCTAAGGGAGCAGCAGCAGATATTTTAGACCCTAATGCGAAGTTTGAAAAAAAGGTTGATGATGAAAAAGATTCGGCAGGTAGTGAGCCGCCTCCAATATCGCCTGATGATACGGCTTCACCAAGCGGTAGGGAAATTGCGGGCATTAAGCATAAAATTACAGCAGGGGTGCGTAGTGCGTTGGGGCTGCCAAAATATCAAAGAACAAGTGTTGCGGATGCTCAAAGGGTGAGTGATGCGATTGACTTATACCATAAGCAGGGTGAAATAAAAAAAGTGATGGATGCGCTAAGGAATAATGAAAAGATTTCGCCTGAACAGCAATTGATGATGGGGTTGCATATTGCAGCACTTAAAAAAGAGGCATCGGATAACCCTACAAACGCAAACCTTAAAAGAGCGCAAGAAGCAATACAATTATTAGATAAATTAGGCACAGAAGCAAGCCATATGCTAAGGGTAAGGAAGAACATCTTCAATGACCCAGAATCGCTTGCGGATTATATGCTGTCTAAGGCTGAAAGTTTAGGCATTGATGCGGATGATATGACCATTGAACAAAAACAGAAAGCCAAAGAAGATTACGAAAGCGAAAAGGTGGTTAAGGACAAATATGAAAAACACGTAAAAGCACTCGAAGCAAAAGCAACAGAAAAGGATGCGCAAGCAGAATTGACAAAGCAAGTAAAATTGCCGCATCGAAGTAGGAAATCGCCAGAGGAAACAAGAAAGGCGGCAAAAGACCGAATTGCAGCAAGGATGGCAGCAAGGCGTAGTGATGATATGCAGTTCATGTTTGATGCCGAAGATGGTAGTGTCGGCGGCACAAAGGATGCCGAAATTGATACTGAAACAGCTAAGGATATTGCTGATGTTGTGCGTTCATTTGCAGAAATTCATGGCGATGATTTGGCGAAGGTTACAGAAGATACGGTGGCTTATTTGAGTGATATTGTTGATGGTATAAAACCAGAAGACGTTCATGATGTCATTGCAGGGAAGTACAGCGACAAAAAAACAAAGTCGCAGCTTGCGGAAACAATGGAAAATATTAGGCTTGAAGTGAAACTTACAGAGAAGTTGCAAGATGAATTAGCAGAGCAAAATAAACCCCTGCATCAAAGGCTGAAAGAATCAACGCAATCTAAGGAGAAAATCGAATTGGCAAGAAACCAAAGAATAAAAACATTAAAAGATAAAATTGCGGCACTACAAAAAACGAACAGATGGGATTTGCAAGCGGCAAAACAAATTGAAAAATTAGAAGCGCAAAATGAAGGATTGAGGAATGAACTTGAAAGCGCAGAATCGGGGATATTAAAGCCGAAAACTAAGCCTAAAACAGCACAAGACAAGCGAGAACAAACAGCGAGGGAAATAGAACTGAAAAAAGAGGCGAAAGAAATTAGGAAGCAAATTGCAAAAACAGATGCGGCAATACTTGATGCTAAGAAGAAGTCAATGCAGCGTTTGATTGACAAGACTAATGAGCAGATTAAAAAAGGCGATTTTGAAACAAGAAAACAAACGCCAATCGAGTTAGATAGTGAGGGGATAAAATTGAAAAACGAACTACTTGAAGTTAGGGCAAAAAGGAAGTTGGAGCAGCTAATGGATGAATATTCTAAACGAGGAACAATAAAGAAAGGCGCAGATATGATTGCCGATATAATAAACATTCCGAGAGCAATAATGGCAACAGGCGACTATTCAGCAGTTTTAAGGCAGTCGGTTATAGCAACACTTTCACACCCTTATTTCGCTAAAAAAGCAGGGGTTATGATGGTAAAGGCTGGCGCAAGCCAAAAGGCTTATGATGAATTTTTCTACGACTTAGAGCATAGCCCCAAATATGATACCTATGTAAATAGTGGGCTTGCAATAACAGATAGAAATGCGGCAGAGATGAAATTCCATGAAGAAAGATATATGAGCAGCCTTGCAAGCAAAATACCAATAGTAGGAGAGCCTATTAAAGTAAAAGGCAAAACGAAAGTGCCGGGATTAAATATAATAAAAGGTAGTGAAAGGGCATACACAATTTACTTAAACGCTATGCGCATAATGCTATTCGACCATTACGCATCTATGTTGGAAGCTAAAGGGAAAACATTCGCCAATTCCCCTGACGCATACAAAGAGATTGCAAAATTTGCAAACAACATGACAGGTCGTGGCGATGTTGGTAAATTATTAAATGGTGCTGCACCGTTATTAAATGCTTTTTTCTTTTCGCCACGATTGATTGCATCAAGGGTGAATATGCTTACGTACTTGATGAAACCTTCTTTTTGGAGTAAAGCTCCAGTTGAAATAAGAAGGGCATATTTCAGGGATATGGGAATATTTATAGGCACAGGGCTAACAACGTTGGCGGCATTTGCGGCATTGTCAAGTGCATTATATAATGATGATGATAAGAATAAAATACACGTTGGGTTTGACCCACTATCATCGGACTTCGGTAAAATCAGACAGAGTAATACAGATTTTGATATTTGGGGCGGCTATCAGCAATACGCAAAACTTGCAGCCATAATGTTTGCAGGAAGCAGAAAAACACAGACAGGCAAGGAAATTAAATTGGACGGAGAAGGCGCATTTGGCGAATCGAGGGGCAGCGTTGTAGGGAGATTTGCAAGGGGTAAACTATCGCCTCCTGCCGGGATTGCCACAGACTTGATGATGGGCGGCGAAACGTTTCTTGGAGAAAAAATAAAATGGAACGCAGATGAAAAGAAAAAGGAAATAAGCACTCAAAAGTACATAGCCGAACATTTTGCCCCAATGAACGTGATTAGCGTTGTGGAGGCTGCAAAGGATTTAGGATGGGCGAAAGCACTATTGCTTACAGTACCATCTAACGTATTGGGTGTCGGCACGAACACATACGAAAGGTCGAAAAAGACAACTGCGCCCGAACTAAATGATGGGGTAAGTGCTTATTTTAAGCAACATAAAATTGATGTACCTGAAATTAAAGCACCAAAAGAAATACAAGAAAAAGATAGCAATGGGCGTAATTCAGGGAAGCGAGATTTGACAGAGCAGGAAGCAGAAAAATACGTTAACACATGGTACGAAGAATTTGCAAATAAGATGAAAAACAATGTGATTGATAAGCCTGAAAATTCGTGGAATGGAACAACCGATGATGGGTTTTATTTTTATGGGGTTAAAACAAAAGACCTCACGGCAGAGCAAATGAAAGTTGTCATAGAAAGGCAAAAAAGATATGCAACGGAATCTACAAAAAAGAAACTATTTAAGTAATGGTACAGTTTGACAAGGAATTTGAGAAATGTTTATTTGACCCAAGAGTGGTGGATATGTTTGTGTCGTATCAATCATTATCGGATATTCAAAAGATAGATAGCAGGGTAGACAATAAGTTAATGAAGTATATATCTTGCGTGTACGATTACAAAAGCCCAATAGTAATACACAATAGAGATTTAAAAGTTAGGAAGCGGTTAGGTGCGGAGTTCGCAGGGTATAACGAGGATAAAGATGATGTAGAAACCATTTATGGATTAGGGGAAGATTACATTTTGCAAGCGGTTGATATATTCCTGAAAGACTTTGTTCACAATAGAACATGGAATTTAATAGTTTGCAATGAGAGTTTATTTTATGAATATTCAAAAAGAATATTAGAGCCAATTTCACCGAGCGAAAAGAAAAATGACAAGGATATAATTGCGGCAATGATAGCGAAAACAACACTAACTGAAAATATGGCTTCGATTTGCGACAGGCTTGATATTGACTACAAAAAACTGTATGGCGAAGATATAATTCAGCTATCAAGTTTCGCGACATCGCCGTATTCAATTGCATACGAAAGAAGTAAAATGAGAAAGTAAAAATGTATTTAGTACCAGATAAATATAGTTCAGTAGAAACGATAAGGGGCGTTAATATTTATTTGCCTGAATATGGGTATGGCATTGATGCTGATTATGAGGATATAATAAAGCCAGTTGAAATAATAAAAAGAAGCAACAAGCCAGAAGAACAATATTGGGAGAAAGAGGATTTGCCGAATGAGTTCATGGATTGGGTGGCAGACGAAAATTCAAAAAAAGAATCAGACTCATCATACTTTAATTACGACCTTGAAAGAATAAGGCAGAAAGAGTGGCATAGAAGATTATTTGGTATATGGGTGTGGATTAAGGGTGTTCCGTATTACATTCCAGGTTCATACTATTTTTACTTAACCTATTGGCAGTTGGATATGGGATTCCCTGTATTCAGAAAAAGCGACTACAAAAAAGCATTATATTGGAAGTGGAATGAGTACAATCCGTTTAGTTATGGGATGATTGAGATAACCAAAAGGCGTGGTGGCAAGTCTGTTTTTGCCGCAGCCATGTTGACCGAATACGCAACAAGAACAATGAGGGCTATTTGTAGTATGCAAAGCAAAACAGAAGAAGATGCAAAAAAATTATTCGACTATCATGTAGTTACTCCATTTCAATCGCTTTCACCAATATTCATTCCAAAGTACGATACGAATAAAGGCACAAAGCCAGAAAAGAAATTATCGTTTTACGCAGCATCATCAAGGGGTAAAAATGGAGTTGTATCAGAAGAACAAATAAAATCAGAAATATCATTCGTAGATAGCACACCAGACAAACTGGATGGGCAGAAGTTGGCAAGGGTAATATTTGACGAGCGCGGGAAGGTTGACTTCGACTTGGTTGATGCGCATATAACAGTGCGCAAATGTTTAATTGATTGGCGCGGGAATATCGTTGGGAAAATGATTGTTACCACAACGGTTGAGGAAATTGGGTTAAAGTCTAAGTTTTTTACATTATGGAAGCAGTCAAGCATTGATACATTATTAAATGATACTACAACAAGTGGACTGTTTAGTTTTTTTATGCCAGCAGACGAGGCTGGGGATTGCGACATTTATGGGGATGCGTATATAGAGAAGAATAGGGCTAAAATAATGGATAACAGGGCGAAGTTGAAAGGCGATAAAAAAGCATTGATAGCTGAAATCCGAAAAGACCCTCTTAATGAACGTGAAGCGTTTATGGTATTGAATGATAATTGTCATTTCGATGCAATGCTACTCAACGAAATGTATCAGGATGCTATTGCGGCTGAAAGCGTTATGGTTGAATACGGCAATTTTTATTGGAAAGATGGAGTGCCTTTCAGCGAAAGCCTTTGGGAGAAATGTAGCAAGGAAAATGCAAGGTGGAGTATGCCAGCAAAATACAAAGTGCAAGATGGCGATAAAATTTTATGGAACGGCAATGTAGCAATTCCGCAAAACACAATACAATACATCATGGGTGGCGACCCATTTCAGAATGACATAACCGAAGATACGAGAAATTCAAAAGCAAGTGCAGGGACATTGTGCCGAGCAGAAGTGGGGAGCGACCAAGAATATTACAATAGAATGTTTGTGTGTAAATACCACGCCAGACCGCAGATAGCCAAACTTTATCATATGGATATGGTTTTGCAATGCTTTTACTTTGGGTGTAAATTTTTGGTTGAGGCGAAAATGGATGGTGGGCTAAGGAAATATTTTATAGACAACGGATTAGAAAAATTATTAATTTACCTGCCGGGAAAACAAACAGCAGGGATAGACCCGAATCAGGACAATAAAGTAATTTTGGTAAATTGTTGGGAAGAATGGATAAACACGGAAGGCAAAAATGGCAAAATGATATACCCAGACGTTATTGATGATGAAAAAGATGGGCTTTTAAAGTTCAATGTAAACAATACAGAGGCATCAAATCAGGTGATGGGGTTAGGATGGACATTGGTTGCAGATTACTTTATGAAAGCAAACTTTAGAAAAACTGTAAAACAAATGAATGTTATGGAAATATTTCCAATGAGAAAAGTATTGTGAAAATATTAAAAATAAATATATGGCAACCAATTTTAATGGATTCCCCGATGATATGATTGACCCTCGCTTAAAAGGCAAAGAGTGGTTCTATAAACATTCAGAAGCGGTATTAAATAACCCGAATGGCATTGTTCCAAATAGCGATTATTATTACAAAAGCAGGGAAATAAATGAAATAAAATCGTATGCACAAGGCAGACAAGACACGAACAGGTATAAGAGAACGCCACTCGGTAGGCAGATAGCAGGTGAAAGTTGGCTTGCAACGGATTTTACGCCAATAGCAATTATACCAAAAATAAGGGAGATGCTTATTTCGCAACTACTGCAAAGGGAGTTCGATGTTCAAGCATTTGCGGTTGACCCAATTTCTTTGGCAGAAGAAGATACCGAATTTACAAAGATGAAATTAAAGGTATTGGCGAGAGATATAGCGAAAGGTACGCCACTTCAAGACAACCCTGCAATAAAAAGAATGACAGGGGAAGCGGAAGATTTGGAATCATTGGAATTGAGCAAGGAATTTGGCTATAAATCTACTATGACAATGGTTGCCGAAGATGCAATTTCAATGGTATTGCAGCAAAATGACATAGACGAAAAGCGAAAGCAAAATATCGAATCACTTATTGATGCAGGTATTGGGGGGTACGATATATGGATTGATGCGCAAAACAATGTAAGATTTGATGCCTGCGAAACAAGTTCATTGGTTTGTTCTTATGCAAGCAAAAATGATTTTTCTGATGCGGCATACATAGGGAACATCGAGCCAATGATGGTGTCAGACCTTGCGCAATGGTTTGACGTTGACGATTTGGCGAAAATATGCGAATCGGCTAAAGGCGAATATGACAATCCAAGATTCTTTGACAACAACATAGCACCATTCAAGGTAATGGTATTAAATGTAAACCTTATTTCAATAGATACCCAAGCGTATAAAAGAGAAATCAATTCTAAAGGTAATGACGATGTATTGAAAGTTGACTTCAAATATACCAGCGAAAAGTACAACCCAAGAGAAGCTACAACAACACCCAAATTTGCAACAATAAACAGAAAATCCGTTTACAAGTATTCAAGGGTGATGGGAACAGACTTTATGTTTAATTATGGGCCTAAAGAAAATCAAGGCAGAAAGGTTTCTAAATGGTGGGATGTAAAATTCGACAAAATACTAAACACATGGAATAAGTATAGAATGTCGTGGGTTGGGCTTACGGAAAGGCTTATCCCGATTGCAGATAGATACCAACTTGTATGGCAGAAGATACAAAATATTGATGCCAAGACCATCCCTTATGTTATGAATGTCAACTTCTCCCAATTAGAGAACGTTATTTGGGGCGCATCAACAGATGCCAATGGCGGCAAATGGACACCGTTACAAATAATGGACTTCATTATGCAAAACTATACGGCAGTTTTCAGGACAGAAGATTTAAACGAAAATGAGCGACCAAATTTTTCTCCAGTAACATTTTCGCAAACGCCACAATTGGCAATGATTGCAGAACTTACAGGGGAGTTGCAATTTTTAATAAGTCAGATATATGATATTTCGGGGCTTAATCAAGGGGTAGCCGGTAACCCCGATTCCAAAATGCTTACAACTGGGCTGCAAATGCAACAGCAAGCAACTAATAACGCATTGTACCTCATGAGTAAGGCTGATGAAAAGCTATATCTTAATCTTTGCGAAGCCATATTTTTGAAAGTGCAAATCGCAGTAAAACGAGGAAATGTTGAAGGGTATGTTCGTGCGCTTGGGTCGCAAGCAGTTAAGTTCTTGAAAATAAATCCAGATATATCAAACAGGGAGTATGCGATATTCCTTAAAGATGCGCCAACAAGGGAGCAGCGTTTGGCATTGTATCAGGAGATGCAAACCAATGAAGCAAAAGGGCTTTTAAATCCAATGGATATTATTATTATTTCCGAAACAAGGAATATTAAAATGGCGTGGCGTTATCTTGCAAAGGCAATCAAAGATGCGCAGGAAGATATTCATAGGAGACAAATAGAAATGCAGCAGCAACAGTCAAATGGGAATATGCAAGTTGCAATCGAAGCAGAAAAGGCAAAGCGAGAAACTTTGAAGTTGCAAGGGCAAATTGAAATTCAAAAAGAAACAGTAAAAGGGCAATGGCAATACTATATCGAGCAGATGAAAAAAGGTAGTGATATTGATGAAGCGAATGTACACGCAAATGCAAAAGTATTGAGCAGCAGAATCATCGCTTCGGCGAAATCGGCATCCGCTTCTCTATGAATTCATCATTGACTTCAAGCATGGTAAACCCACTAAACTTAACAATACACACAACGTATGGTAGGCAATCGTGCTTTGTAATGTGGTACTGAATTGTTCTGACTTTCCTATCAGTTAGTTTTGCATATTGCTTTACTGTAATAAAAGTACTCATAATTATTTGATTGCGCAGTCGTGCAACAAATATACTTAATAAATGAATATATAGTAATACAATATTTTATTTTTACATAAAATAATTATATGGTTGTCAAAACTCTTTCCGAGATTAATAATGAAATAGCAAACGATGCTGCCGCAGTTGAAACTAATGCAACCGAAACTAATGCAACAGACAATACGCAGCAGCAGCAAGCCGTTTCTGAATCAGGAAATGCAGAAACGCCTATTGAAGCTGACGATGATTTTGCAGATTACACCATTGATGCTATTGGCGAAGATGCTGTAACCGACAAGGGAGAAAGTGAGCCGCAAAACAAACCAATTAATTACAAAGAATTATTTGAAAAGGCGAGTGAAGATGAAAGGCGAGAAATTTTAGAATCATTCGGGATTGACCCATTCGCATTAAAACTAAATGAACATATAAAGAAGGGTGGAGCAGCAGAAGATTATATCACCATGAAGGGGATTGATTATTCAAAAATGCCACACGAAAAACTTATCATAGACGATATGGTAAAACAATACCCTTTTTTGTCAAGCGAAGAAATTAATGAACTGTTTGAAAACGAATACAAACAGGGCGACAATTACACCGAAGAAGAAAACAGAATTGGCGCAATAATGATGAAAGCGAATGGCGAGAAGTTGCGCAGTTCGTTGATAAAAGAATCAGAAAATTATAAGTTGCCCGAAGCAAAAGCGCAATCACCGCAAGGGCAGCAAAATGTATTCTGCGACTATATACAAGGACATGATGTAACTAAAAATATTCAACAAAGCAAGCGAGTTGTAGTTGATACAGGATATGGTACAATAAATATACCTGTCCAAAATCCGGTATTGTTGACGGATATAATTACCAACAAAAATGGCATTGGCAATAAATATGGAGTTGACAAACAGGGTTATCCTGACGTGCAATTAATCCACGAAATGGCACTTTTCAAGGCAAATCCAATGGCTTTTAAAAAAGCACTGGTTGACAAGGGTGTCAAAATACAGATTAATAAAAATCTTGAAGAAGGGCAAAATATTTCTTCTGGCAATCAATCTGTATCACCTGTTCCAATGCAAAACAAAAAAACGGCTTGGGGGAACGCTAAAATTGTACCTTATTCACAAGCAGTAAATTCATAAACAAATTAAAATAAAATTAAAATGGCAACATTAGGAACAGCAGATAAAAAATTCGTATCAGCCATAGATGGTATGTTTGATACAAGAGAAATCGGAGATGGGTTGATTGACATAAACAATGACACATACTTAACCGATATTCTATATTTGGCTAACAGGATAAAGCCAACGGAGCAACCTATATACTACGACTTTTTTGCGGAAACTATTTTTAAGCAGGTAGATACCGCAGGAGCAACAATCACTAACAACGGAACTCCGACAATTACAATCACAGGCGCAACAACGATAACTTCGGGGTATAACAGGGCAGGCGATGTATTAATCAGACAAGGGGCATCAAATGACAGGTTTTATGTAAAATCAGTTACTACGGTTGCAGGGAAAGATACTTTGATTGTGCAAACAGCAGGAGGTGGTAATGGAACAATCACGGCTGGCGATGTTTTCAACAGTTTCACAAGAGGCGTTGGCGAGGCATCAGGTAGCCCTGTTAACTTGCGTTTTGGAGCGTTTAAAGACTTCAATAAAACGCAACTATTCAGGGAAATATCACAAATCACGGACATTCAAAAAGCATCCGCTATCGAAGTTTCAATAAATGGGCAAAAATCGTATGTCATGTACGACCACGTACAAAAATTTATCAGGCTGAAAGGACAAATTAATGCTGCATTTATTGGTGGCGACATTTCAGTTACTTCATTTAGCGATGTAACGCCTGTTCTTGTTGACACAAATACACCTTCAACAGGTGGTGGTGGTGGTGCTGTTCAGCTTACAAGAGGGCTGGATAAGTACATCACAAGCGTTGGCGGGAATGCCCTAAGCGTAGCAACAGCAGGAGTATTGGCTGGCGCAGACCTTAAAGCAGGATACGCTATGTTGACATCAAGACGAGCAGGAACGAAGTATATTGTTTATGGAGGCAAGGCTGCACTTGGAATTAGCGACACATATTGGAAAGGGCTTGGCTCAAGCGGATTGCAAAGTGTGCGCATGGTTATAGGCGGAAAAGACGTTAATACCACAGTACAAACCGTTACAGATGGCGGTTATGATATGGAGTTCGTATTACTGCCAATACTTGACCAACCAGACTTGTTTGGTAATACAGATATTGCCAAATCATTGTACTTCGTACCCAAAGATGGGTTTGTGAAAACGGTAGGCGGTGGATCAGAACCTGCATTGCAGGTTAGGTATCAGCCTAAGTATGGAAACACGCAAGTAAATAACAATGGGCTTATTTCGGAGATTAATTCAGGTGCATTAAACCCGATTAATCCGAATGGAACAATTGCGGAAATTCGCACAGAATGGATTTCAGAGCAAGGGCTGCAATGCTTGGGCGTTCAGCACATGATGCGCTTAAAGGTTGCATAAATATACATAAAAAGTGTAGGGAGAAATCCTTGCACTTTTTACCTTTTATAATAAAAAAAATATATGATCCAGAAATTCCTACAATTTAATGACCTTTCAGAAGAAGCAAAAAACAGTGTACCTAAACTAATAGGCGAAAAAACATTGCATATGCTTACAGGTGTGAAAAACAATCATCCATTGCCAGAGGAACAGGCAAAAAGACCTGTAATATACCCTCTTATGGCTATCCCGCCACGAGATTTAATATGGGATAGAGGGCATAAGAAGTACGTAGAAATTGCGTATGGCGATGTTCTTAATACCGATGATGGTAAACAAGTTATGAGGCTGAATCATATCATTCCCGGAATGGGGATGGCTTCATGGTCGTTTTCGGGGAAGTTTACATTAAGGGAAGGCGTAGCGGTTGATGAAAAGCTATGGAGTTACCTTCATCTTTCAGACTATATAAAAAAAGAAGGTAGAAATGAATCTAAACCCCTGTTAGTAGAGGTATGCGATTTTGATAAAGAAGAATTATCCGCAGCAAACGATATTGATGAAATGACAGAGGCACTCAATAACCTTAAATTAATGAGCGATGATGAAGTAGAGGAAATATCAGCAGCAATGAATTGGCAGTATGAGCCTAAAAAAGACGTTTTGAGAGCAAGGGTTAAAAAACTTGCAGCGAAAGACCCTAAGCAGTTTATGAAAATTGCATCAGACCCAGACACTAAATTGAAAGCTACACTAAAAAAAGCACTTGATATTGAAGTTATTAAGTATCGTGTGGATTCAGGCGTTATTGAAATGGGTGGCGCAAGCATAGTTTCATTTGGCAGCGATAATGCACCTGGCTTTGATTATCTAAGCACCTTTGCCACATGGATTAAGTCGGCAAAGAATGGTGGTGATGTTTTAAGTTCTATTCAAAAGCAAATTGACGCATGGAAGCCCGAAAAAGCAAAAAATAAAAAGTAATGTTTACCGCATCAATGATTGTTTCAGAAGCGTTGGATTGTTCTTCATTCACTATTGAGGATTCAAGTTCTTATGCAAGCGAAGGACAAGGCACATTCGTTTCAAGGAGTTTAACCATAACCAACTATTTAGGTGAAACAATTGATGCTAATGGGGTAGTAACATCTTCGCCATCGCCTATTGTATTCGATTTTGCGAATTATCCAACAAACACAATAACAATACCATCATTAAAGGATTGTGCTTATTCAATAAAATTGACACTTTTAAGCAGTAGCCCACAAGTGGGTTCTGTTTATTCAATTCAAACATCGTATTCGTTGGTTTGTAGGATTAATAATTTCGCTTACAGTATATTGCAAAACATCGCAGCAAACCCAAAGATTCTGAATGATAAAAACCTGTACGACAGCCTCAATCAATTATATGTTGAACTTGACAATGTAGCGCAAGGCGTAAAATATTCAGACTTGACTTCCGCACAATCAGCCATTGACAGGGCAAACGCCTTGTCGTATTTTCAACTTAAAAAATTCTAATGTGCCGGAAAATCAATATGACATACAGAGGCAGATTGAAATTTCTAAAATTTGTCAATACCTATCTTCCATAGACATTGAATCGTCAAGGGTATTTAATGGGAATCTTATAGTTGATAGAACAGCAAGATTATTGTATATAACAAGAAGGGCTATTGAGTTCGGGTATGCTCATGACAATTATTCTTCATGGCTTAATGCGATTGTTAATTACAATATTTCCCTTTGCGGGAACTACATATCTAAGGCTAATTATATTTATGACAACGGCGGCGGCACAGTAATAGGTGGCGGTGGCGGCAATACATTTCCTATGTATAAAGAAATAATATCGTTTTCCGGTGTGGATACTCTCCCTATATCATGGGATGCAGACAGAAAGGCGAGGTTTGGGTTATTCCCGAATATACAAATGTTTATTACAGACCCAACGACAGGCAAGTTAGTTTCGGTTACACCAGTATATTTCTTAGATTTGGCATTTCCATTAACAACATTAATAACTATATCAACAGGCGGACAGACAGGAATTATAACAATCAGCTAAATAAATAAAATAATGAAAAAACTGCTTTACGTATTATTACTCCTAATGCCAATTGGGTTGAGTGCGCAATTTGTTTCAAGGATTATTGCAGATAGTACCATATTAGATACAAGGGTTGGTGGCGACAACGAATTGACCATTAAAAATTCCACAAGAACAGTATCAGGATTTCTCTACAATATAGGGAACGGCAAGACAGGGTTTGTATCGAAAGTGGTTAATACAATGTCAGACTTGAATACCATTGCTCTTTCTCCTGCCGAAAGCCCACTATTGCAAGCAGAATACCTTGTAAAAGGATATTATAATGCCAATGATGGAGCAGGTGGAAGATTTATTTTAATTGATACAACAGGCGCAGCAGCAGTTCCCGGCATGGTGATTCCGGTCGGCAGTACAAAGGCTTATGTGCGTGATGTGAGTGGCTCAAAATCTTATAATCTTAAATGGTTTGGGGCATTGGGTAATGGGATGCAGTCGTTTATTCAAGATAGTACTGCATTAAGGAACGCAGTAAGATTGTTGGATTCTTTGCCCGGTGCAAAATCTTTATATATTCCCGGCACTAAAAAATTCTATGGGTTTAGAGGTGAAGGATTAATGCTAACAGATAATTTTGAAGTATATGGCGATGGTGATGCGAGCGAGATAAGGAACGTTGACCCACAGTTTTCACCCACTATTCAGAAAGGCGTAATCTTTTATACAGGCACTTATGACCCATCAAACAATAACGGAATTTATAAAGCCCCTCAATTTCCTTTTTACCCTCAAAATCAAGGGGTGAATTGGGTGAA
>JAFDXJ010000060.1 GCA_018268015.1 Bacteroidota bacterium
GGAGAGGGTGGAGGTCAGCCGAAGGGAGGATGGCCGAATGAGTTGTCAGTGGGTAGGGTGAATAGCCATACTATGCCGACCCTCATCACAGGCCCTTTTGGCTGGTCTTCTAATAGCTTGATAGGGCAATCAAATTTGTCCCCGGGAGCATCCGGAACACAAGCTATAAATACTGTAATTAATTTATGGCTTTCCGGCCCGGCTCCGGCCAGAATTGTGCGCCTCAGGCTCAAGAATCCTTATGCTGCTTTCAGCGGTATGGAATGGGGTTATCCTGACCACAATAATGATTTTCGTAAATGGTATATTGGAAGATCTTGGTTTGCCTGCACAGAAGATATAACTAATTTCTACTGGGAAGGAGATTCCACCTTTATAAATCTTAATTTGGGTAATGTCTGCAATATTTTAGATGTGAATGGCTCACATCAAGATTTTGGAATCTCTTGTGGAGAGAAGAATCTTAGCAATGTGGTCTTTCATACAGAGGATTATACTCCCGGGCTTATAGGATTTATACTTGTATCAAAATTTGATTTTGTAGTATTAAATTCTGACGGCCAGGTGATAGACTTCTCTGATGCCCTGGTGAGCCAGGATGGGGTAACCTTGGAAAATTAAAATTATTTATTCACCTTTTAAAAGCCACTCAAAAGAGTGGCTGTTTTTGTGTATAACTTTTTAAAAAATCTTTTTTTTAATAGTATAATGAATTTATTAAAAATAAATTTATTAAAAATTATGTTTAAAAAAATATTCATTATCACAATTTTCTTTTTAGCTACATTTTCTTTTTATAGAGCGTCGGCCTTTTTAGATAAGACAGTTGCCGGGACTTATGCTAATAATGTCTCATATAGCGGACTACATGTTGTTGCGGCCGGAGACTTTGCTGATACAATATATTTTCAGGCCACTTCAAGCCCCAATACTACTTTAAACATTTTAGGAGATTTTACAGGCAATTATAATTATCAGCCATTAAATAGCGTCAACACAGATGAGACTGGCTTCGCTTATACATTTAATAATTACACCTGACCTCAAAAAGACTTATCAATTGACCAAAGCTATAAAGCGAACTTCATAGCCGAAGATAATAATGGTCTTAATTCTACATACGCGACTTATGAAGCAGAAGTATCTTATGCACAAATAAATTTAAGCAATAATAAAAGCATCACCCAAAATGCGAGTGTGCCCAAAGGGACAAAAGTGACCTTCACTTGTAGTGGAGCATCAGAAATGTATTTTGGATTAAGTAGCAATTGGCCAGGTAGCGCAAGCCTGGTGAAGAGCGACTATGGCCCACATACATTGACATCGGAATATACAGAGAGCTAAAGTAAAATTGCATACTGCATCCACAGTACACGCGCTTCCCCTGATAGGATTTTCAGGATTGTCAATCCTATTTGTATTGTAAAAATATTTTCTTATTTTTATAGAAATAAGGAGATATTGCTCTAAGGTATGTTCGCTTTTTTTAGAAGTATTCATAGCCATTTCTTTTTTACCTCAAAATATAAAACATATGAAAACAATTTTATCTGCGCTCATCATTTTCTGTACGATGGGTCTTTATGCACAGGAAGGACAAACTTTGGAACCAACATGTCAAATGCCTTATCGTGTAACTTATGGCGATATCAACATGCGCAACGCAGTAATTCACTGGGGTATATTCAGTGGCCCACCACCGGAAAGCTATATTTTAAAATATATGGATGCTATGGTTTCTCCGTCCAAATGGCGAACCATTGAGAATATTACAGATACTACATATACATTGACAGGACTAAAACCCAATCATGGATATTCAGTGAAAGTAGCTGCAGTATGCAGTAATGGCGTAATTAGCAAATATGGGCCTAATCAAAGTGGATTAAGTATAAATACAGAAGCAAAAGGAAATTATTGCTGGGCCTATGGGAATGGGTTAAATTATATTGAAGGCATGAGGTTAAATGGTGTTAATTATTCGACCGGCGATAATGGCGGCTATGGCGATTATGTATCTACCATTATTCCGCTTGAGGCCGGACATATTTATAAAATGTATTTAAAGGGGCATATTTGGAGTAATAATAATCCGGATTGTCAATTCAGGGCATATATTGATTATAATCAAAATAAAACTTTTGAGGAAGATGAATATGTCGGAAATGTATATACAACGAAATCAGATTCAGTCGTTCAATTCAATTTTAAAGTACCCGTTAGTGCACAAAACGGTGAAACAAGGTTGAGGCTTGTGTTTGAAGAAACCTTTTTCGCCTCTGATTCACCTTGTAATTATAATGCGAATGGCGAAACAGAAGATTATACGGTCAATATAAGTGGCGGTTCATTGCAGGCAAATCCGATCAACGACAACGCATCGGAAAACATGCAATCCGTTAAGCTGCAGATCAGCCCGAATCCGGCATCAAACGGTCTCATTACCCTACAATATAATTTAGTTCAAAAAGGTAGTGTACAAATCAGTATTCGAGATTACATGGGTACATCCACGCAACTGATTAATAAAGGGTTTATAGATAAAGGCACATATACTGAAAAACTACAGGTACAAAATCTTATGCCTGGAATTTATCAGGTTACTTTGTTACAAAATGGAGCGATAATACAGCAACAAAAATTAGTGGTTGTTTATTAAAGAACTCTTTTTTTAAAGAAAAAAAGTTGCCCGAAACGGCAGCTTTTTTTGTGTATTTTTCAATTGAAGTTATTATTTTAAAAACGACATTTCCCTGCACAACTCCAGGTTGTGATTTGCTTTCAAATGATCTTGTAATTTAGTTCTTATACAATGAAGAAACTCTGGATCAGATTGATGCCTGGAAAAAAGAGTATGGGGATGTGTTTAAAATCACTGTGGGCGATATGGAATGTTTTCTTAAAAAACCAACTCGGAAAACGCTGGCGTATGCATCAAGTTTTGGCACTAAAGATCCGATAGAATTCAATGAAATTTTTTTCAGCGGCGGCTGGCTTGGAGGCGATGAAGAAATTAAAACAAGAGATGATTTGTTTTTAAGCACAAATACAAAATTAGCAGAAGTGATTGAAGTAAAAGAAGCGGAGGATGCAACGCTTTAGAGGCTGCCGAAGTGAAAGATCATGAATGGCTCCGCATTGGCAATGCCCAACTGATGTATTATATGCACATACCTGATCCGACAGCCTCAGCCATACAGATTGGGCGGCAAGGATGAGAGAGGTGGAATGGATCAGAAAAAAAGAAGCAGGGAAATAATTATTGCATATACCATTCCCCATATCACGAACATAGTCTTTGATAAGGTAGGGTGCTTTTCCTTGAAGTGAAGAGCTTTGATAAATGGTAATAGTGGAAATAATAATGTAAATCTTGCCATAAGCAAAAACATGCCCGGCGCATACGGTATCATTTTAATAAGAAAAAAAACAGACAAACCAATAAATACAAAAACGAGAAGAATTTCCATCTTACAAATCTATGGCAAATATTTTCAATGATATGTAATCGCCAATATTTAATCTGACAGGTTAGGTTTTTTTTTCAATGAATGCATGGGTGAGGGGGTGTTGTGATTTGCTTTCAAATTATCTTGTAACTTAGCTCTTATACAACTGATCTGAAATACAAGAAAGCATCCGATAAGTTGTGATTTGCTTTCAAATTATCTTGTAACTTAGCTCTTATACAACACTTTATTGTAGAGGTCCCGGCTGATATAGTTGTGATTTGCTTTCAAATTATCTTGTAACTTAGCTCTTATACAACTTTCCTTCATATAAATGGATACAACATAATGTTGTGATTTGCTTTCAAATTATCTTGTAACTTAGCTCTTATACAACGCACGGCTTGCAATAATGCCACGAAGCCTAGTTGTGATTTGCTTTCAAATTATCTTGTAACTTAGCTCTTATACAACATAAAATTTGTTTTCAATCTCGGAAATATGGTTGTGATTTGCTTTCAAATTATCTTGTAACTTAGCTCTTATACAAC
>JAFDXJ010000061.1 GCA_018268015.1 Bacteroidota bacterium
GAAAACAGTTACAACTACACAGATAAAAATCCGCTCGCAGGAGATAACTATTACCGCATTCGGGAAAATGCCCGGAATGGTACAGTTAGTTACAGTCAGACACTTAAAGTAAACTTTATCCAAAGCGGAGTTCTTTCCCTCTATCCCAATCCGGCCAAAAGCACGGTAACGGTGAAAGGTTTAGATAAGAACAGCGCGTCTGTTATCAAAATCATGGATATGCAGGGCAGAGAAATCAGCACTCAGCATTTTGACAAGGTAAGCACCGCCACACTGAATATCCGCAGCTTAGCACAGGGCGCCTATTTTGTACAAATAACCCAGGGAGAAAAAGTGGTAAGGTTGAAGATGGTGAAGGAGTAATTAATAATTGTTAATGGTGAATGGTTAATTGTGAATGATTAATTGAGGCCGGGTGTTGTGCCCGGCTTTTATTTATTATATATTCTAATAAATTGAACCCTTCCTCAGATTCATCATTTTCTTCTTCATTCGAAAAAAAGCTGTAGCTATTTTATTAGTGAAAATATATAAAATATAGAATTATTAATGAAAGTGTTATCCATCTTTATCTTCAACGAATGCCTGGCAGACAATTGGATTTGTAAGTATTAAAATGATTGTTATTTGAAATTCCATTAACAATCAAATGGCGATACCTTAACAAACCTCATTCTAATTTTACACTTTAAAATTGAAAGCCATGCTGATAAAATATAAAAAACCTCTATCTGTTCAGACTACAGAGAGTATTGAATTATTGAATGAAAACGTAACAAAATTCATCAAAAGAATTTTAGGGTTTTTCTCTCCGTTTACCTTTTTATTTTCAATTCTGATCGTACTTTTTCCTTATATGTTGTTGCATAAAAAAGAGAATATTTTCAACACCTGGGAGACCTGGTTGATTTATCCTTTCCTTATCATCAACACTATTTTTATTGATCTTTTATTTCGAAAAATATTTGCGCATCGAAAAAAATTACCTCTTTGGGTTATTGAATCTTACCTCATGCTGGTTTTATTGCATGTTCTTCTTTAAGAAAGGGCTGGTTTATGAAAGGGCCATTCATTATTTGTTTTACTCTTAAGCAGGTAAATAATAACTCCTAAAGAAATAACGATAAACCCACCCAACATCATCTTCCATCCGGTAGCATAAAAGATAGCAAGCCAAATGAGCATTGCCAGGATTGCGGGCACCGGGAAGAAGGGCATTCTCCAGGAAAAAAAATCTCTTCCTTTTCTTTTAGACAATAATAATAAGCCTACTCCCTGGCCAACAAATTGTACTAAAATACGCATGGCTATTATGGCATCAATGACTTCTGATAACCTGAATAGTAAACTGAATAAAAATGCAATAGCGCCCAACACCAGTAAAGAGATATAGGGAAAATTTTTTGTAGGATGTAGCCTGGCGAAAACTTTGAAGAAAGCCCCATCCTTAGCAGCAGCATAAGGAATACGGCTATATCCCAGAGTAGCAGAAAAAACAGATGCGAAAGCAACCCATAAAATTAAAATTGTGATGAGATTCGCAGCGCCACGGCCGGCCAGGGCTTCCATAAAATCACTCACAGCAAATGAACTGTTTTGTAAAACAGGCATTGGCAAAACAGAGGCCACGCTAATATTCATCAGTAAATAAAAAATGGTGATTCCCGCGATGGATATATACATACTCCGGGGAATATTTTTTTGCGGATTTTTAATCTCAGCTCCCAGATGGCAAATATTATAGTATCCTAAAAAACTATAAATACTTTTAATACTTGCGGCAGATAGTGCCGTTATAAAAACAGTATTGACAGTAAGCCCGTCATTGATATGTTTTACAGGTGACAGGAATTGACCATGCCACAGGCCTCCGGCAATCACACTACCCATGGTAAGTAATACGCCAATCCAGAGAAGAACACTTATTTTGCCAATGGTTTCAATTTTCCTGTATAATAAAAAAATGATGAGGATGACTAATGCACCACTAATTATTTTATGCTCCAAATCTGTTAATGGAGAAATATAACCGGCATACATAGAAAATCCAATGGCTGCAGAAGCAATAACTAAAGGAGCTTGTATCATCGTTTGCCAGACAAATAAAAAGCTCATCAGCTTTCCCCAACCCGGTCCATAACCTTCTTTTAAAAAATTGTAGCTCCCCCCTGCTTGTGGAAATGTGGCACCAAGTTCACTCCATATTGTAGCATCCGCTAAAGCCAAGAGTGCGCCCAGTATCCAGGCATATAAAAACCAGGGTCCTCCCATAGTATTCGCTACAATACCCAACACTACAAAAGGCCCAATGCCCACCATATCGATCATATTAATGGCGGATGCCTGTAGTAAATTAATTTTTCTGGGTAATTGATTCTCGCTCATGTATGGTTTACAATAATACCATTTCTTTGTTGAAAAGTATAAAATGATGTCAAAAGGATTTACACAGGTAGCCTGGAGCAAAGGTTCAAATATTTATGAAGTAAATACCCGGCAATACACGCAGGAAGGGACTTTCAACGCATTTGCCAAACACTTGCCACGATTACAAAAAATGGGAGTCGAAATACTTTGGTTTATGCCTATAACACCCATTAGTCAAGAAAAAAGACAGGGATCTTTAGGCAGTTATTATGCCTGCAGCAGTTATGTACAGGTGAATCCGGAATATGGCAGCCTGGAAGATTTTAAACGGTTGGTTCATGAGATTCATGCATGTGGTATGAAAGTAATTATTGACTGGGTCGCTAATCATACCGGTTGGGATCATGAATGGACTAAAAGTAATCCGGAATTTTATTTAAGAAATAGTGAAGGAAATTTTACAGAAAAAAATGGATGGGAAGATGTTATAGGCCTCGATTACTCGGTAAAGGAATTGCCTCCAATGATGATTAATGCCATGAAATTCTGGATTGAACAGTGTGACATTGATGGTTTCCGTTGCGATATGGCCCATCTGGTTCCACTGGATTTTTGGAAAGAAGCACGCAAACAATGTGAAATCCTGAAGCCCTTATATTGGCTGGCTGAATGTGAGGATGTACAGTATTTCGAAGTATTTGATACAGAATATGCCTGGGCATGGATGCATTTAAGTGAAGGAGTGGCAAAAGAAAAAAATACGGTTCAGGAATTGAAAAATCTGATGAAAGATTATGCGAAATTTTCCGGCAGGCAATTATTTTTTACCAGCAATCACGATGAAAATAGCTGGAATGGTACAGATAAAGAAAAATATGGAAATGGGCTGGAAACCTTTGCTGTATTGGCTGCTACATGGCCCGGTATTTTTTTATTGTATAGTGGTCAGGAAATCCCCCTGGAAAAGCGATTATTGTTTTTTGAAAAAGATGCGATACACTGGGATACAACTTTAAAATCAGAACCATTTTATCAGCTTCTATATAGGCTTCGGAAATCTACGGATTGCATAAAAAATGAAAGCGATATCATCCTGATTGATTCTGATGAAGAGGATAAAATATTTTCTTTCCTGTTAAAAAACAAAAATGAAACAATGCTGGCGCTACTTAACCTGACCTCAACGGATCAAATAAAAGTATCGGTAACACATGAACATTTGCAAGGGAATTATACAGAATTTTTTTCAGGATGCCCTGTATGCATGAATCATGGAATTGAGCTTACTTTAGATGCCTGGCAGTATAAAGTGTTTATATCCAATCAGAAAAATGGTTCAGGTGCGTTGTAACCTTATATGAAGAATTTGACTTGTTTTTCCTGTTATTTTGAAACGTTCATCTATGCGCATACCAACCAGCCATAAAATTTGCTTTTCCGCATTTTCCAGCACCAGGCATTTTTCCTTTTCTATAACAGACAATTTCTGATCGATGAGGAATCTTTTTATTTTCTTCTTTTTTCTCATGCCCAAAGGATAAAAATAATCCCCCGGTTGGATGGGTCTTAATACTAAAGGAAATTTTATTCCAGATAGGTCAAGAGCTGCTTCCAGTGCGGATGTGGGAATATGAAAATTTTTTGCATCCTTCATTTTAATATGCAATATTCCTTTCGGTGTCACTACCTGTTCATGGTCATCATCAATAAAGAAATGTACTTGTTTAGCAGACTTCAATGGCGCAATGATTAATTTGTTTCTATGCCGTATAAGCCTGTGTGTAGCGGAAGAAATATGTGCGCCATAATCGGAATCCAATAATTTAATGGCTTCATTTGCCTGAGATGCAGTGAAGTGAAAATCTTTAAGAATTTCCCAAAACAAGGTAGCCAGGTTTTTGCACTTAAGTAATGCCGCTAAATTGATAAACCATTCTTCCCCATTAGGTTTCAGCAGTTTTTTCTTTTTAGCCTGAATGGATTCCTTATAAATATCTTCAATCTCTGAAAACCTGGAAATATTATTCAGGAGATTATCTTCTACTCCGGTGAAGACTTTTTGCAATGAAGGAATTAATTGATGGCGGAAATAATTGCGGGTATATTTATCCGATTCATTGGAAGAATCATCCACCCAGGAAAGATTATTTTCAATGGCATAAAATTTCAATTTTTCCTGCTTCCAAAAAATTAATGGCCTGATGATATTTTCCTGTACCGGTAAAATTCCATGCAAACCTGCAATACCCGTACCTCTGAAAAAGTTGATGAGCAAGGTTTCCAGTGAATCATTTGCATGATGTGCTGTAGCAATGAGTGCAAGCTGGTACTGATCCATCGTTATTAAATCCCGGAACCATTGATAACGCAATAGGCGAGCTGCCTCCTGGATAGATATTTTTTGTTGCTGTGAAAAAGTGGTTGTGTCGAAATGTTTTACCAGGAATTCCAGATGGTAGAATGATGCTAAATCTTCCACAAACTGTTCATCACGGTCACTTTCAGGGCCTCTTAATTGAAAGTTAGCGTGAGCAACTACTGCCGGAATTTTTGCTTTGGAAAAAAGATCTGTCATTACCACACTATCCATTCCGCCGCTTACAGCCAGTAATATTTTTTTATGAGGAGGAACTAATGATGAAAAATGCTTTTTCCATTGGGTCAAAAATTCATCAGCGAATGGCATGTAAAAAAATTTATGCTTTTTTCATCTCCTTTGCCCAGGAGTCTTTGAGGCCCACCGTTTGGTTAAATACTAAATGGCCGGCAGTGGTATCTTTATCTAAACAAAAATATCCTTTCCTTATAAACTGATACCTTTCGTGAAAAGTTGCATTGAGTAATTCTGACTCTGCATATACATTCTTTAAAACGATGCATGATTGCGGATTTATATATTCCAGGAAATCCTTTTCTTTTTTTAAAGGTTCTTCTTCGGTAAATAACCGGTCATACATGCGCAATTCTATGGATGTGGTATGAAGCGCACTTATCCAATGCAGTGTTCCTTTTACCTGAATATTTGAAGTATCCTGTCCGCTGCGACTTTCCGGAATATAGGTGCAATGTAATTCTTTAATATCTCCAAATTCATCCTTAATCACTTCATTACATTGTATGATAAAGGCGCTTTTCAGGCGGACCATTTTGCCGGGCGCCAGACGAAAATATTTTTTCGGTGGCGTTTCCATAAAGTCATCTTTCTCTATATATAATTCCCGGGTAAAAGGGATATTTCTTTTACCATCTGCAGGGTTTTCGGGGTTATTGTCACTTTCCAGGTTTTCCACATGATTTTCTTCAAAATTGGTAATGACCAGTTTTAAAGGATCAAAAACAACCATCCTGCGCTGGGCAATTTTATTTAAATGTTCCCGTACACAAAATTCCAATAAGCCAAAATCTATGAGATTTTCTCTTTTGGCAACACCTATTCTTTCACAGAAATTGCGGATACTTTCCGGTGTAAAGCCTCTACGGCGAAACGCACTAATGGTAGGCATTCTGGGATCATCCCAGCCATCAACGATGCCTTCCTGAACGAGTTGCAAAAGTTTTCTTTTACTCATCACGGTATAACTCATATTCAACCGTGCAAATTCGTATTGATGAGAAGGAAAAATTCCTAACTGTTGGATGTACCAGTCATAAAGTTCGCGGTGTGGCACAAATTCAAGTGTGCAAATCGAATGGGTAATATGTTCTAAAGAATCAGATTGCCCATGTGCAAAATCATACATGGGGTAAATGCACCATTTTAGACCGGTACGGTGATGTGCTGCATGTTTAATACGGTACATCACCGGGTCACGCATGTGCATATTGGGTGCAGCCATATCTATTTTAGCTCGCAATACTTTTTCACCATCCTGGTATTTCCCATCACGCATTTCCCGGAACAGTTTTAAATTTTCAGGAATACTTCTTTCCCGGTAGGAATTGGTTATGCCGGGAGTTGTAGGCGTTCCTTTTTCCAGGGCAATGGTTTCCGCACTACTATCATCAACGTATGCTTTCCCTTGATTGATAAGGGTTTCAGCAAACAGGTACAATTGTTCAAAGTAGTCACTGGCATAAAACTCATGATCCCATTTGTATCCCAGCCATTGAACATCTTCCTTGATACTCTCTACATATTCCGTTTCTTCTTTCGTGGGGTTGGTATCATCAAAGCGGAGATTGGTCTTACCTCCATATTTCTTGGCCAGATTAAAATTAAGCGTAATGCTTTTTGCATGGCCAATATGCAAATAACCGTTTGGCTCCGGTGGGAACCTCGTATGTACGTGTTTATATTTTCCTGCAGCAAGGTCTTCTTCTACAATATCTTCTATAAAATTTAATGATCTTTCTTCTGGCATAAGCCTTTTTTTAAAAAACCGAAAATGATTTTAAATGATTCAACTAAAAATAAACTTTATTTTTTGAAAGTTGGAATAAAAATGAGCGGAAAACGGGACTCGAACCCGCGGCCTTCAGTTTGGGAAACTGATGCTCTACCAACTGAGCTATTTCCGCTTTTGAATTCCTCAATATTAAAAGATAAGATCTTCATAAGCCGCTTTCAATTCATTGAAAGCATGTGTGTCGCCATTTAGCTGCGTGGCTTCCAGCCCTTTTTTGTACCAGGTAACAGCCAGGTCGGTTTCATCCAATCTTTCCAGCAGCCTGGCTAAATGATAATAAGATCCTGTATAATCCGGTGACTCTGATAAAATTTCTTCGAAGATATTTTTTGCCGTTGTATCATCACCTGCTTTTACATATTCCAGGGCCAGCGCATGCCTGAGGAAATTATCTTTTGGATTTTCCTTCAACATTTCTATAAGTCTCTCGAAACGACCCATGTGTTTTTAATTAAAAAATCAAATAGCAACCTGCACCATCTCAAATTTACATTTTACTTTCATACATCAATTCATAATATTCATGTGCCATACGATTGCTGTCGAATTGGAAGCGAACATCCCGCATGCCATTTTTGGTAATTTGGCGCCAGGTATCTTTTTCCTCATAAAACATGGGGATGATTTTGTTGAGTAAAATATCATATAAATATTCCAGATCATATTGATCCTGGTCATATACAGACATAGATTCATAATTTGTTTTGGGAATCACGAATCCATTATTACCGTCATTGATAAATTCCGGTATCCATCCGTCATCTGTTGAAAAATTCACGGCTCCATTCATGGCTGCGGTCATACCGCTTGTTCCTGAAGCTTCGCGGGGTACACGGGGATTATTCAACCATACATCTGCAGCCTGTTTCATGCGTTTACTTAAAGCCAATTCATAACCGGCCATTACGGCTACATTGTTATAGTCTTTACTTAAGTGTACGAGATTATCAAACTGAGTAATGGCAGGATAATCTGCAGGATACGGTTTCCCGGCCCAAATTATTTGAACAGGATATTTAGTATTGGAAACTAGTTTTTTAAATGCAGCTTCATCCTGGGTAAGCAAGTCGGCTCTTTTGTACCCGGCCAGGCGACGGGCCCAGACAATGGTAAGGATATTCGGATCAAATATCTTTCCGGTTTGATCTGCCACAAGTTCAAAGGCTCTTTTCTTTAAATGTTTTTTACGGTCCTCAAATAAAAGGTCATTGCCTTCTTCCATGTAATGATACAATTGCTTATCAGACCAATAACGATAGTTTTGTGCATTGGTAATGGATATGATCGGGCATATATGCTCATATTTACCCCACATTTCCCGGGATACCACACCATGCAACTTTGACACGCCATTGGAAAGCCTTGCAAATCGCAAAGCAGCTAAAGAATGATTAAATGAATCGTCCGGATTGCCGGTAAGCGCTTTGACTTCATCAATAGACAGACCACAGAAATAGCTCATTTTATGACATAGAAAAATATCATGTTTTTCATTGCCGGCTTCTTCAGGTGTATGTGTCGTGAATACGAGGCGTTCCCTTACTTTTTGAATGTCTTTAAACTTATTATATAAATAAAATGCCGATGAAATACCATGTGCTTCATTTAAATGATAAACATCCGGGTCAAAACCTAATTCATCAATTAACTTTGCGCCGCCTGCACCCAGCAAAATAAATTGTGCCACTTTACTGGCAACATTAGAGTCGTATAAATGATGACAGATCGTTTGAGATACATAATCATTTTCAGGAAGGTCCGTTGATAATAAGAAAATGGGGGCAGATTTGAAAGTTTCCGGATTGAGGTAGTATGCCTTTACCCATACCGGGTGGTCATGAATATTGAGTTGAAATTTGATGCCGGTATCCTCCAGGAAACTATAGTTTTTTTCCATCCAGGTCACGCGCATGGTCTGATCCTGGTTGCGTGTTTGATCATAATAACCGTATTTCCATAAAATACCGATGCCTATTATATTTTGTCGAAGTTCATAAGCACTACGCATATGCGACCCTGAAAGGAAACCTAAACCGCCACTATATATTTTTAAAGGCTGGTGAACGGCAAATTCCATGGAAAAATAAGCTACTTTTTTGGTGTACCTGTCATCTCTTTTGTACGGTACTTCATATTTTCTAAAATTCATTGATATTAATTTCTTTTGCGGCGCAATTTAGGGTATTAATATTATCCATAAAAACCAATTGCATTTATTAACCTCTTTCGTGGATAAAATTTCAGGTATGATATTTTTTGTGGCGCATGGAATGAAGATGGATTTTCGGAGGATAGCCCTTCAAATTTTCTTCAAAGATTAAGAGAAAGCGGGGGTTTATGAATTATTGAAGAAAAATTATTTTTGTTTCTTTTTTACATATTCATCATCAAAGAAACATTTGATGCCCCGATGATTCCCACAATTGCCACGTTCTTTTACACTCACCTTTCTCCCATCAAAATGAAAATCAATAACACAGGCATC
>JAFDXJ010000062.1 GCA_018268015.1 Bacteroidota bacterium
GGAAGGTGTTTTCTGCCCCCTGCAAAGGGCAAGTTGTTTTGAGCATCGGAAATCATTCCGAGATGCTCAAAACACAACTTGCCGTGTTCCGGTGAACACAAAAATCCGCCCTGCGGGACGGATTGAATGTAACAGGGAAAAACGGCTCGTTGCCGTTCCCGTTACCCCCTGATATGTCAAAAGACTTTTGCATAAATCCGTTAATAAAAATCACAATACAAAGTAAAGCCCTGTTTACGATAGCGTTGCACTGTGACACAGTGCCAAATGCTGCCTCTGAACGCCAAACACTGCCACCGCTATACAACCGATTGAATTTGATGAGTTCTTTGCCCCTGAATGTTGACAGGCAGGCAGGCAGGCAGCCCGTGCTTCAGGACGAGCAGACGGCATACATTCAAGATGGCAGGTTATCCTGCCTGCAAGATTGCAGGAATGCAAGAAACCAAGAGCGCAGGAATGACGGAAAGCGTGACAGCCTGCTATCAGACAATCAAGCCTGCGTGATGGATAGAATGACGGACGGAACGAATGCAAGAACGCAATCCCGCCTGATAGGATGCCTGAATGAAAGCATTGCTGCTGTAAGGCAGGAATGCAGGCAATCAGCAATTCCCGCAGGCAAGCCTGATGGCTATCCTGCAAGAAAGACAGCACGAAATCAGGACTGCACGGCTGAAAGCCTGCAAGACTGAAAACAGCAAGATGTAAACTTTAAATTTTAAAAATATGGACACAAAAAAGAAACCTCTGTTCGTTGCCTTTTCTTCTCAAAAAGGCGGTGTTGGCAAAAGCACATTTACCACGCTTGTTGCAAGCACGATGCACTATCGGTTGGGCTACAACGTAGCCGTATTTGATGCGGATTTTCCGCAGCACAGCCTGATGAAAATGAAAACCCGTGATTTGGCAATGGTAATGGAAAATGAGGCGTTGAAAAAACTGGTGTATAAGCAGTTTACCACCATCAACAAAAAAGCCTATCCCATTATACAGCACAAAGCGGATAGCGTACTCGATGCGGCGCACGAATTTGTAAACACTTCTCCCGTTCCGGTTGATGTGCTGTTCTTCGACCTGCCCGGAACCGTGAACACGCCTGGCATCCTGAAAGCATTGGCGGGAATGCACCACATATTTACGCCCATTACGGCAGACCGTGTGGTAATGGAAAGTACGCTCATCTTCACGCAGCTTTTACAGGACGTGATTATGAAAAAAGGCGAAACTTCCATAGAAACCATTAACCTGTTTTGGAACCAGGTGGACGGCAGGGAAAGCACACCCTTATATGACGTGTACAATCAGCTTATCGGGCAATTGGGTTTAAGCCTGATGCAAAGCCAAATGAAGAACAGCACCCGTTTTCGCAAGGAAAGCGAAGCGGACAGCAAAACGGTTTTCCGTTCTACGGTAATGCCACCCGATGAGCGTTTGATGAAAGCCTGCCAGTTAGACCTGTTCATCAGCGAATTTTTAAACATCATTCAATTGTAGTGCTATGGAGAAAGACAATAAAAGAAAAGTAACGCCGGACATTAACGAGGAAATGATGATGAACCTGATGGTAGACGGCGTTAAAAAGGACGGTTTACAGCTACCTGCCGAAGAGCAGGAAAAGGAAGCGGAACAAGATGTGGTAAAGCAGGTTGAGTTACCACAAAGTAAGCCTGTACAACGGGAAAGGAACCGCATCAAAAAAAGCCTTGACGGAAGCTACGGCGAACACTTTTTGAAAACCCATTCGATGACAAAGCGGGGCGATAAAAGCATATATATACGGCAGGAATACCACGAACGGCTATCCCGTATTGTACAGGTTATTGGTAAAGATGCCATACCCCTGTATGCTTATCTCGATAACATACTGGAGCATCATTTTGAGATGTTTGAAAAAGCCATTACCGATGATTTCAACGAAAAGTTTAAACCCATTTTTTAAAATATCTGATTATGGAAATAGTAATTGTGATTTGCTTGCTGATAGTCATTGTACTGCTTTTGCAGGATAAGATTGTCATTCATAAAAGGTCGAAGCAAAAGCCCAAAAAGGAAAAAGTTAACCCGCACCTGCCCGATATTATGGGACAGCCCAAGCCAGTAAGAAGCCTTTCAGTGCCAAACACTGCCAATGAAAGCCAAATAGCGGAACCGGAGATAAACCCTGATAATTTAGACATCGAATACGACGAAAACGAAAACGTCAGCATTCAAATTCCGCAGGAAGAACTTGACGAAGTTTTCAGCAATATGCCTGATTTGGAAGAAGAGGAAGAAGAATGGAACAGGTACGGAATATCCGGTGGCGATAACGGTTTTGCCCAAGGGGTTACCTACGACCAACTAAGCTCCGTAGGGGCATTGCTCCAAAAAGAGAATTTGGAACAGGCTCAAAAGGAAACAGCGGTAGCCATAGTTCAGAAATTACAGGGAACCGAATTATTCAGCTTACTGGAAAATTCCATTGAGGGTGCTTCCCGAAAAATTGCCGAGCTTTTGGA
>JAFDXJ010000006.1 GCA_018268015.1 Bacteroidota bacterium
CTAATACCATTTTCTCCAAAGCTTGGGTCTAATTGTCCATCTGAGGTATAGCGTAGCAGGATAAGCCCTACAAAAGGAACAGTATAAGCACCGGCTATTGTAAGTATCTTCCCATCCGATTGAAAACATACATCGTAAGAATAAACATACGTATTCTGGTAGGTAACAATCTTCCCGCCATTATCTCCAAAAGCATTATCAACAGTACCATCCTCATTGAAGCGGCAAAGACCCATTACCTCATCCTCATTTTGACCTGTTTCTCCCGTACATACTATCTTACCATCCGGTTGTACCGCCATCCCAAACATAAGATTATTCCAGTCACCACTCTGCCCCTGCCCAAAATCAAATTTGGCCGTTCCATTATCGCCAAAGCCGGCATCTATGCTGCCATCCGGGTTAAAGCTCTCCAGCATATAAGCAGGGTGGGAATTATATATATTGTAAGTGCTGCCCCTGACTAATTTACCGTTTGGCCTGATGATTAAAGAATTGGTAATGGTCGCGTTTGCATCGTGCGTTAATACAATTCCTTCGTCTCCAAAATCCGGGTCAAGACTGCCATCTGTCCTGTATCTTGCTATGAATGTATTATGATTATCGTATTCATTCTTTTGCACATACCCGGAGATTACAATTTTGCCATCCGGCTGTACAACTAAACCGGTACAAAAATTTAAAATATCTATATGTAAAGCGCTAAACCCATTGACACCGAAGCTGCTGTCTAACCTCCCATCCTGGAAACAGACAATGATGCCTATATCAGTTCCCCCTCCCGGAAAATATTTTCCAGCACAGGCAATCCTGCCGTCTGCCAGCAAGGCAAAAGCCTTACTATCGGAGCTAAGTAATTTTCCGCCAAGGTTAATGCTAAAGCGGCCGCCATGCCCAAAACTTTCATTGTAACTCCCATCCGGGTTAAAACAGTCAAAGCATATTCCCTGGTACTGGCCCATCACCAAAATATTGTTATTGGGCATGATGATTGAATAATAACCTGCATTATAAGTATTTTCAAGCACTAAGCCCCCGTCTCCAAAGGAGGAGTCTAAGCTGCCTGGCTGGGCATGGAGTGTTTGGTTCAGCAATATGGTTGATAAAAAGGCTACTATTATTTTAAATATATTTTTCATCTTATTTGATTTTGAAAAAATAAATAAAGTACGAAAGAAGCAGATTTTTTCCCATAGCAATTTATTGAATGATAGAAAAAAGGTTGCTTCGTAAATATAAAACATTTTTTGAAGAAGGAAATGAAATAATTTTCCAAGAGCGTGAATGTTTTTTCTCCTGCCCAACCCTGTACAAGGCCCTGATGGGTGCGACGCAAGGATGTTCCATAGAATGGCAAAAGCCGGTAACAAAAACTTTTTTATGAAATGCGGCATTAGTTCGGTCAAACCATTAACTTTATAAAAAAATCAGGAAATGGTTTCTAAAATTTCAGAAGGGGTTGAAATTAGTGTTGAGGTTTTTTACCAGGAAAATCTCGGCAGTATGATGCAAAAAGAATTCACATTTGCCTACCGCATTTCCATTGAAAACCTGAATAATTTTCCTATCCGTTTACTTCGCCGGCACTGGTTCATATTTGACAGTAATGGGGAGCAAAGTGAAGTGGAAGGAGAAGGGGTCATCGGGGAACAGCCATTCATAGACCCGGGCCAAAAATATCAATACATGAGTGGCTGCAACCTGAAAACAGAAATGGGAAAAATGTATGGCCAATACCTCATGGAAAATACAGATAATCAGGCTACCTTTTATGTAAATATCCCTCCCTTTGAAATGATCGTGCCATTTAAAAATAATTAGCGCGGTTTATACTTTGCCTGATCATAGATTTGTTTTGCCGGAATTTCCATTAAATCCTGCAAAGATGTTTTGGCATGAGCATCCATCCATTTTTCTACAATCTTCCATCCCACAAATTGCCCTATAAATCCCGGTGAGGCATCACCAAGTGCTTGTGTTTTCGGCGCATCATTCATATAATCCCGGATGATGGAAGGATCTGTGACAAACAGCAAATCATTCTGCACAAAAAAAGCCCAGATAAGCCCTTCATTTTTATTGCAACCATCCAATTGACTGGTCGTATAACCGGTTAATAATGTATCCGAAACCTGAGGCAATAAATGTTTCAACACATATAAACGCTTTCCGGCTTCAATCATCTGTTGTACCAGTGGCAACCTGCTACTGCTGTCTATAAAAAGATCTCCAATCAGGTTTTTCATACAATTTACGGGTATATATCCGGGTTCAAAACGGCGTGAAATGTATGCCGGATAAATATCTTCTATATATTCTGTATGATACGCAGGGAAATCTCTGCCGAGGTATAACTGCAAACCGACGGCAAGCCCGGAGGAGGTAAGTACATTACCATAAGATTCAATGGGGCCGGTATAAGTAATGATGTTTTTAGGTAGTGTATAATCAGGAAAATAATAATGCATATACTTTAATCCCGTTTCTACGATAGCCATTTGTTTTTCAAAATCTTTATAATGACTATTCACACTATCCTGGATATTTTTATAGGCTGCTAAAAATTGGGGCACAGACTTGAGGATGCTGTCTTTTTGTGGTGCAAGGCCGAGTATATTATATAAAAAATCATTCAGAAAAGCCGGATATTTGTTTTGCAAGTGTTGCAGGGAAAGCGCCAAATTGGTTGTATCCAGCGAAAAAAAATCCTGATCAAATCTTTCCGTAGGCAACTGGATCTTGATGGCTGAAACATCCGGAGTCGTGGAGTTATGGCAAGCAGTAAGCATACAAAGAATAGAAAACCCCAAAAGCATTTTTTTCATTTGGCGAAATAAAATAAAAGTGGTGGAAAGATTTGTTAAGAAATGAAAGCATTCATTTTAATGAAAAGACCGGCACATATACTTTTTTTGGCTCCGGGATTCTACTTTTGCTTATCATGAAAATAGCTGTTGCCCAACAAAATTATCTTATCGGCGATTGTAAAAACAATGCCCTTAAAATTATTAATGCCATCCGGGAAGGTAAAAAAAACGGCGCCTCGCTGATTGTTTTTTCAGAACTGTGTATCTGTGGCTACCCTCCCTTAGATTTTTTAGAATTTGATGACTTCATACAAACATGTTATGATGCATTGGAAGAAATCAAATTACATGCAGATACGATAGGCGTTCTTGTAGGATGCCCAGCAAAAAATGAAACAAAAAAAGGGAAGGGCTTATTCAATGCGGCCTTTTTTTTATATGAGAAAGAAATCAAAGCGGTTGTCCATAAAACGCTTTTACCGAATTATGATATTTTTGATGAGTACCGTTATTTTGAACCGGCCTTTGAATGGAACATCATTCCTTTCATGGGAAAACGCCTGGCAGTCACCATTTGCGAAGATATCTGGGATATGGGTAATGCTCCTTTATACCGGATAAACCCCATGGAAAAACTCCTGCAACAATCACCAGACCTGATGATCAATCTCAGCGCTTCTCCCTTTGATTACACACACCCGGAAGACCGGAAAGCCATTATCAAATCCAATGTGGAGAAATATCATTTACCCATTATTTATTGCAATACGGTGGGCAGTCAGACGGAAATTGTTTTTGATGGCGGCTCTATTGTTGCGGATAAAGAAAGCAATATAAGACTGGAGATGAAGACTTTCGGGGAAGACATGCAATACATTCAATTGCTGGAAGATGGCACTTTCGATAAAGACATTATTTCTACAGGAGATACTTTGCCCCAGATGCCCTTAGACCCTGAATTTTTTGAACCTTCCCTGAATATTCACCTGGTATATGAAGCTTTAATATTAGGCCTCAGGGATTATTTTAAAAAAATGGGATTTTCAAAAGCAATCCTGGGATCCTCCGGTGGTATAGATAGCGCCGTAGCGCTGGCCATCGCCTGTGATGCTCTGGGCGCTGAAAATGTTCATGCCTTATTGATGCCTTCTGCATTTTCAAGCCATCATTCTGTGGAAGACGCAACACAATTAAGCGTGAATCTTGGCAATCCTTATGAAGTGATCTCCATAGAAAATATTTACAAGGATTTTTTACAATCCTTACAGCCGGTTTTTAAAGATCGTCCGTTTAATGTGGCCGAAGAAAATATTCAAAGCAGGTCGAGGGGAAATTTATTGATGGCCATAGCCAATAAATTTGGATATATTTTATTAAATACCTCTAACAAAAGTGAACTGGCCACAGGCTATGGCACTTTATATGGAGATATGGCCGGGGGTATCAGTATCCTTGGGGATTGCTATAAACAACAGGTCTATGCCCTGGCACATTTTATCAATCGGTATAAAAAAATTATTCCTGAAAATATTTTACTAAAACCACCGAGTGCAGAATTAAAACCGGATCAAAAAGATAGTGATAGTTTACCGGACTATGCTATCCTGGATGCCATATTATATCAATATATAGAAAGAAGAATGGGCCCAAAGGAAATAAAGGACCTGGGATTTGAGTCTTCATTGGTAGATCGTATTTTAAAAATGGTCAATACCAATGAGTATAAGCGCAAACAATTTTGTCCGATCATTCGTATTTCATCTAAAGCCTTTGGCAGTGGGCGCCGAATGCCTATTGTAGGAAAATATTTGAGTTGAAAAAGATCATTTCTTCTATTGGTATATTTTCAAGGATTAAGGATAAATAGAATCCAACGGACTTATGTTTTAAAATAAAAAAATCTTATTCCTATCTTCGTTTTACTAAAAAACTTCATCGTTTTTGTATTTACAAACCTACAGGAAGCGCTTCATCAGGTCTCTTGTCCGATTTAATGATTGGCGAAAAAGACATATTTCAAAAATAAATTTTCTCATCCTCATTTCTGCTGTTGTAGGAATCATTGGCGGAATTGCATCTTCCTTACTCAAGAAACTGACCCATCTCATAGCCAGTTTTCTTCAAAATGATTTTCATTGGGAATATAAATATTATCTCTACCTTTTTTTCCCACTCATCGGTATTTTCTTAACCATCCTATACATACGCACTTTTATTCGCCGGAGTAAATTCCAGCATGGTATTCCTGCAATTCTTTACAATATTTCCCGGAATTCCAGTAAAATTGATTTTCATAATATCTATAGCCAGATAATATCCAGTGCACTTACGGTGGGGCTTGGCGGATCAGCCGGGCTCGAAGCGCCTGCTGTAGCAAGTGGTTCCGCCATTGGTTCAAATTTAGGTCAATTTTTCGGACTCAATTACAGGGAGACTACACTGCTTCTGGCTTGTGGTGCGGCGGCCGGTATTTCCGGCGCATTTAACAGCCCTATTGCCGGAATGATCTTCGCCATGGAAGTCATACTACCTGAATTTTCAATACCGGTGGTTATTCCATTATTACTTTCATCAGCACTGGCCTCTGTCGTTTCTCATTTCATTTATGATGAGCCGCTATTCGCCCTGGTTACAAAAGACTGGAGTATTCAGGCATTTTGGTATTACATCACATTAGGTGTTCTCGTTGGTTTTTATTCCGTTTTTTACAGTAAAGTCAACAGTAAAATCTTTACCCTGTTCGATAAAATTAAAAATCGTTACAACAAAGTTTGGATAGGCGGGATTGCTCTGGGTTTGATGATTGCATTACTCCCGGCATTGTATGGTGAAGGGTATATTACCATTCAAAAATTGTTGGATGGCAATTATTCGTCTCTTTTGGCAAATAGCCTTTTTGGACAATATCAGGATGTAGGCTGGGCGCTTGTATTATTTGGTTTATTATCCTTTATTGGAAAAACTTTTGCCAGTGTTATTACCATGGCCAGCGGAGGCAATGGGGGTATGTTTGGGCCAACAGTGGTGGTAGGCGGGTTAATCGGATTTGTATTCTCCTATGGGCTGAATCAAACTGGATTAGTGCATTTAAACGTTACTAATTTTATCATTGCCGGAATGGCTGCCTCTGTTAGTGGCGTCATGCATGCGCCTCTTACGGGCATTTTCCTCGCAGCCGAAATAACCGGCGGTTATGTATTGATGGTTCCGTTAATGATTGTATCGGCTTTGTCTTACTTCATAAATAAAGGGATATTAAAATATTCCATCTACACGAAAGATCTGGCAGAACAGGGCAATTTATTAACCCAGGAAAATAAAGACAATAGCGTTTTAAGAAGCCTGAAATTAAAATACCTTATAGAAAAAGATTTTGTGGTATTAAAGCCTGATGATACACCCAAAAGCAGAAGCCATGATATTATTCATACCAGGAGAAATATATTCCCGGTAGTGGATGCAGACGGCATTCTCCTGGGGATTGTTCTCAGTGACCATCTCCTGGAATTACTGATAAGTAATGATGAAGAAAAACAAAACAAGTGGATGAAAGAGGTGGCACAACCTGTAGATAAAATCATTCCCATCAATACACCCATGCATGAAGTGATGCAGGTTATGGATAAGATGGACCTGCGCATACTACCCATCGTTGATGATCAAAACAGGTACCTGGGTTTCGTTACTAAAAACGGCATTTTTAATAAATATCGTATGATGCTGATTCGCCAGCCTGATTATTTACAATGAATTCCAGCGTTTGTAAAAAGTTTCATTCATCATTTTCATGAATCATCATTAAAGGAACATGGCTGTGAAAGGCTAGTTTCTTAGTATGATTGTTGGAAAACAATTTATCAAACAACCCATGTTTCTTGGGAATGGTGATGATGAGATCCACTTTTTTTTCAAGGGCAAATGCATTGATGCCTTCAATAAAATCTTCGTTATCTGAAAAAGTATATTGTGGGTTATAGGTATGAAAGAATTCATTGAGCATCAAGCTTTCAAATGGAGTATCCACAGAAAAATTCTTTTGACGATGGTCAATATTTAATATGAATAAACCGGCTTTGGTAACATCCAATATATTCCGGATCGGCTCAACCGGCATGGTATCTACGACTTTTTTAAAATCACAGGCCAGCACTACTTCCTGGATCGGAGACCAGGCAGCACCCGGCGGAATAATGATTACGGGCGTTTCACTATGCCGGGCAACATGTACGGCATTACTGCCTACAAGTGTTTCCTGCAATTTACCGCCACCGGTAACGCCCATCACAATAAGGTCTGCACCAAGCGAAGTGCATAATTCATTGATATCATTAGATAAAGTAGTGTATTCACTTTTCAATTCAATAGCCATCTCCGTCGGGCATTCGGAGATCACTCCATTTTCAAATTTTTTTAAAGCCTCTTTACTTGCATTGATGGTGGCTTCCACACCAATGAAATTGATTGGGCCCATATTCAACTCTGTTGGCATGGGTTCTTCACAGGCATTATATAAAATCATTTTAGCTGCCTTCAACTGGTTACCTAAGTGGATGGCATAAATAGCGGCATTTCTGGCTGTTTCAGAGAAATCAGTAGGTAAAAGAATTGTCTTCATTTCATCAACTTTTGTCTATTCAAAATTAATCATTTAATGCTTGCCGTTCATTAAATAAACTGAAAATAAAAGGTTAAACAAGAATCTATTTCATAAAATTCAAATCTTTTCTAAAAGCCACCATTTCTTTTTCCGGGGCACAATTTTATAATTGGTCGTAATATATTTATGGATATGTGCCATCGCTTCATCATAATCATCTGTAAGTAAAACCAGGTTCATATCACCTTCTGAGATGGTGCCATTGATGGACATGTTATAAATATTTTCCATCAGAGGCTCATAAAATTCTTTACCAAAAATAACAACGGGGAAAGAAGTAATGCATCCTGTTTGGATCAGCGTTAACGTTTCATAAAACTCATCCATCGTACCGAAACCTCCCGGCATAATGATAAATGCGTAGGAATATTTTACCAACATCGTTTTACGAACCGAGAAATGCTCAAAGGTTACGGAAGAAGTGAGGTAAGGGTTTTCAAATTGTTCATGAGGCAAAACAATATTACAGCCAACAGACCTACCGCCATTTTCAAATGCCCCTCGATTGGCTGCTTCCATAATACCCGGCCCGCCACCGGTAAGTGTTGTAAAACCAATGCCGGCAATACGTTTCCCAAACTCACGCGCAGCAATATAATAAGGATGATCTTCCTTAAAACGGGCAGAGCCAAAAACGGTAATACATGGCCCGACAAAATGTAAGTGTCGAAATGCATTGATAAACTCCCAGAATACTTTGAAAGCAAAAACTAATTCATAACTCCGGCTCTTGGGGCCCTCCAGGTAAACGGCTTTCTTGGCAGGAATAATTCTTTTCAGCATGAATATTTTTTTATAGCCCTAAAATTAGGCAATACATACATACCATATCATGAGTATCTTGCAACTAAAATCTATATGCGTATTATTTCTTATAATGTAAATGGTATCCGTGCAGCCATTAAAAAAGGCTTATTGGAGTGGCTCACAGAGGATGTGGCGGATATCATTTGCCTGCAGGAAATAAAAGCCACTCAGGAAAATGTAGATATTGAAAAAATTCAAAGCCTGGGATTTCATACCTATTGGTTTTCTGCAGAAAAAAAGGGATATAGCGGCGTAGCTGTTTTTACAAAACAAAAACCATTACAAGTCTTTTATGGCCATGCTCAAAATCAAAGCGACCTGGAAGGCAGGCTCATTCGACTTGATTTTAAAAAGTTTATTTTGATCAATGCGTATTTCCCTTCCGGAACCAGTGGTGAACTAAGACAAAACTATAAATATGAATGGCTGGATGGATTTAAATCTTATATAGAAAAATTACAAAAAGAAAATAAAAAGGTCGTTGTGTGCGGCGATTATAATATCGCACACAAAGAAATAGATATCCATGATCCTAAAGGAAATAAAAAGAGTTCCGGTTTCCTGCCTGCTGAAAGAGATTGGATGGATCATTTTTTTCAAACAGGATTTACGGATTCATTCAGGCATTTGCATCCGGAAGATGCTGGTTTTTATAGTTGGTGGAGCCAACGCTCTCCAACGGTAAGAGCGGAAAATAAAGGCTGGCGCATTGATTATATTTCCATTACGGATAATCTGCGGAAACTTTTAAAAAGCGCTGCCCTATATCCGGATATAAAACATAGCGACCATTGCCCGGTATTTATTGAAATTGATTTATAATATGCTTATTTACAATGTTACCATACAACCCTCCTGGGACATTCATGATGCCTGGAAAAAATGGATGGTGGAAGTGCATTTACCCGAAATGATGGAAACAGCTTGCTTTACCAAATTCCATTTTTGCAGGTTACTGGATATTGATGAAAGTGACGGACCTACCTATACCGTTCAATATTTTGCAGAAAACAGGAAACAATATAATGAATATATCCGTCATTTCTCACCTGTTCTTCGTCAGAAAGGGCTGGATCTTTGGGGCAATAAAATGATCGCTTTTCGGAGTCTTATGGATGTTGTGCATTGAATGTGGACATTTATTTTTTGACCCTTTTTTATTTTCAAAAAAAAATTATATTCCTTCAAACCCCCATGATTGCTCCATTTTAACCTTTATATCGCTGAAACTCTTTATTCATCAATGTTTCAGCGATAAACAAAAAAAACATGGGAGATCCCGTTTTTCTCGATTTCTTTCAAAACCCTTGATATATGCGGCTTTACGTGATTAAGGTTTTCCTAAATTCTGAATGAAAATTTTGTTCATAACAAAAAGCAAATAAATTTGTTCTCAATAATCATTTAAAAAATCATTTATCATGAACAAAGCTGAATTAGTAAGCAAAATTGCAGAAGATGCCGGTATCACTAAAACACAGGCAAATGAAGCGCTGGATTCATTTGTAAGCGCTGTAACAAAAACATTAAAAGGTGGCGGAAAAGTTACCCTTGTTGGTTTTGGAACATTCTCCGTATCTAAACGTGCAGCCCGCACCGGCCGTAACCCGCAAACAGGTCAACCTATTAAAATTAAAGCTAAAAAAGTAGCTCGTTTTAAAGCAGGTAAAGAACTGAGTTCTAAAATTTAATTCCCAATGGAATTTTAAAAGCAGGAGCAGTGCTCACCACATGTTCCTGCTTTTTTTATTGGGTAAATAAATTCTTTAATGCAATTTTACAGCCATCAATTTTTAAAAATCAAAAATTTATACCATGGGTAAAGGAGATAAGAAAACTAAAAAAGGAAAAATTGCGATCGGTTCTTTCGGTAAAAGCCGGCCGGCAAAAACATCCTCCAAACAATCAAAGCCTGCTGAAAAATCAACAGAAAGTAAAAAATAAGGCAGATCAAAATTCTTTAAGGAGCGAGCCTGCAAATTTTCCACGCACCATTTTCCAATACGGAATACAGGATTCGGTCGTGAAGACGATTGGGCCTCCCCTGCCAGAATTCAATGCTGGCAGGCTTTACACGATAGCCACCCCAGTGTGGAGGCCTGGGCACCTGTCCGGGATATTGTTTTGTAAATGCTTCTAAATTTTTTTCAATTACATCTCTGCTTTCAATCACACGGCTTTGCGGTGATGCCCAGGCGCCAATCTGGCTGCCTTTGGGCCTTGATAAGAAATATTCATCACTCTCTATATCTTCTACACGGGAAGCAATCCCTTCGATTCGGACCTGCCTTTCCAGTTCTTTCCAAAAAAACACCATTGCTACTGCCGGGTTTTCTGCAATATTTCTCCCTTTCTCACTTTGATAATTTGTAAAAAAAACAAAGCCGTTCTGGTCAAATCCTTTTAATAAAACGATCCGTGCATGTGGCCGGCTATTAGAGGAAACCGTGGATAACATAAAAGCATTCACTTCATCAATTTCGGAATGAATCGCCTCATTCCACCAGGCGGAGAATTGTGATACCGGATCCGCGGCTACCTCATCTTCTCTTAAAGTCTTGAGTTTATATTCTCTTCTTATTCCTGCAATTTGTTCCTGCATTATCATATAGTTGACCTTACAAAAATACAAATTTTACATTCCTTTATCATTCGCTTTTAATAGTTTGTATCTTGCGGCAATGCAATACAGGCATTTATTTTTTGACCTTGATCATACCTTATGGGATTTTGAATCAAATGCCCGGGAAACATTACATGAAGTTTTTGAGATCAATTCCTTGCATGAAAAAGGAGTTGATGACAGAGCATTGTTTATCAGGAGATATTGTTTTCACAATGACTGTCTTTGGAAAAAATATACAGAAGGAAAAATACGCCAGGACGTGCTCAGGTGGAAAAGAATGTGGCTCACCTTACTTGACTTTAAAATAGCCGATGAACTTTTAGCCAGGAAAATGGCTAATGAATTCTTAGAAAGACTGCCCTTTAAAAAAAATATTTTCCCGCATACCAGGGAAATCCTACAATATTTATTGGACAAAAGTTATCATCTTCATTTGGTAACCAATGGTTTCGACCATATACAAAATGCAAAATTGAAAAGTAGTGAACTGCATCATTTTTTTGAAGAAGTGATTACAGCAGAAGCATCCAACAGCCTGAAACCAAATGCCGAAATCTTTGAATTTGCTTTGCAAAAATCAAAGGCCGATAAAAAACAAAGTATTATGTTAGGCGATAATCCCGATGCAGATATTAAAGGCGCCATGAATGCCGGCATGGATACGGTATTTGTTAATCATTTAAATATTCAAACGGAATTAAAACCTACATATACCATATATCATCTAAAAGAACTGGAACTTATTTTTTAATACAAAAAGATGTCCGAAGAAATCACCCGCATAGCCGGTACAAAAGAAGAACAGTATCGTGCACTCATCCCGCAAATCCAGGCACTGCTTGAAGGAGAGCCGGATATGATTGCTAATATGGCCAATATCACAGCTGCTTTAAAAGAACAATTTCAATGGTTTTGGGTGGGCTTTTATCTCGTGAAAAATAATGAACTAATCCTGGGGCCCTTTCAAGGGCCTGTGGCCTGTACAAGGATTCAATATGGTAAAGGTGTTTGTGGAAAAGCCTGGCAGGAAGAACAGGTACTCATTGTTCCGAATGTTACAAAATTCCCGGGACATATTGCTTGCAGTTCTTTTTCAAAATCTGAAATTGTTTTACCCTTGATCAAAAATCAGAAGGTCTTTGCTGTACTGGACATTGATCATCATTTAGTCAATTATTTTGATCCGACCGATCGGAAATATTTAGAAAAAATAATTGCATTGATTTGATATGGACCAAGGGTGCTTTTCATTCCAACTCTTTCATCCCGGAAAAACGCCGATGAGAGATAGAGCGTTTCTATATTTTAAAAGAAGACCATCATCGAAAATAAGGCTTTTAGTATGAAATATTCTATTGTAAAAACTGCTTCAGGAAGCTATGACGTATGCGGGCCGGGTATTTGGAAAAAATGAAAATGCCGGCAGGTTTTATAAAATCTTAGGATTTGAAATCTTCGGTGAGGTTATTCATAGAGGGAAATAACTCATAGAATGATTTCCTTTGAAACTGAATATTCAGAGTAATTCGTTATCTTTATTCAATAAAATGTCAAGCAAATGATTCGTAAGATCCTTCTATTTCTATTGATCGTTTTCATTGCCATTCAATTTTTTCGGCCCGAAAAAAATGTTTCCACATCTATTTCCGAAAATGATATCACCAGGGTGTATCCGGTACCTGAAAATGTGCAGCAAATCTTATCCCGGAGTTGCAATGATTGTCATTCAAATAATACCCAATATCCCTGGTATGCGGAAATTCAGCCCGTAGCCTGGTATCTGGCAGATCATATTAAAGATGGTAAAGATGAACTTAACTTCAGCGAATTTGGTAGCTACAGGATAGCTCGTCAAAATAAAAAAATGAAAGAATGTATCAAAGAATTAAAAGAAGGTGAAATGCCCCTTAAATCTTATACATTGATCCATACATCCTCAAAGATCTCAGAAACGGACAAACAAGCCATCATTAGTTGGTGTGAGTCTATACAACAAATATTGCAACAAAAATACCCGGCAGATAGTTTGGAATTGAAGAAGCCAAAATAAATTTTCTCAATATTTAAAATGCTCATCACAAAAGCTGTTTATTCCATTTCAAATCCCCATGTAAAAAATTGCCCTAAGCCGGACAGGCCTGAATACGCATTTATAGGTCGCAGCAATGTAGGAAAATCTTCATTGATCAACATGTTATGCGGCCAACAAAAACTGGCGAAAACTTCCGGAACACCCGGAAAAACACAACTGATTAATCATTTTGAAATTGAAAGCAGAGATGGTGCAAAACAACCGTTATCTAAATGGTACCTGGTAGATTTACCCGGTTATGGCTATGCAAAAGTTGCACAAAACAAACGAAATGAATGGGAATTAATGATCCGGGATTACTTATTAAAAAGAAAAAATCTGTTACAAGTATTTGTTTTAATTGATAGCCGTCATTTACCTCAAAAAATTGACAGAGAATTTGTAGATAACCTTTTAAATGCCCAAATTCCTTTCTCCCTTGTTTTTACAAAATCAGATAAAGAAAAACCGGCAGTGGTAAAACGACATGTCCAGGCTTTCTTAGAAACGCTGCGCGAACATTGGCAGTTTTTACCTCAAACATTTGTGACCAGCGCCATCAATCATTCAGGGAGAGATGAAATTTTATCGCTGATAAATAACTTTAATAAATCATTTACCTCAGGGCATTCATGACTATTTCGTAATATGGTAAAATCTTAGTGAGTATTTGCCATTATTACTTTATTCAAACCTTTTATACTTTAGCGAACAAAATCTTTCTTTGAATACTTACTTTTGCCGCAAAATATATTTGATGAAAAAATTTATAACAGGAATGGCATTACTTCTTGGCACTTTCAGTTTTGCACAAGAAGTGACCGTTGTAGCTGGCGATACCGCCTGGAAGCACGAATATCGTGCAGAAGCCACAAAAATTAATGACATCGTAAATACGAAACTCGATGTAAAATTTGACTATGATAAATCTTACATGTATGGAAAAGAATGGCTGACTTTACATCCTCATTTTTATCCAACAGACTCTCTAACCCTTGATGCACAGGGAATGGATATTCTTGAAGTAGCCATCATGAATGCTGGTAAAAAAACTCCATTGACTTATACCTATATGGACAATGTGCTCCGAATCCAATTAAATAAGACGTATCAGATGAATGAAAACTATACGGTTTATATTGATTATGTTTCCAAGCCAAATGATCTAAAAGTAGAAGGCAGCGCGGCCATTACGGATGCAAAAGGATTATATTTTATTAATCCAAAAGGAGAAGATAAAAATAAACCGACACAAATTTGGACACAGGGTGAAACAGAAGCAAATAGCGCCTGGATGCCAACTATAGATAAACCCAATCAAAAAAGTACCGTTGATATTTCTATGACTGTTCCTTCAAAATATGTCACTTTATCAAATGGGCTTCTGGTAAGCCAGAAAAAAAATGCAGATGGCACGCGCACTGATCAGTGGAAATTAGACCTTCCCATTGCGCCCTATTTATTTTTCATGGGTGTGGGAGATTATTCCATTATTAAAGACAGCTACAAAGGAAAAGAGGTAAGCTATTATGTAGAAAAAGAATATGCCCCTTATGCCCGCGGAATCTTTGGTCATACTCCGGAAATGATAAAATTCTTTTCCGATAAATTGGGCGTGGAATATGCATGGCCAAAATATTCTCAAATTGTAGGCCGTGATTATGTAAGTGGTGCAATGGAAAATGTAACTGCTACTTTACACCAGGAAAGCGCATATCAAAATGGGCGCGAATTAGTGGATGGCAACCGTTGGGAAACAGTGATTGCACATGAACTTTTCCATCATTGGTTCGGTGATTTGGTAACCACAGAAAGCTGGAGTAACATCACCGTAAATGAAAGTTTTGCCGATTATAGCCAAACTTTATGGGAAGAATATAAATATGGCAAAGATGCGGGAGATGAAGAAAATTTTAATGGTCTCGTAGGTTATCTCAATAGTGGAGGAGATGACCTGGACCTGGTACGTTTTTATTATAAAAATAAAGAAGATGTTTTTGATGGAGTGAGCTATCAAAAGGGTGGGCGTATATTGAATATGCTCCGCAACTATGTTGGGGATGACGCTTTTTTTGCTTCATTAAAAAAATATCTTACAGATAATAAATTCAAAACCGGAGAAGCACAACAACTTCGCCTGGCATTTGAAAGTGTGACAGGTCAGGATCTCAACTGGTTTTGGAATCAATGGTATTATGGCAGTGGCCACCCAATGCTGGACATATCCTATAATTATGATCCAGTTGCAGGAAAACAAATGGTCATTGTAGAACAAAAACAAAATACAGGTAAAATTTTTACACTACCGGTAGCAGTAGATATTTATAATGGCCCTCAGAAAACAAGATACCATGTGTGGGTTAAAAATAAAATCGACACTTTTTCCTTTGCTGTAAAACAAAAGCCTACCCTGGTTAACTTTGATGCAGATAAAGTTTTACTTACCGAAAAACAAGATCATAAAACAACCGATGAATTCCGTGAGCAATTAAAATATGCACCGCTCTATATGGATAGAAGGGAGGCTTATAATTATTTTGCAAAAAACCATTTACCGGACCTGGCTCTGGGCCTGAAAGATAAATTTGCAGGTCTTCGCTCACGCACCCTGGATCAATTGGCTAATGATACGGTTTTACTTTCCAATGAAGTTATTATGGCGCAAATTAGCTCAATGGCAAATCTTGAAAAAGACAAAGTAACTCAATCAAAAGCCATCGAAATTTTAGCCAATACAGGAGAAGCAAAATATAAATCTATTTATGAAAAGTTTATTAATGACTCTTCCTACTCCGTATCCGGTGCTGCTTTGGAAGGACTGAGCAAATTAGATCCGGATAATGCATACACCCTGGCCAAAAAATATAGCGCGGATGCAAAAGGTAAATTATTAGATGTTATCAGTAATGTAATTATGGAAAATGCAAAAGTGGAGGATTATGATTTCATTGCAGACAACTATCAAAAGGCGCCTCCATCAAATTCAAAACTGGAATCAACACCTGCATTCACTGAATTCCTGGGAAAACTGGATGATGTGAATAAAATCAAAGCCGGCATAGACATGATCCTGAGTTTCAGAAAACAAATCCCGGAACAATATTGGATTTATACCGATCCCGCATTGAAAGGAAGTCTTGAAAAGTTGGCAAAAGATAAAGGCGGCGAAGTAGCCACTTACATCAATGAAAAGTTGAAATAATTTGAGATCGAATTTTCTTTTAAACCTGTAAACAATTGTTTACAGGTTTTTTATTTTCCTGAAACCGGTTTTATAAATCTAAATCAAGGATTGTTTTTGGAGGTACAAGATGAATAGTCGGTATCCCGAGTGCCTGAGCCGTATCCGTATTTATTTTAGTGTCATCAAGAAATAAGGTTTCTGAAGGGCATAAATTTTCCTTTTTCAATACATATAAAAAAGCCTCCGGATAAGGTTTCCGTAATTTTATTTCATGAGAATAAAATGCTCTTATAAAAAGGGTATTAAAGTCGGCATGAAATGTAGAAGTATATTTTTTTATAAAGGCATCATAATGTATGATATTGGTGTTTGATAAAAGGTAGGTCCGATACTTCAAAGAAAGCTTTTGTACAAATTCAATTCTTTGTGAAGAAAATTCTCCAATCATGGCATTCCAGGCATCCCTGATAGCATGGTCACTCGCTGATAGTTTTGTCTCATCCCTGAAAGCCTGCAAAAATTCGTCCGGTCCGATTTTTCCTGTCTCCAAATTCTCAAAAAGAGGAGAAGCATGGTGCTGTGTAAAAAAGGCATCAAAATCTTCAATGCCTAATGCTTCAAAAGCCGTTTTCGTTTTTTTAAAATCAATATCCAGGATCACTCCTCCCAGGTCAAATAGCAGGTTTTTTATTTTTTGCATGTACGAAGGTAGAAAGTGAATATGATTTTCCCATTTAAATAAGACGAAATGAAAATATATTCGTTTGAGAAGATGAATTTTTCTATTTTTGCAAACCTTAAATTACCGTTTAACGGTAATGGGCCTATAGCTCAGCTGGTTAGAGCACCTGACTCATAATCAGGTGGTCCCTGGTTCAAGTCCAGGTGGGCCCACATTTTTTTCCTATTTTGTTTTTCAAATACTCCTCTAATTGCCATTCCTAAAGTCCGTTCATTATCTTGCAGGCATGCAGATTTTATTCATTTTTTTATGCTTTGCATTTTTCCCAAAAAACACTTTTGCCCAAATGGATCAACCCATACTTCCGGAAATGCTAAATGGAAATTTTTCTGACGACTATGATATTCAATATACCATCAACGATACCGTTTGGTTGCAGTATCCCAATACAAAATATCACATACTATTCGTAGATACAAATGCTCAATATATCCTGGCAAAGAATGATATCAACAACCCGACTGATAAAGCATTATATACCCGTATTGATTTTATGTATTTCCAAAAAATGTCACCTTATACCTGGGGTTATTGCCTTTCTGTATTTAATGCACATTCATTAGAAGAAGCCAGAGAAAAAGCTGCCGCCGACAGAAGCAACCCCCGGACTGGATGTAATGGTTATCCATTTTCCAGGATGAAAAAATAAAGCCTGGTGAAGAAAATATCATTCTATTAAAATAAGGTTAGTTGCTGCATCTTCCTGTTTTCATCACGCAGAAATTTTTCATTGATCACAAAAACGGGTGAAGGTCGGTATCTTGAGGCAACAAAGATTTCAGTATTTCCCGCATGTTTAGAAAATAGTTCCTGTACCGTTTCTTCCTTATTATTATTTGCAGAAAGATGAGATAGAATCAAGAGTTTTAAGCCGGCCCATTTATGTTCGCAAAACAATTGTAATGCCTGATTATTGGATAAATGTCCATCACCATTTGTGATCCTGCGTTTTAAATGGAGCGGATAATTTCCTTTTGCCAACATGTCTTCATCATAATTGGATTCTAAAAAAACAGCATGGCATTTCCTGAAATGGAGAATCACATTTTTACATACCCGGCCAATGTCGGTAAAAACACCTACACAGTTTGTCTCACATTGAATGATAAAACTATGCGGGTCATGTGCATCATGAAATTTTGAAAATGCCCTGATGGTGATGCTGCCAAGGGAGATTTCTTCATCGCTAGTAAAAAAACGGATCAAATGCTTTTCAATACCAGGCCGGCAATTCCGCAAAGTTTTTTGTGTGATATATACCGGCCATTGATACCTTTTAGAGAGAACCGCAACCCCGGAAATATGATCTTTATGTTCATGTGAAATAAATACAGCCTTAATTTTTTTAATATCCAGGTCCAGGTCTCGAAGCCTTCTTTCCGTTTCGCGGCAAGCTACACCTGCATCTATCAAAACGGCTTCCTCATCATTGCCGATATAATAACAATTTCCATTGCTACCGGAATTGATTGAGGCGATCTGTAGTTTCATAAAAATATCGGATATTGAAAAAATTACAAATGAAGTTGGATACTCTTTTTATCCGTAAAACCCTGCTTTTCCCAGGAGACTTTCTGCTCCTTATAAATTTGCAAATAAGGTATTGCATGAATATTTAATGCGTCGGCCAATGCGGGGTTTTCATCTATATTAATACGCAATAAAATAAGGTTTCCCGGATTTTCTAAGGCGAGTTCTTTTAAGAAAGGTTCCATTTCTTTGCAGGGAGCGCACCATTCAGCATAGAAATCAACCAGGATGGTTTTTCCCGAAATCAACTTTTTTTCAAAATCCATTTTACTCATGCCCTCAGTAGATAATTGCGATTTTATTTCCGGCAAATTTGCTGCCTGCCATTTTAATAATCCGCCATCCAAAGCATATATTTTTGTAAACCCTACCTCCGCCATTTTCTCTGCGGCAGCTTTGCTTCTGCCCCCACTGAGGCAATACACAAAGACGGGTGTTGATTTGTCAATTTGTGAAATTTTATTTACAAAATCACTTCCCAACCAATTGAAATTAACTGCATGATTCAATCGGTTTTTGGCAAATTCCTCAGGGGTGCGTACATCCAAAACCAGGGCATTCACGGTTGTATCCATTCCGGCTAAAAAATCATTTGGCTTTAAAAATTCAACGCCATTTTTTATTTGTGCAAAACAACTCACAAATAAGAAAACGGTACAACTCAGTAGAGAAAATTTTTGAAACATTTTTATAAATAGGATTTCAGGATTTGTTCCAATTGGTTTGCGGGAATAACACCGGATTGACGCCAGGCAATTTTTCCCTGTTTAAAAAGCGCCAAAGTGGGTACACTTTGCACTTTAAAAGTTTGCGCCGTTTGTGGATTTTTATCAATATCTACTTTGATAATTCTTGCTTTATCTCCTACCTTATCTTTCACCTCTTTCAGAATAGGCGCCATCATTTTACATGGTCCACACCATTCAGCCGAAAAGTCCACCAATACAGGAATTTCACCCTTTATTAATTCAGAAAATGTGGACATACTAATTATTTTATTTTGCAAAATTCTTCCAGCTTCCGCCATTTTCACATTCAAATCCCTGAGCGCTTAAATATTCCATAGCTCTACCGCTCCTGGTTCCACCGGCACAGCACAGGATAAAAGGCGTTTCCAAAGTTTTAAACTCATCCATACGTTGTGGAATTTCCTGTAAGGGTATATTGATACTCCCCGGGGCATGTGCCTCTTTAAATTCTTCTTGTGTACGCACATCTATTATTTTTTTATTATTTCCCATTTTTTATAAATTATGACAGGTAAAATTAATCATTGTTCTTGAAAAGATGAAAGGTCGTTTCCTTGCAAGCATAATTTTAAGAAAGTAATGAAGGCAGTCATTTTTTAATGGCATAAAACTGTAGTTTTGAAGGAATATTTTAAAGCAAATGCTTCCATCTGCACTTCAGCGACATAGCGGTACGCATATCCGTTCTAAGGATCCCCATTATATTCATTATTATTTTTTGATGCGTGATATTAAAAGCGCCATTGATCAATATGCCCAAGGAAAGTTATTGGATATTGGTTGCGGGAATAAACCATATAAAGAATGGTATGCACTCTTAACCGATGATTCTATTGGTTGCGATATGGAGCAAAGCGATAAAAACATGGTAGATATTTTATGCCCGGCAAATAAACTCGCTTTTGAAGATGAGCAATTTAATACCATATTATGTACACAGGTATTGGAACATGTTTTTGATACCAAAGGTGTATTAAGTGAAGCCTACCGCGTATTAAAACCAGGCGGGCATATGTTGCTTACGGTTCCCTTTACCTGGGAAATTCATGAGAAACCTTATGACTTTTATCGCTTCACCCGGTATGGTCTTACTGATGCTTTTAAAACGGTTGGGTTTGAAATTCTGGAGTTGAAGGCCAATGGTGGCAAGTGGGCTACAATATTCCAAATGTTTTTGAATACCATCCACTCTACCTTTCCCTACAAAACATTTCGGGCAAAATGCTTAAAGATCCTTTTTATGGAGCTGCATTTTACCTGGCTTTTGAATAAAATTGCCATCTATCTGGACAAGAAATACTTTGATGATTGGTGGGCATTAAACTACATAATAGTCGCTAAAAAATAATTATGCCTTCCATCTTGTTTTTATCCCTAATGAATTCAGATCCTTGGGGTGGCAGTGAAGAACAATGGTTCTCATTTGCCCAAAGCCTTATTCAACAAGGCTTTCAGGTATCTGTTGCTTGTCATTATTGGGAAGGGAAAATAGAAAGATTGCAACCATTGAAAGATGCAGGCGCTACATTTTATTTTCTTCGGGGAAGAACTGAAACAAAAAATCTTTATGGAAAGTGGGTATTAAAAAAACAATTAAATAAAATCCCTTTTAATACTTTTCAGTGGGTATTTGTAAATCAGGGTGGCTGGAAAGATATAGCCCATAGACCTTTTAACCAATTATATAAAAAATTAACTTCCTTTATTATCAGCTTTCATAATTATAATGAGTCTTCAAAACTATCCCTACGGAAAAAAAGAATCATGCAGGCCTGGGTGTCCAAAGCAGTTTATAATATTTCAGATGCCAAAAAGGTTTTTGAAGTTTTGGAAAACCAGTATCATTTAGACATCCCGGCGCAGATTGTTTATCCCAATCCCATATCATTTCAAATACCTGCACAAGCTCCTCCCTTACCACCGGTACAAAATGGAAATTTTCAGTGGTGCATGCTGGCTGCACTTTATACCGACAGGAAAGCCCAGGACATTTTAATACAAACCCTATCCTCTCCAAAATGGAAAGAAAGAAACTGGCAATTGAATCTATACGGTGCAGGGAAAGATGCAGCCATGCTACAAGAATTGATTTTACAAAATCATCTTGACGAAAAGATCTTTTTAAAAGGCCATACAAACAATGTGCAGGCAACGTTGGCACTGCATCATTTGGTATTGCAGTGCACGCGCATAGATGCTATGCCAATCAGTATTTCAGAAGCTTTGGCCATGGCAAGGCCCTGTGTGGTTACGAATGTAGGAGATATGCCCTTATGGGTACAAAATGGTATTAATGGATTTGTATGTGCCTCTGCCACTCCGGAAGCCATAGATATTGGACTGGAGGAATGTTGGCAAAAAAGAAATGAATGGGAAGAAATGGGTAAACGCTCTTTTGCAATTTTTAAAGAGAAATATCCACAACCCTATTCAAAAAGTTTTATGGAATTTGTGAACAGATAGTGGTTATTCTTGTTCATTGTGCATAAAAGCTTTCTCTCTTTTCCACCAACGAAAACCTACATAACCTGCTATTGTCAAGGGCATAGCCATTAAATAAATTATTCCGCTATTTAATCCCTGTGCTGGTTTCTCCCCTAATTGGGAAGCCGTTTTAGTACAGATAGAACATTGAGCCATCAGCCCGGAACTAAAAAGAAATTGAATAACAAAGAAGGCGAGAAAAATAAACAACACTTTTTTCATTGCACACGATTTCTACAAAGATAAAATGATTGTACCAATCATACGTTAAAAATAAAAGCAGCTTCATCCTAAAAGCTGCTTTTAACCTGAATGTGCGGAAGAGGAGATTCGAACTCCCACGCCAGTTACGGCGCTACCACCTCAAAGTAGTGCGTCTACCAATTTCGCCACCTCCGCAATTTTTGAGAAATGCAAATGTACAGGTAAATTTAAATTTTAAAAAGCAATAACTTAACCCTTATACCGCCATTTTATTGAGTTCGATACGAAAGGTCGTACCTTTTCCGGCTTCACTGGATTTTACGGATATTTCTCCATGATGGTATTGATCAATAATACGCTTACTCAGGGCAAGCCCCAATCCCCAGCCTCGTTTTTTAGTAGTAAACCCCGGTTTGAACACCCTCGACAAATGACTCTTGGAAATTCCTTTTCCATTATCTGCTACCTCAATGAAAGCCTTTTTTGTTGTTTCTGAAATATTGATCCTTATTGTACCCTTTCCCTCAAGAGCATCAAGTGCATTTTTCAATAAATTTTCAATTACCCAGTCAAAGAGTGGGGGAGAAATAAATGCATTTAACTCATCCATACCATGTGTCTCCACTTCAAACTTTACTTTACCTCCGGATCTTTTCTTGATATAGTCCACCATATTATTGATTTGAACAATAATATTTTTTTCCTCTAAATGTGGTTTGCTTCCTATTTTACCAAACCGGTCTGAAATAAGTTCAAGTCTTTTTACATCTTTATCAATTTCCGTGGTAATATGTTCCACCATATCTTTTTCTTTAAGCATTTCCACCCAGCCTTTCAGGCTGGAAACCGGTGTTCCCAGTTGGTGCGCCGTTTCTTTGGCCATCCCTGCCCATAAACGATTTTGTGTGCTCTGGTAACCACTACGTAAGGCAATCAGCATAATCATGATAAATAATCCCACAATAACCAGTTGTACCAGAGGATAGTAACGAACTTCCTTTTGCAACAGACTTTCCCCGTAGTAATATTTATTGGCTGTATAAGGGCTGTCACTGATTTTTAAAATAATCGGAGCATTTTGTTTTTTAAACTCCGCCAACTTTTTAGTAAGGTAAAGAGGGTCATTTTTGATTTGAATACTATCTAAATTCACGCAATTATAGGGATTGATACTGTCTTTTTCATTGGTCTCAATGATAGGTATATCCGTGTTTTCACTGGAAACACGTGCAGCCAGTTCCAGGCTCGTTTGATCCGTAGCATTTAAAATCGTGTTTTGCGCAGCAACCCATATTTCCACTTTATGCGTTTCATCGTGGGCTATTTTTTGAGATAAATAACGGGAATAGAAAATAGTGCCTATAACAATACTTATGGCAACCAGAAATAAAAGCGTTTTTCCACTGAAAAGTTGTTGAAACATAGTAATAAAAGTAAAATGTTTTTACTGTGATTGAAAAATTAAATTTCTATTCAGCGTATCATCCCTCAACAGGTAAAATATATATGTCTAAACATTAATAACAAAAGAGATCAAATTGTGCATAAGAAAACGAAGAAGTTAAGGGTAAGTATATACAGATTAAATAAATTTGACCTTATAAAATGATTGTATGAAAATTTCGCCAGCTACGCTGACTCGCCTGGAAGCCATTTTAAGCCAAAGTCAATATACCCCAAGATATGAGCGAGGTACTTTTCAAAGTGGCTGGTGTCTGCTGGAGAAAAAAAGAGTGGTCGTTCTGAATAAATTCCTGGATGTAGAAGGAAGAATAAATGTATTACTGGAATTAATCCCCAAATTGGAAATTAATTATGATATGCTCACTCTTGAATCACAGCAATTGTATGATAGCATTCTGCAACTTTCCATTACGGAGCAATAGGCACTAATTTTTTTTAAGGTATTTTTGTTTGTGGACTTTCCTCAATTAACGATTACATTTTTAGGTACCGGCACCAGTACCGGCATTCCCATGATTGCCTGCCCGTGCCGGGTCTGCCAATCAGAAAATGTAAAAGATAAACGATTAAGAAGCAGTATTCTTATTGCCTCCGGGGAAACTACCTTGGTAGTAGATACTACACCTGATTTTCGGCAGCAAATGCTCCGCCTGGAAAATAAAAAACTGGATGGAATTTTATTTACTCACCCACATAAAGATCATACAGGTGGCTTAGATGATGTACGTGCATACAATTTTTTCCAGCATCGCCCTATGGATCTCTATGCCAATGCATTAACAGCGGAGGCATTACATCGCGATTATGCGTATGCTTTTTCAGATCATCGCTATCCGGGTATTCCGGAATTGAATCTTATCACTATTGATGAGTCCCCAATGATGATTGGTCAAATCCCTGTAATACCTATTCGGGTATGGCATCATAAAATGCCGGTTTATGCCTTCCGTTTTGGAAATTTTACGTATATTACTGATGCAAACCGAATAGAGGAGTCGGAAATGGAAAAAATAAGAGGATCGGAAATTATTGTCATCAACGCATTACGTGAAGAAAGCCATATTTCCCATTTCACCTTGAAACAAGCGGTTAGCCTGGTGGAAGAATTAAACATACCTCAGGCGTATTTTACACATATCAGCCACCAGCTTGGGAGACATGATGAAGTAAATAAAAAATTACCTGCTCATATTTCTCTTGCTTATGACGGATTACAAATCAGCATCTAATCTTTCCATGAAAATTGATATAAAAATGAATTTTTATGCAACAAATACATTGGAAAGATTACTTTTCCTTTTCTAAAAAAGAAAGGACTGCCATACTTATTTTGGTGTTTATCATTGTAGCTATCATTTCTTTACCCTCGATATTTAAGCCAAAATTTTCTCCTCCATTGAGTGATTCTGAGACAATCCTGGAAATGGGTGTCGCAGATTCAGTCAAAAATGTAAAAAATATAAGCCACCCTACAATCCAGAGTAGCAGTAAAGAAAGTTCATTATTTTATTTTGATCCGAATACAATTGATGAAACAACCTGGAAAAAATTAGGCCTCACGGAAAGAAACATTCAAACCATTTTAAATTACCGTACAAAAGGAGGAAAATTCCGTTCTGCTTCGGATATCCATAAAATATATGGTTTAAAAAAAGTGGATGCAGACAGGCTGGAGCCATTTATTCAAATCAAAAATGATAGGAATATGCTTTCCTCAAAAAAACCGGAAGAAAGAAATCAACCGGTAATAAAGATCGTCCCTAAAAAATCCTTTTCAAAAATAAATATCAATACAGCTACAGAAGAAGAATGGAAAACTTTACCCGGTATCGGAGATGTTCTTGCTAAAAGAATAGTCAAATTCAGAACGGCAAAAAAAGGGTTTAACAACATTGATGATATTAAAAAAACTTATGGGCTTAAAGACTCTGTCTTTGAACAAATACGGCCCTGGCTCTATATAGAAAAATAAATCGAACCCCATTTCATATTCTGACTTCAAAGCTTTACTTTTGTTTGCTAACAAATGTTCGTAAATGAATTTTAATGAATCGGAATTAACTAAACAAGTTGCTGCTACCGCAAAAGATTTCGCAGAAAAGCACATCAAGCCTTATGTAATGGATTGGGACGAAAGCCAGGAATTTCCCAAACATGTTTATCATGAAATGGGGAAACTCGGTCTTATGGGAATTTTAGTACCTGAAAAATATCATGGCGCCGGACTTGGTTACTTTGAGTATAAAGCCATTGTGGAAGAAATTTCCAAGGTCTGCGGCTCCATCGCTTTAAGCCTGGTAGCACATAATTCACTTTGTACGGGTCATATCCTCATGTTTGGAAATGAATCACAGAAAGAAAAATGGCTTCCCAAGCTGGCAACCGGTGAATGGATCGGTGCATGGGGGCTTACTGAACCCAATACCGGTAGTGATGCAGGCAACATGAAATGCACGGCCGTAAAGGAAGGTGACAACTGGATATTAAATGGCACAAAATGCTGGATTACCAATGGCCTCAGCAGTGAAGTGGCCGTCGTGATCGTACGCACAGGAGAACCACGCGCCAAAAATAATTGTACGGCATTTGTCGTCGAACGTGGTACAAAAGGTTTTTCCGGAGGGAAAAAAGAAAATAAACTGGGGATGCGTGCCAGTGAAACCGCCGAAATGATATTTGATCATTGCGTTGTACCTGATGCAAATCGCCTGGGCGAAGTAGGTGATGGATTTATCCAATCCATGAAAATATTAGATGGAGGACGAATTTCTATTGCATCCCTTTCATTAGGAATTGCAAAAGGAGCTTATGAAGCCGCATTACAATATTCCAAAGAACGTCAGCAATTTGATCAACCCATAAGTCATTTCCAGGGCATCAGTTTTAAACTGGCTGATATGGCTACTGAAATTATGGCTGCCGACTTACTTACATTACAAGCCTGTTATTTAAAAAATGAACATAAAAAAATGACCCAGGAATCTGCCATGGCAAAATATTATGCCAGTGAAGTGGCTGTAAAAACAGCGAATGACGCAGTACAGATTTTTGGAGGTTATGGCTATACAAAAGATTTTCCGGTAGAAAAATTTTACCGGGATGCAAAATTATGTACAATCGGAGAAGGTACTTCTGAAATACAAAAGCTCGTTATAGCCAGGCACTGCCTTCTTTAAAATACATAACACTATAAAATAAATACATCTCATCATTTTTTCGGGATGTATTTATTTTATACCTTGCTCACAATCCTGCCTTTTCCTATTTTAATTCTGCCCAGTTGAAAACTTGCGATGACTAAAAGGTACTTTTCATCATCGTAGAAAAACGGCATTCCATTTAATCAACATTAAAAATTAAAACAATGATGAAAAAACAATTCCTCCTGGTTTTCTTTCTTGGCTTTCTATTCACGGCATTCTCCCAAAATATGCTCAGTGAAATCGCCGGTAGTGGTGGTGTATCAAAACATTTTACAACTTTTCAAGCGAATAAACAGGCCCTGTTTAATCCTAAAGATGCTAATCAGTTTTTTGGCTTTAAGGATAATGAATCGCTGATTTTACTGCAAACAGAAACAGATGAATTAGGCAATATCAACTACCGGTATGGACAAACTTATATGAATATACCCGTGGAAAATGCTATGTATATCATCCAAACAAAAGCCGGTAAAATAATTGCAGCCAGTGGTGAAATTGTCACCGCATTTGATGCACAAATGGCCAACCGCAATGCACCCCGAATTTCTGCAAAAAATGCAATTGCTATGTGTTTGCAACAGGTACATGCACAAACTTATATGTGGCAGGATACTCGTGCAGAAGAAATTCTAAAAGAACAAATGAGGGATAAGAATGCCACTTATTATCCTTCAGCACGCTTAGTTTGGTATAATCCTGAAGAGAATATTGATCCTTCAAAATTAATACTTGCTTACAAAGTAGATGTTTATGCTACAGAGCCTGCAAGCCGGGCTTATTATTTCCTGGATGCACAATCAGGAAAATTTTTGGGGCAAAAAGAAATACTGCACACTGTAGATGCAGTGGGTACAGCAAACACGCTTTATAGTGGCACTCAAACGATTCATAGTGACCATGCTAATGGAAGTTACAGGCTGCGAGATTATACACGCGGCAATGGTGTTACTACTTATGATTGGTCAAATAATAAAAGTGACATTACCAGCCCATCAGCTAATTTCAACCTGAGCGGGCTGCCTAGAAATGGTCTTGACGCACACTGGGGTGTGGAAATGACTTATGATTTTTACAAAGTAAATTTCAACAGGAACAGTTTGGATAATCATGGTATATTGTTAAACAGTTATGTCAATCGTGGAGGCTTTTTATATAATGATAATGCATCCTGGGATGGCACAAATATGAATTATGGTAAACGAAGTGGTTCTACAAATGGTGTTACTGCAATAGATGTTACCGGGCATGAACTCACACATGGGTTTACACAATATACATCCAATCTGAACTATAGTGGTGAAAGTGGCGGTATGAATGAAAGTATGAGCGATATTATGGGAAAGAGTGTGCAATTCTGGGCAAAACCTTCTGATAAAAACTGGGTTTTAAGTAATGATATGAATTGGGCCATTCGGGATATGAGCAACCCCAATGCATTTAAACAACCTGATTGTTATGGAGGCTTATACTGGAAATCAAATGCAGATGTGCATATTTTAAGTGGTGTAGGCAATTTCATGTTTTATTTACTGGTAGATGGAGGCTCAGGTACCAATGATATTGGCAATGCCTATACAGTACAGGGTATTGGTTTATCAAAAGCAGATCAGATAATTTACCGTACAAATACAACATATCTTTCTCCCAATTCAAAATATGCAGACTGGAGAACAGCATGCATAAATGCAGCGACCGACCTTTATGGCGCCAACTCAAATGAAGTAACACAGGTTAAAAATGCCTGGTATGCAGTAGGCGTTGGAACTTCTGGTGGTGGTGGCACGGATTATTGCCTTTCTAAAGGTAACAGTACTGCTCATGGATTCATTCAAAGAGTAAGGATCTCCGGCACAACCCTGAATAATGGGAGTGGAGATAATTCCGGATATGGTGACTTTACTTCTATAAGTACCAATATGACCAAAGGCGTTAATTATAAATTATACCTAAGATCCGATTTTCCGGGATCAAGTTATGCAACTGCCTGGACTTTATATATTGATTACAATGGAGATAAAGATTTTAATGATGTCGGTGAAAAGGTTGTGTCTAAATCTTTTGATGCAAATACCGTTATTGATACACTTCAATTTACTATTCCTGGCAGTGTTATGAATGGCGCAACACGTATGCGTATTCAAATGCATGCCGGTAATATTATTACAGATCCATGTGCTGTATTCGACTATGGGGAAGTGGAAGATTATACAGTGAATATATCAGGTAGTGGCGTAATGAATAATTTTGTACAGCCATCCAACGAATCAACCCATCATATACTTGTAAGTCCGAACCCCGTTACCGGCTCCTATGCCAATATCAACTTTACGCTTCCTCAGGATGGAAATGTTGTATTGAAAATGTATGACCTCAATGGCCGTACATTGCGTATCCAAAATGCAGGCAATATGATTAAAGGAAATCATACCATTACTTTAGGAGAATTAAATAAACTTCCGGCAGGAAATTATCAACTTGTACTGGAACAAAATAATCAACCCGTTTATAAAGTAACCATGATGATTGTAAAATAGTTATCATCCTTAATAACATAAAATGCAAAACCAAAATTGGTTTTGCATTTTTTTTATATCATAACCTGTTATGAATCCAAACCCTGCGCAGGGATAGTATCATTGAATGCAATTATCTTTACAAAAAATTCCATTTGATAGACAAAATACAACAAGTCCAAAATGAAGAAAATGCGGTATTAATAGGCCTGGCACAAGGTAATGATACCTATGAAAAAATAGAAGAATACCTGGATGAGCTGGCTTTCCTCGCAGAAACTGCCGGCGCCATTACTAAAAAAAGATTCATCCAAAAATTGCCACACCCCGACAGTAAAACTTATATAGGAAAAGGAAAGCTGGAAGAAATAAAAAAATATGTACAGCATCATCGTATAGACCTGGCTATTTTTGATGATGAACTTTCAGGTTCACAAATTTTAAATATTGAAAAAGAAATTGAAATCAAAATCCTGGACAGGAGTAGCCTCATACTCGACATCTTTGCCCGACGCGCCCGTACTGCCCAGGCAAAAGTGCAGGTAGAATTAGCCCAATATCAATATTTATTACCTCGTTTAAAAGGCATGTGGAAACACCTGGAAAGACAGGGAGGCGGAATCGGTACCAGGGGACCCGGTGAAACCGAAATAGAAACGGATCGCCGCATTGTAAAAGATAAAATAGCACTACTGAGAAAAACATTGATGAATATTGATAAACAGGCTTATACACAACGTAAAGACCGGGATGAATACATTCGCGTGTCCCTGGTAGGCTATACCAATGTGGGCAAAAGCACGCTGATGAATTTGCTGAGTAAAAGTGATGTTTTTGCAGAAAATAAATTATTTGCCACACTTGATACGACCACCCGGAAAGTTGTATTTGAGGCCACACCATTTCTCCTGAGTGATACTGTAGGCTTTATCAGGAAGCTGCCTCATCAATTGGTAGAAAGTTTTAAAAGCACACTGGATGAAGTCCGGGAGGCAGATATTTTATTACATGTGGTTGATATTTCTCATAATGAATTTGAAGAACAAATCGGTATTGTAAATAAAACATTACAGGAAATAAATGCCTTTGAAAAACCCATTATGCTGGTCTTTAATAAAATGGATAGGTACGAAGAAAATACTTTTGATGAATGGCTGGGTAAAGCAGAGCGAATGGAATTATTGCAGAATCTCTTTCAAAAATGGGAAGACCTGACAAATGGAAATTGTCTCTTTATTTCGGCCAAAGAAAAAAGCAATATAGATGCCCTGCGGAAAAAAATATTAAGTGAAGTCCGTGCCGCTTACCAGTCTAAATATCCCTATAAAGTAACTTTTTTTTAATGGATACGAAAGCACCTATACCATGGATAAAAATTGCTTCAAAAAGAGAAGAGCTTCCTTTTGGCGATAATAAAATTGCTTTAATTCATTTCGAAGAAAAAAAAATCTGCATCATTGATGGACCGGATGGCCTTCATGCCTGTATAGATACATGCCCTCATGCCAGTGGGCAATTATCCGGTGGATTTATTGATGGAAAAGGAAACATTGTTTGCCCGGTACATCACTATGCTTTTAACCTCTTTCATGGAAGAGATACACAGCAAGAAGGATATAAATTAAAAGTCTTTGATATTAAGGAAAATGAAGAAGGCATATTTCTAAATATTTCATAAGCTAATTTTTAAAGCCGTTTTGATTATTCATTAAGAATGCCATTTTACACCAATACCTAAAGCCATCCCGTAACAAGAATTTTCGTATTATGGATGGAAATGGAAATTCGGGCAATCATGATTAAATAGTACGACCATCTTTCCCGTTCCACGGGATATCAAAGGAGTCATTAAGAAAAAAAACCAAGAACAAATTTTGTTTCAAATCAAATTTGGCTATTTTTGCAGCCCGTCATAAAAAATGCGGAAATTCCTGAATAGCTCAGTTGGTTAGAGCATCTGACTGTTAATCAGAGGGTCGCTGGTTCAAGTCCAGCTTCAGGAGCTTTTTAAAATGTATTACTTTTCTATAAAGTATTCACTACATCTTCCTTCTTGCCACACTACACGGCATAATTCTTGGTTAAATTCCTACAAAAATTCAAAAAGAACAAGCCACTAAATACTTACAAATGTTTTAGGTTGTACTTTCATTTAAATTAAATTCATTTATGCAATCGGGTGAAGAAATAAATATACTGAACAATAAAATCGAGCAGGCAGCAGCATTTACAGATACGCTCAGGAATGAACTCTCAAAATTTTTGGTAGGACAGCAATATATGGTATCCCGCTTATTAATAGGATTATTAAGTAATGGTCACATCTTACTCGAAGGGGTACCCGGACTGGCAAAGACACTCACCATCAAATTATTAGCCCAGTCCATTTCTGCAAAATTCAGCCGGATTCAATTTACACCGGATTTGCTTCCTGCCGATCTACTTGGTACCATGATTTATAATCAAAGCCGTAATGAATTCTTTGTGCGAAAAGGGCCGGTATTTGCCCATTTCATTTTGGCTGATGAGATCAACCGGGCTCCCGCAAAAGTGCAAAGCGCATTACTGGAATGTATGCAGGAACGCCAGGTAACTATTGGTGAAAATACCTATCCATTGGAAGAACCCTTTCTCGTATTAGCTACACAGAATCCGCTGGAACAGGAAGGTACCTATCCTTTACCGGAAGCACAGGTTGACAGGTTTATGCTTAAAGTAATCGTAAAATACCCTCAAAAAGAAGAAGAGAAAAAAATCATTCAAAGATTTGTAAATGGCAGCCTTGAAGAAACTATTGAACCCGTGGTCACTATACAACAAATCCTGGATAGCCGTAAACTGGTGAAGCAGATATATATGGATGAGAAGATTGAAGACTATATTGTAGATATTGTTTTTGCCACCAGGCAACCCGGTAAATATGGTTTACGAAACCTGGAAAACCTCATCCAGTACGGTGGCTCTCCAAGAGCCAGTGTTAATTTAGCTTTAGCGGCTAAAGCCAATGCTTTCCTGAAAAAAAGAGGCTTTGTAATCCCGGATGATGTGAAAGAAATTGCTGCAGATGTACTTCGCCATCGAATCGGTTTGACCTATGAGGCAGAAGCTGAAAATATTTCTACCGAAAGAGTGATTGAAGATATTTTAAAAATAGTACAAGTGCCCTGATGACAGTATCTGAAATTGTAAAGAAAGTCCGGGAGTTGGAAATCAAAAGTAAAAGGCTCACGAATCATTTATTCAGCGGAGAATATCATACAGCCTTTAAGGGAAAAGGAATGGCATTTAAAGAAGTGCGTGAATACCAGGCCGGAGATGATACCCGGTTTATCGAATGGAATGTTTCTGCCCGAATGGGCCATACCTACAGCAAAGTCTTCGAAGAAGAAAGAGAACTGAGTGTATATTTTCTCATAGATATCAGTGGAAGCAGTTTTTTCGGTACCGCACTTCAAAACAAAAAAGACCTGGCAACAGAAATTGCTGCCGTACTTGCATTCTCTGCCATGAGTAATAATGATAAGGTCGGGTTGATTTTCTTTAGTGACCGGGTGGAAAAATATATTCCTGCCAAATCAGGGAAAGACCATGTATTGTTTATGATTCGGACCATGCTGGGCTTTGAGCCCAAATCAGTACAAACGGACATTGCCAAAGCCTTAAACTATTTAAATAATGCCACCCGGCAAAAAAGTATCGTTTTTATCATTAGCGATTTTGCAGATACAGGCTATCATCAACCTTTACGTGCAGCCGCAAAAAGACATGACGTCATTGGCTTACAACTTTTTGACAAAAGAGATGAAGAATTGCCTCGTATTGGATTGATCGAAGTGCGTGATGCAGAAAGTGGAAAAAAATCCTGGCTGAATACCAATGATGCCTATACCCGCATGCGCTACCACCAGCAATTCCAACAAATCCGTAATGATGCCATGATTACCTTCAGGCATGCCCAGGCAGACCTGATGCAAATAGGTATTGGAGATGATTATGTAAAAGTGCTTAAACAATTTTTTATCAATCGCGCCTGATTCTACATGGTTCAAGAAAAAAAAAATAAAAAGGGCTCTTTGGTGTGCATGGCTTTTTTAGCCCTGTTTTTTTTGCTACACAATACCGAAAGTAAAGCGCAAAATATCTCTGCCTCACTCAGCAGAAATTCCATCCTTATTGGCGAACAGGTAACCTTGCAGGTGAAACTGGAAATCCAACTACCCTCAGAATTGCAAGTTTTTTCCTGGAAAATATTTCCTGATTCAGCGGATCATCTTACCATTGTGGACCGGGGAAAACAGGATAGTGTTTCCGTAAATGGATTCATGGATTTCACACAAAATATCATCCTCACCTCCTTTGATACGGGCACTTGGAAAATAAACCCTATTAAAGTTGAATTAAAAAACAAATCATCTGGAGATATACAAGTTTTCACAGCCAATAGCATCAACCTGTCTGTATTACCCGTAGATATATCCGGCATGAAGGATTATCATGATATTACGGATATACTGGATGTACAAGTAAGGCCTTCTTATGAAAAATATCTTCTCATTTCAATTATCGTTTTAGCTTCACTGCTCCTTGTTTTTCTGATATGGAAAAAAATGAAAAAGAAAGAACCTGTCCTTGCTCCCGCAAAAAATAATCAAAGTGCTTTTGAATACGCGATGGATCAATTGGAAATTTTGAGAACTAGTAATCCTCAAAACTTCGTTGAAATAAAACAATTTTATTCCCGCCTTACGGAAATCTGTAAACAATATATTTCAAGCGTTTTACCTGTAAAAGCAGTTTACTTAACAACGGATGAAATGATGGTGCGTCTCGCCACACACCTTGTGGATGAAAAAATAAGAACAGATTTTTTTCAATTGCTTCGAATGGCTGACGCCATCAAATTTGCAAAATACTTTCCTTCAGATCCCCGAAAAGAGCCATCTATCCTTACGGCATCACAGCTCATTCATTATATTGATTCATTCGCAAAAAAACCGCTTCAATGATAACAGAATGGATCACTCATATTGAATTTCAATGGCCCTGGGTTTTCATCCTGTTGGCACTCATTCCTTTTTTGGTATGGGAATATTTACGGAAAAGAAATATACATGAAGCTTCTTTGATGATTACGACTACCCACTTTTTGCATGGAGTGAAAAGTATCAAAACCACCATGTTGCATTTCCCCTTTTTTTTAAGATGTGTGTCCATTTTATTTATCATAATTGCCCTTGCCGGACCAAGACAAAAATTTACACAGGAAAAGACCAGTGGTGAGGGAATTGATATGGTATTATGTTTTGATATTAGCGGTAGTATGACTGCCACTGATTTTCAGCCCAACAGGTTGGAAGCTGCGAAAGAAGTGGCTACCGATTTTGTAAGTCACAGACCGGGTGACCTGATAGGCATCGTTTTATTTAGTAGTGTGAGTTTTACCCTATGCCCAATCACTTCAGATCAGCAGGCAGTCTTGGATCAAATCAGGAATATTCAAAGTGGTTACCTACAGGAAGAAGGAACCGCCATTGGATCAGGTCTGGCTACCAGTGTGGACAGGCTACGTAGTGGAAAATCAAAAAGCAAAGTTATTATTTTATTAACGGATGGCGTAGATATTGGCGGTGCAATACCCCCGGATATTGCTGTACAAATGGCGAATCTGTATCATATCAAAATTTATACGATAGGAATTGGCAGCGATAAAGAAATCAATGAAGTCGTGCAGTCTCCTTTGGGGAATATCACAGAAAAGCGAAAATTAGAATTTAATGAAGGGCTGTTGGAAAACATTGCAACAAAAACCGGAGGGGCGTATTTTCATGCGTCAGACAAGCAGGCGCTTACACGCATTTATTCCAGTATCAATGAATTGGAAAAATCTAAAGTAGAAGTCACTACCTATAACCATTATAGTAATAAAAGCCTGCCTATAATCTTAATTGCCATTGCTTTGCTTTTACTTGAAGTAATTTTACGAAATACTGTTTTTAGGAAATTTCCTTAAAGCATACCCTGTAAAAATGGATTATTTTTCTTTTCATAGCCAATCGTTGTTTCCTTTCCATGCCCCGGATAAACAACCGTTTCATCCGGCAATCTGAATAATTTTTCTTTAATACTTTTTAATAAGGTTTCATAATCACCACCCGGCAAATCGCTCCTTCCAATACTGTCAAGGAATAAGACATCTCCACTAATTACAAAAGCCTGCTTTTCGCAATATAGGCATATACTTCCCGGTGAATGTCCCGGCGTAAGCAAAACCTGTAATTCATCATCCCCCAACCGAATAAGATCGCCTTCCCGGATAAAAATTAATTCCCCCGTAAATGTGGTTAATTTAACACCATACATTAAGGCCGCTTCGGGGCTTCTTTCCAGAACAATTTCTTCCTGCGGATGAAGATACATTGGCAAACCCCATTTTTCAAATGCATCATTCGCACCAAATATATGGTCTAAATGACAGTGGGTATTCAAGAGCTGAACCATGCGCAATTTCTTTTCAGCAATAAATTGATAGAGCAATTCTTTTTCACCGGGGAAGAAATATCCGGGATCAATCAGGATGGCCATTCCCGAATCATTAAATAAGATGTATGTATTTTCCTGGAAAGGATTGAATGCAAATACTTTTATATTAATCATAGCGTTTTTTTTACGATTAGGTTACAACTATTTATACTAATTTTAAAATTCTAAAAACCGGATATGCAAGATAAACACCTTTTGCCGCGATTAGGGATTTATTGCTTGACCTTTTTGATGCCCTTCTTTGTACAGGCACAGGTAAATACCGTAACTTTTGGCAAGAACCGCCTGCAATACAAAAAATATAATTGGCAATTTTATCAAAGCCGGAATTTTAATACCTACTTCTATGGAGATGGCCTGGAGTTGGGAAAATATGTGACGGAAATTGCGGAACAGGAATTGCCGGATTTGGAAACCTCCGTAGAATATTCCTTACGCAACAGGGCAAATATTGTTATTTATAATAATTATGATGATTATAAGAGTAGCAATATTGGACTGGGCATTGATTGGCAAAACTCCGGTGGCCTTACCAAACTCGTAAATAATAAGGTGGTCCTGTTTTATGATGGAAATAAAAATAATTTAAAAGAACAGATAAGAGAAGGTATTGCAAAAATCCTCGTGGATAATCTTTTATTCGGGGATGATTTGGGTGAAATTGCCAGTAACCAGGCATTACTCGATCTTCCACAATGGCTTACCGATGGTTATGTAGAATACATCGGCACACCCTGGAGTACAAAGTTTGATGATGATTTAAAGAGCGCCATATTAGGTGGCGATTACAATAGCTTTTATCAGTTTGCCTTTGATCAACCGGTACTTGCCGGCCATGCATTTTGGTATTATATTGCCGAAAGATATAATCCAAAAAATGTAACATACTTTTTATATCTCACCCGTTTATACAAAAACCTGAATACTGCTGCTGAAAAAATTGCCAGGAAAAAATTTAAGTACATGCTTCAGGATTTTATGGATTATGAGCAAGACCGTTATGCAAAAGATATTAAACAAAGAAGAAATGCTCCTAAAGGAAAACTAAGCGTGATAGAAGAAGTGAAAAAGGGAGATGATTTTTATCATTTTGCCGCTAATCCAAATCCTAAAAATAACTCTTATGCTGTTGTACAATACACGAAAGGAAAATACAGTGTCAAATTCGTGGACAATTTATACGAGTCCAAAACAATCCTGGATTATGGCGTACATACTTTAAGTGGTGACATCAATCCAAATTATCCTATCCTTTCCTGGGATGGAAAAGGCAGTCGTTTATTGGTTATTTATTCCAAAGAAGGTAAACTCTATATGTTTGTATATGACGTGATTGCCAATATCAAAAGATTCCAACAGGAAATAGAAGGCGTGGATCAAATCACAGATGCAGGTTTTATGTTGGATGCGAATACATTATTAATGAGCGCTGTAAAGAATGGCCAATCTGATCTCTTTATTTACAAAATTGACAGTGGAAAATTCAAGCAACTTACCAATGATCAATATGACGACCTGGATCCAAATTTTGTTTCCTTTCCAAACAGAACCGGAATTTTGTTTTCATCCAATCGGCCGGGAATCAATGTATCCAAATCCGACACCGCCTTACCCGGTAATTATCCATTTAATATTTACCTCATTGACCTGTTGAATAATAGTGAATATAAACAAATGACCAAGCTGACTGACGTAAAGTTTGGAAATGCACGCTATCCTATGCAATACAATGTAAATCACTATACGTATGTGAGTGATGAAAATGGTATTGCGAACAGATGGGCCGGATTTTTTTCTACGCAGCGCGATGGAATAGATACTCTTTTATATATTGGGGATGATGTATTACGAAACCCTGATCGTAAAGAATTAGATTCTACATTAAAGGCAAACCGGAAGGCCACTCCGGATAGTGTCAGCTATTTTGCTGTGTATAAAGATTCTACCTATACATTTCCTATCACCAATTATCAAAGTAGTTTATTAGAATCTAGGGTTTCCGGAAATAATGGGCAAGTAAGTGAAGTAAGAAGAGAAGGTGATTTGAAATTTTTATACAAACTAAAAGTGGACTCCATTGCACTACGAAAAAGAAATGTCAATGCCAGGCCCACAGAATTTATCAGGCAAAGTATATTAAGCAAAAAAATTTCCACCGGGGATGTCTTATCCCCCATTACGGATACTATAGAAAAGAATGAGGGAAACCGGGTGTTTCAAAACCAGTTTGATAATGGCAATGATTCTGCTTATACAAACCTTATAAATGATATCCCCAATTCGCAACGCGCTTTAGCCGATTTAAAATTATTTAAATATAAATTGAAATTCAATTCCGATTATTTATTGGCTGGTATCTCCAATAGTGTCATCATGAATAATTATCAGCCCTATAATGGCGGTTATGGCCCCATTTCATTAAGTAATGGAAATGATATTAATTTCACTTTCCGGGTTGGTGTAAGTGATTTAATGGAGGATATTAAATTTATTGGAGGCTATCGCTTTGGTACCACCTTATCTGATAAAGATGCATTTCTATCCTTTCAGAATTATCGCAAAATGATTGATTGGGGAGTTACTTATTACCGTAGCGCCACTACAGATTATTTTGGATTTTTTAAAGGGCCCAAAGGCGCTTATGACAATAGGTTACTGACCAGTATTTATCAATTCAATATTGCGTATCCATTAAATGAAATAAAGAGTTTCCGTGCATCTGTTGGCTATAGGACGGACAGAGGTGTTATTCGCCCATTTGTCACATTAGCAGACCCAAATACCGGCCAGGTGATTTCTTATCCGGATCCTTCTGCCTTTGGTATCCCGGATTCTACTTCCGCTACTTTACTTACTCATTTGGAATATGTTCATGACAATAGTATCAATCCGACCATGAATATTTGGAATGGGCTGAGATTCAAAATCTATGGTGATTTTAATATGCCCATGGGCAAGAGCGCCATCAAAGGAAAAACGACTGTCAATCTGGGTTTTGATGCCAGATATTATTACAAAATATACCGCAACTTCATTTGGGCTACCAGAGCAGCAGGTGATTTCTCATTTGGTGAAGCAAAATTATTATATTACCTCGGTGGAGCGGATGGCTGGATCAATCCAAAGTTCAATGATGCGAACAGGCCAGCGCCAGATCAGAGTTATGCTTTTCAATCACTCGCTTTAAATATGCGTGGTTATATTCAAAATGTAGCCAATGGCAATAATGCCGTTGTCATCAATAGTGAATTAAGGTTGCCGGTATTTAGTACTTTTTTCAATAAGCCGATCAATAATGCCTTTCTGCGTACTTTCCAGTTAATCCAGTTTATTGATTTAGGTACGGCCTGGAATGGTGGCTTTGATGCATTTCAGCGACCAACCTATGTATATCCTCCAGCAGATCTGAATAATCCGGTGAGCATACGACAAAAAGCAGGTGGCTTGGGACCATTCGCCGGTGGCTATGGCTTTGGCGCCAGGGGAAGCCTTTTAGGGTATTTCTTAAAATTAGATGCAGGCTGGCCCATGAGTGGTTTCTTTCAGGGAAAACCTATTTGGTATTTTAGTCTTGGCCTTGATTTTTAATGCAAGCCCGGTTGAATCAAATTCCAAATTTTAGGTAAAAAAATTAAAGCGGCTATGATGGCTGCAATAATACTGCAAATCAATACTGCTCCAGCAGATACATCTTTGATGTATTGAATATTTTTATTGAAAGAAGTATCAATCAGGTCACCTATTTTTTCAATTACCGTATTCAGCATTTCTGCACAAATCACCATAGCTATACATAGCAAAATGACAAGCCATTCCGAGATTGTACATTTTAAAAGAAAAGCTATACCGATCGTCATGATTGCACAGACCAATTCAATCTGCCCATTTTTTTCCTTTTTGAAAAATTGGAAGATTCCTGTAAATGCATATTTAAAAGATTCTATAAAACGGTTTTTTATGGGCTTTGCCATGAAACTTGTTTTTAATTTCTCAAAAGTCAACTATTCTTTCTGATAAGGACTAAAAGCAATTGCACTCATATCCTCACTGCCTCTAAAACTTGATTGAATCATTTTTTTGAATAAATTTGCAGCGTGATCATGAATACAAAATTAGCGAGAGGATTGGCTTTTTCCATCAAAAATCTCGATACACTCCACGATACAAAAGTAATTTTGAAAAGGGATAAGGATGAAAATATCATTCTTACCTGCTACTATGCTACCTCTTTCTGTGTTTTTACGAATCAAGAAAATGAACAATTCTATCAAATTAGTTTTGTATTTCCGGAACATTACTTACAACCATTACTTACAAATCACCCTATAAGTTATTTAACCCAATTCCATGGCTTTGCAGAAAGTGAAATTTGCTGTGTAAAACAATTGATCCTTCATGATATTATTCACTGTAAATTTGAAGGCATTTACCTGGAAATGTTTTTAGAAAGCAAAGCTTTGGAATTATTATTATGTTTTCAAAAGTGTACGGAAGCGCCCGTGCATGATTGTGGAAATTGTAAATTCCTGATGCGGCCCGTGGAAAAAAATAAAATACTTCGGGCCAAAGAAATAATCTTGGACAGATTAGACAATCCGCCTACAATCCAGGAACTTTCTTTGGAAGTAGGGATCAATCAATGTTATCTTAAAAAAGGCTTTAAAGAAATGTTTGATTCCACCATTTATGAATTCGTTCAGCGTCAACGGATTTTATTGGCTAAACTACTCTTGTCCACCACAGATCAAAGTATTGCTGAAATTGCCGATCAAATTGGGTTTTCCAATACCAGTAATTTTTCAACCACATTTAAAAAAATCACAGGCGTTTTCCCCAGTGAACTCCGTAAAGCTGTGGTTTCCATGAATTGACGCTTTCCTTGGACTAATGAATAGTACTTTGTTGAAATAAATTCAAAGTATAAGACTTCTTCTTTCTGAAAATTTTGAATGTATTTATTTCAACACTTCCTGTAATTTTTGTTGCAAAGCGTCGCCTCGTAAATTGGATGCTATAATAATTCCATTGGGGTCTATGAGTACATTAAATGGAATGCCATCAAACTGGTAAGTGGTTACAGCCTGACTGGACCATTGTTTCAGGTCACTCATTTGGTTCCAGTTAAGCCCATCTTTTTTGATAGCGTCCAACCAGGCTGTTTTATCATTGTCGAGAGAAACACCCAATATGGTAAAATTTTTATCTTTAAATTGATTATAGGCAGCTACAACATTGGGATTTTCCTGACGGCATGGCCCGCACCAACTAGCCCAAAAATCTACGAGAACGAACTTACCTTTAAAATCGTGGATACTCATGGGCTTTCCATTTACATCCGGCATAGTAAGATCCGGTGCAGGTTTATTAATCAAGGAATGATCATCATTCATGGTTTGAGAGGCATTAGAAGACAGGTTTGCTTTAAAAGCCAGTAATCCAGTATGATTGGAAAATTTTACTAATTCTTTTGTTACCAGTGAATCCAGGGTAGATTCCTGCATGGTAGCACGCGCCATATATAAAGCATAATAAGCTGCAGCGGGATTATTTGTATTTGAAATGAAATTTTTGGTATGGTCATTCATGGCCGTCATTTCTGCCATACCCCGGTTTTTCATTAATTGGATGATGGAATCATTGCCGGGCTGTGTACTTAAAGAATCTATCTGGTAATAAATTCCGGAAAGAATGGAGTCTTTAGAACGGTAAGCATTTATAAAAGTATAAAGCTCTTTGGTGGCTTCACTACCGCCAATTTCCGGTAAGCGGAAACCATCCAGGTTGATATTTAAGGTGATCGCCTGTCCATCGTTTATAAAAATACCGGCTGGTATATGATTGATGGTGACCAGGAAAAGTCCTTGTTCAGTGGCTGTGCCATGCATGGAAAAAGCGCCTGATTTATCCAATTTTACGGAATCCAATATCGCCGGCTCTTTGGCATCATAGGACACTTTTTCCAGATATATGGAATCTGAAGGCGCACCGGTGATTTTACCACTTATGGTGAAATTTCCTGAGTCAGCATTTTTACATGAAAATGCAATCATGGACAATACAAAAATTTTTAAAATACTTTTCATCATGTTGTTCTTTATTATCATTTAATTTGATTTAGTTAATTTCTCTTCGAGCAATTTAATGGTTATGACCGGATCTGCTTTTCCCTTACTAATTTTTTTAACTTCACCCATCATTAAGCCAATCAGTCCTTTTTTTCCCTGTTGATACTGCTTTACTTTATCCGGCATACGATCCAATACCATCTGTATCCATTTTTCCAACTCATCCGTATCATTGATCTGCAACCATCCCTCACGTGTTGCAGCAACCAGCACATCTTCATTTTGATGTGTCATTAAAAAAGGCAATAATTTTGAAGCGGCAATAGAAAAATTGATTTTATTCTCATCAATGAGTTGTACAATTTCTTCGAGTTTATTTGCCGGTAAAACCGGATTTGAAAAATCTGATTTTTGCTCATGAAGGTATTGCATGAGCGGTCCTGTAATTAAATTGGCTAATGCTTTATAATTTGTTGAATATTTTACTGCTTCATCAAAATAGCAAGCCACCTGCTTTTCCGCGCAAAGCCGCTCGGCATCCAATAAAGGTAGTTTGTATTCATTGCAATAGCGTTTTTCTTTTTGCGAAGGTAGTTCTGGCATGGATTTTTTAAGATCACTGAAAAAACCCTCATTGATTTTTACAGGGGGCAGGTCCGGCTCCGGAAAATATCGGTAGTCATCCGCACTCTCCTTATCCCGCATGGGGAATGTCGTATTGGAAGTGGCATCATAACTTCTTGTTTCCTGGATTATTTGCTGGTTTTTTTTTGCAAGTTCTATCAACCTGTTGATTTCTACCTGAATTGCTTTTTTTACAAAACGCAGGGAGTTCAGGTTTTTTACTTCTACTTTTACTCCTAATTTTTTTGAGCCTTTTGGTCTTATAGAAATATTGGCATCGCATCGCAAGCTGCCTTCTTCCATATTGCCATCACATATATCCAGCCATTTTACAAGTCTTCTGATTTCTGATAAAAACTGGTATGCTTCCTCTGCAGAATGCAATACAGGCTCTGTTACAATTTCAATAAGTGGCGTCCCGGCCCGGTTAAAATCAAGACAGGAAAATTTATCATCCAAATCATGCAGACTTTTACCGGCATCTTCTTCCAGGTGTATCCTGTTTAAAAAAATATCTTTTATTTCATTTTCTATCCTGATGGGTACATACCCATTTTTGCAAATAGGAGATATATGTTGCGTTACTTGGTAGCCTTTTGGAAGATCGGGATAAAAATAATTTTTACGCGCGAAATAAGTCGTGTCAGTAATATCACAATGACAAGCGATGCCCATTTTAACCGCAAAAGAAACGGCTTTTTTATTTAAAAAAGGCAAGGTACCCGGGTGAGCCAGAGAAATTTCACTGATGAGTGAATTGGGTGTGTCACCAAAACGATTGTAGTCTCCACAAAAAAGTTTAGTATTTGTTGCTAACCTGGCATGAATTTCCAGTCCAATTACGGCTTCATATGGCTCCTTTTCACACTTCATATAAGTGCGCAAAACTAAGATGTAGCCATGGATTTGCCATTAAAATCCGTAACAATTAGGAATACCTTAAATTACAGGATATGTTTCTTATAGAAATAACCAATTCTAAATCATAACTTTTTGAGAAAACGGGCTTTTTTTACCTTGTTGAGCTTTATATAGTACACTTCATTTTGAAAATCTGGATTACCCAAACGAAAAGTTTTTAATTTTACATTCAGCAATTTAAAAAAGATATATAACCTGAACTTTATAGTCCAATCGGATGAAAATAAAATTCGCATTCATTATTACGCTTTTCGCCTGGTTTGCTCTTATAGCTCAATTTTTTCTTATGCTGCAAAACAGGCAGGCGGATCTCTTTGAAACAATTATTCGTTTTTTCTGTTTTTTTACCATACTTACCAATTTACTGGTTGCTTTGTGCTTTACGGCAATAGCATTTAATCTTCATTTATTTTTTTTTAAAGTACTCTCTAAGCATAGTAGCCTTACCGCTTTAACTGCATTCATATTGATCGTGGGTTTAGTCTATCAATTCGCCTTAAGAAATCTCTGGAATCCAACCGGGCTGCAATTTATTGTGGATGAGCTTTTGCATTCAATGATTCCTCTTCTTGTACTTATTTACTGGATTATAAATGTGGCAAAAACAAAAGTGGAAATAAAACCTGTTATGTGCTGGCTCATTTACCCGATTTTATATATTGTCATTATATTGGTGAGGGGCGCTATTTCGGGTTTTTATCCTTATCCTTTTTTAAACATTACACAAATTGGTTATGAAAAAGCGTTCATTAATATCGGTTTAATATTCGGTATTGCTTTTATCCTTCTCGCCATTTTAATAGGAATTAATAAAGTGTTTACTTCTAAAATGCCGGGTTAATAGAATCCAAATGTATCCGGGTAGCAGGAATCTGTTAATGCGTATTCTTCCTTATTTACATTTTATTTCAGCTATTCCAAATGGGTGAGGAAAATTTACGCTGACTTATGATAAATTCTTAGGAAAATCAAAATAGCAAAAATCTTTTTGGGCATCCCTAAAATCTTTCCATGAATCTATGCTTGTTTTCACAGCAAATATTCCACAGGTTGGCATGCCTTCTATCTGTTTTGAAGAAAGGGTATTTACAAAATAACTAATACCGGGATTATGAGAGAATAATGCGATGCAGGAAAATTGATCAGCTACGTTTTGCACAACTTCATAAAAAGTATTTGCAGACGCTTCATATAGTTTGTTTTCAGTAAGAATAGGAACAGCAGGGAGATTGAAAACTTTTGCAAACAGACTGCAAGTCGTAAATGCTCTTTTAGCCGGACTGGAAATGAATGCATCTGGCATATCGCCTTTTAAAAGCAATCTTTGAGCCATCATGGTAGCATCGGCCATTCCTTTTTCATTTAAAGAACGTTCTATATCGCGCTGCCCATTCATTGCGTGGTTGCTTTTAGCATGCCTCACTAAAATCAATGTCTTCATGTTTAATAGCCTCGTTGATTTTTCCCTTCAAAATAATTGATAAATGCTTTATTGACGACTCTGTTACCGCCACTTGTTGGATAATCTCCTGTGAAATACCAGTCACCGGTATTGGTAGGGCAGCTCTTATGTAAATCTTCGATGGTTTGAAAAATAACTTCAATGGGGATCTCAATATCCGGTGCCGTGATTAGTGTTGCAATTTTTGAAGAAATCATTTCCGGAGAAAAAGGTTTATAAATTTTCTTTACCAGATTCTCTTTATGCAATTGATTATTTCTTTCCAGCTCTTTGATTTCATCATATATGGACTTCAATAAATGCTCCTGTCCACTCTCTTTTAATAGAGCAATTGCGGCACGAAAGGCAATAAAATCGCCCAATTTACTCATATCAATACCATAACAATCAGGATACCTGATTTGAGGTGCTGAAGAAACCACAATAATTTTTTTGGGCTTCAGGCGTGACAACATTCTGATGATGCTTTCTTTGAGGGTTGTGCCTCGTACAATACTATCATCTATGACTACCAACGTATCTTCTCCTGCTCGTACGGTACCATAGGTAATATCGTAAACGTGTTGCACCATTTCATCCCGGGCGCTATCTGCAGTGATAAAGGTGCGCAGCTTTACATCCTTAATGGCAATCTTTTCCTGGCGAATTTTCCGGTTGATCATTTGCTCCAGCTTATCCGGATTAATATCTTTACCCCATGAAGTGATTCGTTGTATTTTTATTTGATTCAGGTAGTCTTCCATACCCTTACAAAGCCCTAAATAGGCTACTTCTGCGGTATTTGGAATATAGGAAAAAATTGTATTTTTCAGATCATAATCTACTGCTTCCAATACCAGCTTGCTTAGATGATATCCCAATGCAATTCTTTCACGGTATATTTTCTCATCACTGCCCCGGCTAAAATAAATTCTCTCAAAACTACAGGCTCTTCTTTCCCTGGGTTCAAGTATCTGCTCAATAGTGACTTGCCCGGTATGATCTGTGATCAGTGCATGACCCGGCATTAATTCTTTCACTTCATTTTCTCCAAGATTGAAAGCGGTTCTGATAGATGCACGTTCACTGGCAGCAACAACAATTTCATCATTAATATAATAATACGCGGGGCGTATGCCATTGGCATCACGAAGTACAAAGCCATCTCCATTGCCTACAAGCCCACCAATGGTAAAACCTCCATCAAATAGTATTGCCGCTTTCTTTAATACGGTTGCAATATTTGCTCCATTTGGTGTAAGATCATCCTGCTCCACTAAGAAGTGATGAATAACTTCCATCATTGCAGCCAGGTCACTTTGCTTTTGAAAAACGCCCGGTTGTATATTGACCAGATCAAATAATTCCTCCGTATTGACCAGGTTAAAATTTCCTGCAAGAGCTAAATTTTTTCCCGGCGCTATATCTTTTTTGATAAAGGGATGACAAAATTCCACATCATTTCTTCCCTGGGTACCATAACGTAAATGTCCCAACAATAATTCGCCCAATGCCGGCAAATGACCTTTCATAAGACCGGGATGCTTTTGAATATCGGGCTGGTATTTCTCCATTTCCCGGACTTCTGCCCCAATACCAGCAAAAATAGATGCAATGGATTGCGGGGAATTACTTCTGACTCTGAATAAAAATGGATTTCCCGGATCTACGTTCAGTTTTATGCTGGCAATGCCGGAGCCATCCTGCCCCCGGTTATGCTGTTTTTCCATCAATAAATACAATTTATTGAGGCCATACATCACCGAACCGTATTTTTTCAGGTAAAAAGAGAAAGGTTTTCTAAGACGAATGAATGCTAAGCCACATTCATGCTTGATCTCATCGCTCATGATATTGATTGAATGAAGGTGGCAAAGGTACAATTCTTTTTCTATCCCCTTTTAAAGAGGTGCTAATTTTTCTGACAGCCATAAAAATTCACCCATAAATGTAGCAACTTGTTTTTCAAATAGGGGATCAAGCAATTCACCTCCCGTCCCGAATTTTTTATCTACGAAGGGTGTAATAAGCATAAATGGAGATGGAATACCAAGTAAAGCATTGATGAATAGATGTAATTGCTGGCTTGCTCTCATACCGCCCATACTTCCGGTACTTGCCGTAACGATTCCGAAAGCTTTTCTCTTTTGATGTGGAAAAAGATCAAATAAGGTCTTTAGTGCGGAGGTATAACTGCCATTATATTCTGGTGTAATCAGTATAAATGCATTTGCTGAAAAAATTCTTTTTGCCAATGGTTGCAATTGAACCGGTGCATTTTCAATATCATCAATGGTCTCCTGCTGCAACAAAGGCAATTCCCATTCTCTCACATCAATGATATCAATGTGGTGCTTTGTTTTTTGCCGCGCTAATTTCAATAAATGCAAAGCAATACGGTGTGTAACGCTGTCTTTTCGAGGGCTGCCGGAAATTATTTCAATATTCATTTATCATTCAAAACCAATCGACGGGCTTCATTTTCTTTATTGAAAAAACATTTTACTGGATATTACCTGCTGAAGCTTCAAACCAGTCTGACAGCACACTACATGCTTTAAAGGAAGGATCAACGTATATATAAAATTGGGGTATATGTACTTTAAACCATTGTTGCAGTATCTCGGACTTTTTATTTTCCAAAGCCTTCTGCGCAATTTTATTATAATCATCCTGCATGTTTTCCCGGTGAGGTTGTGAGCGGCTTTTAATATATAATAACCTTACGGCTTTCATTCCGCGATCATCATTATAAACCTGGGGCTCGGAAATAACACCGGTTTTTAGATCTTTCAGAATAGCAACCAGGTCTTTATCCATTTGATCAATCGTGATATAGGTAGAGCCATCCGGTGTTGTAAGATACCCTCCTATCAATTTACTGTTATCATCATCGCTGTATAGGGAGACGCCTTCAGAAAAAGTAATGGTATGATCATCAATTTTTGCTTTGATACTATCCAATCTGGAAATCGTTGCTTTTATTTCCACATCCGTGATTGGTGGGATTTTTAATATATGGCGAATAACAGCATCATCCCCTGCACGGCTAACCATTTGAATAATGTGCAAGCCGAATTTTGATTTAATCACCGGTGATATCTGACCTTCTTTTAATTTAAATGCCGCTGCAAAAAATGCCGGATCCCAGTTTTTATCATTTTTATTCAGGCTATATTGGCCACCATTATCTTTCACTGCCGGATCATCCGAATATAAGCGGGCTAAGGCTTCAAATTTTTTCTGCCCGGATTCTATCTGCTTTTTCATATCATATAATTCACCGGTCACATATTCTTCAACTTCTTTATTTGCCTTGGGATGAATAACGATTTCACTCACTTCCAATTCGCTTTCATAAAAGCGTAAACTGTCTTTTGGAATATTATTAAAATAACTCTGCACTTCTGTGGGTGTAATCTTCACATTATCCAGAATCTTGCTTTTTTCCTGGTCCGCCAGTTTTCTTTCTCGAAAACTCTCCCGTAAATCTTCTTTTAATTGGAATAATGTTTTCCCGGCAATTTGTTCCAGCATTTCCTGTGAACCATAATAACGAATAAAACCACGAATTTGATTATCCAATAATGCATCCAGTTCATCATCACTAATAGTAAGCGAATCTTTTTGTGCCTGGAGTACTAACGCTTTTTGAATGAGTTGACCCTGTAAAAAAGAGCACTCCGGATTTGGAGGTAAAACAGCATCCTGTCCCTGCCTCTTATAGTCTTCTATGGCATTCTGGATATCCGAATGCAGGATAATCTGGTCGCCTACTTTTGCCACAATTTTATCTGCAACGATTTTCTGTTGTTGGGCTTGTGCTTTATATAAGAAAGCGGTGGCTAAAAAAAGAAATAAGATTTTTTTCATAATGTATGAGTCCCTTCAAAAATAGAAATTGCGGATTCCAATTTTGAATTGGAAACCTGTTTTTAACAAGAATTTGTTGTCAGTCAATTTAGCAGAATAAAATAAAACGCGGCTATAAAGTCCTTTTAATTTCTTCTTCTTCAAACGCTTCCACAATGTCTCCTACTTTAAGATCGTTATAATTTTTGATGGTAAGGCCGCATTCCATACCCGAAGACACTTCTTTGAAATCATCCTTATATCTTTTGAGGGAACCTAATTCTGCATGTGCACCTTCGCCTGTAGGATAAACTACAATACCATCCCGGATAATCCGGACTTTATTATTCCTGAGTATTTTACCATCAAGCACCTGGCATCCGGCTACTGTTGCTTTATCGAATTTATAGACTTCCCTTATTTCAACATTAGCCACAATTTTTTCCTGGATTTTAGGCTCCATCATACCTTCCATTGCGCTCTTAATTTCTTCAATAGCGTTATAAATAATAGAATATAATTTGATTTCAACGCCTTCGGTTTCGGCCAGTTTATTGGCTTGAGGGGAAGGGCGCACATTAAATCCCAGGATAATGCCATCAGAAGCAGTAGCCAATAAAACATCGCTTTCTGAAATTTGGCCCACCGCTTTATGAACAATACTTACCACTATTTCATCCGTAGATAATTTCTGTAATGAATCACTCAGAGCTTCCACGGATCCATCCACATCTCCTTTAATAATTAAATTAAGCTCTTTGAAATTACCCAATGCAAGCCTACGCCCTATTTCATCAAGCGTAATATGCTTCCGTGCTCTTAAGCCCTGTTCACGTAATAATTGAGATCGTTTATTGGCAACAGATTTTGCTTCACTTTCATCTTCATACATTTTGAATTTTTCTCCTGCCTGTGGTGCACCATTTAATCCCAATATTTGTACCGGTGTAGAAGGTGGTACTTCTGTAACACGTTGGTTTCTTTCATTAAACATGGCTTTTACACGGCCATAATGTTGTCCGCTTACAATCAGGTCTCCCTGGTGAAGGGTGCCATTCTGAACCAGTAAGGTTGCTACATAGCCCCGACCTTTGTCGAGTGATGCTTCTATAATAGTTCCACTGGCTTCGCGTTGAGGATTTGCTTTCAAATCGAGCAAATCGGCTTCCAATAATATTTTTTCTAATAACAGATCCACATTCAGGCCCTGCTTAGCAGATAGCTCCTGGCTTTGATATTTACCGCCCCATTCTTCAACTAATAGGTTCATTTGTGATAATTGCTCATATATTTTTTTAGGATTGGCTCCGTCTTTATCAATTTTATTGAGTGCAAATATCATGGGTACGCCGGCCGCTTGTGCGTGGCTAATTGCTTCTTTAGTTTGTGGCATCACGGCATCATCGGCAGCAATAACGATCACCGCAATATCCGTAATTTTAGCACCCCTGGCGCGCATGGCTGTAAAAGCTTCATGCCCCGGTGTATCCAGGAATGTTATTTGACGGCCATTGGGAAGGGTTACTTCATATGCGCCTATATGTTGGGTAATTCCTCCTGCTTCACCGGCTACTACATTTTCGCTCCTGATGTAATCCAATAAAGAAGTCTTTCCATGATCCACATGACCCATGATGGTTACTATAGGAGAACGGGGGATCAATCCTTCATCATCTTCATCATAGTCATCATCCTCTTCTTCTTCGAGGTCATCAATACCAATAAAATCTACTTCGTAGCCAAATTCTGAAGAAACCAATTCAATGACTTCCGCATCCAGCCTTTGATTAATGGATACCATAATCCCCAGGGCCATACATTTACTGATAACATCTGCAAAGCTTACATCCATCAGGTTTGCGAGTTCACTCACCGTCACAAATTCCGTTACTTGCAGTTTGTTATCATCCACCATTCCTTCATGTGCTTCGGCTAATTCATGCTTTTTTTCACGTCTTTGCCTTGCTTTCAAATTTTTTCCTTTCCCTGATCCGCCACCGGAAAGTTTTGCCTGTGTCTCCCGAATTTTTTCCTGAATTTCTTTTTGATCTATTTCTTTCTCTTCCCTTTGAGGCAACCTGTTTCTTCCTCCACGAAATTGTCCACCCGGTTTGTATGTACCACCTGATCGGCCCTGCCTACCATCTCTGTCCCCATCATTTCTCTGGTTATTACCTGGCACCGATTTCTTTTCAATAGGGATGCGTTTTCTTTTCCTTTTCTCCTCAGGTGTAGCCGGTTTTGGCCTGGTATCACTATTGACCGGAAGGGTAATTTTACCAACAATTTTAGGACCTTCAATTTTTTGTGCCTTTATATTTTCAATTACTGCGGGCGTTTCTGTTTCTTCTTTTTGCTCGATTGGTTTTTCTTCAATTGCAGGAATTTCGTTCTTCACCTCTACGACTTCAGCGGGTAGGATTTCCTGAATTTCTTCTTTTGGTTTTTTAGCTGATTTTTTGGGACGGGTAGATGAATCTATTTTTGAAAGATCAATTTTCTTTATGGTTTTAGGGCCTTCAAGAGGAGGCGCATCTATTTTAATAATCTCAGGTTCCGGAGTTTTTTCAGTTTCAATAATTTCTGTCTCTTCTACTGCTATTATGTCCGTTTCCTTTTTTTCGATAACCGTTTCTATATTTTCCTCCGGAATTATAGCCGGTTTCGTTTCTTCTTTACCAGTAGTACTCTTAAAAATAATTTCTTCTTCATCTTTTCTTTTTCTTTCCGGTAAAACACCTTTAGGGATTTCGATTTGGTCAGCTTTATTTTTGGCAACTTTATCACTTTGGAATTCTTCCTGCAGGGAACGGTACATGGGTTCCGTAAGCTTTGTTGAAGGTTTCAACTCATCCCGGTTAAAACCCCGCCCACTCAAAAAATCAACCAAAGTATCCTGGCCAATATTGAATTCTTTAGCGGCTGCTAACAATCTGGGTAACTTAATTTCTGCCATTCCGTTTTATTTATTTTTTGGGGCAATATCAATGTGTTGCCTCTTCAATTAATCCTGTTCAAATTCTGCCTGTAAAACTGCCCTTAAATGATCAATCGTTTTTATTTCAAGATCCGTTCTTCTTTCCAGTTCTTCAGTGGTGAGCGCTAATACACTCCTTGCAGTATCGCATCCGATTTCTTTTAATTGATCTATCACCCATGAATCAATTTCATCAGAGAATTCATCCAGGTCTATATCAAACTCGTCTTCACCGGCTTCACTTTCGCGGAATACGTCTATATCGTAATCCGTTAATTGGCATGCCAATTTAATATTGACCCCACGGCGGCCAATAGCCAATGAAACCTGGTCTGCTTTCATATAAACATCTGCATGTTTTTTTTCAGAATCTATATCCATATAACTAATCTTCGAAGGCGTAAGTGAACGTTGGATCAGCAATTGAATATTGGAAGTCCAGTTGATGACATCAATATTTTCATTCTTTAATTCGCGGACTATGCCATGAATCCGGCTTCCTTTCATCCCTACGCAGGCACCTACAGGATCTATACGGTCATCAAAACTTTCAACAGCCACTTTGGCTCTTTCACCTGGCTCACGTACAATTTTTTTAATAGTTATTAAGCCATCAAAAATTTCTGGGACTTCTATTTCCAATAATTTGGCCAGAAAATCCGGGCTGGTGCGGCTAAGGATAATTACGGGTGAATTATTTTTTGAATCAACTTTCTTTACAACGGCCCTAATTGTTTCTCCTTTTTTAAAAAAGTCTTGTGGAATTTGCTCGGATTTGGGTAAGATCAATTCATTGCCTTCTTCATCGAGCAGGAGGACTTCTTTTTTCCAGACCTGATAAATTTCGGCATTAATAATATCACCTATTCGATCTTCATATTTTTTAACCAGAACATTTTTTTTCAAGTCGCTGATTCTGCTGGCCAGTGTTTGTTTTGCAGCGAGTATAGCACGCCTGCCAAAGTCTAGTATATCCACTTCTTCATATAATTCTTCCCCTACTTCAAAATCGGGTTCTATTTTGATTGCTTGTGAATACTCCACTTCGGAAAGAGGATCCATAAGCGCTCCATCTTCTACAATGATCCTTCTTCGCATAATCTCCAGGTCGCCTTTCTCTGCATTTACGATAACATCAAAATTTTCATCACTGGTGTATTTTTTACGTAATAATGTTTTAAAGACATCTTCAACCACTTTCATCATCGTTGGGCGATCTATTTTTTCTTCATCTTTGAATTCCTGGAAAGCTTCAATAAGATTAATACTTGCCATAACCTACATTTTTTTAAAAAATTGATAATTAAAATTGAACCTGGATTATTGTTTTTACAATATGATTAAATGGAATTTCAATATCTTCTTCTATTACAGGCTTTTTATTTTTACTGATTACCCGGCTAATCAGGATGGTATCAGCCTCCACTTTTTTTAATGTTCCACTCCTTAATGTTTTATCCATCAGGGTTACCACTACATTCCTCCCTGTATTTTTTACATATTGTCTATGCAATTTTAAGGGCTCCTGAATGCCCGGAGATGAAAATTCCAGGGAATAATCTCCGCTTTCCAAAATTTGTGCGGCATCAATAAGTTTTACCAGTTTCTTATTGAAGAGAACACAATGTTCTATATTGATACCCTTATCGCCGTCAACAAAAACCTTTATATGATTAATGGGTTTTATTTTGATATCCACCAAAAAATATTCCGGTTCTGAACTGAGCAGCTCCTCCACCAAAGATTTAATTTTATCCTTTAATATTTCTGAATCCATTTTTAATGCTGTACAAAAGAAAAGGGAACGAATCGTCCCCTTTCTGGTGTTCTATTACTAATCTACGGCACAAAGGTAATTGATTTTTTAAATAATTACCAAATAATATACTGGTTAAGCAATCTTTAAAATTTATGCTATGCATAAGGGATTTTGCACCCATTCACTATCTTTGATTATGTTTGATGTAATTGTAACTATTGTAGTAGTTTATTTTCTCTACAAATTTATTTTCAATTTTCTCTTACCTGTATCTAAAAGTGCTTCCCAAATAAAAGATAATATTCAGGAAATGCAAAGGCAACAGGAAGCCAATATGCGCGCCCATCAAGGAATGAATTCTTCTGCACAAACAAATTATCAACAGGAAAAACCCGTTCCTGAAAAGAAAGGAGATTATATAGACTTTGAAGAAATAAAATAAATAAAGACAGCATTCGATAAAAGCAATGAAAACATTGACGCAGTTTGTATATTGCAACGTCTGAAAATCACTATGTCTGAATTAAATATCACGCATCCAAAGAAATTAAAGCAACTTGCAGCCACCGCCATTTGCGGAAATGATATTACCTCATCGTGTTTATATGTATCGGCGCTCACGATTATTTATGCCGGTCAATATGCTTTTATAGCCCTATTAATTGTAGGAATTGTATTATATTTTTTTAGAAAAATATATGGAGAAGCCGTAGGCGCTTTACCATTAAATGGCGGCGCATATAATGTGTTACTCAATACCACCAGTAAGGGCAATGCCTCTCTGGCCGCGTGTCTCACCATTCTTTCTTATATGGCCACAGCAGTATTATCTGCATCAGAAGCTATGCGATATTTAAACAGTATTTTCCCGGCAGTACCCATATTAATCGCTACATTCATTGTCCTAAGTTTCTTTTTGGCATTAACACTAACGGGCATTTCTGAATCTTCCACTGTTGCCATCATTATTTTTATCATTCATTTAGTGGTTATAGCTTTATTAATCTTTAGTGCGTTTTATTATATTACAATAAATGGTTTGGGAAATTTAAAACTTAATTTTCAAACGCCGGTCAAGGGAGGTATAGCTACAGCCATATTTTTAGGATTCAGTGTTGCCATGTTGGGTGTAACCGGATTTGAAACATCATCCAATTTTGTAGAAGAACAAAAACCCGGTGTTTTCCCAAAAACGCTAAGAAATATGTGGATATTGGTGATTATTATTAATCCCCTTATATCCTTATTGGCTGTTTCCATTTTGCCGGTGCAGGAAATAGCTTCACATGAAGGCGCTTTCCTTTCGCACTTGGGATCACATACCGGTGGCTCCTGGCTCGCCATGATTGTTTCATTAGATGCTGCATTGGTATTAAGTGGCGCAGTATTGACTTCATTTATTGGCGTAAGTGGCCTGATCAGAAGGATGACCCTGGACAGGATATTTCCACAGGCATTACTCAAAGAAAATAAAAGAGGTAGTTCGTCGGCCATACTCATCGTATTCTATCTTTTATGCCTATCTATTTTATTTATTACAAATGGAGAGTTGGGGCCATTAGCCGGTGTTTATACAATTTCATTTTTATCGGTAATGGCTTTTTTTGGGTTTGGAAATTTATTATTGAAAATAAAAAGAAAAAAGTTACCCAGGCCTGAATATGCTTCCCCAATCGTTGTTATTTTAGGTATCCTTGGAATTTTCATTGCCTTATATGGGAATATTAAATTGCACCCGGAATTCCTGGTTGTTTTTCTTCAATATTTTATTCCAACCATATTAATCATCTATGCCTTTTTAAAAAGGAAAGTAGTGATGCATTATTTACTCCTGTATGCGAATCGTGTGTTTGATAAACTTTCTGAACTGGCATTATTTAGCCGTTTTCATTTGACAAAGGAAATGCGCAAACTCAATAAACAACCCTTTGTTTATTTTACCAAAGGAGATAATATAGCTACATTAAATAAAGTGATTATTTATGTGAAGGATAATGAAATTACACAAAAATTAAAAATTGTTACCGTTTTACAAACGGAAACACAAATGTCTGATACTTTTATGAGGGATTTTGAAGCGCTGGATCGAGCCTATCCAGATCTTCGGATTGAATACGTTCAAATTCCCGGAACATTTGGACCAGAACTAATTAACCGCTTGAGTCATGAATGGAATATCCCCCATAATTTCATGTTTATCGGATCACCCGGCGATCATTTCCCGCATCGCGTTTCAGACTTAGGCGGCGTACGATTAATTATTTAAAGTTATCCTGTTATTTTTTCTCCGATTCTTTTTCATCTAATTTCATAAATGGCTTTAATATATCTATGGGTATAGGGAAGATCGTTGTAGAATTATTTTCAGTGGCAATTTCCCTTAAAGTTTGCAGGTATCTCAAAGTCAAAGCACTCGGTTGCTCACTCAATATCTGTGCGGCATCACTCAGCCTCTGAGATGCCTGATATTCCCCTTCGGCAGAAATCACTTTACTTCTTCTTTCTCTTTCCGCTTCAGCCTGCTTGGCCATGGCCCTTTGCATTTCCTGGGGAAGATCTATTTGCTTGACTTCTACATGAGTAACTTTCACTCCCCAGGGTTCTGTTTGCTGATCAATGATTTGCTGTAAACGTACATTTATTTTTTCACGCTGTGATAAGATATCATCAAGTTCAGATTGCCCTAATACACTCCTCAAAGTTGTTTGAGATAATTGAGAGGTACCCACCAAATAATTTTCTATTTCAATGACGGCTTTCTGAGGATCAATCACACGGAAATAAATAACTGCATTTACTTTTATCGAAACATTGTCCTGTGTAATAACATCCTGAGGCGGTACATCCATAACTACGGTACGCAAACTTACTTTCACCATTTTATCAATGATCGGTACAAGTAGAATTAAACCGGGGCCTTTGGCTCCCTGGTTTAACACACGGCCGAGACGAAAAATCACGCCTCGCTCATATTCTCTTAATATACGGATTGCACTTGCCAGGATATATAATCCTATAATGACTATGATGATCAATCCAACAGGTAATTGTTCCATTTTTTTACATTTTTATTTTTAAAAATTTAAATCGTGTCTTCTTTTAAAAGATCTACAAATAAAGTAAATCCTTGTACGCTTTTGATAATCACTTTTTCATCTTTTTGAATATTATCTGCCACCGCAGTAGCTTTCCAGGTTTCGCCCATTATTTTCACTAAACCATCCGGATCAAGGGCTGAAATCGTTTGGGCTGTTTTACCAATGAGGGCCGATGCACCCGAAACAGGTTTGGCTTTTAAAGCCTTCAATCCAATACCTACCACAAAAAGAAAAAATAAAGCGGTAACAGCAGTAGTAGAAATAATAACAGTCCATGAAAGTGAGGCTATATTTTCCAAGGGGCTGCTTCTAAATAAAATCATAGAACCCATAAGCACCGAAATAATTCCGCCAATGGTTAGTATTCCATGACTTGTGATTTTTATTTCCAGCAAGAATAATACAATACCAAAAAGAATCAATGCAATACCGGCATAATTGACAGGTAACATGCTCATGGCATAAAATCCTAATACCAAAGAGATCACTCCTACTATACCCGGGAAAATGGCGCCGGGACTAAACAGTTCAAACAGGATCCCGTAAAAACCCAGCATGATGAGTAAATAGGCAATATTGGGGTCGCTCATTTTGTCAAGGATCTTTGCAAAAAATCCCATGTCATTTTGAACGACTTTAGCGTTTTTTGTATGTAATACAACGGTTCCGGAGGATAATTTCACTTCTCTTCCATCTAACAAACGCAGCAGGTCTATGTCATCTATGGCAACCAAATCAATGACATTCTTTTCTAGTGCTTCCTGTTCTGTAATGGAGACACTGTTTCGAACAGCCTCTTCTGCCCAGTCCACATTCTTACCTCTTTTTTCTGCAATAGTTCGGATAAAGGCCACCGCATCATTGGTCATTTTCATATTCATGATCGAATCTACATTACCCTGCATGGTGACCGGGTGAGCTGCGCCAATATTTGTTCCCATAGCCATAGCCGAAATATTTGCTGCCATTGTAATAAAAACGCCCGCAGAAGCTGCTCTTGATCCTTCCGGAGACACATATACCACAACGGGTACCGTAGATTGAAATATATCACCTACTATTTTGCGTGTAGATTCCAATAATCCACCGGGTGTATTTAAATGAATAATCAGGCAGGCTGCCTGCATCTTTTGAGATTCTTCAATGGCATTATGAATATACTCTGCTGATGAAGGATTGATGGCACCTTCTATATGTATGGATAAAACTTTTTGAGAATAGGAAAGGGATGTAAATATCAACAAAAATGTCAATAAACACAGGGAGAAAACAGATCGCTGAATCCAAGTAAATCTTTTCCTAATCATCATTGCTGTAATATAAGTCAAAGTAATTGGCCGGCAAAAAACAATTCAACTTTTAAACGCAGGAATCTGCTTATTTAACAGCCATTTTAATATTCAAAAGATAGGCCGGTGAATTGAAATATTTGACATAAAAACAAAACATCATTTTTCTTGAAAAGACAGATGAAAATATTTCAAGATGGATAAACTTCTTAAAAGATCATGAGTTAAGGCTTTAGAAAAAGGAAGTGTTTTTCTGACCTTATCCAGCAAATTCACGCATTTCGTTTTCTTTCGGGATTTGCTGGTAGTGAATAAAAAAATCATACTGGGCAGTAACACTTACCAGGATTGAAAATGTGGCAATAGCCGCAAATATTTCAGGCGATGAAGAATAGTTGGCAAATACTTCTCTGAAGATGCTGTAAAAAAGTACGGTAATGCCAATACCGCCAAATAGCATGAGCCAAAATATGCCTGCACGATGAATCTTTTTATATAAACTTGCAAAAATAAAAATGACGACACAAGTGGGTACAAACAGCCATGCACTCATTTCCAAAGTGAAGAGGAACGTTTTTAAAACTTTTTCAAATGTATAATCGGTATCAGCAAGAATATGTGCCGAAGAAACCGTTGCATTCACAAAAGTGGCCACCAGGAAAATATAAATAGAAATGCGTAATGGCATTGATAAACGCTTCATCCCTAAATTTTTTTGCCAAAGGTACGTGGAAAATGTTAGATGACTGTCTTCAATCCTGTATTAAAAATTTCATCAATGCCCTTTTCCCCTCTTAAAGTTCTATGTAATCAGTGCGAATATATTTCTCACAAATGGTTTGCTGCATTTCTGTCTATTTTAAAAAATCAACAAACCAAATTGCTTTCATGAATATAGCTAAAAAAAAGAGCCATCCTTTTTTGGATGGCCCGGTACTTAGAACCAAAAATTATTTTTCTCCCTTTTCAGGTGGGTTCGTGGTATTTAAATCATCCCCTTTAATCTTTAGCCGGATCTTTTTTTCTATTTCATCAGCCAGTCCGGGATTATCTCTCATTAATTCTTTTACGGTTTCTCTGCCCTGACCTAATTTATTATTATCATAACTAAACCAGCTACCGCTTTTCTGTATTATGCCCAATTCCACTCCCATATCTATGATTTCACCAATCTTACTGATTCCTTCACCAAAAATGATATCAAATTCTGCAAAGCGAAATGGAGGAGCTACTTTATTTTTAACCACTTTCACTTTTACATGATTCCCTATGGGTGCGTCTCCGTCTTTAATTTGTGATAAGCGGCGTATATCTAATCGCACTGAAGCATAAAATTTCAATGCATTACCGCCGGTTGTCGTTTCGGGATTACCAAACATGACTCCGATTTTTTCCCGTAGTTGATTAATAAAAATACAGATTGTATTCGTTTTATTGATGGTTGCGGTCAATTTACGTAAAGCCTGGCTCATCAAGCGGGCTTGTAATCCCATTTTACTATCACCCATTTCTCCCTCCAATTCACCTTTAGGAACAAGGGCAGCTACCGAATCAATAACAACCACATCTAAGGCACCGGAAAGGATAAGCCTATCAGCGATTTCCAGGGCTTGTTCACCATAGTCCGGTTGAGAAATAAGGAGACTATCTATATCTACGCCCAACTTTTGTGCATAGGTATTATCGAATGCATGTTCTGCATCAATGATGGCGCAAATGCCTCCTTTCTTTTGCGCCTCTGCAATAATATGCGTGGCAATGGTGGTTTTCCCACTCGCCTCCGGGCCATAAATTTCAATAACCCGTCCACGCGGCACACCTCCTACACCCAATGCCGCATCAAGTCCTATGGAGCCTGTTGATATTACTTCAATCTGCCTCACCCCTTTTTCATTCATCATCATTACACTTCCTTTGCCAAAGTCTTTATCAATTTTATCAATCGTAAGTTTTAAGGCTTTTAATTTTTCATTATTACTCATATAGTTCGTCTTTTCTTGTATATATAAATAGAGTGTAAAACTATATCATTTTTTTGACAAACACTAATATTTTTAGTAAATTAAATAAGCCCTTTTGAAGGGATCATATCTTATCATTTTCCTTTAATTTCATGGATTCATACAAATGGAGAAAAAGAAATATGCTGTTATCCAGGTAATTGACCAGCTCCATGCCGGGGGTGCGGAGCGGGTGTTGGTTGGTTGGGCCAATATTTTATCCGAAAAGGGGCATTCTTCTGCGGTACTTACCACCGTTTCACCCGGTATCTTAAGAAAGGATATACACCAGGAGGTTTCCTTTTTTAACCTGAACAGGCAGTGGAAATGGAACCCTTTTGCTATGTATAGAATGATACAAATTTTAAAAAAATATGATATTATTCATGTTCACTCCTCTCATAACCTGAGGTATGTATGGCTTGCAGCAAAATTGTTTAGGTTACATAAGCCCCTTTTTTTTCATGAACATTTTTATTTTGAAAAAATTAGTTGGCATAGGCGGATTATATATCCCAAAACCATGATGATCTGCGTTTCGAAATTTGTTCGAGATTGGGCTATTCAAAATCAATTGTCCACCGAAAAGAAGGCCTTTTTATTACCCAATATTATTCTTCCCCAAAAGATTGATATCATCTCAAACACTGCAAGGAAAACAAACTCTATCATACAAATTGTAACGACCGGAAATATAGCGCCCAGGAAAAATTATGAATTCATTTTGGAGGTTTTTAAAGAATTAAAAAAACAACTATTTGAAAATTTTCATCTGACAATTATTGGTTCTGTAGCGGATAAAAAATATTTTCATTATATACAAAATAAGATTCTCCTGGATGGACTGGAAAAACAGGTTGAATTCATACATGATTGTGCAAACATTCAACCGATACTACATCAATTTGATATAGCATTACATGCATCAAAATTTGAAACAGGTCCATTGGTATTAATTGAATACCTGGCGAAAAAAATACCTTTCCTAACATTCCAAACCGGTCAAGTATCCGAGCAAATTAAAAATGAATTGCCTGAATTCGTATTGGAGCATTATGATCCAATCTTATGGGTTTCGGCCATACAAAAAATAATTTCTGCTGACAAAAAACTATTACATAAAAGGATGGAATCTGTTTTTGAAAAAAATTTTTCCGTAGATCAATATTATGCAAAAGGAATGCATATTTATTCACAAGGTTTTCCTGAATGAGAATAAATATGGCTTGGCTTTTTTACCGAATCCCAATCGTTTCATCTTCTTCCAAAATTCCTTCAATGGCTGAAGTATCTTTTTTCATAGCAATACGATATAAAAGGAATGCAAGGATTAAAAATGCAATCACACCCAGCCATTGATACATACCCGGCGATAGCCATTCTTCAAGTTTTAATTCCATATTGATGGCTTCTAATTTTTTAGCGATTGTTTCACTTCCGGCAATAAGCAATGCGACGATCACACCAGCCAAGGCACCTCCGGCAACAAGACCCGTTGCAAATAAATTGCCCTTGCCTAAATCATCTTCAGTAACCACTTCGCCTTTTTTCTTTTTCTTCCAATCCACAAGGCCACGTAAAACACCACCGGCAAAAATGGGCAATGTGGTACTCAAAGGAAGATAAGCTCCTACTGCAAAACTCAATGAATTGACACCACATAATTCCATCACCAAAGCAAGTGCAACGCCAACAAAAACAAATTGCCAATCCAGGTTAAATGATAAAATACCTTTGATCAAGGTTGCCATAAGTGTTGCCTGTGGAGCCGGAAATTTGTCCGTTCCTATTGCATGTGTAAAACCCATTTGCACCATATCCGATGTAGGTGTATCCAACACTTTGATGGTTAAGCCTATAACCAGTGATGAAACAATAGCGCCTATGAATAAAGCAATTTGTTGATTCTTTGGTGTAGCCCCTATGATATACCCTGTTTTCAAATCCTGGGACGTGGCGCCTGCGTTTGCAGCCGCAATACAAATCATTCCGCCAACGACCAATACCATTGGTTCAAAAGTTTTCCCGGTCCATCCAATACCAATAAATACCAGGCAGGTGGCCATAATGGTTGCAATAGTCATTCCGCTAATAGGATTATTGCTTGCTCCAATAATACCTACAATACGTGATGAAACAGTTACAAAAAAAGCCCCAAAGATGACTACTAATAGCCCTAATAATAATTTACTTAAAAAAGAATCTCCGGGTATCATGGGAATAAAAGCCATCAATATCACAAGAATGATACTGCCGAATAAAACCACTTTAATACTAAGGTCTTTGTCGGTTCTGGCATTTGCAGCATTATGATCCCTGTTTTTTACAGATCCAATACTTTCTTTAAATGAAGTGATAATGGTCGGAATGGTTTTCATTAAAGTAATAAACCCTCCTGCGGCTACGGCACCGGCACCAATCTGACGGATGTATGCCCGGTATAATGCCTGCGATGAATCTGCAAAAAGATGTGTAACCGGGTCCCAGTTACCGGGCCCGCCTGCTGTTGCAAGATCTTTAAGATAGCCCAATTTGACCAATTGTGCCGCGATCATCGTTTGGTCATGAACCATCAGGGTAGCCAATAAAGGATTTAATACGAGCCAGCTTAAAACACCACCGGCAACTAGCGCTCCACTTATTCTCAACCCAATGATATATCCTACACCTAAGTATTCCGGTGTGATTTCTCCGCTGATTTTGGCGGCAGGAAAATACTTATTGTAAAGATTTGTAGTGTATTCAGGAACCTCTGCAATGACATGCATTATTTTTTGAAGAAATGCATAGATTAAGGCTATCCCCACTCCCCAAAAAGCGGTCTTAGCAATATCTCCACCTTTCTCCCCGGCTTTTAAAACTGCAGCACAAGCCGTTCCCTCCGGGTAAGGTAATACACCATGTTCTTTTACGATGAGTGATTTTCTCAAAGGAATCATCATCAGTGTCCCAAGTAAACCACCAAAAATAGCCAGCACTAAAATGGTCATATAATTAAAAAACCCGGCACCGGCACTTTGGCCTGTGCTGTCTATTGACAGAAATAAAAATCCTGGTAAAGTAAATGCCACACCGGATGCAATACTCTCACTGGCAGACCCGGTTGTTTGTATAATATTATTTTCGAGGATAGTTGTTTTTAGCAGACGGCGTCCAATCGTTATCGCAATAACCGCAATTGGGATAGATGCACTTACGGTTAAACCTGCTCGTAAAGCCAGGTACACATTAGCTGCACCAAATAAACATCCCATGATACAACCTGTAATAATTGCTTTGAGGCTAAATTCTTTTATCACCGTACTCGGTGAGATAAAGGGTTGAAATAGTTTCTTCTCTGCCATACCGGGTATTTATAATAAATATGGGTTTAATAAATTTAAAAGATAGTCACTTACTTTAAAGTCACTCGTCTTAAAAGTTTATGCAGAACCAGTTTTATCTTTTACAATCCTGTTTAATGATTTTAATCGGGTGAAAATTAATATCCCACCAATAAATGCAGAAATGACCAGGATAAGGAAAAACATTTTTTTGTCTGTAAAATTATCCCAGAAACTCGTCATCACTCCGGCAATTTTTCCGCCAATGGAGGTAGATAAAAACCAGCCTCCCATCATCAATGCTGTTAACCTGGAAGGAGCTAATTTGGAAACAAAAGATAGACCAATAGGGCTCAGTAATATTTCACTCACCGTAAATACAAAATAAGTACCCCATAACCAGTAGGGTGATGTTTTTTCCAAATAAACAGAAGGGACAGACATGATGGCAAAAACCATTACCAGGGATGATAACCCTGAAATAAATAATGCCATACCAAATTTAGAAGCTGTAGAAGGTTCTTTACCGCGTTTCCTGAGATAATCAAATAAGGGTACTAATAATAAGGTGAGCAATACAATGAATAGGGGGTTTATCGATTGAAATAGTTCGGTATTTGCTACCTTTTCACTGTGGGACGGAGGCCACTCACTTTGAGGTACATTATTAAAATAGGGATCAGGTCCCATAATCTGTACTACTCTGGAAGAACTATCTACTAAATTGCCATCATTCAATTTTACCAGGTTACCGCCCAGATATTCTGCAATGGGTGCATTATCCTTTACATTCACAAAATTTTCATCTACCTTATCAACTAACCTGGGTGTATCACTCACAGTTTGCAAAAATCCCAAAGAACCTGCGACCTTTTCCATGGTAGGAGAAACGGTTCTGTCTGTATGCTTTTCAGCCCAAAGTGTAAGCCCCGTGGAGTTTTGATTATAAATGGTCCAAAATATAATAGAGATGGCAAAAATAAAAAGGAGGGATCCAATACCCTTTTTATCCTGGCCTTCCGCTTTTATGTATAAAGAAATATAGAAAGCAATAACAGGTAAACAGGCAAAAATAAATGCATCATTTGATTGGCTGCCCATGATCGTTGTTCCAAATAATTGAGTTGGAACAATCCATCCTATAATTGCAGCTATAATTGCCGGTAAAAACACGTAGCCAAAGATTTTTCCCATAGGCATATCTTCCGGGCGTTTTTCTTTTTTGACTTCACCCATTTTCACATGCTTTAACTGACTGGCCAGATTAATCAGTCCAATAACCAATCCTACACCAGCAGCTGAAAAGGCATATCCCCAACCATATTTATTTCTTAAATAAGCTGCTACAAAATTGCAGACCAATGCACCAATATTGATGCCCATATAAAAGATGTTATAGGCATTGTCTTTCAATGGTTTTAGGTCTTCCCTGTTATAAATATTTCCCAGTAATGTGGAAATATTTGGTTTGAAAAAACCATTCCCAACAATAATCAGGGAAAGTGATACATACAAAGCGGTATTGCCGGGAAATGATAAACCAAAATATCCCAAGGCCATCAATGAGCCGCCAAAAAATATGGATTTAATATAACCTAAGTACCTGTCAGCTAATAATCCTCCAATAAAAGGGGTAAGATATACTAATGCAATAAAACTACCCACTACATCGGCGCCCATTTTCTGGGACATTCCTTTCCCTCCTGTTTGATTATCTATTAAGTATAATAAAAGAATCCCTACCATCAGGTAGTACGCAAACCGTTCCCACATTTCTGTAAGAAAGAGGATATACAATGCTTTGGGATGTTTGCCGGCATGAGGAGTTACTTCTGACATACAATGTGAATTTGATTTAAAATTTTAAATAAAACGCCTCAAAATAGGAATAATTTTTAAATAGCTTGGCTAATTTTATGAAAGGAGTTTACATTCGTCTTTTTTAAAAATTGACGATATGAATATTTTGATCCTGGGTTCTGGGGGGCGGGAACATGCGTTGGCATGGAAAATAATGCAGAGCCCCGATTGTAATAAACTCTTTATTGCGCCTGGAAATGCAGGAACTGCGCAATGTGGAACCAATATTGAATTTTCAGTAAATGATTTTGAAGCCCAAAAAATATTTTGCCTGCAAGAGCAAATTGATATGCTTGTCGTGGGGCCGGAAGAGCCCCTGGTCAATGGAATCTATGATTTTTATTCAAAAGATGAAGCACTCAAAAAGATCATGGTTATTGGCCCCTCTTCCCATGGCGCTCAATTGGAAGGGAGTAAAGACTTCTCGAAGAAATTTATGCAACGTTATCAAATACCTACCGCAACGTATGCCAGTTTTGATGAATCAAATTTTGATGAAGGGTTATCTTATCTTCAGACACATTCATTACCCGTTGTTTTAAAAGCAGATGGCCTGGCAGCCGGTAAAGGAGTGGTCATTTGCCAAACCACACAAGAAGCTTGTGAGGTTTTTACAGAAATGATCAGGCATAAGCAATTTGGTAATGCGTCCAAAAAAGTGGTCGTAGAGCAATTTTTGGATGGAGTGGAAGTTTCCGTTTTTGTTTTAACCAATGGTCATCAGTATAAAATTATCGGGCATGCAAAAGATTATAAACAAATAGGTGAAGGTAATAAGGGCGCAAATACGGGTGGCATGGGATGTGTCTCTCCTGTACCATTTATGGACTCTTTATTTTTTAATAAAATTCAATCTCGAATTATTGGGCCTACCATAAAAGGCTTACAGGAAGAGGCTATCACATATCATGGTTTTATTTTCTTTGGGCTTATCAATGTACAGGGTGAGCCTTTTGTTATTGAATATAACTGCCGTATGGGCGACCCCGAAACAGAAGTGGTCATGCCGCTTTTAAAAAATGATCTGGTGACTCTTTTTTGCAATATGCATGAAAATAAACTGGACGAAGTCGCCGTTGAATACGACGAAAGAGCCTGTGCTACAGTTGTTGCGGTGAGTGGCGGCTACCCGGGGGCTTATGAAAAAAATAAGGAAATTCAAGGTTTGCCAAGTAATATAGATAAACAGAGTATCATTTTTCATGCCGGCACCCAATCCGATTCAGCAGGCAGAATTCTTACAAATGGAGGCCGCGTTTTAGCCGTTACTTCTTATGGCGAAAGCCTTTACTCTGCTGCTAAAAAATCAACAGACCTCTTATCCGGAATTCATTTTGATGGGATATATTTTAGGAAAGATATCGGTTTTGAATTTTTTTAAATATTTACATAGACGATTTGAGACAATTTTATTTCCCTTTTTTAAAGGCAAAAAAAATATATCTTGTTAATACTTGGCTAAACAAATATTGAACGTATTTTGGCTTTGTTATTTCCAATTATTTCACACAACTTTGCGGCATTTAATGACACTTTTAAGGAATTACAAACATAATGGGCATATTTAATTTTTTTACACAGGAAATTGCAATGGATTTAGGCACTGCAAATACCTTAATTATTCATAATGATGAGATCGTGGTGAATGAACCTTCTATAGTTGCACTCAATAGAAACAATCCTAAAGAAGTGATAGCCGTCGGCAAACGCGCTTTGTTGATGCACGAAAAAACACATGAAAGTATTCGTACCGTCCGTCCATTAAAGGATGGCGTAATTGCAGATTTTAATGCTGCCGAGTTAATGATTCGGGAAATGATCAAAATGATATATCCCAAAAGGCCCTTATTCCCGCCTACCTGGCGAATGATGATTTGTATCCCTTCCAGTATTACGGAAGTAGAAAAAAGAGCTGTACGGGATAGCGCAGAACAAGCTGGAGCAAAGGAAGTATATCTTTTACATGAGCCTATGGCCGCTGCCATTGGTATTGGAATAGATGTAGAAGAACCTGTAGGAAATATGATTATTGATATCGGAGGAGGCACAACCGGAATTACAGTCATTGCATTAGCAGGCATTGTATGTGATCAATCCATCCGCATTGCCGGTGACGAATTTACGGCTGATATTATGGAAGCCTTACGCCGCTATCACAGCTTATTGATCGGTGAGAGAACGGCAGAACAAATTAAAATTCAAATTGGCGCAGCCATCAAGGATTTGGAAGATGCACCTGAAGATTTGCCCGTGAATGGTAGAGATTTAGTAACAGGTATTCCCAAACAAATCATGGTAAGCTACCAGGAAATAGCCGAAGCCCTTGATAAATCTATTTTTAAAATTGAGGAAGCCATATTAAAAGCATTAGAAACAACGCCTCCTGAATTAGCCGGAGATATTTATAGAAGAGGGATTTATATTACCGGTGGCGGCGCATTACTTCGAGGCCTGGATAAAAGACTAAGCCAAAAAATAAAGTTGCCTGTACACATTGCTGATGATCCTTTGAAGAGTGTTGTTCGGGGAACTGGAATGGCCTTAAAAAATTATCAACGTTATCCATTTGTAATGCGTTAATGGATACTTCAGGAAATCCCGGTATTTTTACCAAGTGAAAATTTGATTCCCGGGATTTATTCATCTACCTATGCGCAATATTTTTTTATTTATTAAAAAGTTTTTTGTTTTCTTTCTCTTCCTCGTATTGCAGGTTATTTCCATTTCAATTCTTATCACTTATAATAAAACGCATCAGGCTATTTTTTCAGGTATCGCAAATGAAATGACGGGATGGGTAAGCAGTAAGTATAATGATGTGGAATATTATTTCCGCCTAAAAAAGACCAATGAAGACCTGGCTGCAGAAAATAGCCGCCTTCGTACAATTCTTGCCGGCACACTGGATGAACCGGATACGACCAAATTATCACGAATTGATTCTCTCCTCAAAGACACTTTGGGAAGAGTGCGAAAATTTAATTTTTTGCCTGCTAAAGTTGTGAATAATTCGGTGAATCATGAAAACAATTATATCACTTTATTTCGTGGATCCAAGCAAGGTGTTAATACCAATATGGCCGTTTGTGGGCCGGATGGCATTGTAGGCCGTATAGTTTCTGTGAGTGATAATTACAGTATTGTCATGAGCTTGCTTAATCACAATAGTAAAGTAAGTGCGATGATCCTTCATTCAAATTATACCGGAATTGTTGAATGGCATGGAAGCGATCCGCAATATCTTGAGTTGCAAGGGATTCCTAAAAGTGCCAAATTAAAAATAGGTGATACAGTGATCACCAGTAATTTATCAGGCAACTTTCCTGAAGGATTAATCATCGGCACGGTTACAGAAAATTCCATAGATCAGTCAACCGGTAATTACCATTTAAAGCTGAAATCTGCCACCAATTTCTTTACCATTCAATTTGCATACCTCATAGAAAATTCGATGTGGACTGAACAAAAGCAACTTGAATCTAAATCAATAGTAAATCCATGAGTTCATTATTAAAAAATACTATTCGATTTATATTATTCATCCTGATACAAGCATACGTGCTGGATAAAATTTATCCGATACAAGAATATATTAAGCCTATTTTATATTTTTTATTTATCTTATGGCTGCCCTTTAATATTTCCCGCCCTGCCTTATTGATAGTCGCGTTTGTTTTTGGCTTGTGTATGGACTACTTTAGTGGTACACCCGGTTTACATTCATCCGCATGTTTATTGATTGCTTACCTCCGTCCATTTATATTAAACATTTTATTGCCACGAGAGATTGCAGGTACCAGTTATGCAGAACCAAGTATCAAAAGTATGGGCTTTGCAGCTTATGGAGTTTATATCCTCATCCTGACTTTTATTCATCATGTGTATCTTGTATTTCTGGAATGGCTCCAATTTGGCGACCTGCTGTTTTTTATAGGTAAAATAACCCTTACAACCGCTTTAAGTTTGGTATTAATTCTCATAACAGAAATGTTATTCTACAGGAAAGCAAAGTACAAAACAAATACTGCATAAAACTTCAGGGAAATATTTCTTAAATTTCATTTTTTTGAAGTTACTTACAGCAATTTTGCAAAGGGTTTTTAATTCAAAATTTTTTCTATAAAATGCCGGTATATAATCAATCCAGGAGCAGGATTATCCAGGTTATTTTTTTGGGAGTGTTTCTAATCATCATAATCCAATTGATGAATCTTCAATTATTTTCATCAGATTTTAAAATCATGGCTGAAAATAATGCGAGGTACCGAAAAGTGATTTACCCCAATCGTGGAATTATTTATGACAGAAAACATCGGGCTATCCTGGAAAATACCATCATGTATGATTTGATCGTAACACCCGCGGAAACAAAAGGAATAGATACCTCATTATTATGCAATATACTGGGTATTGATAGTGCTGAATACAGAAAAAAAATGATCACTGCCATTATCAAAAACAGCAGTTATAAACCCAGTGTTTTTGCCCCATTGGTTAGTCCGGAAGTGTATGCAAGATTGAATGAAAATATGTATAAATTTCCGGGATTTCTACTCCTGGAAAGACCCATCCGAACTTACCCTTATCATGTAGCCGCAAATTATTTGGGATACCTGGGTGAAGTAGATTCAGGTTTCTTACGAAGGCATGATGGGGATGGTTATGAACCGGGTGATTATGCCGGTATGACCGGTTTAGAAAGAAGCTATGAAAAAGTATTAATGGGGCAACGGGGAATTCAATATTTTATTCGAGATAACCGTAGCAGGCTTCAGGGATCTTATGAAAATGGAAAGTATGATACAGTAGCTGTTGCAGGTAGGAATTTATACACGAGCACAGATGTAGAATTACAACAACTTGCTGAAAAATTATTTAAAAATAAAATAGGCAGCGTAGTAGCCTTAGATCCCAAAACCGGAGGAGTTTTAGCGATGGCAACAGGTCCTTCATACGATCCCAATATTCTTTCAGGTGCTGCCAGAAGAAGCAATTTTGGGAAGCTTATAATGGATACTGCGAGGCCATTACTAAATAGAGCAATCAAAGGTCAATATCCTCCGGGTTCCACTTTTAAACCTATGGGTGCATTAATTGCATTAGACGAAGGCCTCATCACCCCATCTTATGGTTATCCTTGTTATGGTGGTTATTATGCATGTGGCAAAGTTGTGAAATGCACCCATTCAGATCCCGGACATGCTTCTAGCTTGCGCTTGGCATTAGCCAATTCCTGCAATTCCTATTTCTGCCAGATATTCCGGATGGTCATTGACAATCCAAAATATAAATCAACTGCGCAAGGATATTTGGTGTGGAAAAAATATATGAATGATTTTGGAATGGGTATCCGTTCAGGCATTGATTTGCCCAGTGAAGATAAAGGAAATATTCCTGACACGGCTCAATACAACCGCGACTTTGGGGGATTTGCAAGATGGAATAGCTGCAATATCCTTACATTAGGTATTGGACAGGACAGGATGCTGGTAACACCTTTGCAATTGGCCAATTTAATGGCCATAATTGCCAATAAAGGATCTTACTATACACCTCACTTTGTGGATAGTATAGAAAATCAACAACCGGGAGATTCTATTTTTTTGAATAAATATAAAATTAAACACACCGTAACACATATTTCTGATTCAGATTATAATGCGGTACAACTGGGTATGTTGGATGTAACAGAATTTGGAACTGCCACCAATGTTCAAATTCCCGGTGTGGAAATTTGTGCAAAAACCGGAACAGCACAAAATCCTCATGGAAAAAACCATTCTATTTTTGTAGCATTCGCCCCAAGGCAAAATCCAAAAATCGCCATTGCAGTTGTTGTGGAAAATGCAGGATATGGAGCTACATGGGCTGCCCCCATTGCCTCTTTGATGATGGAGAAATATATCAATGATACCATTGCAAAAAACAGGCTCTCCGAAGTAGAAAGAATTTCTAAAGCAGACCTGATACCTGCAGAAATCAAGCATTGGTATTATGTCAAAGACTCCATTAAACAGGAAAAATTAGCCAGGCAATTGAACCTTGATACAGTGCCGGTCTTTCAAAATAATGTAGATAATAAGAAAACCACTTTTGATCCGGAAGCTGAACCAAACAGGAAAGACTCCAATGATTCTGCTAAAATAAAGAACAAACAAGAGATGATTAATCCTCCTAAAAAAATCAATAAAAGGCCCTGAGATACTTATGTCAAAAACGAATTCGATAAATATTTCCAAAGGAGTCGATTGGCTGGTCATTGTTCTTTATATTACCTTAGTAGCAATAGGTATTTTATGCATTTTTATGGTTGAATATAAACCGGAAAATGCTACACTGGAAAGTTTCTTAACACGGGATACAAATTATAGTAAGCAATTATTTTTTGCAATCATTTGCCTTGTTACCGCCATTTTTATCCTCTTAAGCGATAGCAAATTATATACGGCCTTCGCCAATTTGTTGTACTTATTTGGAATCGTCCTCATGATTGCTACCCTTTTTTTTGGGAAGAATATCAATGGCTCAAGAAGCTGGTTACCTTTAGGTGGCGGCTTTAATTTACAGCCCGCCGAACTTTGTAAAATATTTACAGCGCTTGCTCTCGCAAAATTTTTCTCCAGGCAGGATTTAAATTTTACCAAACTGAAGTCACAAGCATACGCCACTGCCATCATACTAGCCCCGGCAGCCATTTCAATCATGCAAAATGAAACAGGCCTGGCATTGGTTTACCTAAGCTTCTTTATCGTAATGTACCGGGAAGGATTGCCGGGGATTGTATTAATCATCGGTTTTTCTTTTGGGGTGCTTGTAGTGGCAACCCTTATTATGGAACCCAATTTACTGGCCATCATTTTAACGATCATTGCCGGGATTGTTATATTTTTTATGCGAAGACAAGTAAAAAGAGATAAAGGGCTTTTGGTTTTAATTTTAGGTATTTGGGTCGTATGTGTAAGTATACAACGAATTGCCGTACCCTATATTTTTAATAATGTTTTCCAATGTTACCAAAGTCAACGTATATATAGCATGGTTGGCAAGGATTACGATTGCAGCCAGAATAAAAGTGCAGTAAAACTAGAGAGCAAAGATAAAACCGTGCATAAGCCAGATGATTATAATGTCCGGCAAAGCAAAATTGCTATTGGTTCCGGTGGAATGATGGGGAGTGGATTTTTAAAAGGTACCCAAACAAGAGGAAAATATGTTCCAGAACAACATACTGATTTTATTTTTACATCATTGGGTGAAGCTTTTGGATTTATTGGTTGTTTCATTTTCTTATTGCTTTACCTGCTCCTCTTGTTTCGTATAATTAAAATTGCTGAAAGACAACGAAGTACTTTCAGCCGGGTTTACGCTTATAGTGTTGCAAGCATCATGTTTTTTCATATCTGTGTAAATGTATGTATGACCATTGGCCTTTTTCCAATTATAGGGATTCCACTTCCATTAATTAGTTATGGAGGCTCATCATTATTGACATTTACCATTTTAATATTTATCATGCTACGCCTGGATGCAGACAGGCAAATGGTGTTGCGTTAAAAACAATCAGTAAATTGAACATATGCAAATCATTCCTTTGCCGGAAGGTGTTTTTACAGTTGATCGCTCCAAGGTTTTTGTTCCTTTTATCATTGGACAGGATGAATTAAATAAAAGGCCTATCGGCAGTTTGCTTGTTGAAGTGCAACCTTTTCTCGTCATTACCAAAAAAGATTATATTTTATTAGACACGGGTTTAGGTTTTCATTCAAAAGGTAAACTACAGATTTATGAAAACCTGGAAAAACACGGCGTTTTACCCGGTATGATTACCAAAGTATTGTTATCACATTTACACAAAGATCATACAGGAGGTTTATGCATTTCTACTGAATCAGGTACCTTTCTTCCTGCATTTCCAGGTGCAACTTATTATATTCAGGGAAAAGAATTGGAAAATGCTTCAAGCAAACCATCCACCTCTTTTTTCACTCAAACAATTGATTTTCTAAAAGACAATACGCAATGTAAAATTCTTCATGGAAATGGAATAATAGATGATTATATAGAATATCATTTATCCGGTGGCCATTCACCTTTTCACCAGGTTTTTAAAATAATTGAAGAAAAGGAAATCATTTTTTATGGTGGCGATGAAGCGCCCCAATTACAACAAATGAAAAATAAAATAATTGCCAAATATGATTTTGATGGAAGAAAAAGTATGCATCTAAGACAAGAGTGGTGGAAGCAGGGAAATGCTGAAAAATGGTTCTTTTTATTTTACCATGATGTCAAAACGCCTGTGTTTCAAAACAACATTTAGATTGAGTCAACTCAAAAAGATTCGACTCAATCTAAATTTTAGATATCAAATTTATTTTTTCAGCTATTCCTATTTTATACAATCTATAATCATCTATTTTCCCAACTTTTATTTTATAGAAAAATAATCTCTCTCAAATCTTTATTATTTCAAAAGGAAAGAATAGTAATATGTACAAAAATTGAAAGAGATGTAGGCTTTAGAAAACCATTAATTGTTTTGGCTATTCAAAACTTTCATGATGATAAGGCCTATGCAAGTGAAAAAAAGTGCGAATCTTTATTAGGTAACAAAAAAATAGGCCCGCCCTAAAAAGAGCTGGCCGTTGCTAACCTATGAAAAACACCAAATTAAATACTTTTTCCGTTTTTCCCTCCGTTTCTTTTCGGAGGTTTGCGAATATTTTGAATCTCCCTTTTCTGTTGTTCATTTTTCAATAACTCCCGAAATCCTCTCTCAGCTGTAAATGCTTTATTTATTCTGTTTGAATTATTACCTAATATTTGCCTAAAATTACTTTGATATTTTTTCTGAATATTTAAAACTTGTTGGCTATAAGCAATTTCATCATTTTGATTTTTTGCCCTGGCTTGCTTTAATTCATTATAATATTGATTGTAAACAGGCCAAAAACGTGATGCTTCATTGGGCGATAGGTTCAATTGGTTTGTAATATATGCCATCTTCACTACCTCCACCTGATCGTTCCCACCACCTTGTTGTGCATAACAAATGTAATGCTGAATTAGCAATGCAAAAAATATTATAAATAATTTTTTCATTTTTAATAAAATTTAAATATTTCGTCCCGGCGTTACAGATAAATCCTTTGTATTGTCTAAATATTGTTCAATTTGTTGATCACTTACATTATAAAGTAAAGAATTGATATCAATTTGCTGATCTTCCTGGTTATTGACGCCAATACTGTAAATGGGTGTATCATCCAGGTAATTTGAAATAGCCGAATCAGGAAGTTCTTTTAATTCTGCAGCCAATGAATGAACATTTAAGGATGCCGTTTGATAATTACCCATATAAAATACGGCTCCCAGGGTAATAATTGCAAAAACCGAAGCGGCCACTAAATAGTGTGTCCAATGAGGCAGAGAAATGACTTTAGGACTGGATTTTTCTTTAGGCAAAAGAAAATCCCAGTTTTTTTCGGCAAAGTACCCTGGTTCAATTGAATAAACATTTTCTTTGGAGATCGTTGCCAGTAGAGGAGCTATATCCTTCAATTCATCAGCAGGATTCAGTTCTGCTTCAGACTGATTTGCCACTTTAATTTTTTCCAGAATGATATTTGGCAAAGAGTCAAAATAACCGGAAGGCATTTCAAAAGGACTATTTCCGGTGGAAATGGTATTTTGTTTTAACACGCTGAACATCATCATTTCGCTAAAGTCATCAAAATAACCGGAGGGTATTTCATTGAACATTCGATTTGAAATACCGGCAAATATGGGGCTGATTTCCTCTATTTCCTTCCTGATATTTTCTTCATCTTTCATGATGCTGGTTTTAGACTATTTTTATGCACCCCGGTTTAATTTTCTTTTATAAATGCCTCAATTTTTTTTGCTGCATGGTGATAACTAGCTTTTAATGCACCTTCACTGGTATCCAATATTTTACTCATTTTCTCATAAGGCATTTCATCATAATACCTTAAATTAAAAACAAGCCTTTGTTTTTCAGGTAGTTGCTGGATGGCCAATTGTAATTTCCATTCCAGTTTAGATGCATCGAAATTTTTATCTGCAATAATTTTATTGGCCAGGCCTGAGTCGTCATCATTTAGTGAAACAGAGGTTCTTTTTTTCTGTTGTTCCAGGAAAGTCAGGCATTCATTGGTCGCTATCCGGTACATCCAGGTAAAAAGTTGGCTATCACCTCTAAAGTTTTCTAATGCATTCCATACTTTTAAAAATACATTTTGCAAAACATCATCCGCATCATCATGGCTGATTACCAATCGCCTGATATGCCAGTATAATTTTTCCTGGTATTTTTTTATTATGGTCGTAAAGGCTTTTTCCCGGCTTTCTTTTCTTTTAAAGTCTTCTAACAATTCCTTATCGTCTGGATACATGCAGGCTGAGTTTTGCTGAATTTATTCTAAAATATGATGCCAAAAAGTAGAAAAAGTTTAAGTTTTGAATTTCAAAAATAATTATTACAATTTTTCTCTTATGATTTCAGCAACAATTTCCGGATCCAATAATGATGTAGTATCTCCCAGGTTTTCCACTTCATTTTCAGCAATTTTACGAAGTATTCGCCTCATGATTTTGCCGCTCCTGGTTTTCGGCAGTCCCTTTACAATCTGAATTTTATCCGGCTTTGCGAAATGGCCAATTTGCTCTGCAACCATATCCCGTATTTTTTCTTCTGCAATCTGCCCGGGTGGTTTTTCCATGTTTAAAATGACAAAGGCATATATCCCATGCCCTTTAATATCATGCGGATAAGCAACAACAGCGCTTTCGACAACACCTTCACACATATTAATAGCATTTTCCACTTCAGCAGTACCTATACGATGGCCGCTTACATTCAATACATCATCAACCCGGCCAATTATTCTGAAATTACCTTCCTCATCTTTCAGAGCGCCATCCCCGGAAAAATAAAGGCCCGGATAAGTACTGAAATAGGTTAGTCGGAATCTCTCGTGATCGCCATACGTTGTCCGGAGTATAGAAGGCCAGGGGCTTTTCATACATAAATTACCTTTAAATAAACCATCAATCTTTTCCGTCACTTCTTTGCCCTGATCATTTATCAGGACTGGTTGCACACCCGGCAAAGGTAGAGTAGCCCAACATGGGCGTGAAGGGCTGATTCCAGCAAAATTAGATATTAGAATGCCTCCGGTTTCCGTTTGCCACCAGGTATCTACGATAGGGCATTGATTCTTCCCAATAAATTGATTATACCACTCCCATGCTTCAATATTAATAGGTTCTCCTACAGTACCTAAAACCTCCAGTGATGAAAGATCTTTTCCCTCCAATGGTTTTGCCCCAAATCCCATTAAACTTCGAATTGCTGTGGGTGCGGTGTAAAAAATATTGACCCTATATTTATCTACAATATCCCAAAACCTCCCGGCATCCGGCCAGGTAGGTATTCCCTCAAACATAAGAGAAATGGCTCCCGCCGATAAAGGACCATAAACAATATAACTATGCCCGGTAACCCAACCAATATCTGCTGTACAGAAAAAAACCTGTCCGGGTTTATATTGAAAAACATTTACAAAAGTATACGTAGTAAAAATCATATATCCGGCAACACTATGCACTACCCCTTTGGGCTTTCCGGTAGATCCGGAAGTGTATAAAATATATAATGGATCTTCCGCATCCATAATTTCTGCCTGGAAATGATCTCCCTTTTCATCCAATTTTTTCATTTCATCCCCCCACCAGATATCTCTATTTTCAACCATAGAAACCGGTGAATTGGTGTGTTTTAATACTATCACTTTTTGAATGGAAGAAAATGTTTGCAAGGCATCATCAATAATCTCTTTAAGCGGAATGACTTTTGAACCACGAAAAGCACCATCACAGGTTATTATAAAAGATGCGCCTGCATCTTCTAATCTGTCGAGAATACTGTTTGCGCTAAAACCACCAAAAATTACCGAATGGATGGCCCCCAAACGGGCGCAAGCCAATAAAGAAATGGCTAACTCAGGTACCATTCCCATATAAATACAAATACGATCTCCTTTTTGAACGCCATTATTTTTCAGCACATTCGCAAATCTGCAGACCTCACGGTGAAGCTCTTTATAAGTATAGGTCCTTGTTTGATGTGTGGGGTTATTGGGCTCCCAGATAAGTGCCGGCTGGTTTCCTCTTTCAGCCAAATGCCTGTCAAGACAGTTTTCCGTGATATTTAATTTGCCGCCTTTGAACCATTCGATTTTAGGTGTCTTGAAATCCCATTCAAGTGTTTTATCCCATTTTTTATGCCAGGCAAAAGTATCGGCTACCTTACTCCAAAATTGTTCTGGATTTTCAACACTGTTCTTATAGGCTTCCTTATATCCTTCTAAAGAATCGAATTGAAATGAATAGTCCATGCTTACATTTTTAAGGCTAAATTTACTTTTTTCTTTAATTCCATTTCTTTTTTTTAAAAACTTTATAAAAAATCAGTTAGTAAAAGAAATGGTTTATAGTAGTTTTGATTTGATCAAATAATTAAAAAATCATTATCTTATTTAGTAAAACAATTTAAAAACCAGGTAATATGTCTTTACCCAATCATCAATCAAAAGATAGTAAGAATAAAAAAAAGAATAACTTACAGAAAAATAAATCGACGAAATCGGGGGCAAAATTGAATGTCGTTTCAAAAGCTATGAACAGAAACCCTAAATTAACCGGAGGTTCCCAGCGAGGTTCATAATTTTAAATTTCCTTCTCCAAATTTTATTTAATACCCCGGAATTCATGATTTCATTAGAGCTAAAAAATCTTGAAAAAATCTATGGAAATCAAAAAGCCATAGACAATATTTCATTTACGCTTCAAAAGGGTGAAATCGTAGGATTCCTGGGGCCAAATGGTGCCGGGAAAAGCACAACACTTAAAGTTATTACGGGTTATTTGCAACCTCAAAAAGGGGAGGTTTTTATTGGTGGCATTAAAGCATCCGATAATCCATTAATGATTAAACAAAAAATTGGGTATCTCCCGGAATCAAATGCTTTATACTATGATATGTATGTAAGGGAATATTTATCTTTTATTGCAGGCGTTCATCGAATTCCCGAGTACCGGAAAGCCATAAATCATGTTATTGATATTACCGGTTTGAGTTTAGAATATAAAAAGAAAATTGGTCAATTATCCAAGGGTTATAAACAACGTGTTGGACTGGCTGCAGCACTAATACACCAGCCTGAACTCCTCATATTAGATGAGCCAACCAGTGGTCTTGACCCAAATCAAATCGTGGAAATCCGCAATGTCATCAAAGAGCAGGGGAAGAATAAGACCGTTTTATTTTCATCTCATGTATTGCAGGAAGTGCAAGCAATATGTGACAGGGTCATCATTATACATCATGGAAAAATTGTTGCCGATAATGATATTCAAACATTAGGTACCGGATTACAAAAGAGAAGGGTTAAAATTACTTTTGAAGAAAAATTAGATAAAACTGATTTCAACAATATCTCCGGCCTTCAACAAATAGATCAGGTTAATCCACATCAATGGTCTCTTTTATCTGATGATGCCAATTTTTTGAAAAAACAATTATTAGAACTTGCAATTCAGCAAAATTTGAATATACAATCGCTAGAGGTGGAAACGAGCAACCTGGAAGAAATCTTCAGGCTGCTCACAAAAAATTAAGTGAGACCCTGGGATTCTAGTCAGATAAATTATTAAAATCTGATAAAACATTACTTGATATTTCCCCTTAACCATCACTTTTCACAATAGAATTTTGTACATTCGCAGACTTTAAAAACTACTAAAATTTTGAAGGCTTTTTAATATTATGATTGAAGAAAAAAATGATTTGAAAGACCAGGAGAAAAATTCGTATGGCGCAGATAGTATCCAGGTTTTAGAGGGCCTGGAAGCAGTAAGAAAAAGACCGGCCATGTATATTGGTGATGTAAGTACAAAAGGCCTTCATCATCTTGTATATGAAGTGGTTGACAACTCCATAGATGAAGCGCTTGCCGGCTTTTGTAAAAATATAGCCGTTACAATTCACGAGGATAATTCAATCAGCGTTTCAGATGACGGTCGGGGAATTCCTACAGGCATCATGAAAAAAGAAGGTATCAGTGCTCTTCAGGTAGTGATGACCGTTTTACATGCCGGTGGGAAATTTGATAAAAATACTTACAAAGTATCCGGAGGATTACATGGAGTAGGGGTGAGTTGTGTAAATGCTTTAAGTTCGAATATGACAGCCACAGTTTACCGGGAAGGCAAAATATTTATTCAGCAATATCAAAAAGGCATTCCCCAATTTCCTGTTAGAGAAAATGGCGTCAGCGATAAAACCGGCACTACTATTCATTTCTGGCCTGATGATACCATTTTCCAAACAACTGAATATAATCGGGATACATTGGAAAGCCGGTTAAGAGAGCTTTCCTTTCTTAACAAGAAGATAAATATCAGCATGTCTGATTTAAGAGACAAAAATGAGGATGGTTCTACTTATTTTAAAAATTTTTATAGCGAGGGAGGTATTGTTGAATTTGTAGAAATGCTGGATAAAAATGGGAAAAGAAATGCTTTAATCCCGCAAACACTCTATGTTGACGGCCATGATGCCGCTTCAAATGTTGCCGTAGAAGTAGCGCTTACTTATAATGACGATTTTAAAGAACATATATTTTCATACGTCAATAATATCAATACCATTGAAGGTGGTACACATGTTACCGGATTCAGGCAGGCCCTTACACGGGTATTTAAAAGTTATGGAGATAAACAAGGTCTTTTTGAAAAAGCCAAAGTAAGTATAGAAGGTGATGATTTTCGTGAAGGATTAAGCGCTATTATTTCAGTGAAAGTACCCGAGCCTCAATTTGAAGGACAGACAAAAACCAAATTAGGAAATAGTGAGGTCAGTGGTGTGGTACAGGTCACCGTAGCAAGAGTATTAGAAGCCTACCTGGAAGAAAATCCCAAAGAGGCAAAAAATATTATCAATAAAGTCATATTAGCTGCTCAGGCACGTATAGCCGCTAAAAAAGCACGTGAAATGGTACAGCGAAAAACTGTATTGAGCGGAAGTGGTTTACCCGGAAAATTAGCTGATTGCAGTGAACGTGACCCGGAAAAATGTGAATTATTTCTTGTAGAAGGAGACTCGGCAGGTGGTACGGCTAAACAGGGCCGTGACCGGAGCTTTCAGGCTATTCTACCACTTCGTGGAAAAATTTTGAATGTAGAAAAAGCAATGGAACATAAGATCTATGAAAATGAAGAAATCAGGAATATGTACACTGCTTTGGGTGTTACCGTTGGCACAGAAGAAGATCCTAAAGCGCTTAACCTCGTCAAACTCCGCTATCACAAATTAATCATCATGACTGATGCCGATGTAGATGGTAGCCATATTGCCACCCTCATCCTCACTTTCATTTTTAGATATATGAAAGAATTAGTGGAACACGGTTATGTCTATATAGCACAACCTCCATTATATCTTATTAAAAAAGGCAAAGAACAGGAATATGCCTATAATGAAGAACAAAGAAAATTTTATATTCAAAAATTAGGTGCCGGAAAAGAGGATACCGTTTCCATACAACGTTATAAAGGCTTAGGCGAAATGAATGCGGCTCAACTTTGGGAAACAACAATGGACCCTGATCGTCGTACATTAAAAAGAATCACCATTGAAAGCGCCGCTGAATCTGATCGCATTTTCAGTATGCTTATGGGAGATGAAGTTCCGCCAAGGCGTGAATTTATAGAAACACATGCCCGCTATGCAAAACTTGACGTATGATCATATTCCACCCATAATAGCATCCATTTTCATTAATACGCCTGTCTTTCTTATCCAGGAATCCTTCCTGGATTGAGAAACACATGAAAATTCATACACTATCAAGTTAATGAAATACCATTTATTGGGTATATGTAATTCTTAAAACTTTTACATCTTAGCATCTAAATAATGAATTTTATGAAGTACATATTCCTGCTCACTTTTTTGATTGGTAATACTTTATTTGCCCAACCCAACCATGGTACCGGCGCCAATTTTAATGCTGCAACAATTGCTAAAACACCGCAAAAAATTAAACTTTCTACCCGCAGTTTTCGCGGATTAACACCGGCTTATTCTTTGGAACAATATTGCCCAACCCCCGGAGATCAGGGTAATCATGGTACCTGTGTTGCCTTCGCGAATGCCTATGGCATCGCCACAATTCTTTATGCCAAAACCCATAATATTACCGACAAGAATGTAATTGATAAATATGCATTCTCCGCTACTTATTTATATGAACAAATAAAAGACGCATCTGACAATGACTGCCAAAACGGAAGCGATCCCATAGAAGCGCTGATAAAAATGATGACAGGGGGTGATGCATTTTTATCGCAAGTGCCTTATCAGTGTGGTGCAACAATAACGGATGATGTAAAGCAGGTAGCAACAAATTATAAAATAAAAGATGCTGCCATATTATTTGCGGCGCCGGGTATGATGCAAGACGACAAATATGTGTTGCCAAAGGATGAAATAATTGCATCTACCAAAAAAGCACTGCTTGAAGGCAATCCCGTTTCAACCGGATGGCATTTGCCTGAAAGCTTTTTTTATGTGAAAGATGCGGTATGGAATACTACCGCTGACGATCAATTAAGCGATTGGAAACATAATGGGCATGCAATGGCTGTAGTTGGCTATGATGATAATAAATATGGTGGAGCATTCCGTATATTAAATAGTTGGGGAACCGACTGGGCCGATGGAGGTTTTGTTTGGATAAAATATGACGACTATGCCAAATGGTGCATTCTTGCAATGGAAGTTTTCCCGGATCCGCTTACACCTGCACCGGTAGAAAATAATGTGCAACCGGAGCCTCAGCCAGAACCCAACCCGGAACCAAAGCCCATTCCTAATCCAGAGCCAAAGCCTGTACCGATAGAAAATAAATTTGTATTAAGCGGCGATGTTGAATTTAAACTCAGCACCGGTGAAGACATGCCGGTGAATATTACCTCCACCCGCAATTTACAAGTGGATGATGATAAGCCCGCCGTAAAAGAAGACCTGGTAGCTTACACCATGCAAAACAGCTATACCAGTGGCACCCGTTTTAAATTTTATCTGAATATAGATCATGAGGCTTATGTATATGCATTTGCAACAGACCTGTCTGGTAAAGTAAACCTGATTCTCCCTTATGATGATATGATCTCAACACATGTAGGCACCAATAGCAGCATTGCGTTCCCATCAGATACCAAATCTGTAAAGCTGGATGATAATAAAGGCACAGATTATTTGTTGATTTTATACGCCGCCGAAAAATTAGATGCTAAACAAATTGCTGCTGATATGAATGAAATGGATGGTGCACTCAGCACAAAAATTAAAACTGTATTGGGTGATAAACTAATGGATAAATCCATCATTAAATATTCGCAGGATAAAGTTGGGTTTAGCGTGAACGGAACAGCCACAAGAAATTTAAGTGTTGCAGATGATAGTGAAAACACCGTTTATTCCGGCGGAACCGTTGTGCCATTGATGGTGGAGATAAAGCATAATTAAAATCCAAACTATCTTGCCTCTTTAGTTTTAATTTCTCACAAAATCTATATGAAAAAAGTTATTGCACTACTACTTGCCGTTGTGTTTGTAACAATTTCTTTCTCACAAACAGAACAGGTTATTGTACCCAATGGTCATTCGCTACTGATATCGAAAGTTATCCTGGATGATCAGCAGCACTTCTTATACAGTGCGGAAAAAGAAAAAATAATTATGTGGGATGCACAAAGCGGTAAGCAGCTATTTACTTTTCCGGCACGTTCACTAATAACCTTTGGCGTAAATCATAAGGGCGATAAGCTGGTTTATTCAACCGGCGCACAGCTTGTGTGCTATTCAACAGTAACCGGTAAAAAATTATGGACTACTGATTATGCAGCTTTTTCATTTTGCAGCATCATTTTTACCAAAGATGATAGCAAGGCTTTAATGAATAATTCAAGAGGTATTGCATGGTTTGATATAAACACCGGTAATCATGATCTTTTGAAAGAACATGTTTTTGATAATAGCTATACCTTTTTATATAACAATAAAGATGGTTCAACATATGTACTGGTAAACGATGATGGCTGGCAAATACGCAATGCAGAAACAGGGGCGATTACCGCAGAAAATAAATTTCCGCAATCCCAATTTAAATCATGGTATTTACCCTTTAATAATATTGTAGCCAGCTGTGTCAATGAGAATGATGGTTCTGTTCTCACTTTTCAAAATGCAATAACAGGGCAGGTGTTAAAAAAACTCACCTCCAGTTCACGCTCAGATGATGTGGCATTGATACCATCTAAAAACGATAATCATTTTTTACTGTTAGACGGATACGATGAAAACGCTAAAAGCCGAATATACAATGCATCAACCTTTGCACCTGAAAAAACTTTTGGCAACTTTAGCCCGGTGCATTATCAGCCCGTGCAACAAGGATTTTACCTGGGCGCTGAGAAAAAAGTCTTCCTCTCTGCCTACAATACTTTGTTTGCAAGAGATATGGGCACAGGCAAAATGACAACGCAGTTTAAGAGAACTGTGGCCAACCTTGGTTTTGATGTGTTCAATTCTCTTGAATATAATCAGAGCAGCGGTGAGCTAAATATTATGACCGATGATAGTGTATTGAAACGTATTGATATTTTCAGGATGAAGGCACAACGCAGCGCCAACCTGCAAACCGATGTGGAGAATGTTGCCATAAGCCCTGGAGGAGACAGTGTTGCCATATTTGCCTCCGATAAAACCTATATCAAAAATATCAATACCAATAAAATGGTTGTGCCCAACGCCGGTTTCTTTACCGGTTCTATTGAAAGGGCACTTTTTAGTTTTAGTGGAGATGGCAAAAATGTTTTTTACGCTGATAAATCAAAAATAAATAACGATTTGGATGCAGTATATAAATGGGACCTAACCTCCAATACAAAACAGGAAATTTTACAGTATAATGATATCACAGCTGCTAATTACTCTGCTGATAAGCTATTGCTCTCTGCTGTTATCAGAAAAGCCTTTGGTAAAGATTATTATGCAACAATTATAAATACCAATACGGGGCAGGAAATTTTTAAGAAAACCGTTGGAGGAGCTGAAGGCATTTTTGCAGTAGCATCGGGAGATAAAAGTAAAGTGATTATTTTGACCGGCACATCCCTGACCGTGTATGATATAAATTCTGGAGCCCAACTGCAAACCTCTGATAAGTTATCTGCAAGGTTATATACAAAAATGGCAGTAAATTATGATGGCTCTGCAGTATACCTGGGTACTATATCTGGTGAGATTGTTGGTTATACTACAAACGGCAAACAATTATTTGATGTGGTTGGTCATAACAGTGATGTACGTACCGTATTGCTATCGCCCGATGATAAAATACTATACTCCATAGCCCATGACCAGACTATTAAAGTATGGAATGCATCTAATGGAGATTTATTGGGCACCTTGTATTTATTTAATGATGGCAATGATTATGTGTTTGTAGGTAAAGATGGCAGATTTTACGGCTCGCCGGAAGGCATAAAAAAATTATATTACCTGAAGAACAGGAATATTATACCGCTTGACTTGGTGTATGAAAAATACTACACGCCTAATTTGTATCAGCGACTTGTCAATGGAGAAATATTTCCACCCCTGCCCGATGAAGATTTAAAAAACAAACCACTTGTAAAAATTCAGTATGCAGAAAAGCAACGGAATCTTGAAGTGGACAATGATGTGCCTTCTTACCAAAATACAACAGGGCTTGCAGTGATAACCGTTACAGCTTCTACAGAAGATGATGCTATTGATGAAATACGATTATTTCTAAATGGGAAAGTGTTAAACCTTGCTACAAGAAACCTGATCGTGGAAGATGATAAGAGCAAAACAGCAACAAAAAAATATTC
>JAFDXJ010000007.1 GCA_018268015.1 Bacteroidota bacterium
CATCCGGATGGTTTCCCTTCAAGGATTGCGTCATTTACCGGAAAATATAATTTCCGGAATTATATCAATTGGGGTATTTTACCATCTGATGGGCATAATATCGGTAATATGCTCCGGGATGCGGGCTATGCTACCTGTTTTGTTGGTAAATGGCAAATGGATAATGGAGATGCCGGAATAAAAGGAGCAGGCTTTGATAAATACAGAGCATTCCTTCCTTTTTCTTACCCTTCAAATCAATTTAAAGGGCGGTATAAAAGCCCAATAATATATGAAAATGGCGCTTACCTACCCGATAGTATTACGGCAGGAAGATATTCTGAAGATATGTACGTTGATTACCTGGATAGTTTTATTGATGATAATTTGAATAAACCTTTCTTTGCATTTTATTCCATGCCACTTGTACAAAAACCGTGGGTGCCTACTCCGGATGATCCGGAATATGCCAGCTGGAATCCAAAATATGATGAAATAAACCAAGATATTAAATACTTTCCTTCCATGGTAAATTACATGGATAAAAAGATTGGTCAGATTATTAAACACTTAAAAGCAAAAGATAAATACGAAAATACCTTAATTATTTTTACTACCGATAATGCCACGAATGTTGATATCTATTCGATGTGGAGAGGTGAATTGGTAAGAGGTTTAAAAAACGGAACTATCCTAGCAAGTACTCGACAACCCTTAGTCGCATTATGGCCTCGCGGTATAAGCCCAAACCAATCAACCAGCACACTTGTTGATTTTACTGACTTCTTACCTACATTAGCCAAAGTTGCCAGGATATCTTTACCCACGAATTATGGCACTCTTGATGGTGTAAGTTTTTATGATGACCTTGTTGGAAAGAATGGATTGGACAGGGCTTGGTCTTTTTGCCAATGGGATAATAATCCTACAGACAATAAACCCATGATCCGGTATATCAATGATACCATGTATAAATTGTATGATGAGCCGCCTTTATACTCAAGATTTTATAATATGCAAATTGATAAATATGAACAATACCCAATACCTTCCAATCAAATGACAAACGCTGAGAAAGATATCAGAAAAAGTTTTATTGATGTATTAAAGCAAATGCATAATTAATAGAAATTTTCATTATTTGAAAAAAAGCCTGAATTGAAAGCAGGCTTTTTTTATTTTTAGGCTTTAAAAAATTCATGTGTCAAAGTTTTTAATCATCGGCTTGGGGAATATCGGATTAGAGTTTGAAAATACCAGGCATAATATAGGTTTTGATGTAGCCACTGCTTTTGTTCAAAAACACGGAGGCAATTTTATACCGGGCCGCTTTGTGAATGTCTCTGAAATTAAATGGAAGGGAAAAACTTTTATAGTGATAAAACCTACAACATATATGAACCTGAGTGGTAAAGCCTTTTCCTTCTGGGTACAAAAAGAGAAAATCAAACTTGAAAATTCATTGACAATTGTTGATGACCTCGCTTTACCATTATCAAAACTAAGGCTTAGGGCCAGTGGTAGTGATGCCGGGCATAATGGCTTAAAAGATATTCAATTTTTTATGAACACAGATGCTTATCCTAAATTACGTTTTGGTATTGGCAACCATTTTCCAAAAGGCAGACAGGCAGATTTTGTTTTAAGTAAATGGCTGCCCAGTGAACTACCCATTATAGAAAAGAAAATAGAAGCCAGTATAAAAGTGATTGAAGATTTCTCCACTATTGGGATTAGCGCCACCATGAACTGGGTCAATAAAATGGAATTTTTATAAAGTAGTTTTGATGTGTATACAGATTAAGATTATTTTTATATCGCCAAGTAACTTCTTAAAATTAATTCTATGAAAATATTCTGTGTAGGAAGGAACTATGCTGAACATGCAAAGGAATTAAAGAATGATATACCAACGGAGCCAGTCATTTTTATCAAACCCAAAAGCGCTCTACTGCCTGAAAATATAGCATTTTATTACCCTAATTTTACAAATGAATTGCACTATGAGTGTGAGTTGGTATTCCGAGTAAGAAAAAATGGTAAAAATATCCCAGAATCTTATGCACATCAATATGTTGATGCTGTAACAGTAGGTATTGATTTTACCGCCAGGGATATTCAAAATGAATTAAAGAAAAAAGGTCTGCCCTGGGAAAAAGCAAAAGCATGGGACCATTCTGCCATTATTGGTAAATGGATTGATATTAGCGGGGTGACCGTGGATGAACCAATTACCTTTTCACTTGCTCTAAATGATGAAATTGTTCAACAAGGGAATAGCAATGACATGATCTTTTCCGTGGGTAAAATTATTCAAAACATCTCTCAATATATAGCATTACATATTGGTGATCTTATTTTTACCGGAACACCTGCAGGAGTGGGGGAATGTGTGGTTGGGGATAATCTGAAAGGATTTATAGGGAATGATCAGCTTTTCGAATTGGAAGTAAAATAGTCTTTTATCTTTTTTCATTTACCTGCAGAATCGGATATTTGCACATGTTTGATATTAATTTACTTACGACAGCCTATCGTCTCATGGCTACTGCAAGACGAATGTCTGAATTATATGAAGAGAACAGATCCATTTGCAAATTTGTGCATTCAACTTCAAAAGGTCACGAAGCAATCCAAATAGCCACCGGTATTCAACTGTTGAACTGTGATTATGTCAGCCCTTATTATAGAGATGATAGCCTGATGCTTTCAATGGGTTTCGAGCCATACCAGTTGATGTTACAATTATTGGCAAAAGAGGGCGACCCTTTTTCCGGAGGCAGGTCTTATTATTGTCATCCTTCAAGCAGGTCAGATCAATTTCCACGAATCATTCATCAAAGTAGTGCAACCGGTATGCAGGCCATACCTACAACGGGTATTGCACAGGGAATTCAATTTATGGAAAATACCCATTCTGCCTTACTAAGAAAGGGGCCTGGAAAAGAAAACCCGGTTGTAATCTGTAGTCTGGGCGATAATAGCGTTACGGAAGGAGAAGTAAGTGAAGCCTGGCAATTTGCTGTTTTAAAAAAACTACCCATTATCTACCTTGTTCAGGATAATAATTGGGGGATCAGTGTTACAGGAACAGAAGCAAGAGCCATGGATGCATATGATTATGCATCGGGATTTCCCGGCTTTAGAAAATTCAGTATAGATGGAACGGATTTTTTAGAAAGCTATTTGACCATGCAAGAAGCAATTGATTATGTACGTTCTGAAAGGAAGCCTGTTGTGGTGCATGCATCTGTACCCCTATTGGGCCATCATACCAGTGGTGTAAGAAAAGAATTTTACAGATCTGCAGAAGACCTGGAAGCTGAAGGGAAGAGAGACCCATATCCAAAATTAAGACTGGTATTATTGGCACATGGATTTAGCAGAGAAGAAATTTCACAGATTGAAGTAGAAGCCATAAAGGTTGCTGAAGACGCATTTCAACGGGCTCAGCGTGCACCGGATCCACCCATTTCTTCAGTTTCAAATCATGTCTTTGCTAAAACAAATATTGTAGAAGAAAAAGGGGTAAGGCATCCTGTCCATGGTGAAAAGGTCGTGATGGTAGATGCTGCGATGCATGCGATTGAAGAAATTTTACAACAACATCCGGAAGCGCTCTTATATGGTCAGGATGTTGGAAAAAGACTGGGGGGTGTTTTTCGTGAGGCCGCTACATTGGGCGATAAATTTGGGGATCTCCGGGTTTTTAATACCGGAATCCAGGAAGCTTATATTGTAGGCTCCACAGCAGGTTTATCTGCTTTGGGATTAAGGCCGATTGTGGAAATTCAATTTGCAGATTATGTATACCCTGCATTAAACCAGTTGATATGTGAAGTTGCAAAATCCTGTTATTTGACGAATGGAAAATATCCGGTTAGTGTAGTCATAAGAATTCCGATTGGCGCTTATGGTGGTGGCGGGCCCTATCATAGTGGAAGTATTGAATCTACTTTACTTTCTATCAAAGGCATAAAAATTTGCTACCCTTCCAATGCTGCTGATATGAAAGGATTGATGAAGGCCGCATTTTATGATCCAAACCCGGTAATCATGCTGGAACATAAAGGATTGTATTGGAGTAAAGTGCCGGGAACAGAGGATGCTAAAACCATAGAACCGGCAAGGGATTATATTCTACCGATAGGAAAAGGAATTCCAGTATTGAAAGCAAGTGATGAACAAATTTATTATGGCCAAACATTATGCATTATCACTTATGGAATGGGTGTTTACTGGGCTAAATCTGCAGCGGCCTCTTTTCCCGGGAAAGTGGAAATTATTGATTTGAGAAGCCTCTACCCATTAGATGAAGCCTTAATATTCGCTACGGTGAAGAGGCATGGTAATTGCCTGGTATTAACGGAAGAACAACAAAATAACTCTTTTGCCGAAGCTTTGGCAAGCCGTATTTCCAAACATTGTTTTCAATATTTAGATGGACCTGTAGAAGTGATGGGTGCATTGAATTTACCGGCCGTACCAATTCAGCTTGCTTTGGAGGAAGCTATGATTCCAACAGTAAAAAAATTGACAGATAAAATTAATTATATGTTATCCAGATAATTTTTTGGGTAATTCCTGTAAATAAATGGAAAGATTATTAAACTTTTCCGATTAAATACATTGCATTCAAATCAGGCGTTTTACTGCCCCCTTTATTTTCTAATGTAATTGCAAAAGCTTGTACGCCGGCCATATTTTTCATTTTACACATACCATCATCACAATTTTGCAGCATCCCGGCATCTACCGGCTTGCCATCTATAATGGCCCATAACTGGTATTCTTTACCAGATGGTGGCGCTGTGAGTGTTGGCATTAAATATACATCACTGGATTTCATGTCCCAGAAGACTGTGGCTGTATTACTTTCTTTTCCGGGTAAGGCCCTTAATTGTATTACCCGCATATCCGGGTCTTCCAACATTTTGAGTTTCGATTGAAGCGAATTGAATTTTGCTTTGTATAAATTATTGTTTGCCTGCAAGGTATTATTGGCTAAAACTAATGCGTCATAATTACTTTTTGTATCCCGGTAGTTTGAATAGAAATAATAATTGAGCGCTACACTGGATAATAATAAAATAATTGAGGCAACAGCAGCATATTTCCATAAACTAAATACTTTGCCTGGCACCTTTTGTTGTATGGTTGGTGTGGGGGCACTTTTTGATTTTGATTCTTTGGCGAGGGTGCTTTGCTGGAACTCATCTTTTAATTGCACCCGTAAAAGATCATGAATTTCTTTGGGCGGTGTTACTGCATGCTCAAAAGCATTTTTTTCCAATTGCAATTCAAAATCTTTAATGGCTTTTTTTATTTCAGGATATTGTGTTGAAAGAGATTCCACACTGGCTGTTTCTTCCGGTGTAGCAATTCCGAGGACATAACTTTCAATAATCCCACTTTCTATGTATTCTTCAATATTCACTTTACTTTTCTGTTATCATCAATTTACGTAATTCTTTTAAAGCAGCACGCAATCTTGTTTTTACGGTACCAACAGGCAAATCCAGTATTTTTGAAATTTCTTCCTGCGTATATCCCTGGAAGTAAGTAAGTTCAAGAGGTTGCTTCCATTCATCTTTTAAAGTATGTACAAGTTTTCGAAGACCAATTTGATCAGTATTTATGATAGTATTTCCTCCAACCTTATATACGTCTTCCGGTAATGCAAGGTTTTTTTGCTGATTCTTATAATTTTTATTCCTTAATTTATCAATGGAAGCATTCCTTGATATATTCAACATCCATGTAAATAATCTTCCTTTAGAAGGATCATAGGTTTCAACCTGGTTCCATATTTTTATAAAAACTTCCTGTAAAACATCTTTAGCTGTTTCCTTGTCCGGGATCATACTTACAACCATTTGATACAAGGCTCCGGCATAATGCTCATACAAATAATCGAAGGCAGATTGTTGTCTTTGTTTTAAATACAGAACCAGTTCATCTTCACTATATGTAGTTTTTTCAGACATGGATGAACTGAAATACTTAAAGATTAAGATACTAAGTCACGATATGCAGCAACGTCCATCAAATGATCCAGATCTGATTTATTGGCAATTTTAATTTTTATCATCCAACCTTTTTCATAAGGATCTGAGTTTATCAGTTCAGGCTCTTTTTCCAATGCAGCATTGACTTCTAAAACAGTACCGGAAACCGGCATAAACAGGTCACTTACGGTCTTTACAGCTTCTACAGTTCCAAATAAATCACCTTCAGCTAATTCTTTTCCAACGGTTGTTACATCTACATATACGATATCCCCCAATTCACCCTGGGCAAAATCTGTAATGCCTATGAGTGCATTTTCATCGCCATCCATCCTGATCCATTCATGATCTTTTGTGTATTTTAAATTTTCCGGGAAATTCATATTAGAGTTTTTTGATTTCAGTTAATGATATTAAAAATAAAGAGAAAAATTAATTCAGCAATTTTATTTTCATTCTCACATTTTTTAGAGGCCTGTCATTTTGATTCGTTGGTTGTGCAGCGATCTTATCTACTACATCCAAGCCCTTTATTACATATCCAAACACGGTATAGTTTTGATCAAGCATAGGAGTGCCACCCAAGGTTTTATAAATTTTTCTTTGTGCATCCGTATAATAAAAAGAAGGATTTTCCATGCGGATATTACATTCTATATTGTTGAGTTGTTCATCCGTAATTTTTTTCCCTTGCACAATATAAAACTGGCAGTTACTACTGGCTTTCATTGGGTTGTCATCACGCGCTGCTGCTAAAGCACCTTTTTTGTGAATTAATGTGGTATTAAACTCCGCCGGTATCCTGTCTCCGGGAGCCTCGCCTGCACCAAGCATAGCGGTACTATCCGCATATTTGCTTTCGGGGTCGCCACCTTGTATCATAAAACCCTGAATGACGCGATGGAATAGAAGACTGTCAAAAAAATGTGCTTGCACTAATTTTACAAAATTGTCTCTATGTAAAGGAGTGGAATCTGATAACTGGATGACGATATCCCCCAAATTGGTACTGATTTGTACTAAGACCGGCTTATGCACAATCTTTGTATTTGTTTTTCCGGGTTGGGAAAATCCATTTAGCCCAATACAAATAGCCATAATAAATATTAACCTGTTTCTCATTATTTAAAATTCTTGTTGTTCAAAATAAAATAATATAAAATCTTTCAAAAAATTCTCCTGCTCCATTAATGTGTTGGCAGGCAGTTCTTTCAATTGTTCAAATTGTGGCCATCCATCTTTATCTATCCCGGTCTTTTTATAATACCCACCGGGGGATAAGATGCTGCAAATGGCTACATGCATCAGGTCTTGCTTTTGCTCTTTTGAAATCTTTTTTTGTAGAAAACCCACTTCCTGGATTCCTATTAAAAATAAAATGGCTTCTAAATCCGGTTTTTTCTCAAAGCGATCCTTGAGTTTCATCTCAAGATGCCACCATCTTTGTTGCAAATCATCCTGAATAATCATGTTGCGAAAATAGGGCTTTACCATTTATTTATAATCCATTTGTGAGGGGATATTTAAAACTTTAAAAAAGGGTCATTTATCTTTGCACAAATTTAAGTTTAGATGTTGCAATTGCAGGTTATTCGGAAAGATCCAAAAATAGTAAAAGAGAAACTGCTAAAAAGAAATTTCCATGATGTACAAATAATTGATACGATCCTGGAATTAGATGAGCAGATAAAAGTAGCTCTGAATGAAAAAGAACAGATCCAGGGAAATATTAATACACTCTCTAAAGAGACCGGCATATTAATGGCAAAACGGGAAGTTGAAAAAGCCAATGAGATCAAAGAGTCGGTCATCGTTTTGAAAAGTAAATTGACGCCATTGTCTGAAAAGCTGGAAAAAATGGAGATCAGACTGAAAAATATGTTGGTGACCATCCCAAACCTGCCATCTGAGAAAGTGCCGCAAGGAAAAAATGCTGCAGATAATTTGATTATACGGGAAGGGGGAATTAAACCAATTCTTGCCCCAAATGCACTCCCTCACTGGGATTTAATCAGAAAATTTGATATAGTGGATTTTGAAACCGGCGCCAAAATAACGGGAAGTGGCTTCCCACTTTATAAAGGAGCCGGAGCAAGACTGCAACGTGCTTTGATACAATATTTTTTAGATTATAATGCGACAGCCGGTTATACAGAATATATTCCACCATTTATGGTCAATGAAGCATCTGCATTTGCCACCGGCCAATTACCGGATAAAGAGGGACAGATGTATTTTATGCCTGAGGATAATTTTTATATGATACCCACATCCGAAGTTCCCATTACAAATATTTACCGGGATACGATTTTAAGACAAGATGAGCTCCCGATAAAAATGACAGCCTATTCCCCCTGTTTTCGAAGGGAGGCCGGCAGTTTTGGTAAAGATGTCAGAGGTTTGAACAGGGTTCATCAATTTGAGAAAGTAGAAATAGTTCAAATTACGGAAGCAGAAAAAAGTTATGAGGCGCTGGATGAAATGGTTTCACATGTAGAACAATTACTCCATTCGCTTAAACTGCCTTATCGTATTCTTTTACTTTGTGGCGGAGACATGGGATTCACCTCGGCATTAACTTACGATTTCGAAGTGTACAGTGCAGCTCAGGATAAATGGCTGGAGGTGAGCAGTGTGAGTAATTTTGAAAATTACCAGTCCAATCGCCTGAAATGCAGGTATCGTGATGAAAATTCGAAAATGAAATTGGTACATACCCTTAATGGCAGTTCTCTTGCCTTGCCCAGAATTTTTGCAAGTATTTTAGAAAATAACCAACTGGAAAATCGTATTCTTTTACCGGAGGTATTACAGAATTATATGGGTATTCAGGAAATAGCGTTGCATTCACATTAATATTCAAAGAAACTTTTTCAACTTAAGATGAAACCTGTATTTAAAAAAATTTTATGGGTACTGGGAACACTGTTTATTTTATTGAATGTGATTTGTGCTGTTCAGGCTTATCGTTTTACTCATTATTATGACAATATTCCGGAGATACATTTTTCGCAGATGTCTTTTTTTCAAAAGGCAAATACATTGATACTAGGCGAAAAAGTGAGAAAAGAAAAAGTGGTTGACTCTTTATCTGTACCTCATACCACTGAAACCATCTTGACAGAAGATGGCATCCGGCTCGCCTGTTGGAATTTGAAACATCCTGAGAATGATTCTGTGAAGCCTAAGGGTACCTTACTAATGTTTCATGGTCATGGAAGTTGCAGAAGCGGTATCATCCCTGATGCAACATTTTTTTATCACGAGGGCTGGAATGTTTTTATGATTGATTTCCGTGCACATGGAGAAAGCTCCGGAAATACATGTACCATAGGTTATTTTGAAGCCTGGGATGTGAAGGCCGCATATGATTTTGTCAAAGCAAGTGGTGAAACCCATATTGCAATGTTTGGTGTTTCCCTGGGAGCTGCAACAATTACAAAAACTATACATGATTATCCATACATTCAACCCTCAAAAATCATTCTTGAATCGCCATTTGGTACGATGAAGGATGCCGCAGAAGGTCGAATACGATCTATGAAATTGCCGGTGGAACCTCTTACAGCTATATTATTATTTTGGGGTAGTGTAGAAAATGGGTATTGGGCCATTAGTAATAAACCCGAAGAATACATAAAATCCGTAAAATGTCCCGTATTACTGCAATGGGGAGAAGATGATGATAAAGTGACCAAAAAAGAAATTGACGACATTTATCAAAACATCCATTCGCAAAAAGAATTGGTTATATATAAAAATTGTGGCCATGAAAGTATATGCAGAAATAATTTCTCCAAATGGTCAGCTACGGTAAGCGCTTTTCTTAATACTAAATAGTTATTCCCTGATGGTTACTTTAGTGCCAATGGGTATCATTTGAAATAATTCTTCAACATCCTGGTTCTTCATGCTGATACAACCCCATGTCCAGTTTTGATATTGATCAATGGCATATCCTTCATGCGGCCAGGTGCCATGAATGCCTACACCACCTCCAATACTTGCATTTTGAGGAATCAGACCCCGAGCTTTCCGGTCATTGAATTTTTTGTAACTATCTGCATTTGGATAATCCAGTAATAAGAACCGATCCCATTTTTCGTGAATACGTTTACTGATAATTGTAAAAGTACCTTCAGGCGTACGCCTGTCTCCTTCCATATATTTATCTCTTGGATCATTGCTGCCAAATACAACAGGATAGGTTACCAGCCAACCTTTATGATCATACACACTCAATTCATATTTTTTCTTGGAGACAACAATATAATAGGATTCACCAGGAGCATTAACATCCTGAAAAGATGTGCAAAAGACGATCAAGAATAAAAAAATGGCAGAGGGAAGAAGGCGTTTCATTTTCACAAAAATTTACAGAAGATGGATTAAGATAGTGATGTAAATTTTTGCGGTAGATTGTTTTTTAGAAAAACGATTTTTTAAAAGAGTTCGTATGTTTTATCAAAAAAAAAATGCCATCCCGGGAAACAGAGATGGCATTTTTAAAATTCTTTTACCAGTTGCTCAGCCTGAGGCCAAAAACATAAGGATATTGAACAAGGCCTTCCTGGTGCAAAGCATTGATACTATAGCTGCCATAGATCCGTACCGGCCCGATACCCATTTCGGCTACATAGGCAAATCGCCAGGGGTTCAGGTCAAAATCACCCCGGATTTTTTGTTTTCCCCGTTCATCACTGATTTGCTTGTTTTTACTTCCTACACGATAACCAGCACTTACACCTGCACTAAAACTAAAACCACTTCTTTTGCCCGGGGTCGCATTAATATTGATCATCAAGGGTATGGTGATGTATCCTACATATAGCTTGTTTTTTGAGAAATCAACACTGTCCCGGAAGATATATGCGGGATCTTTGTGATAAGAAATGTTTTGATCATAACGGTAATTGTACATTTCCAGTCCCAGTCCATATTTCAGGTTTAATACCTGCTGCGTTAAATTTAATTTTTGCATGAAAAACCAAAGATTCACATTAGATGATTTTCCGGAATTTAGTTTCATGTCTTCTTTGGTAAAGGGTGCACCACCATTTGAATGCAGGTAATTGTTTGCTGCTGCAGATCCATAATCAGTTTTATCCCGCAGATTGGCAAAACCCAGGTCAAGGATTAACCAGTTTGTACTGATCGCACTATGTTTCTTTTTGTAATAAGATTTATCCCCGGGATTGATAGAAATATTGATTTGTGTATTATCATTATCCTCTTTCATTTTTTTATCTTTTTTAATGATAATAAAATTGCCAACTTTAATCGTATCCGGTTGATTGGACGGTATCGTATCTGATTGGGCAAAGGTAGTTGTCAGGCACAGCATGGCCACTATTGCAAATGCAAGTTGTTTCATTGTTTTAATTGTTAAAAGTGTATATTAATTGTAATTGATTTTAAGATTAGCAACCTTCACATCTTTTTCATTTGTTTCTGTTGCAGGTTTCTTACGGAAAAGGCTACCTGCTTTTTTCAAAAGCCCGTTTATTTTTTCTTTATTCAGTGAAATGGTCCCTATGGCCAATGAATTATCCTCTTCAGGTGAGGTGTTTATTACTTTATAAGAAGCCACCTGGAAAGTATTGGGTGCCTCATCATAATGAACAGATGTTATTGCATAATTTTTATTGTCTGCTACGGTTTCTTTTTCATTAAGTAATCTTTCTCTTTCTGAAAAAAGATCCGAACCATCATTTTTTGTATTTGTAATAATGGATTGATTGGGAGAAATATGTTGTGCAACCTGGATAGCTGTAGATTGATTCTCAGGTAAATCTTTTTTCTGAATTTGACCTGGTCCCTTCCATTCTTTTTTTAAGAGCTGATTCTTTTTGTCTGTTTCGGGAATATTTTCTGCTAAATGCGATTTTACTTGAGTTTGCGGATTTTGAGGAACAACAGATGAAGGATGTACCTGATCAGATTTCGCTGTTAATGGAGCATTTTTTGTTCCGGGGTAATACCACCATGCAGCCAATATAAAAATCAAGACTGCTGCAGCAGCGGCCCATTTTTTCCAGGCTATAAAAAAGACTTTACCCTCATATTTATACAAACTCTTTTTATCTTTAAAAACGATGTGCTCCTCAGGCAGTATGGTTTTTTGTAAAGCCATCAATTCCGGGAGAAGCGCCGGTTGTTCCTGATAAAAATTTTCAACAAACTGATTTTCTTCACTGCTTAATTCCTTATCAATATACAATAAAGAGATTTCCTGGTAATTGCCTGTATGAATAAAAGTGCCATGTTTTTTTAGAGCATTTTTATCTTCAAATAAAATCGTATGACTTGGATGTAATTTAGTATCTATTAAAGAATGGAATTCCTGTGCCAGGTCAGGATTCTTCAGAATAAATTCATCAACCAGTTTATAAGTATCCGAAGAAAGTTCCTTATCTATATAGAGCAGGAAATATTCTTCATAATTGTTTCTGTTAATCGTTTCCATGTTCATTGTTTTGAAATTAAACAATTTTTTCAGGGCTCACTAAATAAGATCTTAAGGTGAGACGCGCACGGTGTAAATACACTTTTACCTGGCTTCCATTCAAACCCGTAATCTGTGCAATTTCTTCATAATTGTATCCTTCATAATCTTTCAACATGACCAGGCTTCTTTGCACTTCATTTAATTTATTCAAGGCGGTTTGTAAATTTTTTTTCAGGTCATGTACCGGTAGTTCTCTCGAAGGTTTATCCGGGAATGTATCCTTTAATTGTATTCTCTTTGTTTTTCTCAAATGATCAATCATTTGATTATAAGCAACGGTAAATAAATACGATTTACTCTTGGTCGTTTCAACAGACTCTTTATTGATCCACAGTTTTTCAAATGCACTTTGCACAATATCCTTTGCATCTTCTTCATGCCTTAGGTTTTTTATAATAAATCGAAATACATTATCCGCAAATTGATGTACACAATCATTGTAATCTCTATCAGTCATAAATTCCTTCTTGTCGTTTTGGAATGCAAATTCGTCTATAATACGTTTCAAGGGTAGATATGTTACATGATCTTCAGTTTTTTTAAAACAATTTTATTTTTTGGGCAAAAAACGTTGAATATGATTTTATGAGGAAACCATGGCAGCTTGTATATTTGTAGAAAATGTCATCTTATGAATGAGCAATTTGTACAGAGAGTTAAAGAGGAAATTGACGGGATTGTTGCGGCCGGTTTGTTTAAAAGTGAGCGAATCATCAGCAGTGAACAAGGCCCTGAGATTACAGTCAATGGGAAAACCGTATTGAATTTTTGTGCCAATAATTATCTGGGTCTTTCATCACACCCCAAAGTGATTGCTGCTGCGAAAGAGGCCATTGACACGCATGGATATGGGATGAGCAGTGTTCGATTTATTTGTGGTACCCAGGATATTCATAAACAACTGGAAAAGAAAATAAGCGATTTCCTGGGAACGGAAGATACTATTTTATACGCTGCAGCATTCGATGCCAATGGTGGTGTTTTCGAGCCCCTATTCAATGAAGAGGATGCCATTATCAGTGATGCATTGAATCATGCTTCCATTATTGATGGTGTGCGCTTGTGCAAAGCACAACGATTTAGATATACCCATAATGATATGGATGACCTGGAAAATAAATTAAAAGAAACGGCATCATGCAGGAGTAGGATCATTGTAACGGATGGATCTTTCAGTATGGATGGCACCATTGCGCAATTAGATAAAATATGTGCTTTAGCAGAAAAATATGATGCCATTGTGATGTCTGACGAATGTCATTCCACCGGGTTTATTGGAAAATCAGGAAGGGGTACCCATGAATATAGAGGGGTGATGGGAAAAGTGGATTTAATTACAGGTACTTTGGGGAAAGCTTTAGGTGGCGCTAGTGGCGGCTTTACAAGCGGTCGCAAAGAAATCATTGAAATGCTTCGCCAACGTTCCAGGCCTTATTTATTTTCTAATACGGTCATGCCTTCTATCGTGGGTGCTTCCATTGCGGTATTTGATATGCTTACTGAAACAACCGGACTGAGAGACAACTTAGAAGCCAATACAAAGTATTTCCGGGAAAACATGACGGCTGCAGGCTTTGATATCAAAGAAGGCGTTCATCCAATAGTCCCCATAATGCTTTATGATGCGCTCATCGCACAAAAATTTGCTTCAAAATTACTGGAAGAAAATATTTATGTTATCGGCTTCTTTTTCCCCGTTGTGGCAAAGAACCAGGCAAGGATACGTGTACAAATCAGTGCAGCACATACCATTCAACATTTGGATACAGCGATAGCAGCATTCACAAAAGTGGGCAAAGAGTTGGGAGTATTGAAGTAAAGACTGTTTCTTAGTTTTTGCAAAGGGCAAAGAATCTAGTAGAGTATTCGAACCCGGTATGATAAAGGGATGATTTTATTTTATTGTTTTGTAATTTCTTCCGTTTATAAAAATCAAATACATCGTGTGTTCGGCCAAATGACTGGAAAGATTCAATCATGGGAAGAATCTTTTTGAAAACATCAATTTCCGCATTAACCCTTTCCCTTGTTAAAGAAGTATCTCTTAATGGTAAAAATAATTCCCGTTCCATTTTAATAGACTTGTTGAAAAAAGAACGGCAAATTTATTTCCATAAATATTTTTTACTAATGTAAACAGCCATATTTACCACTATATTATTCTTTCATGCAGGATTCTTTAACATTTAGCTATTAATCCATACCCATTATGGTAAATTCTGTTCGCCTGTTTTCTGCCCGGCCTTCTTCCGTATCATTTGTAGCCAGTGGCTTCGTTTCTCCAAAACCTTTCCAGGTAAGCCTTTTAGCATCGATTCCTTTTTGTATTAAATAATCAACTACAGCTTTAGCTCTATGATCGGATAATACCAGGTTGTCTTTACTATCGCCAACATTATCCGTATGGCCACTTACCAGAACTTTTATTTGAGTATTGTCCTGCATCAATTGCACTAATTTTTCCAGTTCAATAAGGCTAACCGGTAAGAGATGGAAAGAGTTGGTTTCAAAATGTATATTCTTCAATATGACAGTAGCATTTAAAGCCAATGGTTGTAATGGAATATTTTTTACTACAGTCGTAAAAGCTTCTTTGCTTTGGAGGTTAAATGTATCGCTGTAAAACAAATAGCCTTTGCGGTTAACGGTCAGTGTATAATTTTTTCCTACAGGTAAAGTAATGAAATAAAATCCTGTTTCATCTGTTTGTATATGTGTAATGATTTGTTGTGTTGAATCATCGCTCAATTCAACTGCACAGGGTATATTTTTTTTAGAGATCGAATCATATACATTGCCCTGAACATATAAGGTTTTTATTGGCCTGGTATCCTGAGGTAAAGTAAACCTGTATAAATCCAGGCCTCCTCTTGAATCCGCTCTGTCGCTGGCATAATAAGCCGTGATACCATCAGAAGCCACAAATAAGCTCCCTTCATTTTCTATGGTATTTATGGGATAACCTAAATTTTCAGGTATTCCCCATTCCCCGTTTCCTTTTTTTCTCATGACATAAATGTCCGTCCCTCCATATCCCGGAAGACCATTAGAAGTATAAAACAGAGTTTGATTATCTGCATGAATAAAAGGGGCCAGCTCATCACCCGCAGTATTTACCGAAGCGCCCATATTTTCTGCTTTGCTCCAGGTACCATTTTGTTTTCTGTGACTCACATATAAATCTTTTCCGCCAAAACCGCCCGGTCGGTTACTGCTAAAATAAAGGGTGTTTTTATCGGGGCTTAAGCAGGGAGAACTTTCCCAAAAATCCGTATTGATATTAGGACCTAAATTTATCGGATCACTCCAGCCGCCAGGTGTATTATATGAAATATAAATATCAAAATCACCGAAACCCTGATTCCCGAAGTTCCCGGCAAAGACCAACCATTCCCCATCCTGGGAAATATTGATACCTCCTTTTGAAGGTTGCTCATTCAGGGTACCCTGTATAAGTACTGATTTTTTAAACCCATCCCGGGAAATGCCGCTTTCAATGAAATCTTCGCGAATTCCATCTCCGCGTCGCGTAAAAACAAGAATGCTGTCATCTATAGTGAATGATGGATAATATTCGGAGAAAGAAGTGTTGACATTATCGCCTAAATTTTCCGGTGAAAATAGATACGTATCAGGATGATTCTTTGCAAAGTCAATGGCAAACTGATATGTAGATTGCCGGTATTGCCCACTCTTTATACTTTTTTCACCCAGATTTGGAATAAGAAGAAACTCCCGGACCATTTTAAGGGCCTGATCAAATCTTCCTAAGCCTGCCAGGTTGATGGAATAAGGCAGTTTATAATATTTGAAATAACCGGTATCTTTTTGTTGAGCTATACTATATAACTCTACACTTTTACTGTAGTTCTTCAATTCTCCATAAACACCCGCTAAAGATAAATAGGCATCTACATAATTTTTGTCCAATTCTAGCGCTTTGGAAAGCAAAGGGATGGCATTCTTTACTTCGCCGTATTGCAATTCTTCGATGGCTTTCGAATACACTTCAATAGCTTTTTTATTTATTTTTTCAGGATCATACACCTGGCTGTAGGACAATTTTGAAAAAAATAATATACAAGTAAGAATGAATATTTTATTTAGATAATACATCTGCTTTAAAAGCTTGGTGTAATTGGAAAGATAATTAAAATTAAAAAAATGCGAAGCTAAATTTTGTGATGTGTTTCCAGTAAGGATTTTAGGGGACATGAACGTATTTATGTAGCTGGATGCTTAATGCCCATCGGGGGTTTTCCTTTATATAATCAATAATGAAAGGCAACATTTTATTTTCCCTGCTCCATTCCGGCTGAAGGTATAAAGCGCAATTCTTAGGAACTTGTTTTGCAAATTCTTCTGCCCATAAAAAGTCATGATGATTAAAAACAATCATTTTTAATTCATTGGCTAATTGTAAATTTTCTTTTATCGGAGGTTTAAATTTTTTTGGTGAGATGCAGACCCAGTCGAAGTTTCCTGTTATTAAATAAGCGCCTGAAGTCTCAAGGTGTAAACGGTAATCGTATTTTTTTAATGCAGTAGTAAGTTTATTCAAAGGATACATACAAGGTTCACCACCGGTAATGATACAAATTCTGGATAAATCATTTTCAGGTAAATCTTTGTAGGATTGTTTGAAAAAAGTATTTGTTTCTTCAACTATTTGTTTGCATGTTTTACGGATATGTTTGTCGGCTTGCCAACTTTCTTTCACATCACACCAGGTACAACCCACATCGCATCCGGCAAGTCGGATAAAAAAGGCAGCTTTCCCCTGGTGATAACCTTCACCCTGAATAGAATAAAAGGTTTCCATTACCGGAAGAACTGAAGAATTTGGCATGAAGTTGATTTCTTTTGAAAAGCTTTATGAATGTTTGGAAAGGTAAGCTTGCATAGTATTTTTTAATAATCCCGTTATGGTCATTAAACCTACACCGCCCGGAACTGGAGTAATTGCAGAACACTTCTGAAAAACATTTTCAAAATCCACATCACCCTGTAGCCGGTATCCACTCTTTTTTGTTGAATCAGGTACACGTGTAATTCCAACATCTATAATCACAGAACCTTCTTTTACCATATCGGCATGTATAAAACCGGGCTTGCCCAGTGCGGCAACAATAATATCTGCCCCCAGGCAAATTTCTTCCAAATTTTTTGTTTGTGAATGGCATAGTGTGACCGTACTGTTCCCAAAAGGTCTGTTACTGCTTAACAAAATACTCATGGGTCTGCCTACAATATTGCTTCTTCCAATAACCACCGTATTTTTTCCTTTGGTTTCTATTTGGTAATATTCCAGTAAAAGCATAATGCCATACGGTGTTGCAGAAATAAAAGAGGGAATGCCCTGTACGAGTTTGCCTGCATTGAGCGGATGAAATCCATCAACATCCTTCTCGGGATCTATAGCTTCAATAACTTTTTGTTCATTGATGTGTTTTGGTAAAGGTAATTGTACCAAAATACCATCTATTTGCTCATTATCATTGAATTTTTTTATTTTCTCTAACAGGTCCTTTTCAGTAATATTTTCTTCTAATTGGAGTAAGGTGGATGTAAAACCTATTTCTGCGCAATTTTTAACTTTACTATTTACATATGTTTCACTGGCTCCATCATGACCAACTAAAATGGCCGCAAGATGGGGGCGTCTTTTGCCATTTAATAGCAATGCGTCAACTTCTTTTTTCAATTGTTCCTTATAAAGAAAGGATACTCTTTTGCCTTCTAATAACATGCGGCCAAAGGTAAGCTGCCATCTTTATACTGTTATTTAACGAAACAAATAATTTTTTTTTATGCTTTGATATATTTTTTTTAAAAGTTTTTTGGCTGTTGAAAAAGGTCAAAGTAAATTTTCAATCCAGTAATTTATTTGATATAAATTTTTTATAATCAATATGTTATGTATATTATTTAAAAAATTTTAACATTGTAGGCAGCGAAAATTGCCGGTAAATTGTCTTTGTAAAGTGAATGGGGAATTAACATCTCGTTGATTTTATTTTAACGGTATGTTCATATTCCCTACATTTGTCCGCAAATTTTAAAAACTATAGTCACATGAGAAAACTTGTAGTATTACTTTCTGTGCTGATGCTTACCTTTTGGGTAGGATATGCGCAGGCCCAAACTACTTCCGGTAAAGTTACCGATGAACAGGGGCAAGCCATCCCATTCGCTTCGATTAAAGTGAAGAATGGCAAAACCGGGGTATCTGCTGATGCCAACGGTACATTTTTAATTAAAGTAGCCAATGGCACTGTACTTACTGTTAGTTCAGTAGGATATATGCCCAAAGATGTTGTTGCTGATGAAAACAACAGATTGGTTATCCAGCTTTCAAAATCAACAGATGCTTCACTTTCTGAAGTGATTGTGACAACAGCATTTGGTGTAAAGCAGGAACAAAGGACTACCCCATTTAGCGCCCAGGTGATTAAATCTGACGCGTTAAATATTATCCCGCAAACCAACCTGAATGACGCATTGGTGGGTAAAGTAGCCGGTGTACAGTTCCGTAGCCAATCCGGCACGAAATTGTCCAGCCAGTCTTTTGCTCGTATTCGTGGAGGTTTAGCATTGAGTGGTGATGTGGGTCCAATTTTTGTAGTAAACGGTACTATTATTGGAAACTCCTATGATATTGACCCTGACAACGTAGAATCAATTACAGTTCTTAAAGGTGCAAATGCTACCGCTTTATTTGGTGGTGCTGCTGCTAATGGTGCTATCGTTGTTACAACAAAGAAAGGTTCTGTGGGTATGCAAAGTATTACAATAAGCCAAGGGGTAACATTTGACCGTGTGAGCCGTTTAATGAAACTTCAAAATGAATACGCCGGTGGCGGTGTTGATCATTTAACAGTATATACCTGGAAACCAGGCGATCCTGAAGAATGGAAGGCACTGGACGGAAAGAGTTTCCCTGACTATACTGATGATGCGAGCTGGGGACCAAGAATGCTTGGCCAGGAATATATTCCTTGGTATGCATTTGTACCGGGTACTCCTTATTCCTATAAAACCGCTTCCTTAACTCCTCAACCCGATAATATTCGCGATTTCTGGAATCATGGCTATCATACCAATTCTAATGTAAGTTTCGCTAAAGGCGGAGATGGTTACAATGTGCGTATGAGCTATTCTAAGGAATATATTGCTGGTTTGATTCCTGATTCTAAGAGTGACAGAAATACACTGACTCTTGCAGCAGATTTTGACTTAAATAAGTATATCTCTGCCGGTGTTGACCTGACCTTTACTACACAAAAAATTAATGGTGAGTTTGATGATGGGTATGCTAACAACTCATCCGGTAACTTTGGTCAATGGAACCACCGTGACCTGGATTTAAATTTGATGAGGCAATTGAAAGATTATCCAACACCGATTGGAACAGTTAATACTTGGAACTGGGGCGCAAATCCTGATGGTTACAGTGCCGCTGATCCAGGCGGTTTTTATAAGGCTAACTATTGGTATAATTTCTATGCTTACCAGGACAATATTCAAAATAACCAACGCAGGGATCGCCTTTATGGTAATACTTACGTGAAAGTGAAAATAAATAATAACTTAAGCGTAAAAGGTACTGTAAGGAGAGATGAATTTGTTTCCTATTATGAAAATATAACTACTTCATTACTTGAAGCGAGTGGTGGTCAAACAGGTACTATTGCCGGTTATGCTACAGGAAATTATAACTACAGTACTACGGACTATGAATTAGTAGCCAATTACAATCAAAGCTTTTTTAATAATGATTTGGGTGTAACTGCTTTAGTGGGTGGAGATATGAATAGATATATTCGCAAAGATAATGAAGCCTCTACAACCAATGGGTTAAAAGTGCCATATTTGTACAGTATTGCTAACTCAAAAGATAATCCCGGATTTTCAAATACCAGGTTAGAACAACAAACAAACTCCTGGTTTGCTTCCGGTTCTGTGGAATATAAAAAGTTTGTGAGTGCAACATTTGCATTGCGTCAGGATTATTCTTCTACACTTCCTGCTGGCGATAATAGCTTATTCTACCCTTCTGTAGGTATGGCATTTACTCCAAGTGAATTCTTTAAAGACAAAATTTCCTGGTTATCATTTACTAAAGTGTACGGTAGCTGGGGCAAGAAACCTTTGAACTTAGGAATCTATGCTACTAATTTTGGATATGGTGTAGCTTCAAATACTTACAATGGTAACTTCTTAATGAGTTTCCCGGATAATATCCCGGATCCAGCTCTGAGAGGATCATTAATTACAAGTTTTGAAGGCGGTGTGGAACTTCGTTTCCTGAAAAACAGGTTTGGTTTGAACGTGAACTACTATAATGAGAAAATGGATGATCAACCTGTAAGCATTCAAGTTGCGGGAGAAAGCGGTGTTACTTCAAAAACTGTAAATGCTGCTTCAGTTAAAAGACAAGGTTTAGAATTTACATTTGATGGAAAGATTATCAATAATAAAAACTTTAGCTGGTCAGTTACAAAAACTGTTGGTTGGTTAATTAATAATCCTGTTACTCAAATAATTGAAGGTCAGGATAAAATCCAACCAGGTGGATGGATCGGTTCTTTTGGTAGCCGTTATGCAAGTGCATACCAGGTATTAAATCAAGATTGGGGACAATTACAAGGTGGTGGATTTATTTTAGGTGAAAACAACCAACCGGAGATTGATCCAAATACAGGCTTATACATTACCGGTGATCCTAACTATTCATGGGGAAGTATTGTGCCGAAATTGACCGGTGGTTTCCAAAGCTTAATGACCTATAAAAATTTCAATTTGAATATCAGTCTGGATTACCAATCCGGAGGTCATTTCTTCTCACTTTCAGAAAGCTGGGGTATGTATTCCGGTTTGCTGGATTATACTGCTGAGACTAATGATCGTGGTGCAAATGTACGTGACCCATTATCAGAAGGTGGTGGTGTGCATGTAGTAGGTGTTAGCTCTGTTGATGGTAAAACACCCATTGATATGTATGTAGATGGTTTTACCTATTTCCACCAATTTTATGGATCTAAGATCGCTGCTCCATTTATTCACAAATTGTCTTACATTAAATTACGTGAAGTAAGCCTTGGTTACAACCTTCCGGTTAAGAACTGGTCATTTACTAATAAGTGGTTAAAAGGTGCTACTGTTTCTGCAGTTGCAAGCAGTCCTTGGATCATTTACAGTGATAGCAAGAACTTTGACCCATCTGAAATATCAGGTGTTTATGGAGAAGATGGTAACCTGCCTCCAGTAAGGTCAATTGGTTTCAATGTAAAACTGAATTTCTAATTAACATCTCTAAAAACTAATGAAAATGAACAAGAAAAATAAAGTAATCTTATTAGCAGGAATGGTGTTAGCCGGAGCAGGCTTCACCTCCTGTAATAAGTTCAAAGATTTTGGAAATGTAAACCAGAATCCGGGAATTACAACAAGCCCAATTACCTCCGCATTATTAACAAATGTTGAGTCTGGATTAGGCAACTATACATGGGACGCCGGTGGAATTACGACCCTTTCAGGTCTGTATTGTCAATATTATTCTGAAACACAATATACGGATGCCTCCTGCTATTCCAGGCAACAACCCAACTGGGATGGATACTATGCAGGTCGTTTAATGGATTTGCAAACTATTATCAACTACAACTCTGACCCTGCAACTGCAGCGGCAGCAGCAGCTAGTGGTGCTAATGCAAATCAAATTGCGATAGCTAGAATTTTGAAGGTCTATATTTTTGCTCTTTTGACGGATTCTTATGGTGATATTCCATACTTCCAGGCCTTAAAACTGGATAATGGTATCGTTCCATTTGATAAGCAATCAGAAATCTATCCTGATTTCTTCAAAGAGTTATCAGAAGCTGTAAATCAGTTAGATGATGCTGGTCAGGCTATGAGTGGAGATATCATCTATAATGGTGATAATACTATGTGGCGTAAGTTTGCCAATTCATTGCATGCAATGCTTGCTTTAAGGTTATCTAAAGTAGATGCAGGGCAAGGTAAATCTGAATTTAATAATGCTTTAAATGGAAAAGATGGCGTTTTTGGCACCGGTGAAACTGCTCAATTAGATTATCCTGATGGGAACTTTCCGAACCCTGTTTACAATTATTACAATGTAACTTTAAGGAAAGACTATGCCGTTTCTAAATTTTTCCTTGATGGCTTATTGTCAAATAATGATAAAAGAGCTGATGTTTGGGCTTCATCCACAGTTGGATTCCCTTATGGTTTAACAAGGGATAATGCTATTGCTTTCAGTAATGCAAATCCTACATGGGCAAGATTGTTTCAAGGTACGGCCACTTCTGTAAATGACCCTTTCTATATTTTAACTTCAGGGGAAGTTTTCCTGGCACGTGCTGAAGCAGCACAAATGGGATGGACAGGTGAAAATGCTTCTTCCTTATACCAATCCGGAATTCAGGACAGCTGGACTTTGAATGGTGTTTATAATGCATCTGATTTCAATGCATATATGGCATTACCAAATATTTCCTTAGCCGGTGGTGATGAAATTAAGAAAATTGCTACACAGGAATGGATTACACACTATCCTAATGGTAGAAGAGGATGGGCTGATTGGAGAAGAACCGGCTATCCGGCTTTAACTCCTGCTCCAGGAGCTACGAACTCTTATGGCATTCCTCGTAGGATGGCTTACGGTCAAAATACGTTAACCCTTAACCCGGATAATGCAGCAGCAGCATCAGCAATCTTTACAGGTCCTGATGGAGCAAACTCTCAATATGCCCGGATGTGGTGGGATAAAAACTAATATGATCTAATCTAAAAAATCAACAAAATGAAAGTACCATAGGATTTTTAAACTTTAAAGATCCTATGGGCTTCATTAAAATAAAATTTAAAACAAATAATATGAAAAAAGTACTTTCATCATTTTTATTGCTGAGTTCAGTACTGCTTTTCTCTTGTACAAAAGAGAAAGACTGGCTGGAAGTAGCAGGAAATGGATCAGCTCCGGCAACTAGCTTTGGCTATAGCCTGGCTGAACCCCTTTCATTAGATATTATTCCGGGTGGTTCCGCTACATTTGATACGACGATTAACGTTTTTTATAGTGGTTCAGGAAATGGCGCTATTGATGTTAATGTAAAAGTAGACCCAAGTGTAGTTGATGCTTATAATCTAGCTAATGGAACTGCTATTCCAGTTGCTCCAGACAATACATTTACAATTCCAAGCAGTTTCTCCATCCCTGCCGGTTCACATGTGGGCTCCGGAGATCTTAGCATCAATATTGATGAGTTATTAAATAATGGTGTTCAATTTGCAATAGGATTAACGATTACTGATGCTGGCGCTCAGGCTAGTGGAAAAAGCATGATTGTTTTAATCACAGCAAGAAATGCTTATGATGGCTTATACACTTTAACAGGGGCTACTGCACACCCAACGAATCCAGTACTTACCGGACCAGTTGGCCCATATACTGATGTGCCTTTGCTTACAGTTAGTGCAAACGCTGTAATCCTTGGAATTGCTCATCCATGGGCTAATGGATCAGGATCTGCATTGCCAGGTGGTTATGAACCAACATATACTATTCATGATGATAATTCTGTGACCGTTACCAATACTGCAATTGGAGAACATGAGGATCCAACTTATGATAATCATTATGATCCTGCCACAAAAACTATATATGCTCAATGGATGTATACATCCACTGGTGGAGACAGGGTATTTACAGATACACTGGTGTACACAGGGCCAAGATAATATTGTATTTTTTATCAAAAGAGAGGTTGCTTTTGCAGCCTCTTTTTTTTGCAATTGACCTATCAAAAGAGGTTGTTTTATTAATTTTTTATCATATTCATTGTTTTAATCTAATATCAGAATAGGTTTGGATCGTACTTTTGTAGAAATTGAATGCTCATGTCAGAAACGATTCCAGGTCAACAGCCGCAATTGAATATAGAAATTGGCGAAGAAGTCGCAGAAGGTACTTATGCCAACTTAGCAGTTATTACACATAGTCATTCTGAGTTTGTAATAGACTTTATCAATGTGATGCCGGGAACACCGAAAAGTAAAGTAAAATCAAGAATCATTTTTACTCCAATGCATGCCAAACGTTTTATGCGTGCACTCCAGGAAAATATTGACCGGTATGAAAAGGCCAATGGACAAATAAAGGATATTGAGCAGGTAGAAATCCCTTTGAATTTTGGTGGTCCATCAGCACAAGCGTAGGAAAAAAGCTACATATTTTGTTTAAACCTTATTAAACAGGCAAAGCATTATTCTTCCACGTCAGGCAAAATTCTCTTTAATGGAATATTGGATGCAGGGGATATAATAAGTGGAAATTTCTCTACCGTTACAAAACCCGGATCAAGACCAAATCCTCGTTCTTCACTGAGGCTGATTTCTTTGAGCCATAGATGTAATTTCATAATGATCTTTTCAAAAAATGGAAGGTCATTGTCATTACTTAAATATTTTTCCATTACAATAAATTGAAAATCGCCCACAACATTGTTCCTTTCCAGACTTTCATACCGGCTGGTAATGTTTACTTCATTGTTCTTTACTAAATCTGCAACAACACGTCGAAACATGGAGTTGATTTTTTGTGCCACCCGAAAACCTAATCTGAACTCCACACGTATGATATCATTTGGGATGATGTGATCCACAACATATTCGCAAGTATAGGGATCATCCAATGTGTCCACATGTACAAACCAATATATATTTGCTCTCTTGGGCTTTTTATTTAATATGGAATATAAAATTTTATGCTCTATTTCCTTAGGGTTATTTGCGCTGGTCATATATACCAGATGAGTCGCATAATTTGGTACAGTGCGATCATTACTTAATTCCTGGATCATCGGTAAATAATCCTCCAGTCGCACAAATTCTACATATCTGTTTTTGATTTTTCTGCTTCGGAACCAAATATACATTATCGCGAAGAGTGCGCCACCGACCACAAGCGTCACATATCCTCCATGGGGAAATTTTTCAAGATTGGCTATTAAAAAAGCAATTTCTATAGACAGGTAAACCGTTAAATAAAGATAAATCCAGTAAGACTTTGTACGTCGACTGATTAAAAAATTGGCAAAGAGGATAGATGTGCTTATCATGCACATGGTTATGGCAAGACCATAAGCAGCGCCCATATTTGAAGATTTCTGAAAATAGAGTACAATTCCTGAGCAACCGATAAAAAGCAATAGATTGATACCCGGAATATACAATTGCCCTTTTTGCTCTGAAGGGTAGTTAATTCTCATTTTCGGCCAAAGATTTAATCGTAATGCTTCAGATATCAAAGTAAAAGATCCGGATAACAATGCCTGGCTTGCAATAATGGCAGCAGCTGTTGCTATGATAATACCTGGAATCTGAAACCATCCGGGCATAATTGCATAAAAGGCATTATTGATTTTATCCATCGTCATGGGATCCATTAATTTCCCATCATAATTACTTAATAACCAGGCCCCCTGACCGAGATAATTTAATATCAGGCAGGTCTTTACGAAAATCCATGAAATCCTGATATTTCCACGACCACAATGACCTAAGTCGGAATATAATGCTTCGGCGCCGGTTGTACACAGAAATACAGCTCCTAAAATCCAAAATCCTTTGGGGTATTGTGTAAGCAATTCAATCGCGTAATAAGGATTTAAGGATTTAAAAATAAAAATATCATCCAATAAATGGCTGGCTCCAAGTATGGCCATCATAGTAAACCATATACACATAATGGGGCCAAACATTCGGCCAATCGCATGAGAACCGAATTGCTGTACAAAAAATAATACGGCAAAAATCCCTAAAACAATATAGATGATCGTCGATTGTGAAATATCATTAAATGAGTCAAGATTACGAAGCCCTTCTATAGCTGATGTTACAGTAATTGGAGGGGTAATAATGCCATCGGCTAATAATGCGGCGCCACCAATCATGGCAGGGTAAACCAACCATTTTTTTTGGCGGCGAACCAGAGCATACAAGCTGAAAATGCCACCTTCACCATTATTATCCGCTTTTAAAGTGAGAATTACATATTTAATAGTTGTTTGAAGTGTGAGTGTCCAAATAATACAGGATAGAGAACCCAATATAAGCGATTCATTGATTACCCTTCCTGTAATAATTTCATTAAGGACATATAGAGGAGATGTACCAATATCACCATAGATGATTCCTAATGCCACTACAAGACCTGCCGCAGAAACTTTACTGAATTGTTTATTCAATTGAAGTCAAATAATTAAAAACAAAAGTAATAGGAAAAAGAATGCTACAGAAAAAATCCATAGGTCTAAATAGAAATAAATAATTCATTTTAAAAGTAGAATTTATCAAAACCTTTTGCAATAGTTATTGTATTTTTATATACTGAAAATGGGCTTAAAAGTGTTGAAGGGTCACCAATCTTTTAAATCAATAGCATGTTAAATAGAAAGATATTATTTTTTTTCATTTTTATCGGAATTGCTGGATACTTAAATGCACAACGTATTTTTTATTCATCCGCCGGGAAAGATGATTTTCGAAATACCGGCTTTGAAATAATCGGTAAAATAAATGCTCATTACTTAACTTATACCACTAATCGTGGCGTTTATTATATTCAATCTTTCAATGGGGAAATGAAAACGGAGCAAAGGATGAAATTAACGTTTTTGCCAGACAGGATTATTAGCACTGACGTAATTGCTTACCCGCATCATTTTTATTTTATGTACCAATACCAGCGCAAGAATATTGTTTATTACATGGCTGCCATGTTTGATGAGAATGCAAATATGATTGGGGAACCCGTACAACTTGATACAACGGCCATTAGTACATTTACAAATAATAAAATTTATACCCTTGTTTGCAGTGAAGACAAAGAAAAATTCATGTTATTAAAAATCAACAAAAAGAAAGACATGAATGTGGTTACTTTTTCCATTTTTGATAAAATGTTACACCCTTTAAAAAAGAATACGGAGTATGTTCCAATTAGTGATCGAAATGTTTTTCTGACTGAATTTAACCTGGATAATGACGGGAATATTATTTTTTTAGAAGCAAATGGCTCATCCCAGGGAGGGAACATTTCTGACCTGTCATTATATCAAAAACAATTCAATGAAGATTCATTAACTCATTATGCAATTGATATTTCAAAAATTTATTTAGATGACGCCCGTTTAAAAGTGGATAATGTGAATCACCAATACCTGGTAACTTCTTTTTATTCAAAAACAAGACGTGGCAATATCGAAGGTCTGTACTGCTTTTTGTGGAATCGAGATCAACAAAAAGAAATCAAATCGGCACAAACCGTATTTTCAGATGAATTTAGGGAAAATGCTAAACTGGAAGGCAACACAAAGACAGCGTTTAATGATTTCTTCCTGCAAAATATAGTTATGCGACAGGATGGTGGCTTTATTGTAACATCCGAATCTGAATATACTTCATCCCGCGGTATAAGTAGTAACCGATGGGATTATGCATACGGGTCACCTTATTGGTCGCCTTATTCTAATTATTACTGGACTTCTCCCTATTACGGCTATTATTATCCATGGGATAGATGGGGAAATACGACAAACCCAATCAATCGTTATTATGCAGATAATATTGCACTGATTTCATTTGATTCCGTGTTGAATATGGAATGGATGAATGTTATTCATAAATCTCAATTTGATGATAACTCCGATAACTTTATCAGTTTCGGCACATTCACGGAAAACAATTCATTTCATTTCTTATACAATGAATTATACCGTAGAGATTGGCTGTTAAGTGATCAAAGTATCAATACCAGCGGTAAAATTACAAAGGAAGCCACATTTCATGACCTGGGCGAAGGGTATGACTTTTTAGCACGGTATGCAAAACAAGTCAGCGTAAATGAAATGATTATCCCCTGTCAGTATAAAAGTTATTTATGTTTTGCCAGGATTGAATTTTAATTTTTTGTGTATTTAATATAGTAGTAGCCTTTGTAAGAGGAATCCTTTTGAATGGATGCACCCCTTTTCTGCTTACATAATTTTACATTAATATTCAATTTTCAAATTTTATCTTTGCAAATAATTTTATCAATATGAAATTTGGCGTAGTTGTTTTTCCAGGATCAAATTGTGATCGGGATATTTTTAACACAATCCAGTCCGATCTTGGAAAAGAAGTGGAATTTCTATGGCATAAGGATAAAGATATTAAGCACTTCTCTACGGGTGATTGTATTGTCTTACCTGGAGGGTTCTCTTATGGAGATTATCTGAGATGCGGCGCCATTGCGCGTTTTAGCCCTATGATGCAAAGTGTAATAAGCTTTGCACATAAAGGTGGCAGGGTTTTGGGAATATGCAATGGGTTTCAGATTTTATGCGAAAGTGGATTATTGCCCGGAGCGCTTTTAATGAATGCACACCGACAGTTTATTTGTAAAAATGTACATTTAAAAGGCAATGACCATAAAATATATAAAATACCTGTAGCTCATGGAGATGGGAGATATTATGCAAATGAAAATATATTAGATGATATGGAACGTAATGGGCAAGTCATATTACATTATTGTAATGAGTCGGGTGAAATGACAAGTGAGTCAAATCCAAATGGTGCATCAAGAAATATTGCAGGCATTAAAAATAAACCCGGCAATGTTATCGGTTTAATGCCTCATCCTGAAAGAGCTTCCAACCCATTATGTGGAAATTCAGATGGCATCCGGTTATTCGAATATTTTGAAATGAACTAAAATAATAAAAGATGAAAAAAATAATCACCTTAAGCGTTCTTTTGCTTTTCTCCTGGGTAACTTATGCTCAGATCAAAGATCCGGTTGTATGGACTTATAGTGCAGAGAAAAAAGCAGATAAAACCTATGATATTAAATTCGTTGCAAAATTTGCTAACCCCTGGCATTTGTATTCGCAAAATACGCCTCCCGGTGGGCCGGTTCCCACTTCAATCACTTTTAAAACAAATCCCCTGGTAACCAAAGATGGGAGTGTAAAAGAAATTGGCAATTTAAAAAAATATAAAGACCCTAATTTTGGTATTGATGTAAAGTATTATAGCAGTCAGGTAACTTTTGTTCAAACAGTCAAACTCAAATCAAATGTGAAAACAAATGTTACCGGAACAATCGAATTTATGGTTTGTGATGATCACCAATGCCTTCCTCCTAAGAAAGTACCTTTTGATATAAAAATTCAATAAAGGAAAGAATGAGGAAATTTTCCCTTTTTTTGATTTGTTTGTTTGTCGTTCAAATAGTTTCTGCACAAGACACCAAGCCTGTGCAGTTTCATTTTTCAGCGAAGTTCATTAATGACAGCATATGCCAACTTCAAATAGATGCTAAAGTTGAAAAAGGAAACAGTTTATTTTCCGCTATCAAACAAAACCCTGATGATGCTTTCATATCTCAATTAATACTTGACTCATCAATTGTTTCCTCTTATCATGAGAATGAAAGCCCTATTGAGAAAGGAAAAATGGAAGTAATCAAAGATTCTGCTATGGGTGCGGATCTCAGGATGTATGCAGATTCTGTAACCTATTTATATAACCTACATATTCCTATTACAGACAGTTCGAATATTAAAGGAAGTTTTTCCTGGTTAGCCAGGAATGATTCTTCATTTCCCAGTGGCCAGGAAAATTTTTCGGTTAAACCAATAAGCAGTTTGGAGTCTGTGCAGGCAGCCGGTAAGACAGCCTCTTCCTCAACCCCCCTGGGGTCCATTTTTCTAGTTTGTTTTGCAGCCGGATTATTGGCCGTTATTACGCCTTGTGTATTTCCACTCGTACCTGTAACGGTTAGTTTTTTCCTGAAAAAAAGTAAATCAAGGGCAGAAGGATTGCGCAATGCACTTACCTATTCCATATCTATCATTTTGATTTATACCATACCTGCCATCATTCTTACATTGATTTTCGGAGATAAAATTTTATATACCATATCAACCAGCGCCATATCAAACCTGGTCTTCTTTCTCATATTTATGCTGTTTGCAATTTCATTTTTTGGTGCATTCGAATTACAATTGCCTAATAGTTGGGCAAATAAGGCGGATTCCAAAGCAGGAAAAGGAGGATTCACTGGAATATTTTTTATGGCATTAACCCTTGTCATTGTTTCATTTTCTTGTACCGGACCCATTGTAGGAACATTATTGGGACAAACCAGTTCACAGGGTATAGCCTTAGCGCCCATTTTGGGCATGTTTGCTTTTGGCCTTGGTTTGGCATTGCCTTTCTCCTTGTTTGCTTTTTTCCCCAGTATGATACATTCCCTACCTAAGAGTGGTGGTTGGTTAAATAGCGTAAAAGTGTGTTTTGGATTTATAGAACTTGCTTTGGGATTAAAGTTTTTGTCAAATGTTGACTTGATCTATCACTGGCGTTTATTAGACAGGGAAATTTTCCTTGTATTATGGATTGTTATAGCTTTTTTGATGGGCTTATACCTGTTGGGTAAAATTAAATTTTCTCATGATTCTCCATTAGCATTTTTGAGTGTGCCACGCTTATTTATGGCAATAGCTACTTTTAGTTTTGGATTGTATCTATTACCAGGTCTTTGGGGTGCGCCTTTAAAGGCGCTAAGTGGTTTACTTCCACCTATTACAACTCAGGATTTTAACCTGGATGCTTTGCAATATAAATTTACCAGTAATCCAATAAGTTTAGATCAATCAAAGGGAAATGCCATTGCTCCAAAAAGACTTACAGAAAAATTAAGTGTTCCTTTTGGGCTTACCGCTTATTTTGATTTGAATGAAGGAATGGCTGCCGCAAAAGCGTTAAACAAACCGGTGATGCTTGATTTTACAGGGCACTCCTGTGCTAATTGCAGAAAAATGGAACAACAGGTTTGGCAAGATCCGGAAGTATTAAAAAGAATTCGCGAAAACTTTGTTCTCATTAGTTTATATGTAGATGAATCACAGGAATTACCGGAGAATGAAAAATACACCAATGCAAGAAATGAAAAAATTAATACGGAAGGAGAAAAGAATCTTGATTATGAAATTTCAAAGTTTGGCTTTAATGCGCAACCCTTATATATGTTCCTCGATTTGAATGGGAAACCATTATCAGATGTTAAATATGGGTATGACCCGGATATTGCCAAATTCATCCAGCACCTTGATACCGTAAAATCAGCTTTTGAAAAAGAGTAATAAAAAATCCCGTATGACACGGGATTTTTTATTTGGCTGTCACTCTGCAGTCAGTAAGTTCAGGCAAGCAATCGGGATATACATCAACAAAACAAGCTGAACTGCAGAATGACAATATTTTATAAACTAATTTGTTTTTCAGTCATCATTTTTCTGAGATTGATTAATCCATAACGCATTCTTCCTAAAGCTGTATTAATACTACAATTAGTCATTTCAGCAATTTCCTTAAAGCTAAGATCGCCGAAATGCCGAAGTACAATTACTTCTCTTTGCTCATCCGGCAAAGAAGATAACATCCGATGCATTCTCTCATGTGTCTGATGGCGAATAATTTTTTGTTCAGCATTTTCATTTACTACAACAATGACATCAAAAATATCCTGGTTCTCGTGATTAACAATAGGCGGAGTACGTTTGATTTTCCTGAAATGATCTACACATAAGTTGTGTGCTATTCTTAATGCCCATGGAAGAAACTTGCCTTCTTCATTATAACGTTTACTTCTTAAGGTATCAATGATGCGTACAAATGCTTCCTGGAATAAATCTTCTGCAAGAAATTTATCTTTTACAATAAAAAAAATAGAGCTGAAAATTCTTTCCTTATAACGCATAATTAATGCTTCAAGCGAAGAACTGTTTCCACGCTGGAAACTTAGGATAAGTTCTGTGTCGGTTACATGATTCAACTTTCTCATAGATGCTTTTTGAGGGTAAAGCATAAGCCAATTTTTATAAAATTTTTTGGAAAAGGCTTTGAGTAAAGTTTACTTTATAGGCGTAATATTGTGAATAGGTTGTGAAAATACGATTTACAAACAATATAAGGTTATGCAAGATGTAAAATATTTGTGAATTAAACAAATATTTTTCTCTTATTAATGCGCCATAAAGTAGAATGAACACATTATCAGACAAAAAGACAGGAAATAAGCAGGATAGCCAATTCTCCACATTTTCTTCAAAATCAAATGATATCCTTGTAAAAGGGGCCAGAGTACACAATCTAAAAAATATTTCAGTAGCCTTTCCAAGAAATAAACTCATCGTGGTTACAGGCGTATCCGGAAGCGGGAAATCATCTCTTACGATGGATACCCTTTTTGCAGAAGGTCAGCGTAGATATGCAGAAAGCCTTAGCGCTTATGCAAGACAGTTTATGCAAAGGATGGTAAAACCGGATGTGGACTCTATCAAAGGATTATGCCCCGCAATTGCCATTGAACAAAAAGTGATCACGCGAACTCCTCGCAGTACAGTGGGAACAATGACGGAAATTTATGACTACTTAAGACTATTGTTTGCACGAATCGGGAAAACAATTTCACCTATTAGCAGAGAAGAAGTAAAAAAAGATGATGTCCAGGATGTATTATCCTTTATAAAAAAATTACCGAAAGATTCAAGGGTGATGATATTATCAGCATTTCAGCTTCATCAAAACCGGGAAATCAGGGAAGAATTATCAATATTAATGCAAAAAGGATTTGCCAGGTTATATCATCATCAGAAGGAAGGTGAAATTTTACGTATTGAAGATCTTTTAGAAAAGAGTCCTAATGATATCAATAAAAATATTTCATTCAAGAAAGGGCTTGAGTACTTTTTATTAATAGACCGGTATATTACCGGTGATATGACTGAGGAAGTTCTGCATCGTCTTGCAGATTCTGTCTCTACGGCTTTTTATGAAGGAAATGGGGAAATGTTTATTGTAGTGAATGGAACATTAAAGCATTTCAGTAATAAATTTGAAAAAGATGGGATTGTCTTTGAAGAGCCTTCACCTAATTTATTTTCTTTCAATAATCCATTTGGAGCTTGCCCTACCTGCGAAGGATTTAGCCAGGTTTTGGGTATTAGTGAAGATCTGGTCATTCCCAATAGGGCATTGAGTGTATATGATGGAGCCGTAGCTCCTTGGAAAGGAGAAAAATTAGGATTATGGAAAGACTATTTTATCAAAAATGCAAGAAAAGAAAACTTCCCGGTTCATAAACCCATTCATGATCTGAGCCCGGAACAGTATGACTTATTGTGGAAGGGAAAAGGTGGCTTACATGGAATTCATGATTTTTTTAAGGAAGTAGAGCAGAATTTATATAAAGTACAATATCGAGTATTACTCAGCCGATACAGAGGAAGAACCAATTGCCCCGAATGCAATGGCTACCGGCTAAGGAAAGAGGCATTATATGTAAAAATAGGTGGTAAGCATATAGGAGAACTATGCAGGATGCCTGCCAAAGATTTTTATTTATGGTTGAATGATTTTCAACCCAATGAAACTGATGCAACGATTGCAAGACGTATTCTCATAGAATTATTTCAGCGATTACAAACTCTACTGGATGTAGGTCTGGGCTATCTGACCATGGAACGTCTTGCCAATTCATTGAGTGGGGGGGAGAGCCAACGAATACAGTTGACCAGGAGTTTAGGAAGTAATCTCACCAATTCTTTATACATATTGGATGAACCATCCATAGGCTTACATTCAAGAGACACGCAAAATCTAATACAGGTATTAATAAAATTGCGAGATAAAAAAAATACGGTAGTGGTTGTGGAGCATGATGATCTTATGATGAGAGAAGCGGATCATATCATAGATATGGGTCCCTTGGCGGCTCATTTAGGAGGTGAAGTTATTGCGAGCGGAACCGTTTCTGAAATCATGGTTAACCCTCAAAGCCTTACCGGTAAATATCTTTCTGGCGCATCGGAAGTGTGGGTGGATCATCCATTCCGGGAATACAAGAAATATATCTGCATTGAAAATGCCTCACATCATAATTTAAAGAATGTAACGGTATCTTTTCCTTTGAATATGCTTTGTGTAGTCAGTGGAGTTAGCGGGAGTGGGAAAACATCATTAGTCAGACAGATATTATATCCGGCAATGAAGAAATTGCTCGGTGATTTTACTGAAACACCAGGATATTTTAGAATGCTTAGCGGAGATTTTAAAGAAATAACGCATGTGGAATTGGTAGATCAAAACCCGATTGGGAAATCTTCCCGTAGTAATCCGGTGACTTATATTAAAGCTTATGATGCCATACGCGAATTATTTTCCCAACAACCCTTAGCAAAGAAAAACGGTTATTTACCCAAGCATTTTTCTTTCAATGTGGATGGAGGTCGCTGTGATACCTGTAAAGGTGAAGGAGAGCAATTGGTGGAAATGCAATTTCTTGCTGATGTGCATTTAACTTGCGAAACCTGTAAGGGGCGTCGTTTTAAGGAAGATGTATTGGAGGTAACTTATCATTCAAAAAATATTTATGATGTATTGGAAATGAGTGTTGATGAAGCCATTCTTTTTTTCAAAGATCAACCTGCATTAGCAAAATCACTTCAAACATTGCAGGACACCGGGCTTGGTTATATTAAATTAGGCCAGAGCAGCAACACTTTGAGTGGGGGTGAAGCACAAAGAGTGAAATTGGCTTCTTTTTTAGGTAAAGGAAAAATGAATGAAAAGATCCTTTTTATCTTCGATGAACCTACAACCGGTTTACATTTTCATGATATACATAAACTCCTGAAATCATTTAATGCACTCATAGAACAAGGGCATTCAATCATTGTCATTGAACATAATATAGACATTATTAAAAACGCCGATTGGGTCATAGATCTTGGACCCGAAGCCGGTGATGATGGTGGTGAAATTATTTTTTCTGGAAGGCCTGCTGAATTGAAAAATGTTCAAAGAAGCCATACTGCAAAATTTTTATAATAATGCCTGTAAAGTATGCTGATGACTTTACAGGTATTATTTTCTACCTGCCACCGCCAGGGCAATATTCATGGAGGAAATTTGTAAAAAGGGTCACTAAATGTAAATCTGTTCCCTGACCTTCTGCTAATGAATGAGTCCTGTTTGGATAACTCATCATTTGAAACTGTTTATTATATTTTACTAACTCATTTACCAGCATCTCAGTATTTTGATAGTGTACATTATCATCACCCGTTCCATGTATGATTAATAAATGCCCTTTTAGATTTTTTGCATAAGTAATGGGTGATCCATTAGTGTAAGGAGCCATATCTTCCTGTGGTAATCCCATATATCTTTCTTCATAAATATTATCATATGTCAGTTGATTAGCTACAGGCGCAATAGCTATACCGGTTTTATAAATGTCCGGATATTGAAACAATAAATTTAATGTAGTGGAGCCACCACCACTCCAACCCCAAACAGCAATCCTACTGGTATCCACAAATGGCCACTCCATTATTTTTTTTGTCGCCATAGCCTGGTCGTGAATATTTATTATACCCACTTTTTTGTAAATGCTTTTTCTCCATTCTGCACCTTTAGGAGCCGGTGTTCCCCGGCCATCCAGGCTGATTTGTATATAACCATCTCCTGCCATATCTCCGGCATATAAAAATGTACCGGCACTACCATAACTATCCGTCACCGTTTGTGCGGCCGGCTCAGTATAAACATAGAATACAACAGGATATTTTTTAGTACTGTCAAAATTGGCGGGCTTTATGATCCATCCATCCATACTAATGCCATCAGCTGTGGTTAGTGTAAATAATTCTGCTTTTGGGAGTTCGCCAAAATCTCTTGTATCGCCATTGCTGATTGTTTTAATTGTTTTACCAGTACTAAGGTCAACCCAGTCATTCAATGGGGGAGTATTTAAATTTGAAAAATTATGATTGGCAAATTTGCCATTTGGTGAAACTTCATAATTATGTGTCCCTGTTTCGTCTTGAGGAGAGAGTTTTTCTGCAATCCCGGATCCATCCAGTTTTGTCCGGAATAAATATTGTTGAGTTGCATGATCAGGAGATGCCATGAAATAAATATATCCTTCTTTATCATTAATGGCAGTGATGCTAATGATATCATAGTTCCCTTTCGTAATCAGAGTCTCATTTTTCCCATGACGACCTATGGTATAAATGTGGCGCCAGCCATCCTTCTCACTTACCCATATAAAAGCTTTTCCGTTATTGATCCAATCCCATCCACTTGGGTCATCATCGTTCCAGCGACTTTTAATATCTATCCAGGCTTTATCTGATTCAGTGTATATCGTATTTGTTTTGCCGGTAAGTGCATCGCAAACCAGGATATTGCTTTCATTTTGTTTCCGATTTAGCTGTTGCACAATTAATGATCCCGGATCTACGGTCCATTCCATTCGTGGGATGTAATGTTGTATCGGGTCGCCGGGAATTTCCATCCATTTCGTTTTGCCTGTAGCAATATTGACTACGCCTATTTTACAGGAAGAAGGATCCTGTCCTGTTTTTGGATACTCTACCGGTTTGGTAAATGAATAAATGGAATCCGTATTATCAATGAGTAAAAAATTCCTGATTTTACTTGCATCAATTTGCCAGTATGCGATGGATTTACTGTCCGGGCTCCATCGAAAACCATCCCGGCAACCAAATTCTTCTTCATACGCCCAGTCAAATGTTCCATTAATTAAATGGTCTGTACCATCTTTGGTTTCCTGGTTTATTTTACCGGAAACAAGATCTTCTACATAAATATTTTGATTGCTAACATACGCGACTTTAGTATTGTCAGGGGAAAATTTTGCAAACATCATAGAGGATTCAGGTAATCCTTTACCCAATTGTTTTAAGGTATGTGATGACAGATCCAGAACCCAGTAATCACCTTTCGTATCGTAACGCCATACTTTTTTTGAGTTTGTATAAATTAATACTTTTTTATGATCGGGTGAAAAAAAGAAGTTTCTTATTTTCAGAGCGTTGGATGCCCCTTTTGGCGTTAGGTCATTTTTTGTGACAATCATTTCTTTAGAAAAATCCGGTAGAGTATTGTAAGTGATCCCTCCATTTTCCATTTTGTAATAGCCATTGCCATCTTCGGACCAATGTAATCCTTTGGGTGGTTGAGCGATACAGGTGAAACTGCATACTATGAACAGGATGAGTGTGATTTTTTTGATATAAAACATGAATGATTATTTGAAGTGAAAATAGATATTTTTCCCAAAATTTTTGGAAGTATTCTTAAGGACAACCTTTTTGTTTATTAGAAATGTTTAACTCATTTCTTTTTGTAAACCGGATGCCCTCGAAGATATTTTTTGTTCATTAAATTTTTTTGCAGCTTCAATAAAGTGTACGAATAAGGGAGATGGATTTTCTACGGTACTTTTTAATTCCGGATGATATTGAACACCGATAAAAAATGGGTGAGTAGGTATTTCCATAATTTCTACGAGGCCTGTTTCGGGGTTAATACCACTGGCCATCATTCCTGCTTTCTCGAACTGCTGTAAATAGACGCCATTGAATTCGTAGCGATGCCTGTGTCTTTCGGTAATGATCTCTTTATTATAAATTTTCCTGGCAAGGCTTCCCTCTTTCAGTTCACAGGGATAAGCGCCAAGACGCATTGTGCCACCGATCATTTTTATTTGCTTCTGCTCTTCCATCATGTCAATAACGGGTTCGGGACAATGGGGTTCCATTTCAGTGGAATGTGCATTTTTAAGATGAAGTATATTTCTGGCAAATTCTATAACAGCCATTTGCATGCCCAGGCAAATGCCAAAAAATGGCAACCCTTTTTCCCTTGCATATTTTACAGAAATGATTTTCCCTTCCGTACCTCTATTGCCAAAACCGGGAGCAACCAATAATCCATCAAAGCCTTCCATTTTTTCAGCTACATTCTCTTCGGTAATATATTCACTATGTACATTGATCACCTGTACTTTTGTTTCATTGACAGCCCCGGCATGAATGAAACTTTCAAGAATGGATTTATAAGCATCTTGCAGCTCCAGGTATTTTCCAATGAGTCCAATAGTGACTTTGCTTTTTGGATATTTTAATTTATTTAAAAATGCTTTCCAGTATTCGAGGTTTGGTTGTGGGTAATCCGTGATTTTTAGTTTACGCATACAAATCAGGTCCAACTTTTCTCTGAGCATCATTAAAGGCACTTCATAGATAGTAGATGCATCAAGTGCCTCTACAACGGCTTCCGTTTTTACATTACAAAATAAGGCGATTTTTCTTTTTAACTCATTGGTGATCGGCTCTTCTGTACGGCAAACCAATACATCTGGGTGAACACCTGTTTCACTCAACATTTTTACACTATGCTGGGTTGGCTTAGTCTTTAATTCCTTGGCAGCTTTCAAATAGGGGATCAGCGTAAGATGGATGACCGCCACATCTTCTTCCGGTAATTCCCATTGAAGTTGACGTACAGCCTCAATAAATGGCAGGCTTTCAATATCACCAACCGTTCCACCAATCTCTGTAATAACAATATCATAAAGATCACCCTGACCTAATAACATCATTCGTCTTTTGATCTCATCCGTAATATGTGGAATAACTTGTACGGTTTTTCCCAGGAAATCACCGGCTCTTTCTCTTTCAATCACGGTTTGATATATTCTTCCCGTGGTAACATTATTGGCTTGTGAAGTAAAAATGTTCAGGAATCTTTCATAATGGCCGAGGTCGAGGTCCGTTTCTGCACCATCTTCTGTAACATAACATTCGCCATGCTCATAGGGGTTTAAAGTTCCCGGATCAATATTGATATAAGGATCCAGTTTTTGTATAGTTACACTGAAACCCCGCGCCTGTAATAGTTTTGCGAGGCTGGCGGCAATAATACCTTTTCCTAAACTACTGGTAACACCTCCGGTTACAAAAATATATTTGGCCATTTTGCTGGTTGATTGGTTTCATTTTAATTAAAATAAATTCAAAAATTACAAATCATTTCTTCAAGAAATGATTTTATATAATCCTGTAAAATTTGAATCGTAAATGACCGGTTAGTGTAAACTGAGATATCTAAGAGGTCATGCAAAGCTAAGATTAATCTGTTAACCTCAAAAAAACGAAAGAATAAATATGGATTATTTTGGAAAAATAGCTGAACTAGCCGCTTGGGAAGGCATTTAATTGCTGTTAACTTCTATGCCCAAATAATAAACTCCCCACGCGAACCATATTACTGCCATAGTTCAGTGCTATTTGATAATCTCCACTCATGCCCATGGAAAGTACGTTCAATTCCGCTGACTGTTTTCTATATTTTTCAAACATGGTGGACAACATTTCAAATTCTTGCTGAATTATACTTTTATCATCCGTTAATGATGCCATTCCCATTAATCCTTTCAAATGGATATGGGTAAATTCTGGCGCCTGAACACGGATAATAGTTTCCAATTCATTAGGATCAAAGCCAAACTTTGTTTCCTCGCGTGCAATATGCGCTTGTAATAAAATAGGGGTATGTATATTCAATTTACGGCTTTGCTTATTGATTTCTTTCAAAAGGTTTAAGCTGTCAATACTATGAATCAGATGAATGAAAGGGATGATTTGCTTTACTTTATTACTTTGTAAATGGCCAATAAAATGCCAGCGGATATCCTTGGGCAGCAGCTCTTTTTTTTCTAATAATTCCTGAACGTAATTTTCGCCAAAATCTCTTTGACCTAAATCATATAAAACCATTATCTCACTTGGTTTACGGGTTTTGCTTACTGCCACAAGTGTGGCTTTATAAGGCTTAAGGTATTCTGTCAGGTTAAAGTAATTTTCTTCATAAAGGGTCATCGCTTAGAATTTTGTAATGAACATTATTTTGTGGCATCCTCGCTTAAAGTTACATACTCCAATAATAAGGTTAAGTTATAAGCCGGGCAATAATGATAAAATAAGCCATCATTTTTATGCATGATTATTTTTCTCAGAGTAGAAGGTAAATACGAAGGAATGTTCCCAATAAAAAAAGCAAAATTGTTCTCTTCAATTATTTTTTTTATGACATTGGGTGATAAGGTTTCAATTGGAGGTGGTATATAACCCCATTTTAAAATGGCTGATGATAATAGAATTTGCTCCATCATATTTGATGAATGGGCCAGCTCAAGAGCCGCTTCTGTAATTAAATCCATTTTTCGTGATTCCAAAGCAGAAATCTGTTTGATACTCATTAAACGTGCAAGATTGTATAAAAAAATGGAAGGCTTGCCATAATAAGGCGACACTTGCAAAGGGTTTTTGATATAATCTTTAGTATCAATAATCCTGAGAATTAATTGAAGACTGGCGCTGTCCGCAGAATTCCAGGGAAGATCATTTAGCTGGACGAATGAAAGAATATTGGTTAATACACATGCATCAATAACGACCGGGAAATTTTTTCCAAACCAGGTAGAATAAGCAGCATAATTTTTAAAATAACTTAAACCATTCCTTAAATCATGAAGGCTGTCATTGATAAATTTTGCCATCAGAGAATGTACTTCACTTGATATAGATGGAGAAGCCTGTAGCGCTAATAAACCCAGGGAAGTATCATCCATATCATCGGGTAAGGTTACTTGTCCGCGGAGTAATTTGATCCACCAGGTATAAGGAAATTCGAAGCTGGTATCTGTACGCCAGAAGTTATAGGTATTTCTGCCTTTTGTGTTTTTAAATTTATCAAAAGCCGGTATGGCATTTTGAAGGATTGAATCAACTAATTCACGATTTTGGTCTGTGAGTTTTGGGCTTATATCTCGAAGAGTATAGGAAATAAGACCATTGTAAAATATATTCTCATCAGTCCGTTTTGTACTGAATGTTTCATTGGATGAAATATAGGAATAAAATAAACCGGGTAGTATGTCTGCATGTTGAGATGCCTGTAATTCACGAATACGATGGAGAAAGAAATTCGGAAGCGTGGTATCTGAGCCGGAAGATTGACAAAACGCCTGGAAGCCGGAAATAAAAAGGCAAATACAAAAAAGAATTTTTTTCATTTTTTTATAGGAATGCCTTCTAAAAATAAGAAAAATCGTGCTTTATTTCAAAATGGATCGGCTTATTACGATGCGCTGAACCTCGCTGGTACCTTCATAAATCTGTGTAATTTTTGCATCACGCATCAATCGTTCTACATGATATTCTTTTACATATCCATAACCACCATGAATTTGCACAGCTTCTGTCGTTGCCCACATTGCCGTTTCACTGGCAAAAACTTTAGCCATGCTACTACTTACGGTATAATCTATTGTGCAATCTTTTTCCCATGCGGCCTGATAACATAAAAGCCGGGAAGCATTTATGCGGGTAGCCATATCGGCTAATTTGAATTGAATAATTTGATGGTGCATGATTTCTTTGCCGAAGGCTTTTCTTTCTTTTGAATATTTAAGCGCCAGTTCATAAGCTCCTGAGGCAATACCCAATGCTTGTGAAGCAATGCCAATCCTTCCACCGGCAAGCGTCTTCATGGCAAAAATAAAACCGAAACCATCAGCCCCAATCCGGTTTTCCTTTGGCACTTTTACATCATTAAAAAGAATGGAATGTGTATCGCTACCACGTATGCCTAATTTATTTTCTTTAGCCCCTACAGTAACCCCGGGCCATTTTTTTTCTACGATAAAAACATTTATTCCTCTTGAGCCCTTCGATGCATCTGTTTGAGCTATGACTAAATATACACTAGCGCTATTACCATTTGTAATCCAATTTTTTGTACCATTTAAAAGATAATAATCTCCTTTATCCTCTGCTGTAGTACGCTGACTACTGGCATCACTTCCCGCTTCAGGCTCACTCAACAGAAAAGCGCCAATATATAATTCACCGTCTTTTTTCCCTTGAGCGAGGGGTGTTAAATACTTTTGTTTTTGTTCTTCCGATGCATATTCCTGAAGCCCCCAACAAACAAGGCTATTATTTACGCTCATACATACAGATACACTCGCATCTATTTTGCTGATTTCTTCCATGGCAATTGTGTAGGAAATATTATCCATACCTGCTCCCCCATACTCGGGTTTTACCATGATTCCCATAAACCCAAGATCAGCCAATTTCATTATTTGATCATGTGGGAATTTTTGCTTTTCATCTCTTTCAATCACGCCGGGGAGGCATTCGTTAATAGCAAAATCCCGGGCTGCTTGCTGAATCATGAGTTGTTCTTCCGTAAGTGAAAATTGCATACGATAATGAATTGATTTGCGGGCAAAACTACTTTAATCCCTTCATTAAAAGAGGATGAAAGGATTAAAATTTTTTATAAGAAAGTTGAAATAAACATGCTATTTCCAACAAATTATTTTCTTCCCATATCCCTCAGAAATGCAACGTGAGAAGCTACCGCATTTACCATCAATGGATATTCTACATAGACGATTCCATATTCTTGGCAAGCCTGCTTGATAATCTTACTGATTCGAGGATAATGTACATGGGATATTTTAGGAAATAAATGATGTTCTATTTGGAAATTAAGCCCTCCAACAAACCAGGAAATGACCGGGTTCTTTGTAGCAAAATTAGCGGTCGTTTTTAATTGATGAATAGCCCATTCGTCAGAGAAATTGCCGGTTGTACTATCTGCCACCGGGAATTGTGTATGCTCAACGGTATGAGCTAACTGAAATACAATACTCAATATGAAACCTGCTACAAGGGCATTTACCAAAAAGCCAATAATTACCGGAACCACTCCTACCATGAGCATTGGCAATACAAAAAATAGGGAATAGGCAAGTGCTTTGTAAAACCAAAAATAAAAGTGATCAAGTGTCTTCATCTTCTTCAGTGGTGTCTCCCCGATTTTCTTTGAAAAATATTTACGATAATCAGCAAAGAAAATCCAATAGATATAGAGAAAGCTATAAAAGAACCAAAAATAAAGATGCTGGTATTTATGCATTTTATACCTTTTTTGTGTAGAGGCCATTCTTAAAAATGGTTTTGCATCAATATCATCATCTATGCCATCAATATTGGTATAAGCATGATGAATAATGTTGTGTTTCACATTCCACATAAAATGGCTTCCTCCCAATACGCCCAATGTAAGTGCAGCAACTTTATTCAACATGGGGGAGTTGCTAAAACTTCCATGTGCGCCATCATGCATAATATTAAAACCAATAGCTGCGGTCAATATGCCCAATAAAGCACATTCCAGCAGGGCCCATACATTATCCGGTGTAAAGAAAACCAGATGGATATAAACAAAAATATAGGCACTCACCAGAATAGCTGCCTTTACCCACAGATTTGTATTCCCGGCAGTAGATTTTCCGGTTTGTTGGAAATAATCATTAATACGTTTTTTTAGTTCCGAATGAAATGATTGCTTGGAAACAAAGAACTTTGGAGTGGCCATGACTAAAATTAATGGATATAATGAGTGCAAAGATGCAACATATTATGGGAAAATCCATGTTAATTCAGGAAATACAGCTATATATGATGAAGATCATGTTGCCTTTTTGATAAAAGCATCAAAACTGTTTATGCCGGGTAACTTTTGAGAAATAAAGCCTTCAGCATACGACACGCCAATTTGTTTGCCCATAATCAATGCACGGGCTTTCAGGCTTTCAAAAAATTCAGGGGAAGAAATATAGGTAGCGGGTTCTGCATGATCTTTCGTATTAAACTGGGTTTTATAGCAAAGAATTGCCTTTAGCTTTTGATCATGATATGCAGAAATATCAAAGAGAAAATCCGGTTTTATATAACGGTCCTGGATATAATGAAATGTATAAGGTGTACGCCAGGCCTTTTGTATTTTCTTTTGTTCATGTGTTACAATTTTTCTAAGGCCCGCTAGAAAAACGGCATCAGAAACCAATTTAGCACTTCTTCCATGATCGGGATGCCGGTCTTCCGGGGCATTACATAGAATGATTTCTGGTTGATATCGCCTGATGACTTGAATAATCTTCAAGGTATTTTTTTCATCATGCTTAAAAAATCCATCTGCCATGCCCAGGTTTTCTCTTTTATGGATGCCCATTACTTTGGCAGCATCTGCTGCTTCTTTTTTGCGGGTGGCAGCAGTTCCTCTTGTACCAAGCTCCCCGGCGGTGAGATCAATGACAACTGCAGTTTTGCCCTGGGCAATAGATGCAATCAGAGTGCCTGCACAACTTAGTTCCACATCGTCCGGGTGAACGCCAAAGGCTAAAATATCTGCTTTCATAAATTTATCGGCAATTGAATGATGATAAAATATTCAATGATCCTGTAAAGTAAAAATAAAATGGAAAACCCGGTTGAAAAAAAATATAGGAATTATTTACGTAATCCATACATCCTTTCCACATCCTGGACGATGGCCTCCATAGCTGCATCATCACCACCCGGGTTGTAGTTTTGCCTAAGGTTTGATCCAAATATAAGGGCAATGGTTTGCCAGAAAGTTGCACTAAAGTGACCTTTATAATCATCTATGATTTCATAGCAATTGTTACCGGTTTCCCGATAGATTAATTTCATTAAAACTTTTCCCTGGTACACAGATAGCTTCGTAAGCCTGTCTGCAAATTTTGTTTTCAAGTCATGTTCGCGGGAGAGGATGATCTTTTTTCTTTGTTTCCTATCGGCTACGTTTACAAGTTGGCGATTAATATCATTCATCACGGCACCCGCTTGTTTGGCATAAGGGTATGTGACATAAACTGCATTCCGTAGCCTGTCCCATTTAGCATAATAATCTTTCCATTTTTGAGACATTTTTGTTTGTACTGAAACGGGGTCCAAAAATCCGCATGGTATCGTATCTCCATTATCTTCAATACAGCCCTGTACTACGATGGTGTCATAAATACCATGACCATTTTGGGCAGAAACGTCTTTTGATTTTGCTAAGAATAAAACAATCCCGCAAACAAAATAACGAATAGGTATTTTTAGTGGAGAAAGCATATATAAATTTATACTTGCTATAAGTAGGAATACACAATACCTAAGAAAAGTAACCTTATAAAAATGTTATATTTAATTTTTCAAGCGGCGCAGCTTTTTCATCCTGTACCAGGCACTCATAATTAAGCCAATAACCATGAGTATAATGCCCAGCCATACCAGAGTGATAAATGGAAATTCATAAACTTTCAAAGTCATGAGATCATTCATGCGTTTGCTTTCTTTCACACCAATTTCTAATTGGCCCTTGTTTTCATCAATGATTTTATTGAATTTGACAATAAGGCTTTGCGCTAAAACGGTATCCGGGATATTTTCCATCGAATTGCTACTCTGAATAATAATTTCAGGTTTTACCGTGTATGTAACCCCTTCTTTGGTAATTACTTTCATATTGAGTTGCATAGATGTTTCCCCCGCATGATAAGGCACTCGGGGTGATGGAGGGTTTACATCTACATGATCAAGCGTGAGCATGCCATTGGAATAAAAAACCGTATCACCCACTTTCATGGTCACCGGCGAATAAGCTGTTGTATCGGCTTTATCACCTTCCAGCCATGAAGTGACATACACAAAAATATCTTTTGTCAGGTAATGTTTTTTATCGGGATTTGCTGAAAATCCTTCTGCACCTTTATTATTTTTTAATGCATCCGGGTAGAGGTAAAATGTTTCGCCATCATCTTTTTTCTCAAACTTTAGTTCAAAATATTTTTTCCGGTCGAAATTATTAACGGTGTCCCGCAGATAGGTAACATGGTATTTACCCATATCAGTTCGAACATTCTTAAAAAGGGTAATATTTTCAGCAGGATCTTCATTCGCTGTTTTCTTGAAGATATTTATCCCTGTAGTATTCATGCTGAGGGTTTCCTTTTTACTGGAGGATATTAAAACGCCCAATAAAAAAAGCATAAAACCTACATGCGCAATGGAAGCGCCTGCTGAAGCCAGCTTACCTTTCAGGTTTGTCCATATATACAGGGCATTGCCGATGATGCCATAAATGGCTCCGAAAATAGCCATATAAATAGCTGCCAGGAATCCCGGCCCGTGTTTGTCATAGTGTACATTTCCCCAGATAATGATGGCAATGGTCAGGATTAATGAAAGAACTGTAGGCAGCAGAATTTTTTTGCCAAAATAAGATGGCTTTGTTTCCTTGTATTTTAAATATTGAGTTACAGCAGTAAGAATACCAATAATGATGGCAATAAATATTTGCACCTGGTTGTAACCAAACTCTACATCTACGGGTGGCGCGATATTGGTACCAAACACTTTATTCACAACCGGCATGGATGTTTTTGAAGAAATAACGATGGCGGATAAAAATAAAACGAGTGAACCTATAAACATCCAAAATTCCCGGCTGTACATATTTTCTTCCTTTCTAATGGTGGGGATATTTTTTTTGTTTTTAAAAAATAAAAACAGGAGAGGAAGAAAAAATACCAGCACAAATAACAGTAATTGAGTGGTCATATCAGCCCCGGTGAAGGCATGTACTGATGTGTCGCCCAATACACCGCTACGCGTAAGAAAAGTAGAATACAATACGAAGGAAAAACTCAGAATATAAAATAAGTAGGTAGATCTCAATGAGTATCCACTATGGTTATAAACCAGGTTGGTATGTAAGCCGGCCACGAGTATCAGCCAGGGCACCAGGGATGCATTTTCAACAGGATCCCATGCCCAATATCCACCAAATGAAAGGCTTTCATAAGCCCAGGCTGCACCCATCATCACTCCGGTACCCAATACCGCTACAGAAAACAGAGCCCATGGCATAGCTGATTTTACCCAACTATGGTCTTTATTTACAAGACCGGAATAGGCAAAGGCAAATGGAATAATTGTAGAAGCAAAACCTAAAAACAATACGGGAGGATGAATCACCATCCAATAATTCTGCAGGAGTGTATTCAAATCATTGCCTTCAAAAATTTTTGGCAAGGTGAGATAATTGGGAGTTGAAAAAATGGGTAATCCCGGCATCTGTTCCCTAAATAAAATAAAAGGGTTACTACCTACTTTTACGCCAAAAAAATAAATGCCAATCAGCATAGTCGCAATACAAAACTGCGCAAATGAAACGATTGTCATCACCGGCGCTTCCCATTTACGGGTACGCCATATAAAAACCCATCCCAGAACCATATTCCAGAAACTCCATAACATAAACGATCCTTCCTGCCCTTCCCAGAAGCTGGCTAATAAATATTCTTTTTGCAATGAACGGGAGGAATGGTTCCATGCATAAAAGTATTCGTGATAATGATTTGATATAATATAATATAGCGAAATAAATACACCCAATACACAAACGGATTGCAGGAAGAAAGAAATTCTTGCCAATCTTAACCAACTATCCTTATCTGCCGGTAAAGGCGCTTTATTGGATTTGAAATAGGAAATGGTTGCAACGGCAGAAGAAGCCAGCGATAAAAGGGCAAGAAAATGCCCGATCTGGCCGGGCAGTAAATGTTCACCAGGATAGGTCATTTTGATTAAGGCTTTTTAGTTTCAGCAGCGGTATTATTTTTATCATTCCCATATCCATTGCCTGAATTAATATTTTTCTCGGTTTCATTCATGTCATCTTTATACTTGCTGGGGCATTTGAGTAAAATTTCTTTGCATTCAAATGTGCCATTTTCTACATATCCCTTTAAAACCAATCGTTCACTTTTTTGCATATCCGTAGGAATACTGTTATGATAAACAACATCAATGGAATTTCTGAGTGTATCAATGGCAGTAAACTTCAGATAATTGGGATCTTTGACCGGGTCATAAATCAATGGTTTTGATTTATCTAACTCTGCCACCAGGTTTACATGTTTTCCCGGTTTATTTTTTGCTGAAGCGATTGTATCATAAGAAGTGACATCACCCATAAAACTAATGAGTGTGGCTATGGCAACGGCTATTAATACCAATGCTACTATATGCATTTTCTTCATAGCTGAAAATTTATCACGCAAAGTTAATCAAATTACAGGCAAGCATCAAGACAGGTTAAAATTCCTTTGTTAAAAAATTCAATATCCGGAGAAAAATTCTCCACAAACATTTGATATTGTTTTATTCCTGATGGCAGCTCTATATATTTGTGTTTATGGCAAAACCCACGGCTGATACTCCCTTAATGAAGCAACATAAAGCCATTAAGCAAAAATACCCGGATGCCATTTTATTATTCCGGGTAGGGGATTTTTATGAGACTTTCGGCAGTGATGCCATAATCACTTCAAAAGTGTTAGGAATTACACTTACTAAAAGAAACAATAATTCCGATACGACCAGTGAATTAGCCGGATTTCCACATCATGCCTTAGATACTTATTTGCATAAATTGGTCAAAGCGGGTTACCGCGTAGCTATTTGCGATCAGTTGGAAGATCCCAAATTAGCTAAGGGCATTGTTAAAAGAGGTGTTACGGAAATGGTTACACCGGGCATTGCCACAAATGATAAATTGATTGAACATAACAGCAATAATTTCCTGGCCTGTGTTTACCTGGAAGAAAATAAAAATGGCCTTGCCTTATTGGATATCACCACCGGCGAATTCCTGGTTGCAGAAGGAAATGATGAGTATATAGATAAACTTTTGCAAAGTCTGAAACCTTCAGAAGTCATTATTCAACGGAATATGCTTAAAAAGTTTAAAGAACTTTTTGGCGTAACCTTTTATACTTATGCATTGGATGCCTGGATTTTTGAATCCAATTATACGTTGGATATTTTACTCAAGCACTTTCAAACACATTCCTTAAAAGGCTTTGGTATAGAAAATTTGCATAATGGCATAATGGCTGCAGGCGCTATACTTCATTATCTGAAAGAAACAGAGCATCCACATATACAACATATCAGGTCCATTCAACGGATAGAACAAGATGATTATGTATGGATGGATCGCTTTACTATTCGAAATCTTGAAATTCTTCCGGAAGGTTTTCATGCGGGGAATTGTTTATTAAAAACCCTGGATAATAGCCTTACCCCCATGGGCGCCCGCCTGCTGAAACGGTGGGTCGTATTGCCTTTAAAAGATTTGCAAAAAATCAATGAAAGACTTGATGCCGTTGAATTTTTGGTAAAGGAAACAGACTTAAGAAAACAAATAGATCATCATTTGAAGCAATGCGGTGACCTGGAAAGACTGGTTAGTAAAATTTCCATGAAAAAAATCTCTCCAAGAGAAATGATCCAGTTAGCTAAAAGCCTGAAAGTTTCCGGGGAATTAAAAAATTTACTGCTTCATTCTTCCAGTGAATATTTTCAAAGATTGAGTGATACCATCAACCCCTGTCAACTGATTACAGAACAAATTATCCGTGAGATCATTGAAAATCCGCCGGCCCTGGCTCAAAAAGGCGGACTGATTCAAACCGGCGTTCATGCCGAACTGGATGCTCTGAGGGAAATTTCCCGTGGGGGAAAGAACTATCTTGTAGAACTCCAACAAAGAGAATCTGAAGCAACCGGCATACACACCTTAAAGATTGGATTCAATAACGTATTTGGTTATTACCTCGAAGTAACCAATACGCACAAAAATAAAGTGCCTCGTAACTGGATGCGTAAACAAACCCTTACAACTGCAGAGCGCTATATCACACAGGAATTAAAAGAGTATGAAGAAAAAATCACCGGCGCTGAAGAAAAAATTTTAGCATTAGAATTACAGATTTATGATCAGCTCATGATGGCTTTGCAGGATTATATGCAGGCTATGCAGGTAAACGGACATGCGCTGGCCACTATAGATTGCCTGTCTTGCTTTGCAGGAAATGCCATTCAATATTTTTATAAAAAACCGGAAATACATGAGGGCCAGAAATTAGCCTTAAAAGAAAGCCGGCACCCGGTGATTGAAAGAGGACTTCCTCCCGGTGAATCTTACATAGCCAATGACATTACCCTCGATCCTGAATTCTGTCAAATCATTATTCTCACAGGGCCTAATATGAGTGGTAAAAGCGCCCTGCTGAGACAAACTGCGCTCATCACTTTGATGGCGCATATTGGTAGTTTTGTGCCGGTATCAGAAGCGCTCATTCCACTTACAGATAAAATCTTTACCCGCGTGGGCGCAAGTGATAACCTGAGTGGCGGCGAAAGTACATTCATGGTGGAAATGAATGAAACGGCCAGTATCATCAATAATATTTCAAAGAGAAGTTTAATCTTGCTCGATGAAATTGGCAGAGGTACTTCTACTTATGATGGCATTTCCATAGCCTGGAGTATTGTTGAATATTTACACCAATCTCCTTTTACTCCTAAAACCCTTTTTGCTACGCATTATCATGAGTTGAATGAAATAGAAGAAAAATTAATGCGCGTAAAAAATTTTCATATTGCTCACCATGAAGCCGGAAATAAAATTATCTTTTTGAGAAAACTTACGCCCGGCGGCAGCACCCATAGTTTCGGTATTCACGTGGCCAAAATGGCCGGCTTACCACCGGAATTGATTGAACGCGCCAATGAAGTTTTAAAACAATTGGAAGAAAAACAAGTCCATGAAAGTGATGACGCCGGATCATCTGATCTTGCAAAAAATGTAAAAAAACTGGCTACTCCTCAAATACAACTTTCCATCTTTGATGCACAGACAAGCATTTTTGAAAATATGAGACAAACTTTAAAAGATCTCGATATCAATCGCCTTACTCCGGTGGAAGCTCTATTGAAATTAAATGAGCTTAAAAATCTGCTAAACTAAATCCGGAAAAATCATTTGATAATGACGGCTCCCAGGTCATTTAATTTTAATTGAATTCGTTTCAAATGATTATGGATTTCGATCAGCTTCATTTGCTCATCCGGGTCTGTTGTCTTCTCTAATTCCTCCTGGTTTTGTTCAAACATTTCCTTCAGTTTTTCTATTTTAAAATAATGAAGGCTCAGTTGAACATCATCATGATAAAGATCTTTTTCTGAGGAATTATCCGGTTTATCTTTTATCACCCGGCTCCATTGAGGACTGAGTTCATAGGGGAATGCCGTAATGTCTATCACCTGTTGACGGACCTTTTCATCTTGAGCATACATCAATGATTTCGTAGTTGGCTCATGCCCATTTTTAAACTCCTGTTTATACAGTTCAAATAATTTCTCTAACTCCGGATTGGCAAAACCATATTCGGCTACTTCTTCAAAAATATAGGCCGCTATCGTCCTGTTTTCATCCCAGGGTTTGAGGCCGTGCTCTAATAAAACACGCAAAACATCTTTTTCACGCAGGCTTTCTGTAACAACTATATTCTGCTCCTGTGTAACCGCTTTTTCGGGTGAAAGAATATCGGCCGTGTTTGGGGCATATTGCTGCTCTTTTTTAGAAAGTGTATCACGTTTATATTTATTGATGAGCATGGTTAGCTGTTCTTCATCAATATGTAAAACGGAAGCGCATTGCCTTGTATAAGCCTGTAATTTGCTAAAGTCTTCAATGCGGTTGAGTTTGCTGAGAGAGGTGGCAATATGATTGACCACTTCATTTTTTTTATGAATATCATTCCCCGCATCTTTCATCAATACTTCCACCTGGAAAAGGATGATATCTTTTTTATTTTTAGCAATAAAGTCTTTAAAATTTTGTGCGCCTGTATTTTTCAAAAAGCTATCCGGGTCTTCATTCCCAGGAAGTAAAACCAAATTTACCTGCAAACCTTCTTCAATGGCCATATCCAAACCGCGCATGGCTGCTTTGATGCCGGCCGCATCACCATCATAAATAATAGTAAGATGGTTCGAATATTTTTTTATCAGCCTGAGCTGGTCTGTCGTCAGGGAGGTGCCGCTACTGGCTACAACATTTTCAATTCCTGCCTGGTGCATTGCTATCACATCCGTATAGCCTTCCACTAAAAGGCATTCATTTTCTTTATCTATTGCATGGCGGGCAAAGTATAAGCCATATAAAATCCGGCTTTTTGAATAAACTTCATTTTCAGGGGTATTAATATATTTGGGCGATTTATCCGCCTGTCCTATGACGCGCGCTCCAAAGCCCGCAATTTTTCCCGTGATGTGATGAATAGGGAAAATAATTCTTCCGGAATAATTATCCTGCCAGCTATTTTGACGGTTTATTATCAGGCCGGCCTTCTCCAGCAAGGATACATTATATACCTCTTCAGTAGCAGCATGGTAAAATGCCATCCTGGATTTGGGGGAATATCCAATTTGAAATTTTTCGATTGTTTCTTTGCTGAAATTTCTTTCTTCGAGATAAGCCATTGCATGAGTGCTTCCCTCTTCGGTTTGTAAGAGCTGTGTAGAAAAAAATTTTTGCGCAAAATGATTGATGATATATAAACTTTCCGCAGCCTGTTGCAGTTGCTTTCCCGCCTCGCTTTGCACGGTCTCTTCAATGGTTATATGATAACGGTTTGCCAGCCAGCGCAGGGTTTCCACATAACTGAATTTTTCATGCTCCATCAGGAAGGTGATCGTATTCCCACTTTTGCCACAGCCAAAACATTTATAAATTTCTTTTGAAGGTGAAACGGTGAAAGAAGGGGTCTTCTCATGATGAAAAGGGCACAGTCCCAGGTAATTGGTGCCTCTTTTTTTCAACTTCACAAATTCCCCTACTATATCTAAAATATCAATTCGAGTGGTAATTTGTTGTATCGTTTCCTGGCTGATCATGAAAGAGAAAATGCAATTTATAAAAAAACAAAAATAGATAGATCGCCTGATCCTTTATTGCCTGAAAATACATATTTTGCAAGATCAAAATAAACTTCCGATGAGAAAATTAACCTTTGTACTACTATCTTTTACCATAGCCATGGTATTGTATTGCTGTAATGAAGCATCTACGGCAAATGGTATTAACCTAAAATTTAACCTGCAAAAAGGTGATCATTTTTTATATTCCATAGGAATGGACATGCATGCCCGCCAACAGGTCATGGGAAAAGATATGGATGTGAATACCAAAATGGATATTGGATACACATTTGATGTTACTGGAGACAGTGCCGGTTGGAAAAAAGTTAATGCGACTATTTCAAAAATTGCCATGAATATGGATGCCGGAGGAATGCAAATAAAATTTGATTCTGATAATCCTTCTGCTACGGACAGCACAAGCCCCATGGGAAAGATAGGCCAGGTTTTCGGCGCCATGAAAGGCGGGCAATTTGGATTTACCATCAATGAGAAAGGCGAGGTAGGAACCGTTACAGGTATCCGGGATATGATGGAACATGCACTCTCCACATTAGGCAACCCTACTACGTCTGCAGCCATGATGGCCGGATTGAGTAAATCTTTCGATGAAAATCAATTTAAAGAAAACCTCCAACAATCCTTTGGCATTTACCCCGACAAGGCCATTAAACCGGGAGATAGCTGGCATAAAACGATGAACGTTAATAATGCAGGAATCATCATGAAAACGGATAATACCTATACCCTGGAATCCGTAGAAAATAATAATGCCCAAATAAAAATGACTTCCAAAATTTCATCGGTTAGTGACTCTACACAGCTTATGGGTACACAAATGGATATGGATGGGACTATGGATGGAACGATGCAATTTGATATCGCCACGGGTATGCCGATAAAGGGAGTGAATAATATGCAATTGAATATGAAAGTGAAAAACCAGGGCACCGAAATGCCTATGAATATGAGCCTTACCCTGAATATCAGCGGGAAAAAATTATAATAAAATAATACTCTGATTTATAAAAGCCGGTATTTTGTTACCGGCTTTTGTCATTCTATGGAACATCCTTGCGTCGCACCCATCAGGGCCTTGTACATGGTTGAGCAGGGTAAAAAACCATTCATGTTCTTGGAAGATTTTAATATTTCTCATCTCCTTAATATGTTTTATATTTGAACTAGCAAATCCTATTCTTCACCATTAAATTAAACTTATGAGAAAAGAATGGTTACTCTATTTGTCTTTGGGTCTTTCTTCGCTTCCTTTTCTTTTGCCACAAGAAAAAG
>JAFDXJ010000008.1 GCA_018268015.1 Bacteroidota bacterium
CGAAAGTACGAACATGCGGAAATTTTTAGAAATAAAAATATTACTTCTGCTAATCAATGATTTATGCCGATTGTGCGTAGTTTATATATATCAAAATGATATTGCGTCAATACAACTTCTATTTTCTATTTATCCTTTGGGATACTTTCTCATTTTTCCTATTCTTTGTGGCACTAAATGAAAAAGGCCGCCTGAATGGGCAGCCTTTTCTTTGATTTCCTGAATGAATTATTCGGGTAGTATTATTCTCGATTTTCCACCTTCTATTTCTACTAACTCTAATTCAAAAGTGAGATCCTTGCCGGCAAGGGGATGATTGGCATCTAAAACGACCACATCTTCTTTCACTTCCCGGATCACAACCGGAAAGGATTGCCCTTCTTGATTACTCATATTTAATGCCATACCTACTTCCGGTTTCATATCTGCCGGAAAACGGTCTTTGGGAAATTCCATAATCATTTCTTCCAACATGGGGCCATAAGCCTCATCAGAGGGAATCCTGATCGTCTTCTTTTCTCCCTTTTCCATACCGGTAACACCGGCATCAAATCCGGGTATCACCATACCACTGCCTACTTCAAAGGATAATGGTTCGCGTCCTTCAGATGAATCGAATGTAGTGCCATCATCTAATTTTCCATGATAATGGACTTTTATTTTATCACCCTTTTTTACTTGCATAATTGTATTTTAAATTTGAATAAAAAGAAACCTCTTGAAAAATGTTCTCATTCAGTTTTTAACTAAAAAACTTTTTCGCCCTGCAAGGTACACCGTTTTACAGCAGCCACAAAGGCTTTCCCGGTAATATTTTCTTATATTAGTTTCGTAATCATTGAAAATCAGGTTTCAAAGAAATTGGATTTTTATTTGACCTGATTTGGTTGTTTTTTTGCGCATGCATACTGAAAAATTAAACCCGGAATCATGCAGGATCATTTTTATGGGTACGCCCGCTTTTGCGGTGGCTTCTTTAAAAGCGCTGCTGGATCGCGGGTTTCCTATTGTTGCCGTTGTCACTTCTCCCGATAAACCGGCAGGTCGCGGAATGCACATGCAAAAAAGCGATGTAAAAATTTTTGCAGAAGCCCATCACCTGCGCATCCTGCAACCCGTCAACCTGAAAGCGCCGGAATTTGTAAATACCTTGAAAGAAATCAATGCTTCATTACAAGTGGTCGTAGCATTTCGTATGCTTCCTGAAGTCATTTGGAATATGCCTCCATTAGGTACCATCAATGTGCATGCTTCCTTATTGCCTCAATACCGCGGTGCGGCACCCATCCATCATGCCATCATCAATGGAGAGAAAGAAACTGGCGTGACCATCTTTAAATTGCAACATGCCATAGACACCGGAAATATACTGGCTTCTTTAAAAATGCCGATAGGGGTTCAGGAAACCACAGGGGAATTATATGATAAGTTACAACATGCCGGCGCTCACTTACTCGCGGAAACCGTATGTAAAATGATCAACAAGGAACTGGTTGAAAAAGCTCAGGAAACGAATGCACTCTCATTAAAAACAGCTCCTAAAATTTTTAAAAAAGATACTTTGATCTCCTGGAATAAATCAGTTGATGAAGTATATAATTTTATTCGCGGCTTAAGCCCATACCCGGCTGCCCAAACATTCCTGGATGGTAAAACCCTCAAAATATTTTCTGCTTCAAAAGAAAATGCAATGCCGAATGGTTCTCCGGGCGATTTTTTAACTGATGGAAAAACTTTTTTGAAATTTACCTGCAATGATGGATTTATTCATGCAACAGATCTGCAGTTAGAAGGGAAAAAAAGAATGTCTATTGAAGTCTTTTTAAAAGGCTACCATTTTAAGTAATCTACTGCTCAAAATAGGTGATGGCCAGGGCAAATTTCGGATCATGTATGCCGAGCGCCTGAGCAGCTGTATCACTGATGCGGAAATCCAGTCCTTCATTGGAAGGGATGGACTCCAGTTTCCATAAGACTTTAGCAAAAATATTTTCACCTGAAGCGGAGGTTATTTTTACAATAGTCCCGGCCGGAAGTTGGTTCATCAATATATAGTTTGCTCTACTTCCATTGCTTAGGGAAGATTCAAAAGTCTTGGCATTACCACTCAGGACATGCATATTTTTTCCCATCCCATTTTTAAAAAACAATGCTTCCATGCTTAGTGGAGTGACAGGACCGGTAACCAGGGTATCAACCGGTTTATTTTGAATAGTACTCGTATCGGCGGCTGGCACATAAGTAACACTGGTAAGTGTATCTGCAACGGTTTGCTGATTGGTTTGTTGCTGTAGGGCGGTATTATCTTCAGGTGCAAAGTCATCGGCTTCAAAGCCTACAATCAGGGACTTGCCATCCACAATGACATCTGAAGAAAGTTTATTCCAACTTTTTAATTGTGTAATACTGCTGCCAAATTTTTTACTGATGGAATAGAGTGTTTCTCCCTTTTTTACGGTATGCATGATCGGATGCGTCGTAATCGCCACAGCGTCTGTAGGGGTATTATTTTCAACGGTCTTTTGAGGTACGGGTATCTTTAATTTCTCACCTATTTTTAAAATGCTTTTACTATTTAAGTGATTGATTTTCATCAATTCTCCTGTTGTGGTATTAAATTTTTTTGCAATTCCTGAAAGTGTTTCACCTTTTACCACAGTATGTGTAGTAAAAGTTTCCTGCGCTTGTAGAGTAGAAATTTGGAAAGTGTAAAAAACAATAAATAAGATAAAAAATAATACGTGTTTTCTCATTTTACATTCTTTTTTCGAAAAGCAAAAAATTGCCGTCCATAGGATTAAAGCAAATCCAATACGCGGAAAGGCTTAAAATATTATTTAGGTTTTTGTAAAAAATAATCAAAGCGTTTTGCGCTTACTTCATGCATATCCGGTATATCTTCTCTTTTATATTCACCATCATCCAGTTTTTTCTTGGTAAGGCTGAATGCCTGTAAGGTGCGTTCAATATCTTCATCTGTATGTGTAGCGGTGGGTATAAGCCTGTAAATGATATGGCCTTTAGGTATAACCGGGTACACCACAATGGAACAAAATATGCCATAGTTCTCCCGCAGGTCCATCACCATGGCAGTGGCTTCTTCCATGCCACCTTTCATATATACAGGTGTAACCACAGAATTTGTTTTGCCTATATCAAAACCTTTTTCTTTAAGGCCTTTTTGCAATTTCAAGGCATTGTGCCATAATTTTTCCTTCATCTCAGGTTTGGTCCTTAAAAATTCCAATCTTTTTAAATTCCCGATTACGATAGGTAGGGGTAAGCTTTTGGCAAATATTTGAGAACGGCAATTATAACGGATATAGCTGATAATATCTTTTTTCCCTGCTATAAACGCTCCAATAGAAGCCATGGATTTTGCAAAAGTGGAGAAGTATAAATCTATTTCATCCTGGCAATCCTGTTCTTCTCCTGCGCCTGCGCCGGATTTTCCCAGGGTACCAAAGCCATGCGCATCATCAACCAGTAACCTGAAAGAATATTTAGGGCGGAGTGCGCAAATTTCTTTTAATTTTCCCTGATCGCCTGCCATTCCAAAAACACCTTCTGTAATTACTAAAATGCCGCCATCCTGTTGTTTTTCCAAAAGAGCCGTAGCACGTTCCAGTTGTTTTTCACAGTCTTTGATATCATTGTGTTTGAATACAAAACGCTTTCCGGGATGCATCCGCAGGCCATCAATAATACAGGCATGGCTTTCAGCATCATAAACGATAATATCGCGCCGGTCGCAAATACAATCTATGGCGCTCATAATTCCCTGATAGCCATAATTTAATAAAACACAATCCTCTTTCTTTTCAAATTGGGCCAGTTCCTGTTCCAATTGTTCATGATAATCTGTATTTCCACTCATCATGCGTGAGCCCATAGGTGCGGCAAGGCCAAAATTCTCAGAAGCTTCCGCATCTACCCGGCGTATTTCAGGATCATTGGCCAGTCCCAGGTAATTATTCAGACTCCAAACAATCATATCCTTACCACGAAATTTCATCCTGCTGGCTATTTCCCCATCCAATTTAGGAAATGCAAAATATCCATGAGCACGATCTCTGTGCTGTCCTATAGGCCCCTGATTGGCAATGAGCTTCTCAAAAATATCTCTCATATTTATTTATTATTAGATTACAGAATAAGTTTTTTGCATTGATAAACTTTGTTATTAATCCATGATCAACAGGTAATCAACTTGAAGAATTGCCGCAAAGTTAGTAGAATAAAGTTTTCAATTTGTTTTGAAAAGAGAAATGCACATTTTTTATCTGAAATCTCTTATTGCTATGCCCTGTTTCCTATTTTTGAAAGAATGAAAAATATGCATATGAAATTTTTATCCAAATGCCTTCTGGCCATTCTATTTCCAATCACAGCAATATGCCAGGGAAATTTTAGTCAATCTAGGCCAAAACTGGTCGTAGGAATCGTGGTGGATCAGATGCGCTGGGATTATTTATACAGGTATTATGACCGGTATAGCGATGGCGGTTTCAAACGCTTATTGAATGAGGGGTTTTCCTGTGAAAATACGATGATTCATTATCTGCCCTCTTATACAGCCGTTGGTCATTCCTGCATCTTTACAGGATCTGTTCCGGCGATTAATGGCATTGCGGGCAATGATTGGATTGATAAAAAAACAGGCAGGGATATTTATTGTACGGATGATAGTACAGTAAGTACGGTGGGCGCTGAGGGGAATGCCGGAAAAATGTCACCGGCTCATTTATTGACCACAACAGTCACCGATGAATTAAGGCTGGCAACCAATTTTGCGTCCAAAGTGGTAGGTGTTTCTCTGAAAGACCGGGCTTCCATTTTGCCGGCAGGCCATACGGCAAATGCTGTTTTCTGGATGGATGATGCTTCGGGGAATTTTATTAGCAGTACCTATTATATGAATCAATTACCTGACTGGGTCACCCGGTTTAATAAAAAACAGTATGTAAAAAAATTTATGCAAAAGAAATGGGAGACCTTGTATCCCATTCAAACGTACCAGCAAAGCGATGCTGATGATCAATCTTATGAGGGCAAATTTTCGGGTGAATCCGCTCCTGTATTCCCACATCGTCTGGAAGATGCTTATGCTAAGAATAAAGGCACATTCCGAAGCACACCTTTTGGCAATACCCTCATCTTAGACTTTGCAAAAGAAGCTTTGAAAAATTATCAATTGGGCGAAGGAAAAAACACCGACTTTCTGACCATTAATTGTGCCTCTACGGATTATGTAGGACATAAATTTGGCCCCAATTCAATTGAAGTTGAAGACACGTATCTCAGGTTGGATAAAGACCTGGAAGCATTTTTCAAATATCTTGATGACAATATTGGTAAAGGCCAATACCTTATTTTCCTCACTGCGGACCATGGTGCAGCACAGGCCATTGGCTTTAATGAAGCACATCATATCCCTTCAGATTTATGGAACGATGGCCGGATCAGTGACCAGTTAAATGATTATTTGAAAAATATTTTTGGCATTGAAAAGCTTAGTTACGGCATCATGAATTACCAGGTTTTTTTGAATGACCCAAAAATGGATCAGGAAAAACTGGATCGGGAAAAAGTTAAAAGTGCAGCAATAGATTTTCTGCAGAAAATTCCGGGTGTGATGTATACCATTGATGTAGCGGATATTGGAAATACGCCTCTTCCGGAGCCTATTAAATCCATGGTCATTAATGGATATAACCAATCCAGAAGCGGGGATATCCAGATTATTTTGCAACCCGGATGGTTTGAAGGCAGTAACATAACAGGCACCACACATGGCACCTGGAATCCGTATGACACGCATATCCCATTACTTTGGTATGGCTGGAAAATAGCGCCGGGACATACCAATAGGCTCATTCACATGGAAGATATAGCGCCTACCGTGGCAGCCTTACTTCATATTCAAATGCCCAATGGCAATGTAGGCACTGCAATTACGGAAGTGATTCCCTGATGAGGCTAGGTTTGTTTTTGTAATATATGTGATACAATCATATCTGCATGGTTCCGTGAATTCTCAATAAACCATTGATGGGTATTCATGCCACCGCAAACAACCCCGGCAAGGTAAATTCCAGGAATATTCGTTTCCATGGTTGTTTCATCATAGAAAGGTTTTTTATCTGCATCGTCAGAAATTTTTATACCCATATTTTCCAGCAATGTAAAATCCGGAAGATAGCCGGTCATGGCAATCACAAAATCATTCTGCAGGGTTATCAATTTTTCCGCTGTTTGAATATCAACTTCATCTTCCCTGATGGCGGTCAGGCATGATTGGTAATACACTTGAATACTGCCTTCTTCAATCCGGTTTATTATATCCGGGCGTACCCAGTACTTTACACGTTGCCCGATTTCATTCGCACGAATCACCATAGTTACCTCTGCGCCTTTACGCCAGGTCTCCAGGGCGGCATCTACTGCCGAGTTTTGTGCACCGATAACAACCACTTTTTGAAAAGCATATTGATGAGGGTCTGTATAATAATGTTTTACTTTGGTCAAGTTTTCTCCCGGGATATTTAATAATTGCGGGCGATCATAAAACCCTGTAGATACAATGATGTTTTGTGTATGGTATTGTTTTTTCGAAGATTGAATTAGAAATTGTGTACGTCCTTCCTGAATGACAGATTCAACTTTTTCATGATAATTTATATGAAGTGAAAAATTTTGCACAACCCTGCGATAGTATTCCAGGGCTTCTTGTTTTTTGGGCTTTGGATGTAGTGTCATGAAAGGCACTCCGCCAATTTCAAGTCTTTCGGAAGTAGAAAAAAATTGCATGTTTACCGGGTAATGGTACAAGCTATTAACCAAGGAGCCCTTTTCTATGATGAGGTATTCGAGGCCCGCATTTTTGGCTGCTATGCCACAGGCAATCCCGATGGGACCGGCGCCTATAATAATCAACTGATAATTTTTTTTTGAAATATTTTCCACGGTGGAATTATTGATGATTAAAAAATATCGAGTAAGCCATCCGGCAATTGTACGAACACAGCCTTCTTTTTCCGGTCTATTTTGAGCAGGGTTTCTTCGTGCAAAGGAATTAAAATTTCTTTGCCTTCCTGGTGAACTTCCAATAAAACCTGTTGCGGAGACTCGAGTACATTTTCTATAATACCTATTTTATTTGATTGTTGGAATACGGTGTATCCAATAATTGCAACGGGTGCTTTTGCCGCAACATTTTTTTCAAAATCAGCGCTTAATAAATAGACCTTTTTATGCAGCAATGCCCTGGCTGTTTCTTTGGAGTGAATTTCATCAAATTTCAACCAGGTTTGTTGCATGTCCCCGACCCTTGAATGCTCAATAAAATAGGGGATATAGCTATCCGGTAGCATTTCTAAAAAGATGGATTTTACATTTTTGAAATCGCTTTTTTTGCCCAGGTGATGCTGAAGCATCACTTCCCCATGTAAGCCTGAAATAGCGCCTATTTTCCCGATATATTCGTATGATGGAAGCATTTGAAAATGAATGAGAGCATTTTTTATCAAAATAAGGGATCTTGTTTTACTTAAACAAACCAAAATGATCCTGTAAGAAATCAATATAAGGTTTTAGATGGATTAGATATAAAAGAAAAAAGCTGCTCCGGGTGTGGGGCAGCTTTTTTAAAAAAATATGAAAAGACTAAATGGTGGCTTCTTCACCCACCACTTCAAATTCTATTTCCACATGATGGTTTTTACCCAGGTCAATAGCTGCTTTATAGGTTCCAAGTTCCTTCACTTCATCTACAAGGCTGATGCGTTTCCGGTCAATTTCATAGCCTTTTTGATCCCTGATTGCACGGGCAATTTGCAATGGTGTAATACTGCCGAATATCTTGCCGCTGGTACCGGTTTTTGCAGAAAGTTTAATGGGGGAGGCTTTAAGCGTTTCAATGACTTTATTAACTTCCTCAAGCATAGCCGCATCTTTCTTTTCCTTAACCTTCATTTTTTCATTCATCTGCTTCAGGTTAGACGGGCTACCTTCCACAGCGAGTTTACGTGGGATGAGATAATTGCGTGCATAGCCGCTTTTTACCTGTACCAGTTCATTGCGCTGGCCCAGATTATCTACATCTTCTATTAATATTACTTGCATAAAATAAATTTTTTCCTATCCAGTATATTGTACATGGAAGGGAATGTCTTAATTAAATTATTTCAATAAATCCGTTACATAAGGCAGTAATGCCATTTGACGGGCTTTCTTAATGGCATCACTAACTTTTCTTTGATATTTCAAAGAATTCCCGCTAAGACGACGAGGTAATATTTTACCTTGTTCATTGAGGAATCTTTTTAAAAACTCTGTGTCTTTATAATCAATGTAGCGGATACCATATTTTTTAAAACGGCAAAATTTCTTTTTAGGTTTTTCCTGCTTAATGGCCGTTAAGTATTTTATTTCATTTTGCTTTGCCATAATTAAATTTCCTGTTTTTGGTTTCCGGTTGGTAATCCATTTCTTTTCTTGTAATTGTACTCTACAGCATATTTGTCGAGTGCATTAAACATGTGACGCATTACTTTATCGTCACGGAGAAGTTGTATTTTAAACTTCTCATTGAAGTCGGATGGCGCAGTATATTCCAGTACCCAGTAAAGACCGGTGGTCTTTTTTTGTACGGGATACGCCAGTGATTTTAATCCCCACGGATTGGAGTGTACAATCACACCCTCATGCTCCGTGATAAAGTCGGTATATTTTTTCTGGATGTTTTTAAATTCATCTTCAGAAAGTACCGGGGTAAAAATCACCATCAATTCGTAATTGTTCATACCCTTTTTGTTTTTAAATATTATTTAGGGCTGCAAAGGTAAGGGAAAGAAATCATTTTTATAAAAATATCCTTAAAGATTCTTCCTATCAGATGAAATTTTTTGAAAGGAGTGATAAAGCATTGATTATAAATTCATTGTGGTTTATTCTTCGGTTGGTTTTTCCATCCGGGCAATGGTTTTTTTTGCCAATAACAGCCTGAGCTTTTTATTTTTTTCAATGACTTTTGATTTGATATATTTTTCAAGCCGATGATGAAATGGGATAATAATCGCCGCTACGAGCACGAGGCCTGCTAACATAAGGATTGGGGAATGATGCGTAACGTCTTCCAGGAATGGATGTAACATCAGGTTAATAAATTCAAAAAAGATTAATAGCACAATGATGCCTAAATATTCTATGGCTTTTTCATGCACAATAATGCTCCTGCTCAGTAATAAAAAGGCGATTAAACAAATAATAAAAATTAATGCAATCCCGGAATATTCCATATCATCCCTACGCTGTTTTTCTTTTAGGGCTTCCTGTTCTTGTAAGTCCTTTTGCCTTTGTGATTCATGATAGGTAAGATTTTGAATATCCCATTGCATCCCCGCATCATCCAGACTGTCTCTTAATGCACTTTCCAGTTTGAAATAGGTAATAGCCATCTGGGGATCCGTTTTTTCATATAACATCGCCAGTGGCTTATACAGATCCAGTTTTTCTTTACCATATCTTAATTTATGTGCAATGTTTAATGCTTTATTGTAATACGATATTGCGGAATCGGTATTATTTTCTTTGGCATACACTTGTGCCAGGAAATCATAATTAAACATGAGATAGTATGTGTCATACGCATCCGTTGAATATTGAATGGCTTTATATAAATAGGGCTTAGCAATATCTCCATTCCCCAGCTTAAAATTCACTAATCCCATTCCACCTAAAGCCTGTCCCAGCATACGTTGAGTATCATTTTTCGCACTTAAGGCTATTTGGTAGCTTTCCTGGAAATAGACTAAAGCGCTATCCGGCTTATTTAGTTTTATATAAGAATAACCATTATTATAGGCAGCTTCAAATAATTGTTCAGGTGATTGAATGGTCTTGGATAAATGATAAGCTCTTTGGGAATAAGACAATGCATCATGGAAATCATTCAAGTCACTATACATTCCGCTGATTTCGATGAGTCCCCTGGCCATCCATTCTTTTTGATTTTCATTTTCAAAAATTTTGAGAGCAGCCAGGTGCAATTCCAAAGCCCGGGCATCATTTCCGGTATAGCTAATGGCCATTGCCTCACAATACATACTCTTTGCAAGGCCGGCCTGATCATCTATTTCTTTACTCATTGCCATTGCTTTATCCGCATACAATAAAGCACTGTCAATATCATTACTGCTATATATAATGGAAAGCTTTATCAAACTGTTCACTGTATTTGTATCACTTTCAGCATTCATCAGCATTTTGTTCAGGCTATCAATCACCGGGCTTTGCGGAAAGGCATGGGTGCAGAAGAAAAATAAAAAAATCAAAGGATAAATTTTTTTCATATGATATTTTTAATCAGGCCAGAAGTTAGAAGACTAAAATAAATTTTTTATTGATTTTTATTTAAAATGGGTAAACTGATTTTACTAATATGCACTCCATCATGATATAATTTAATGGAGGATTTGATAAAATCACGTTCATTCGCATCCGGAATACATAAAAATTGCTGAGGATTCCTATCCACCAGGGGGAACCAACTACTCTGCACCTGCACCATGATGCGATGACCTTTTAAAAAAGTATGGCAAATATCATTCATGGAAATTTTTATTTGTGAGACCTGCCCCGGTATAAAAGCCTCCGGATTACTAAAACTATTCCTGAATTTACCCCGCAGCACTTCAGCACGCACCATCATTTCTGCATTCGGGATAGATGATAATTTTCCAGGGCGGATATTTTTACTTGCTGATGCATCCCCGGGAAAAACATCAATTAATTTTACGATGAAATCTGCGTCCGTTGTGGATATCGAAACTTCAAGATTTGCCAATAAAGGTCCGGCAATGGTTAGATCGTTTTGCAAAGGTTCTGAGGCGAATGATAATACATCATTTCTTTTGGAAGCAAATCGTTCATCCTCTGCCATGTATTCATTATTTCTTCTTGCCGATGAAATGCCGGTATAAGGTACAGGATTTGCCGGGTCGCTGATATATTCATCATATCCATTTTGATATAAAGTTTTATCTGTAGTTAAGGTATGGTTTTGACCCAAATAAAAATCTGTAAACTGTATATTTTTTGGTGGCCATTGATTAAAATGTTTCCATTGATTGGTACCGGTTTCAAAAATGGTAGCTTCACGGGCATTAAAATCTCCCTGATCTTTTAAATAATAATTAAAGAATCTGGTCAATAAACTATCTCTGAAATATTCATTCGTATTACTTCCAAACTGGTAAGGGCCGAATGTATTCCATGACCTGGATGCCCAGGCGCCATGTGTCCAGGGACCCATCACCAGAAAATTTTTGTTTTGCGGACTTTGATCTTCGATTGCTTTATAGGTATGCAATGCGCCAAAAAGATCTTCTGCATCATACCAGCCACCGACAACCAAAACAGGAATTTTGATATTCTTTAAATATTGCCTGATATTCCTTTTTTGCCAATAAGTATCATATGTGTCGTGTTGTAAATATTCGTTCCAGATATAAGAGCGATGATTAAAATAAGTTGCTGACTGGGTATTTTTAATTGGACCGAGTTGGAGAAAAAAATCATAAGCATTCGTCCTTTTCGCCTGAAACATATTGCTTCCATAATCCTCAACCGGGCCCTTTCTTTCTTTGCCATAATAATTCATGAAATCAAAATTGTCCATTAAAAAAAAGGCGCCTTGATGATTTGCGTCATCCCCGATAAACTCATCTGTTACCGGCGCTTGAGGGCTTACAGCTTTGATGGCAGGATGTGCTCCCGGCAAACTGGCGGTAGCATAAAAACCCGGGTACGATATACCATAAAGACCTACACGGCCATTGTTATTTTTGATGTGGTGTATCAGCCAGTCAACAGTATCCCATGTATCACTGCTTTCATCTACATCCTGTTTACTTTTTTTATTTTCAATATAAGGTGTCACTTCCAGGTTGATCCCTTCACTCATATAACGTCCACGAACATCCTGGTAAACAAAAATATATTTTTGATGCATGAGTGCTGAATCCGGTCCTATTTGGCTGGCATATTGATTATTTCCATATGGACCGGCAGAATAGGGCGTACGTTCCATGAGAATAGGATATTTTTCTGTTTGGTCTTTGGGTGAATAAATGACCGTGTATAACCTGACTCCATCACGCATAGTAATCAGGGTATCCATTTTATTATAATGATCTCTGACAAAATTATCCTTTGGTTTTTCCTGGCAGTTTGCTGATGTAAAAGCTAGAAAAAGGAGAGGCAGGAATTTTACTTTCATGCGTTTTATTTTAATACCGGTAAAATGATTTTGGACATGTGTTGTGAATCATGATAAACACGAATATCTTCTTTAATAAAATCGGTGTCATTTGCCGTATAAATATTCATAAATTGTTGTGGATTCCTGTCAGCCAGAGGAAACCAGCTGCTTTGTATTTGTATCATGATACGATGACCTTTTAAAAATGTATGGGCCACATCCGGCAACTCCCATTTCACTTCAGTGATTTTACCGGGAATAAAGGGCTCCGGTTTTTCAAAACTATTTCTAAATTTCCCCCGCATTATTTCTCCCCGTACCAACATTTCATAACCTCCCATTGGATAAGGATTCTGAATGAGTGATTGAATACGTTCCGGGTAGGTGAAATCATCCGGGAAAACATCTATTAATTTCACCACAAAATCAGCATCAGTTGAAGACAGTGACACCATCAGGTCGGCAATCACAGGGCCGGCAAGCGTTACATCATTTTCCAAAATATCGGTGGAATAGGTTAAAACGTCCGTTCTTCGTTCGGCAAAACGCTGATCGTCATCCATATATTCGCGTGTTCTGCGGAAATGTATATCCTGTGTATAGGGTACAGGGTGAGCCGGATCACTGGTATAGGTATCATATCCATTTGGTGAAGCAGGAGCGGGGGTATTCAAATATAATTTTTGATGGTCACCCAGGAATAAATTTTGTGTTTCAATATTTTTGGGGGGCCAGGTAGAAAATTCTTTCCATTGATTTTCTCCACTAAAGAAAATATGAGCGGTGGCCACATGATTCAAATTACCTTGTCCTAATAAATAATAATTGAAAAAGGGAATCTCCAGGCTGTCCTGGAAATAAGCAGAAGTATTACTTCCAAAATAAACATTTCCCAGGTGTGATCCTTCGCGGCCCCATTGGCCATGATACCATGGTCCCATCACAATCCGGTTATTGGTTTGTGGACTTTGTTTTGCTGTGGCTTTAAAGCAATTCCATGCACCAAAACAATCTTCTGCATCAAAAAGACCTCCTACCCATAACATTGCCGGCTTTACCTGGTATAATCCTACACGTGCATTTCTTTCCTGCCACCAGGAATCATAGTTGGGGTGTTGGTACATTTCATGCCAGAATTTAATGCTATCACCTATCAATGCAGAGAAATTCTTTAAGGCCCCTGTCTTTAAATAGGCATTGTAATTATCATCTGAATGAAAAGAAAAGCCTGGGCCATAATCCTTCATTGGCTGGTGGTGCGGTTTACCAAATGAAGGGTAAAATGAAAAACCATCCATGACAAAGAATGCACCTTTATGGTGAAAATCATCTCCCATAAACCAGTCTGTTACCGGCGCTTGCGGGCTTACGGCCACAAGCGCAGGATGCCCGCTCAATGCAGCTTCTGTAGAATAGAATCCGGGATAGGAAGTGCCTGTAATGCCTACTTTCCCATTATTATCAGGTATGTTTTTTATCAGCCAGTCAATGGCATCATAAGTATCACTTGCTTCATCAATTTGCTTACCGGTCTTATTTTTGATAAAGGGACGCACATCTACAAATTCTCCTTCACTCATATAGCGGCCCCGTACATCCTGCATTACAAAAATGAAATTTTCTTTCATGTATTTCATTTTATAAGAATTCCAGATAGCGACGTATTTATCCGGACCATAAGGATTACAGGAATAAGGAGTACGGGTCATCAGGAAGGGGTGTGCAGAAGATTGATCTTTGGGGATATAAACGGAGGTAAATAACCTGATTCCATCCCGCATGGGAATATAAGTCTCCATTTTGGTATAATTGTTTACAAACCAGGTACTGTCTTCATTTTGTGCGAATAATACCATTGCCGGAAACACCAGCATTAAGGAAAAAAATACTTTTTTCATTACAGTTTTTTTGATGATGAATAGATCAAATACCATGTCTAAATTAGTATTGGGGGAGATTAGATATCTGTGGAAAATTACGATACTTAAAGGTAGTTTTAAAAATAAAATGATGATTGATCTAAAATGTATAGAAATTATTATAGATGGAAAGATTATTTGCTTTCAAAAAAATTTTGAAAAGGGGACTTATTTCACTTTTGATGGACTTTAATGAAATTGCAAAGAATTGATGAATCCAATTCATTTTTGTCTAAACATTTTGATTGAAAAATATTTAAGCAAACAGATTTAAAAAACTATAACCTCGTAAGAGTTCTTATGGATTTTATTTTTATGATTCTAAAATAATCATATCTCTATTCTTTTTGCTCATTGACTATAAAATAATAATCAAATTACCTTTTTGCCATAAAGGGTTTAAAAAAAAAAATTACTTTTTCTTTCAAGCAGAAAACTTTGAAATGGTAATAAGAAAGATAAAATAATTGGATCATATTCTCAATTAATCGCAGTGATTTTTTGAGTCGCTTAGTAAGATAAGAATGATGAAAAAATTCTCCCATTATAGAGAATGGTATTTTTATGAGCTCTTTCCCGTTAAAAAAGTTTCCTATATTCTTAAAACAAATATATTTGAATCTCGATTCATTATTTTATCAGCTACTCTTTCCAAAACGGGATTATGAAAAAAATAAAAATTGCGTTGTTCCCCAGTTGTTTGATTTTCCTTTCTTTTATCAATACCGATTTTATCAAACCTGTTTTATATTCAAATGAGTCAAAATGATATGGAGGAAACCACACACCCCATCCTGTTGGAAAATGATTGTTAAGAATTCAGATTCACACTTAGAAGATTTTGCCGAAATCATTTTCATTTCCGGTTTATCATCTATTCCAAGAACTCAATTAGATATTCATAAAAGAACCTTATGAATTGTAAATTAATAAACATGATCATTTCAACCGCTCAAGTAGTACTCGTCAAAACAGCGGAAATAAGAATGTGTAAAAATATCCTCATGATAAAGTAATGACTTGAAATTATTAGGTAGAGAATCCTATTTAAATTCATTATTTAAAATTTAATTATTAAAACTTCAATATCATTTTTTCATGAGTACTCAAAATACCAATGAAGGATTAAAACGGGAGATAGGTCTTTGGGGCCTTTCGGCCAATATGGTAAACATTATCATCGGCTCAGGTATATTTGTTTTACCTGCCATCATTGCCGGTATTTTAGGCCCGGCTTCCGTTATTGCCTATGTTTTCTGTGGTGTGCTCATCATGCTTATTATGCTTTGCTATGCAGAGGTAGGCAGCAAAACCACAGATTCCGGCGGCTCTTATACTTATGTGGAAAAGGCATTTGGAAAATATCCCGGCTTCCTGGTGTTTATGCTCCTTTTTATTTCTACAGTATGTGCCGTAGCAGCCGTAGCGAATGTGTTGTTTGATACGCTCACTACTTTTTTCCCGGCTTTGCAGGGGAATTTTATTAAAACCGTTTTCTTTATCATACTATTTTTCGGTTTAGCTTTCATTAATATCCTTGGTGTAAAACAAGGTGTGGGCATGGTAAAATTTCTTACACTAGCTAAATTAATCCCATTGATCATTTTTATAGTGGCAGGTATATTTTATATCAACATGGATAACCTGAAATGGGATGCCATGCCGGGTTACAAATTGGTGGGAGATGCTTCTTTAATTTTGTTTTTTGCCTACCTGGGCGGCGAGACCGGACTTTCAGTAGGCGGGGAAATCAAAAACCCCGAAAGGACTGTGCCAAGAGCAGTCGTGATCAGTATTCTTTTTTTAATTGTTTTTTATATTGCTATTCAAACGATAGCACAGGCTGTGCTGGGGGCTGATTTGCCTAAAGAAATTGCTGCCCCTCTTGCAGTGGCTGCAAAAATAATTTTTGGCGCTTTTGGGTTTACTTTTATCCTGGCAGGAACGGCTGTATCCATGTTTGGGAATATCAGCGGACAGATTTTAAATAATCCCCGCAATTTGTTTGCCGTAGCAAGAGACGGCATATTACCTGTTGCTGCATTTCAAAAAATACATAAGAAGTATGCTACTCCCTATATTTCTATTTTAGCTTATACAGTTCTTTGTTTTTTATTTGCGGTGTCAGGCGGTTTCCAAACGCTTGCTGTGCTTTCTGTGGCAGGTGCGCTTCTCGTTTATCTTGCCGTTTCGCTTGCCGTATTGAAGTTCCGTAAAATGCCTGAAATGAAATCCAAAGGATTTACCGCCCCGGGTGGAATGGTTGTACCTTTATTATCCATTGCGATTTGCTTGTTCTTTTTGTATCACCTGAAGGCTAATGAAATGATCAGTGTTGTTGTATTTATAGCGATAGCAACTGTTTTGTATTTTGGTTTAAATGGAATGAAAAGAAAAGATTTATAAAATTGAAATTAAAAAAAATAAAGATGAAATTTCTATTACCTGGTATTTTACTTTTTAGCATTCAGTTGCATGCACAGTCTTTCCAAAGAGTACATGATAAAGCCATTGTTATAGATACACACAATGACATTCTGATGAAATCAGTTGACCTGGGATATTCCATTGACCAGGATTTAAGAGGCAAAACATTAAGCGACCTTACCCGTTGGAAAAAAGGCGGGCTTGATGTGCAGGTATTCTCTGTCTATTGCGATGGGGATGCTAAAAACCCCTTCGCCTATGCCAACAGGGAAATGGATAGCTTAGATGCTGTGGTAGCCCGTAACCCGGATAAAATTGTAAAAGTGGCCAACTATGCAGCACTCATGAAAGCGGTGAAGCAACATAAGATGGCGGCAATGTTTGGCGTAGAAGGCGGACACATGATAGAAAACGATTTGAATAAATTGGAGGCTTTGTATAATCGTGGAGCAAGGTATTTAACCCTTACCCATAATATTTCACCTGACTGGGCTACCAGCGCTGCGGATGAAACGAACCCTCATCCCGTGATAGGAAATGGATTCAATAAAGAGGGTAAAAAAGGCCTGACTTCATTTGGTATCCAGGTGGTACAAAAAATGAATGAGCTTGGAATGATCGTGGATGTAAGCCATGTGGGCGAACAAACTTTTTGGGATATCATAAAGACCACTACAAAACCCATCATGGCTTCACACAGTTCAGTGTATAGTCTTGTGCACCACAGGCGCAATTTAAAAGATGAGCAAATAAAAGCCATTGCTAAAAATGGAGGTGTCATACAAATAAATTTTAATCCCGGTTTTATTGACAGCAGTTATGATAAAAAAGAAGCCGCATTTATTGCCCGCCATAAAGAGGAATATGAAGGGCTTCAGAAAAATGGTATGCCTGAGTTTTATGCACTGGATTCTATTTACCATGAATACAAAGAAGAAGCAAACAGTATGAGGCCTCCTCTTTCCCTGGTGATTGATCATATTGATTATGTAGCCAAATTAGTAGGAGTGGATTATGTGGGCATTGGTTCTGATTTTGATGGCATCAACAATACACCACAACAATTGAATGATGTTACCGACTATCCCCTCATCACAAAGGCGCTCTTAGAAAGAGGATATAGTAAAAAAGATATTGATAAAATTTTAGGTGGTAATTTTTTAAGGGTATTAAAAGCTAATGAAAAAAATAAATAAACATGCACATGAAAACAAAATTGATTTCAAAAATCTTCATTCCGGTTTTATTACTGGTGTCTGGGGCAGTTCAGTCACAGGTTTCCGACTCCATTGTACAGAAAGATTTGCAATGGGATACCAGTGCGCCTGCAGGCATTATTGAACTATCAATTCCATCCCATGGGTCTAAAATGGCCGGATTTATTTATACGGCAAATGGAATACAAAAACATCCAACACTCATAATGTTACATGGGTTCCCGGGAAATGAGCGCAACCTGGATTTAGCACAGGTAGTAAGATCGAAAGGATGGAATGTAATTTATTTCGACTACCGGGGTTCATGGGGCAGCCAGGGACAGTTTAGTTTCGAAAACTGTGTGGAAGATGTAAAAAGTGTCGTTTCATTTTGCAAGAAATATTCCGATTCGCTGCTCATAGATACCGCTAATATGGCATTTTTCGGGCATAGCATGGGCGGTTTTGTTTGCTTAAAAGCATTGGCAGAAATTCCGGACATAAAAAAAGGGTTTGCCTTATCTACCTGGGATATTTATTCAACCGGGAAAAATATCCAGCCATCACAAATAAAAGAAGTGGCAGCGCAATTTGGAGATGTATTTGTTTTAAACACACCTATTGAAAAGTTGATCAGTAATGTAGTTTTTAATCTTGCCTATTACAACCTTCAAAATGATGCTAAGACTTTATCCGGAAAAGAAATAATAATGCTGGATGAACATCATGGGAATAGCGTTTTAGCAGAAACATTAAAAAAAGCCAATAACACTTTTTTTGAATATGATATTTGGCAAACAGATCATTCTTTCAGTAATAAAAGAATTTCATTAATTAATAAAGTGCTACAGTTTCTTAATCAGAATTGAGAATAAAAAAATAAATTCAAAGCGCTAAAACGATTTCACCAAAACTGAAAGATGAGCATTAAAAAACCAAAATCGTTGCCCAATGCACTGACACTAATCATGATGGTGATTGTATTGGCAGCCATCAGTACCTGGCTCATACCGTCGGGGCAATACAGCAAATTATCTGTAAGTGAAGACAAAACGTTTGAAATAACCTCTGCCACAGGAACACAGTCATTGCCCTTTACACAGCATACGCTGGACAGCCTTTCTATTAAAATACCTATTGAAAAGTTCAGTAAGGGAGATATTCGCAAACCGGTATCTGTGCCCGGCACTTATCAAAAACAAAAACCAAATCCACAGGGATTCATTGCTATGATTGAAGCGCCGGTAAAAGGCATCATGGATAGTATTGATATTGCTTTATTTGTTTTATTCATTGGAGGTTTTATGGCTGTGTTTACTAAAACAGGCGCTATGTTCAAAGGCATCAAATATCTGGCGCAGAAAATGAAGGGCAAAGAAAGATTATTGATTGTAATATTGATTTTTGTTTTTTCTTTCTTAGGTGGTTCTTATGGTATGGATGTAGAATCCATTGTTTTTTATCCCGTGCTGGTTCCGCTTTTTATGGCAGAAGATTATGATGCTATGGTGCCATTGGCAATTGTATTTGGAGGCGCCGGAGTGGGCTATATTGCAAGTTTCACTAATCCTTTTTCTACAATCATAGCATCCAATGCAGCAGGTATCAACTGGATTGACGGTTTGTATGGCAGGCTTGCATTTTATGTAGTATCTACTACCATGCTAACCTGGTACATACTCCGCTATGCAGCTAAAGTAAAAAAAGATCGAACCGCTTCGTTTGTTTATAAAATAGATGGCATTAGCGAATCGCCATTTCCATTAGATGTTCATACCAATGGAGAAAAAGTAAAATTAAATATTCAAACAAGTTTATTGCTGCTGTTATTTGTTTCCACTTTTATTTCAATGATTGTGGGTATTGTTTTTTACGGATGGTGGACTACAGAAATGTCTGCCTTGTTTTTTGCATCTACAATTTTAATAGGATTTATACACAGGATGAGCGAAAAAGAATTTGTAGCAGAGTTTATGAAAGGCGCTGAAAGCTTACTGGCCGTAGCTTTAATCATTGGGCTGGCAAGAGGTGTAACCATTATTTTGAATGACGGCCTTGTAGCAGATACCATTCTGTACCATGCATCAAATGTAGTGCAACATTTTCCTGCAATCCTTTTTATCATCATGGTGATGATCTTCTATTTCTTCTTTGCCATTCCGGTTAGCTCTTCTTCAGGTATGGCAGTGCTCACCATGCCCATTATTGGTGCTTTGGCAATCATTGTAAATATTCCGGGCAAGGAAATTGTAAATGCATACTTATTTGGTATTGGCACTATGTTTTTAATTTCTCCAACAGCTTCTGTTTTTCCGGCGTTGATGATGGTAAAGATCAGTTACAAAGCCTGGATGAAATTTATTATGCCCATGATCATTGCATTGCTGGTATTGGGTGCATTGTTTTTAGTAGTTGGTCTTTACTTGAAATGAAATTGAAATTAATAAATAAACGATTCACCAATAAAGCAACATAAAACCAAAATGGAAAATACGACGACTACTGAAAACCTAAAAGAGAATTAAGCCCGCTTTCCATAGCATTAACATGCGTAAGTGTAATGGTAGGTGCTGACATTTTTGTTTAGTTGAATCAAGCAGCAGTACATCAAAAAGCGACAGACTTTATATTTAACATTAAGGGAGCTTTTAGCCCATACGATGGGCAGTCTTTCAATCAAAATATCAATAGATTCAGCGTAGGAGTTAAATTCAAACCGGTATCGGTGACGGGCACTGATGTGGGCCCCTCACTGTTTTGATAAATTCCAAAAGTAGGATCTGGAGAAATCAATAGCATTAAAGCATACTTTCATTTTAAAGTAATAACTTCAACCCTGCTATTAATTATTTTTTATGATGAAACGTTATCCCTTTTTATTTTTTGCATTAGGTATTGGCCTATCCTTATCAGCTCAAAAAATCCCTTATACAAATTGTGATAGTTGCTGGAACCCGGACTCCTTGGGAAACCATCGGGCTGTATTGATATTTAATGGATCAAGGAATATAGCGAAAGCAACTATTGAATGGAGAAGAAGAGACGAAAATCCACAAGACAAAAGAATAATTGTCGAAGATGCTTTAACTCATCTAAAAGTGACTAATGTAAAAACAGGCGTAATCAACAGGATTTCCGGAGAAATCTATTTTGAACCTGTTTCCGGTAAAGGAACGTATTATGTATATTATTTGCCTTATAAAAATGAAGGTAGCCCCAATTATCCTAAAGGGACTTATCTTAAACCGGAAAATACGGCAAGCACAGAATGGCTCAACTCCTTTACCAATATAAATATACCTGAAGCAAAAGTTACGGCATTCCAATCCATCAATGCTTTTAATAGTTTTTATCCTATGGAAATAATTGCTACGCCGGATGAAACCAATAAACTGATTCAGGCAAATACACAAAATGATTTCCTGGTTTTCCCGGAAGACCGGTTGCATGCTATTAGAATGAAGGATGACCTGCCGGAAAGATGGATAGATAAAGGTTTACAGGATTTTATACGCGATACGGTTTTATTGGGAGAAAATTTTTCCTACCAACTTGGTATTTATGCTTTGAAAGACATTCAACACATCAAGTTGCAGTTCACTGATTTGAAAAGTATGGATGGCCACATAATTGATTCAAAGAAAATGTCTTGCCTGAATACGGAAGGGACGGACTATACCGGTAAGCCACTGCAAAAAACAGTGGATGTATCTCAATATCAGGTACAAGCTTTATGGTGCCTGGTGGATATCCCTGAAAATATAACACCAGGAAAATATTATGGCACCGTAAAAATAATGTCGGCAAACTCTTCTTATGATAAAGAGATTAAAATCGAGTTGGTTGTAAAAAATGAAATGAGCAAAGATCATGGTGTGGATGAGCCCTGGAAAATGACTCGATTGAAATGGCTTAACTCTTCTATGGCTCAGGAAAATACGGTGATTGCACCATATACTCCACTGAAAATTTCAGGGAAATCGGTGAGCCTCTTTGGAAGAAAAGTGATCCTGAATGAAGATGGTTTACCTCAACAAATCCAAACATTTTTTACACCGGAAATGACCGGTTATCAAAAGCAGCCAAATGATCTATTAAAAGAAAGCATTCATTTTCAATTTACCGGTAAAAGCCCTTTACAGGCGATTCAGTTGAAAAATCAAGGACTGCATTTCACCCTTCAAAGCCCCGGAACAGTGCAATGGAATGCAACTTCAGTTTCTGATGATTTGAAAATGGATGTTCATGGTTCATTGGAGTTTGATGGTTTCCTTTCTTATACCATAAAAGTAACCGCACTGCAGGAAATATCATTGAAGAATATTTCTATGCTGATCCCTTTTCGGGAAGAGGTTGCTCAATATATGATGGGCCTGGGATTGAAAGGAGAGAAGCGTCCTGCAGAATTTTCCTGGAAATGGGATGTGGCTCATAAAAACCAGGATGGCGCCTGGATTGGAAACGTCAATGCCGGTTTACAATTTTCATTGCGTGACGAACACTATGTGCGCCCGCTAAATACAAATTTTTATTTACTCAAACCATTGATAAATCCTTCATCCTGGGGCAATGATACGCTAGGTGGCATTCATATAGGCGAAAAAGGAGAATCCGTTTTATGCGATAATTATTCCGGGGAAAGGACCATGAAAAAGGGAGATGTTTTATATTTTAATTTCAATTTACTCATTACGCCTTTTCACCCGATCAATACAGATTTTCAATGGGCCAACCGCTTTTATCATGCGTATAAACCGATAGATACTATTAAGGCCATCGGAGCTACAATCATCAATATACATCATGCCACCGCTATCAATCCATATATAAATTATCCATTTATAGCATGGAAATCCATGAAAGCTTATATTGATTCCGCACATGCAGATGGACTAAAAGTAAAAATTTATAATACGATTAGGGAATTGTCTGATCATGCGTATGAAACATTTGCTTTGCGAAGCCTGGGACATGAAATTTATTCACCGGGTAAAGGGGGAGGCTTCAGTTGGTTACAGGAACATATCGGGGATGATTATATAGCCGCCTGGTTTGTACCGGAAATAAAAGATGCTGCCATTATTAATAGCGGCATGAACCGATGGCATAATTATTATGTGGAAGGAATGAATTGGCTTACGAAACATGTGGGGATTGATGGTATTTATCTGGATGATGTGGCCTTCGACCGGGTTACCATGAAACGTATCAAAAGGGTTTTGACAAAAGATGGACATCCGGGTATTATTGATTTGCATTCAGCCAATCAATACAATAAGAGTGATGGTTTTAATAACAGTGCAAATTTATATATGGAACATTTCCCTTACCTCAACAGGTTATGGTTTGGTGAATATTTTGATTATGAAAATAATTCACCCGATTTTTTCCTGACAGAAGTCAGTGGAATCCCCTTTGGGCTGATGGGAGAAATGTTGCAAGATGGAGGTAATCCATGGCGTGGAATGATATATGGAATGACCAACAGGATACCCTGGAGTGATGATGCGGATCCGCGTCCTATCTGGAAATTGTGGGATCAGTTTGGTATGCAGGGATCACAAATGATAGGTTATTGGAGTAAAAATTGCCCCGTAAAAAGCGATCATGATAAAGTCCTTACTACCGTTTATAAAAAGAACGGATCGGCATTGATCGCTATTGCCAGTTGGGCAGATCATGATGTAGATATTCAATTGCAAATTGATTGGAAAAAATTAGGTATAGATCCTGCGAAGGCCACAATTATTGCAGAAGAAGTCAAAAATTTTCAACCTGCAAAAGTTTTCAAAATAAATGATAAGATCCCGGTTGAAAAGGGAAAAGGGTGGATGCTTATTATAAAATAGAATGCATGGATTCTATTCATTGAACCCAAAGTGGCCAGTTGATTGGGGCGGAAAATGTGAATGCTTGAAAAGGCATTTGGATGTTTTAGAGTAAGTGGATAAGAGTGAATTTATTCTGTGAAAAAGTGAAGCGTTTTTTGATGGCATCAACTTGGAATATGATTTTTATTTAAAAGATATTGAAAGGTGGCAATTTGTGCGCGTACTTTCTTTTTGTCCATTCCTGTTACATAATGATTGGATAAAGTATTATCTAAAATTCTTGCCTTCACATTGTCGGAAAGCTGAATATTCAAAATGTCTTTTAGCTCTTTGATATTTACTTCACGGGATAGTGGAACGGTCGCTTCCACCCGGTGGTCCAGGTTACGAACCATCCAGTCGGCGCTGGAAATAAATATTTTTTCCTTTCCTTTATTATGAAATAACAAAATACGCGCATGTTCCAAATATTCATCCACAATGCTGATTGCATGAATACGTTGATTTAATTTTTTTTGTTCGGAACGGATACAAAAAATACCGCGAACGATTAAATCTACTTTAACCCCCATTTCTGCTGCCTCATATAATTTATTGATGAGTTTGCTATCACTCAAAGAATTTACTTTTACTAAAATATAAGCCGGATTCCCGGCTTTGGCTTCCCTGATTTCATTTTGAATGAATTTTAAAAATACTTCTCTTGTATTTATCGGGCATACAAGTAAAGTTTTGCAAGCTTTTAAATGATTCAGTCCGGAAGAAGGATTTTCGAGATATTTAAAGATCCGGTTGATATCTGCCATGATATTTCGATTACTTGTGAGCAGGCAATTATCTGCATAAACGAGCGCCGTTTTTTCATTCAGGTTGCCGGTACTCACAAAACCATACTGCATTGTTTTTTTGCCTTTCCTTTTTTTGATCACACAAATCTTTGCGTGCACTTTCATATTAGGAACCCCAAGTAATACTTTGATGCCTTCTTCTTCTAAAACCTTTTTCCATTGAAGATTGGCTTCTTCATCGAATCGAGCGCGTAATTCCAGCATAACGATGACCTGCTTCCCATTCCGGGCAGCATTAATCAGCGCATTGATGATTTTTGATTGAGGCGCTAATCGGTACGCCGTGATTTTTATGGAGAAAACATTCGGGTCAATTGCTGCTTCACGCAATAAATCAATTAATGAATTGAAAGAATGATATGGAAAATGCAAAAGAATATTTTTCTTCTCAATGACATCCGTAACGCGATTTGATATTTTTAATTCAGGGTGAATAAAAGGTTTATTTCTTTTTATCTTTTTTGGAAATACATCCGGGAAATCCATAAAATGCCTGAAATTGTGAATACTACCACCGGGAATGATATTGTCTTTGCCGGAAACATTCAACTTTTTTAAAAGATAACTCAAAAGATCGGCATCCATATTTCTGTCGTAGCTGAAACGTACGGTACGAGCTAATTTCCGGCTTTTAACACCTTTCTCAACTTTTTGAACAAAAGTGGTAAAAACATCATTGTCTATATCAAATTCGGCATCCTTTGTTACTTTAAAAATATGTGCTTCATAGGTGTCATAACCAAAATAGGAAAAGATATAGGGTAAATTAAAACGAATGAGATCTTCCAGTAGAATGATGGTATGTCGGCGGGGAGGAGAGGGAATTTGTACAAAACGGCCAAGGATCTTACTGGGAATTTCTATAACGGCATATTTTTTTTTCCCGGGTGAATTATTTTTATGCATAACCACCCCGAGATAAATACTTTTTTCACGCAAGTAGGGGAGTTGTGGAATACTCTCAATCATCAATGGATTAATAATACTGCGTACTTCTTCTTCAAAATAATTTTTGACAAAGCTTTTTTGTTGTATTGTCAGCCTTTTTTCATTAACCAGGTAAATATTTTTTTTTCTTAATTCCTGTAAGATGCCCTGCCATATATTATTGAATTGGGTTTGTTGCTGTAACACAACTGCTTGAATCTGGTCCAGGATGATTTGTGGTTTTTCTTCCAGGTGCATGTTTGCTTTTTTGCCTCCAAGCTCAATCATGCGTTTGAGCGTAGCTACACGGATTCGAAAGAACTCATCCATATTATTGGAATGGATGCCAAGAAAACGAATTCGCTCTTTCAGGGGAACCGTTTTGTCATTGGCTTCCTGTAATACCCTTGCATTAAAACTTAACCAACTAATATCTCTTGCAATTAACCCTTTCATGTATTTGAAAATGGATATGCAAAATACGAAAGTGTATTTTGAGGTAATGTTAAGTTTTTATCAACTAAATATTTTACAAAAAAATTTATTTCTCCCTGATTTTTTGGATCAGGTTTGTAGTGGAAAAGCCTTCCAGGATAGGGTTTACGACTACTCGCCCTCCATGTTGAATGACCTCTTCTGCTCCAACAATTGTTTCGATTGTATAATCACCACCTTTGACAAGAACATCCGGCATTATTTTTTTAATCAGTTGAAGAGGGGTTTCTTCCTCAAAAACGACTACCCAATCTACCATCAAAAGGGATGCAAGAATTAAGGCTCTTGAATGTTCATTATTCACTGGCCGGCCAGGTCCCTTGAGTTGTCTCACCATTTTATCCGCATTTACACCAACCACCAGGTAATCGGCTTCCCTGGCAGCTTGCGAAAGTGAATAAATATGACCTTCATGTAAAATATCAAAGCAACCATTTGTAAATGCAATTGTTTTGCCCAAAAGCCTTATTGTCTTTACTGAACGACAGGCTTCTTCAATGGAAATAATTTTTCCTGGGATGAATGAAACATTTTTCATGGGTTAAAGATCGTAGATAAAAATCATATTCCATGATGGATATCTTCTTTAAAATTCAAATCAGAAGTTTCTTTCTTAAGAATTAAATTTTATCCGAATGGGTTGAAAAGTGGAATGGCTATTTTTTTATTAAGCCCAATTGTTGCATGAATTCTAAATTGTCCATAAAATCCTGCTCCTCAGCAATCTTGCCCTCTTTCATTCGTACAAGTGTAGCACCTTCAATATCCACTTTTTTCCCCGTTGCCGGAATGCCAAAAAATGTACCCGTATGGGTGCCTTTAAAATTCCAGTGTTTCACTAATTTATTTCCCATACCAAATACATCAATGATTGTAAATTTTATATCAGAAAACCCTGTGAGGTAGTTGGCGTAATACGCCCTGGCACTGTCTATGCCCACAATATCGGGGTGCGTATGCATGACCACATCTGTGGTAAAATTGCTGTCATTGAATAATTCGAGTTTACGATTGTTTACAATCTCGTCCCAAACATGGGTATACATTTTGATGTTTGCGGCCACAGAATCTACACCGGTGCTTGCCGTTTGATCATTTTGAATATTATTACAGGATGATCCTGACAGTAAGATGATGGGAAGAGAAAAAAACAGGGTTAAAGATAAATGAGCAATGGACCTTTTCATAATGAATTGTTTTGGTTTGAATGAATTTAAAATTCCTTACAATGGTACATAAATTTTAATTGCCGGGTAGAAAAATATGAGTTTGGTTTAGTTATTATATACTGATTAATCATGATCTCATACCACTCATCAAACGTTTTTAAAATTCATTTTAAATATTTCTACCTTTCACTTAAATCCATTTATTATGATTAAGCGTATTTTGTTTGTTGCCTTAGCTCAAAGTTTTTTCTTCCATTTCGTGATGGCTCAATCCTTATATGTACCGAGAGATGTACAGGAGGCCTATAAAAATGATACCCGATCCATGGATGGAAAACCGGGTAAAAATTATTGGCAGAATCGCGGTCGGTATAATATTACCATTACGGCCATGCCTCCGGACAGGAATATCAAAGGGTCAGAAATGATAACCTATATCAATAATAGCCCGGATACATTGAAGGAGCTTGTTTTCAAACTTATTCTGAATAATCATAAACCAGGTGCAATACGCTTTGGGGATGCCTCAGAAGATTATCTTACAGATGGTGTTCATATTGATCGTTTTACCCTCGATGGCGTTTCATCAAAGTGGATGGAAGGATATGGTCATGGTACCTGGCAAGGACAAAAACTCCGAAACCCTTTGCTCCCTCATGATTCTGTACAAATAGCTGTGGACTGGCATTATACGATATCATTACAAAGCGGCCGTGAAGGTATGCTGGATTCTACAACTTATTTCCTGGCTTATTTTTATCCTCGTGTTGCGGTTTATGATGATTACCGTGGCTGGGATAAGATGAATTTTACGGGTGATCAGGAATTTTACAATGATTTCAACGATTATACACTTACAGTAAATGTGCCCAAAAACTTTATCGTGTGGGCAACCGGTACATTACAAAACCCGGATGAAGTATTGCAACCCGCTTATGCAGATAAGTTAAAGAGATCAATGGTGTCAGATAAGACTATGCGCATTGCTACACCGGAGGATTTAGCCGCTAAAAATATTACAGCACAAAAGGATATCAATGCCTGGATTTGGAAAGCCCATGATATATCGGATATGGCTCTTGCTTTAAGCGATCATTATGTATGGGATGCTGCAAGTGTAATTGTTGATGGCAAAACGCAAAGAAGGGCCAGTGTGCAGGCAGCATATAATGATACTGCTCAAGATTATCACCAGATGGTGGAATATGGAATGCATGCTTTAAACTGGTTGAGCAACAACTGGCCTGGCATACCTTATCCATATCCTAAAACCACCATTGTACAAGGCTTTGCAGATATGGAATATCCGATGATGGTCAATGATGAAACATTTGAAGACCCCAATTTTGCCAAATTTGTAGTGGAGCATGAATTGGCGCATAGCTATATGCCTTTTTATATGGGTATCAATGAAACAAGGTATGGTTTTATGGATGAAGGCTGGGCAACCACATTCGAATTGCTGATTGGAAGAGCAGATGTAGGTAATGAAATGGCGGATAATTTATTTAAACAATTTCGAGTGGAAGGATGGATTACGGATAATAACCAGGAAGAAGATCTGCCCATTATTACACCCGGGAATATTTATAGTGGGGTAGGGCTTGGAAATAATGAATATGGTAAAGCTTCATTGGGATACCTGGCTATGAAAGATTTATTAGGGGATGATTTATTTAAAAAATGTTTACATGCTTATATGGACAGGTGGCATGGTAAACATCCAATACCATGGGATTTCTTTTATACGTACAATGATGTTGCCGCCAGAAACTTAAATTGGTTTTGGAATAGTTGGTATTTCAGTAATTATTATATTGATATGAAAATTTCTTCTGTCAATAAAACGGCTAAAGGTTATGCGATTTATATTGAAAATGTCGGAGGATTCCCCGCGCCTTTTGATATAAAAATAACGTATGCTGATGGAACGATAAATAGTTTGCATCAAACACCCGGGCTATGGGAAAAAAATATGAAAACCGCCGTTGTGCCCCTGAGTTCCGGGAAAGTGATTCAATCAATCAAACTGGATGGCGGAATTTTCATGGATGCTACTCCGGAGGATAATTCATGGGAAAAGCCTTAATAATTTTCACATTAAAAGGAAGAGATTTAAAAAGAGGAATGGGTAAATGCCTGTTCTTCTTTTTTGGGAGTATAAAGAAATTTTGAATGGCTAACAACAGGAGAAGCTGTGTATAAAATTATCCACTATTTAAATGTTTGCTTGGCTCAGTGTATGAATATAAATTCTTGAATAGGTTATACTAAACATACAACTGCTCTGCGCGATACGTTAATATTCATCTTCATTAAACATAAAATCTTCCTGACTCGGATAATCGGGCCAAATATCTTCTATGCTTTCATATATTTCACCTTCATCTTCCAAATCCTGCAGGTTTTCCACTACTTCAAGTGGCGCTCCTGATCGTATGGCATAATCAATTAATTCATCTTTTGTGGCAGGCCATGGTGCTTCTTCTAAATAACTGGCCAGTTCTAAAGTCCAAAACATAATGACATTTTGCGCAAATGTAAGCGTTGTATTGGAAAAACCAAATGTGTTTTATGTGAAAAAGTATTGTATGAATATTATTTATATTGCGTGCATGTGCGCATCAAATTCTCAGCCGGATTGCCTCTTCAATATTAATAAGAAAAAACATGTTAGAAGCTAAGAATATACATAAAAATTATGGGCCATTGCATGTTTTAAAAGGGGTAGATATTTCTGTCCGGCCTGCGGAGATCGTCTCCATCGCAGGCTCTTCCGGCGCTGGGAAAAGTACATTATTGCATATCCTGGGTACATTGGACTCGGCAGATAAAGGTGAATTAATGATCAATAATATTCCTGTTCAGGGCTTGAAAGGAAAAAAATTATCTTCCTTCAGGAATAATCATATTGGTTTTGTTTTCCAGTTTCATCATTTACTACCGGAATTTACGGCATTAGAAAATGTATGTATTCCGGGTTGGATAGCCGGCAGAAGGAAAAAGGAAGTATCTGCAGAGGCCTTGAAACTTTTGGATACATTGGGTCTGTCTGACCGCCTGGAACATAAGCCGGATATGCTAAGTGGCGGGGAACAACAAAGAGTTGCCGTAGCTCGTGCCCTGATCAATAAGCCGGCTATTGTTTTTGCAGATGAGCCTACCGGAAATTTAGACAGCCGTCATGCAAAAGAATTGCATGATCTTTTTGTTCATTTAAGGGATACCTTTCATCAATCCTTTTTAATTGTTACCCATAATGAAGAGTTAGCGCTTATGAGTGACCGTACTTTGCATATGAAAGATGGGTTGATTATGGAAAATTGATCCCCAAGTTTCTATTGTTTTAAAAGTTTTGGGGAAAAGGAATTTTTATTATTTTGATGCAGGCTAAAAAAATAATTACTTTTCTGTTTTCATTTTTGCTTTAGGAAAGAATAAAGATTTTAATTCAAAGGCATCATCGGGTTTCATTTTTCCTGCAAGGATCAGCCTGAGTTGCCTTCGTCGTAAAGCGCCATCGTATAATTTTTTTTCATCCTCCGTTTCCGGGATTACCGCCTCTACTGAACGGGGTTTGCCATTGGGATCCAGGGCCACAAAAGTGAAGAAGGCTTCATTGCTTTCATATTTATATTGATGCAAGGAATCCTCACCCCATACTTTTAAATGTATTTCCATAGAAGTATTAAAAGCTCTTGTTACCTGGGCTTCAATATGTACAATATTTCCCAGTTTGATTGGGTTTTTAAAACTGAGATTATCCACACTGGCGGTCATGCTGGGTGCATTACAATGTTTTCCACAGGCAATACCGGCAGCAATATCCATCCAATACATCAGTCTGCCACCCATTAAATTGCCAAAAATATTGGTATCATTGGGTAGTACAAGTTCATTCATTACAATAAAACTTTCACTGGCTTTTCTTCCTTTCATGTCCATTTTTTATGGCTGCAAAGGTAAGAATGTGTCTTTGAAAAAGTGAATTTGTTTTGAAAACCTGAATTATTCCCGCAACATATCAGCCAATTGTATCAAATCCTGTTTCTTGTATTGTAATGCAGGCGTATCAAAACATTTGGTTAGTTCTTCTAACCAAAGGAGCAATGCGTCTGTCGGAGATAATGCTTTGAAGTAGGAAGAGATCGGCGGAACTGAAATTCTCTTAAAATAATTGTCAATATCATCATGGGTAAATGGCCTGCCCGTTGTGGGATCAATAAAAAAATGATACGGATTATTTTGCCCCTTTGATGGTTCATCATCGAATCGGGTATCATAAAATGCAAGAACAAATTGCCTGGGGATATTAATGACACTGACCGGTAGATCCAGAAGAATGGCTAATCCAAGATAAAGTATTCCATTGGAATAGCTGTTTCCTTTTTTTGTTTGAATAACTTTATTTAATAAAAAGGAATCCGGAGTTTTATAATCTATCTCAAGACCATTTAATTTATAATAATTATACAAGATACTTGAAATGACATGTGCCTGTTCTAAAGGTGTCAAAAAACTATTCAGTTCCAACCAGATATTGCGACGAATTTTTTCTACTTCCTGTAATAAGGGTGTGATGGCAAGGTCAGGGTATTGAATTTTGGAAACCAAGAGTGCTCCATGAATGACATCTTGTGTAGAACTTGTTTTCCAGGCTTGCAGTTCCTCTACAATATCCACAAATTGTAAGCGATGAATAAGCATTTCTATTCTTGATTGGACATGCTCACTAATGGTGGTCTCCCATAAATTTTCTAAATTAGGAATGATATTTTTACCATAATCAAAGATGCGTGTACTGACTGTATTATACACTTCTTCATCCGGATCATCAATTAATCGTAAGAGGGCAGATATTTCTTTATTTTCTTTCATCTTTCTCTCTACAAACTAAGTCATTTTTTCTTTGTCTGCAAAGCATCACGGGTATTAATACTGGTTTTTTTGGGTAATTAAGATATTTTGCCCATATTTGTTGTAACAATATCCTGATAAATATGAAAAACCTACTCCTTGTAGGCTTTGCTGCTATGCTTAGCATTCCGGTAATTAGCCTTGCACAATCACTACCACAGGTTCCATCTAATTTTGGTATTTGGGAAACTTTCACAACATTTAATAATAAGATGCAATCTCCGGAATTGCGTGGACGACTTTGCAATGTTGCTTGGAAGTCAATAGAGCCCGAACCGGGCGTATATACCTGGGATGCCCTGGATACAGTACTATATCGTACAGGAGCAGATTCTTTGCCTTTAATTTTCATGGTATATACGAAAGAAGATGCGCCAGACTGGTTATTTACCACAGGAAATGTACCCAGAGTTGTCGAAAGAAATGAAGTAGGAGATTCTGTTGGTTATGCACCATATTACCTGGATGAAAACTATAGGAATTATTTTAAAAACATGATTACAAGAGTCAGGTTGCATATGGATTCATTACCCTGGAATGTAAGGGAATGGATTATCGGAGTACAAGCCTGTTTTGGTTCCACCGGCGATGCTATTTCTTATAAAGGCTTTGTGGACCCGCAATACCAGTTAAGCAGCCAACAGTTTAATACTTTATTCAAGGAATTTTCCCTGGCATATTATAATGCCTATATAACCACTGATCCAAAAATTTCTGTATTAAGCAACCCGGATAATAAAGGGGAAGCACAATGTAACTGGCTGGAAGAAAATTGCCCTGGTGGCTGGATCAAAACAGGTTCTTTGGGGAAGTCATACCAACTAAATGATGAATTGGATAAATCCATGTGGCTTCATGATATGTTGAATACACCTCGGGAAGACGGTGATTTTCTGAGGGCACGATGCGAAATCGGTGGAGATGGATTACGTTCCGGGTATTGGAATATTTGTAAATATAAAAATGTATTTGCCGTTTTAGCCAGTTGTGTTTATTGGGGAGTTGACTGGAGCAATCAAAATTATGATATGATTGATGATTCATATAATGATCCGGCATATTTTTTCTTTAATCGGTATGCAGGACAGAAAACCCCAGATAAGAGTACCAATGCCATGAGCTATTTGAAGGACGCATTAGACGCTTCAGATACAGATCGATTCCCGGAAAGTATTTATGGAAAAGCAAAAAGGAAAAATCAACTAAGATACTTTGCCATTCTGGATAGCTTTATATCTTATGGAGCAAAGGAAGACGATATTTTAGCAGCGAGTCAGGGAGAAATGGGAAACAGAATTGCTACCGGATTAAATGATGTAGGCTGGCGTATCCTCCCGGGAAATTATGAAAGATATATGCGCCAACTTATGCCCAATGAAACCAGTGTTGGTTATTGGAATGTTCAATCCTCAGATAGTGCTACAACTATTTATGGGCGCTTCGCTAGAGGATTTGATCTTGCGCAAAATAAAGATGGCTTATATTTCATGATGGATTCTGCTTTTATGAGCAATGCACCATTGAATGCACAATATCCCATTACATTAGATATTGTATATCTTGATAAAGGAAATGGCGCCTGGAAATTATTTTACGATGCCATGGATTCTACAGATAAAGAAGCGTTGAGTATTCAATGTAATAATACCGGGAATTGGAAGACAGCTTCCGTAACGCTTTATGATGCGTATTTTGGTCAACGTGCCAGCCGTCAGTCTGATTTTTATATAAAAAATAATGGCAATGAAAATGTTATTTTTCAATTAGTTGAGATTGCAAGGCCGGATAGCCTTCAATCAAATATTGGTATTCATACTTCTCCCTTGACTTCATTTGATACGGTTTGTATTAATAGCAATGCAATAAAACCTTTGGCCATAAACGGAGATTTTATGAATAATACGCCTGTTCAAATTGGCCCGGCGCCAGGCTATCTTTTTTCCTTTTCAGATTCTGCTTTCCAGGATTCACTTATCATCAGCGATTATGGCAATAGATTTTCAAAACAGGTAAATGTAAAATTGATCACAAGTGATACGGGTACATTTTATACATTTTTACCAATCACTTCATCCTTCCAGGATTCAATAATGTTACAGATTTCCGGTACAGTTGTCAATAGTTTTGCAGATATTCAGGCCAATGTAATGAATGTTACCTGTTATAATGCTAAAAATGGAAATATTTCTCTGCTATTGGATGATTCTATAAATACATATCAGTATTCATGGTCTGAACCAAACATTAAATTTTCTTCCAACAATAAAAATATTGACAGCCTGCTGCCCGGAAATTATCACCTGGATGTATTTGCCGCAGGTGCTTGTAAATCTTCAGCCGACTTTGTCATCACTCAACCGGACCTGCTCCAGGTAAGCATCAATGCGGACACGATGATTTGTAAAAATGGCCTGGCAAATGTGACCGTCACTGCTACAGGAGGAACATTACCTTATATTGGAACCGGTGTGATCCCTTCCAGCCCGGGTAATAGAAATTTTACGGTTATTGATTCCAATGGTTGTACGGTTAATAAGACGATTCCAATAACAAATGGAACGATGGTGGTACCCGCTAAACCTGTACAGATATTTAGCGCTGCTGCTGATTCTACCGGGCTTTGTAATGGAGGAGATTATAATTTTTATATAGATACTGTAAGTAATGCTACCAACTATCAATGGTCTTTACCGGAAAATTGTTACATCATATCCGCTTCAACAGACAGTAGTGCAATTATCATGCATGCTCCGGAAAGTTTTTCAGGCGGTACACTTAGTGTTGTATCAGCGAATATTTGCGGAGTAAGTACTGGCACACTCATGAAAACCCTGACTTCCTTACCTGCACCACCTTCCATGATCAATGGGCCAGTGAACGTAATGCCTTCTCAACAAGATATCAATTATTCACTTACTGAAACCCAGGGATTAACCTACAATTGGGCTTTTCCTCCACAAGTTCTGATCAATTCTGGACAAGGGTCTTCTTTAGTTAATGTTAACTGGGGAGTCGTTTCAGGAAATATTTATGTAAATGCACAGAATAATTGCGGGCAATCTGCCAATACAGTGTTACAGGTTAGTACAATTGGAGGTTTATTTACTTTGTCAGATACGATACTTTCAAATTTTGATACCACATGTGTAGGTGGATTGAGTACGGCAAAATCATTCGGTATGAGCGCTTCTGGTATTTATGGAGCGCCTGTTACTATCGGCCCTGCTGCCGGGTTTAAATTTTCTCCATCTTTAAATGGTACTTATACGGATTCGCTGGTCTATTCAAACTATGGCAACAATTTAAATAAATCTGTTTTTGTAAAATTTTCTCCTATAACAGAAAATACAAATGAAGCATTTGTTCCGGTGAGCAGTAATGATTTTCAAACAGCCTATATTCATGTTACCGGTAAAGGGATTTTAAGCAGCCCACAAATCTCTGCAGAAGTGATACCGGTTAATTGTTTTGGTGAAAAAAATGGTTCTATTGATGTGCAAACAAATGACGGTAATGGTCCTTTTACCTTTTCCTGGAAAAGCTCATCGCCACCATTCTCATCTAATGAATCTTATATCAGCGGACTGAAAGCGGCAGACTATACGGTTACGATCAATTCATATGGGGGATGCAGTGCTTCTTCCACATTTACCGTAACGCAGCCAGATATACTTAAGACAGTCATAAGTGCTGATGAAATGTATTGCAAAAATTCAACAACGAATGTTTATGTGGATGGCAGTGGAGGAAATTTACCCTATACCGGCACAGGCACTTTTACAAAAGGGCCGGGATCTTCTTTATATTCAATTAGTGACGCTAAAGGTTGCACAGCCCAGCAATATTTTAATGTACAAAATGGCAGCGTGGTTGCACCTGTCAGGCCAAATGTGATCAATGCTGAGGATGCAATAAATAAAGGGCTATGTTTCCCTACTCAGGCTGTTTTATCCATTGAGTCAATACCTAATGCATCACATTATTCCTGGACCTTACCAAATGGATTAACTATGATCCATGCAAATACTGATAGTTCCGAAATAACTATTTTACCCAAAAGCGGCTTTTCCACCGGAACTGTATCGGTACAATCTGTAAATGCCTGTGGTATAAGTATGGGAACAATTAAAACACTGCAATCAGCGCCTTCAAAACCTCCTTATATCAATGGCCCGGTAAATATTGACCCTTCATTTGACGAATTGGAATATTCAACAGAATATGTGGAGGGTATCACTTATGCCTGGTCAGTGCCTGTAAAATCTACGATTATCAATGGGCAAAATACTAATCAAATTCATGTTGACTGGGGAACAAAGCCGGGTAATGTTTCCGTTAAAAAATTAAATGCCTGTGCACAATCTCCTACGACTTATTTATATGTGAATTTAAAACCCGGATTTCAAAATGGATTTTCAAATACTTCAATACCCGCAAACGAACAAATGCTCAAGGAAAATGAAAGCCCGGTTAAAGTATCGCTTTATCCAAACCCAGCGAGGGATTTTACCGTATTGCAATTCTATATGAAATCCTCAAAGTCTTATACTGTACAGCTTTTAGGAATGGATGGCCAGGTTTTGCAAAACCTGAAGGGTATCGGTGAGACAGGAAATAATCAACTCAGGATAAATCTTGCAAACTATGCAAATGGATTGTATCAATTAATTTATTTCAATGAGAAAGGGATAAAAAGCGTTATGAAATTTACGAAAGAAAAATAAAAATCTTCTTCATGAGAAAGAGGAATTAAGTACAGGTAATCCATGATGTTTTTTTGAAGCCTTTGGGAAAGGAAAGTTTCCTTTAACATCAAAGACATCCGAATAGCAAACTACATGAAAAATTGTGTTGCCTGAAAAATTATACTTAATGAAAATATTTTAATAAAGATTTTACCAATTAAAATAAAGAGATTGCGAAAAATGTAATGATTCCAAAATACTCTTTCCGTATCATAGATTAAAGTAGTAAAGAGTTAAGAAATTAAATTTAGTATGCTTCTACTAAAAAATAATTCTTCTTGCCCTTTTGTACCAGGATATATTTTTCATGCAATAAAAAATGATTGTTGATCACAGCCTGCAAATCAGTTATTTTTTTTCTATTGATACTGACGCCACCATTTTGGAGCAATTTTTTAGCTTCGGACTTGCTGGGAAGAATTTGCAAACTTGATAAAAAGGAAACAATATCTATTCCCGATAGTAAGGAGTTTTTTTCAATTTTCAATTTTACAATACCCTCAATGTTTTCCAGGTCTTCGAGGCTTAAAGTCTCGGCCGGTGCATTTTTTGCAGCAAATAATTTTTTTGTAGTGTCTTCTGCTGCTTGTAAAGATTCAGGGCCATGAACAAAAAGAGTTACTTCTTTGGCCAATTTGTGTTGAACAATTCTTAAAGAAGGATCGGCATCATGTTCTAAGATCAATTGATCTATGATTTCTTTTTCTAAAAAGGTAAAAATTTTAAGCCATTTTTTGGCATCTTCATCTGATGCATTTAACCAAAACTGGTAAAATTGATAAGGAGTTGTTTTCTCTGCATCCAGCCAGACATTTCCACTTTCCGTTTTGCCAAATTTACCTCCATCTGCTTTGGTTATTAATGGACAGGTAAAAGCAAAAGCTTCTCCACCAGATTTTCTTCGAATAAGTTCTGTACCGGTAACAATATTCCCCCATTGGTCACTACCCCCCATTTGAACTTTACAGTTTTTATGTTCATACAACCAAAAGAAATCATATCCCTGCATGAGCTGGTAGGCAAATTCGGTATAACTGATACCTGTTTCACTTTCAATTCTTTTTTTCACGCTGTCTTTAGCCATCATATAATTGATGGTGATATGTTTGCCGGTTTCACGCAGGAATTGAATAAAAGATATTTGTTTAAACCAATCATAATTATTGAGGATTTCGGCCGCATTTTTTTTGTTGTCATCAAAATCCAAAAATTTTTCCAATTGTCTTTTGATTCCTTCCAAGTTCATATTTAATTGTTTTTCATCCAATAAAACTCTTTCTTCATTTTTCATGGAGGGATCACCGATCATACCCGTAGCGCCGCCCACTAATGCGATGGGTTTATGACCGGCTTTTTGAAGATGGATGAGTAAAATAATCTGTACCAGGCTGCCGATATGTAAACTATCGGCTGTAGGATCAAATCCAATATATGCCGTAGTCATTTCTTTTTCCAATTGTGCTTCGGTACCGGGCATTATATTTTGAATCATACCACGCCATTCCAGCTCTTTTATTAAATTCATGGTTTAAAATCTGTTTCGGCAAAAGTAAAGGCTGTGTTTTTATTTTCCTTTATTTTATATAGCAAACCTGTTTTAAGACATCAACTTTTTAAGGAAAATTAAATGGAGAAATTTAAAAAATAAACCTATTTTCAACATTAGAATTGTAACCTAAACCGGTAGCTGTGAGGAAAATTTACTTTCTTATTATTTTACTTTCTCTGCTCGCTCAAAAAATGGACGCTCAAAGTTTCCGTAATGAGTGGATTGATTATACAAAGACTTATTACAAATTCAGCCTGGGTCCTTTTGGTTATGATCAAGTGGGTTGGCCTAATTCAACTGGCCTCGTGCGAATCTCACAGGCAACTTTAGCTGCAAATGGGTTGGGGAATATCCCTGCAGAACAATTTCAATTATGGAAGGATGGAAAAGAGCAGCCCATTTATATAAGTAAAACCACGGGAATATTAACGCCCGGTGACTATATTGAATTCTGGGGTGAAATTGCTAATGGTAAGCCGGATAAAGAACTTTACCCGGATAGCAGCTACCAGTTAGATGATACTTGGAGTCTTGAAACAGATACAGCTTCTTACTTTCTTACAAACAATATTTCAGGAAATAATCTACGGCTTCTCCAGGCAAATAATGCGGTAAATACGGCAACGATACAGGCGGATAAAAATTTTATGTTTACCGTTGCACGTCATTATCGTTCCTATTTAAACCCGGGTATTGGTGTTTATGAAGAGCAACTTTTATTTTCATCTACATATGATATCGGCGAAGGATGGGCAAGCAGACCAGTGAATCCATCAACATGTGGTTGTAGCACACAGGATATTCCCTGGTATGCTTTAAAATTATATATGGATACCAATGGCCATCCAATGACAGCAAAGATCAATATTCTGGGAAATTCTCCGCACTACCGCAATGTAAAAGTGTTATTAAATAACGATTCACTGACCCAATTCCCACTGGATTATTTTGATTATACTAAAAAAGTTATTTCCAATATTCCGGCCGGAAATATTAAAAATGATTCCGCTTTATTTGTGATAAAAAACCTGGGTAGCGAAAGCGAAAATGAATTGAAAGTCGCCAGTATTGCTTTGGATTATCCACGCACTTTTAATTTTGCCGGGAAAAGCTCTTTTGAATTCTCCCTTAGCCCTTCTGATTCAGGTCACTTATTGAAAATTTATAATTTTAACGCCAATGGAACCATCCCGGTATTATATGACCTAACATATTTAAAACGATATATTGCGAATACAGATATTGCAGATACACTGCAATTTTATATTCCTCCATCTATGGACAGTGCACGGTATGCACTGGTTCGCTCCGATGGTAGTACTGCTCAAAATATAACCGTACTTCGTCAAAGACAATTCACCGATTTTTCTAAAGTGGAGAATCAGGGGAATTTTTTAATCATCACCAATCGCTTATTGTTGGGAAGTGGTAATGATGATTATATAAATCAATATCGCGATTACAGAGCATCTGATTCGGGCGGCCATTTCAATGCAGATATTATAGATATTGAAGATATCACAGATCAATTTGCGTATGGTATTCAATGGCATCCTTTTTCTATTAAAAACTTTTTGCGTTATGGCAGGGAAAATTTTGTTGATCCCCCACAGTATGCATTTATCATAGGTAAAGGCGTAAGCTATATAGAGAATCGGCCCAATAGTAATCAACCCATTTCTTCCCAGATAAATTTAGTTCCTACGTATGGCGACCCGGGTTCAGATAATTTATTAGCTTCTAATGATTACAGTGCAATAAGCGTTACACCTATCGGGAGATTATCTGCAATTTCTGTAAATGAAATCGGCGATTATTTGCAAAAAGTAAAAGAGTATGAAGCCGCCCAGAGAGATACACTTCAAAATGTAAATCAGAAAAGCTGGATGAAAACTGTTTTACAATTAACCGGAGCCTCGGATCCGAATTTGGGAAATATTTTGGATTCATTTACAAAAGCCTATGCCGCAATCATCAGTGATACGCTATTTGGAGGGAATGTAACCAACTACAGTAAAACCGGCGACCCGGTTGGTTATCCACAAGCTATTGCCAATTTCACCAATACTTTTAATGAAGGAAGTGCTTTAGTGGAATATTTTGGCCATTCATCTTCTTCTAACCTGGATTTTAACTTGGATGATGCATCTAAATACAACAATACCGGACGGTACCCGGTCTTTCTGGTAAATGGATGCAAGGCAGGAAATATTTTTGACTATGATCCAAACAGGTTTACACTACGTTCTACCACATCGGAGAGATTTGTTTTAGAGCCGGAAAAAGGCGCCATTGCTTACGAATCAAACAGCAGTTTTGGTATCGTTAGTTATTTAAATATCCTTACACAGGAATTTTATAAAGCCATTGCATATAGTAAATATGGAAAAGGCCTGGGAGAAATTTCGATTGAAGCAGTAAAACAATTTTTGAATTATACGGGTCTTGATGATTTCTACGGCCGTTTTCATGCAGAACAATTTGTTTTACATGGAGACCCTTCCCTTCACTTCAACTCATTTCCGTTACCGGATTATGCTGTGGATAGCACATCTATACAGGTATTGAATAATCCGCTGACCGTAGCGAATGATTCTGTTTTATTGAAAATAAATTACTACAATTTGGGCCGTGCTGTAAATGATTCTGTACATATATCTCTCTCAAGGAAATTCCCCAATGGAGATAGTATGGAAGTTTATCAGGCGACCATTCCACCGGTACATGCTTTAGATTCCATGTATATAAAGATCCCGGTTGTAAGTAACCGGGACAAAGGTGAAAATCGGGTAACTTTTTTTATTGATGATTTAAAAGAAAAGACTGAATTAAGTGAAAAAAATAATAGCTGTATAACTACTTTTTTTATTACGGATGCAGCGTTATTACCCATCACGCCATATAATTATTCCATCGTATCACAAGATGTTATTGATCTGAATGCATCTACTGCAAATGCCCTTGATACGGTGAAGCAATATATCATGGAACTGGATACAACAGCTTTATTTAATTCTCCCATAAAATTAACAAGGCATGTCATTGGCCCTGCGGGAGTCATTTCATTTAATGCTGTTCCATTGTCCTTGAATAATACGGTTTATTACTGGCGGGTTGCAGTGGATAGTGCCAATGCACCCTGGAATCATTTTTCATTTATCCATAAAAATCCCGGAAATCCCGGCTTTGAGCAGGCACATTATTTTCAACATACGGAATCATCTTTCCAAAATATCATCCTGGATTCTTCCCGAACATTTTCATTTGGTAAAGAATTAACCAATGTATATGTCTTGCAATCCATTTATCCTACCAGTGGTACGGAAGATTACCAGTTTAGCGTACATGTCAATGGGAATCAAATTGCAGCCAGCGCCTGTGTAGGCAGCTCCATCATTTTTTCCATTTTTGATCCACTGACTTTTAAAGCGGTTCCGAATCTTACACAACCCTTTAATGCAGGACCTGTATGTGACTCAAGCCGCTTATACAATTTTGAATATAGTACACAATCTGCTGCAACCCGGAAAAATGCAATGGACTTTTTAGATTTTTATGTAAATAATGGATACTATGTAGTAGCCCGAAAAATATACGATCTTGGAAATGCTGATTGGGCACCAACCGTATGGGCGAGTGATACGACGATCTATGGTTCTCATAATTCCTTGTACCATCGTCTGAAAGACCAGGGTACCATGATAGATTCCTTTATATACCCACGCACCTTTGTGATGATTTTCAAAAAGAATGATTCTACGAATTATAAACCGGTATCTGTTTTTTCGAAAGGATTATATGACCGTATAACGGTTTCTGAGAATATACCTACTACGGATACCCTTGGCACAATTACATCACCATTATTTGGGCCGGGTAAAGCCTGGAGTAAAGCCATTTGGAATGGAAATAGTATCAATAATAATAATATTACAAAGATGGATATTATTGCTATTGACAAGAATGGTAAGGATACCGTTTTTTATACAATTGATAAAACACAAAATGAACAGGATATTTCTGCGATGGATGCTGCAATATATCCCTACGTACAATTACGAATGCATAGCCAGGATTCAATAACTACACTGCCATTTCAATTGCATGATTGGCGTGTGGAATATGCTCCGGTACCGGAAGGAGCATTACAGCCTTCTTTAGGAATAGATATTCCGGATTCAATCAATTTCATGCATGCCACCAATGTTGCTTTTGATACATTGCAGGGTTATGTAGTCTTTAAAAATATCAGCCAGACTGCATTTACACCCCTCAAAATAAAATGGGTATTATACGATGAAAATAATAATGCGTATTCTTTTGAAGTACCGCGTACCAGGGCATTACCGGCTGGTGATACCGTCTATGTGAATTTCCTGGCAAATCTTACTGCACTGAATGAAGGCCTGTATAATTTATATATTGAAGTAAACCCGGATAATGATCAACCTGAGCAATATCACTTTAATAACTTCTTGTATAAATATATTAAAATAAAAAGAGAAATGGTCTTGCCGGTTCAGTTACTGGATTTTACAGCTACCAAACAAAAAACCAGTGTATTATTAAATTGGAAAATAACTCATGAAATAAATATTGCCTATTACCAGGTAGAAAGAAGTGTGGATGGCCTTACTTTTTCAACACTCGGGAAAATCATCCCTGTACCCGGCAACTCTTTGGTAAAGAATTATCAATTTACTGATTTGAATCCATACCAGGGAAAAAACTATTATCGCTTAAAGATGATAGATGCCAATGGTGCATTTTCATATTCACCTATACGGGAAATTGATTTTGAATTACAATCAGTTGTTTTACTTTATCCCAATCCTGTTCATTCCGAATTAAAGATCCAGGTTTTTAAAAACAATACAATATTGAACCATGTCATACTTTATTCCTTATATGGTCAGAAGTTATTGGTAAAAGAATTTTCAGGTATGATTACCCTCTCTTTAAAAAATTTGCCTGCCGGTACATATATTGCTTTGATCAATGATGGCACAAATGAAAAGGCGTATAAAATACAAAAGGAATAAAAGATTTATTTTATAGAATTTTTATTAAAAGCGCTGGAAAATTCAACAAAGAAAGACTCCGGTGAGGGAAAGCCCGAATACTCCATTTAAAAATTCCGGTTTTATATAAAATATTTTAATCTTTGTTGCGTATATCTTAAAGGCGCCAAAGAATAATAGCCTTACATTCGCCCTAATAAACACTTATGAAGTACATGTGCCGTCTGATCTGCCTGCTAATAATAACTCTATATGCAGGAATTACCCAGGCACAATTCCGCAAATATTCCAATGAATTTCTCAATATTGGCGCAGGAGCGCGTGGGCTTGCAATGGGTGGGGCGCAAGTAGCCAGTATAGAAGATGGTGACGCCGGTTATTGGAATCCGGCAGGGCTTGTATATGTATTTGATCATCCCTCAATTGGCCTGATGCATGCGGATTATTTTGCCGGTATTGGCAAATATGATTATCTCTCCGGGGCTATGCCTATTGGGGATAAATATAAATCTTTAGGCATTTCCATTATGCGTTTTGGTGTGGATGATATTCCGAATACGCTTTTTCTGGTGGAGCCGGATGGATCTCTGAATTATAATAATATACAATCCTTTTCTTCGGCGGACTATGCTTTAATTTTATCTTATTCCCATTTATTTAAAGATGAGGAGAAAAGACAATTGAGCTGGGGGGCCAATACAAAAATTATTTATCGGAGTGTGGGTAGTTTTGCTACAGCCTGGGGCTTTGGTTTTGATTTGGGATTTATGTATAAAACCCCCACCTGGCGTTTAGGAATTTCTGCAAGAGATGTTACCACCACTTTTAATGCATGGTCTTTTTCATTTGATGAAAAAGAAAAAGAAGTTTTGTATCTCACCAACAATGATATTCCCATAAAGTCAACGGAGCTTACCGCACCAAGGCTGGTGATAGGAGGGGCCTATAATTTTAAACTGAGTGACAATTTTCACCTGTTGGCAGAGACAGATTTAAATGTCACATTTGATGGACAAAGAAATACCCTCATCAGCGCTAATCCGGTAAGCATAGACCCGCATTTTGGCATTGAAGCAAATATTAATGATATCGTTTTTATTCGGGCCGGTGCTCAAAATTTTCAACAAGCACTTGCAGATGGGGATACATTGAACCAAAAAAAAGTTTGGATTTTTCAGCCCAGTATTGGTGCAGGATTTAGAATTGGCAATGTAAACATTGATTATGCCTTCACCAATTTAGCAAATCAGTCTAACCCTTTGTATTCACATATCTTCTCACTGAGACTGGATATATTGCCTAAAAAAACGGAAAGTGAAAAAAACGGGTATTTCCCTAAATTGCCACCCTCTGAAAAACCCAAAAAACAAAAAGGCTATTTTCCAAAATCCTGATAGATGTCATGAAGAAACTTTTATCCATATTCATTTTATCATTATTTGCTCTATCGGCCATGGCACAAGCATACAATAATGAATGGATAGATTATTCAAAGACTTACTACAAGTTTAAAATTCCTCGAAGTGCAGTTTACAGAATCAGTCAATCTACTTTGACAGCCGCAGGTTTGCAAAATGTACCGGTGGAGCAATTTCAATTATGGAGAAATGGGAAAGAAGAAATTATATATACATCCGTTTCAACTGGGCCTTTGCCTGCGGGAGGATATATAGAATTTTGGGGGAAGCAAAATGATGGGAAGCCGGATAATGCTTTGTATAAAGATCCGGCCAATCAATTGAATGATGCTTATAGCTTTGAAACTGATACTGCAAGCTATTTTTTGACGGTAAACCCATCGGGAAATAATAAACGTTTTATAAACTCCGTGAATGATGTGGCAGGAAATACTTTACCACCGGATCCCTATTTCATGTATCATTTTAGAATTGATTTTAAAGACCAGATCAATAGAGGAAAAGCAGTGAATTATGGAGAATATGTTTACTCCTCAACTTATGATGTGGGTGAATTATGGACTACAGGCGATATACATCCGGGCGGCCCGGCCAATCAACAAACAGGTAGTTTACTTGTAGCTACTTCAGGGCCTATGGCTACTTTATCCGTTTGCTTTACCGGCAATTCTTTTTTAGGAAATAGCCGGAAAGTGAAAGCTGATATCAATGGAGTTAATTATATTAATGCGCCTCTTGCGCCATTTGAAGCAAAAGTTTTTACCAATACTGCGGTGCCTCTTTCCGGGATCAATGCGTCTTCAGTACAATTCACTTTATCCAATGTCAATTCCGATGTGAATGACCGGGTGGCCGCTTCATTTTTAGATTTATTATATCCACATGTTTTTGATTTTAATGGACAACCAAATTTTTTGTTTACACTCGCGCCCAGCGCACAAGGAAATTATTTAGAGATTAAGAATTTCTCCTGGTCCGGTCCAGCACCTGTTTTGTATGATTTTACATCACAAAAAAGATATGTTGCCAATACTTCGGTGAATGGTTTATTGCGTTTTGCATTGCCTGCATCGGGCGTATCAAGAGATTTTGTTTTGGTAAACCAGGATGCCACAAATGTGTTTAATGTAAATACTTTGACGCAGCGTAATTTTATGAATTTCTCGGCATCTTCCAACCAGGGAAATTACCTGATCATTTCCAATAAAATTTTATTTCCCAATAATGCCGTAGAGAATTACAGGCAATACCGCTCCTCTGCAGCTGGCGGTTCTTATAATGCAAAAATTTATGATATAGATGAGTTGACTGATCAATTTGCATTTGGTATTAAAAAGCATCCTATTTCCATTCACAATTTTTTGCGATATGCCAGGAAAAATTTTGCTGCACCTCCGAAAATGGTTTTTCTTATCGGTAAAGCAGTTACTTATGATGAGGCAAGAAAGAATGAAAGTTCTCCTTACATAGATCAGTTGAATCTGGTACCAACTTTCGGCTGGCCCGCTTCAGACAATATCCTGGCATCTGATAATCTTGATCCACTCCCTGCAACACATATCGGCCGGCTTTCTGCCATAAGTACAACGGAAGTAAATAATTACCTGGATAAAGTAAAATTGTATGAACAACAGCAAGCAAGCACATTGCAGACGATAGAAAATAAAGCATGGATGAAAACTATGGTGCATGTCGTTGGCGCCAATGATCCCAACCTGGATGCATCTCTGACGGCACATTTAAATTCATACAGGGATATTGTGATTGATACTTTTTATGGCGCAAATGTTACCAGTTTTAATAAAACATCTACGGGACCTGTTACACCTATTACCAACGCTTTGATGGAGCAGTTATTTAATAATGGCATCAGTTTATTAAACTACTTTGGTCATTCCGCCGCAACTGCTTTGGATTATAATTTAAATTCTCCGGATCAATATAATAATTACGGAAAGTACCCCATGTTTCTGGTAAATGGATGTAGTGCAGGAAATATCTTTTCTTTTGATACATCCCGCATGAACCTTATCACATCCTTATCAGAATTATATGTACTCGCGAAAGACAGAGGCTCCATTGGGTTTATAGCTAGTACACATTTTGGTGTGGAAAGCTTTTTGGATAATTATTGCAAAGGATTTTATCAATCCCTGTCTATTGATGATTACAATGAACCAATCTCTTTCAATATTTATGATGCCTTAAATTACTTATTGAGTAATAGAGGCATTGACTCTACCACTCGGTATCTGCATGCAGAAGAAAATGTATTACATGGAGATCCCGCCATCAAAATCAACGCCCATACCAAACCTGACTTTGTTATTGAAGAACCACAGGTAATCATTAATCCCACTTTTATTTCTGTTGCCAGTGGAAGTTTTGATATCAAAACCTATATCTATAATATTGGGAAAGCATTAGGCGATTCGGTTTCTTTTTCCATTAAAAGACAATACCCCAATGGTAATATCGTATCTCTTTTTTCACAAAATATCAAATCAGTTCGTTATATAGATTCTGTAAAATTGACGGTGCCAATCGTAGCATCAACGGATGTCGGTGAAAATAAACTTATAGTTACCATAGATGATAATTTTAAGTATGATGAATTGAGTGAATTAAATAATACCATCACAAAATCATTTTTTATTTATGAAGATGAATTAAAGCCGGTTTATCCTTATGATTTTGCTATTGTAAATAAGCAAGGGATTAAACTGGTGGCTTCCACAGCTAATCCTATTGCACCACTGCAACAGTATGCTATGGAAATAGATACTACGGAGCTTTTTAATTCGCCTTTGAAATACAATCAAACGATCAATTCTGTTGGAGGCGCATTGGAGTTCAATGCCGGAATACCTTTTACAGATAGTACAGTTTATTATTGGCGTGTAGCTCCGGTACCCACTGATGGTGTCTATCACTGGAATACCAGCAGTTTTGTTTATCTTCCGGGAAGCAGTTTTGGTTACAACCAGTCGCATTTATATCAACATTTAAAATCTTCTACGGACCGGATTTATATAGATAGCTTTTCCAGGAAATGGTATTATGATAGCATCTTATCTTCCATGCAAATTATCAATTCCATTTTTGGGTTTAGTGGCGCACAGGATGCAGATTTTCAGGTACAGATAAATGGATATACAATCAGTTCATATCGTTGCATGGGGCATTCCGTTGTGTTTAATGTATTTGATCCGGTGACACTTAAACCATTTTATAATCAGGCCATTCCTTCTACCACTCCAAGTGGAAGTTATGGAGGGTTTATGGGAAGTGGCGGTGTTTGCGGAAAGATTGGTTCCCAATATAATTTTGAGTTTACTTATATGGATACGGTTGGCAGAAGAAAGATGCGCGACTTTATGGACTGGATACCGAATGGATCTATTGTAACGACAAGATTATTCTTAGATCAACCTTTTGATCAAACACCCTATGTTGATGTTTGGAAAAATGATGCGAATATTTATGGAGCCGGCAACACCTTGTATAACCGAATGATCAATGTGGGTTTTAGCGGATTAGATTCCTTTACTTATGCACGAACATGGGCTTTTGTATATCAAAAAAATACGCCGGCTTTCACAACTTCATGGGATTTGAGTGAGGGTCTATATGATAAAATCATCCTGGATAAAATCATCATCTCACCGGATAGTCTGGGTTTCATTACATCCCCTTCTTTTGGCCCGGCTAAAGCCTGGAAATCAGTAGTGTGGCGCGGTGCCAGTCTGGACAATCAACCCGGTGATCATGTAAATGTTGATGTAATCGGTGTAAACACTGCCGGAGCAGAATCTGTTTTATATACATTGAATTCGGGGCAACAAAACTTTGATATTTCCGCAGTGAGCCCGGTTCAATATCCTTTTATCAAACTACGCATGCGCGATGCGGATAGTATCAATCTGACTCCTTACCAGTTGCGCTACTGGCGTATTTTATATGACCCTGTTCCTGAAGGAGCGCTGGCACCCAATATTTTATATTCTTTCAAAGACACATTGGGTCTGGGAGAAAAAACCAATTTCAGTATTGCTTTTAAAAATGTTAGTGAGACCGCTTTTGCAGATAGTATTGCCGTTAATATGACCATCTATGATGCTAATAATGTGGGCACGAATGTTTTTATTCCAAAATTAAAAGCATTGAATCCCGGGGATACTGCATCCGTAACGACGTCTATTGATTCAAAGAATTTTAATGGGTTAAATAATTTATACCTGGATATAAACCCGGATAATGATCAACCGGAGCAATATCATTTCAACAACTTTTTATATAAGAATTTCCTTGTTGCTACAGATAATTATAAACCAACTCTGGATGTAACTTTTGATGGCGTACACATATTAAATAATGACATTGTTTCTGCCAATCCCCATGTTCTTATCAAAATGAAAGATGAATCGAAATATTTATTATTAGATGATACCAGTCTTTTTTCCGTACAATTAGTGTACCCGGATGGCAGTCAGCGAAGATTTTATTTTAATAATGATACACTCATTTTTACTCCGGCTACGGGCAGTGCAGATAATATTGCAACAGTAGATTTTACACCCTTTTTATTGACAGATGGCACCTATAGGTTACTGGTACATGGTCAGGATAAAACAGGGAATCCTGCAGGCTTTGTTGATTATACCGTTTCTTTTAATGTGTATAATACTCCGATGATCAGCAATTTGTTTAACTATCCAAATCCATTTACCACATCTACAGCATTTGCGTTTACGGTTACCGGAAGTGTATTGCCACAAAATATCCGAATACAAATCTTGACAATTACCGGGAAAATTGTTCGGGAAATAACTTCTGCCGAATTAGGCCCATTGCATATAGGACGCAATATCACTGAATTTAAATGGGACGGTACGGATCAGTACGGGCAAAAACTCGCTAATGGGGTATATCTCTACCGGGTACTGACTAACCTGAATGGAAAATCATTGGATAAGTTCCCTACCTATGATTCCAATGGCAACCAGGTAGATACGGATAAATATTTTAATAAGGGATATGGAAAAATGTACTTAATGCGCTGATATTTGCAAAATGAGAAAAGTAGGTATTGGTACACGCGTGATGAATTTTTTAGTGGACACCACTATTATTTTTATTATCACATATATCGTTTATAAAATATGGAATTTTAATGTGTTTTATTACCACATTCCATATTATCCTTTTTATTATTTTATGGCATTAATCCTTTTTTTGTATTACCTGGTTTTCGAATCTATCAATGGTCGTACAGTGGGGAAATTGCTCACCATTTCCAGGGTCGCCAATGCAGCGGGGGGCAAGCCGTCTTTTTTTCAGATTCTTATTCGAAGTTTGATCCGAATAACCGTAATAGATTGTTTTTTTATACCTTTTCTGAATATGCCATTACATGATTTTTTAAGCAAAACGTATGTAGTGGATTATGAAAAAAAAGCGCCTTCAAAATGAAAGCGCTTTTAAGAATTTTTTATTCTGCTCCTACATTAAATTCTGCTTGCAGGTCTCCCCATAGCAGATCCACTGTTCCATCATCATCAATTGAAAAGGTCATTTTCTCTGAAAAAGAATCAGCTTTTTCTGAGGGCACGTTCACGCGCAGAGCATCCTGGGTGGAATCGTATTTAAATGCGCCCCATTGATTAGCAACTTTATTGAAGATAATAGTCCACTCATTTCCGGAATGAATGGTAAATAAGGAATATGTACCTGAAGCTAAGTTTTTCCCTTCGATGTTCACATCTTTATCTACGGTAAATGTAGTTGCTTCATTGGCACCGGTACGCCATACTTTGCCATCCATGGGTTCGAGGTCTTTCCCGATTGTCCGGCCTTTAACAGAAGGCTGACTGTAATTAATGGTGATGGTAATTCCTTCATCCGTTTTTTGTGTAACAACAGCCGGCGGACTTGGTCTTTTAGATTTATCTTCCGGCATTTTAGTGTCGGTTTTTTCCGTCATGCTTGAATCCTGCGCTTGTGCTTGATATTGAAATAGACAGGCGGCTGAAAATAGTGCGATTGCAAATAATTTTTTCATAATGTGTTTTTTAAAATTTTTCGAAATATTTTGATACAAAAAATACAATCAATAACCTTTCCAAAAAATGGAATAGGCGCTTTTAAAAAATATTTTATGAAATTAATTCATTTGGTCACTTATAAGATACCGTTCTTATAATTTATTCCCCTCTTTTGGAAAGACTAAAGCAGGCTGAAAACTTTTAGCTTTTTCAAAATCCATGCTAGCATAAGATATGATAATAACAACATCGCCCACAGCTCCTTTACGGGCGGCAGGGCCATTGAGACAAACGGTACCACTTCCTTTTTTGCCTTTGATAATATAGGTTTCAATGCGAGAACCATTATGGGCATTCACAATTTGAATCTTCTCATTTTCAATCAGGTTAGCTGCCAGCATCAGATCTTCATCCAGAGTCAGGCTGCCAACATAGTTCAGGTTTGCCTCTGTAATGACGGCTCTGTGAATCTTCGATTTTAATACCTGTATTTGCATAATCCGGCAAATGTAGGATTCTTACTGAATAATTTTGGGGCTTTAAATGTTTTGTTAACAGAATTTTTTTCTTTCCCAATTTATATTTGCGCATTTGAAAAAACTTCGAGATGCGGAAAATAACCATTACTGCAATTTGCTTTTTACTTTTTACACATATTGATGCACAGGTTGATATGCCTGTTCAGGAAGTGCCCGTAGAAATATTTCGCACCGTTAAAAAAGACCCGAATGATACTACCGGATGGCAATGGAAAAGAAGTGGATTATTTAATTTAAATATAGCCCAAGGTTCATTATCAAACTGGGCGGCTGGCGGTGAAAATTTTTCTTTGGCTATTGTTTCTTATTTTAATTATTACCTGCTAAACAGGGGCGTCAGACATACTTGGGACAATAATTTTGATTTTAATTTTGGTTACCTTAAAACGACCTCACAGGGAGGAAGAAAAAATGATGATCGGATAGATGTATTATCTAAATATGGTTATAAGCTTGATACAACTAAAAAAATCTATTTGTCAGGATTATTCAATCTTCGAACACAATTGTTTAATGGATATGGCTATATAGGTGATAGCGCCTATTTATCTTCATCTTTTATTTCACCTATGTATTTGGTACTGGCGGTAGGTTTTGATTTCAAACCGGTAACTAATTTTTCATTATTTCTTTCTCCTTTAACGAACAGGACCACTATCATCGCCAATAAAACGTTATCGGCAAAAGGAGCTTATGGAGTGGCCGCCGGGAAACATGTACTGAATCAGATAGGTGCATTTGCTTCAGTCAATTATTCAGCAAATATCATAAAGAATGTAAGCTATAAAGGGCGCCTGGATTTGTTTACCGATTATCAAAATAATCCATCCAATGTGGATTTATACTATACGAATTACCTGAATTTTCAAATCAATAAATATATGACGGCTACATATGGCCTTGATATGATTTATGACGATGATGTTAAATTGTTTGGGAAAAATAATGATAGCCCGGCTTTACAAGTTAAAAGCCTGATTGGAATTGGTGTTTCTATACCCTTTGAACAAGTAAAAAAATAATACTTTCTCAATTATATATAACAGAGAATACCCTGGGCAATAATTCTTTTTATATAATTCCTGCCAGCATTCAATGAATCAGGTCTTCAACAATATAGATTTGAACTTTTTTAATTCGGCGATTTCGGTTGGTGAAATGGGTTCATTGTTTTCAAATTTTGCTTTCAAAAACTTCACCCTTTTATGTTGAGGATATTTTGCCAGGATTTCATTCATCAACAACAGGAGGCTTTCATCTTTTTCGATAATTTCTGCATGTATGGGTACTTCAGTTTTATTTCTTGTACTCATTTTCTTCATGATAGCTTCCAATCCGGCAAGCTTTCCCGGTGATATACCTTTGATGGCTGCAGCCTTACTGTATAATCCTTGCAACTGTTTTTTACTCAGACTCCCCCGATCCATATATTGTTTATAGAGGCTTATAACAAAGGATGAAACCGGATAGGCTATTATACAATCTTCCAGTACAATATTGACAATATCAAGGCGGGATTTATGTTTGTCCATACATAATTTGGGGAAATATATTCAAGCCGGTTATTTACCGGCAAGAATATTATGACCGAGTTTATCCCTTTTTGTTTTGAGATAATTTTCATTAAAAGGATTAGCGCTGATTTCTATAGGTATTATTTCTACTATTTCTAAACCGTAACCCATTAAGCCGACACGCTTTTTTGGATTATTCGTCATAAGTTTTAATTTGGTGATTTCAAGATGGCGAAGAATTTGTGCCCCTACACCATAATCCCTGTCATCCATACCAAAGCCCAGGTATAAGTTCGCTTCTACAGTGTCCATTCCTTCTTCCTGTAATTTATAGGCTTTCAATTTATTCACGAGGCCAATGCCGCGGCCTTCCTGGTTCATATATAAGATAGCGCCTTTTCCTTCTTTTTCCACCATTTGCATCGCTGTATGTAACTGATCGCCACAATCACATCGGAAACTACCCAGAATATCTCCTGTAAAACAACTGGAATGTACACGTGTGAGAATGGGGTCTCCTGCTTCCCATGTACCTTTGGTAAGAGCAAGATGTTCTGCTCCGGTCGTTTTTTCTTTAAAAGCATGCAAGGTAAAATTGCCATATTTTGTGGGCATATCTACTTCCACAATCTCCTGGATGAGGGAGTCGGATTTTAACCTGTATTCAATCAAATCCTTAATCGTGATAATCTTTAAGTCAAATTTTTTGGCAATCACTTCCAGTTCAGGTAAACGGGCCATGGTGCCATCTTCATTCATGATTTCTACCAATACACCTACAGGCTCAAAACCTGCCAGGCGGGCTAAATCTACCGTGGCCTCAGTATGACCGGCACGACGCAGTACGCCACCATCTTTTGCTCTTAAAGGGAAAATATGGCCCGGTCTGCCAAGATCAGAAGCTTTTGTTTTAGGATTGATTAAAGAAAGAACCGTTTTACTACGGTCATGTGCGCTTATTCCGGTTGTGCAACCATGCCCAAGAAGATCTATGCTTACGGTAAAAGGAGTCGCATGTAATGCCGTATTGTTTGAGACCATGAGATCCAAATCCAATTCGGCTGCTCGAGCTTCCGTGATGGGTGTACAGATTAATCCCCGGCCTTCCTTACTCATAAAATTGATAATGGAAGGAGTTGCATTTGCTGCTGCAGTGATAAAATCGCCCTCATTTTCCCGATCCTCATCATCTACTACGATAATAAGTTTCCCCTGCTTGATATCTTCAATGGCGCTTTCAATGGAGTCTGGCATATAATTTATTTATTTTGCAAAATTACATTATTCCTAATAGAGAATCTTTTATGGACATCCGGAATTCATTTTTAAACTTTATCTCATCAAAACAAAATATCCCTATTTTTCATTTCTAAATACAATCTGACCATCAAATACATCCACCAACATTGGAAAATCACGGTTGATATCACCGGATAGAATTTTTTTACTTAATTGGTTGATGATCCCTTTTTGAATAAGCCTTTTTAATGGTCTTGCGCCAAATTGTGGGTCATAGCCATTTTCTACGAGATAATCAATCAGATAATCAGAAAATTCAAGATCAATATTATTTTCCATTAAGAGGTCATGCAATTGCTTCAATTGAATATGAATAATTCCCCTGATTTGTTTTTTCAATAATGGATGAAACATGATAATCTCATCAATTCGATTTAAAAACTCCGGGCGAATAGTCTGCCTCAGTAAGGTCATCACCTCAGCTTTGGTCTTTTCTTCTACTTCATCCAGGTTTTTCTCATCTACATCTTCAAAGGCTTCCTGGATAATGTGACTCCCTAAATTGCTCGTCATGATGATAATAGTATTTTTGAAATTCACTACTCGTCCTTTATTATCTGTGAGCCGTCCATCATCCAACACTTGCAACAACACATTAAATACATCCGGATGTGCTTTTTCTATTTCATCTAATAATACCACACTATAGGGTTTACGTCTAACCGCTTCTGTAAGTTGTCCGCCCTCATCATAACCAACATACCCGGGAGGGGCGCCGATTAAACGGGAAACAGTATGCTTTTCCTGGTATTCACTCATGTCTATACGGGTCATCATGCTTTCATCATCAAATAAAAATGCTGCAAGCGCTTTTGCAAGTTCAGTTTTTCCTACACCTGTGGTGCCAAGAAAAATAAATGAGCCTATAGGTTTTTTGGGGTCACTTAAACCTGCGCGACTTCTGCGTATTGCATCTGCAACAGCTGCAATGGCTTCGTCCTGTCCGATGACACGCTCATGCAATTTTTCTTCAAGATGCAATAATTTTTCTTTCTCTGTTTGAAGCATCCTGCTTACGGGAATGCCGGTTGCTTTAGCTACATTCTCTGCAATATCTTCTGCATCTACTTCTTCCTTCATCAGGCGAGAATGTTCACTTATTTTTCCCAATTCAGTTGTGAACGATTCAATATTTTTTTCCACTTCCTGAATTTTTCCATAGCGTATTTCGGCAACTTTACCATAATCACCATCACGTTCTGCTTTATCAGCCTGTGTCTTTAGTTGTTCAATTGTGGCTTTTCCATTTTGAATTTTATCTACGAGATCTTTTTCTTCTTTCCACTTCGCTTTATAGGTATCTCTTTCCACCATAAGATTACTGATGGAGGTATTTAGTTCTTTTAATTTTTGTGCGTCATCTTCCCTTTTGATGGCCTCTCTTTCTATTTCAAGTTGACGAATCTGTCTTTCCAGAGTATCTAGTTCTTCCGGCATGGAATTCATTTCCAGCCTGAGTTTTGCTGCACTCTCATCAATGAGATCAATAGCTTTGTCAGGCAAAAACCGATCTGTGATATACCGATTGGATAATTCTACTGCAGCAATAATGGCTTCATCTTTTATACGCACATGATGATGTGTTTCATAGCGGTCTTTTAATCCACGTAAAATAGAAATGGCATCTTCCACGCTGGGCTCATCAATCATTACCTTTTGAAATCTTCTTTCAAGAGCTTTATCTTTTTCGAAAAATTTTTGATATTCATTCAAGGTTGTTGCGCCGATAGCCCGCAACTCACCCCGTGCCAATGCCGGTTTCAAAATATTTGCTGCATCCATGGCGCCTTCCCCGCCACCGGCACCAACGAGGGTATGGATTTCGTCAATGAAAAGAATGATTTCTCCATCACTGTCTGTGACTTCTTTAATTACTGCTTTCAAGCGCTCTTCAAATTCCCCTTTATATTTTGCGCCGGCAATTAATAAGCCCATATCCAAAGCAAAAATAATTTTTGATTTCAGATTCTCAGGTACATCTCCGTTCACAATACGGTGTGCCAATCCTTCTGCAATAGCCGTCTTCCCTACACCGGGTTCTCCAACCAATAAAGGATTGTTTTTTGATCTGCGAGAGAGAATATGTAATGTCCGGCGAATTTCCTCATCGCGTCCAATAACGGGATCCAGTTTGCCTGCGCCGGCCAGTTCATTTAAATTTTTTGCATATTTCTGTAAAGCATTGAATTGTTGTGATTGTGTTTGAGAATTTACAGTAGTGCCTTTTCTCAATTCTTTGATAGCGGTGACCAGTCCTTTTTCAGTAAGCCCGGCATCTTTCAATATTTTGGACGTTTCATCATTGGTTTGTAACAGCCCGATGAGTAGATGTTCCGGGTTGATAAACTCATCTCCAAAAGTTTTAAGAGATGAATTCGCCCTAAGTAATACATTGTTCAGGTCGCGACTCATCATTTGCGCCGGGTCGCCACTACTTGTTTTTGGTAAATGAGATATAGCATCTGCGATTTTACTTTCAATATGCGGGATATTGATATTATTTTTCTTTAGTAAGAATTGGATCGGGCTGTCATGATCATCAAGTAATACTTTAAGCAGGTGTAATGATTCAATATTTGGATTTTGGTTATTGAATGCTTCCTGTTGAGCAGCCTGTATGATTTCCTGAGCCTTTACGGTATAATTATTTAATGCCATGTGTATGATAGATTTTTATTGTTTATCAGATGTCTTAAATCAGCAAAATTAAATCCAGTTTTTATTTAAGAAAAAATGTCGTTTAAATCATGGTATTTCTGCCGCAAAGGCAGCACCCATAAGATTTTCATGCAATATTTGCAGCACATCTTTTTAACCAAAGAGCATAAATGATCAATTCTTAATAACTATTAACCTCATTCTAGCTTTGTATCTTTGATGAATTTATTTTTTTAGTACAATGCTACCTTCTTCATTGCATACTTCATTTATTAAATCAACTGCCTTAAGACTTGGCTTTGAGTTTTGCGGAATAGCGAAAGCTAAGAAATTGGATGATGATGCAAGGCGCCTGGAAAATTGGTTGCACAAGGGTTTTCATGGGAAGATGTCGTATATGGAAAATTATTTTGATTTACGTACACAGCCTGATTTATTGGTGCCCGGTGCAAAGTCGGTAATTACGGTATTGAAAAATTATTTCCCGGCAACTACTCAGCATCCACAGGCTCCCAAAATATCTAAATATGCATATGGGCAGGATTATCATTTTTATATCAAAGAAAAATTGAATGAATTCCTGCATGAATTGCGCACCAATATTGGAGAGATCAATGGTCGTGGCTTCGTGGATTCTGCTCCCGTTTTGGAAAGGAGTTGGGCACAAAGAAGTGGCCTGGGATGGATTGGGAAGAATGGTAACCTCATCAATAAATCTCAGGGTTCATTTTTCTTTATTGCCACCCTGATAACGGATTTAGCATTGGAAGAGGATGTACCTTATTTAAAAGATTATTGTGGTAGCTGTACACGATGTATTGATGCCTGCCCCACGGAAGCTATACAGGAAGACAGGGTAATTGATGGAAGCAGATGTATTAGTTATTTCACGATTGAATTAAAAGATTTAACTCTTCCGGAAACCATGAAAGACCGTTTTGATGGATGGATGTTTGGATGTGATATATGCCAGGATGTTTGTCCATGGAACAGGTTTAGTAAACCAAGCGGTGATCCCGCTCTAAATCCAATTCCTGAAATACTGGACCTGAGTAAAGAAGAGTGGATGGAAATGAGTGAGGAATATTTTAAATCTATTTTTAAACGTTCCCCTTTAAAACGCAGTAAGTATGAAGGTATTCAAAGAAATATAAAATTCATTTCCGGAGAATAAGCCAAACGCCTGGAATTATTTTCATAAAAACACCATCGCCATATTTGGCGAATGCTTATTTGCTTAAAGCAGGCGATTTACAAAAAATGATCAGTTTGAGTAAACTTTTCCGTTGAAAAATTTATTCTTCATTTGTATTGGATGAGTCATTATAAGGCACTTTACGTTTCTTTGGTTTTGGTTCTAAAATTATATTACTGTCTTTAGGGAAATCAAAAGAATAGGTAATGCTTACACCTTGCCTGGTAGTACGGCCAATGCTTCCACTCGATACATCCAAACTGCTTTTATTGAAAATGATCGCCCGCAATTTCCTATCTCGGGATAATATAATTTGCACGGAAATATCCGGTAACCATTGGAAATTTCCCTGTTGTATTGCAGAACTGCTGATATTGAAATCGAGCCCGGTTCCAAATGTTACGATTACTTTACCATTCAACAAGCTTTGATTTACTTTGAGATTGACCTGTTGCCGGTCCAGTTTGTTATTTGAGGAAGCGCCTCCAATAAGGTCTGCGCTACTATATGTAGAAGTGCTCACATCAAATTGTAAACTTTTATCACCTGTAAGTTTTGTAAGGAAATTGGAAACAATTTTATTGACTTCTGAGCTTATTTTTTGTGAAATGGTATTGATCCCAGTGGACCGTGCGAGATTGCCGCCTCCACCGATTTCACCATATGGAGCAAAACTACCAAAGACAATCAACCAGGTGACCTGTTTCAGCATTTCATTATTATCCTGCTGTACTTTATTTAAAAATAAACGAAGGTTATTATCATTATTGATGGGGCTTCCCTGTGGAAAAGCAAAACGAAATTGAATATCCGGTTTAGTAAGTAATCCGCGTAATTCAGCTATTACATAAACATCACCACGATACCCCTGTACTGTGCCTCCAAGATTGAGGCCCGTATTATTTACTAAAGAGCCCAGGCTTACATTCCTGGCTGTATATTGAGCATCTACATGTAAGTCGGCTTTATAAGGATCTCCATTCCATTCGATGTAATTATTGCTACCCTCTTCAAAATCAAATGGTCGGCGTACCAGAGATTGAAAATTAAAATTATATTTTCCTTTTTCGATATTATACCTTCCATTCATGGTCATATTTCCTGTAGCAGGGACCTTAATTTTCAGTCTTCCATTTCCCGTAGCCTCTATAACATCTCCCGAAAGCGGGTCAAGGATTACATCTATTTGTGCCTGGTTATTGGCGGTAAGATCAAGGTCAACAGAGAGTTTGGTTTCTGAAGTACTAACCGGTGTGACAATTTTTTCACCATATTGTTTAAAAACAATAAAATCCGCTTCAGCACTTTCTTTATCATTGGAAGTAGGAATATAAATATGTGTAGTATCATTTACTTCACCTTTTATGGACATACGCATATCTTCCTGTGGGCCTTTAATGCTCATGGTTGCTTTGCCAATGGCTTTCCCATAAAATTGTTGATTATCATTTTCTTTAGTATCCAGGAGCAATAATTTATTGGTGGACATATCGAAATCATAACGCATATTTTTAAAACCGGTTTCATATAAAATCCCTTTAATAGTGCCGGTGTTATTATACCTGTCCCGGATAATCAGATTGCCAAAATTGATTGAATTATCCGTGAAATGGATATCTGCGGAATCTACATTATAACGCACTTTTGTATAATTCACTGTTAGGGCTGCATCGGTTAGTGCTGCATTACCAGTGATGATTGGAGAATTTGGTGAACCCTGAAGTACCAGGTCTCCTGTAGCAAAACCATCAAGGTCAGAGAAAATGGTATTCAAAAAACGGTTGAGAAAGCTGATCCGTGTATGATTTAATTTCAAGGTCGTATATAAAGGTTTATTCACACTATCTTTCAAATTAAAAAAACCGTTGGCATTGATGCCAAAAAGTTCATTATCGGAATGTACCAGCCAATCAATTTTTCCAGTTGCATTGGAATAATTTGATTGAATACTCACATGGCCAATAGAATCATTATCCAGCCTGAATTGTGTAGCTTCAATAGCTGCTGCTGCATTAAATTTGCCATAAAAATCACGCAGGTAAACCTGGCCATTGGCTATACCTTCCAAAGTGGGGCTTTTAATAAACAATGAGGTGAAATCACCAATATTTACATTGTTTAATTTTACAACAAGATTATTTCCGGCTGTGCTATCCCGCTTTTCACTTTCCACTGAAATTTCCTGGAATCCTTGTGTAAATTTCACATTATTGGCTATTGCGCTATTCTTCCTGATCACGAGTTCACCCTCTTTTTCCAATTCCCATTTTTTAGAATTGATCACAAAAGAAGATGGCCTGAATTGAATACGAACACCATCATCCAGATTATAAATATCCGCATTCAGGTCTGCAGCGTTCAATTTAGCGTTGGCGCTGGTTTCCAGGTGCAATACGGAATGGTTATTGGAAGAAATGATCGTGAATTTTGAACTGGGGAAAAACAGGCTGTCGCCGATATATACGCGGTCTATATCTCCATTGATTCGCAACGTGTCAAAAGCGCCGGAGCCGGTTATCAGAGCATTCTTCAATTTATATTTACCATATTGTGCATTCGGAAAGTTGGTAGTGAAATAAAAGCCGGAATCTTTACTGGAGCTATTTACATATCCCATAATGGAAGCGCTGTCCAACCCGGATAATTTTGGGTCTATTAATTGAGCATATTTATCAAAATTATAAGTATGAACTGTGACTGAGAAATTTTGATTTTGTGGTGCATTTTTAGGCTTATTGATTAATGCAGGGTAATAGCTGTTTAAAAATGATTGAAAACTGGTAGGTAAATCGAGGATTGAAAACCGCCCTTTTACTAAAGCATTAAATTGGTTACTGATAATACTTAAGTTTTTTTCATTGCTACTGTCAAAAAATGCCTGAACGCTTAGTGAGTCAAAATCGAGCTCCGTTTTATCACTGAGTAAAACAGCATTCAATATTTTCGCTGTCCCTAAAAAATCATCAATATTATGGCCGGTAAAGTTCAGGTCAAATAATCCTGTTAACTGAAAATCTCTGTTGGTTAAGTGCAATTTTTGAAAATTTGCCCAGCCTAAGTCGCCGAGAATATTGAAACTGGGCGCTTCTCCGGATAAATCAATTTCAATATTACTGGTAAAATTAAAATTCGGATCATTGGCCAGGAATTCACCATTGAATTGTTGTTTTTGTAATGTGCCGTTGAAACGAAGATTTTGATAGTTATAATGATTAAATTCTAAATTGGCAAATACGCCATCCAGGGTGGTTTTGATTTTATCTAAAGTAAAACTTGTACCATTTACTTTTCCTTCAAAACTTACCAGGCCAAGTGAATCCGAATGGATAAAACGACCCAGGTTAAATTGCTTTGTTTGCAACTTGCCGGCATATACCGGCTCTCCATACTTTGGCAGGCCCAATCTGAGTTGTGTATAAAAAGCGCCAAGCGCTGTACTGAAATTTCCATTGATAGAAAAATCATGGATGGTGCCCTGGTAATTACCCTGGAATCGTACATTGCCCAGAGAAGCAAAATCAGGCGTTTTTAATTTTGAGAGGCCATTATATAAAAATGCAATTTCCCGGTTATTGGTTTGTAATACCGCATTATTTAATTGAATAATAGTCCGGTCAATATCCGGAAGCCCTTTCATTGAAAAATTTCCACTGGCATAGGTATTTTCATCGGATCGTATAAAAAGATCATTAACCTGGAAATCGTGAATGATACCTCTGAATTTTCCACTCAATAAAAATTCTTTTTTCCATGCTTTTAATGGAGGGGCAAAATAAGCGATATCATTACTGTTTACAGTAGTATTTTTAAAATTAGCTGCAATAGAAACCTTGTCAATAAAGTCTGCCATATCCTCATTAAAATGATGATACCGCATCGCATAGTAATCCCCAATATGCGATTTAGGCGTACGCAAATCCAGGTTACTAAATTCCATGATCTGCGGATTGATTTTTAAGTCGGCTTTTAATTTCTTTAACTCAAAACCACTCCGCTCTTTTGCACTAAGATTTATTTGTGCCCGTAATGTATCTTTTTCTAAAACAAAATGTAGAATAGTGCCATTCAATGATGAAGCCTGGATATTTGTACCATCAAACTTCTCTGTTTCAGAATGGGCGCCTCTTTTTAAATTGCCAAAATAGCCATTGGTTATTTTAATTGATTGAACTTTAGCAAAAATTCCATCCGGATTGAGATGGGAGATACTGTCCTTTCCAGATGTTTTAACGGAAAGGCTGTCCGGACGAAAACCTTGAAAATTCTCCAGGATAAAACGTGGTTTGTCCAGGTCAATAGATTGGATTTGAAAAAAACTTTTTGCCAGGTCAATCTTTTCGGCTTCTAATAAAAGGCTGCCTACTTTGGCACTCATCTTCTGGCCTACCCATTCATCATTTTTTATGTATAAAACATTTTTAAGGTCCACTTTTTTAAAGTCCAAACGAATACCTGAAGTATCTTTTTTTGTAGTAGGTTTTTGGGAAAAATAATTTATGATAAACTGAAAATTCCAAATGGAATCTTTACGGTTCTGGTAGATTACGGCATCTTCCAGGCCTATATATTTTAATTCTATTTGTTTTTTGAAAATAAACCAGTCCGTGACCCTTAATTTTAATGAACCTGCATATAGTAGCGTATCTTTTTTCTGGTCTTTAATTAAAAGGCCATTCAGGTCCACTTTATCAAGCAATGAAAAACCAATTTTCTTTAAACTTACTTCAGTTTTTAACTCCCTGGATAAATAAGATGTGGTTTTGCCTGCCAGGAAATTCTGTACCGGGCCGGTTTGTATTAAAAGGTACACAAGGAAGAGCAGTCCCAGTAAAACCAAAATACTTCGAAGGAATATTTTTAAAACTTTTTTGAGGATTTTCATTGGCAATGAAAAAATAAAGATAAAACCAAAAGCCTAAAATTAAATGTAATGTATTAAAGATGTAAGTAATATCTTTTTAAGAAGCAACTTTATGAACTTTTTCTATTTTCAAAAAATATCCGGCATTCTTATCTTCTTCCCGAAAAGCTTTTCTACATAATAACTGTAGCATGTTGTCAAAAGATTTATTTGATAATGAAAAAATAAAATAATTGAACCATGTTTTAGTTGTTGGGAAGAACATATAGGAACTTTTGATAAAACCTGGCACTTTTCCATTGCCTTTTGTTTAATTCTGCCTATTGCTTTTGGCAGGCCAAATGTTTGCTTAATATATTTGCGTATGACATTACTGCAAAAAGATAAGCAATTTGTATGGCATCCATTTACGGCGCAAAAAAATAGACTACCTCCCATTCCTATAGTGCAAGCGAAAGAAAGCCTGCTTTTTGATGAGCAGGGGAAATCTTATATTGATGCCATCAGTAGTTGGTGGGTCACCTTGCATGGTCATGCAAATCCTCATATTGCACAAAAAATATTTGAACAAGCCCTCAAACTGGAGCAAGTGATCTTTGCCGGCTTTACACATCAGCCTGCAGTAGCGCTTGCAGAAAAATTGTTGGAAAAATTACCCGGGGGCTTTTCAAAAATATTTTATAGTGATAATGGCTCTACTTCTACGGAAGTGGCCCTGAAGATGGCTATCCAATTTTGGTGGAATAATGATTCCCAATCAAAAAGAAAAAAAATCCTGGCATTTAAAAACGCCTACCACGGAGATACTTTTGGCGCAATGGGAGTAAGTGAAAGAAGCGTATTTACACTGGCATTTCAGGACCTGTTTTTTGAAGTCATTTTTATAGACACACCGGATGAAAATAATCTGCCAGCTCTTTTTAAAATCATTGATGCCCATGCTGAAAATATAGCGGCATTTATTTATGAGCCTTTGGTGCAGGGTGCCGGTGGTATGAAAATGTACCAGGCTGAATATTTCAATTTGCTTTTACAAAAAGTGAAATCGCATGATATTATTTGCATTGCCGATGAGGTGATGACTGGTTTTTTTCGCACAGGAAAGTTTTTTGCCAGTGAATATATGGAGATCAAACCGGATATTATTTGTATGAGTAAAGGCCTTACCGGTGGCACTATGGCGCTGGGTGCTACAGCCTGCACTGACAGAATCTATGATGCTTATAGCAGTGATAATCCCTTGCATACTTTTTTTCATGGGCATTCTTTTACGGCCAATCCAATTGCCTGCAGCGCCGCTTTGGCAAGTATGGAATTATTGGATAAAGAGGATTGCAGGGAAAAAATTCGCCTTTTGACCTTAGTTATAGATCAATTTACCAGACAACTGAATATGTTGCAGGGAAAACTTGAGAGGCCAGTAAAAAATATACGACACTTAGGAACCATCCTGGCCTTTGAAATTGACGAAGGTAAAAATGAATACCTGAATTCCATAAGCAAAACGATAACCGAAAAAGCTCTAAAAACGGGAATTTACTTAAGGCCTTTAGGAAATACCGTTTATATCATGCCGCCATATTGTATTACGGAGCATGAATTAAAATTAGTGTTTGATTTTATGTTAAGCCTGCTGAAATAATTAATGCGTCTCCAGCTTCTTTTTAAGAGCAGATAAACTGCTTTCCATAGGCGGTCCCATAATTTTATCATTCATCATGGAGCTGAATCTTTCCCAGGGATACCATTGAACTGTAGAAGTAAAATACCAATTTATTGTAGCGCTATTGGTATCCCTTGAAATAATATTAAAAACGGATCGCTGAATACTTCCTTTTGTACTTTTCCATTCCGTAATGATAGAATCTTTAGTGGCAATCAGTTCACTCACTTCATAATTTCCAAATCGAACAACTGTACCAGGGCCACTTGTTTTTTGAGAAAGAAATGTAAGTGTTCCTGTGTCAGCGCCATTCATCCAAAATTTCCAGTATTTCATATCCGATACATATAAATAGGCACTATCTCGTGGTGCATTTATATCGGTAGCCCTTGATACACGTACGGATGCCGGGAAAAGTAAACCAATGCCGGTAACAATGAGGAATAAGATAATAAAAGAAATGAAAGCTAATTTAATGACACGCATCCGATTTTTTTTAATTAGAAATTATTCCCACTTAAAAACTTTAATGGCAATAGCATAAACAATAACTCCCCAAATCAGCAAGATGCCAATTTCTTTCCAGCAATCAAGTAAACTGGCCCCTTCAAATGAGATGGAGCGCATGGCATTATTGAAATGGGTAAGCGGTAAAAGATTACAAATAAACTGTAGCCATTTTGGGAAAACAGTAATAGGGAAAAATGTACCTGCCAACAGAAATTGAGGCAAGGTAAATAAATTGGCAAAAGGAGGAATCGTGCTTTCATTTTTCGCCACCCCGCTAACAATAAATCCGCAACCCATGAAAACAATTAATGAAATAAAACTTAATACCATAATTTCCAGGAAAGTAGTCAATCCATGTACCAGTGTAAAATGAAATGCTGTGGTACCAATACCGATAATAATAATCGCTGTGATCATTTGAAATATCACCCGGCTTAAGGCCTCTCCCAATAACATATAAGATCTCCGGACCGGGGTGGCAAAAAATCTTTTTAAAACCAATTGTTGCCGCAAATTGAAAAAGAGAAACGCAACGCCAAACACACCCGCGCTCAGTAATGAAAACCCTAACTGACCGGGTAATATAAAATCAATTTCTGTGTATTTTCTACCCGGGATTTTTTCTATGACCGGATTTAGAGTTGCTACCGTTGGGGCATGTGGGTAAGCGACCGCATTCATATTGCCAATAATATCTTTGATAACAGAACCTATAATGTTCGTGTTACTGGGGCTTACGGCATCCGAACTTTTAAGTGAAACGAGATACCCCGAATCCGGCGCAGCTTTCTTTTGAATATTGATTATTGCGGTTAAATCACCTTTTTGTAGCGCGTGTATGGATTCACTATCCGATTGATGAAGAATATTGAATGCAGAATTTGCATTCAATGCTTTATAAATTGCATTCGAAGTATCAACATTTTTATCAAAAGCCACATCTACTGAAAATCCATTACCCCCACTAATAAATCCAAAAACAAGAATGAATATGAGTGGAAAACCAATACTAAAAGCAACGGCTGAAGGGCTACGAAAAGTGGCGATCAGGCTCGCTTTTGTAATAGCCAGCATGGCTTTCCACTGGCTATATTTCTTTGGCATACCAGGTTGTTTTTTAGAATGCAAAACTATCAGATAAAATTGCCTTTGAAAAATAAAAATCAAAAATATCCTTTTAGGAAATTATTTAGAGGCCACTTTATTTTGGAAAAAACAGATATTTGAACTTCAGAAAGAAAAATGAATATTGCGTATTTGCTTACAGGAAGTAATTTACTTAACCCGGAAATGCAGGTGAATACTGCTTTACAACTTATAAGATCTTATTGTGGCAAGATCCTGTTATCATCGGCATTATATGGTAGTGAACCCTGGGGAATAACAGATCAGCCGCCTTTTGTAAACCAGGCCATTTGCGTGGAAACTCATTTCTCGGCAAAAGAGCTATTGCAAAAAATATTGGCCATAGAAAAAGAAATGGGCAGGGAAAGAGTGATTAAAATGGGCCCACGTATTATTGATATAGATATATTATTGTTTAATCATGCGGTGATTCATGAGCCGGGGCTTTCAGTTCCACATCCTTTATTGACACAGCGGCGTTTTGCGCTGTTGCCTCTAGCAGAAATAGCTTCAGAATATGTCCACCCCGAACAAGCGAAAAAAATCAGCACACTGCTCGGATCTTGTAAGGATCCGTTGAATGTGTATAAAATTAATTCATAGTATGGCCATCGCCCTTATTTTTGTTGTAAGCAAAAGATGAAATACCATTTTATAAGCATAGATGGGAATATCGGATCAGGTAAAACGACATTGGCCCGCTTACTTGCGAAAAGGCTGAATGCCCGACTCATTCTGGAAAAAGCAGCCGATAATCCATTCCTGCCTGCTTTTTATGAAGACCCTGCATCAGAAGCATTTCCTCTGGAACTTTTTTTCCTGGCAGAAAGATATAAGCAATTAAAAGAACGCATGAAGGTCAATGACCTTTTTTATCAGGCCACGATTGCGGATTATTATTTTGGGAAATGCCTCTTATTTGCCAAAATCAATTTGCCGGAAGAAGAGTTCAGGTTATTTGCAAAGTTTTATGAAAGCCTGCTTCCACAATTACAACAGCCGGATTTGTTGATATACCTGCATGCCCCTGTGCATACGTTGAAAAAAAATATTGACAAAAGAAACCGTTCTTTCGAAAAAGGTATTTCTTTAAATTATTTGCATCAAATACAGGAAACCTATTCGGATTATATAAAGCAACATCATCTAAAGACAATTTATATTGATGTTTCTAATGCAGATTTCCTACGAAATGAAACACATATTGATATCGTTTTAAATGCTATTAAAAACAATGCTGAGGAAACAAGACAATTTTTTTCCCTCCCATAATGATTTTATGGAGAGCAGAATCTTTTTATCCACATTACCCATTACCATTTTAATTTAATCACATGCCGGATGCACAAATCAAGAATGACCCAATGGCATCCGTTCGAATTCCGGAGTTTAAATTTTTAATGCTGGGCAGATACACTTTTGTCATGTCATTGAGAATGATGAGTACGGTTTTGGGATGGTGGATTTATTTGCTGACTCGTGATCCTTTTGCCATCGGGCTTTTGGGGCTTTCAGAAGTCATTCCTGCCATTTCTCTGGCATTATATGCTGGCCATTTTATTGACTTACATGAAAAGAAAAGATTGATTTTACGTGGCTTAATTTTATATACTACCTGTGCTATATTGCTTTTTCTTTTTTCTACTTCCTTTACATCAAGTCATCTTTCAAATCATGGAATCGCATTATGTATTTATTTTATTATTTTTTGCACCGGCATCATACGGGCATTTGTTGGCCCTGTTTTCAATGTGCTGTTAGCATATATTGTCCCAAAAAATTACTTACAAAATGCAACGACCTGGAGTCAGGGCACCTGGTTGGGCGCATCCGTTAGCGGGCATGCCACCGGGGGATTTTTGATCGCATTAATCGGAATTAGTGGAACCTTGCTGACTATTATTTGCCTGATGACTTTATCCTTTATTTTTTTAACGAAATTAAAAAGAAAACCCCCTACAGAAAACCCGGGTGAAAAACGTACCTGGGAAAGTGTAAAGGAAGGATTACGATTTGTATATAAAACCAAAGAGTTATTAGGTGCCATAACATTAGATATGTTTGCCGTTTTTTTTGGCGGCGCTGCAGCCATGATTCCTGTTTATGCAAAGGACATCCTGAATATAGGCGCTGAAGGTTTTGGCTGGTTGAATGCCTCTACTGACCTGGGTTCTATTTGTAGTGTCATTTTACTTACCATAGCTCCTATGCAGGCGAAACAAGGGAAAAAATTATTTTTTGCTGTTGCAGGTTTTGGAATATGCGTGATGGTATTTGCTTTCTCCAAATCATTTTGGTTATCCTTTGGTGCTCTGGTAATCAGTGGCATGCTGGATGGGATCAGTGTTGTAGTTCGAGGCACCATTATGCAGTTGAAAACGCCCGATAATATGCGTGGTCGTGTACTGAGTGTAAATAGTATGTTTATTAATTCAAGTAATGAATTAGGCCAATTTGAAAGTGGGATTGCTGCAAAATTATTTGGGGTGGTGCCATCCGTATTTTTTGGAGGTTGCCTTACATTGATTGTAGTGGTGACTACCTGGTTCAAAGCGCCTGCTCTGAGGAAAATGGAATATTAGTATAGGCAAATGCCCCATGCTTTCGGATGATGTGTATTAAAATCATTTTATTCTTCCCGGACAATTTGCTATTTTATTGCCATGAGTTTCTCCAAAACATAATATGCAATAGGACAAAAAGTGACATTTTTTTCTGTGATTTTTTTTCTTTTGATAAATACATCTTCATCTGTATAAGGGAAGCGACGACAGTCTGAAGGTCTTTCCGAATAAATTGTACAGGCATTATCTTTTCCTAAAAATGCACAGGGTGTAGTTTTCATAACATAATCGCCTTCATCATCCAGGTTCAGGTAGGTATCAATAAAAACAGATTCCCGCATTTTTAAGTGTTTACTAATCCGCTTGATATCCGGGGTCTTAAACCGAGGTGAATAATTTTTACAACATGCGGCGCATTGCAGGCAATCAATTTTCTCAAAAGCTTCTTCATGCAACTGCGGCAGGCGTTTCAGTGTGGTACGTGTATCCTTATTTTTCAAAAATTGCCGATATTCTTTTATATGAGAAGCGGATTTCTTTTGCCAATTATGTAAAATGTCTTCACTCATATTTAGTGTTGTTCCAGGATATGGCCTGTAAGCTTCATACAAAAATATTTAAAATTCATATTGTTTAATTCTTTCTTTAAAAGTATGTGATATAGGCATGCATTTTTAAATAATTAGTTGATCATGATCGGATTCTGGATGATGAATGCCTATTTTTTATTAAAAAGCATATTAACACATTTTAATTGAATCAATACGCTGCTATTCAATAACTGTTTTAATTTTGCTTTGGAAAAAAGATACAAATGGAGTTGGTAAAAGAGCAATTATTGTGGATTATTTCCACGCCTATATATGTGATAATCATTGGTGCAGAGTTATTGCTATCGCACTTTCAACATAAGAAATCATATACGCTGAAAGATACGGCAGCAAATATTTACCTGATGATCCTTAATTCTTTGATAGATCTTTTATTTCGAATAGTATATATAGCCATTTTGGCCTGGCTATTTCAATTTGCTGTAATTAAGTGGCAAAGGGGGTTTTGGTATTGGTTTGTATTGTTGATAGCGGAAGATTTTTTGTACTATTGGTTACACCGTTTCGATCATGAAGTGCGTTTTTTCTGGGCTGTACACGTTACGCATCATAGTTCTGAACACCTGAATTTCTCAGTCGGTTTTCGCTCTTCTGTATTCCAGCCACTATACCGGTTTATATATTTTTTGCCTTTAGCATGGTTTGGTTTTAATGCAGCAGATATTGTGTTTATGTATTCTGCAACTCAGATCTGGGGCATATTTGTACATACAGAATTTATCAGGAAACTGGGGCCATTGGAATATATATTTGTAACTCCTTCACATCATCGGGTTCATCATGCCAATAATCCAAAGTATCTTGATAAGAATATGGGTATGTTCCTGATTATATGGGATAAATTATTTGGCACTTTTCAGCAGGAACTTCCTGAAGAATCCTATCAACCGATTCATTATGGACTAACAAAAAGAATAGATAATATGAATGCCATGAACCTGATATTTCATGAATGGAAACAGATTATGAAAGATGTTTCTATCAAAAAATTAAGCCTGATACAGAGATGGCGTTATGTTTTTGGCCCTCCGGGATGGAGTCATGATGGGAGCCGGAAAACCAGTGCGATGATGCGGGAAGAGGAAAATAAGTCTTTGAAAACAGAAGCGTAAGCTTCCCTGCTGATGCTTGATTTAAGCAAATTGCCATGTGCCATAAATCTTTATTTATTAAAATTCTATCTCTAATAATTTAGATCAAAAGAGGTTTTTGTTTTGAGAGGAAGCATCTGATTCTTTCTCCCGGTGAATCAACGAATCTTTTCGACCATTCTATATCAGTCAACCAGTTAATAAAATATTTTTATATTTTTATACAAAATAACATGTTATGGAAAGCTTTGATATAGTAAAAATCCTTGGTGTGGGATTATCCGGCTTCGGCTTTTTATTAATGTTTCTTGCCTATAAATTAATTCAAAGCCTGGTGCCATTACCTCATACAAACCCACAGGTAGTAAAAACCATCAATCGTTATTTACTCATTTGTTTTATCATGACTTTAGTTGTAGGCTCTTTTACTTTTATCAGCACATATTATAAAAATGATCTTATCAAAGAACAATCTTCCATCATTGAAAATAATACCAAGGCTTTAAATGTATTGGCTGCTTCCAATAAAAATATTGCTATTGCTGACAGCCTTTCAAATCATCCTCAATCTCAGGCTGACATTGATGCCGCTCTTAAAGAGCAACAAAATGCCCTGGACACTTTAGGAAAATACGTAGATGAACAAGGGAATCCTGAACTAAAACAAGATTTTAATAAGTATAAAGGCCTGGCCATGGCCACATCCGATTCATTGCAAATGGAAAACCTTCCGCCACAAAAAATTGAAGAATTAAAATCCAACGTTATCAGATATAATAATGCATTAAATCAAATATCCATTAAGGTTGCAAAAAATATAAGCCCGGTTTTACAAAATAATATGAAACGTAAAAATTAGCGTCAAAAATTTTCTTGGGACGTGTGTCTCCAACTATTTTTTAGCAGCGATTTCTCCGATGGCATTTACCAATGTATCCAAATCCTGCAAAGTGGTATAAACATGTGGCGTAACGCGAACACAACTGATGTTTTCCCAAACAATTCCTACCGTATGAATCTTGTATTGTTTGAATAACAAGGCATCCAATTCTCCCGGTTTTAGCCCTTCGATACGGATTCCGCAAATAGCACAGGAGTAAGCCGGTTTTAAGGAAGTGCAGAGTGATACTCCCGGAATTTCAAGCACTTTTTCAGCCCAATAATTTTTTAAAAATCTTATTCTTTCCTCTTTCCTTTTAGCTCCAATGGCATTATGAAAATTTAAGGCTTCTCCAATTCCCTGTTCTATTGGGAAACTGCGTGTACCAAGGGTTTCAAACTTCCGGATATCCCCACTATGAGGATGGTCATTACAGACTAAGGGCCATATTTTTTCTATATGTTCTTTTTTAATCCACAACATTCCCGAACCAATCGGAGCGCTGAGGAATTTATGGAGGCTGGTGCCAAAATAATCGCACTCTAAATCCGGAATTTTAAAATCAAGCAATCCGAAACCATGTGCACTGTCACACAATACTTCAATGCCATGTGTATGGGCCATTTGGGCAATCTTTTTCACAGGCATAATTTGGCCAACCCAGTTGATCATATGTGTAACATGGATGATTTTTGTTTTGGGCGTAATGGCGGCAGCGTAAGCAGCCACAATGGCTTCTTCATTTTCTATAGGAAAATCAAAACTGATTTGTTTATAAACGATGCCTTCCCGTAAACTTCTTTGTTTCCATGCATTGATCATATTGGGATAATCTTGTTTGGTGCCAATCACTTCATCACCTGCTTTAAGATCCAATCCATAAATGACGGTATTCAATGCCTCTGTGGAATTACGGTTGATGGCAAGTTCATCAGGGCTGCAACCGGCCAATAAAGCTAATTTTTCGCGCAATGGTTCTCGTCCCTGGTCCAGAATGCGCCACATATAATAAGACGGGCCTTCATTGCTGAGGATATTAAACCTTTCCACGGCTTCCTGTACAATCCGGGGAGAAGGGCTTACGCCGCCATTATTGAGATTGATGATATTCGGATTCACTGTATAGGCTTGCTGAATGACTGACCAGTAATCTTCATCTTCCGCAGCCAGCTCCGGAGGCATGCCACTTAATTTTTTTTCAGCTTGCAAAATATCTGCAGCATGAGCCTGATGAAATAAGCTACTGGCTGAAAATGCACCGGCAGACAGAGCGAATTGTTTTAAAAATTTTCTCCTGTTGCTCATAAGCTTTTTTTAAAGGTAGATAGATTTTTTGAGGTAGGGAAGCGCTTTTGTTCATTGTCTTAATTTTTAAAAAGCGAAATGAAATTCAATCTGATAATGAATGATCTTAATGTGATGCAAAATATCGTAACCTTAATTGTAATGCCTGGAATTTACATCAGGAAAAAATTTTTGAAAAATGTGGAGAATATGAAATAAATGCAAAAAATATTTTCATTCAATTCAAGAATTGAAAAATACAAAATGAAAACGCAGATCAATACCAATAAAAGCAAACCATCAATTCTTTTCATCGAAGACGGTACTTTAACCTTTGGTTTGATTATTTTCACCAAAAAGATTTATGGGTGAGGTAGAAATAGATCATGTAAAACGTGTTTTTAGATTGTATGCAGATATTATTACTTATGGGCATGCAGCGGATGAAGCGCTTACAGAATTGATGCGAACTGAAATAGAAAGCATGTGGAATGAAGCTGAAGCAAGGTTGCTATTCCAAGGAAAATTCTTTGAAGTACATTTTCATATCAATGCAACATTGAACAAATCCATAACAGAATTCGAAGTGATCAGTAATTTAAATCCAAGGAATAATTATTTCAGGATAGAAACTTTCTCCTGCAGGCATATTTCCTATGTAGATGGACTGGGCTGCAATAGCGGCTATTTTAAATTGGATAATTTATATGCGGGATCTACCACTGCAGCACATGAATTTGGCCACACGATTGGCCTGGATCACCCACGAAACCTGGATTTCAGAGGAAAAGGGATACCACGCATTATGTATCCGCGTGGCACATGGGTAGATCCGCCATTTCAATATGATCCTTCCAAATCTGCCGGTGAACCGGGAGGTACAATGCATCCCAAGTATCGTAAAGTATTTGAAGAAGATATTCTTGCATTGCAATTACACAAACTTCCTTTTGAAAATAATCGAGCCATAATCGGTGCTTTTACGAATGTGTATCATGAAGAAGAGGTAAATTAAATGAAGCAGGAAATTATTTTTACCTATCTTTTTTCAATATTATAGGTATCAATCATGAATCAATTGGATTTCTATGATTCAATGAACTATTCATGATTTTTAATCCCTATTTTTATCATAAATACCACAGCATGAAAATAGCCACATTTAATGTAAATGGAATCAGCAGTCGCTTACCTGTTTTACTTCGATGGTTAGAAGAGAAGTCACCGGATGTGGCCTGTCTCCAGGAATTGAAAGCGCCTGATGAAAAATTTCCTTTACAAGCTATTGAAGATGCCGGATACAAAGCCATCTGGCATGGGCAAAAAAGCTGGAATGGCGTGGCTATTCTATTAAAAAATGATCAACTTGCAGAAACCCAAAGAGGTCTGCCGGGAGATGATGAAGACTTACAGAGCAGGTACATTGAAGCGGAAGTGAATGGTATATTGATTGGCTGCATTTATTTACCCAATGGCAATCCCGCACCAGGGCCAAAATTTGATTATAAATTAAAATGGGTAGAACGTTTTACTGATTATACTCAAAAATTGATGAATAGTGGTAAGCCTGTAATTCTATGTGGTGATTTTAATATGATACCAACAGAACTGGACGCTTATAAAGCGGAGCGTTGGGTGAATGATGCACTCTTTCGCCCGGAAACAAGAGCTGCTTACCAGGTATTAATACAGCAGGGATGGACAGATGCTATTCGCAAACTAAACCCCGGAAAAATTATCTATACTTATTTTGATTTTTTTCGAAATGCCTACCAGAGAAATGCCGGTATTAGAATCGATCATTTTTTACTCAGCGCTTCTGTGGAACAAAGACTCGTCACAGGTGGTGTAGATCATGATGTAAGAGGATGGGAAAGACCCAGTGATCATTGCCCGGTTTGGATTGAAGTAAAAGATTAATGTCATGAGATATTTTATTTATAAAATTTAACGCATCAAAAATTATAATAACAAGGCGCGATGTATTTAAGTTTTAAAGAAAGATGTCATTTTGAAATTCAAAATAAACAATAGAATTACTTAAAAATACTTCATTAGGATAGTCATAAATTCAATGAGTATTTTCAAAAATCAGCATGGGAGATAGTAAAGATTTTTTATCATCCATCCTAAATTCCCAGCCATTTCATGGCATTTTTGCCCAACATTTTTTCTTTGAGTTCATTGGAGAATTCCATGGATTCAATTAATGTACCGGGCGATAATTCCCCAAGTGGAAACGGATAATCCGTTCCCAGACATATTTTATCTTCCCCCATTTTCTTTAATAAGAAAGATAAAGCATCGGGGTCATGAACTAAACTGTCAATCCAGAAATTATGAACATATTCAGCAGGGTCATGATTATTGTCAATAGCTACCAGGTCAGGTCTTACATCAAATCCGTGACGAATGCGGCCAAGAGTGGCAGGGAAGGAGCCGCCTCCATGTGCAAAAGCTATACGTAATAAGGGGAATTTTTCAAACACACCTCCAAATATCAGTGAACAAATGGCTCTTGATGTTTCCGCCGGCATACCTACCAGCCAGGGTAGCCAGTATCGGGTCATTTGAGATTGTCCCATCATTTCCCAGGGATGGATAAAAAGAGCACAACCCATTTTTTCTGCGGCTTCATAAAATGGGAAGAATTTTTTTTCGGATAAATTCTCGCCATTTATGTTGGTGCCGATTTCCAGCCCGGGCATTTTCAGATCATGGATGCAGCGAGTCATTTCTTCAATGGCTAAATCCACATCCTGTAGAGGTACGGTACCAATCCCGATAAAATGCGCCGGATCTTTGACCACAGTTTCCGCAATGTGATCATTAAAAAAGCGGGCCGTTTCTAAGCCATCTTTTGGTTTTGCCCAATAATTAAATAATACGGGGATCGTTGAAAGCACTTGTTTATCTACCCGATGATTTTCCATATCTACTAGACGCGGACCGGGCAAAAAACAGTTTTCCTCCACCTCCCGGAAAAACGTATCGCCTTTCATCATGCAGGCCTTACAATTACGATGCTCTAAATGGATAAATTCCCCATAGCCAAATTTCTTTGTCCAGTGAGGCATTTTATCAGGCATGATATGGGTATGTATGTCAATTTTCATGCATGCATATTAAGGATGAATTTGTAATAAAATGCTTATTTCTTCACCGGCGGCTCCATGACTGTGCCACATTTCTTGCAGGTACGCAATGCTTCAGAGGAATAAAATTTTTCCATGATCGGGGGCAATTGCTTAACAATATCTTTTACAAAAACAAACTCTTCATATAATTTGTTTCCACAATTTTCACAAAACCACATAAAGGCATCTTTTTCATCTTCGGCTTCTTCACGCACTTTTTCGATTACTAAACCTACTGTGTTTTCGGGCCTTTGAGGAGAATGAGGTGTTTGTGGCGGTAGCAAAAACATATCTCCTTCCCGGATGGCAATATCTCTCGGTTTGCCATCATCAATAATTTTTAGGATGATATTTCCTTCTAACTGGTAATACAATTCTTCGCTTTCATTATAATGATAATCTTTACGGGAATTTGGTCCACCTACCACCATGACAATAAAATTTTCGGCATCTTTATAAACGCATTGATTGCCAACCGGCGGTTTTAATAATGAACGGTGTTCATCTATCCATTGCCTGATATTAAATGGCGCTGCTATCATTGTTTTGAATTTAAAGTTTAAAAAATGGTTCGTAAAAGTAGGGAATCAATTTCACCTGCTAACCATTGATCCCATTGGCGAAAAATTACAACTTTTTTTCATAGGTTTGGCATCTATGCAGAATATTTAAGAATATGAATATATCCATCTTACATAAAAAGGCGCTGATATGCGGCAGTTCGCAAGGGATCGGATTAGCGATAGCAAAAGAATTAGCCTTATTGGGAGCGGATTGCACGCTGATGGCACGAAATGAAGTGGCTTTACAAGAGGCGATAAAGAATTTAGATACAAGTCAAAAGCAGCAACACCAATATCTTGTAGCGGATTTCAGCAATCCGGAAAATGTCCGTGAAGTGATTTCTTTATTTGCGGTTAATCAGGCCATCGAAATTTTAGTAAACAATACCGGCGGCCCCCCTTCCGGGCCTGTTACAGAAGCGGAAGAGCGTGCATTTTTGCAGGCATTCAATCAACATTTAATATGTAATCATATTTTGGTAAAGGCCTTATTACCCGGCATGAAAGAAAAAAAATATGGCCGCATTATCAATATTATATCTACATCAGTAAAGATTCCCTTGCCAAATTTAGGGGTGTCAAATACCATTCGGGGCGCAGTGGCATCCTGGTCAAAAACTATGGCCAATGAACTGGGATGTTTTAATATTACAGTAAATAATATTTTACCCGGTGCTACACAAACACAAAGACTGGAAAGTATTATTAAAAATAATGCAACGAAAAAAAGCATTCCTGAAACAGAAATTGAACATGAAATGTTATCTCATATTCCCATGAAGCGTTTTGGACTGCCCGAAGAGATTGCATCAGTGGCAGCATTCTTAGCCACGCCTGCCGCTTCTTATGTTAATGGAGTAAGTATAGCCGTAGACGGTGGCAGAACAGGGAGTTTATAAAAATAAAATAATTGTATATGGATCTTTCTTTTCCTTATTATTTGGAAAATTATATTGATGGAAATTTTATTGGCCCATTAAGTGGAAAATTTCTGGATGTAATCAATCCCGCTACAGCGGAAGTGATTGCACAAATTCCGGATAGTGATGAAAGGGATGTAGATATTGCCGTACATGCTGCAGAAAGGGCATTTCCGGCATGGAGCCAGTTGGCCGTTGAAAAGAAATTTTCCATCCTGAATAAAATTGCCGATTTAATTGATGAAAACCTGGAAGTATTAGCGAATGCGGAAACTAATAATAATGGTAAACCGCTTTGGCTTAGTAAGCGAATGGATATTCCAAGGGCATCGGATAATTTTCGTTTTTATGCCACGGCTATTATGCATTTTGCAAGCGCCAGCCATAGCATGGGAAAAAAAGGCATAAACTATACTCTAAAGCAGCCTATTGGTATTGTCGGATGTATTTCTCCCTGGAATTTACCCTTGTATTTATTCACCTGGAAAATAGCGCCGGCGCTGGCTGCCGGAAATTGCGTTATTGCAAAGCCATCTGAAGTGACCCCATTAACCGCATTTTTATTGGGGAAAATTTGTCATCAGGCCGGTTTGCCAAATGGTGTATTAAATATCTTACAGGGTAGTGGAAACAGAACCGGTGAAAATATTGTAAAACATCCAAAAGTAAAAGCTATATCCTTTACAGGAAGTACGCGGGCCGGCGCACACATAGCTTCCATCGCAGCGCCGATGTTTAAAAAATTATCTTTGGAACTCGGCGGTAAAAATGCAAGCATCATTTTTGAAGACTGTAACTGGCAGAAGATGATGGAGGAAACAATTCGTTCCTCATTTACCAATCAGGGGCAAATTTGTTTATGCAGTAGCCGGATTTTATTGCATCGAAATATTTATGATCAATTTAAGAATGAATTTTTAGAAAAAGTGAAAGCTTTGAAAGTGGGCGATCCGCTTGAGCCGGAAAGCAGGCAGGGCGCGATTGTAAGCAAAGTGCATTTTGAAAAAGTGATGCAATGCATTGAAATTGCAAAAGCGGAGGGAGGCCGTATTTTATGTGGAGGCCATGCTATAAAAGTAGAAGGCCGTTGTGAAAATGGTTATTTTATTGAACCAACAGTAATTGAAAATTTACCCGCATCCTGCAAAACCAACCAGGAAGAAATATTCGGACCGGTAGTCACCCTGCAATCTTTTGAAACCGAAGAAGAAGCGATTGCATTGGCAAATGATTCCACATATGGCCTGGCAGCAATTGTTTGGACTGAAAATATTTCCGTAGGGCATCGTATGGCAGCTGCATTGGAAGCAGGAATTATTTGGGTGAATTGCTGGCTATTGCGCGATCTGAGAACGCCATTTGGCGGCATGAAAAACAGTGGGGTAGGACGTGAAGGGGGATGGGATGCATTACAATTTTTTACTGAATCGAAGAATGTTTGTATTGCCTGATTTTTTTTGAATCAAAATAGTATTAATTAGCAATTAAAAATCAATAAGGACTAAAAGAAATACTTAACTTTTGAAAATGAAATTACAAAAACCGGGGAAAGAAAAGACTTCATTATCCGTTGCGAAAAATCGAACCGGGAAAACAACTATTTCCAAATCGCCAAAGAAGGAGAACCGGCAAACCATTATTGCAACAAAGGCAGCATCACCACTTGGCGCTTATCCTCATGCGCGGCGAGCCGGTAATTTTCTTTTTCTTTCCGGAATCGGGCCCCGGAATGCAAAAGACAATTCTGTACCCGGATTAAAATTGAATAAATCCGGTAAAATCATCAAGTATGATATTGAAGCAGAATGCCATGCGGTTTTTGCCAATGTAAAAGCGGTATTGGAAGCATGCGGCAGCCAATGGGATCATATTATAGATGTAACCGTTTTTCTTACGCACATGAAAAAAGATTTCCCTGTTTATAATAAAATCTATAACCAATATTTTGCGGGAGTACAAGCCTGCCGTACTACAGTGGAAGTGAAAAGCCTTCCAACACCCATAGCCATTGAATTAAAAGTGATTGCTCACCTGGATTAAAAAGGATAGGCAGGGAAGTCAATTTATGTTACGATAATATTTTCCTGTATTGTTAAAGACAGATAAAAACCATTTCACTTGACACAATGATTGACAAACACATTGTTAAACATGGAACCAAAATGCGTGAAACTTTTGAAAGCGAGTTAAGAATTGACTTGTTGGGACATGCCATTAAACAAGCAAGGCAAGAGCGTAACTTAACTCAAGAACAATTAGGTGACTTAGTGGGTAAACAAAAAGCCCAAATCACGAAAATTGAAAACAAAATAAAAAATGCATGGTTTGAGACAAAATTGAAAGTGTTTGATGCTTTGGGTGCTAAAGTGAATTTTAACGTAGAACTCAAAAATAAAAAAGCTGCTTACTAACAATATTTCGATAGCAGAAGGTTTTGGCAATTGACAGGATAGTGTACAACAATGAAAGTTTTTCTATTTTTGAACATTGGCGATTCTATTGAACTTTGAAGCAGCAAACAGGATCATTGCTAATGCTCTACGTTTTTTTGTGGAACTTGATTTTATTATTCGCTAAAATGATTAAAGTGTGATATGAGTTTAAAAAATTATTCGATACTGGCTGTGGATGATGACCCGGATGTGCTGACTGCTGTCCGCCTTTTGCTCAAACCGGAGGTCAAAGAAGTGATCATAGAGAAAAACCCGGAAAATCTAACTGCCTTTTTATCCGAGAAAAATTTTGACCTTGTTTTGTTAGATATGAATTTTAAATCTTCTATCAATACTGGGAATGAAGGATTGTATTGGTTGAAAAGAATCAAGGAAATAAAACCGCAGACACAGGTGATTATGATCACCGCATATGGACATATAGATTTAGCTGTTCGCTCTTTAAAAGATGGTGCTGCAGACTTTATTGTAAAACCCTGGCATAATGAAAACATGATGAATGCCATCCGGGATGCGTTGAAGTCAAAGAAAATTTCAGGAAACACTCCACAGCAAAATAATGCATTGAACGTTACTTCAGAAAGCGGCCTTATTGGTGAAAGTGATGTAATGAAAGAAGTATTTCTCAAAATAAATAAGGTAGCACCTACGGATGCAAACATTTTGATCCTTGGCGAAAATGGCACTGGGAAAGACCTTGTGGCCAAAGCATTACATCAACAATCTTTGAGAGCAAAAAAACCATTTATAAAAATTGATGTGGGCGCTATTACAGATACTTTATTTGAAAGTGAATTATTCGGACACAAAAAAGGCGCTTTTACGGATGCACGGGAAGACCGGGTAGGGCAAATAGAATCTGCCAATTCAGGAACCTTGTTTCTGGATGAAATCGGAAATATACAATTGCCCCAGCAGGCAAAACTGCTTACTGTTTTGCAAAACAGACAAGTTACCCGCTTGGGTACCAATATGCCTATTCCGGTAGATATTCGATTAGTATGCGCTACAAATCTTGATTTTTCAGAACTGGCTAATGAAAAGCGTTTTCGCAAAGATTTAGTTTATCGTATTAATACAGTGGAAATACATATTCCTCCATTAAGGAAGAGAGGACAGGATATTATTTTACTTGCCAGGCATTTTGCAAAAATTTATACCCGGAAATACATGAAGCCTCCGATGATTTTTGAGGAAAGTGCCCTGGAAAAATTATTGAATTATGCATATCCCGGTAACGTGCGCGAATTGCAATACACGATAGAGCGAGCCATTATCATGAAAGAAAATAACCGCCTGGAAGATTCAGATCTTATTTTTTCATTGATAGAACAAGGGTCGAATCGCCAGGAGGAAGAAAATGAAACAGAACTCAGTACCATTGAAAAAAATACCATCCTCCGTGTTATTGAGAAAAATAAAGGGAATATTACGAAAGCGGCAAAAGAACTGGGTATTACACGAACTGCATTATACCGGCGATTGAATAAATATGATATTTAATTTTTAATAAAAATCTTTTTTATGATACGCCGGAATCAATGGAGGCTTCTTTTTCGCATCACCATTCTGCTGATATCATTTATAGTGACTGCTTACCTGGCTGTATCCGGATTATGGATGTATGAATTGATCATGATTCCTTTAATCATTTACCTCGTTTATGATTTTTGGCGTTTTAATAAAAATATACAGGATGAAGTAAAGCAATTTGTAGAAAACATACACTACCGTGATTTCACCCGTTCATTTAATGTACAGAGTAGCCCACTTGAATTGCAACCACTAAGAAAAAGTTTTAATGAGATCAATGACGCCTTTAAGACCATCAGCAATGAAAAGGAAACGCAATCTCAATATTTACAAAAAATCCTGGAACTGGTTAATACGGGTATCATTTCCTATGAAGAAGAATCGGGCGAAGTGATGTGGATGAATGAATCCTTGAAAAAATTATTGCAACTTCCCTATTTAAAAACCATTCATTCACTTTCAAAGAGGGATTGGAAATTGTACCATGAAGTCATGTCACTTCCATTGGGAAAAGTAACCATCGGTACGGCACATGTGGATGCTGATACTTTTAAGGTCTTGTTGTCAGCAACCGCTTTTCAAACGGGTGAAAAAAGATATAAGCTCATTGCCTTTCAAAATGTGAATGATGCTCTGGATGAGACAGAAAATAAGGCCTGGCAAAAACTATTAAGTGTGATGACCCATGAAATTATGAATTCCGTAGCGCCAATCGTTTCTCTGGCAGATACACTGGGCACGCAGGTGCGAAATACTCATATTGAAAGCATAAAAGGGGAGAATGGAAAAGAAGACCTTGAGCTCGGTATAGAAACCATTAAACGAAGAAGTGAAGGGTTATTACGTTTTGCAGAAACGTATCGAAACCTGAATAAAATTACTACGCTTACGCTCACGCGCATGTATGCGGCAGATATTTTTGAAAATCTCCTGCATCTTATGCAGCCTATGCTGAAACAAAAAAATATCGAAAGTGAAATTATATTGAATGATCCTTCCCTGGCTATAGAAGCAGATATTAATTTGCTGGAACAGGTGCTGATCAATTTGGTAGTGAATGCCATGGAAGCAGTAAAAGAATCACTCAATCCGAAAATAACTTTTACCGCGTATAGAAATCAGCTGGGGCATACCATTATCAAAATTGCAGATAATGGAGCCGGTATCCCGGAAGAATTGATTGACCAGATCTTTGTACCTTTCTTTAGTACCCGAAAAAATGGAAGTGGAATTGGCCTGAGCCTTTGCAAACAGATTATGTTACTCCATAAGGGAAGTATTTCTGTACATTCCGTAGTAGGAAAGGGAACTGCCTTTACTTTACAATTTTAAATAAAATCTATTAGTTTTGAAAGAAAGATTCAAATACTATTATTCAATCCAAACTATTGCATGTTATGAAACCAGTCATTCGATTCCAACTATCCTTTATGATGTTTCTTGAGTTTTTTATTTGGGGTTCATGGTTTGTAACCATGGGCACATACCTTGGTAAAACGCTTCAGGCAACAGATATTCAAAATGGTTTGGCGTATGGGACACAGTCATTGGGCGCTATCATAGCGCCTTTTATCATTGGCCTAATTGCAGATCGTTTTTTTGATGCTCAAAAAATTTTAGGATTCCTCCATATTGTCGGTGCGATTCTTTTATATACCCTTTCACAACAGCAACATTTCGAATCATTTTATCCTTATGTATTGATTTATATGATTCTTTATATGCCTACACTGGCGCTCGTTAATTCTGTTTCTTTTCGTCAATTATCCAACCCTGAAAAAGAATTTTCCACGCTACGTGTTTGGGGAACAATTGGATGGATTGTGGCCGGCCTGGCTATTGGCTGGTTTGCCTGGGAAAAATCAAATTCTTTAGTCAATACATTTAAGATGGCAGCTTATGCATCTGCATTATTAGGGGTTTTTAGTTTTATGCTTCCCAAAACACCGCCGGTTTCAGCGGGGAAGAAAGTTTCATTGAGTGATATTTTAGGCCTTGAAGCTTTACGATTATTAAAGAATAAAAATTTCCTGGTATTTTTTATATCATCTTTATTGATTTGTATCCCGCTTGCTTTTTATTATCAGGAGGCCAATTTGTTTTTAAATGAAATACATCTGGAGAATGCTGCCAGCAAAATGACCTTGGGCCAAGCCTCTGAATTCTTTTTTATGATAGTCATGCCCTTTTTCTTCAAGAGGCTCGGCGTGAAAAAAATGCTCCTAATCGGCATGTTAGCCTGGGTCATCAGGTATGTTTTATTTGCGTATGGAGATGCACAAACTTCATTGGTTTCGTTTTTATACCTCGGGATATTATTGCATGGTGTCTGCTATGATTTCTTTTTCGTGACCGGTCAAATTTATACTGATAAACTGGCCGGGCCAACCATTAAATCCTCTGCTCAGGGCTTAATCACCCTCGCGACTTATGGTGTGGGCATGTTGATCGGTTTTTGGATAGCCGGGCAGATTACGGCTCATTATAAAACAGGTGAAAACATGCATGACTGGAAAGCAACCTGGCTCATCCCGGCAGGCATTGCTACATTGGTATTGGTATTTTTTATATCCTTCTTTAATGATAAGAAAGCGCAAAAAGTGGTAGCCTAATACGCCCCGTTTTGTCTTTAATTTTTGGTGTAAATGAATTTGAAATGGAAAATACTTTTTCATTATATGGAAATTTGGTGGATATTTTTTCTCAAACCATATCACCTGCTACTGTTTATGTAAATGCTGGTAAAATTTCCGGAATTGACAAGACAACACTTTCGGTTGATGAACAACTACCCTTTATAATGCCTGGATTTATTGACAGTCATGTGCATATAGAAAGTAGCATGTTGGTGCCTTCCGAGTTTGCAAGATTGGCTGTTGTGCATGGCACCATTGGCTCAGTCAGCGACCCGCATGAAATAGCAAATGTATGTGGGATGGAAGGGATACAGTTTATGCTGGATAATGCCGGACAGGTTCCTTTCCATTTTTATTTTGGGGCACCTTCCTGTGTGCCGGCAACTACTTTTGAAACTGCTGGAGCAAAACTTGATAGTAAAGATGTTGCAGTTTTATTATCCAAACCGGAAATATATTATTTGAGTGAGATGATGAATTTTCCCGGTGTGTTGCACCACGATGCTGAGGTATTAAACAAAATCGCAGCGGCAACGTCTGCCGGTAAACCTGTGGATGGGCATGCACCGGGCCTTTCAGGAGAAGATGCCATAACCTATATTAATGCAGGAATAAAAACGGATCACGAATGTTTTACTTTGGAAGAAGCTTTGTGGAAATTGAAAAACGGCATGAAAATTTTGATACGTGAAGGGAGCGCCGCAAAAAATTTTGATACCCTGATTCCTTTATTAAAAACATATCCGGATGAAATCATGTTTTGTAGTGATGATAAACATCCGGATAGCCTGGAAGATGGCCATATCAATGTTTTATGCAAGAGAGCTGTTGCAGCCGGTATTCCGTTGTATCATATTCTCAAAGCAGCTTGCATCAATCCGGTTTTGCATTACCATTTAGATTCAGGCCTATTGAGAAAAGGGGATTCTGCTGATTTCATTCTTGTCCATAATTTGACAACATTTGATGTACTCAGCACATTTATAAAAGGAATAAAAGTATCTGATAAAGGTCATACTCTGATGCCATCCATAGCCGTATCACCTGTAAATCATTTTCATTGCGATGCAATTTCACCAGGAGAAATTATTTTTCCTTCGTCCGGGCAGAAGGAAATTCCGGTAATAGAAGCTATTGATGGACAATTGATCACTCATAAATCTTTTGTATCTCCAACTATAAAAAATGGAAATATTGTCAGTGACCCTGAAAAGGATGTTCTGAAATTGGTAATATTAAACAGGTATAAAAAAGCACCCCCGGCCATTGCCTTTATAAAAAATTTTGGTTTTAAAAAGGGAGCCATAGCAAGCTCCATAGCACATGATTCTCATAATATCATTGCTATCGGTGTGGATGATGAAGATATTGCAGAAGCCATGAATTTGATTATCTCACAAAAAGGAGGTATTTCCTGCGTGGATAAAAATGAAAAACACATTTTATCATTGCCTGTGGCCGGTTTAATGAGCGCCGAAGATGGTTATCAGGTTGCCAGGCAATATGCATTTCTGGATAAAAAAGCAAAAGAATTGGGTTCTTCATTATCCGCGCCATATATGACGCTGAGCTTTATGGCATTATTGGTAATTCCTGAATTAAAACTGAGCGATAAAGGGCTTTTTGATGGCCATGATTTTTGTTTTGTGAAATTTTAAATCATGATTTGCCTTTAGCTACAACAGCGCTCATTACTTTTAAATGCAGGCTATCCGTGCCTTTAGGAAGCCTATAGCGTAGTGTGAAATTATTTTTCTTTCCGGGGAGTATAACTCCACTGATTACATCTTCATGTTCTTCAACCATCTTCTTATTTTGAAATGATAAAAGTTGTATGCGAACGTTTTCATAAGAAACAATGGAAGCATTATTCATAATCTCACCTTTCACGACTGTTTTGCCAAGTAAATTTTTTTTGTCATCGCTGGTTACAACCAAAAAATCTTGAGGGTTATTTTGTTCGCGGTTTAATATGGTTTCCTTGCTTTGTACATAAGCATTATCCTGTTTTGCAGGTTCGGAGTTGCTACAGGAGGACAAGCATACCAATAGCAGAGAAATTAAAAAAAATTTATTTTTGAGATTCATAAACTAATATTCAGATAATTGGATTAAACGAAGTTTTTATCTTAAAATTATTCAAAGGATCTTAATTGTAGTTTTTAGATAGTTTAAATATGTTTTAAGATAGTGCAGCTTGAGCGGGTCATCCTTTTAAGCCTGCTGACCTATCCAGCAAGCACCACCAATCCCGGCACGGGAAGCGCCTGTAACTGAAGGGAGCGTTGTACTTTCTTCCCGCCAGCGAAGAATGGCCAGGAAAGCCATAATCAAAGCTTCTTTATATTCAATGATCATGGCATCAGGTATCACCAATTCTATTTCTAAAGCCAGCAACTTTACCCGAAGGGTTTCAATTAAAAATAAATTATAAGCTCCGCCACCACTAACAAAAATATTTTTATGAGCTAATTCATGGGTACATGTTTTAAGAGAGGCCACGATTTGTTCACAAACATGTTCTGTATAGGTTCTGAGTTTATCCTCACTGGAGATATTATAATTATTGATTAGGTTTAAAATTGTTTCAGTACCAAATTGATTTGAAAGTGATTTAGGTGGCTCACGATGGTAATATTCAAGTGCATTTAATGCAGTAAGTAGGGCCTCATTTACATTGCCTACCCGGGCAGTTTTCCCTTTTTCATCAAATGTTTTTCCTGTTCTTGATGCGAGAATATCCAGTATCCTGTTTGCAGGGCAGATATCGAAAGCGATTACTGAATGATCTTCTTTGTTATGATAACTCAAATTCGCAATGCCGCCGATATTCAGAAAAAAATCATAAGCGGGGAATAATAATTTTTCCCCCATTGGAACAATAGGTGCACCCTGACCGCCTAAGGCAATATCCAAATTACGCAAATTGGAAATCGTATTGATTCCGGTATCAGCAGCGATAATGGCCGCATCCCCTAATTGTACGGAAATACCTTTTGATGGGTTATGAAAAACAGTGTGACCATGAAACCCGATGAGTTGTGTTTTGAAATGTAATTCATTTTTTTCAATGAAATCTTGAAGGATACCAGCAATAAATTTTCCGTATTCAAAATTCACCTGGAAAAATTCTTTTGAAGAAAGTGTTTCAGCGTTTCGCAAGGTATCTTTCCAAAATGAATTATAAGTCAAACATTCAGCATGTTGTATTTCGAAATTCCAGCTACCCTGGTTTTCTTCAAATTGGGCATGGACAATGTCTAAACCATCCGTGGAAGATCCGCTCATGATGCCAATGGCTCTATAAATCATATGAAGTAATTAATTTGATAAAACGAATGATTAGGAATGAGAATTTATTTTCGGCTATAATTTGGAGATTCTTTTGTTATCTCTACATCATGCGCATGGCTTTCACGCATTCCTGCGGAAGTGATTTTGATAAAGATGGCTTTCTGTAAAGCAGCAATATCTTTTGCACCGCAATATCCCATTCCGGCCCTTAGACCACCGGTAAATTGAGCAACCACTTCACTAAGATTTCCTTTATAGGCTATCCTTCCTTCAATACCTTCCGGAACTAATTTTTTAATATCATCTTCCACATCCTGGAAATAGCGATCACTGCTGCCCTGAGCCATGGCTCCTATACTTCCCATTCCCCTGTATTCTTTAAATTTTCTACCTTCAAAAATGATCGTACCGCCGGGGCTTTCTTCCACACCTGCAAAAACACTCCCCATCATCACCACATTGGCTCCGGCGGCTAATGCTTTAACCATATCTCCTGTATACCGGATTCCTCCATCAGCAATCAATGGTATTTTTTGTTTCTTTAAAACAGATGCTGCTTCCATAACGGCAGTCAATTGGGGTACGCCCGTACCGGCAACAATTCGGGTTGTACAAATAGATCCGGGGCCAATACCAATTTTAACTGCATCTGCCCCAGCATCTGCCAATGCCGTAGCTCCGGCAGCTGTACCGACATTCCCGGCTACAATTTGTAATTTCTTGAAATTCTTTTTTAAAGTTTTCACAGCATTGATCACGCCGATATGGTGGCCATGAGCGCTATCAAGACCTACTACATCTACACCAACATTTTGTAAAGCTGCGGCCCGATCCAATAAATCCGGAGTAATGCCTAAAGCAGCTCCAACCAGCAACCTGCCAAAATCATCTTTTACTGCATGAGGGAAATTCTTCAATTGCATGATATCCCGGAAAGTGATGAGCCCTACCAGTTTCCCCTGTTTACTGATGACAGGGAGTTTTTCTATTTTATGTTTCTTTAAAATAGTTTCCGCCTGTTTCATATTTGTTCCCTCGGGAGCAGTGATCAGGTTTTCTTTCGTCATGATATTTTTCACTTTCATGCGCATGTCCGATTCAAAACGTAAGTCCCTGTTTGTAAGGATTCCTACAAGCTTTCCCTGTTGATCCACTACCGGGATACCACCGATTTTATTATCATGCATAAGTTTCAATGCTTCACCGAGGGTGGCGTCATCATGTAATGTGATGGGGTCAATGATCAAACCACTTTCACTTCTTTTCACTTTTCTTACCTGCTCAGCTTGCTTTTCAATAGACATGTTTTTATGTAAAAATCCAAGCCCGCCTTCCCGAGCAAGAGCCATGGCAAGGTTGGCCTCAGTAACTGTATCCATGGCTGCTGAAAGCATAGGGATATTCAGCCGAATGGATTTAGTAAGTTGCGATTGAATATTGACTTCACGGGGTAATACCTGACTGAATGCAGGCATGAGTAAAACATCATCAAAAGTAAGGCCTTCGCCAAAAAATTGAGAATCGTATGTTTTCTTTTCGAGGGGTTTATTTCTTATTGCCATGTGCAAAGATAGCAAACGGGTTAAATTGCTTCCAAAATATTTTTTCCTATTTATTGAAAGCCCTATCTGCATTGTGTTGTAACGCAAATGGATATTTGAGGCTTAACTCATTTTATATAATTTCCCGGGCAGGCTGGACAACACATTTTGAAATTCAAGATTCAGAATAGCGGCGGCCACCGTACTGCTGTTTAAACCGCTTTGGAGATATATATCATCAATGTGCATTACCTCTTTTACTGAGAATAATTGAAGGATCTTTTTTTCCTCATCAGAAAATTCAATAAATAATTCCTTTTGGATTTTTTTCTTTGGTGCAGCATTTTCCCAACTCATATATTCGATAAGGTCCCGGGCGGAAGTCAATAAAGCTGCCTTATTATTTTTAATTAAATAATTACAACCGGCGCTTTTTGGATCTATGGTTTTTCCCGGAACGGCAAAAACATCCCGGTTATAATTGTTGGCGAGTTCGGCGGTAATCATACTTCCTCCTTTGATCGCTGTTTCTATCACAATCGTTGCGTCAGCGATACCTGCTACTATACGGTTCCTTTTTGGAAAATTATGTTTGTCCGGTTTTTCAGAAGACATATACTCAGTCAATAAACCTCCCCGGTCACACATTTCCTTTGCGATATCTGTATGTGAAGCTGGGTAAATGGATTGTAAACCATGAGCCAATACGGCTATTGTATTTAAAGCATTTTTAAGAGATGCTTTATGAGCGATTGTATCTATCCCGTAAGCGAGTCCGCTTACGATTAATACATTCAATGATGAAAGATCGGAAATGAGTTTCTCTGTAAACATTTTTCCATAATCAGAATGAATACGGGTGCCTATGATACTGATAATTTTTGAAGCATTGAGGTCCGCGTTTCCACGGAAATATAACATGATAGGAGGATCATAGCAATTCAATAAGCGTTTTGGATAATGTTCATCCTGAATAAAAAGAGGCGTAATATTATTTTTTTCAATAAATTTTATTTCTTTTTCAAAAGCCTTAAAATGAGTGAATGATTTAATATTTCTTGCCCGGACTGCACCTATATTTTCCAGGCGGCTTAGAGCAGAAATTTTTTCTTTAAAAATATTTTCGGGGCTTCCCAATTGTTTTAATAATTGTTTTGCCTGAACCGGACCAATACCTGGAATTTGTGTTAAAGCGATTTGATATAAAAGAGATTCGCTCATGCAGGAATGAGGTTATTTTTATAGTTGAAAACAAGATAGCCTTTTCAACGGAATAAATCAATAGCTCAAAACATGCGCAGGTGTAATTCACTGAAATTCTGCAAAGAGGCAATCTTTAAATCTGCTGCTGCCCAGCGCGGATCCCTGCTTTCGGATGTAGATGGAACAAGGACGCATTTCATACGGGCAGCTTTGACGGCAATCATCCCATTAAAACTATCTTCAAAACAAATACAATCCGAAGGGGAGACGCCTAATTGTGAAGCACATTCAAGATATACTTGTGGATGCGGTTTCCCATATTGCAGCTCTTCTGCTGATACATAAGCATGCACAAATTCTGTGATTTGGCATATTTGCATGACTAACTCTATTAGAGATGCAGGAGAGGAGGAAGCAATGCCAATTTTAAAATTTCTTTCCCTAAAAAAATGGATGATATAAGGGACGGAAGGCATGATGGAAGGTCTTCTTTTTATTTTTTCTGTAACAAGGGAAATTATTTTCTTTTCAGCGATTGAACATTCCTCTAAAGGAATTTGAAAATATCGAAACCAATAATTGACAAATTCACGTGTTCGTAAGCCCGTTGTTGTTGCATATAATTCGTTCGTTACGTGTTGCTGATAAGATTGTAAAGTTTCGTTTGCAGCCTCTTTCCATAGAGGTTCACTGTCAATTAATAAGCCATCCATGTCGAATATCACTGTATTCATAAAGATCCACCGTTTTTAATGAAGTATAAGGCAATATTATTTCAATATTATGGATAGAGCCAATTTTTATATGATTCAAATAAAAATCTTTTCATTTTCATTCATTATTTTGTTTTCCCGGATGAAGATAAATCAATCGTTTTTTTAAAAATTTCCTTTTTTTCGATAAAAAATTTGAAAACAACATTTGTATAAAAAACAATAACCTGTACATTTATACTTTATGAGCTGATTCGGCATGATCAAAAAAGAAACCAATAATTTAATTACTTTGATTTTTTAAAAAACAACTGCATGGCAAATTCCCTTTTCAGAAAAAAGTCGCTTGATACAATTTTACGTGATTATGAGTCCGGGAGTGGTGATGGGCATACACATCATTTAGATCGGGTGCTGGGTGTGAAAGATTTAACCTTTATGGGTATTGCCGCTGTAATAGGCGCCGGAATTTTTTCTACGATTGGCACCGCGGCATTTCATGGAGGACCCGGTGTATCCATTTTGTTTATAATTACGGCGGTTACCTGTGGGTTTTCAGCGCTTTGCTATGCCGAGTTTGCAAGTCGTGTTCCGGTAAGTGGAAGCGCATATACCTATGCTTATATTTCATTTGGGGAGCTTATTGCCTGGATTATAGGCTGGGCGCTGATCCTGGAATATGCCATTGGGAATATTGTGGTGGCCATTAGTTGGAGCAGCTATTTTAATAATTTATTAAAAGGCCTAGGAATTCATTTACCCTATTGGCTTAGTACAAATTTTTCTACAGCCAGCGATGCATTGGCTGCCGTGAATGCAGAAGCGGCATCAGGCTCACCCGTTACGTCAGCCATGCAAGAGATCATTTCCGGGTTCTCTTCAGCGCCGGAACTTTTTGGCAGTAAATTATTTATCAATTTTCCGGCATTTATCATCGTGGTATTGATTACAGCCCTGGCATATATTGGGATGCAGGAAAGTAAAAAAAGTGCCAACTTTATGGTGATCTTTAAATTGATTGTGATTGTATTTGTTATCGTTCTGGGTTTCTTTTATGTGAACACATCTAACTGGAATCCATTCATGCCCAATGGGTTTACCGGAGTTTTGCAGGGTGTATCAGCTGTATTTTATGCCTACATTGGTTTTGATGCAATTAGTACAACAGCAGAAGAATGTCGAAATCCGCAGCGTGATTTGCCCCGGGGAATGATCTATGCATTATTAATTTGTACGATATTATATATTTTAATTGCATTGGTGCTCACTGGAATGGTACATTATAGTGAATTAAAAGTGGATGATCCATTGGCATTTGTTTTTGAAAAATTAAATATGCCCTGGATTAGTTATATCATTTCGATCAGTGCGGTTGTGGCTACTACAAGTGTATTACTGGTATTCCAGCTTGGACAGCCACGTATTTGGATGAGCATGAGCCGTGATGGATTACTGCCTAAAAAGTTTTCCAATGTACATTCAAAATATAAAACACCGGCATTTGCTACCTTGGTAACCGGGGTGATTGTTGCTGTACCGGCTTTATTTATCCCATCTTCAATTGTTACGGATTTGACCAGTATCGGAACTCTTTTTGCCTTTGTATTGGTTTGTGGAGGAGTTTTGGTTTTACCGCACATGACAAGAGAAAAAGGCAATCGCTTTCAAATGCCCTATATACGTGGTAAATATATTGTGCCTCTTTTAGTTGCTTTATTCATATTTGCTTTTCATGCCCGGATTGAAGCAGCCTTCCAGAATTTGGGAAGTGAAGACCACCAGGAGATTTTCTTTCTGGTATATATTTTCCTTGCCATCATTATTGCTATTCAAACTTTCAGGAAGAATTTTTCGATGATACCTGTAGTAGGCGCTTTATGTTGTATGTATTTATTAATTGAAATCCCGGTCATTAGCTGGCTATGGTTTTTTGTATGGATGGGATTCGGCCTGATGATTTATTTTTTATATGGAAGGAAGCACAGTAAATTATCTCAAACAAAGTGATTAGGGATTCATTAAATTGCGCTCCTTATGCAGAACCCAATAATTGTAGTTGACAACCTTGTAAAAAAGTACGGCAATTTTGAAGCAGTAAAAGGGATTAGTTTTTCAGTCCGCGAGGGTGAAATATTTGGTCTCCTTGGACCCAATGGCGCCGGCAAATCTACTACCCTGGAAATCATGGAAACTTTGAGGATAAAAACTTCTGGAAAGGTTTTTATTGATGGCCTGGATCTAGATCAGTCACCCAATGAAATAAAGCAAGTCATTGGAGTACAATTACAAACTTCAGGGTATTATCCGGGTTTGAATCTTACAGAGCTTTTATATTTATTTGCCGCTTTATATAATGAAAAAATTAATGCTCTTGAACTTTTGGATTCCGTGAATTTAAGGGATAAAGCAAAAAATAAATTCAAAGAATTAAGCGGTGGCCAGAAACAGCGTTTTTCCATTGCCACTACTTTGATCAATCAACCCAAAATTATTTTCCTTGATGAGCCTACAACGGGATTAGATCCGCAGGCCAGAAGAAATCTATGGGACTTGATCCTGGAAATCCGCAAAAGAGGTACAACCGTAATTATTACTACTCATTATATGGATGAAGCAGAAATATTATGTGACCGTGTGGCTATTATTGATTCCGGTAAAATCATTGCACTCGATTCGCCGGATCAATTAATTGATCAATTAGTGAATAAAGGTTTTGAGAAGAAACGTGAAGTGAAAAAAGCAAATCTGGAAGATGTATTCATTGATCTTACTGGACATGTATTGAGAGAAGTGTAATGGACATTACCTGATTTACAGATTTTCAAAATATCCTTTCTATGACAGAAGATTTAAAATATCCTATCGGTAAATTCTCGCCGGAAATTTTTACTCCATCTGAGAAAGAAAAAAAATTATTGGAAATTGAGTTCTTGCCTACAGACCTGGAAATGTCCATTCAAAATTTAGATGAACACCAGTTGCAAACACCTTATCGCCCCGGAGGCTGGACCATTCATCAACTTGTACATCATATTGCAGATAGCCATATGAATTGCTTTATACGCTTTAAATTGGGATTGACAGAAGATCATCCGACCATCAAAATCTATGATGAAAAATTGTGGGCTAATTTAGATGATGTAAAATTGCAACCGGTTAATGTATCCATTACTTTATTGCATGCTTTACATCGTCGGTGGCACTCTGCAATCAAAAATCTCAATGAAATGCAATGGGAGCGAACCCTTTTTCATCCCGAACAAAATAAAGATATGAGCTTATGGGATTTGTTGTGTCTTTATGCCTGGCATGGGAAACATCATGTTAAACATATTTTGGCATTGCGTGAAAGAATGAAGTGGTAATAGAGATTTTTAGGGACATCTTTTTTATCTGGAATAAAGGAAAATTTTTCTTGAACAATTTCATAGAAGTATTGTTGATTTACTTTTTAAAAATCATAACAAAAGTTTGCAATATGACCTGATATATTTTCTTTACCTTCCTCAGTATTATATAACTTAAATAAAAGAATATGGAAATTGTAAAAGTAATTGAGGTAATTGCATCCTCTCCCAAAAGCTTTGATGACGCTATTGCCAATTGTCTCAAGGAAGTTTCAAAAACTATTAAAAACATTGATTCTATTTATGTGAAAGATTTTAAAGTACATGTAAAAGACAACGAATTGCATTCTTATGGAGTAATCTGTAAAGTGTCTTTCCGCGTAGAATCATAAATTTTCATGATGCCTTTTGCAAGCGTTTCATCTTTATGAAACGCTTTTTACTTTTGTATAATTTTTTTAATTTTATTTGATATAAATAAAATATCCATGAATTTTATTGATTACTACGAAGTACTGGGAATAAATAAAAATGCTACGAACGATGACATTAAAAAAGCCTATCGCAAGCTCGCCAGAAAATACCATCCCGACTTAAACCCGAATGATAAAACAGCTCATCAGAAATTTCAACAGATTAATGAAGCCAATGAAGTGTTGAGCGATCCGGAGAAGAGAAAAAAATATGATCAGTATGGGAAAGATTGGAAACATGCTGAAGCATTTGAAGAAGCACGAAAACAACAAGGCCAACATCAATATGCAGGTTCGGCCGGAAGTGGATACCAGGGATTTACGGAAGAAGATATGGGTGAAGGAGGCTTCTCCAGTTTCTTTGAATCACTTTTCGGACAAGGTGCTGGCAGAAGAGCCGGGCAAACGAAATATCGTGGCCAGGACTATCATGCCGAGTTGCAACTGACTTTGCAGCAAGCATCTTCAACACATCAGCAAACGCTCACCATCAATGGTAAAAATGTACGGATTACCATCCCCGCAGGGATTGAAAATGGACAGAAAATTAAACTAAAAAATTATGGAAGCCCGGGAGTTAATGGCGGGCCAAACGGAGATCTTTATATCACCTTTTCAATACCGGATGACGCTCATATTAAAAGACATGGAAATGACTTGTACACTACAGTTGACTTAGATTTATATACAGCCATACTCGGTGGGGAAGTAACTGTAAATACTTTGAATGGGAAGGTAAAAGTAAAAGTAAAGCCGGAAACTCAAAATGGGTCTAAAATAAAATTAACCGGTAAAGGATTTCCTGTTTATAAAAAAGAAGGTGTATTCGGCAATTTTTTGATTACCTGGTCAATAAAAATTCCGGTCAATTTATCCGATAAAGAAAAATCCTTGTTTGAAGAACTCTCTAAATTAAAACACTAAAATCTTTGATATGTCAAGTAATTCTATTTCCGCCAAGGAATTTTGTATGCACTATCAGGTGGAGTATCATTTTTTTTATTCTCTTTATGAGTCAGGCTTGGTAAGCGTTTCAGGTGATGATGCCGCACTAGTTATGGATGAGGAAGAAATTCCCAAAGTGGAAAAAATCATCCGACTTCATGAGGAATTAGGAATTAACCTGGAAGGTATTGAAGCTATTTTACCACTCATTGAAAAAATTGAACTCATGCAGGCAGAACTGAAACACTTGCGGAATCACCTCAACTTGTTGGATGAAGAAAAGTTTTAAGCCAATGCCAACTGCTCAATGGCATTATTTAAAAAATTGGGAAGTATATGTGCCTGGGTATATAATATTTTATCGGGATCGTTGAGTTGTTCCATCATATTTTCCCATTTAGGCTGGCCGTGGTTTTCAATGACAATTTTTTTCTTGTCCTCTCTCTGAAGGTACATGCTCATCCCGGTGGCATCTGCTTCGGGGTGGAATTGTGTGCCAATAAAATAATCATTAAAACGAATCGCTTCTACGGCTCTTTCAAAAGGCACATGCGGCCTGTTTTTTTCAATAGCCAGAATTTTAGCTCCCAGGAATTTGAGCCTGTTATGATTGGGTTGTATTACCTGGTAATCGCGGCTTTCTACTGCATAAAAAGGATCGCTCAAACCATTAAATATGGATTCATTTTTTCCGTCTTCCAGCATGTGAATCGGGAATACTCCAAATGCGGTGGATTTGCGTTTGCATACATTGGCAATTTTATAATATCTGCAGGCCAATTGAAAGCTATGACAAATAAAGAAGAAATGTTTTTTAGGATAATGAGAAATATCTCTGTTCCATTGCTCAATATCACCAATAAGGCGGAAAAATTTATTTTCCCAATTTGTTCCTTCACTTTCTAATGGCGATCCCGGTCCACCGCTTGAGATATACATGTCATAATCTAAAGAGGGTATAGCTTCTTTTATCCGTACATCAAAGACTTCATAAAAAAGTTGATAATTATGTATTTCGCTCCATTGGTTTACAATTTCCTTTATACAACGCATGCCCTGGTTTTCATGCCCTTCATTCATATCCAGGATAGCAATCCTTACTTTCATAATTTTACAAACAATTGACAAATTTAAAGAATTAATTTTTTATCAATTGTAGATTTATTAACAAATGTGGAATCTTATTAGAATAAAAAAAATCAATAGCTCTTTTAGGCTCCATCATAACATGAAGATAAATCAAGAGGAAAGCGTTACTCCGAATGATGTTCCCTCTTATAAAAGCTATAAGTACTGTATAAAATATAGAATGTAGGCGCTTGTTATTTTATAAGTAGCTCAAATTGGTTTTAGGGGTGAGGGCCAATAAACTTTCATACATTAATTGAATGGTCCCTTCAATATCTTTATGATGAATCATTTCCACAGTCGTATGCATATAGCGTAGAGGTATAGATATTAAAACAGAAGGGCAACCTTCATGTGCATAGGCAAAACTATCCGTATCCGTGCCGGTACTACGGCTCAGAGCACGTAATTGGATGTCTATTTTATTTTTATTGGCCACTTGTTGTACAAAATCCAGCAATTTATTATGCACCGCCGGACCATAGGCCAGGGAAGGGCCTTTGCCACAGGCAATATCTCCTTCAATCATTTTATTGATCATGGGGGTTTGTGTATCATGGGTAACATCAGTCACGATAGCCACATCCGGCTTGATGCGCCTGGCAATCATTTCTGCTCCACGTAGTCCGATCTCTTCCTGAACGCTATTCACCACATATAAAGCATAGGGTAATTTTTTCTTGTTTTCATGTAGTAATCTGGCTACTTCTGCAATCATAAAACCACCAATGCGATTATCAAATGCCCGGCCAATATAAAAACCATTAGCAAGCGTATCAAAACCTTCTTCATAGGTAACGACCGAGCCGATATGCACACCAAGTTGCTCTACTTCTTTTTTATTGGAAGCACCACAATCCAGGAAAAGATTTTCCACTTTTGGTTGTGTTTCCTTATCGTTATGCCCCATACGTGTATGAATGGCAGGCCATCCGAATACCGCTTTTACCGGACCTTTTTTGCCATGAATAAGGACTCTCTTTGCAGGCGCTACCTGGTGATCCACTCCGCCATTCCTTTTTAAGTAAATGATACCCTTATCTGTTATATAATTAACAAACCAGCTTATTTCGTCTGCATGGGCTTCAATAACTACTTTAAAAGGTGCGTCCGGGTTAACGATCCCAACAGCAGTACCATACGGATCTACAAATTTTGCATCAATATAAGGTTGTAAATATTCCAGCCATATTTTTTGCCCGCTACTCTCAAAACCAACAGGAGATGGATTATTAATATATTTTTTTAAAAACTCTAAGGAGGAATCTTTGAGGATTTGTTTCTTCGTTTGCTTTTTTATTTTTGCCATTTTTTATATTTTATGCTTAAAATATCTTTTATGCAAGATAACAATTTATTTAGGTGTGAGCAGGATACCCATAATACCACAAGCTGCTTTTAATACCATTAATCCATCAATGATGGTCAGGTAAAATAATATACTCCTTTTTTTCTGCATGGACCATGAAACGATGATGAGCATGATAAACGGAATACAATTTATAAGAATTCGTACAGGATGGAATTCCCTTAAAAAAGCAAATGCCATAAATGAGATAAAACCGATAAGGGCAAGTGGTATAATGATATAAAAAATTGTTTTTCTCAATCCAATGCGTACCACAAAAGTTTTTAACTTCCGGTTATGATCTGCGATATAATCCTTGATGTCAAATAATATGGCCAACAGGCTGATGAACATGAAATTTTTACCCCAAAACCAAAGATTAAACCAGGAAAATGCATAGTGAACGCCATGCTCCATTTCATACCACAAAATGGGGATATAGGAAACGGCAGTAGCCCAAACGAGACCTATAATAAATGGTTTGATCCACCCGGTATCGCGAACATTGAAGTGTATATTTTTTCCCAATGAAATACCATAATAAAGTATGGCTATAATGCCCGCAAAGATCAACAGCGTAAACTGTGAAAGTGAAATATAATGCAGGTTTCGAAAATATTTAGCCATTAAATAACAACCGGCTATAGCGCAAGAAGTAATGTAGATCCATTGCAATAATAAGACCCATTTTCTGTTCGTTGCATACCATTGAGTTCGTTCATTATCATAAGGAGCGGATACTTCTCCCAGATATGCCATATTGTAATAAATGATGGTACCGAAATAAACAAGAAAATAAAATAAAATGGAATTTAATGGCAATCCTTGTTGCATATTAGATTCTATGCACAAGCTGACCGTACATATACCATAAAAATAATTACCATAGAATATGGAAGAAATGAATCCTTTTTTTAAACGCATTATTTTAATATAACAAAAGATGGAGTAGTAACGGTATCACTTTTGTTTTTCATTTTATCGCTCAACACAAACCGCAATACACACGTGTCATTTTCCAGGCAAACCGGGCCTTTTATTTCAGGAATGGCCTGGCCGGTGAGGTAGCCATAAGTGACTAAAATTTCCCCTTCCGAATTATGTTGTGTGGGCACCTGGTCTGAAATTTTATAATAAGCATCAAAATTGCTTTGGGCACAATTTTGGGTTAATTTCTGTACAAATAAACTATCCTGAATATCGCCTTCTTTATCCGTATACTTTAAAGTAAAGGTAATGGTATTTCCAGGAGCCAATACTTCTGTGCTCATAGATTCAAAACTGAGTTGCGGGCTTGTAGAAAATTGATTTTTTTTACAAGCTGTTATAATTAAAATAAAACCACAGAGTATTAATAATTTTGTGCGCATGATCTTGTTTTCAATTCAAATTTAAATAAAAGAACCTATTCGCTTATGCATGATGGGGAAATAATAGAAAAAATTTTTTCCAACACTTCTTCCTTCAACGATAATGTGCTGAAAATATTTCACCGGCAATACTCAGAAAACATCATTTATCGTCAATGGTGCAGGCATATGAAGGTCGAAAAGGATCGTGTCAACCGGCCGGAGAAGATTCCCTTCCTTCCGATTTCATTTTTTAAAACACATGAAATTACAACGGGAAAATTTAAAGCGGAAGTCGTTTTTCAAAGTAGTGGTACTACAAAACAAAAAAGAAGTAGCCATATTGTAAAGGATCTTTCCATATACAGGAAAAGTTTCCTTACTTGTTTTCAACGCTTTTATGGAGATGCCGGAAAATATTGTATACTGGCTTTACTTCCTTCCTATAGTCCGGGATCTTCATTGATCATGATGGTAAAGGAATTGATTCGTTTATCGGGGCACTCTTTCAGCCGTTTTTATGCAGGAAATGAAAATGATTTAAGTGAGGTACTCCGGCAATTAGAATCTCAAAATCAACCTGCCATTTTGATTGGGGTGAGTTTTGCATTATATGATTTTGCGGAAAGATTTCCTCAGCCTTTAAAAAGCACCCTGATCATGGAAACCGGTGGTATGAAGGGGCGAAAAAAAGAAATTACAAGACAGGAGCTCCATGATTTTTTAAAAGGAAGATTTGAACTGGATCAAATTCATTCAGAGTATGGAATGACAGAATTATTAAGTCAAGCTTATGCAAAACGAGATGGCCGGTTTATCTGCCCTTCCTGGATGAAAGTCCTGGTTCGTAATGAGCATGATCCGCTCCAGGTTTCAGAATACGGGAAAGGTTTATTAAATATTATTGACCTTGCCAATATATACAGTTGCTCATTCATAGCCACAGATGATGTAGGTGAAGTATTTAAAGATGGAAGCTTTGAAGTAAACGGAAGACAGGATTCAAGTGATTTACGCGGGTGCAGTTTATTGCTTGCCTGAATGAATCCTTTCTGATCAATGAAGCATTTATTGAAATGAAGGAAGTATAAAAAAGAAATGAATCCCGGAATATGGATTCAAGTGAAGATCATTTTGATTTCAATAAAGCGAATAAGTCTTTACCTATTGCAATTTATTTTTAAAGAAATAAATCAAGTTCTATATTTGCAGCCCCTTGCCCGGGTGGCGAAATTGGTAGACGCACTGTGTTCAGGTCGCAGCGTTCGTAAGGATGTGCTGGTTCGAATCCAGTCCCGGGCACAATAATAAAACCGGCTCTGCCGGTTTTATTATTTCCGAGCAAAAAAGTTGAATTTATTTCTCGGTTTAATGTCGGTTTTTGATCATGCTATTCCTTCATCTTCTTCCATTTGAAATATTATACGATAAGGATGCGTTTATTTATATATTTTTGATACCCGATAAACGCTGTATGAGAAAAATTGTAGTTATTGCTTGTTTATATTTTTTCAATGTGCTTTCTGTAAAGGCACAAGATCCTCACTTTTCACAATTTTTTGCATCACCTCTCACTTTAAACCCTGCTTTTACGGGCAAGTTCAATGGAAATTTTCGAATTGCCGGGAATTACCGGGATCAATGGCCTACCATAAACAGGGCTTATCAAACTTCGACTGCAGCAATTGATTTTCCTATTCTGAGAAATAAAATTGCAAGTAATGATATCTGGGGTGTAGGCTTGATGGGTTATTCTGATAAAAGCGCTGCCGGTGCTGTATCATTCAATTACATTTCCCTTTCCACAGCCTTTCATAAAGGTCTTGATGAAGAAGGTTATTCACAAATAGGAGCGGGTTTCCAGGCTACTTATAGCAATATGATTATTGATCCTTCCAATTTAAAATTTGAAGATCAGCTCACTCCATTTGGGTTTACAGGCGTTACGAGTGAGACCTTCGCAAATAGTACACTTAAGTCAAGTTATTTTGATATGAATGCGGGATTATTATATACGACCAGTACCACAGACCGCAACAACTTATACGTAGGCGTGAGTGTTTATCACATTAATCGTCCTAAGCAAAATTTTAATAGTGGCGCAGAATTTTTAATCAATCCAAGAAGTACAATTCATGCCGGCGGCTATTTTGGCCTGGGGCAAAATACAACGCTGCATCTTAGCGCTTTATATACATCCCAGGCAAAAGCGCATGAAACAGTGGCCGGAGGCGCCTTTGAATTTTCTACAGGTGACCCCTATAATCCTTTAAGTTTATATGCAGGAAGCTGGATCCGGTTAAATGATGCCATCATTCCTTATGTGGGAATTGAATTCAATAGCTTCCGCCTTGGAATAACTTATGATATCAATACTTCTGTATTGAAAACGGCCTCAGAAAGTCGAGGGGGGCTGGAAATATCATTGATTTATTTAAATAAAAAGCCGGATAGTAAAGGGGTTCCCTGCCCGAAATTTTAAATTATTTTTTCCTGAAATACAACCGGATGGGTATTCCTGAAAAGGAAAATTTTTCCCTGAGTTTATTCTCCAAATAACTTTTATAAGGTTGCTTGATATCGTCCGGGTAATTACAGAAAAATGCAAATGAAGGAACGGCAGTAGGCAGTTGTGTTACAAATTTGATTTTAATGGAATGACCCCGTACAACCGGTGCATGGTAAGCTTCAATGGCTTTAAGCATTATCTCATTCAGTTTGCTGGTAGGAATCTTTTTGGATTTATTGGCAACCACATCAAGTGCAATTTCAATTATTTTAAAGATGCGTGTTTTTTCTTTGGCAGAAATAAAGAGTATTGGCACATCGGTGAAGGGGGCAATTTTTTTCTTGATTTTTTCTTCAAAAATTTTAGCCGTATTGGTCTCTTTTTCTATAAGGTCCCATTTATTCACCAGAATTACAATTCCTTTTCCTTTTCGGGCTGCTAATGAAAAGAGGTTTACATCCTGAGCTGTCATACCATTTTGAGCATCTATCATGAGCAGGCATACATCTGCTTCATCCATAGCACGGATAGCGCGTATGATAGAATAAAACTCAAGATTATCTTTATCCTTATTCTTCTTGCGGATTCCCGCCGTATCAATCAGGAAAAAATCTTTTTGAAACAAATTATAACGGGTATGGATGGTATCTCTTGTCGTGCCTGCAATATCGCTAACAATCGTCCTTTCCTGTCCAAGCAAGGCATTTAACAATGAAGATTTGCCAACATTGGGTTGGCCCATGATAGCAATTCTGGGTAATTCTTGTTCTGTTGTTGCAGGCGTTAATTCTTCATTGGGAATATTTTCTGTTACAGCGTCGAGTAGTTCTCCTGTTCCGGTACCACTGATACTACTGATCGTATAAAGGGGATCGAAACCTAAACTGTAAAATTCTGATGCTTCCATCAGGCGCTCATGATTATCCACCTTATTGATACAAAGAAAGACGGGTTTATTGGATTTGCGAAGAAGGTTTGCCATACTTTCATCCAGGTCAGTGATGCCCGTAACGACATCGCACATAAAAATGATTAAATCAGCCTCATCAATGGCAATCTCAACCTGACGGCGTATTTCTTTTTCAAAAATATCCTGGCTGTGGGGCACAAAGCCTCCCGTATCAATCAGGTTGAATGTTTTCCCATTCCAATCGGCTACACCATATTGCCTGTCGCGCGTTACGCCGCTGATATCATCAACAATCGCTTTTCGTTGTTCAAGAATGCGATTGAATAATGTACTTTTCCCAACATTTGGCCTACCCGTGATGGCTACTGTAAAACTCATATGTATTCAATTTTTCAGGTATCTTTTTAGTGATAACCATATTCTTTTAAGTAGGTCTCATTATCTCGCCATCCCGGCCGAACCCGAACAAATAATTGCAGGAAGACCTTTTGTTGTAAAAATTTTTCTATTTCAATTCTTGCACTGGTACCGAGTTCTTTGATTCTGTTTCCTTTTTCGCCCAAAATAATTCCTTTTTGTGATTCTCTTTGTACGATAATGTCAGCCTGTATTTTTATTAAGGTTTCTTTTTCTTTAAATTCATTGACGACAATAGCCGTATCGTAGGGTATTTCTTCCTGATATAATTCAAAAATTTTTTCCCGAATCATTTCTCCACAGAAAAATTTTACCGGTAAATCAGTCAGTTCGTCTTCTGGAAAATAAGGCGCTCCCTCTGGTAAAAGTTCAATGATTTTATCCAGTAAGGGATTCGTGTATTGCTGCTGTAAGGCTGAGATTGCCATGATGTTTTTGCCGTAAAGCTGACTGGAAAAAAAAGAAGTAACTGTATCTAATTTTTCTTTACTTACTTTATCAATCTTATTGATAACCAGTAGAATAGGTACGGATAAATTTAATGAAAGAAACAGTTCGTGGGCTTCTTCGACAGGGCTATTTGCATCCACGAGTAAAAGGGCTACATCGGCATCTTCAAGTGCGTTTTTAACCTGCTGCAACATTTTCTCGTGCAATTTATATTTAGGCTCATCCAGTATGCCAGGTGTATCCGATAAAACAATTTGATAGATGCCGGGATTATTGATAAAGCCTTTGATTCTTTGTCGGGTAGTTTGAGATTTATGAGAAACGATGGCAAGTTTTTCACCCAATAAAGCATTCATCAGGGTGCTTTTTCCGGCATTAGGTTTCCCAAAAATATTTACAAATCCTGATTTCAAATGTCAGATTTAACTTTAAAAATACGGATAACTAAAAAGTCCCGTATGTGCGGGACTTTGAATTAGTTGCGAAGGGAGGGTTCGAACCTCCGACCTTCGGGTTATGAGCCCGACGAGCTACCGCTGCTCTACTTCGCGATTTAAGGAGTGCAAAGATATAGCGTTTGCGCTTACTCGCCAAACTTCAAATGAAATTTATAGATTATTCTTTTTTCTTAATGATCGAACCACCGCTGACATCTACAGAACTGATGTTGCCATCACCCTTGTAATTAATAATAGATCCTCCACTGGCTTCGGCTTTAAGGGTTTTATTTAATGTGAAATTGCTTATAGATCCGCCACTTGCATCCAAATCGCAGGTATTTACAGAAAAACTGTAATCTTTAAAAATACTGCCACCACTCAATTCCAATTTTAATAGGTCCATGGAGCCGGATAATTTGTAAATACTACCGCCACTCAAATCCGCATCCATACTGGTACCTTGAATATTCCCCTCGATGATACTACCGCCACTTGCATCCATAGAGATATTACGAACTTTAATCTGGTCTTGAATTTTTGCAATTGAACCGCCGGAAACACCCAGTGATGTAAGCTCCGTACAGGTTACATAAGCTTTTATTTTTTTATTGCCCCAACTGAAACTATTCCAAAGGCCATTTTCTAATTTAATAATAAGTACACCCTTTTCTACGGTTGTAATTATTTTATCTATATACCTGTCATCATTAGCACTTACAGCAACCGCCTGTGTACTACCCTGGGATAGATATAGCACTATTCCATTACTAACTTCTACACCATTAAAACTGCCTACTTTACGAACCTGGGCATTGGCATCATAAACCAGATTCTGAGCAAAGGGCATTGACCCTATCAGGCTTGTAAGCGCCAGTAAACCAACATATTTTTTCATATTATTTGTTTTCTGATTATGAAACGATTCAAGAAATAAAAAGTTACAATTTATTTTTTGCATCGTAAATTTGCATGAACAATTTAATAAATTGTTCCCGGGGTGCCTTTTAAAGGCTGAGAATATACCCGTATAACCTGATCAGGATAATGCCTGCGGAGGGAAGCGAAGTTTTTATTCCTATTTCTTTAGCATCATTCCTGTTCAGTATTTTTTAAAATAAAATTATTGAACATGATTCGATTTAGAATGTTATTATTAGCCATTATTTCAAGCAATTTATTAAATGCACAAATTGTTCTATCAGGAAAAGTAACTGATCAGCAAAACAATTATTTACCGGGCGCCATTGTGGAATTGATTGCGGAAGGTAAACCCTTGCAAACCATTACCAATGAATCCGGGGATTATACAATCCTATGTAATCCTGGGAATATCCAGGCTATATTACGATGCAGGTTTATTGGTAAAAAAACAATGGATGAAAAGATTTTGATAAATAAAAGCCAGCTGGTCAATTTTCACCTGGAAGATGAAAATCTATACTTGAAGCCTTTAGAAATTCAATCCATACGTGCTGCTGACCGGGCTCCTTTTACCATGACTAATATCAATACCTCATCACTGTCGCCCAAAAACCTGGGGCAGGATTTACCTTTTTTATTAAATCAAATGCCTTCAGTGACCATAACATCTGATGCAGGAAATGGTATTGGGTATACAGGAATTCGTATTCGAGGAACAGATGCTACGCGAATTAATGTAACCCTCAATGGAATCCCTTATAATGATGCAGAAAGCCAGGGGACTTATTTTGTAGATATCCCGGATATTTTTTCATCCACAGGATCTTTACAGGTGCAAAGAGGAATTGGTACATCTACCAATGGTGGAGGTGCTTTTGGGGCAACCATCAATTTATATACAAATGATTTCCGAGATAGCGCTTATACAGAAATTTCCAATTCTTATGGTTCATTTAATACCTGGCGAAACAGTATTAAAGCAGGAACAGGTTTATTAAAAAATCATTTTACTGCTGATATCCGATTAAGTAGAATATCCAGTGATGGCTTTATTGACAGGGCAAAAAGTAATTTGCAATCCTTGTATTTTTCAGGTGCATACATCAACAATAAAACTTCTTTGCGCTTTAACTTTATTAGTGGAAAAGAAAAGACTTACCAAGCCTGGTATGGTGTTCCGGAAGATTTATTGAAAACAGATCCTACTTATAACCCAGCCGGAATGGAAAAACCCGGGGAGCCTTATAATAACCAAACGGATAATTACCGGCAAGATCATTACCAGTTATTTTTTAATCAACGATGGAATAACCATACGGATTTTAATGTATCTACTTTTCTTACCCGGGGTATCGGTTATTATGAGGAATATAAAGCCGAACAGGAATATGTAGATTATAATTTACCAAATGTAATTATTGGGAATGATACGCTTTATACGACAGATCTGGTCCGGAGAAGATGGCTGGATAATTATTTTTACGGCCAGATTTTTTCTCTGCAATATCACGCTTCCAAAAATGAGCTCACTTTTGGTGGAAGCTGGTCTCGTTACAATGGAAAGCATTATGGAGAAGTCATTTGGGCAGCCAATCCGGTTCCAATCAATTTTGAATATTATCGTTACCCGGCGTTTAAATCAGATGAAGCATTCTATATAAAATGGTTATATAAAATAAATAATCAATGGAGTATTTTTAATGATGTGCAATACCGGCATGTGCAATATGACATGAATGGATTTGAAGATCATCCCTTATTATTTATCAAAAGGATATTTGATTTTATCAATCCCAAAACAGGAATAAGTTTTAATAATTCCAATATGCATGCTTATTTGAGTTATGCATTGGCCGGGAAAGAACCCAACCGGGATGATTTTGAGGCTTCAACTCAGGAACAACCCAAGCCGGAATACCTGCATGATTTTGAAGCAGGATTTACTAAAAAATTAAAGCATGTTTCTGCGGGCGCAAATATCTATTATATGTTATATCAAAATCAGTTGGTGCTTACCGGAAAAGTAAATACCGAAGGGAGTTATACCCGCGTGAATGTTCCTGTAAGCTACCGATTAGGTTTGGAATTACAGGCGAGTGCACGTTTGTTCGACTGGTTGAACCTGAATGCCAATACAACTTTCAGCAGGAATAAGATTAAAGAATTTATTGAATATATAGATAATTATGACAATGGCAATCAGCAAGTTATACAACATGACAATACGGATATTTCTTTCTCTCCATCCATTGTAAGTGCTCTTTCTATTGAAATCAAACCAATAAAAGATTTGTCTTTTGTTTTGGAAAGTAAATATGTGAGTAAACAGTATTTAGACAATACACAAAACAATTCAAGATCATTGAAAGCCTATTTTAATGAAGATGCCCGAATTATTTATAAGCCGGGCTTGAAGCATTTTTCGGGTTGCACATGGATACTACAGGTTAACAATATTTTCAATCATATTTATGAAACCAATGGGGCAACATATCCTTATATCTATAATCAGCAATTAGTGAATGACAATTATTACTATCCAATGGCGGGGGCTCATTTTTTATTGGGTGTCAATTTTCAACTTTAAAAGGTTGTCATAAAAAAGTATTCACATCAGTCATTTTCTAAATAAAGTTATTAAACCAATAAGATGATGAATAATGCAGATGGATCATTAATTGAAATCTAAAGAATCGTCAATCGCTGCATGAAAATATTTTTAGATCATTTTCAATGTAACATACCATTTAAATAAACCATTTCGCTGAGTTAAATGCAAAACATAATTTCGTTATAAACCGGAAATACCGCAATATGAAATTTTATCGTTTTGTCATTTGTATTTTGATCTTACTTACAGGAAGAGCCAGCTTTGCACAACCCAATAGAATAAATAATAGTGCAGATATATTTCAACAAATAAAAAAACTGGATGTACTGGGTTCTGTATTATATATAGCTGCTCATCCGGATGATGAAAATACCCGTTTATTGGCCTGGCTATCTAAAGGTCTTTTATTGAAGACCGGTTACCTGAGCCTGACGCGAGGAGATGGCGGACAAAATTTAATAGGTGATGAACAAGGTATTGATCTTGGCCTGATTCGTACTCAGGAGCTGCTTGATGCACGAAGAATTGATGGCGCTCAACAATTTTTTTCAAGGGCCTATGATTTTGGCTATTGTAAAACAGCGGATGAAGCATTGGCTACCTGGGGCCATGAAAAAATTTTAAGTGATGTTGTATGGGTAATCCGCAAATTTCAACCCGATGTAATCATTACCCGCTTTCCCGGAGATGCACGTGCCGGACATGGTCATCATGCCGCATCTTCCATCCTGGCAAATGAAGCATTTAAAGATGCCGCAGATCCCACCAAATTCCCTGAACAATTAAAGGATGGCGTTACAACCTGGAAAGCAACCAGAATTTTTTGGAATACCTTTAATTTCGGCGGTTTGAATACGACTGACTCAACACAACTCAAGCTGGATGTTGGCGGATATAATAATTTATTGGGAAAAAGCTATGGGGAACTGGCCGCAGAAAGCCGCAGTGAACATAAGAGTCAGGGCTTTGGCGTGCCCTCACAAAGGGGTTCTTCTTATGAATATTTTTTATTAACAGGTGGCAACCCTGCACACCAGGATCTGCTTGATGGAGTTGATATTTCCTGGCATAAATTCCCGGGTGGTGATAAGATACACTCACTGGTTCAAGGGCTTATGGATTCCTACAATTTTGAACATCCGGAATATTCTGTTCGTCCATTGGTAGGACTGTATCAGTCAGTAGATTCTTTACCCAACAATCCCTGGAAGAATAATAAACTTCAGGAAATCCGAAACCTGCTGGCTTCCTGTAGCGGCCTTTTTACTGAGGTTGATGCTACAAGTGAATTACTGGTAGCAGGAGAGAATAAGCAAATCAATATCTCTGTTATTTGCCGAAATCAAATACCGCTGACCTTAAAGAGCATTACTTTAAATCAATTCGACAGTGTTATAAACCTTCAAATGTATATGAATAAAAACTATTCATTTGAGCATCAAATGCAAGTGCCGGATAATTTTGAGATGACACAGCCTTACTGGCTCAAGGAACCCTTAGATGGAGGAAGTTTTCATGTAACGGATCAACATCTTATCGGCAAAGCGGAAAATGATCCAGCGATGAAGGCGCTCCTTACATTCGATTTTTATGGCCAGGATATTACTTTTGAAATACCTGTTCAATACAAATATACAGATCCAATAAAAGGTGAATTGCATGAACCTGTTGCCGTGATTCCTGCTTTGGAAATGGAGCTTACGCCGGGAATTATTTTTACCAATAGAATAAAGGATGGTAAAATCATTGATCCACAAAATATTTCTTTGATCATGAGAAGCCAGGTTACTGAAGAAAATAAACCTGTTCAATTAAGCCTTTATAAGGATAAGACTGTTGCCTGGTCGAAAGATACCATTTTAAATCTTGAAAAAGGGAAAGAGTATGCATTTACCATTCAGGCTTCGGCATTGAAAAAAACAGGTAAAGAGGGACGTTTTTATGCAGGTGCAGAAATCAACGATCAAGGGAAGAAAATATTTTTTAATAAAAGAATTCATTCCATTCATTATGAGCATATCCCGGATATTCATTACCTCGCAACGGATTCTCTGAAAATTTCTTCTGAGAAAATCTATTTAGCCAATAAAAGGATTGCTTACATAGAAGGGGCCGGGGATAAGGTGGTAAATGCCTTGAATCAAATGGGCTATATCGTTACTATATTAAAGGAATCCGATGTGACCCGACAAAAATTAAAATCATTTGATGTAGTCATTACAGGTGTTCGCGCGTATAATGTACTTTCCTGGTTACCCGGAAAACATGATTTGCTCATGCAGTTTGTACATGACGGAGGTAATCTGATTGTGCAATACAATACCAATAATCAAATATCCGGCGTGCCTTACTCAATTGGGCCTTATCCATTTAGTATCAGTCGCACCAGGGTAACGGATGAGAATGCGGCGGTGAAATTTTTATTGCCACAACATAGTGTAATGAATTTCCCTAATAAGATCACTCAAAGTGATTTTGATCATTGGATCCAGGAACGAAGCATTTACCAGGCTGAGCAGCTCGATAAACATTATGCGGCAATATTGGGCATGCATGATGCCGGTGAGGAGGAATCCAATGGCAGCCTGATTATTGCGCCATACGGGAAGGGTAATTTCACATACGCTAGTTTAGTTTTTTTTCGTGAATTACCTGCAGGTATGGAGGGCGCTTATAAGTTGTTTGCAAACCTGATAGCTTTACCCGGGCATCTTTAAAAATTGAAGGGTCAATATAAATCGGCATGTTTCTTTTTATTGAAAAAATCTTTTATGGAAAAAGGCCACTCTTTTAAAAAAATAAAATGGCATCGCTGGTATATAGGTATTTTACTTTTTTTAGGCATACTCATATTATTTTTTCTTTGGTTCACTAAATATTTTTCATGAGCAGTATTGACTGGATTGTTTTATTCTGCACGCTCACTGCTATTGTATTGTATGGATTATTTAAAAGCCGTACTTCAAAAAACCTGGATGGTTATTTCTTAAGCAACCGTTCCTTACCCTGGTATATGGTTTTGTTTAGTATCATGGGTACACAAGCCAGCGCGATCACATTTTTATCAGCGCCGGGCCAGGCTTTTACGGATGGGATGCGTTTTGTACAATATTATTTTGGGCTACCCCTTGCCATGATTGTGATCAGTATCAGCTTTGTTCCTTTATTTAAAAAATTACAGGTCTTTACCGCTTATGAGTTTTTAGAACAACGTTTTGATTTAAAAACACGCACATTTACATCCGTTTTATTCTTGCTTTCGCGTGGATTTTCCACCGGCATCAGCATATATGCACCCTCCATTATTTTATCATCCTTATTGGGATGGGATATTTTCTGGACAAATATTTTTATGGGGGGAATATTAATTATTTATACGGTTAGTGGTGGAGCCAAAGCAGTTGCTTATACGCAACAGTTACAATTGGGCATTATTTTCCTGGCCATGTTATTGGCGGGTTATTTTATCGTGCATCAGATGCCTTCATCCATTCATTTCACAGATGCATTATATGTTAGTGGTGCTTCAGGAAAATTGAATGTGATTACCACCGGTATAAGTAAAGATGGGTTTGACTGGAAAGATAAGTACAATATGGTCAGTGGAATTATTGGTGGTTTCTTCCTGGCGCTTTCTTATTTTGGAACAGATCAAAGCCAGGTGGGACGCTATCTTACATCAAAAAGTATAAAAGAGAGCAGGTTGGGATTATTGATGAATGGATTAGTGAAAATTCCAATGCAATTTTTAATCCTCCTCCTGGGCGCTTTACTTTTTTCATATTACCAGTTCAATACAGCGCCTATTTTTTTTAATAAAGCAGTGCCGGATCAAATCTTTCAGTCAAAAGCCGGTGACACCTTACAACAAATTAATGAAGATTTTGAACAAGTATCCTTATTACAATCAAAATATGCCATGCAGTATGCAACGGCTGTGCGGGAGGATAATTTATCCAAAAAAATATATAAGGATAGCTTGCAATTTGCTACGCAAAAAGCTAATATCCTTCGGGATAAATATAAAGCAACTTTAAAAAATGCGGATGCATCCATTGATACCAATGATTCCAATTATATTTTTATCAGGTATGTCGTAGATCATTTGCCCATTGGTTTAGTGGGGCTTATCATTGCAGTTATTTTTTTAGCATCCTGGGGATCTATTGCAGCCGCATTAAATGGCCTTGCCTCCAGTACCATGATTGATTTCTATTTGAGATTTCATAAACACAATTCCTTTCCTGCTCCATTGAATATTGCTGAAAAGAAAAACTATCAGATGTCTAAATGGTTCACTTTGGGCTGGGGTATTTTTAGCATTTTTATAGCGCAATTTGCACATAAAATGGGTAGCCTGATAGAGGCCGTAAACGTTTTAGGTTCTTTATTTTATGGTGTCATGTTGGGTATATTCCTGGTCGCTTTTTATATTAAGAAAATCAATGGGAATGCCGTTTTTAAAAGCGCCCTGTTTTCAGAAATAGGGGTGATTATTTTATTTTATTTAGATAATCAAAATATTATTGGCTTAGGATTTTTATGGCTCAATGTGGTGGGCGCTCTAAGCGTGATCTTGTTTGGTTTCTTGTTTCAAAATTTTGAAAAAAGGATTGTAAAAACGGCATGAGGGAGCAGCCTTTAAAAGTTAATCAATTTAACAAACAAGTTTTTCAAACAGGCTGATTTACCATTTATCAAATATTTATAAATCATTAAAATAAAAGCAGATTATCTTCGGTTTTTAACCAGAAAAAAATGCTTGGGAAATACCTGCTTCTTATTTTATTTTTTTCTTCAACATCATTATTTGCGCAGCAAAAGACGCTTCAAGCTGTGAAAGTCTCTTCAGCCCCAAAATTAGATGGTATACTGGATGATGCGGTCTGGCAAAATGTACCCATTGCAAAAGATTTTATTGTGAACTCTCCTGATTTTGGAAAGACGCCGCTCATGCCTACAGAAGTAAAATTCATTTATACAGATGAAGCCATTTATATTGGAGCTGAACTTTATGATGATCCGAGCCTTATCAAAAAACAGCTCACTCAGCGTGACAGAGAACAATTCCAGGATGTGGATAATTTCGGGGTAACATTTGATACCTATTATGATCAACAAAATGCTTTTGAATTCATTGTTACCACAGCGAATGTACAAAGCGACGCTAAAATTTCTTCTTCTAACAATTCTTCCGGTGGAGGAAATGATGATGATTTTAATGATAATGGCGCAGATTATAATTGGGATGCAGTATGGGATAGCCGGGTATCGATTACGGACAAAGGGTGGAGTGTAGAGATGAGAATTCCCTATTCTGCCATTCGATTTGCTAAAAAAGATTTGCAACAATGGGGTATCAACTTTTTTCGGTTTACCCGGAGAGTTAATGAAAAATCTTATTGGAATCCTGTTAACCCAAAAATTGCCGGATTACTCAACCAGGAAGGTCTATTAATGGGCCTTGCAAATTTATCCCCTCCATTACGTTTATCTCTTTTGCCCTTTGTTTCTACAGGATATCAGAATGTACCAACTAATCAGGGTGATATTAAAACTTTTTTGCGCAGTGGTGGTATGGATGTAAAGTATGGTATCAACCAGGCATTCACTTTAGACATGACGCTTATCCCGGATTTTGGACAGGTTCAAAGTGATAATATCGTTTTGAATTTGTCTCCCTATGAAAAATTTTATGATGAGAACAGGCCTTTTTTTACAGAAGGAACCGAGCTTTTTAATAAAGCCGGGATTTTTTATTCCAGAAGGGTAGGAAATACACCCAGTGGATATTTTGATGCATTAAATATCGCAGCAGATAGTAATTATACAATTTTAAAAAATCCCTCTTCTACACAACTTTATAACGGAACAAAATTTTCAGGACGCACGGAGAAAGGATTAGGAATAGGTATTTTTAATGCCGTTACTGCCCCTATGTATGCTACTTTCCAGGATGTTCATGGAAATAAGATTCAATACCAGACAGAACCATTGGCGAACTATAATATTATCGTTTTAGACCAATCACTTAAGAACCGTTCCAGCCTTACATTCACGAATACAAATGTTATTCGTAATGGTGATGCAAGGGATGCAAATGTAACCGCATTAAACCTTTCATTGTTTGATAAAGACAATAATTATAATTTTCAAACAAGTGGGTATTTTAGTTATGTAAACGGGCCGGATCCACACAATGGGTTTAAAACATTTACAAGTTTTGAGAAAGTTAGTGGTAACTGGCAATGGGGTTTATACAACAATATTGAATCTAAGACCTATGACCCTAATGATTTAGGAATATTAAGAGCTCCAAATGAATTTACGATGGGAGGAACTTTGAGTTGGCACCAGTTTACACCCAGTAAAATGTTTAATATCAGAAATTATGAATTTGATATTCAATATACTAATTTATTGGTTCCCTTTACTTATAATCAATTGGAGCTTGACTTGAGTTTTATGCACGTATTTAAAAATTTCTGGGATGCCACATTGAGAATCAACAGCCACCCGCTTTCTGATCATGACTATTATGAGCTTCGCACACCGGGAAGGGTGTTGAATGTTTCACCTTATACTTATTTTCAGATAGAAGGAAGTTCGGATAGCAGGAAAAAAATCTTTGTCAATTATGAGTTTGGATATGCCGGGTTTTCCCCACAAAAAAACGATCCTTATATTAGTGGCGATGTTGGACTTAGATATAGGTTCAACCCTAAATGGAGCATAAGTATAGAAGGTATCAAAGAATACGACAAAGGAAATGTTGGCTGGGCATACAATGATTCCCTTACCGGGGAACCGATTGTAGGTAGGCGTACAGTGACACAATTTACTACTTCGTTTTCTACAATATATTATTTTCAATCCCGAATGAATCTTTCATTCCGGGCAAGACATTACTGGAGTAAAGTGGAATATCTGGAATTCTTTGATGTTTTGCAGGATGGAAATTATCTCCCCAGGCCATTTGAAGATGGCCATAATGAAAATTTTAATGCCTTTAATATTGATATGTTTTTTACCTGGGATTTCCGCCTGGGAAGCAGACTTATACTGGCCTGGAAAAATAGCCTGGGACCGGATGTGTATATTCCCGGGCAACCCTACAATAAATATACACAAAATTTCCGGGAGATTTTCAATGTTCCACACAGCAATGAATTCAGTGTAAAGTTTATTTATTACATAGATGCACAGAATTTATTCAAGAAAAGCAATGGAGCAAAGAACACTGCTTTTTCATTATAATACGCGATTCATTAAAAGTCAGATTTTTCAATAACTTTTATTAAAGTCATTTTTCTCCTGTTATTTTTAGCAGCTCAAGAATCTTATAAGTTGTGAATGAGTTCAACGATTGAATGATGCAGAAACAACTTCGATTAATGAATTTTTTGCCACCGCAATAAACCGGTCTCCTTTGGTTTTTCGGGCAGGCATCGCCCCGGCAAATGAAGAGAAAGCCGGTAGGATGCAATATTTTTTAGTTAAATGAAAGCAGGGCAAAATGATTGATTGCTTTGCTTTGGATTTAATTCTTACCCCGGGATGAATATGACCACAGAATGCATAACCATCAAAGGCTTCAGGAATATTTTCTGGATCATGTATAAAAAGAATTTCCTCTATGACAAAACAATCCTCAATGCATTCAATACCGGAACGGCTATAAATACTGCCTGGCAAAATATCATGATTGCCCATTATCAATTTGATTTCCAGGTTTTTTAAATCGGATAACCATTTTTTAAAAAGAACCAATTCTTTATTTTCTTCACTATGAAAAAAATCTCCTGTAATGAGCAGTGTTTTGCATTGGGTATGATGAATGAGGGTTACTAATTTTTGAAGATCATTTAAAAAAACAGCCTGCGGAACAGCAATTCCAGATTTTCTGAAATGCCCGGATTTACCCAGGTGAATATCAGATATAATGAGCATTTTTTGGGCAGGCCAATAAACTGCCTTCTCCGGAAGTAGCCAAAACGCCTGCTTACAAATTTCTATGTAAAATGGTTTGCCCATTGTTTGATACAAAATTTAAAATAAACTTATTTTCTAAATTTTATTTCTGTTGTTCAATCATTCTTCGAATCCTGTCTTCCAGATGTTCAGAAGAAATCGTTTCACGCAAGCTGTCCACTTTTACCGGGAAACAAAAAGGAGTCAGTTGATGAGGTGTGGTTATAATTATTTTTCCCACTTGAATTCTTTGTAATGTGGCTCTTAACCTTTCTTCCTCCATTTGTTCAAGGAAGACTTCCTGGTAGGCCTGCCGGATTAGTATATTGTCTGGTTCATATTCTTCAAGCACTTTAAAGATGAGTGATGTAGAAGCCTGAATATGCCGGGCTTTTTTTTGTTTTCCGGGAAGACCCTGGAACACGAGTCCTCCGATGCTGGCTATCTCCCTGAATTTTCGCTTGGACATCTCATTAGCATTGACAGAACTTTGTATATCCAATAAGAGGTTTTTTTCTGATAAAAGTTCTGCAATATTTTTTTCATGAACTGGTATAGGCTGGTCACTCAGCAATTCAAAACTATAGTCATTCATGGCCAATGAAAATGTCATTGGTTTTATTTTACTGATTCTGCCAGCCAGGAGTGAGGCCATTGCTTCGTGAACCAACCTGCCTTCAAAGGGATAAACAAATAAATGGTATCCATCTTTCGTATGAATATATTCTACTAACAATTCGTTTTTCTTCGGAATGTGGGAGAGCTTTTTTTGCAGTTCAAGAATGGGGGCAAGGATTTTTAATTCAGGTTCATCAACCAATGGATTGGTTGCATGATTTAGGGTCTCTCTCAAAAGTAGCCCCATGTTGGCTGAAAGTGGCATCCTGCCACCATTCCAGCTTGGTACAATTGATTTTTTTGATGAAGATGGTTTTACTTGTGCAGCCATATCTTTGATATGAATAAACTCCAGGTTTCTGCCTGCAAATGTGAAAACATCTCCCGGGCTCATCCTGCTGATAAACCATTCTTCCACCATACCCAGGAATTTGCCATTGGATAATTTTACTTTAATCATAGAATCACTGATGATGGTGCCAATATTCATTCGATGCCGCATAGCCACCATTCTGTCTTTGATGAAGTACAACCCCTTCTCATCTATTTCAATTTTTTTAAACTCGTCATATTCCCTTAATGCTTTTCCGCCTACCGTAATTTGGGCTAGTGTTTGTTGCCATTCTGCCTCTGTTATAGTTGCATAACAATATGTTGATTTTATTTCTTTAAAAATACTTTCCGGAAGAAAACCTATTCCAATTGCCAGGGTACAGAGGTATTGAATTAGTACATCAAAACATAAACTTCGTGGAGTAGGGCTTTCTATAACATTTACTTTAATGGCTTTTTTTAATGCAGCCACTTCCATGAGTTCCAGTGAATGTGTGGGAACAAAATATATTTTACTTTTTTCACCAGGGCCATGTCCACTGCGACCTGCCCGCTGTAAAAATCGGGCTACGCCTTTGGGAGAGCCCACTTGTATAACCGTATCTACCGGTCGGAAATCTACGCCGAGATCCAGGCTGGACGTACACACTACAGCTTTTAATTTTTTTGTGTGTAAAGAATCTTCTATCCACTCACGTAATTTTCTATCTATGCTGCCATGATGTAAGGCTAAAGCACCGGCAAGATGTGGAGCCATTGCTAAAATGGCCTGGTACCATCTTTCACTCATGCCCCGGGTATTAATAAATAGGAGTGAAGTGTTATTTTCCTCTATGATTTGGACTACTTTTCTTACCAGTTTTAAGCCCAAATGCCCGGCCCATGGGTATTTCTCAATCTCGTCTGGTAAAATTGCCTGTATTTCAATATGCTTTTTAATGGCAGTTGTAATTATTTTGGCTGTATTTTTTTTATTCTTCGGGAGGCTATAAAGCAGTACATCTTTTGCCTCTTGCAGGTTGCCAATCGTTGCAGAGATGCCCCATATTTGAATGGGTTTCATTCCTAAAAAACGGCTTAATGCTAATGTGACCTGTACACCACGTTTTGTTCCGACTAACTCATGCCATTCATCTATGGCTACAAGTTTTAGGTTTTTAAATATTTCAGGAAAACTCTTTTGGGCCAGTAAAAGATGTAGGCTTTCAGGTGTTACAATCATTACCTGTGGAAATCGGCGTTGTTGTTTTTGTCTTTCAGCTGCGGAAGTATCGCCATTACGTATGCCCACCTGCCAGGGAATTTTTAATTCATTCAATACTTCCTGCATGGCACGTGCAAGATCTTTTGCCAATGATCGCAGGGGAGAAATCCAAAGAATGCGGGCACCTTTGGTAAGTTCTTTTTCCTGGTCATTAAGAAATTGAATGAGGACACCTAAAAAAACAGCATAAGTCTTTCCATAGCCGGTAGGTGCATTAATCAAACCGCTTTTGTCTTCTACAATGGCTCTCCAGGCCTCTTCCTGGTAAGGGAATGGCTGTAATCCCTTTTGATGCAACCATTGCCTGATGATCGTAAAACCGTCTACATGCAGTTCAATATGGTTATTTATTTTTCTCTTCGTAAGATGTGTGATTCGCACCTCAATATTAATAAATACTCGTTTCTACACCATTCAACATATTGATGAAATATATTTTTTTATTTTCAAAATAATCCGGCAAGTTGTTGTTTTTATCTATGGATACCGGTTGAAAATTGAAAGGTGTGGCAACATAAAATAGGGAATCATTTAAATGATTCATCAAATTGTCGTGGTACTGATTTAATAATTGTACAAAATACAGAGTACTTTCATAACCTTTAAAAACCATATCACTTGGTTTAGCAAAATATTGTTTGCTATAGATATCTTTCAACCGGTCCACAGATGGCATACCGGCAGTATAATGAAAAGGAGATGTATAAATGATGCGTACATTTTTGCAATTGCTATAGGTGAGTGCGTGAATGCCGTCCCAGGTAGGCATACCAATCGCTACGGTCCTGTACCCGGTAGCCGCGCTTAAGGATTTGACCAGGTTCAGTCCATAGGCTTCATCTAATACACCACAAACAAATATGTTTTCTTTGGTACTATCCATCATTGGGATTAAATCCGCGACAGTTGGCAAAGTATTCAACTCTGTAACAGAAAATTTTATATCCTGATTATTTTTATTTAAATCAATGAATTGTTTTTTAATCTTTTCTTCAATATAACCTTTTCTTGTGAGGTAATTTATCTTTGAGTTGTGATAGGTCTTTGATATATAACTGTATAAACTATCTACATGGGTCTGCAGGGTAGAGTTCTCCATTACGAAAAATGGATTTTTATGGAGATAGGCATCATTAGGGTAAGTAACCGAAATAAAAGGTACATTCTTTTGAAGGGCATATGCAGCGAAACTTTTTTGTTCGGTGGTATTGGTCACTGAAGCTAAAATGAGTTGGGGTGATATCTTGTTTAATGACTTCATGATTTCACTCAGCGGTTGTGTTTTACTGCGCGTATCAAAAATCCATACATCTAAATTTATTCCGGCTGTTTGTAATGAATCCAAAGCCATTTTTACACCGGTATAAAAATCGAGGCCCGGCATAAAATAGCGCGGTATATTTAAAGTACCCAGGTTATAATTAAAACCTGTATATGCAGAATCCAGGTCAAATGGAATTAAAATAGCCATTTTTTGGGGTGATAGACTATCATTCACCTGCGCTTTTAATGAACAACACAGGTAAAGGGGAAAAATGATCAGAAATATTTTTCTATAATAATTCATACTTCAATTTCAATTTAATAGATACACAGCAAGGAATGTGCCTTTATTCCCATTCAATGGTAGCCGGTGGTTTACTGCTGATATCATACACAACCCGGTTGATGCCCCGCACTTCATTGATAATTTTATTGGAGACCTCAGCAAGAAAATCGTAAGGTAAATGGGCCCAGTCGGCAGTCATCCCATCAACAGATGTGACAGCACGAAGTGCGATGGTAAATTCATAAGTTCTTTCATCACCCATTACACCGACACTTTTTACAGGAAGTAAAATGGCGCCTGCCTGCCAGGTTTTATCATATAATTGGTGATCTTTAAGCGCTTGAATAAAAATGGCATCCGCCAACTGTAATAAATGGACTTTCTCTGCACTTATATCTCCTAATATCCGAATGGCTAAGCCCGGTCCGGGAAAAGGATGGCGATGAATCATAGATTCGGGAATACCCAGTTCCAATCCTACTTTCCGCACTTCATCCTTAAATAAAAAGCGAAGCGGTTCTAATAATTTTAAATGCATTGACGCCGGTAATCCTCCTACATTGTGATGCGATTTTATGGTTACCGAAGGGCCATGAACACTTACACTTTCAATCACATCAGGATAAATGGTTCCTTGCCCGAGGTAAGTGGCTTCTTTATTTTTTTGTGCTTCATCTTGAAATACATCAATAAAAGTCTTTCCAATTATCTTTCTTTTTTTCTCTGGATCCTGTTCTCCTTTCAACCTGGAGTAAAATAAATCTTTTGCATCTACACCTTTCACATTGAGCGCTAATTGGCGATAGGTATTTAATACTTGTTCATATTCGTCTTTGCGTAATAAGCCATTATCAACAAAAATTCCCTGGAGATTATTTCCAATCGCTTTATGGATTAGAGTGGCTGCCACAGTACTGTCAACACCACCGCTTAATGCCATAATTACATGACTGTTGCCTAATTCTTTTTTTATGTTTTCAATGGTTTCCTGTACAAACAGGGCCGGTGTCCAATCCCCGGAGCAATGGCATATATTTAAAAGAAAATTTCTAAGGATATGCTTCCCTTGTGCTGTATGATAGACTTCCGGATGAAATTGAATACCATATTGGGCATTTGCATTACCGAGTGTATTCCTGAAAGCAGCAATAGGAATACTTTCCGTGCGTCCGAGTAATTCAAAACCCGGAGGAAGAGCGGTTATGGAATCACTATGACTCATCCAAACCTGAGTGCCTGAAATTTGTTCATCCACTAATTCATTCTGTGTTGTAACAATAATTTTTGCGCGGCCATATTCTCTTTTATTGGATTTATCTACCCGCCCTCCGAATTGTTTGGCCATGAGTTGAGCGCCATAACAAATGCCAAGAATGGGTACATATTTTATTATTTTGTTCACGTCTATGGTGGGTGCATGATCTTCATTGACACTGCATGGTGAGCCACTTAAAATAACGCCTTTTAATGCTGCATCACCGGCATCAAATTCTTGTTGAAATGGAATAATTTCACAAAAAACATTTGCCTCACGTACGGCTCTGGCTATCAGTTGTGTGTATTGACTTCCGAAGTCGAGAATTAATATTTTTTCTGTCATAAAAGTTGCCTGCCATCAATCAACAGGATTGCCGCGAAGATAATTTAATTTTAATATTAATAACCGTCAATCAAATTAGTTACTTCATGAGAATTTATTACTTTTAAGGAACTTTATCAAATCCTTTCACGTATGCAGAAAGTTTCATTTTTCTTTAGTTGTACCGCTATACTTTTTTTAGCGTCATGTAATATCAATTTCGATCAAAAAGTAAAAGGAAATGGCAAAGATGGGCATTTGGAAAAAGCCTTGACCATTTCAGATAAAGTCTTGCTTTCTGGAAGCTATGACCTTGAAATTGTGCAGGGGGATCATAAATCTATACAAGTGCAAACCGATGAAAATATCCTTCCTTATATTATTATTGATGAAAAAGAAAACAGGCTTGCAATAAGAACAAAAGATGGATACAGTATTTCGCCCAATCAAACGATTCATCTTATACTCACGACTGATCATTTATCAGAGTTGACCGTAAATGGCAGCGCTGATGTATCAGCGTCTTCCTTATTATCAGGCGCCGATTATTTAAAATTAGAACTATTGGGAAGCGGAAAAGTTTCATTGCAAGTAAATACGCCATCCGTTAAAGCCCATATTGCCGGCTCAGGTGATATTGACCTCAAAGGTGAAACCAAAGACCTGCAGATCATGATTGATGGTCAGGGGGATTTTGATGGTAAAGACCTGAAAGCAGAAAATGTTTCTGTAATCATTAATGGTGTAGGCGATGCCGCTGTTTTTGCCTCAACCAAATTAGATGTAAAAATCTCCGGAAGTGGTAATGTTACTTATCTTGGAAACCCGCAGATGACACAGCATATAGCCGGCGCCGGTAAAATAAAACAGGCTCAGTATTGAGATATCCTTTTATTGCAAAAGCCGATAAACAGGATATCGCAAATGCGCCGGTTCATAATAAGGTGAATTTTTATAAATATAATTCAACTGTGCATCAGCAGACTTTGCAAAATCCAAATCATTTTTTCTTTTCTCATCAAATTTTTGTTTCAAGTCGGGATGAGTTGCCAGATATTCAGCAGCAACATCTTCCCAGCGATAATTACTGTATCCTTCTTTTTCCTGTAAAATGGCATCGAAGAAATTCCATAAAAAATAACTGTCATCTCCTTTAGGTTCCAACGTTTCTACCATGTAGCGATTCGCCGGCTGATTGGTATAAATGAGGTAATCACCTTTTAAAAAATGGAGTAAATCCTGATGCGTACTGAGCTTAACAGAATAATTAATATGATGTTTCTCAAATGGTTTTGGATAGCTTTTATAATCCTCAACACGATACCATTCTACATGGATATCGGTATCATGCGCCAACATCGTCATTTGTACACCATTCAATTTTAAACGGTCTATTACCTGGTACCAGCCATGCGGAATAATATATGCAAAAGGTTTCTTTACGGTATTTACCGGAACAAAAGTGTTATAAAATCTCACTTCTTTTTCAAAAGGTTTGGAATGATCATAATACATTCGGGGCATGCCGGTAACGTCGCTAGTCTTTGTAAGCGCTTCATAACCTTTGAAATGGATCATTTCAAAATGTGTAGTATCCGGTCGCCAGCCCAATGCAAAACTATCCTGCGAGATGATGTTTTCTATATTTTCTTTTCTTTTTGAAATGATTTCCCTTGCATGAATGGAGGATTGTTCCATTAAAGTTTGCATCAAAGCATAGGTGCTGTGTACACGGTCTATATAAGGTTTCAGCATGTGCGTTTCTGCCATGAAACTGATTGTTTGAAAGAGGGTCGTATAACCGCTGCTATATCGGGGAGAATCATAAAAAGCAGCCCAGCCTTTATCTGCATTGCCATCTTCAAAATTAACATAGGGTGTCATCGGCCAGTTTTTTTTCTGCATACCAACATATAAGGCCGGCTCAAAAATATCATGTAAAAAAATACCTAATGGGCCACCCAGTTTATTGTGCTGAGAAGTAAGTAAGGTCATGGTATATTGATAATCTGCTCCATCGCTAACGTGGTTATCTAAAAATACATCAGGTTGAAGCCATTGATAAATTTTTTCAAAAGCAAAAGCATTCCTGGAATCTGCTTTAATAAAATCCCGGTTGAGGTCAAGGTTTTCGGCATTTCCACGAAAGCCATAAAGTTCCGGCCCATTTTGATTCACTCTTGAAAAAGCGCTTCTATTCAATGCACCACCTATATTATAAGCGGGTATCACGGCAAAAACCACATTGTCAGCGCTTTTTATTTTTCCGGTTGCCAGGTCGCGAAGAAGCATCATACTGGCATCCAGGCCATCCGGTTCACCGGGATGAATATCATTATTAACCAGAATAACGATTTTATTTGCAGCATGCATTTTAGCCGGGTTGAAGGTTTTATCATTTGAATACAATACAACATTTAAAGGATAGCCGGAATCGGTGGTATCACCGGTAATCATTTTTAGGGTGGTAAATTTTGAGGCCAGCTCCTGGTAAAAACGGATGCATTCAAAATAAGTAGCCGACTGTTTCCCCTGGCTATTTTCAAAGACTGTCCGGAACTCCTGTCCACCCACAATTGAAGAAAAAAAGATGGTAAAAAATAAGATGCATAGAGGAAAAAGATTTTTCATTAAATTGGGCTTTTAAAGTTTGAATGATAAATGGAAAACATAAAGGTACATCGAATTTTAATTGCTGAAGATGAACCAAAGATTGGTTTATTTGTGCAGCAGGAATTAATCAGTCAAGGCTATGAAACGGACCTGGCCAATTCAGGAGCCAAAGCAATAGAACTTTACAATCAACATAAATATTCCATCATTATTTTAGATATTAATCTGGGCGACATGAGTGGAATTCAAATTTGTCGCAGTTTTAGAGAAAATGATATTCATGTGCCGGTCATTATGCTAACAGCCATGGGAGATATGAACGATAAAATACTGGCATTTGAATCAGGTGCTGATGATTATGTGGTAAAACCTTTTCATATCAGTGAATTGCTTGCCCGGATAAAAGTTTTTTTAAAAAGGTCTGAAGGCAATACTGGTATTGAAGAGATTCTCAAGGTTAAAGATCTTGAAATTAATATCAGTAATAAAATGGTAAGCCGCAATGGTGCAAATATTAACCTGACCATGCGTGAGTTTGCTTTGCTTTTATTGCTTTGTAAGAATAAAGGGCATGCAATTTCAAAAAAAGAAATACTCCTCAAAGTCTGGGGCCTTGATTTTGAAACGGGCACCAATACAGTAGAAGTCTATATCAACTTTCTCCGGAATAAAGTGGACAGGCATTTTTCTTCAAAGTTGATCCGCACCAAAACTGGCTTCGGTTATTATATATCAGAAGAATAATGTCGCATGAACTTAAGATCAAAATTTCTACTTGTACTTACTATTGTTATCTCAACCATTTTGATTTTAAGTTTTTTAAGTGTGTATTTTTTATATGAACATTTCAAAGACACGGATGAAAAAAAGTTTTTATTGGCTGAAGCCAATGAAGCCTCTTTTTTGTATTTTAAAATGAGTAATAGCAATGGATCTTTCGATAGTACATCCTCAAAGGTGTCCATTGATAGTGAAGGCTATAAGGCCATAAGTATAGTCATTTTTAATGCTGCGAAAAAGGTTGCTTACAGTTTCCCGGATTCAGCATTTCATGGTATTGACATGGCTTCCCTGGATAGTATTCGCGAAGATGACCCCTATTATTTTAAAGGTGACGAATCCATATCTGTTGGTGTATTTTACAGTCATCAAAATGATTATTGCTATACCATTGTTTCCGTGAATACAAATTTTGATGAATTGCAGCGTTCCTTATTAAGAAACATTTTGATTATTGTAGCATTGACTGCGATTGTTTTTATTGTCATGTTTTCTTTTTATTATGTTTTTATTGTAACGGCTCCTTTAGTCAAATTAAGTTCGCAAATGAGGCATATCTCCGTAAGTGATTTGAAAAAAAGAGTTGACGTGGTTAAAGGCGATTTTAAAACGAATGAAATTGTGCAAGTTTCAACCAATATGAATCTCATGCTGGATAGGTTGGAAAAGGCATTTGATAATCAGAAAAATTTTGTCAGGCAGGCATCACATGAATTGCGTACACCCCTGGCAAATATGCTTTTGCAGACGGAGTATGCATTAGAAAAAGACCTTGATAAAAGTGATTATCAGTTTATTCTGAAATCATTAAAAGAGGATGAACTGGAATTAATTTCCCTTATTAATACTTTGCTTCAGTTTTCACAATATGATCAAATCGTCAATCTCCAACTTTCTCCGTTAACCAGGTTGGATGATTTGATATATGCATGTATTTCTTTTGCCCGGAAAAGCTATCCCGGGATTCATTTTAATTTTAAATTTGCCTCTTCCCCCGAATCGGAAGAAGCCATTTCTGTGAATGGGCACCCTGAATTGTTGCGTGTGGCTTTTAATAACCTCATAAAAAATGCCTATCACTATTCCCTGGATAAAAAGGTAGATATTATTATTGACCCTAAGGCAGACGAGGTAGAAGTGATTTTTGAAAATACCGGTAATGGCCTAAAAGACGATGAAATAGAAAAATTATTTCTGCCATTTTTCCGGGGAGAAAACAAAAGCGCTTCAAAAGGATTTGGTCTGGGATTAGCTATTGTGGAAAAAATCATAAAAATCCATCATGCAAAAATTACTTACCAATATACGGCAGACGGTAAAAACCGATTTACCTTAAAGTTTAAAAGGTATCAATAAAAAACCGGTTAAAAACCGGTCATTAAAGTAATGGAACATTTATCCCAATCAGGCTCCTGTAGTAACGTGCTTGGTTAATTTGCTTTTCAGGTTTCCTGCTTTATTTTTATGAATGATTCCGCGTTTGGCCATTTTGTCAATCATGGAAATAACGTTAGGCAATTGCTCTTTTTTTTCTGCATCGTCTTTTGCAGCTTTCAATCCACGAATTGCATTACGGGTTGTTTTGCCATAATATTTATTGCGATCTCTTCTTTTAGCAGCCTGGCGCGTATCCTTTTTTGTTGCTTTATGATTTGCCATGATTTTTTTTTTCGGACGGCAAAGGTAAGCAGCAATTTTTATATGAAAAAATTTATAAAAAGATAATTTTTTTTAAAAAAGCACTTCTCTTTTTAAAACCATCAATTTACTTTAGTTATTTACTTTCAAAGGCCGATATTTGCATGACCTGTAAATAAACTATTTCCAAATATAACACAGCATGAAAGATTTTTCATATATCACCGGCTCACATCCGGCATTTATAGAAACTTTATACCAGGATTTCCTGAAAAATCCTGCCAATATTGATGAAGAATGGAAAAAATTCTTTGAGGGATTTGATTTTGCCGTCACCAATCATGCTGCAAACGGCACTTCGGTCACGGCAACTGCAGATGTGCAGCCCACTGAGCTTTCGGCTGATGCCATGCGGGAAATAAAAGTGTACCGTCTTATACTTGGATATAGAAACAAAGGTCATTTGATTGCAAATACAAATCCAATCAGGCCAAGAAAAGACCGTCATGCTAATTTAGACCTCTCTTTCTTTGGGCTTACCGAAAATGACCTGGATCAAGACTTTCAGTGCGGAAAGTTACTGGGTTTAGGAACCACCACACTCAGGAATATCCTTGCACATCTTCAAAAAATCTATACAGGAAGTGTAGGAGTGGAGTTTAAATATATTACGGACCAGGAAAAAATTAACTGGATAACCCGGGAAATGGAGCAAAACTTTGATAAACCATTACCTCTCGAACAAAAGAAGAGAATCCTGGATAAATTGAATGAAGGCGTCATTTTTGAAAAATTTCTGCATACAAAATATGTAGGTCAAAAAAGATTTTCCCTCGAAGGAGGTGAAACTACCATCGCTGCATTGGATGCAATCATCAATAAAGGGGCCGATTTGGGTGTGCAGGAAGTGGTTATTGGAATGGCCCACCGTGGCAGATTAAATATACTGGCCAATATTTTGGGCAAAACCTATGGTCAGATATTCAGTGAATTTGAAGGCACCGCTAAACTGGACCAAACGATGGGTAGTGGCGATGTTAAGTATCACATGGGCTATGGTAGTATTATTAAAACACCCTCCGGAAAAGAAACACACCTTAAATTAATGCCCAATCCATCTCACCTGGAAGCCGTAGATCCTGTAGTTATTGGATTTGCCAGGGCAAAAGCGGACATTCTGTATCAAAGTGAGTATGATAAAATATTACCCATTTTAATTCATGGAGATGCATCTTTGGCAGGGCAGGGTATTGTTTATGAGGTATTGCAAATGAGCGATTTGCAAGGTTATGATACCGGTGGCACCATTCATTTTGTTATAAATAATCAAATTGGATTCACTACAGATTTTGATGATGCCCGCAGTTCAGACTATTGCACCTCATTGGCTGCTGCCATTCATGCACCTGTATTCCATGTTAATGGTGATGACGCGGAAGCTGTTGTGCGTTGTGTTGAAATGGCTACCCGTTTTCGCCAGGAGTTTAATTATGATGTATTTATTGATATGGTCTGCTACCGCAGGCATGGACATAATGAAGGCGATGACCCAAAATTCACACAGCCTCAATTGTATGCACTTATTGATAAACATCCCAATCCAAGAGAAGTATATACACAATACCTTTTAAAAAACGGTGAAAAAGATGCTCAGGAATTGGCCGGTGGTATGGAGAAAAAATTCTGGAGTGATTTACAGGAAAGATTGGATGAGGTAAAGCAAAACCCATTACCTTATAATTATCAGGCGCCTGAATTAGCCTGGAAAAGCCTGGGGAAAGCAACTGAATCAGATTTTGATAAATCACCTGAAACGGCTATTACCAAAGAACAATTCAAAAAAATATTTGATGCATTGATGAGTTGGCCTGAAAATTTTACGCCTTTAAGAAAAGTACAACGCATCATTCAGGATAAAATTAAATTATATCAGTCTGAAAATAAAGTAGATTGGGCTACAGCAGAATTAATGGCTTATGGCAGTCTTTTACTGGATGGGAAAAATGTTCGCATGAGTGGACAGGATGTTCGACGGGGAACCTTTTCACACCGTCATGCCATCTTACGGGATGAGCAGAATGGAACATCATATAACCGTTTAAGCGCTTTGGAAAAAGAGGATGTCAAATTCAGGATTTATAATTCTCTTTTAAGTGAATATGGCGTGTTGGGTTTTGAGTATGGCTATGCGCTCGCCAATCCGGATTCTCTGGTTATTTGGGAAGCCCAGTTCGGTGATTTTTGCAATGGAGCCCAAACGATTATTGACCAGTTTATTGCATCGGGAGAGCAGAAATGGAATCGTATGAATGGCATCACTTTATTGCTGCCACATGGTTATGAAGGACAGGGCCCGGAACATAGCAGTGGCAGAATGGAACGGTTTTTATTATTGTGTGCAGAACTGAACCTTGTGGTAACCAATGTTACTACTGCAGCTAATTTATTTCATTTATTAAGAAGACAATTAGCCTGGAATTTCCGTAAGCCATTAATCAACTTTTCACCCAAAGCCAACCTCCGTTTCCCGGGTGCTTATAGTAATGAAGAAGAATTTATACAAGGTTGTTTCAGGGAAGTGATAGATGATGCATACTGCTCAGCAAATGAGGTGAAAAAAGTATTGTTTTGTAGTGGGAAAATTTATTTTGACCTTGCGGCAAGGCAGGAAAAAGAGCAAAGAAAAGATGTAGCCATTATCAGATTGGAGCAGATTTATCCATTACCACTCAAAGAATTAGAATTATTATATAAAAAATATAATAAAGCCGTTTGGTTTTGGGTTCAGGAAGAACCTTTGAATGCCGGCGCTGCTTCATTCTTAAAAATGAATCTCGAAACCATCAATTATGGTGTCATCAGCAGACATGCGAGCGCTTCTCCTGCTACCGGTTTTGCAAAAGTGCATAAACAGGAACAGGAAGATATTATTGAAACGGCATTCGCTATCTAAAAAATCATGAAATAGCAAATAGAAATTTTATTTTAGCAATAGAAAAAAATATGTATGATAGAAATTAAAGTCCCTACAGTTGGCGAATCCATAAATGAAGTCACTCTTTTAAAATGGATTAAAAAAGATGGCGAATTTGTAGATCGTGATGAAGTCATTGCTGAATTGGAAAGCGAAAAAGCAACCTTTGAAGTGAACGCTGAAATGGCAGGCGTCTTAAAGACCATTGCAAAGGAAAATGATACTTTGAAAATTGGCGATGCCATAGCTACCATTGATGAAAATGCAGAGAAACCGGCCGGATCGAAGGAACAGGCTGCACCGGTAGTTCCAATTGTTGAAGAAAGTAAACCGGAGGAAATACAGCCCGCTGTTACGGTAATACCGCCGGAACAGCAGCACATCAAAGCCAGCCCGGTAGCATCTCGTATCATTGCAGATAAACAATTAGATCCATCTTCTATTGCGGCTACCGGTTCGCATGGCCGAATTATGAAGACGGATGTTCTAGAAGCGCTGGCACATCCCGGGAAAAAGGCTTTTGAAGGACAGGAATTATTTTCCCGGAATATCCGTACGGAAAGGATGAGTAATCTCCGCAAAACCATTAGCCGACGATTAGTGGAAGCAAAAAATACGTCCGCCATGCTGACCACTTTTAATGAAGCCGATATGAGCCGGATTATGGATATCAGAAAAGCATTTAAAGATAAGTTTAAAGAAAAGCATGGCGTAGCCCTTGGCTTCATGAGTTTCTTTGCCAAAGCCAGCGCCATTGCATTGAGTGAATGGCCGGCAGTAAATGCTTTTATTGATGGAGATGAATTAATTTATCATGATTATGCAGATATCAGCATTGCCGTAAGTACGCCACGCGGATTGACAGTACCCGTAATACGTAATGTAGAAAGCCTGAGTATGGCTGATATTGAAAAGAAAGTGGTTGAAGTAGCTGCTAAAGCACGGGATAATAAACTCACCATGGAAGAATTGCAGGGTGGAACTTTTACCATCACCAATGGCGGCGTTTTTGGAAGCCTCATGAGTACACCTATTATTAATATGCCTCAAAGCGCTATTCTGGGGATGCATAAAATTCAGGAAAGACCCATGGTGATCAATGGATCCATCGTTATAAAACCCATGATGTACCTGGCCGTAAGCTATGATCATCGGGTAATTGATGGAAGAGAAAGTGTCGGCTTCCTGGTACGCATCAAAGAACTGCTGGAGAATCCGGAATTACTGCTTTTTGGTAAAGACCCTGTAAAATCCTTACTGGAATTATAAAATTTTTCTCTCCACAATATTCTCAAGTTTCCATGATCATATTTAAATGAGTAGGTGGCATTCATACCTGAATAATTCAGTAAAAATGATTCAAGCCTATTCAGGTGAACCTCCTTTTGCAATTTTTTTAAAAGATTTTTTTCGAACAGAAAAAAAAATAGGCAGTACCGACAGGAAATGGATCAGGCATTTTGCATTTTCTTATTTTAGAATGGGTAAGTCTTTACCGGGAGTACCTGTTCCTGAAGTGCTCTGTGCGGGCCTTTTTTTATGTACCCATGATGAAGGTGCATGGACAGACATTCTGCCTGAAGAATGGAAGAATAATATTCATAAATTTATACCGGAAAAATTACTTATTCTTCAAAAATATTATCCCGGTTTTGATGCGGAACATATTTTTCCCTTGACAAATGAATTGCCTGAAAGCATGGATATAAGGGCATTTTCATTAAGTCACTTACAGCAGCCGGACACATTTATCCGTATTCGGCCCGGGAAAAAAAAATTTATTTTATCTGTCTTAAATCAAAAGGAGATTCCTTATCGTATCGTGGATGAAAACTGCCTGGCATTCAAGCCGGATACACCTTTACAAGATGTGCTGCATATTGGTAAAGATGTGATTATTCAGGATTTTTCATCACAGCAGGTGAGCGAGTTTTTCAGCGGAATTTCTCCCCGAACGATATGGGATTGTTGTGCCGGAAGTGGCGGCAAATCAATACTTGCCAAAGATTATTTTAAAGATATTCAATTGTATGTTTCAGATATACGGGAAAATATTTTACATAATTTAACCAAAAGGTTTCGTGATGCCGGAATTCATGCGTATCAACTCGTCAGGGCAGATTTAACTATGGATGAATTTAGCCTTACAGAAAAAATGGACCTGGTTATTTGCGATGCTCCTTGCAGTGGAAGTGGTACATGGGGAAGGTCTCCGGAAAACCTGGTTTATTTTGATTCCTCTCATTTGGATCATTATATATCATTGCAAAAAAAGATGATTGCAAATGTTCTTCAACAGGTAAAGCCTAAAGGCTATTTTTTATATATCACCTGTTCTGTTTATGAAAAAGAAAATGAGGGCGCTGTAAATTTTATCATGCAAAAATTTCCTTTTCAGTTGTTAAGGAAGAAATGGATCAAAGGCTTTGAAAACCGCGCTGACAGTATGTTTGCAGCTTTGTTTCAAAAGTTATGATTTAATGTTCTACGCGCAATAAATTTATTTTAAATCCATAACTGTCATCAGCAAAGGAAGCGGGAGGTGGTGTCGTTTGCCAGGTCCAGTGTAAAAAATCTTTATAGATCAATCCTATACCTTTGGCATACACTTCAACCGAATAATTTCTCTGTTGATAATACAATGGGTTGAATGGCCCTTCGGGTGATGTTTCATCCTGCTGGAATACCGTAACCGAATAATCTACAGGACCCATCAGGCTGTTGAAAATTTGATTATTATTTTGATAGACATAATTCCAGTTATCCATATATTGAACAGGAGAATTTGCAGAACGGGTATCTATATAGGAATTTCCTTTCCAGCTAAAGCCTTCCCGCAATGGCTCTACCAGTTTAATAAATCGCAGGTTATGATCATCGACCACTTCTATTGAATTAGGCGTTGGCGTGATATAATAAGTAGATAAAGGCACCCAGCCTGTTTGTTCCATCGTATCTGTGATTGAGCGGAATACCCGGTAAGACAATCTTCCCTGGTTATCCATTACCGTATCTCCTATGCTGTCTTTCAAATGATAACTATGCACTTCCAGTGCCTGCCCAAAAGACGTGAGGGATGTGGAATCTAACCTATACACCAAAGTATGGCCTACGGCTAAAGGATAATAATCTGTAAGCGCCGGAAGGGGAAGTGTTTCAGATTGTTTGGCACAACTTAACCAAAGAAAAGACTGGCTAAAAAGAAGTATGATCAAAAAGAATTTTTTCATGGTCAACCGAAATTTTGTGCCTTGACTTTGCGAATATCCATCTTATTTACAAAACGAAAATTCTTTTAGTACAGTATAATTGCTGTACATAAATTCTTACAACTTTTTTTCTTCATTGGACAAGCCGTTAATATCGGCCTTTGAATGGATTAGGGCTTTTTCAAGAAAAAAATTTCTGATGAATGATCAGTTTATTTTGCACGATTAAAAATGGACTTTTGACGGAGCAGATTTTTACAAATTGATGATGTATATTTTTGATCATTTTTGTTTAAAACCCAAACGTTCTACTTTCGATATCCAATTTTTTCTCCATTGAAGGGTAGATAATCTTACAGGCGCAATATAAGTGACTTTCACAGGCTTAATGCCACAAAAGTGTAAAACTGTTTTTTTCATGGCATTTGTACTGGGCTGCTTGTAGACCCATTTATAATACCATGCAGGTTGATCAAGGGTGGAAATGATCCTGGCTGTTTTCCCGGTTAAATATTTATCCCACAAAAGAGAATTTTCCTTTTTTTTAAAAGCAAAACCGGGTAATAAAGCCCTGTCAATAAAACCTTTTAAAATTGCGGGAAAGGATCCCCACCAAACAGGATAAATCCATACTAAATGATGGGCCCATTGTATATTTTCACGAGCCTCGAGTAGGCAGGGTTCCAATTCGATTCTTTTCCTGTAACCGAATTGTAAATTGGGATTAAACGGCAAGTCTGCTAAAATAATTTCCCGGATTGTTGCGCCGGATGCCTGAGCGCCTTTTTTATATGCATCAGCTAAAGCGTTGCAATAACTTTCTTTATCCGGATGTCCATTGATGAGGAGAATATTTTTCATGGCTGTATGAGATCGTTATCGAAAATCATTTATTTATCTGCAAAATTATACCACTTCTTTTATCCGTACGTCTTTTGCTTTTAAAAGCCTTTTGGCACTGCCTCACGCCAAGTTACTGGTCTGGAATAAGGCTAAAACTCTTTGTAAATATACGCCGAATTGATGCTGAAAGCGAAGCATATATTGTTGTTTATTTTGGACAAATTTTGAACCTAAAAAAGAATTTTGTTTTCTATTTTTTCAAAACTTGTTTCTTGAAGTCAATTTAAAACACCATGCTTTTCATTGCCCATACAACACGGGTTTGATTGCTGTTTATTATTAAACCAACGAGCTATAGGAAGGAAAACAATGTAGAAATTTACATACCAAATTTTTGCCTCATCATCTTGTCCACTTCCTCTTGTGTTTTCACCGGGTAATCAGGTGGTATTTGAAACTGTCCCCGGTCTAACTGAAGATCTTTATTCAAAACATTTAACCGGTACACGGCCGCATTTTTTTCTTCATCCTGCAAAGAGAAACCAACAAACTGGCCTTTAATACCAAGATTGCCAAGCGCATTGGCCTGGTTCAATAGTTTTACTTTATCCGGTAAAATGGGGTCGAGGTCATTGGTAAAATACACTTCCCAGACCAGTTGATAATTTGGATTAAAATTTTTTCCGCCGGATTGATATTCCTCCCAACGGTTATTGAGTAAGCAATGGATATACATCATGGAGTCGCCGGTTACCGGCAGGGTGATGCGGATACTGGAGACCTGATATTTTCCAAATAGGAGGGAAGGACCTCTTTCTAATTTTACATGGGGCATGTGCATTTGACTTTCCAATAATTCTTTGCTGAGCATGCTACTCATAAAGTTGGTAAAAGGGTCAACCATCGTGTATTGCAGACCAAAAGCTTTGCAAATTGAGTAGGCTTTTTGATGTTCCAAATCTACTATGCTGGCCGTTTGCAGATCGAATGCTTCCTGGAGCGCTGAGGAGCCTTTTTGAATGGTAAATTTTACCTGCTCATGGCCAAACCAAATATCCATTTTCCCCATGAAAGCCTGAAGTGATAAAGAAGGTAATGACAAACCGCCCCAGGCAGGATTTGCCTGCATTCCGGATTCGGATATATTTTTATTCCCGCCAGGAAATTGCGCACGTACTTTGTCTTTAATCTCTTCTGCTAATGCTGCATTCTTGATATCCATCAGTTGAATAAGAATCGCTTCATCAGAGCCTTCGAGGCCTTTTTCCCTGGCCAGTTTTACTGCATATTGTCCCGGTTCGGTGGCTGCCAGTTTTTTAATATCACCCTCAATTACAGGCTCCAAAACGGCATAAACAGTATGTTCCAAAATACCGGTTGTTGGAAATTCAATAGGAGTAGATCCCGGTTCCGGTTCATCCTGATGGTCATTCAATTCCTGTTGCCCGTTCTCATTCATGTCGCCCGATTTTTCGGCATCGAGGCCGGAAGTATCTTGATCGATTTGTGTTTGATTCTTTTGTGAAGACATGGGAATGCCTGTAGTTTGTTCTATCTTATCAGCAACTTTTTCTTTCAATTTTTTAAAAATCTGGGCATGTACATGTGTAAACCCGGATGATATAAAAATCATCAGTACAATCAACTGCTTCATTCGTTATTTTTTTGGCCGGCAAAGGTAAGTGAGGGCGCATTTTAAAAGCATTAGAAAATGATAAATTTTCCGGGGCTTATGGTAAATCGGGTTGAACTATTTTTTGGTTGCAATGAAGTGGCGGATATACTTTCAAATGATTTTGTAACTTAGCACTTATAGAACTAACTCATGAATACAAAAACAAACTTCGCAATAAAGAGTATAGTTATACTTTTTTTGCTGGGGGTGGGTATATTTTC
>JAFDXJ010000009.1 GCA_018268015.1 Bacteroidota bacterium
CCGTAAAACGCAATAAAAAACACGTTACATATATAATAAAATTTATATATGTCATAAAAGTGGGTGTTTTGCCGGGATAAAATGCGCCTTTTCGGATACATATAAAAAATCGTAATATGTAAAATGATTTTTCCGCTGCAATATATAGCACAACACTTTACCCACCGCAACTAATCCGCCAGGCGGATCAATAGACACATTAAACACTACACCAATAAGCTAAAACTCAATACCATCAAGCAATAAGAAGCCTGGGATCCAAAACCGAAAAGCAAAACGGACACCCCCCGCCCTTTTTATTTTCCGTTTCCCTTAAAATTTTGCGCCATGCCGTTTTTACGTGCCACCCCCTTTGTAGTTGAGCATAGGGTATTTTTGGTTTCCCAAATTTTGATTGAAGATTATTTTTTAATATCGAAATATTATATTAATTTGCGGTCAATTAAATACAAATATTATGTCAAGACCAGTTAGGAATAGTGATTATGCGCTTGCAAAGCGGTTAGCAGAAACGATGAATCTGAATGAAACCGTTCTTGTTGATGTGAAGGAATCGTATAATTTTCGTGCGTATTTGTACACGCAAGGCAGGTATAATGGGAAGCGGTTTGTTACAAAAACAAGTGGTTTACCTGATGGGAAAATAAAAGTTATCATGATTGAAAAACTGAAAACTTATGAGGTTTAAGGAAATACAATTTTCACGAACAGTTAATTTAGGCGACAATAATTTTCAAAAGGTTGGTGCTGTGATTGTTGTTAATGAAGGAGAAAACCCAATGCAAGCCATTGATGAAGCAAATATATTTTGCATTGAGGCGATACAGCGAACACATGATATAGAATATGGAGCAGTAAAACTAATAACACACGAACTTGAAGTGGGATTCGGCATTGAAGATTTGAACTCATGCGAAGATATTGTGATACTTAATTCATACAAGCTATTGGTGAAAGGCAAGCCTGAATTAGAGGCTGCGTTTATGAAAAAAGCAAAAGAATTGTCATGCAAGCAAAAGAAATAAATTGGCAAGAGTTTCGGTGTCGTGCATCGAGCCTTTCAGATTTTATGGCGGAAAGTGCATCAGCGAGAACGCTCACCGAATTGCAAGAGAAAAGATTGAAAGAACTTGATTCTATTGAAGCAAGAACTATCAAGCAGGAAGCCGACCGTATGCAGCTTATAGAGAAGAAAGAAAAATCAAGAGAGGTGGTTTTGTCGTCAGGTTGCTTAAATGTTTTGATGGATTATTATTCATGGATAACGACAGGCAAAGTGCCTATAAGCAGGGAATTGATGTATGTGAAGTACATAGAAAAGGGGAAAGAAATTGAGAGTGAAAGCATTACATTAAAATCCATTGTTGAAGGTATCAAGTACAATAAAAACGAGATAGAGATATACAACGACTACCTGCAAGGCACACCGGATATTTATGTAGGTGAAGATGGTATTTACAATGCAACAAAGATTTCCGATATAAAAAGTTCATGGGATTATCCGGGTTATTTAAAGAAAATTCATGTGCCTGTACCAAAGTCCAATGTGATGCAGGTGCAAGCATACATGGATATTTCGGGGGCTACCGAAGGAGAAATAAGCAATTGCTTAGTTAATACCCCCGATTTTTTAAAAATGGATGCGTATAATCAGTTGTTAAGAGTTGTGCGCCCAATATCGGAAGAATCCCCTGAATTTTTAGTAGCATGGGAAATTGTTGAGAGAAGCCTTGAATTTGATGATATACCTGGTAGTCAAAGGGTTTATAATAAAATCATAGAGCCATTTACATCATACGAGAAAGACAAAATTTATGATAAAGTCAAAGTGTGCAGGGATTGGCTTTATAAATTTCATGAAGAATTTACAAAAAACAATACAAAATAAATGAATAGTCAAGAAAAAACAATACAAGACGAAGAACTTATACGGATAACGATTTCGTTGAAAAAGTCAACATATATTGAATTATTTAAACTTGCAGACAAAGCAGAAAGGTCATTGTCTTATACTGGCGCATCATTAATCGAGAAAGGGTTGAAGGATAAAGCCAGAGAAAAGGCAAGGAAACGTAAAAACAACAACCATGCTTAATGGATTTGAGAAAGAAACAAGCGAATTGAGTAGCGCTGAAATAGAATTAATACCCACTTTTATTTCAGGCTTATCAAAAAAGGTTGGGAAGAAAAACTCCATAACCAATAAAGCAATCGTTCAATCGCTAAAGAATAAAGGCATATCAATAAGCGAACCGAGAGTAAGGAAAATCATCAATCACATACGCAGCAAAGGGCTAATTGATGGGCTTATAGCATCATCCAATGGGTATTATATCAGCACAGATATTGAAGAAATAAAAGCCTATATAGATTCTCTTTATGGCAGGGAAGAAGCAATAAGGATAATCAGGGAAGGTTTTGAAGCCCAAATAAGAAGGACGTATTATAAATAAATAATAATTGATTCACAAAGATGAATGATGATGCAGAAAGCAGCAAGATAGTCTTAAACATAACACCACAAACTCACGTAAGAGCAACGCAAGGGGATAGAATATATTTCAGAATACCAAGAGATAAGCTGCGCCCATCAGGATTGAAAAGGCTATTGAGATTGGAAAGGTATAATGAATACAAGATAGCAGTTTCAGCACTTGCAAAATCAAAAAGGTACACTACAAGAGAGCAGGGAGAGCATATTACATTTTATATACCTGTTTCCGTATCGTGGTCTAAAAAGAAAAAAGCGGAACGGCATCTACAAATTCATCAAGAAAAGCCAGATATAGACAACTTGCTCAAAGCATTTTTTGATTCTTTGATGTTTGAAGATAAGCACATAGGGGATGTACGTATTACAAAAAGATGGGTGAATCAAGAACGTGGATGGATAGAAATAGTTCGGAGCAACCCTACTTACAGCAGCCCTAATAATTTGATTTAACCGGCTTTGCCGAAGGTGGGCTTGTTTGTGAGTATTATATACTTAACATAATGTATATTATAAGAAAATGGGATTGAATTATTTAATCGCGCTATATTTAATTTTTATAAATCAAATTATTTTAATTAAATATAGCGCGATTAAATAATTCAATCCCATTTTCTTATAATATACATTATGTTAAGTATATAATACTCACAAACAAGCCCACCTTCGGCAAAGCCGGTTAAATC